>NZ_CP015014.1:0-18345 GCF_002078335.1 Rickettsia amblyommatis | reverse complement strand
TCACTTCAAAGAAAGTTAATAAGGCAAAATAAATGTATGAGTAATTAAAAATGAACCAATTTGTGTTATAAAAACTTTATCACTTCTTCAGCAATATATAGGATTCTATTGCATTTATTGCCAAGTTCTGTGATATAGAGGTTCTGTCACATCTATGCATTATGTTCAGGATTTTACACTAAAACTTGAGATTTTAGACGCTATGACACCATTAACATTTTTAAATTCTTAAAAGTAGCTATATTCTTTAATTAGAACCTACCAATCAAAGTTAAACAAAATATCATGATAATGATAATTAAAAATTTAAAGTATTACTAATAAAGTTAAGGAGATATTGTATATTAGTCTGATATTAGCATTTATTAAGTATCATATCATAAAGTATACTTTAAGAGACTTCAAAAACTCTTGTCTTAATTAATGTCTCTTTATATAATTCTTGTAAACTTTAAAAGATTATAAGACATAAATATGGCAACAGTAGGATATGCGAGAGTTAGTTCATCAGGACAGTCGCTAAGTGTACAACTGGATAAATTAAAAGATTGTGATAAAATCTTTCAAGAAAAGAAATCCGGTCTTGACGAAACAAGAAGTGTGCTAAAAAATGCATTAGATTATGTACGTGAAGGCGATATATTCACTGTCACGAAACTAGATAGATTAGCACGCTCTACTGCACATTTATGCAAAATTGCTGAGATTTTAGAACAGAAATCTGTAGCACTTAAAGTTCTAGATCAAAATATAGATACTAAAGATGCAACCGGTCGATTAATATTTAATGTGTTAGGAGCGATCGGACAATTTGAAACTGAGATTAGAGCTGAGCGACAAATGGATGGGATCTTAAAAGCAAAAGAGAGAGGCGTGAAGTTTGGTAAGAAGAAATACTTAACACATGAACAATTAAGTGTGTTGAAAGAGAAGCGAGAGCAGGGTGTTAAGATCAAAACTTTAATGCAAGAGTTTAATTTATCAAAAGCAACTATTTATCGTTATCTTGCTCAGGAGCTTATTTAATTTCTAGCATACTTTTGTGCTCATTTTCCAGTATAATTGAAATACTCTAACCAAATATCAAGATCAAATCATCTAATGATGTATAAATCTTCTTGCGCATAGCTATATCACAGAATTCTTGTTTCATTGTTTTAGTAAAACGCTCACACATACAATTAGTTTGAGCTGAATATGCTTTAGTTGTGGTATGCTCTACACCTTCTATACTGAGAAACAACTCAAAAGCATGATGCTCTATATTGCCCTTATATTCTAAGACATGATCTGTCAGAATACGAAGCATTGGTATACCTTAGCTCTCATACCATGGTAACACTCTATCATTAAGCATATCAGCGGCAGTAATTGCAGTTTTTTCAGTATATAGTTTAACATCAGCCACTCTGCTATAGCTATCAATAAATACCTGGGAATAAACCTTGCCTATACCTTTGAAATTGCCTACATAATATATATCTTGACATCCTAGATAACCTGGATTTGAGTATCAATCCCTACATGTGCTTCTTTTTCATTACGACGTTTCTCTAGCTATAGAGATAGCTTGTTTTAATTTATGTTCTATTAGATCTTTTGGTGACAAGTTGTAATTTTCTTATTTCATTTTTAATTCTGGTTTCTTAGCAATCGCAGTGCGCTCAAAAAGCATATTGTCTATTTTGCCTTAAAATCCTTACACTCCAACGTTCTAACCTACACATCTCTGCATAGAAATTCCTTTTTAATTCATCTTCAATAACTATAAGCCTTATTATACCAAGATAATTGTTGTGACAACGTCACACAAATCTCTTGAGATTATAATTTTGAGAATTTAACCATACGAGAAAGGTTAGGTCCATCAAAACCGTTTCCATATAACAATATCAGTTCTTGCGATAAATTTGATAAAATCTGTGCTCCATACTCAGCTCTAGCATTATGTAGAATCTCATCGTTAATTAGTGAACCAACATTCCAATATAAAGCTACCAAAGCTGAATTAGCGTAACTTGCTACATGAGATTTAGCAGATTCAATATGGGGGTGACAGGTAGAACACAATACCCAAGATACAGAAAATAGTGTAGAAGCATAGCAATCAGCTACTGATCTCAATGCAGAGCACATCATTGATGCCGATGCAGCAAATAAAATAAAGCATCAGCTTAGTTTTTCTACTAAAGCACTAGAGAAGCATCAGCAAGAACTAAGCACAATTCTATCTAGTAGTGCAGACCAACTTAATGATGCGGTTAAAACATTTAACCGAACTATTGCTGCCCAAAAAAATCAATATAAGATACTGCAAAATGAAGTGGGTGTTTTAACTATATTGCCGGAACAGATCAAAAAGAGATCAGTAATATTCTGCCTAATATGGCAAAACATATTGATGATGTATATCAGGAAAAGCTACAAGCATTAAATAATGCACATAATGATACGGTGTCTGTAAATAGAGACTTAATCCGCACACTGGAAAAAAACTAGATGAATATAGTCAAAAACTCTCTGCTAGTGCAGCTTATGTTACAGAATGTAGTAATATTAGTTTTCTGAAGAATATGTGCTTAGTGATATTATTTTCAGCAATCATATCAGGCGGTACTGCGTACTTAGTTACAACTAAATTTCCAAGATATTTTACCGTCACAGGAGCCAATAACGTTACAATACAAGGTTGTGATGTGAGTGTTTTAGGAAAAGCTAAAGATAACGATAATCTTATGGAAAAAATGACAAGAAAGAAATAGATTTAGAAGAATTTAAGTCAAGGGGCGAAGCCCCTTTGACTCAAGAATTAGGCTTTGAGAAGGTTATTGATTTCAGAAATAGATAAGCCGGTAATACGAGAAACCTCAGGAATAGAGTAATTATTAGAAAGCATATTTTTAGCTACTTCCATAGTTCTTTCATGTTTTCCCTCATTCTTACCAATCTGCATGCCTTGAGCAATCCCCTCATCAATATATTTATCAGCAATAGTTCTCATAAGCCCCTCCCCGTCTGCTTTATTTAGATGTTTTGCTATGATTTTAGCTAGCTCTGCTTGTTTATCTTCATCTACCTTAGCATCACTATACCACAATAACCATTTAATGTAAATGTATCCATTTTCCTTATCTATTTCTATACTACTTTCAAACCTCTCAAGTAGGCTTTGCCATAGATTTAAGATATCACGAGCCTTGATATGTTTAAGCATATACTCCATCATACCAAGATGCTTTTTTTTCTCTATTTCATCATCACTTTGTTTTTGCAAATCAACAAGCAAGTATTCATCTAACATTAGAGTTTTAGCAGTATTACTATCTTCAAATAATTCCCAAAAGCTCCTTGGAGCATTATAAGGTTTATCATTTGCATATACTACTATAGGACATATTAGAGGGAGTTTATCTCTTTCTTGTTTGTTGTTACCCTTATTTGCGTCCTTATGTCTTTCACATAATAGCAGCATATACTGCCACAGTCTAAAGGCAATCCAGTAATCACTAATAGACTGATGTTCTATAAGCACATATACGTAAGCTTTGTCATTATCTACACTATCAGTAGTATTATCCTTTTGTAAAGAAACAGAATAAATAATGTCACTGAGTCTCTTTCTTAAATCTTCCGTAACAAAGCTTTCCTTTTCTATTTTAACACTATTTAGATTAATCTTGTTCTTAAATGATACTGGCAAATAATGCTCTAGAAACTCACGAGCAGCAATAGGTTCACTCATGACCTTTTTAAATAATTCATCATGTCTTGGACGCTCAGAAACACCGCTATTTTCTAAGTCTGTTTGCTGTTGTTTCTGATTATGCTCTTCATTAGTCATGCTTGTCAATCCTTATAATCTCATGGTCATTGTATGTTCTAACTCTTTCTCTAAGCGCAGCTCTTTAACTTTTGCTTTGACCTTAGCAAAGGCTGATGCTATATGCTTCTCATCTACAAAGCTTGGTATATTATTTTGCCTCTCATGCTTCATATATTTAAGCGGGCATGAATATTTCTTAGCTCCTACCATCACATGCTCATCATCTAATAGCTGCTTAATATTCTCGCCATGATGCTCCATATAATGCTTCTCACATGTTGTACTTAAATTCTTAAGCACATTATGGCTATCAGAAGAGTTAAATTGATTTAGTATCTCGTGATCCTTTAATATACCATGTTTTTGGGCATACACTATCATATTATGCATATTAGTAATTCACTTATCTTGCTCGATAGTCTTAGCATTTGATATTGCCATTTAATGCTACAAAAAACTTCTGATCTTTTTCTAAGGCTACAAACACCTCTGATGCTGTCTTGGATATCAAGATCGCATGCTGTATTTGCTGTGTATGTGATATTAATGTCTTGAGTTCTGCTTCCCTTTCAATATCCGCTAATCTTGTCTGTTCACGATGTTTTTGATAATCAGAATAAACCTTATACCCAGTAGTAACTTGTTCATATGATTTCTGCTTCCAAGCTCGTAACGTACAATGTTCTGCATATACTTGGTGTGCAATCTTGTTTTTGTCAGCATTATCTATGCGTATACTTACTACTCCACTCCGATATAGTACTATACACGTCTCGTGCTATCTCTTCATGATGACTACCCGGTAAATCATTGATATTCATACCGAGTTGTGCTGAATGCAGAACAGATACGTCACGAACAATATTTTTATATAACGTAACTTTTCCGTGCGATTCTCCAAAGTTTTTAACCATCAGCTCTATTTTGTCTGATACAAGTAGCTTGTTGTGAAGCTTTAAAAACTCCTCACTATATTCTTTGTTCAAATGCTCAATGGCTAGATTGTTACCTATACTTTCTGCTGCAGTTACATTACTATCTTGCTCCTTAATTAGCCCTGCTCCAAATGCTCTCATCGCTTCTTGCTTTTGCGTAATCTTGCTATCTTTCGCTACTAAATGCACCATTAATGCGTCTGATAATGCTATAGCTATATCTTCTTTAGTAAACACCGGTTTCGTATATGAAATCCTACCAAATACTATTCCAGATTCTCATATATCTTATTGGCATTCTCAGCTATTATTTCTTTATTCTTTTCCTCCCATTCGTAGGCCTTCATATAATGAGCAGGTCCTTTATGGCGTGTTGACTCTTATCTATTCCAAGCTCCTTAAATGACTTAGCAGTTACCAGAAAAGGTAACCTTGCTTCCTCATATACTTTATTAATCTCTATCTCGCATTGGTGTCTTAAACCATAAAGAAATCTTTTACTTTTGCAAATACTATTTCACCATTATCTAAACGCTCTAATCTTCTTTCTAAAAACTGAAAATGGACAAAATAAATAAACTAAAAAACAAGCAGTAGTCATCGAGAAGCCGGCATTACAAAATGAACCTGCTAATGCTAAATTGACTGTAACTGTTAAGCTAAGTGCCAGTAACGATAAATCTCAAGAAGGTAAAGTTTCTAAAGAACAAATTAAAGCAGCTAAAGCCTTCGCTTTAGCTGCAGCGCAAAAAGAGGCTCTTAAAGCTAAACTTGCTGGATGGAGAGAAGAATCGAAACAAATATTAAAATTACTGCAAACAAAATACCCCCTATGTTTCCCTATTCCTGCAAAACCGCTGTAGTAAGAAAGTTATAGCGACAGAAAAGGATCTTTTCAAAACAACAGATTCGTAGATTTTTTAGTAAGGTATTGCTCTGATTACAGATATAAAACACTCCTTATTGAAGGAGCACAAAGATTTAATCTTGATGGGACTCTAGCAAGTTTAGTAACTAAAGAAGAAGTGCCACCAAAAACTAAAAATATCTTAAATTCTCTAAACCTAACTCAAACACCTAATTAACATTAGACAAGATAATCTAATATTTATAATTTATTAAGTTCGTACTCTTAAGCTATTCAATTTTTATATTGCCTAAATATAATTGGTTATCTTTGTGTAATAATTCATAATATCTTTCAATAATCTAATTGATAAAATTAAAAAAGGTTATATGATGGGCCAGGGCAAGATAGTGGCAATATAAATCAATACCACTAATAAATAACTTTTTAATAAAACTAGAGTGATACAAATGAATGAAATTTTTCCACTATTGCTAAATACATTCCACACAATCTGGGGTCATACCAACACATGTGCAGATAGTAATAAAACATTTGATGTTATAAAACTTGGCAACATGTTACGTAGTCGCAAATATTATCTTATGGATCAGCAACTTATTTCTAGTAAATGTTTCCCTACTAACAATTGTTCACTCGATAAAGCAGTAGAATGCAATATTTTTGAATTTTTAAGCAAAAGTAAGAACTCTTTAGGCCTCACAGCATATGTTGAACACCTCAATGATACCATATTTAGAGTGGTAAACTCATTCGATAATACAAGAATCTTTGGGACAGAATATAAAATCTTTAGTCCTAATAACACTCCATTATTGTATGAACATCGGTGTTTTACAGATGAGTCAGTACTGATTAAAAATGTGCATAAGGTAGTGCTACAAGGTCATGATGTATCTATACGTACACCAAAAACTGGAAAATGTGGTATCTTCCTTATAGAATATATGTCTGATAAGTTAAAACACATGCTGCAAGAAGTAACACCTGACGTAGTTAATAACACCACTTCATCTATACTAGACTTCTTCTTTACAACTGTAACCAAAAATATAAGCTTAAACTATACTAGTAATTATGAAGTTATAGATTACAATAGTACCAATAGTACTGATATTAGTAACTACGATACACAACATAGCCAAGATAATACTATGCTCGTAGGCGGGTTAGTTTTAGCATCAGCCGTATCAATTACATATTTACTAACTCATATGTATAATAAATTCTGTAAGAAAACACCTGTGGCGCAAACAGAAACTGCTGATATTAATATTGGTGATCCTACTCTAATGGGGATTAATAGTAGAAAAGCTAAAATATATTACAGTGACAGTTCTTCGGCAGATGGAGCGGAGTATGCTATTGTAAACATTTCTAGTAAGAGGGCTCAATATACAAAAGCTACGTATGATACTTCAAATCCCTCTAGCTCACATTCTGACGATCACGAAAGAATGGAGTTAATGAGTTCAACTGATAGCTCTATTCAAGATAGCAGTAATGTCAATTCTCATAGACTTGCTAAATTACATATAGAGGGCAGAGACTCTGGGATACCAATATATGATAATTGTGAACCGGTCTATGATCACCCGCGACTACCACCAAGACCTATAACTGTCATAGAACAACATCATGATGATGCTAGCCTTTTAGGATTAAGTGAATTGCTATGCTGATTGCTCGTTGAAATAATAACACATTTTATATGAAATCTAAGGACTTTATAAGGTTATTTAGCAAAATTCAATAGAATAAGATCAATTGGATCTTGACATCCTACTCACTTATAGATGAAAAGTAGCAATGCTACTTTTCATCTATATTTTACATGGTAATCCCCCCATTTTGAATGGTAATAAAGAGTAGAGAGTTAAGCCGCCAAAGCTAATTTTTGTATTGGCGTTATACCACCTATAGCAATATTTGGTCTTTCGTTATTATATGACCAAAGCCCTTTAGTGGCAAGATCTCGTACCTCTTGTTGTACTCTTGTATATTATAAAATAAAAATGCTGGCTCAACCAATCATATCTTACAGTCCTATTATATCTTTCAATATATGCATTTTGCTGAGATTGACCTGGCTGAATGAACAACAACTTGATCTTTTGCTTTTTTGACCACTTGCTCAATAATTTACTTATATATTCAGGTCCATTATCACAGCGTATAGATTTTGGTCTGCCTCGCCATTCTACAATTTGATCTAGTGCCCTTATTACTCTTTCTTCCGGTAGCGAAAAGTCAATCTCAATACCAAGACCCTCCCTATTAAAGTCATCAATCACATTAAATAAACGATATCTTCTTCCATTCTCTCAACTATCATGCATGAAGTCCATAGACCAGCAATCATTTATTGTTTTAGGTACTATAAGCTTTTCAGGCTTTTCTCTAAGTAATCTTTTCGTAGACTTTATTCTCATATTAAGTGCTAATTCCTTATATATTCTGTATACACGTTTGTGATTCCAACCAAAACCTTTGATATTACGCAAATATAAAAAGCAAAAACCGAAGCCCCAGGTCTTTTGATTATTGGTTAAATGCTATTAACCAACTAGCTATAACATCATCCTCAGATGATACCTTCTTCTTATATCTATAGCAGGTTTCACTGACACAAAAGATCTTGCATACGGTTCTTATAGCAATACCTCTTTCTTCAGATATCATTTTAGCCATCTCAAGGACAAGAGATGGCTTTCTTTACTTTTTTCAAGTACTTCCTTGAATATATCAGCTCTTAACCTTTCCTCAGCATACATCTTTTTAAGTCGGGCATTCTCCGATTCTAATGCCTTTAGCTTGGTAATCATCGGTAAATCCATACCTCCATACCTTGATCTCTATATAGACATAATTTGGCTGTCACTATGCTTTGATATAGTCATTTTACAGAATCTCCTTTTTTGTTATTAGAAAATTCTACTCTTCTTGTCGATTTTGTTTTAGGGAGGATTACCTTCTCTTATGTTTTTGATCCTGTGTTTTCACTTACTTTGACTATAATTTTTTAACTAATATCCATACTCCACTCTCTTAACCCCTGCACTAGAGCCAAGCCTCTGTATAACATGAGAGTAATTATTACGCACCCAATCCGCAATAAATCTTGCTGGCATTGTAAACTTTAGTGTAGAAGTATCATTGCACTCCTTCACTACTGCTTTTTCAAACCAAGCTGTATACATAGCTTCTCCTAACTCTTCAATTAATCCTTGTCTGATATGATGCCATGCTGTATTTGCTTCGATCGTATCTAATCCCCCACTTTTCGCTAAAATACCTGCATGTGTACCATCAGACACAACATCAGATGTTATAATTTTAGGATATAGCATTACCTTTTCTTCATCTCTCCGCTTTCTTTCATTGCTTGTATCCTCCACCTCTTCTACCTTCTGCACATAATAACCGTTCATTCCATATACTGTTTCTAGCTGCTCACTTAAGATCTCTATTTGTCGCTCACTTAAAGCTAGGTTACTTGGAATTAATACAGTTATAAAGCTGTTGTTGGCACTTATCTTAAACTCTACTTGAGTTAGTATTGAATACGCTATGGAAGTGCTAAATCTTCCTGCTATCTTCTTCTTTACCTGCATTTCTTTACTGGTATCAAATGAATTCTCTATTTGGCTTAAATATTGCTCATGTTCTAACATGTTCTGCTCTTCAGCACCTATATTACAACTGAATCTAAATGTTGTATGATTAACAAGTGGTCCTTGATGTTTTTCGCTCGCAAGCACTTTCTTCATATAGCTTAAGAAGATAAACTTATTCTTAAATTTCTTTTCAGGATATTTGATATATAGCTTCAATAGTAACTGGTTTACAAAGTTAGTGCTAAATTCCCTGTTTGCTTTGAAGTTAAGTATATCTACATCTTTTTCTGATAGTGGATAGAAATGCCTTAATTCTTTATTTTCAGATATATCTTTGATGGTTCTTGCAACAATCTCGGGGTGTATATTAGCACAAGGTAGCTTAAGACTAGCTGTTTCATGGTATTCTTCCTTAGAAACAAAACAACCAGCTTCAGAATCATTTAAAAAAGAAGAATTGTTATAAAATTCAGATGGAAACGAGCTTTGCTCGTTTCCCAAAAACTCTTTTTTGAAATTTTCTTCAGATTTATATATGTTTGAAGAATCATTTATAGATAAATTCTTAAGATTTACATCTATATAATCTATATTTTTAATAATACTATTCTTTGATACAAAGTCTTTACTATATAATTGACCAGAATCAGTGCAAGGAGGGTCATATTCTGTGCATTTCCATTCTTTAGCGATTTCTAAGGCTTTATTGTTATTATACTCAATTACTATTTGTTGCTTTTGCTCTTTCTGTTTTTTCTGATCATTGTTATTTATGAGAGATATATTCAGAAGAGATATTTGCCATAAAGATTTATCAGCCCTGCTATTATAATCATCATTGTTTCTGATAACTAACTTATCTCGCTTAATAAGATTATTATCTTCTAAATCCTTTAATGCTCTAGAAATAGAATTTCTATGTAATTTAAGTTCTTTCTGTAATTCTTGATAAGAAGTGACAATAGAGTGCAGATTATTAGTTATAGAGTGATCATGGTCATAAGCATGATCATAAAAATCTTTGTAATCATTCTTATTGCTGTTACTGGCATCAATATAAGTCTCTGTAGTGATCCTGTTGTCTTTGTCCTTACTGTCCGTGTCTCTGTTACCTTTATCATTATTACTAGATAATGAAGATTTATAAATCTTTGTAAAAAGATAGAGTGTTATAGTCTTTGCTGTTGCAGAAATGCTGCAATTAGAATTTAATTGCTTTAAGAACTCATAAGGTACTCTTATAAACATCTTAGTTTTTTCAAGATGTTGCCTTTTTCCTTCTATGGTTGGCACAAAGATATTATCTATAGAATCTAACTTATCTGACTTAGAGTGACGTGTTTTTGTATTATCGATATCACCTAGATCAAACCTATCAGGTTCATATTTAAGATCATTAAAAACCTTATCAGGTATTGTTGTAGTAATAATATTACGTTTATTCTGACCTTGATCGTTCTTATCTCTAGTAATAATGAAATGTCCTTTAGCTTCCAGGGATTTCTGAAGCACAAATACTTCAGATTTAGAGCAAGATAGTCTTTCTGCCCAGCTTTTAGCAGGTAGAGATATAGATCTATTATGGCCCTTAGAGAAGTTAATACAAGAAAGCCCATCAGCTAAGATGTAGTACATTTTCTCAAGAGTAGATAACTCTTTGCTTGATAATATATGAGATAATACGCACCCAGTTATTGGGACGTATGATTGATTCTTTGTGGTATCATAGTACTGATGTATACCTACATTATCACTGGGCGTAGCAAGCGGGTAAAATGATTGCATTTTATGCTCCTTTTATGGAGCTAAGTACCTGAAACCCTTGACCGCTACGTAGAAATAGTATATATTTATTATATGTAAAAATCATTCTGCCCGTGTTTATTTTTGCATATCATATCAATCAAGGTGTTGAGTTTTAGCTATTTTGAGCACTTAGCACCTGTAGTTTATTGTTTCACTATCGTATCTATTTTATTTAATTTATACTTCTCGAGTTTATCATTTGCAGCATCTATAAACCACTTTCTGCGCGTGATAAAGTTTTCAGCACAAATTTTATCAATCTTTTCTATAATATGCTCTGGAATATCTAAAGATATCCTTTTTACGTTTATTTTCTTCAGCATAAAGCCATTGAGATAAATGAATTATAATCATAGTTAAACATATTTTGTACACATGTCAATAAAAATAATTATTTCACACATAAAAAATAATTATTTTAAAATCAGAGCACATAACATGTATATGTTAACATATATGTATGTTTTTACAATCTAATATAAACATATTGACATATGTATGTTTATATATTTATATTATCGTATAAAAAATAAATAATGTTATTATGATTTTGTCTTTCTTGAATCAAAAAGGAGGTGTAGGTAAGACTACACTTTCAATTAATGTTGCAACATGTCTATCACTAAAAAAGCAAAAAGTGCTTTTAATAGATGCGGATCCACAAAATAGTTCTCTAGATTGGGTTGCAACTCGTAGAAAAGAAAATTTATTCACTGTAGTTGGGCTCACAAAACCAATAATACATAAAGAGGTATCAAAATTGGTTAAGAATTATGATCATATAATTATTGATGGACCACCAAGGATATATGATGTTGCTAAGTCTGCAATAGTTACTAGTGACCTGGTAGTAATGCCAGTGCAACCGTCACCTTATGATATATGGGCAGCTAATGAAGTGGTTAGCCTTATAAAAGAAGTATCTCAACCATTAGAAGGAATAAAAAATATAAAGTCCGCCTTTTTAATTAATAGGAAAATATCCAATACTGCTATTGGTCGAGATGTGGAACAAGCGTTAGATCATTACGGTATGGATATTTTACAAACACATATTTGTCAGAGAGTGGCATATGCAGAAACAGCAGCTATTGGTTCCACAGTTATGGAAAAGCATAATAGAGACAATCTAGCCGTTAGAGAAATAACAGATTTAACAAATGAAATTTTAGAAAAATATAACTAATTGAAAAGGTCATGACAAGAAAAAGAATTGCGCTCCCCAAAAAACCGGTACAAAAAAATACTACTCAATTTATTGATGCATGGGTGTCGGGTAATATAAAACATGAACAACAGGATCAAAAACATAAGAGAACGACTATCTTTTTACCAGAAGAATTGCATAAGAAATTAAAAATCGAGGCGGCTAGGAGGGAGGTAACAATGACTGAAATAATTATAGAAGCTGTAGAAAAAAGTATATAGACATATATATGCTTATATGTCTTAACTTAATGTTTTTGTTTATTAAAGCAAGGATGCTTAATGTTAAGCAGGATCAAATACTATTCATCACGTTTCTTGATCAGACTTATAACTAAATTTTAGTGTAGTACAAATCATATAAACATATAGGAATATGTATGTTTATATTTTGGTCCTACCAATCATTTCATCTATAGCGATTTGAAAATAATCTGCCAGTTTTACTATAACTTTAATACTTAAAGTCCTATTATCACTATTTGTATTAATAAAATGAGTAATGGTACTACTACCTACTCTGCAATTTTTTTCCAATATATACTCTGTAATGTTAAGTTGCTGTATTTTTGTTTTAAGAAAAGAGAATAAGTTATTATTAATATCATTTAAAGTTAAAGATACATATAATTGATATTTTTTTGTATTTTTTATAAATTTTGTGCGACCAAGTACTTCATCTATATCACATTCAAAGAATGTTGCAATTATAAGAATAGTGATGATATTAGGATTAAGTAAAATTGCGTTTAGGAGTTTGCTAATAGTAGATCGCGATAAAGATGTTCCTAATACCAAATCTTTTTGTTGTATTTTATAAGCTTTAATTTTTTGACTTAAAAATTTTTGTATCCTTAGTGCAATATCCATAAATAACTCAAAATATCATACAAATAGTTTCTGAATGCCAAAAACTATTTTCTTGACACATTTCTTGACACACCAAAAATATATTTAACAAAGTAGAAGTATGAGGTAGTGGATTGAGCTGATAATAAAGTACAAACTATCTTATAAAAAGAAAAACCAATAAACACTCAAATTTTGGACAAGGAGCGTGTTGACTGGTGATTAAAGTCACCCAAACTGCAAGATTAGTTCACATATCTTATGACCCTAATGTTACGAGTTTTGTAGATCAAGCGTGCAATGCTGACAATGCAGATCATGATAACCAATCCTCATCAAAATTACCTACCGCTAAAACAATCACAGTGCTAATCAGTTTTTTAAAACTCAGCAAATATGACGATGAGTGGTTAAGAGTAGGGAAGCAACTACTGCTACTGCAAAGACCTACAGATAAGCGAAGATGCTATAGGTCAGTTTTATTATGTTTTAAGTCAGTAATCAAAACCCATTCTGATAATTACGTAGCATATTACTTTAGCGGTATAACATTATGTTTGCTTGGAAGTTATGACGAAGCAATAAAGATGTTTGATATGAGTCTTCGCTATAACAAAGAAAAAAGCACTGCTCTTGTACATACATTTATCTGAGGTATCAAGCATCACAGAGGGCATCAGACTTGCTACAGGAAATAATAACAGTGGTAATAGTGATTGATGCACCCATGCAGAAATGTTTTTTGTTAAATAACGAGAGTTTAACAGTGAATGAGGGTCCTAGACAAGCTAGAGAGGAAAATCATTAAAAAACTTCAAAGATACAAAATAGATGGGGTAGGGAAAATTAGTGCGACTAATCACAAACAACGTTCACCCAAAGGTAAAATATTGGCATCAGCAGAACAAGAAAAATGGGGTAGATATTTTGAACTAGGGATGTATTGGCACGGAAGAGAAGAGGGAAATCATAAAGAATTAATATATTTGAGAAGGTGCTTGCAGCTAAATCCCGAGAATGAACCAGCAAATTGTTATGTGGGGATGATACTGCAAAAGCAAGGCAGATATCATGAGAGCTTAGCGGCTTACAGAAAAGCAATATCATTAAGACCTGAGCTAAAGGAATTAGACTCGAAGAATGCCCGACTTAAAAAGATGTATGCTGAGGAAAGGTTAAGAGCCGATAAAACAATAAATGATTGCTGGTCTATGGACTTCATCATGCACGATAGTTTAGAGAATGGAAGAAGATATCGTTACATCATGTTGTGTTCTACGCCGTTGGCTATACTTTACGTAGGTTGGATTCTCACCAACTGTTCCTTACGCACTTTGCTTGGCACACTGGTGGATGGACTTAAATGCACCATTAAAAATTTTAGGCTATAACGCTCCCATGCAATCTATATCCTCTATTATTACCTGTGCATTGTGTATGACTTCTATATCTGGTGTCTTATTTATTCCATAAATACGACTTTTAATTGTATCAATACTGTGACTAATTCGTATAGTCATGGTGCCATTACCACCATAAATATTGCCATTGTTCATAGTTATTGTGCTATTACTATCTGTATCACTAATATCATCAGATTCCGTATCCCATACCTCACATCCTGAATCATTTTCTTCATTCTCTGCAGTATTATCCGATGTTGAATTAGCCATTTCTCGCACTAAATCTGGATCTAGTTGTAGGAATTCTATACGTTGTAGTTTACTAAAGTGACCATCATAATAATCAGTTTCATGATATGGCTGTTGCCCTGTAAGATGAATTATAATATTCATCTCTTTAACTATTGTAGTAAGTGTACGAATTCCGCCCAGCCCTATCACATTACAATCAAGATTAAGATATGTAATCTTAGTATCCTTCAATATCTTCGCAAGTGCTGTTGCACCAGCATTGTCTACATTATTAAACTCAAGACTAAGATGTGTAATTTTAGTATCCGGCAATATCTTCGCAAGTGCTATGATTCCTGCAGCGTCTATACAGTTGTATCCAAGATTAAGATGTGTAATTTTAGTATCCGGCAATATAGCAGCTAGTTGTCCCACTGCATCATCTATTGTAGTATCTCCTACATTATTACTGCTTAAGTCAAGATGTGTAATTTGAGTATCCTTTAATATAGCGGCCAGCTCTACAGTTCCAGTATCGTTTATCGCATTACTGCTCAGATTAAGATATGTAATGTGCATATTATTCAATATCTTGGCCAGTTCTCTAACTCCTATATCACCTATGTAATTCTGTCTAAGATTAAGATATGTAATTTGAGTATCTTTTAACATAGGTGTCAATATTTTGATTTCTTTATCTCCTATATTATTATTGCTTAAGTCAAGATATGTAATTTGAGTATCCTTTAACATAGGTGTCAATATTTTGATTTCTTTATCTCCTATATTATTATTGCTTAAGTCAAGATATGTAATTTGAGTATCCTTTAACATAGGTGTCAATATTTTGATTTCTTTATCTCCTATATTATTATTGCTTAAGTCAAGATATGTAATTTGAGTATCCTTTAACATAGGTGTCAATATTTTGATTTCTTTATCTCCTATATTATTATTGCTTAAGTCAAGATATGTAATTTGAGTATCCTTTAATATAATCATCAATTCTTCTATTCTAATATTCATTATGTCATCATCTGAAATAAATTTTATGGTAGCAGTATTGATACATTTTTTTTGTTGAGAGCTTCTCTTTTGAGAACTCGAGACATCACTGCTACAATTTGTATTGTCACTATCATTCTGCAAATGCAAATTCACTTCTGTGCAAAATAATTTGTCTTTTTTCTTGCACTCTGGGACACATTGTAATTTTAATTTCTTACTAAAAGTCCTACTAAGATTATCAGTATTTTGATCATTTTGTATCACTGCATCTATCAATACATTCTTGTTTATGTAATTTAATTCATAATCTGATTTCATTTGCATACTAGAAGTAGTATGTGTATTTGTACATTTTATATAATATTTTAGGTATGCATGATGATCATTTAGATTAGGATTTTTATTAGAGGTATTTGCGATTTCGATTTCTTGAAGCTGATTTGTAGAGAGTTCACCATTAGATGATAGGTTTTTTTCTGTGTATAGCTGTTGCTCGAGATGCCGTTCCTTAATTTGTGTATTATAACTAACTCGCTTATTTAGCATTGATAGTGAATTTTTAATACTATTCTGATCTGTCCACATATTTTGTAGCGATACACCTTGTAGTTGTGATGTCTTGCCTGTATCTGTTGCTATATATGGTTTTCCTTTACTCACTAAGATCAAAGTTTGTTGATTTACATTAACTATTTTTGCTGTATCAACATAATATCTAGTATTTTCATGATAGATAGATACACCTTGTTTTAATGTTCGGTCGTTTGGCTTTATGGGTCCTATTATATATGATATTAAGCCGTCTAACCTATTTATTCTAAGATATTTAGGTACTATAGTAGGTATACTACTATATTGGTTTAATGTGTTGAGTATAAATTTATTTAATATGTTATGAGCAATATCAAGATTATTACTGTTTTGTAAGTTGAGTTTATATTGCAAATGTGATGCAGAACCAGACTGTGCAATGTTGTGCATCCTTCTGGTACGTATTTGTACTTCTAGCTTCCGTAAATCTTTATCTATTATTACTGTATGTAGTGATTGGTAATTATTTTTCTTTGGGCACTTAATAAAATCTTTATTTCGTTTTGGAATATGTGCATAATAGTTAAAAATAGTATTTAATACCTTATAACATTCATTATCTTGTGCTACTATTACTCTGATGCCGATAATATCACATAAGTTTTTTATTTCATTAGACTTATTTACTAACTTGTGTGCTATAGAATAAGTAGACTTAACTCGTCCTGATATTGCATATTCTACATCCAATCTGGATAAAATATCATGAAATGAATTAATTACTTTAATAACTAACTGATCTGGATTTTGATAGTTTACTTTTAAGAAATCGGTTATAAATTTGTATAACTTAGGCTGTAATATTTCTAAACAAACATTTTGTAATACATTGTTAATTTTCTCTACTGTTATTTCTTTAAATAAAGGTACATATATATCTTTTATCTCTTCACTCATTAAGTAATATTCTATATCTGATATATTGCAATGAAATATTATTTTATGTAATAAATAAGCAAATCTTATTAATAAGACTCTGATTGCAATATTAGGCTTTAATGAACAAAACAACTGAAACGTTTCTTGTATTGTATTACAATATGTATTTTGTATTCGAAATAACTCAACCAGTGAAAAAAATATCGTAGCTATTTCTTCACCAAAATGATATTTAATGTGTGTTAATGTTAAGTGATTTTTTACTGAGCTAAAAAATAACAAAGATGTAATAACGGATTTAGTATCAGGATATGTTGAGATCAGGGTTTCTGATATTTCTAATGAGTACTTATTATTGTGGCAATATTTTACGAGAAACTTGATAGCCTTATCAAATTGTGTACAATCAAAATGATGATCATACCTTTGAAGTATTGCAATGATATGTTGATAAGTCATGATGTCTGATACAACTTGAGTTAGTCTCTCCGTCAAAACTCTACGAACCCTACAAGTCATAGGGTTTTAAGGAAGTAATAGCCAAATCCATAAGAAAATGAAAGGTTTGATATCACAAGCTTATGGCAATAAGCAAAAATAGCAATTGGAAATAGGGTATTGTTTATACAACAATTTGCAATTAGGAGGGTGTCACAGTCTATTCTCAGGAGACAGTAGTGGGTTTGACTTATCCAACTATTTAAATAGTGTGATTTACAGACATAGTTACAACTAAAATGTCTGTTTAATTCGTAACTAATTAAGAATGTTCATAGAACTGTGTTAAACTAGAAACCTCCCCCAATAAGACACTCTATATAGACGATTACTACTTATTTCTCAATTCTTAATTTGCATACCTCTCTTAACACTTGACGGTGCCTTCTATATACCTCTCAAATCTTCTCTTCTTTGTTTTCTTGCGGCTACAGTTTTGCTGCTGGTAAAAAGTCTTGATGTTTTTGCTGATTTGCTTCATAAGCTCTGTCACCACAATCTCGGGCATATCCTATATTTATTTATATTCTTATTCTATATCTTTTATTTGTTTTGCTTTAGTCTTTTTATCAAAATCTTCCATCACTTTCTCCGATATTTAAGTTAACAATATCTATTGTCGTACACCTTT
>NZ_CP015013.1:0-31973 GCF_002078335.1 Rickettsia amblyommatis | reverse complement strand
ACCTCAGGAATAGAGTAATTATTAGAAAGCATATTTTTAGCCACTTCATATTTGCCTTCGTTTCTGCCAATCTGCATGCCTCTAGCTTCTCCAATCTGCATGCCTTGTACCATTCCTTTTTGCATTCCCTCATCAATATATTTATCAGCAATAGTTCTCATAAGCCCCTCCCCGTCTGCTTTATCTAGATGTTTTGCTATGATTTTAGCTAGCTCTGCTTGTTTATCTTCATCTACCTTAGCATCACTATACCACAATAACCATTTAATGTAAATGTATCCATTTTCCTTATCTATTTCTATACTACTTTCAAACCTCTCAAGTAGGCTTTGCCATAGATTTAAGATATCACGAGCCTTGATATGTTTAAGCATATACTCCATCATACCAAGATGCTTTTTTTTCTCTATTTCATCATCACTTTGTTTTTGCAAATCAACAAGCAAGTATTCATCTAACATTAGAGTTTTAGCAGTATTACTATCTTCAAATAATTCCCAAAAGCTCCTTGGAGCATTATAAGGTTTATCATTTGCATATACTACTATAGGACATATTAGAGGGAGTTTATCTCTTTCTTGTTTGTTGTTACCCTTATTTGCGTCCTTATGTCTTTCACATAATAGCAGCATATACTGCCACAGTCTAAAGGCAATCCAGTAATCACTAATAGACTGATGTTCTATAAGCACATATACGTAAGCTTTGTCATTATCTACACTATCAGTAGTATTATCCTTTTGTAAAGAAACAGAATAAATAATGTCACTGAGTCTCTTTCTTAAATCTTCCGTAACAAAGCTTTCCTTTTCTATTTTAACACTATTTAGATTAATCTTGTTCTTAAATGATACTGGCAAATAATGCTCTAGAAACTCACGAGCAGCAATAGGTTCACTCATGACCTTTTTAAATAATTCATCATGTCTTGGACGCTCAGAAACACCGCTATTTTCTAAGTCTGTTTGCTGTTGTTTCTGATTATGCTCTTCATTAGTCATGCTTGTCAATCCTTATAATCTCATGGTCATTGTATGTTCTAACTCTTTCTCTAAGCGCAGCTCTTTAACTTTTGCTTTGACCTTAGCAAAGGCTGATGCTATATGCTTCTCATCTACAAAGCTTGGTATATTATTTTGCCTCTCATGCTTCATATATTTAAGCGGGCATGAATATTTCTTAGCTCCTACCATCACATGCTCATCATCTAATAGCTGCTTAATATTCTCGCCATGATGCTCCATATAATGCTTCTCACATGTTGTACTTAAATTCTTAAGCACATTATGGCTATCAGAAGAGTTAAATTGATTTAGTATCTCGTGATCCTTTAATATACCATGTTTTTGGGCATACACTATCATATTATGCATATTAGTAATTCACTTATCTTGCTCGATAGTCTTAGCATTTGATATTGCCATTTAATGCTACAAAAAACTTCTGATCTTTTTCTAAGGCTACAAACACCTCTGATGCTGTCTTGGATATCAAGATCGCATGCTGTATTTGCTGTGTATGTGATATTAATGTCTTGAGTTCTGCTTCCCTTTCAATATCCGCTAATCTTGTCTGTTCACGATGTTTTTGATAATCAGAATAAACCTTATACCCAGTAGTAACTTGTTCATATGATTTCTGCTTCCAAGCTCGTAACGTACAATGTTCTGCATATACTTGGTGTGCAATCTTGTTTTTGTCAGCATTATCTATGCGTATACTTACTACTCCACTCCGATATAGTACTATACACGTCTCGTGCTATCTCTTCATGATGACTACCCGGTAAATCATTGATATTCATACCGAGTTGTGCTGAATGCAGAACAGATACGTCACGAACAATATTTTTATATAACGTAACTTTTCCGTGCGATTCTCCAAAGTTTTTAACCATCAGCTCTAAATAATCTCTGTATACTGCATTAGTACCGGCAATACCGTCATATTCTAGTACTTTTTTCTCATATAGATTTTGTGCCTCATCTATTAACTTAGGTATGTTCTCTATAATTTCTATGTCAGCAGCATTGTTGCTATGCATATCTTGTTTGTAGCTTTGATTACTGATGCTATTGCTTAAACCCTTGATATTATCACTCAAACGCTCGCCACTTGCAGCAAGACTAGTTAAAATATCTTGATACATCAAAGAGTCGTATTTTAAATAGTCATGAGTTACTCCTCCTTTGCCTGTTGCTTCTAAATATTTAATATAATTACATGATTCCTCTGAACTAAAGAAAGTAGCCACTCCCTGCTCATTAGCACTTATGCCCTTGATTTTTTCTTCATCTACGATCTTACCTTTAAATACCTCCTGCCAAATATTACGCTCAAGTAGCTGCTGTGATACATGTGATACCTCTTGAGGTGCTTTATGCGTCATACCTTGAATCACGCTCTGTATTTGGTTTAAATCTAAATGAGCAGATCTAACATTTTCTATTGCTTCTTTGATATTCTCTATTGTCATACTATCAGGCAATCTATCTGCTAAGTCCCATTTTTCAGGTAGTAAATCCTTGTGGATGCTACCATTAAATTGCAATTTAGTTGGATCAACAACGCTAACAAAGCCTATATGATCATTTGCTTTGTTGATCTTATCTTTAATTATGCCCGCAGCCTTAAAACCTGGCTGATCATTATCAGGCCATATAATTACATCACACCATTCAAGTTGATTCCAGTTGACTTTATCAGCAGCGTTGCTGCCGCCCATCCACGATACTACGTCATAGTCAGGCAATATTTTAGCTGCGGATACGGCTGCCTTCTCGCCCTCTACTATGAGTATAGGCTTGCTGCTGCAAACAGCTTTCTCTAATCCAAAGATAGGCTTGTCACCTTTATCAGTAAATCCTTTTAGACGCCAATTATATTCTTGCTTTGTCGCATTATAGCAGTATGTCACAGGTAATGTCTGTTTCTTGCTATCCTCTTTGCTGACGCAACGCACTACGTACCCTAGTAGCTTTCCTTCTGCATCTTTGTAGCTATATACCGCCTCTAATGTATTATGCTGCATCATGCCTTTTAAATGCTTGTTTGGATCAAAGCTCTCAGCATTTGTTATTTTGTCATAAGCTGCTACCCACTCATTAGCTACCTGGAGCTTTGCTTGTTCTTTATTAGCTCTGCTTGTTGCAACATAAGTACGGTAATCATAACTACTTGATTCCGCCCGAATGCCAGCAAGCTCGGCAACTATCTCAAGTGATTGACGCTTGCTAACTGATGCTCCTTCTTGGACAAAACCAAAGATATTGTCGCTTGCACCGCTACTATGACGTATCCACGTGCCTTCACTTAAATTCATGCTAAGACTACCCATACTAATCTCAGAACCGCTGCTCTTTATAGCTCCTACCCCTCCTAGAATAGATGCCGCATACTGCTTAAATATTCTCTCTATATCACTACTGGTTAAAGCATCCTGAACCTTGTCAAAACGCAAAGTCAGCTCTTTTGTGCTATTACGATCTCCTCTACGGCCCTTGCTGCTTCTAGTATTTAATATAGCATTAGTTTTAGAATTAGCTGTTGCTTCTTGTATATGCTCTTGTTTTACTGAATGAAGTGCATTATCTGCTACATCACCTACATTCCCATCTACTACAACGCTATCCAGTTCATTAATCCTTGTATACCTCTCATTCTGATTATTATAGTACTCACAAAGCAAATCCTGCACTTCATCACTAACTAACAATGACCTGAAGCGATCAATATTTAAGCCACTATCTGCCTGCATTGTCTTTAAACTACTTAAGAACTTCTCTTCTGCCTTATTAGCTTTTAGGCATTCAAGAACACTTAGCTCTTCTTTAAGCACTGTTATCTTTTGTTCCTGCTCTTTGACTAAATCATTATCATTGAATCTCGTTTAGCCTTGCCATACTCTCCTCATACTTTAGAAGCTGCTTACCTAAATTTCCTACTTGCTCTATAGATTTGCGGCGACTGTTACTTACTCCAAATATCGCACCTATCCCAATGCCTGGCAACTTACCAAGCATTGATGGATTAGATTGAACATGAGCGATTAATTCTTGCACATCTATATTAGAGTTAGCAGTTTTAACTTTTTCCCACCTCTCTATAATATTGCTACCCTGTTCCTGATAAATACGTCCTAAATAATGAGGGAATAATGTTTGCACGAAATTCTCCTTAACCTGCTCCTCTTGCTTAAGATCACTTAAACTCTTCTGACTCTCGAGTAAGTCGCATCTCTTTAGCTCTATTAATTCTTTATTATCCCAATTATAATTATCAATGCCTGCAATATAGTTATTGACTAAACTCATTAGCTTGTTATTTGTTAAAGAACTAGAAGTGTGCCGATCATTACTGATTACATCCCTTGCAAGATCCATAAGACTTTGATATGAACTACAACTATTAAACTATTATGTTGTAGATATATCCTTTAAATAATACTTATATGGCGCTATCTCTGCGTGCTTCTGAATAGTTTCATAATTCAGATTCAACTGGATGATCCTCTCACCCATTGATGCAGCACCATTATTACTAATATGATAAGAACTACATATTAATGATACATAATCTTTCATCACCTCTTTTGCGAGTTGCAACGTGCTGTAAAACTGATTTAACTCCTCCCTAGATGATGCAGGCAAGCATGAAGCTATTATGCTATTTCTTTGCTCACTACTCAGATCACTAAAGCATAGCTTCACCCTGGTAGCATCATGATGAGCCTGATCCTTGACAGCTTCTTTGAAAATATCCTGGACACTAATATCTTTATTCTTTGCAAATATCATCCCATATGGATCAATCTTTAAATCTTTGCTATTTAGCGCTAATTCGACATTAAGAGCCTTAGCAACTGACTCTATATTGCGGTGCAATCTAGTAATATTTCCTGGAGACTCAATTTCGCTCTTCCACTCTCTCATCTTGCCGTGGCATTCAAAAACTCGTGACCTTGCTTCTAAATACTCCTTGATGATTAACTGATTTCCGTCTAATAGACCACCGCTCTTATAATCTATTGCAAAGCTATTATTAGCTCTTCTGCTAACTGCAAGCGTTAATCCTATTAGCCAATTAGGTATCTCTTCCTTTACTTTAACTTTATATTCTTCTCCTGCAGAATTAATACGCGTCTCATTAAGCATCTCATAGCTATTAATCTTGAGTTGCTCTCTAATTTTTTCTACATCACTATCAAGACGCTGATACACTATGTCCTCAAGCTCTTTTGCTGATGCATGAAGCTTTACTTCCTCCCTATGACGTGACATTAAGACTAAAAACGCCCCATATCCAATAGAACAGTCAAAATATATATGCATACGGTCTACCGTCTCGCCTTGCAGCTTGTAGCAGGTTAAGGCGTATCCATGATTTAACTTAATCCATCTCTTATCATTTGCAGCATCAGCTGCAGTATCAATATTTACTATATCTTTCGAACCATCTGCCTTATGTACTAATATTTTTAGTATTCCATCACCATCGCCTTTATGATCTTTACTATTAGCACTGCCACTAAAAGGTTTAACCAAAGGTTTGACTGATAATATTGTCCCTACTTCCCTGTTGCTTATACCGTATCTTAAACTATTCTCTTCAAATACTACCTGCTCACCTGTCATCAGCGGTAGTATACGCCCCCCACCGCTGCTAATTAATACCTCTCTTCCTTTTAACGCTCCACTATGCTTTAGCTCCTCTCTCACTCTTGTATTAAACTCAGCTACTTTTTCGTTCGTATATGCTCCAATCGCAATACTTCGCATAGCTATCAAATCATCTCGCTTTAGACTTTCCATCTGCTCAGTATATTCTTTTGCAAATGATGTAGCTGGTTTTAGCTTCTGCCTCAGTATCTTGAATACTAAAGACAGAAAGCTTTCTATATATCTCAATTGCCTCATGCATTTCAAAGCGTCCCATCGCTTTAGTTGCTTGCCTATATTCTAATCTCTCCTGTCTTCTGACCTCTGATAGTTTAACTCCCCCTGCAATCTTACGAGCTTTGTTAAAGGCTCCAGTCATTCCAACAGCCGTGAACTGGTTATTATCACCGACAAGTACTAATTTAGCCTTAGCTCTTAACACTTCATGGGCTAGATAGTCCATATTAGCAAGCTCTATCATACTTGCCTCATCAACAATCAGTACGCTCTTGCGATCAAGTACACCTTGAGTATTGCCACTAAATACAGCATCACAACCAATAGATTTTACAAAATATTTACTGCTTAAATCTATCTTGAAATTCGCTCCTCTTAATTCTTCTATTTTCTTACTTAGTAAACTTGTATTATCTGCTTTAACACCAGCCCTGCTAAGTACCTTTGCAGATACGCTACTTGGCCCTGCTCCAACTACTGTAAATCCTGCTTGCTTGTATTGCCGCACTATCTCTCGCATCACAAAAGTCTTACCAGCTCCAGGGTTTCCTTCTAGGACACTGATATCAGAGCCATTACATACTGATAAGATCGCATCTATTTGCTCAGCACTAAACTCATGGTTTTTACTGCCAAATACATTGATCTTTAAGCCTAAACTACCTCCTATTTTATCGTTAAACTTATTCTGTAGGCTTGCATCTACTACATTTACTAATTCACCTATTTGTTCTTTGAAACTATTTCTTGCTAAATAATCACCGCTAATATTAAGATTATGTTAGTCTTTTGCATTTAACTCTTCTATAGCAGATACATAGCGACGCTCTAAATTCACTCTTGATTTCAAGGAGTATAGCGTTCTGCCCATCAAATCCTTTTGATCCATCAGCTCTATTTTGTCTGACACAAGTAGCTGATTATAAAGTCTTAAAAACTCCTCTCCATATTCTTTGTTCAGATGCTCAATAGCTGGATTGTTAATGGCATTTTCTGCTAGAGTCTCGCTACTATCCTGCTTCTTAATTAGTCCTGCTCCGAATGCTCTAATAACCTCCTGTTCCTGAGTAATCTTGCTGCCTTTTGCTACTAAATGCACTATTAAAGCGTCCGATAATGCTATCGCTATATCTTCTTTAGTAAACACCGGCTTCGTATATGAAATCCTACAAAATACTATTTCCGGATTCTCATATATCTTTTGTGCATTATCAGCTATTATTTCTTTGTTCTTGGCCTCAAGCTCATTTGCCTTCATATAATGAGCAGGTCCTTTATGACGCGTTGGTTCTTGATCTATTCCAAGCTCTTTAAATGACTTAGCACTTACCCTAAAAGGCAACCCCGCTTCCTCATATACTTTGTTAATCTCTATCTCGCATTGCTGCCTAAAAGCATACATTGCCTTAGTAGTAAATAATTCTCTTGCTTTGACCTTGCCTAGTATTACCTCACCATTCTCTAAACGCTCTAATCTTCTTGTTAAATGTTGTATATGTACATGCGGATTATCAGGATTATCGTAATGTATATTAACATCACATACTATACCTCGACTTATTAAATTCCGGTTTACATACTCTTCTACTAGCTTAATATTTTCTTCTTGACTTACTTCTTTTGGTAGGGCAAATTCTATTTGTACAGCAGTCCTGGAATCTTCTCTTTTTTCTCGTGCTTCGGCTGCATTCCATAACTGCTCTCTATCATATAACCAAGTTATATCTTTAAACTCCTCAGGTACAAATATCTTGCTGTATACGATTCCTTGATTCTTGGTAAAATTATAAGTAATACTTATCTCTTCGCCACTTTCTTTATCTATGGTTTTGTAGATTAGTTTTGAAGAAGAGATATACGCTGCTCTAGAAACAACATTTTTACCTTTACTACGTTGTATACTAGATATACTAAAGTGAAATATTGCCATTTTTAACAGATTCCATTTTAAATATTACTTTACAAATATTTTACTACTCACTGAGTACGGCATTTTATGTAAACAAAATGCGAAGATACGCTCTCTTATGAGAACTCTACTACATAATACTTTATCATCTTTTACAACTTCTTTTTTCTTGGTTGTTCTTGACTGCTGCTTGTTATTGCTGGTATACTACTCTAGTTTAGTGTTAAGCACTTAAGATTAGAGAAATTTTAAGGTATAGGTAACTAAAGCTCTTACAACAAGCACTAAACTTGCTAATTTGCAACAACTTAAAAAAATCGTATGGCTAAATAGAAGCACAGCTTGCTACACAACAAACTCAGTTGCTACAAAAACGTAAAGAAGAATTGTTTAATATACTTCAAGCGTGTAGTGCTCTAACAATAGATGATAAATTATTGATTAGATTTCTAAGTTTATAAAACGATTCTGATAATAAAAACCACCCTATCCTAAATGAATTTAGAAGTTTAGGAGGCAAAACTAAAATGCCCAGTAAACCAAAAACTGATTAAATTAATAACAAAGAAACTATGGTATACACGTATGCAATTACAAAAAGTTGTAGCCTTTGATCGTAAATCTGACGATGTTAGGCGGATTATTTGTGAAAACAGGTCTTGATTATTTGTACCCTGATAATACTCATATCCTCTATGGGGTGCTTCTTGATTGTAAAGAACAATTAATCCTTAATCCAAAAATTATTGATAAATGGAAAAGTAAAGGTAGAGAATTATTACTCTCTAAATATTGAATTAGCACTGATAGGTTTTAGTAAAAATATATCATATGAATCAACGTTATGTTACCACCCTTGGATGGATTGCTACATTCACTGCTGTTTGTATGTACGTTTCATACATACCTAAAATCTCTGCAAATTTGAGTGGTAATAAATGAACTCTCATTCAGCCCTTAGCAGCAGTAATCAATTACAGCTTATGGGTGGCTTATGGACTTCTTAAAGAAAAACGCGATTATCCTATAGCACTTTCAAGTGCATCAGGAATTATACTTGGAGCTATAACTTTTATTACTGCTTTATAATAAATTATAATAGTTGTAATACCGTCTTTAATAATATCAATAATTGGACTTAAATTCTCCTACGAATATTATATTATGACTGTAGGTATACTCGGACAATCCATGCATTATATACAAGCATTTAAGATATTCTCGACCCAATCTGCTGAAGATATTTCGCTGCCAGCGTATCTTATTTGTTTGTTCTTATTAGTTAATTGGCTAATCTACGGTGTAATCAAAAAAGCAAAAGCTCTTATTTATGCTGAAATACTAGGTATGGTTGGATGCTCTGCTATCATGATAGGTACTTATATTTATAATTAATAATATGGCTTATTATTGGATTAAAGACCATAAATACTATAGATTAACTACTCAAGACAATCTCTTTGGTACCACTGATCTTATATGTAGCTGGGGCACTCTGTACTCTAATCAAGGCAATTATAAAGTTATTCATTGTAACTCACAATATGAGATGGATAAAAATATTAAGCGTATCTCTAAGATAAGGAAATCAAGGGGTTATATCCTCATACATACAAATAAAGCATCAAACCTCCTAGGAGATTTTTGAATAAAACTATATGAATAAAAAGGATGCTAATGAATACATATCCGGCATCATAGAGCGAATTACTTATCATAACCCTGATAATGGATTTTGTGTATTACGTATTAAGGTAAAAGGTCATAGGGATTTAATCACAGTTACAGGTAACGTACCATCTGCACTCGTAGGGGAATATATAAAATGCAGTGGTATTTGGCATAATGATAGAAACCATGGCAGACAATTTAAGGCTCATTTCCTAAAGGCTTTACCACCTGATACATTAGAGGGTATAGAAAAATATCTCGGCTCTGGATTGATTAAAGGCATAGGACCATATTTTGCTAAGAAATTAGTATTAGCATTTAAAGATAGAGTGCTTGAAGTTATTGAACATGAGCCTCACCTTTTATCTACTGTAGATGGGATAGGCAATGCAAGAGCTAATCGCATTTGCAACAACTGGCAAGCACAAAAAGTCATTCGTGAAATAATGGTCTTTCTACAATCTCATGGAGTTGGTACTACTAGAGCGACTAGAATCTATAAAACATATGGTGATAAAGCAATTGAAATTGTATCCAATAACCCTTATCAATTAGCTAAAGATATAAGAGGGTTTGGATTTATCTCAGCAGATACCATAGCTCGTAATTTAGGTATCGATAAGAATTCTTTAATCAGAGCCAAAGCAGGTGTAATCCACTCATTACTTGAAGCGACGTCAGATGGTCATTGTGGCTTACCTAAAAAGATATTACTGCAAAATATTCAAAAATTACTTGAGATAGAATACGATATCATTGAGCAGGCTATAATAGAAGAAGTAGCATTAAATTCACTGATAATTGATACTATTAATTATGTAGAATTCATTTTCTTAACTAGTTATTACATATATGAGAAAAATATTGCTAAAATACTAGTCAATTTAACAAAAGCTTCTGTTACTTGGGGCAAAATAGATACCATTACTATTCTACCCACAATAGAGAAAGAGCTAGGTATCACGCTTGCAACAAGTCAAAAAACAGCTATAGAGCATGCACTGCAACATAAGTTAATGGTTATTACGGGTGGACCAGGAACAGGAAAAACCACATTAGTAAATTCATTACTGAAGACACTTACAACAAAAAAATTAAATATTAAATTATGTGCTCCAACTGGTAGAGCAGCTAAGCGCCTAAGCGAAAGTACAGGATTAGAAACGACTACTATACATAGATTGCTTGAAATTGATCCTGCTTATGGTGGTTTTAAACGTAATGAGGATTCACCATTACTGTGCGATTATCTAGTAATAGATGAAGCTTCAATGGTTGATATATCACTATTTCATGCATTATTAAAAGCCCTGCCGCCACACTCAGCATTACTAATAGTCGGTGATGTAGATCAACTGCCTTCTGTAGGTGCTGGACAAGTACTCAAGGATATTATTAATTCTAAGGTTATACCGACGGTCAAGTTAACTGAAATATTTAGGCAAGCAGCAACAAGCAATATTATTATTAATGCTCATCGTGTGAATAATGGTATCTTGCCTGATCTTGCACAGACAAACAAAGCATCAGATTTTTATTTTATAGAAGCAGAGCATGGTAAAGATATCATTAATAAAATAATTATGATGATAAGGGAACGTATCCCTAAAAAGTTTAATCTTAATCCTGTAAATGATATCCAATTACTATGTCCTATGCAAAGAGGTGGTGTTGGTGCTAGATCATTAAATATTGAATTACAAAAAATACTTAATCCCAACTATAGAAGCGGCATAACTAAATTTGGTCAGATTTTTGCTATTGGCGATAAAGTTATGCAAACAGAAAATAATTATGATAAGGAAGTCTATAATGGAGATATAGGAGTTATTAATAATATTAATGAGCAGGATCAAGAAATCACAATAAACTTTTATAACCGTGATGTGGTTTATGATTATAGTGATCTTGATCAAATGACCCTGGCATATGCTACTACGATACATAAATCTCAAGGTTCAGAATATCCAGCAGTAATAATTCCATTAACTACGCAAAGTTATATGATGCTTAAACGTAATTTAATTTACACTGCCATCACCCGCGGCAAGCATCTAGTTATAATAATTGGACAGAAAAAAGCATTAGCTATAGCTATTAAAGATAATAAAACTTTTTTGCGTTATTCAAAATTGGAAGAATGGTTAATTGGTTAGATAGCATGAAATATATTATAGGATACGGAAAACACTTGTTTCCCGCATACACCAATATTAACCTATTTACAAACCAGTAAAAATAGGTTATTTATGTACGATAAACACTATCGTATTGATTTACAGTACGACAATTAACCAAAAGAGGTTTTCCGTATATGCTAGTTGGATATATGAGAGTTTCAAGTAAAAATGATCGTCAAGTGTTCGATCTACAATATGACGCTCTCATTAAAGCAAGCGTAGACCCAAGACATATTTTTCAAGATAAAGCCAGCGGTGCTAAAGATAATAGAAAAGGATTACAAGAAGTTTTAGACTATCTAAAAGATGGTGATTGTCTTATTGTATGGAAATTAGATCGATTAGGGCGGTCATTATCTCATCTCATTACCCTTATTGATGGTTTTAAGCAAAAAAATATTAGCTTTAAATCCATAACTGAACAAATGGATACTACAACGCCCCACGGTGAATTCTTGTTTAGTGTGTTTGGGGCTCTTGCACAATATGAACGCACACTCAGTAAAGAACGAATTATGGCAGGTTTAAAATCTGCTAAGCACAGAGGTAAAACCGGGGGAAGACCACGGGCTATCTCACCTGAAAAAATGCACGCTATTAGCGAAGCCCTGAAATCCGGCAAAAGCAAAGCCGCAATATGCCGGACATTCAATGTTAAAAGAACTACTCTCTATGATAATCTAGATAAGATGCCTTCTTGTCCGTGAGGTTCAATCGAAACTTCTACACTTAATGATGTTTCCATAATGTCTCCTATGACTACAGTGTCATTGTTTTCAAGGAATATTCTGCAGTCCCCTGGTATGTCTTCTATATGGCCCTCAAGGAAAAGTGTTAAATATTTTAAATCAATTTGCTCTAGCAATTGACTTAGGGCACAAGACTCATGTAGCGGTTCTAAATCAGGGCGTAAAATATAGATGCCAGTTTCTATTTCTTTTGCTTTGTTACACAAATTATAATCATATAAACCGCCACCTAGCCTCTTATCCACAGGCGTATCTATACCTACTAAACTGTAAAGTAGTTATATTACTTTTATTACCAGGCTGTGTTGCGATAATAGCTGTATGACCTTTCACAAGGTAAATATCACCTGGTTGAATTAATTTTAATTGTTCATCTTTAATATCACCACTTAAAAAAGTAATGGCTTTATAGTGATATTCATTTGCAGGATCATTATATGCTGCTTGCATACTCATAGTACTAATACTTTGAATTTGCCCGGTCGTAAGATATGTTGCTTTACCTACAGCTGTTGAACAATCTTCAGGACCAAATAACAATTGTTCCTTAAAATAACGATGTGCTCCATATTGATAATCTCCAACAAGTATCATACTGTTCTGAGATGCAAAAGGATATGAAGTGGGTACTAGACCATTCGGCAATTTGTGATCGGAATTCAGAAAAGGAAATGATGTAGCGGCTCCAGGCATCATTGCTTGTTTTTGATTATCGCTAGCAACAATACTAGAAAGCAATATTGAGCCGACAGAAGGATTTTCATTACCCCAATACTCTTGATCACTTGGTGACTATAACAGTGGTAATTTATCATGGTCTATAGTATTAGTCAATTTATGATAAAACTGACCACTCTTTATTTGACTAATTAATTCTTCTCCCTGACGCTCTGCCCACTGTTTAGCCATATTAAGCTGTAAATAAGTTTTATTAAACTTTATAGGATATCCTATGTCGCCTAAGTCCTGATCTCTTAAGTAGTCATTTATTGATAAACTGATATCTTTATATGTTTCCAAGTTATCAATGAATAACCTTGCTAACTTTGCATAAGAAATATCAGGATGTTGCTCACAATATTCAACAATAATTTCTTGCGCCTGATCCTGACTATATTTGGTCGCTAGCTGTTTTGCCCTAATGTGCGCCACCATATGTGCAACTTGTTTATGTACAATGTCCAACATTATATCCTCCTATTATAAAATTTAGTAATTTTTTGAATCTTCCCAAATGCTGTACTGCGTTCTCTTTACTCTCGTCTATACTAATAGACACTAATATCATTAACTATCAACTTTTACAAGACTTCTACCGCTATTAACTGAGCATTACTACCTATTAGATTATAGTCTTCTATAACAGGACTTGTTGAGTTAGGCGTATATGTGTCAAATGATAATGGTTCATATTGATCATGATTGCCAAAGAATGATGTTATAGATTCTACAATAGGCTCACCAACGCTTGATAAATGAATCGCTGCCTCCTGTAATTTATTTACAGCATTGATACCCTCATCTATTGCCTTACTAAACAATTGCTGGTCTTTAGTGATAGCATTACTTGCCTTGATTATGTATAGACTACTTACATGTATAATATAACCATTTTTAACTATACTATCTAATTTTGTATCCGTGAGATGCAATTGTTTTGTTTTTGATAAAACTCCAGTAGCAAATACTCCATATTTATTGATAACCTTAGTTATATCTAAAAAGTGATTTACTGATGAATATGTTAGAGCTATTGCATCATTTAAACAGTTATAAATTCGTATCCTTCTTGATTGTAACTCATAATAATACTCCTTTGTAAATTTAACTTGCCGTACTAAAAGTTCCTAGCTGCATACCGTTTTTATATTCAACAGAGCTGCCAATCTGAAGAACAATGGAACTCTGTATTTAGCATATTACCACATTCCATGGTAATATGTACTGTTTTATGAGCTGCTTTGATAAAGCTATGTCAAGATCTCATGATTTGATACCTCATCATCTATCCCTTCAAGGTCAATTTCTTCCTTTAAAACTTCCATACTACAGCTACTGAATACATCAAAAGTATTCTGCTCGGCTTGCCATTTTAAACTGGCTTGTTCAAAACTAACAATACATCCTTTAATTGCTTCTAATGTATAATTTTCTGCTTTCTGTAAAAAGTTATCTATATCATTTTTTAATGTTGGATTCTGCTCACTAAATGCATTTAAAAATTTCTTAATACCAATTAATAATTCTTCTTTCTCATATTCTGTATCTTCTTCAAAGCCTTCATCGTCAGAGTCTAGAACTTGAGCTGTCGGTTTATTAATTGCTTCTTTATTGTTTTCTATATTCTCTTCGTCTTCAAAACCTTCATCTATCAACTCTATAGTTTGATTAGCTGCTTGTTCTTTATTTAAATTATCCACTAAAGTATCACATAATCTCTGTATTTGTTTGCTATTCTCTTCTACATATTTACGTCCTATTTTTTCTAATCTTGCTATATTCTCAGGACTTGCATCATCTAAGCTTGCAGTTTTTTTTGTAATAGGTAATCCTATTTCAAAAAATTCATCTTCTTCGGATAAATCATTTTTAACCTCGATGGTGGAAGAATTTTCCATATTGTTCATAAGCCTGCTTACCAACTTACCTTTCACAAGCCAACCTATTACTCCGTCAAAGCCGGTTTGAGGTATAGCACTACTTCCTGATGTACTCTTATCAAAATTAATAGATAATACCATAGTATCATCAAGTATCTTGGCATTCTCCTCCCTATTATGACCATTCTTTAATATCTTTAATGTTTCACATGCTGGTCTATTAGCACCAAGCCCTCCATCTGCATACGCATATAGCACCTCCTCCTGATTCTCATAACCCTTAATATGCTCTTTATTAGTCACAGGCTTAAAATATGTAGGAGCCGCTGTTGTTGCAAGTAACACATCCTTAACTCTAATATGCGGACTATAATCATCTTGACTGTCAAATATCTTAATTTCTTTATCTTTGCTAGCTAAATCAGTGACAGGTATTATTAATCTAGATGTAGTATCATCTAATCTTAATTCCGATAAATGATGATCTAGTATTTCCTTTAATGGTCCTTGACTATGCTTATGTGTAAATATTTGCTTTATACCATCATACCAATGATACTCAAATATCTTCGGTGCTGCGTCTATAAATATCTCCAAAGCATCCTTTGCACTGTATTTAGCTATGTTTGAGCCTAGCTCTTTTGGAATAGTAAGTAATGCTCCAATCAGACCTCCAACACTAGTGCCAGTAATAATAGGGAACAATTCTGATATAGATTTACCTGTACGCTCTTCTATCTCAGCTAGTACCACCAATTCCGCTATGCCTTTAACTCCACCTCCGGATAATGATAATATTCGGTTACTCTTGATTGACCCGAATTCATTATCATTCTCTGCGGTATTATTTTTAATATTATCTACTATTTCTTGTTTGATATTATCTAATGTTCCTTGTGCGTGTATTGCTGTTGCCATATTTTACCTACTTCTATTCTAAATCTTGATAATAGTGCCTCAATTACAATTACCGCCCCTAACATTAACCACATAACGGGGGCAACCATCACTAATGCCGGTACTATCACATCAGCATGACATATCGGAGACATGAATATGAGTTATACTGCTATATACTAATTTTCTTATTATCATGATTTTAGACATTCAAACCTCGATTACATACTTCGTGTAATGCTGTGTTATAATCTCATGTATAAGTGCCGGAGTACTTCAAAGCGGTCACCTTAATTGTCTTAATACGATTCGGGTATTTATGCTAATGTTCTAAAACCATTATGTATCTTCTTGTAATAATCTAAATCCTTGATATCAAATCTATTATTATTACTGCTATTACCGTCACTGCCATTACGGGCCTTAACTCGCTCCATCACTATTTTGGGTTCTATATCAATAAAGAATGTAATATCCGGCATTATAGAAAGCATGAGCTTTTTATGCAAGCTGTATACTAACTCCATCCCTTCCTCAATCTCTAAGCCTTGATAACAAGCCGTAGAATCAATGAACCTATCACATATTACAGTAACCCCTGATGCCATCGCAGGTATAATCTTGCGGACCATATGATCATAACGTGCTGCCATAACTTGCAATAACTCCGACATAGGAAGTAAATCCTTATGTACTAAGATATTTCGCATCTCCTCAGCAATCTCTGTGCCACCAATCCCCCTAGTTAAAACAACAGGTATGTTCTTAGATACTATGTTATCAACCTTCCGGGTTTAACTCTATTATCACTATTCATTAATATTATCACTCTTTAAATGCAACCTATGTGATCTCATTTTTCTTCACACTACTTAAATATTCTAAAATATCTAAATATCCGTTTCCTGCTGCCAGTGATAAGGCAGTATCTCCATGTTGATCCCTAAAATATATATCAGTACCACGAAGCACAAGCTTTTTTACCGCCTCTAAATTACCTTGTGCTGCAGCCCTCATTAACTTTTCATTCAATGCTGCATTTTCTGTGTTTCTCATAATCATCACCTGTGATCAAAAAGTTAAATCTTTGTTTTGAACCTATGAAGCCAGTATGGTAGCTATATGAACTACCATAAAGGCATTGGCTCTTAATATTCACCCAACAAATCTGTCTTACCTATATCAGTCATAGCTTCATCATTTTTTGAATCCACTAGTAACACTGAATTATCATCGGTAATATTTGCTCTCTCCTGCACTCTGTGAATAAGCTCCTTAATTACTGCATCTTTCTTAAGTATTACTTCCTCTATTTTATCCTTTAAACAAAACTCTCCTGAGTAGCTTGACATATACCCCGATATCACTAGCTCTTTCATGCGATCACCTATGCTTTTGCTGATACTGTTGTTATCGCTACTGCTTTTCTCCTCAATATTTTCAGATCCAGCTAAGTTATGATTTGCAATTAAATCTCGAAGCTTCTTAAAATTATAGCCTTGCTCCCTTAATTCTTTAAACTCATCAGCAATATTGTTAAGAGCAACAGCGTCTACACACTCCTTTGTATCGTGACTCTTGGTATTTGCAACATTCTTTGGTTTAGCCACTATCTCATCGGTAAATCTTACATATATTAATTTTCTAACCGCTACCCAATCTATAGATTGTGGCGTAGCTATATTCTGAGATTCTTGATGGAAAAAACCTAACTTATCCTGAACCAATGAATGATTGGGCAGTACCTTTGCAAAGGTGAAATCATCACTCGCATCCTCTATATATCCTTTGCTTTGCGTGCAGTACTTAACCATACTGTTAATACTTGCAGATGCCACTTGCTGCATATTTCTTGCCACATTAAATATGTGTTTTGCTGCTCTTGCTTATTCTAAACATGCTTTTTCTCCTTTTTGTTGTTTGTCAACTAAATGACTCTGTGCTTTCTTGTGTTCTCATACCTAATCTCTCACTTCTTACTTACTGAAGAATATGAGAGGGGTTAGCATAACCCCTCATACTCCCCCGCTATGCCTGTAAAAGAAAAAGAATAAGACAAAACATCGCCAATAGTTGGTATGCATACTTATCTCTTAAATCCCGCAAGCATATTATGTTTGCAATATACATCTTCTGACCTCTTTTGAGCAGATACCGCTTTCTGCAAAGCTTCAAGCCCCATAGTGCCATTACCAAGAAAATAATAACTACACGCTAATCCGTAGTAATACGCTCCCTCCCCTGGTTTTAACTTGATTGCACTATTGAAACTTTCTAATACCTCTTCGTATCTCTTAAGCTTATGTAGCGTATTACCTTTGTAATAATGTTTCTTGGCTCTTGGATCAAAAGCATCCCAAATATCTTCAAGGCTTCCCCATACTTACCTTGATCTAAACAATTGATACCTTTCTTAAAACAAGTTTTTCTTTCCTCATCACTCATTCGGATACTGCTCCTGTTGATATGATTAATATTCTGCATTATTCCCTGTCGTTAAATGATCGTTATTACAATGCTCTAACGTCATATCTACTAAATCTTGCTCTATCCCAAATGCACGTAATATATGTTCTTTCATATTCTGATATGCTATATCTGAAGGTGATAATGATATTGCCTTATCTATCATCTCTATTGCTTCTTTAGATTCTTCCAAATCCGTATATATCTGTGATGCCATATAATAATAAAACCCCTCATCAGGTCTTAATGATATTGCTTTTCTGTAAGCTTCTAAGCTCTCGTGATATCTACCCTGCTTTTGCAATATCATCCCCACATAATATATTTGCTGGCTCATTCCCAGGATTTAGCTGCAAGCATCTTCTAAAATACATTAATGCCTTATGATTGCCCTCTTCGCGTCCAAACCAATACATTCCTAGTTTAAAATATCTACTCCATTTCTCGTCTTCCTGATCTTGTTGTGCTGGTACCGACATTTTACCTTTTGCATTATTACTATTAGTTAAACACTGCTTGTGATTAGTCATATTATTACCTACTGCTCCATCTATTTTGCATCTTTGAAGTTTCCTGATGATTTTCCTCTCTAACTTATCTAAACTTTTATTGAATACTGAATCTCCGTTATTTGACGAAGAACCCTACTGCATAGAGGCATTGCTATTACCACTGTTACTACTTCCTGTAACAAGTCTGATGCCCTCGTGTAATGCTTAACATCTCCGATAACGTATACACAAGTGCGGTACTTTCTTCTGTGTTATAGCGAAGACTTAAATCAAACATCTTGACCGCCTCTGCGTATCGTCCAAGTAAGCACAATGTGATTCCGCTAAAGTAATACGCTACGTGATTATCAGGATGAGCTTTGATTGATGACCTGAAATAAGACGAAGCTACTTTATAGCGTTTCTGTTTGTCTGTAGCTTTTTTTTAGTAACAGTAATTGCTTTCCTAACTTTAGCCATTCATCATCATATTTACTGAGTTTTAAAAAACTGATTAATACTGTGATTGTTTTTAGAGGTAAGTGATGCTGATAAAGATTGGTTATCTTGTACCAATCTTGCAGCTTTAGGTTTGTTTATTTTGGATGCATGAGGTTTTTGTGGCAACTCTTGTGACTTGCTAGACTTATGAATGCCAGCAGAATCTAAAGTTTTGTGGGAATGAGCAGGTACTACTCTACTATTATTGCCATCACAAAGATTATGTGATATATTCACATATGACCTCATATTCATTTATGGGTTATTGCATTTACCAATAAACATCTAACCGACCAAAGTTTTTGTGTTTACTGGTTTTTCTTTTTATAAGGTAGTTTCTACTTTATTATCAGCTAACTCTGCTACCTCTATCTACTTTATTAAATATATTTTTGCGTGTCAAGGAAAATTACCTTGGGCATGGTATTTTTTTGATTATAACTGAGCTTGATTTATGAAATTGTCAATTCCTATACAAAAATTCTTAAAGAAGAATTTAATTAAACATGATTTAAAGAGAAAAGACTTGGTACAAAAAATTAATATGACATATCCAACAGTGACGAGGATTATTAATGCTTCTAGAAATAACCCTGAATTTATGACAATTATTACTCTAGCTGATTTCTTTCATTGCCCTATTGATGAAGTTATAGGACGAAAACAATACATATTGTTTAATGAACAGCAACAACAATTTCTACAATTATCTTTACACGAAATACAAAAAAATCTTATCTCATTTATTAAGAGTAAGTTAGTCTTAGAAAAAATAACTGCTTATCAACTAGCTAAAAAATTAAAACTTGGCGAAACTGTTATTCATGATTTTATAAAAGATGGTAGTAATATAAATATATTAAGTAGTCCTGTCATTATAAAATTAGCAAATTATTACTGTATTTCTTTGGATATTATGATCAAAAGAACTATAGTATCTAATTAATTTTTATTATACAATGGCTATATATGTTATATACAATAAATATATAATGATTATATATTATTTTGTTTTTTATCAATATATTCTGAAACTATTCTTACCATAAAACTAGATCTATTACCTTCAGTTGGATTGCATTTTAAATAATTATTAAGTTTTAAGTAAAACGAATCTGACATAGAGATCATTCTTCCTTTATATATGTCTTTTTTTTCTTGATATTGTGAGATTTGTGGATCGCTACTTTGAATAAATTCAAATTCTAGTTTTGAAATAGCATTAGGATTTGGTATACTTTTTATTTTTTTCATATATAAAATATATTATTCAATAATCGTTATATAATAACATTATAATTATTATATATCTATTGTATAAAATTGTTTTAGTTTGTCTTGTATTTCTTGACTAATATTCTCTATTTCTCGTACCGCTTTTTATACTAAAAAATATACCCCACCCTCTTGATTCCTACACTATAGCTAAGTCTTCGTATCATAAATACTATATCATGCTACATTTTTAGTCTTTGTAGTGCGTGTTCTATTGCTCCAATGCCACTAAAAACTGTTGCTATATTTATTTTTTCATTATCTCTCAGTTATTCTAATCTAATGTTTAGACTGTATACGCTCTTGACGAAAATGTGTTACATCAATTTTAGGACAACTACTGTTTGTTGCCAATTTTTAATTTTTTTCTTGCTGTAATCATGCATATCCATACTCTACCCTCTTTTAATCCCACATCCACTAGCCAATCTCTGTATCAACTGTGAGTAATTATTACGCATCCAATCAGCCATAAATCTTGTTGACATTGTTAGTTTTAGCGTGCTAGTTTCCTTGCACTCCTTAGCTACTGCTTTTGTAAACCAAACCTTTTCAATATCTGCTCCTAGCTCGTTAATCAGCCCTTTTCTGATTTGCATCCATGTCGTATTTGATTCCATCGTATCTATACACCACCTTCTACTAATACATCAACAGGTGTGCTATTAGAGATAATATCTGATGTTGTAGTTTTAGGATAGATCGTTGTTAGCAACGGAAGTAAAATGATACAGTATTAAAATAGTATCTTCTGGATAAGGAGGTAATTAATAATGATAATACTAGAGCAAATAATGGAAATAAAAATATTGCATAAACATGGTAAAAGCCTAAGAACAATAGCCGGAGAAGTTGGTGTGTCAGTAAATACGGTATGTAATGGCATCCCTAAATATAAGGATAGAGCGAAGATAGTAACAAAGCTTGCCCCATATAAAGATTACTTAAGTAACAAAATAAAATCAGCCTGTCCTGTTGCTCTACCTGGTACTGCACTGTTTCAAGAGATAAAAGAGTTGGGTCATTCCGCCTGTATAACCCAACTTAGGGATTATGTAAGAAGTATAAAGCCGGCAGCTAAACAGAAGGATACGATAAGATTTGAGACTGCTTCTGGCAGACAGATGCAAGTTGACTGGATTGAATTGCGTAAGGGGAAAAATCCTCTATCAGCTTTTGTAGCTACATTAAGATTTAGTAGAGCAAACTATATAGAATTTGTTACTAATCAGAAACTTGTAACATTAATAGAATGCCATAAGCGGGCATTTGATTATTTTGGTGGAGTACCGGAAGAAGTACTTTATGACAATATGAAGATAGTAATACTGGATAGAGATACATATGGTCCTGGCATACACCGTTTTAATAAAGGTATGCTAGATTTTGCAAAACATTATAGTTTTCGATTAAAAGTGTGTAGACCTTATCGAGCAAAAACTAAGGGCAAGGTTGAGCGATTTAACAGATATATAAGAGAAAGCTTTTATAACCCATTAGTAACAAAATTAAAAACTGCAGAAATGGTTGCGTGATATTGCGAATCTGCGTGTACATGAAACAACGGGTGAAATACCTGCAGAAAGATTAAAGATTGAAAGGAGCAATCTTCAGCCACTACCATTGGATTATAGCGGTAGTCATCCTGCAACACTAGAGATTATGGAAGATAAAGGGGAACGATTTTCTACAGTTTCCTTACAACATTCCCTCTGTATATACCAAAGTATACTGGAGGCATTATAGAACCTGCAGCACCAACGTATAAAAGAGCTGTGCCGCTCTTTAAACCTTATTCAGATAACTGAAAATTATCTTGATATTGCACAAAATCCTCTAGTAAAGAAGACTCAAGTTATACGGATTTCCTTGAGTCAATATTAAAAACAGAGTTATTGGCACGACAGAATAGAAGTAAAGCAATACTCACCAGAATGGCAGGCTTTCCTGCTATTAAAACGTTGGATAATTTTGATTATGATTTTGCTACAGGAGTAAAACGCAAGGTTCTAGAAGGTCTAAGGTCTCTGTCTTTTATAGAAAGACAGGAAAATATTATTCTGCTTGGTCCTTTTGGAGTAGGAAAAACTCATATAGCTATTGCCCTTGGTTATGCAGCTACACAATATGGAATCAAGACTAAATTTATAACAGCTGCAAATTTGATGCTTGTACTTAATGCTGGGCTAAACCAGGGAAACCTGGACTCCATATTCAAAAGAGTCATACTACCATATAAATTACTTATAATAGACGAGTTTGGGTATCTGCCGTTAAAACAGGAACAAGCTAATCTATTATTTCAGGTTATAGCAAAGCGTTATGAGAAGGGTAGCATAATTCTTACAAGTAATCTTCCATTTGGACAATGGCACAATAGTCTTGCTTAGGATAGTTCTCTTACAGCTGCTATCTTAGATCGTCTGCTTCACCACTCCACTATACTCAATATTAAAGGTGATAGTTTCAGGCTTAAGGATAAAAAGAAAGCTGGTCTTGTGCTAATAGAAATTATTAATAAACAGGAGGATTATTTTATGACTTAAATATAAGATATTTTTTTATGATACTGTATCATTTTGCGACTGGTGTTGACACATTGCCTCTTTTATTTCTATTCCATTTCCTTTTGCTCTATTATGTTCATCATATCCTATATTCTTCTACCACCTGTACATAATACCCATTCATACCATATACTGCTTCTAGCTGCTCGCGTAAGATCTCTATTTGTCGCTCGCTTAAATCTAAACTGCTTGGAATTAATGCAGTTATAAAGCTATTATCAGAGTTTTGCTTAAATTCTACTTGATTCAGTATCTCATATGCAGTCTTAGAGCTAAATCTTCCTGCTATCTTCTTCCTGACTTGCATTTCCTTGCTGGTATCAAAGGAGTTCTCTATTTGACTTAAGTATTGCTCATATTCAAGTAAGTTTTTCTCTTCTGCATTTATGTTACAGCTGAACCTAAATGTTGTATGATTTACTAAAGGTCCTTGATGCTTCTCGTTCTTAAGTATTTTCTCCATGTAGCTTAAGAATGTGAATTTGTTCTTAAATCTCTTCTCAGGATATTTGATATATAACTTTAACAGTAACTGATTTACAAAGTTGACACTAAACTCTCTATTTGCTCTAAAGTTGAGTGCGTCTACATCTTGCCATGATAGAGGGTAGAAATGCCTTAGTTCTTTTTGCAGTTCTGTATTCTTAATGGTAGGTGTAGCACCTGCATTTGGTCTTTGTTCAGCAGATTTAATCACTACTTGTTCCTTTACAGATATATTTTTGATGATTCGTGTAGCAGCTTCGGAGTGTATATTAGAGCAAGCTAGTTTAGCATCAATAGAATCTTCAAAAGAATTTTTATACAATTCAGATGGAAACGAGCAAAGCTCGTTTTCTAAAAACTCTTTTTTAGGATTTTCTTCTGATTGAAGATTATCTGAAGAATTGTTTACAGATAAATTTTTGAAATCTAAATTATTTGTATCTATATAATCTATATTCTTAATAATGCTATTTAATATAAAGTCTTTATTATATAATTGACCAGAATCAGTGCAAGCAGGGTCATATTTAGTGCATTCCCTTGCTTTAGAGGATTCTAGTGTCTGTTCTACACCTATATCGCTTGCTTGATCGTAAGTGTGTGTTTTTGTGTTCGCACCACTTTTTACTAGTTGTTGCTTTTTATCTTTATGATCAGCATCATTAATTATAGCAACATCAAGTAGTGATATTTTCCATAAAGATTTATCAGCTCTGCTACCATAATCATCATTGCTTTTTATAATGAGCTGATTTCTTGTAATGAGGTTATTATCTTCTAAAGTCCTTAATGCCTTAGAAATAGCATTTCTATGTAATTGAAGCTCCTTCTGTAGTTCCTGATAAGAAGTAATAATAGAGTACAAGTTATGAATTAAAACATCATCAGGATAGTGCTTATTAGCAGAAGATTTATAAATCTTAGTAAAAAGATACAGCATTATTACTTTAGATGTTGCAGAAATGCTACAATTAGAATTTAATTGTTTTAAGAACTCATAAGGTACTCTTATAAACATCTTAGTTTTTTCAAGATGTTGCCTTTTTCCTTCTATGGTTGGCACAAAGATATTATCTATAGAATCTAACTTATCTGACTTAGAGTGACGTGTTTTTGTATTATCGATATCACCTAGATCAAACCTATCAGGTTCATATTTAAGATCATTAAAAACCTTATCAGGTATTGTTGTGGTAATAATGTTACGATTATTCTGTCCCTGATCATTCTTATCTCTATGGATAATGAAATATCCTTTATCTTCTAGGGATTTTTGTAAAACAAATATTTTAGATTTAGAGCAAGATAGTCTTTCTGCCCATCTTTTAGCAGGCAGAGAAATAGATCTATTACGTCCTTTAGAGAAGTTAATACAAGAAAGAGAATCAGCTAGAATATAGTACATCTTCTCAATAGAAGATAACTCTTTGCTTGATAATATATGAGATAATATGCACCCAGTTATTGGGATGTATGATTGATTCTTGGTGGTATCAAGGTATTTATGTATACCTATATTTTCACTTGTTAATCCAAGTGGATAAAATAATTGCATTTTATGCTCCTTTTATGGAGCTAAGTACCTAAAAACCTTGACTTTTTTTATTATTCATGTAATATATTTTTATAAGAGATCCAGGCAAAGATTATCTTATCAATACATAAGGAGTGAAGGTTATGGATACTTAACTCCTTATTTATTCCTTGTTATTTTCATTAATTTCATTAAGTAATACCTTTTCTTGAGCTAGTTTTTCCTTTGCGGCTTCTAAAATCCACCTACTTCTATCTGTAAGTGCAAAATTTTGTAAATGAGCATCTAAATCTTTCAGAAAAGACTTTGGCATGGATATCATTACTCTTTTTACATCATGTTTTAATATCGCCATAAACGTCAAAATTTTAATTTATATTCATACTAATATAGAATATGATTAAAGTCAAGTATCATGATATAATATATTACACTTTCAAAGTGTGATATATGTATATGTTGAATTAAATAATGCATAAAAATTAAGTTGATTATATTATTACGAGGTGTTATTAATTAATTATTATATATCTATTATATAATAATTAATTCAAATATAATCATATAACATTATGTATATCATCACAATTGCCAGCACAAAGGGCGGAGTAGGAAAATCAACATTCAGTCTAAATTTAGCTACTGCTTTATTGAATCAAGGCAAAAAGGTTGCATTATTGGATGCTGACGCTCAAGGCACTGTTACAAAGTGGTCTAGGGTTCGAGATTATATGATTGAAGCGGGTGAAAAAATTAATAAGCTTTTTGTAGCTGGAGTACGAGGGGAGGCTTTATTAGAAATTGCAGAAGATAAAAAAAAACAAGGATGTATTGTTTTGATTGATAGCCCAGGTGTTGATGACTCAAATATGAGAAGTTCATTATTAAGAAGTGATGCAGTGATTACGACTTGTTCTCCATCACCAGTAGAATTATGGGAAGTAGAATCATTGATAACTATTATGAAAAAATTACAGTTGGTTCAAAATAGAAAAATCCCACTATTTTTATTATATAATAAGGTGCCGACAATATACTCTGATACTGCGATAGCAGAAGCATCGTTGTTTTTTGAACAAAATAATATTATGCCTCATTATATTCTACAATCTTATATTAAAGAAAGAGTAGCATTTAAGCATTCTATAAAAAGCGGTAGAGGTGTAGTGGAACAGACGCCACAAGATCAAAAAGCGGTACGAGAAATAGAGAATATTAGTCAAGAAATACAAGACAAACTAAAACAATTTTATACAATAGATATATAATAATTATAATGTTATTATATAACGATTATTGAATAATATATTTTATATATGAAAAAAATAAAAAGTATACCAAATCCTAATGCTATTTCAAAACTAGAATTTGAATTTATTCAAAGTAGCGATCCACAAATCTCACAATATCAAGAAAAAAAAGACATATATAAAGGAAGAATGATCTCTATGTCAGATTCGTTTTACTTAAAACTTAATAATTATTTAAAATGCAATCCAACTGAAGGTAATAGATCTAGTTTTATGGTAAGAATAGTTTCAGAATATATTGATAAAAAACAAAATAATATATAATCATTATATATTTATTGTATATAACATATATAGCCATTGTATAATAAAAATTAATTAGATACTATAGTTCTTTTGATCATAATATCCAAAGAAATACAGTAATAATTTGCTAATTTTATAATGACAGGACTACTTAATATATTTATATTACTACCATCTTTTATAAAATCATGAATAACAGTTTCGCCAAGTTTTAATTTTTTAGCTAGTTGATAAGCAGTTATTTTTTCTAAGACTAACTTACTCTTAATAAATGAGATAAGATTTTTTTGTATTTCGTGTAAAGATAATTGTAGAAATTGTTGTTGCTGTTCATTAAACAATATGTATTGTTTTCGTCCTATAACTTCATCAATAGGGCAATGAAAGAAATCAGCTAGAGTAATAATTGTCATAAATTCAGGGTTATTTCTAGAAGCATTAATAATCCTCGTCACTGTTGGATATGTCATATTAATTTTTTGTACCAAGTCTTTTCTCTTTAAATCATGTTTAATTAAATTCTTCTTTAAGAATTTTTGTATAGGAATTGACAATTTCATAAATCAAGCTCAGTTATAATCAAAAAAATACCATGCCCAAGGTAAGATATAATTACTCAAATACAAAAAAATCATAATGTTACTAAGAAAGATGCATATGATATGGCGGTTCGCAATACTCCTGAAACAAAGGCAGCATCTAAGCGGCTTACCAACCAATAAGAAAATTAACAAGCTAATTAATGAGATCAAGGAGGAGCGAGCACGCAACACTAAGAATGCTAGAAAGCCTAATTAATATATGAGTAGCATATGGTGAATTAACATTTAAAATACTCATAATTTTAAAAGTGGTGTTTATTATGGAGTTGCATGCTATGGATTTTGGAAAGCATGGAGCAACATACGAGGTAGTAGAGGAAGGGTTTATCAGTATGATCAAGAGTCGTTTATCGTCTCTTGATTTGCGGCAACATCAAGAAGAGATGCTACGTACGGCAAAACGGCAAGTATTAGAGCCGGCACCTGTTTTGGGGATAAGAGCTACAAGTGAGCCAAGAGAGTTTTGGTATGATCCAAGTTTTACATTAACTGAAGATATTAAGTTACCGGATGGTAAGATATTACATAAAGCAGGTACAAAAGTGAATCCACTTGATCACATGGTGTTTGATTGTGAGCTCATATTTATTGATGGTAGAAGTCAGCAGCAAGTGGAGTGGCTTAAGCAGCGACTGGCGGCAAAAGAACAAAAAAATAAAGACGATAATAATGTACAAGAGACTAGCACACGAGAAAGTAAAGAAGAGAACAGTAATTTAGAGATTCAGATAATCCTTGTAGGTGGAAAAATCTTAGAGTTACAAGAGGATATCGGTAGAACGTTGTATTTTGATCAAGCGGGTGAATTAACAAATAAGTTCAGTATAGAGCAAGTTCCGGCAATAGTGGTGCAGGACGGAAAGAGGTTTAAGATATCTGAAATTAAGATTTAGACCAGAAGAGAAGTAGCTGCTGGCAATGAATAGGAAATAACGCGTTGCCGGCAGCAAGAGCCACAAAGAATGACGTTAGTAGGTGAAAAGAAGAAGAGCAGGTCAAACCTACTAACATAAATTATGTTAAAAAAAATAATAACAAAGAATCAAGAAAAATTTAAAGACAAGGTAATTATGAAAAATAATGATCGAGGTAATAATCTTGAGATTAAATATGCTTTAAATCAATTATATAAAAAAGTTATTGCTCATATCGACCATGCTCGGAAACTAGTGCATCGAGTTGTTGATGTAGAAATGATTAGAGCTTATTACTGCATTGGTAGGGAGATTATTCAAGAAGAACAAAGAGGTTCTGAGCGTGCAGAATATAGTGGTTTTTTATTACAAGCACTTTCACAACGCCTAACGCAGCAATATGGGCGAGGTTTTAGTATTACGACTTTACAGGATATCAGAAAATTTTATTTAGTTTATTCAGATATGGAACAAAAACAACACGCAGTGCGTGTTAAATTGGAAAAGCAGGAGGAAACAGAGTTACAAAGCTATATATTATTACGTGGCGAATTGGATTTCAAGCTGGATTGGACTCACTATAGAGTATTAATGAGGGTAAAAAGACAGGAAGCACATCAATTTTATGAGATAGAAGCAATAAGAAATAATTGGTCAGGTCGTGACTTGAAAGGCAAGTGAATAGTTTATTATTTGATAGGCTTTTAAAGAGTAAGGATAAGCAAAGGCTATTAGAGTTAAAGGTCAAGAAAAAATTTGAGGATACTATAAAAGAACCTTTAGTACTAGAATTTTTAGGTTTACCGGAAGCTCATCAATTAGTGGAATCAAAGTTAGAAGAAGCATTAATTAATAATTTACAGCATTTTTTACTTGAGCTTGGTAAAGATTTTGCATTTATTGGACGACAGCAGCGATTAACATTAGTTTTTTATCATGTAATACTGAAATGTGATGTAATTATAGATATTAAGACCCAAAAATACTCATGGCGATTTAGGACAAATGCTATTATACGTGAATTATTTTGATCACGAGATAGCAAGTGAAGGGGATAATCCGACCATTGGACTAGTACTTTGTACTGAAAAGCGTGATGCAATGGTAAAATATACATTGGGTGATAAGGCTAAACAGATTTTCGCAAGTAAGTATCAATTTCATTTGCCAAGTGAAGAGGAGCTAGAAATAGAACTGATACGTGAAATTAAGGAGATTAAGAGACGTTCTAAAACTGAATAGCAAAAAGTATAAAAAATATCTAAAAAATGCAGAGTTTAAAATTGGTCAGGCAATGCCTGACCAATTAACCCTTGTGTCCATAGTTGAGATTAGTCAACAGGTAGTTGACCCATCTCCTTTAGGGCTATTATAAAGTAAAATATGGAAGTACAAAATCTAAGAGGGTACAATGGGAAACAAAGAAAATTCAAATAAGGTGGTTAACCAGCTGAAAAAGGATAGCAAGCGAGCAAAAGAATATTTTTGGTGAGCATTTGCATTAGATAAGATGATGACATGTGCACTAATTATAAGTTTATCAATGCTTATGTTGCCTAATTTAAATAAGGTAGCAATTCTGTTTATTAGTTATCATGCTTGGTTTTGGATTCTATAACGATCACGGCAAAACTATTTGATTATGGCCAAGAAAAGATTTTAGGATATTTCGGGAAGGCAAAGGTAGCATCAGCAAATGTGAAGCAGAATGGTCCTGTTATATTTGAAGATAGCCTAGATGAGTTAACCAGTAATCTGTATGAATTGGGCTTTAAGCTAAGTGAAAAATAGGAGAATATTATTTATATGAAAGTAGGAATTTCATTCTGCCTAATGGAGATTTTTAGTCAAAGAAGTTAGCATATATTAATCTGCAATTTTCAGATAATTATAAATATTATAGAGTAGGAATATAATGCTGCCAGCTGCCGCAGACACTAAAATATTTAGTAACCATAATGAGTAACCGACAGATACAAATGAAGGAGCAATATATAATACATAGCGATGGAATATAATATGAGAAGTTCGATTCTCTGCAGAATGCTTGGTGGCTATGCAGAGGATCGGATGATAACACAAAAGATCATCATACTGATAATGGCTATATTCATGCCTTTTTCAGTATCTGCAAATATTACATGTCAGGGACGATTTGTCAATCCCATAACGGATATATGCTGGTCTTGCATATTACCGATTTCCATCGGAAGCATAAATATTGGTAAGTGGATAGCTCCTAAAAAGAGAGATACTAAGAATCCCAGTAGTCCTATTTGTATGTGCACAAAAGCAAATATTCCAACACCTGAAATATCGGTAGGTTTTTGGGAACCTATGCGTTTAGTAGATGTGACAAGAACGCCATATTGTAGACTAATTTAGGCGGTATTTCGCTTGGTAGCGATAATAAGAAAATTAGTAGTTTTAATAGGAGTTATGCGGATAACAGCTATAGGCACGATAGTTTCTATCATGTTCATTATTACGCCTATCCGTTAATTTACTGGCTTGAACTTATTACTGATTTCATGTGTTTAGAAAGAGGTAATTTTGATGTTTCTTATATGTCGGAGTTTGATGTTACTTGGAACGCAAAATTACAAAATTTATTAAACCCCGAAGCAATTTTATTCGGTAATCCCATGGCACAAGCAGCATGTAGTATGGACTGTGCTGCTGCAAGTCTTAAATTACCGATAGATAGTATGTTTTGGTGCGGATGTTGTCTTGGAAATATGTATCCATTTAGTGGAGCAAATGCGGATCATGAGGGCGGGGTGTGCAATCTAGTAGTTTACTGATCCTAAGAGTTCTTGCAAAGCAGCATAGACTAGGTTTTGCGGATGTAACTTCAACAAGCAGCTCTAAGGTGCACGGTCCTTTATGCCGCAAGTCTAAAAATTTAAAGATTAAAAAGAGCCAGTACAAGTTACGGATGGTGAATCCGAAGGCGACGACTGGAGGCCAGGATATTGGTTGCTGGCCAGTTGGTCTTACTGATACTGCCTATAGTAGCTTCTGCGAGTATCCTTATAAGGGGCAAGATTTTGTTATTTGGTATGGAGGAAAAAGAATTGCTGCGCACTTTAATTTTAATAATTTTATCAGTTTTTAGTACGACCGTTTTGGGAAGTTTTTTGTGATATCTGAGAAGGATATTGAGTTTGCTGAAAAGCTCCAAGCACAATTGCACAAAACAGTTAATAAGGGACGGAAAAAGATCAAGAATTTGAGCAAATATCCAAAGAGGTGGGGTCTGTTTAAATAAACAAACTTATCATCAGCGGTTACGCGGAGGCATTAAAAAAATACAAAACAGCAATAGAGCAAAAGTGACTCAATAACAAGACATATTACAAAACACCTTAGTTCAGTAGACAAAAAACTAGATGAATGTGGTATTATTTTCAGCGATCATATCAGGAGGTACTGTGTATTTAGTTACAACTAAATTTCCAAGATACTTCATGATCACAGGCACAAATAATGTGACAATACAAAATTGCGATGTGAGTGTTTTAGGAAAAGCTAAAGATAACGATAATCTTATGGAAAAAATGACAAGAAAGAAATAGATTTAGAAGAATTTAAGTCAAGGGGCGAAGCCCCTTTGACTCAAGAATTAGGCTTTGAGAAGGTTATTGATTTCAGAAATAGATAAGCCGGTAATACGAGAAA
>NZ_CP015015.1:0-22853 GCF_002078335.1 Rickettsia amblyommatis | reverse complement strand
TCACTCTCTACTTTAGTAGTGTCCGAATCGTTATCTAAATTTGCAAGACCTTGTCCTATATCTTTGTAGCTGTATCTTGAGCCTGCTGCTCTTTGTCGCCTGGTTTTTAGTTTCTTTGAGCAAGGTGATGGCGGCACATTCTCATACGATCTAATATCTGCATCAAGGTCATATTCAGAGCTGCTTGTGTCACTGCTCACAAAATTGCTACTGTCTGTTTCATGTCCTGCTTGAAAAGGTGTTTCATATTCTGAGCCTTCTTCTCTTTCGTATCTGCTGCTGCACTGGCTATTGTTGCCGCTTCTATTTTTGTCGTTGTCATAGTGGCTAGAAGCTCTAGAAATGCTAGGACTACTATAGCCGCTATCTTCTATGGCTTGGTCTAGCACCTCTAGTGCCTCCCTTTCTTCCGCAGCTTGCTTAAATTCTATGCTGTTTAAGCTTTTATTTGACGAAAAAGTTGAAAAGACAGATAACGGCGATGCTGATGGCTCTATTTGCTTTGGCGTATTTGTTGTACTAAATTCAGTTTCAAAAGCTTCACCTATCTCTATATCAGGATCGCTCCAAGGTTCCTCATACTGCGTACTACTTCCACTTGCTATACTGATGACATCTATAGGTTTGCTGTATATAGGCTCTTCTCTAAAAATATCCTCCACTTTCCTTCTCTCTTACGTCTTCTCTCTTAATGCTAATGTTCTCTTTAGCGTCTCAGCAAGACCGTCTATTCCACCAGTGTCTCTTCCTCGGATTGTTGCATCCATAAACTCTCCATACTCGGCAGTATATAGTTCCTTTAGTTCTGCTAGTGTAATTTCAGGTTGTTTTTGCTCTTGCTTGCCGCTGCTAAAGCCTAAACGCTTTGATACTTTATGTGCCGCTCTGCTAAGTAGCGGCTTTTTCTTCGGTTGTTGTTGTGACGGTTGTGGAACGTATGATGATTTAGATGCTGTAGAACCAAAATCAAGGTTAGGTGATGCATCTACTTCCATAGCAGTTGAAAACCAAGTGATAGCAATATCACCGATTCTACTCTTGCTATCTTACTGGACTTTGATTTAAAATTAAGATTGTGGCTACCGCTATACTTCCTGGTATAGTAGCTATTGCTTTGGCTGCTAGATAGGAAGTAGTCAGGCTCTAAATATTTTGATTGCTTTGTTCCATGATCTGCAAATAGACTGACTCTGTTGCTAATATTCCCGTTATGTGATATATTCATATATAACCTCATATTTATTTATGGGTTGTTATTTTACCGGTAGATGCTCAAACTTTGACGAGGACGAGCGTCTAACAGTTTTTTCTTTTCGGTAATAATTTTCTTTTTCAGTTCTATTGTTTTCACTTACACTAGTAATAATAATCTATAATTACACGCATGTCAATAAGTTATAAGTTATAATTTATAATGTGTAGTTTATATCTTATAATTTGATCGACTTTTATAATTCTTGATTAACTAGGTGGTTTATTATATTATATAAGTTACAAAGTATAAGTTGTAACTTATATAATATAATAAATATGAAAGCTAATATTATTACTCTTGCTACAAGCAAAGGTGGGGTCGGTAAATCTACACTTGCACGAAATCTTGCTGCTCACTGGTCTAATATTGGGATGAGCGTTGCTATCATTGATGCTGACCCACAAGGTAGTATTATAAATCGACATGATCCAAATGGTCTAATGGGTAATATTTCAGTGATTGCCGAGCCTGAAGAAAAAGTTTTTAGCCTAATAGAAGAAATTAGACATAAATTTAATTATATAATAGTAGATACTGGTGGTTTTAGAAATAGAACTACAGTTAGGGCTCTCATTGCTACTGATCTTGCGATAATACCTCTTAAGCCTTCAGCAGAGGATGTTGCTGGTGCATTAGAAACACATAACTTGATACAAGAGTTGAATAAAACTCCTGAGAGGGGAGTTTCACCAATAAAATACCGTATGATTATTACTATGAGTCAACAAAATACAGTGATTGCACGCCACGTGAGAGGTGAATTAGAACAACTTGGATATTTAGTATTAAAATCAGAAATGTACCATCGTGTTGCATACCCTGAAGCATCAATTAACGGTCTATCTCCTTGTATTTTGGATCCAGATGGTCCTGCTGCTAGAGATATAAGTAATATTGTTACTGAAATAAATAGTTCTTGTTAAGGTAAAAAACAGAAAAATATATGAATAGTAAAAAACTTGATTCAATTTTAAAAAATATCCCCCCTGCTACTATTGCTGATGAAAAGAAGTTAGATGCTATGCAGCATGTTTTTAGTGCTACACCAAACAAAACCATACAAGAAAAAACTGAGCGTATTGTTGCAGAGATTCCACAAGTCTTAAAGGAGGAAATCAAAAACTACATAGATAAAAATAAAGGAATTACAGAAAGAATTATTATATTAAAAGCACTAAAATTGTTTGGCTTTCATATAAATGATGATTGGCTTGTAGATAAAAGAAGTACACGATAAGTGTTACTATATGATAGTATGTTTCTAAAAATTTTTTGTAACTTGAAAAAACTTATTGCATTTGTGTAATAACACTTTTATATTCTTTAAAGATGCTTCTTATTGCATTACTTATTTTAATGATTTTATATTATGGTTAGAAAAAAGGAAGAAACAAAGGCTTTTACTGTGAAATTTCCAAAAAGTTTAGTTGAGGAAATAGACCAAATTTGTGTTTCTCTATATATACCCAGGACGGCATGGCTTATAAAAGCAGCACGTCTTCTATTAGAAAAAGAAAGGATAATAAATACAGAGGAAATTTTAGCTAAAATTTCAGAGAAAGAAAAAACATAAAGGGCAAGGTGCTAAGCATTGCAAACCTAACACCTGAGATACGATATGCAAAAATAAATGCGGCCAGCACTATTTTTACTTCTTGTATATGAGTATGCATATCATATTTTTATAAAAAAGTCAAGGGTTTCAGGTACTTAGCTCCATAAAAGGAGCATAAAATGCAATTATTTTACCCACTTGGTAACCCAAGTAAGAATATAGGTATACATAAATACCTTGATACCACAAAGAATCATTCATACATCCCAATAACTGGATGCATCTTATCGCATATATTATCAAGTAAAGAGTTATCTTCTCTTGAGAAGATGTATTATATCTTAGCTGATTCTCTTTCTTGTATTAACTTCAATAAAGGACGTAATAGATCTATCTCTCTGCCTGCTAAAAGCTGGGCAGAGAGATTGTCTTGCTCTAAATCTGAAGTGTTTGTTCTACAAAAATCCCTTGAAGATAAAGGATATTTCCTTATCCATCGAGATAAGAATGATAAAGGACAGAATAATCGTAACATTATTACAACAACAATACCCGATAAGGTTTTTAATGATCTTAAGTATGAACCTGATAGATTTAATCTTTGTGACATAAATGATGCAACAACACACCAAAATAACTCAAATAGCTTAGATTATATAGATAAAGCCTTTATACCTACCCTAGAAGGTAAAAGACAACATCTTGAAAAAACTAAGATGTTTATAAGAGTACCTTATGAGTTTTTAAAACAATTAAATTCTAATTGTAGTATTTCTGCAACATCTAAAGTTATAATGCTATATTTTTTTACTAAGATTTATAAATCCGCTTATCATAAGTACGATTATGATGATGTTTTAACTCATAATCCATACTCCTTTATTACTTCTTACCAGGAATTACAGAAGGATCTTAAATTACATAGAAATAGTCTTTCTAAAGCATTAGAGACTCTAGAAGATAATAATCTTATCTCTAAACAGAGATTTTTTATAAAAGATACGGCAGATTATAACAGCAGAGCTGATAAATTATTATGGCAAATATCTCTTCTAAATTCATCTCTCACAACTAATCCTAACTATCAGCAAGAACAAAATGACCAAGAAGAGCATGTAGGTCAACAACAAACAGTAATTAGCGATCAAACTAAGGCAGAATACAATAACAATAAAGTCCTGGCATCCTCTCAAGAATGGGAATGCACTAAATATGACCCTCCTTGCACTGATTCTGGTCAATTATATAATAAAGACTTTGTAATAAAGAATAGTATTATTGAGAATATAGATTATATAGATGCAAATCATCTGAATCTTAAAAATTTATCTATAAATAATTCCTCAGCGAATCTTCAATCAAAAGAAGATGTTAAAAAAGAGTTTTTAGGAAACGAGATTTGCTCACTTCCATCTGAATCTCATAATAATTCTTTTGAAGAATCTATTGGTGCTAAACTATCTTGTTCTAATATACCCCCCGAAGCTGTTATAAGAATCATTAAAAATATATCTGAAAATAGAGAGCTAAGGCATTTCTATCCACTTTCAGCAAAAGATGTAGATATGCTTAACTTCAGAGCAAATAGAGGATTTAGCATTAACTTTGTAAACCAGCTGCTGCTAAAGCTTTACATTAAATACCCTGAGAAGAGATTTAAGAACAAATTCACATTCTTGAGCTACATGGAGAAGATACTCAAGAATGAGAAGCATCAAGGACCTTTAGTCAATCACACGACATTTAGATTCAACTGCAATATAAATACCGACGAGAAAAACTTACTTGAATATGAGAAAAACTTAAGTGAAATAGAGAACTCACTTGATACAAGTAAGGAAATGCAGGTAAAGAAGAAGATAGCAGGAAGATTTAGTACAGAAATAGCATACAAAATACTGACTCAAGTAGAATTTAAGACAAACTATGAAAATAGCTTTATAACTGTGTTAATTCCAAACAATTTAGATTTAAGCGAGCGACAAATAGAAATATTAAGTGAGCAATTAGAAGCAGTGTATGGTATAAATGGTTATTATGTTCAGGAGTTAGAAGATGTAGGATATGCTAAGGATGCTATAGCAATAGATACAAAAACAGGAATACAAACATTTTCCAAAATACCAAAAGAAGAGCCGCTAAATTCTATTCCATCAACTTCGGCATGGCACAAAATAAGGAAGGGATTAATTGAGGAATTAGGAGCAGCTATAGACGCTGTTTGGTTCTCTAAAGCTACAGTGAGAGAGTACCAGGAAACTAGCACACTAACGCTAACAATGCCAACAAGGTTTATGGTTGATTGGGTGCGTAATAACTACTCTCATGTGATACGGAGATTGGCTAGTGGATGTAAGATGGTGGAATATGTTTATGAATAATAAACTGAATATAGCAGCAGCAAATCAAGAGCTAATACTAACAATTCATAATTTAGTATTAAAGGAACGCAATAAAGAAGATAACCGTCAAATAGAGATAGTATCTAATAACATTATACAAAACATTACCGATCATAATAATCAAGACAGAAGTTGTGATATATATAAATGTTGGTGACATTGCGACTAGTTGCTGTGGATTTTTAATTTGGTTGTTTGATTAACAATTTTAGGTTTATCAAAGATAGGCACTAGGAAGCGACAAGTATTCTTTTACCGACCCCACCTTTGCTTGTAACAAGAGTAATAATATTAGCTTTCATATTTATTATATTATATAAGTTACAACTTATACTTTGTAACTTATATAATATAATAAACCACCTAATTAATCAAGAATTATAAAAGTCGATCAAATTATAAGATATAAACTACACATTATAACTTATAAGTTACTGACATGCGTGTAATTATAGATTATTGTTACTAGTGTAAGTGAAAACAATAGAACTGAAAAAGAAAATTATTACCGAAAAGAAAAAACCGTTAGACGCTCGTCCTCGTCAAAAGTTTGAGCATCTACCGGTAAAATAACAACCCATAAATAAATATGAGGTCATATATGAATATATCACATAATCCCTTGTGTTGGCAATAATAGTAGGGTAGTACCTGCTCCTTTTTCAAATTCTCACAAAACTTTAGCTTCTGCTGGCATTCATAAAGTCTAGTGAATCACAAAAATTGCCACAAGAACCTCATTCACAAAAAATAAGCAAACCTCAAGCTGCAAGATTAGTGCATGACTCCATTATAGACTTCCTTGTCATAATTATTTTCTGTTTGTATAACTTTATCGCCAATAGCAAAAATCTGACCAAATTTAGTTATGCCGCTTCTATAGTTGGGATTAAGTATTTTTTGTAATTCAATATTTAATGATCTAGCACCAACACCACCTCTTTGCATAGGACATAGTAATTGGATATCATTTACAGGATTAAGATTAAACTTTTTAGGGATACGTTCCCTTATCATCATAATTATTTTATTAATGATATCTTTACCATGCTCTGCTTCTATAAAATAAAAATCTGATGCTTTGTTTGTCTGTGCAAGATCAGGCAAGATACCATTATTCACACGATGAGCATTAATAATAATATTGCTTGTTGCTGCTTGCCTAAATATTTCAGTTAATTTTACAGAATGTCAAATATGAAGAGCAAAATCTTAGTATGATTACTAAGGAGTTAAAGAATCAGACTAAGGATCTAGAAAAACAAATCCAAGCAATGCAGTATAACAATTTAATATTATGGAAGTTGTCAGATAACCTTAGTGAAGCATTAAAGGCTACACACCTGATATAGCTTCTGAATTGCAGTAACGTATCTTTCAGTCGCATCTTGATAAAATTCAAAAGGCAAACGAAGCTATAGATGATATGATGCAGCAGTTTGACAAAAAAAATAACTACATCACTGTTAGAAGCTGATAGGCAAGTATCACAATCTTTGTCAAAAGCAAAACGCCTTACTAATAATATGGTAGAATATAAGACTGGCAGTTTCAAAAGAAAGTTAATAATAGGTGCTACTGCATTTGCAATGTTAGTAGCTAGTTGTTGTATTTCGTCTATTGTATATAAGAAGTTTCCAGGAAGGGTTGAGGTGCGTCATGATGGTCCTATGCATGTCGAAAATAAATGTGATGATACACAATACTACTATTGGAAAAATAGACGGCAGAAGTAATAAAATTACTAATAAAAATAGTCAGTAATACAATGAACAATAAAAACATACAGGAAAATTCTGTAGTATCAAGTGCATCAACTACTGCAGAGCAAGACATCAATAATGAGCAAACAGACTTAGAAAATAGTGATGCTTCTGAACGTCCAAGACATGATGAGTTATTTAAAAAGGTCATGAGTGAACCTGTAGCTGCTCGTAAGTTTCTAGAGCATTATTTACCAGTGTCATTTAAGAATAAGATTAATATAAATAGTGTTAAAATAGAAAAGGAAAGCTTTGTTACGGAAGATTTAAGAAAGAGACCCAGTGATGTTGTTTACTCTGTTTCTTTACAAAAGAATAATATTAAAGATAATACTACTGATGGTAATGATAAAGCTTACGTCTATACACTAATCGAGCATCAGTCTAGTAGCGATTACTGGATAGCTTTTAGACTTTGGCAGTACATGCTTCTGTTATGTGAAAGACATAAGGACGCAAATAAAAAGAATAAACAAGAAAGAGGTAAATTTCCTCTAATATGTCCTATCGTAGTATATGCAAATAATAAGCCTTATAACGCTCCAAGGAGCTTCTGGGAATTATTTGAAGATAGCAGTACTGCTAAAGCTCTAATGTCAGATGAATACTTACTTGTTGATTTACAAAAACAAAGTGATGATGAAATAGAGAAAAAGAAGCATCTTGGTATGATGGAATATATGCTTAAACATATCAGGGCTCGTGATATCTTAAATCTATGACAAAGTCTACTTGAGAGATTTGAAAGTAGTATTGAGATAGATAAGAAAAAAGGATACATTTACATTAAGTGGTTATTGTGGTATAGTGATGCTAAGGTATCTGAAGACAGGCAAACTGAGCTTGCAAAGATAATAGCAAAACATCTAAATAAAGCGGATCAAGAGGGACTTATGAGAACTATTGCTGATAAATATACTGATGAGGGCGTTCAAAAAGGAATGGTCCAAGGCATGCGAAGCTAACAGAACTATAGAAGTAGCAAAAAATATGCTTTCTGCCGGTTCTGATATTTCTTTTATCTCTAAAGTTACAGGGCTCTCGATTTCTGAAATTAATAAGCTTTCAGGCTGAGGAAGTTGTAAAGAAACAGAGAAAGAATTACTGTTAAAATACAACTTAAACAAAGGTAATAAATATGGGTAAGAAAATAGATGAGGGCACGGCAAGCGTAGATATAAATAATAAGCTGGTAGAGGAAATATTATCCCAATCTAATCCTAATGAGTTATTTGGTAAGGAAGGATTGTTTCAGCAACTCAAGAAGAGGGTAGTAGAGAGGATACTAGAGGATGAGGTAAGTCATGAATTAGGATACTCTAGGCATAGCAAGATAGCGAAGCTAGATGGCAAGCGTCGTAATGGGACGAGCGAGAAGACAATAATAGATGACAGTGGTCAAAAGATAGTAATTGATATACCAAGAGATAGGGATAATAGGTTTGAGCTTCAATTAATTCCTAAGGGCATTAGAAGCTTCACGGGATTTGATGATAGCGTTATTTCGCTTTATGCAAGAGGCATGACTATGAGTGAGATCAATCCCATTTGAGGAGATGTATCATACAGAGGTATCTAAGGAGCTTATCTCGACTATTACCGATTGAGTTATGGAAGAGGTAATAAGGTGGCAAGCACGAGCATGAGATAGAATATACCCGATTGTATATTTAGACTGTATCATGGTAAAGGCAAGAGATAATAATATAGTTATAAATAAGGCAGTCTACCTTGTTATTGGTATAAATATGGAAGGTAAGAAAGAGCTTTTTGGTATTTGGATTAGCAAGAATTAGGGATCAAAGTTTTGGATGCAGGTTGCAAGCGAATTAAAGAATCGTGGTGTAGAACAAATTTATGTAGCATGTATTGACGGTCTTAAAGGTTTTAGAGATGCAATAAACAGTGTTTTCCCAAATACCATAGTACAACTTTGTATAGTACATATGGTTCGTAATTCTTTAAAGTACGTTTCTTACAAAAATCTTAAAGAAGTAGCATCTGACTTAAAATAAATCTATACAGCAAATAATGAAAATATGGCTAATTTAGTATTAGAAGAGTTTGCTAAAAAATGGGATAGTAAATATCCGGTTATTTCTGATATATGGAGATGTCATTGGAGTGGTATAGTGCCTTTCTTTGCTTTCCCTAAAGAGATTAGAAAGGTTATCTATACTACCAATACAATTGAATAGGTAAATCGACAAATCCTTAAAATTATCAAAAATAAAGGCGTTTTTCCAGATGATAAATCTATCACAAAGATTGTCTACCTAACTCTTAAAAATGCTGCAAAAAAATGGACTATGCCCATTTAAAGAGTGGTCTCTTGCTTTAAATCAATTTGAAATTCTGTGTGGAGATTTTAAGTATGAATTACTAGAAAATGATTTTTAACAACTGACACAAAAATTATGATTGACTCATTGATCAGAGCATAGCGGACAAATACAAAGATTATGCGATACTTTAAATAAAGAACAAGCGGCTAATCAAACCGTAGATTTGATAGACGCAGGTTTTGCAGAAAAAGAGAATATAGAAAATAGTGAGGAGATAGTGAATAAACCAATAGCTTAAGTTCAATCTCTAGACTCTGATGATGAAGGTTTTGAAGACAATAATGTAGAATATGAAAAAGAAGAATTATTAATCGGCATTAAGCAATTTCTAAATGCATTTAGTGAACAGAATCCGACATTAAAAAACGATATAGATAACTTTTTATAGAAAGCAGAGAATTATACATTAGAAGAAAGGATGTATTGTCAGTTTTGAACAAGCGAGTTTGAAGTGGCAAGCCGAGCAAAAGAAACGTGATGTATTTTAGTAGCTGTAGTATGGAGGCATTAAAGGAAGAAATGGAACTTGAGGGCATAGACGATGAGGTATCAAATCATGAGATTTTGGCGTAAATTGATCGTAAAATAGTAGTATGTTACCATGGAATGTGGTATTATGTTAAATATAGGGTTTCATTGTTCTTCAGATTGGCAGTCCTGTTGAACATACAAACAGTATATAGCTCGGCACTTTTAGTAAGGAATGTTAAATTAAAAAGGAGTATTATTATGAGTTATAATCAAGAAGGATACGAATTTAAAATAACACAAGCATTTAACTGTGTAAATGATGCAATAGCTCTAACATGTTCATCTGTAAATCATTTCTTAGATATACCTAAAGTGATTAATAAATACGGAGTACTTGCTACTGTAGCTTTATCCAAAACAGAGCAATTAAATCTCACAGATACAAAGTTAGAGAGTATAGTGAAAAATGGTTTTATTATATATGAGGTAGTAGAAACAATAATCAAAGCCAGTAATGCTATCACTAAAGATCAACAATTATTTAGTAAAGCTATAGATGATGGTATAAATGCAGTAAATAAATTACAGGAGGCAGCGATTCATTTATCAAGTGTTGGAGAGCCTATTGTCGAATATGTGACATCATTCTTTGGTAGTCATGATCAACATGAGCCATTACAACATGAGTCATTATTATTTGAAACATATACACCTAACTCAACAAGTGCTGTTATAGAAGACTATAAGCTAATAGGTAGTAATGCTCAATTAATAGCAGTAGAAATTTAGATTTACAGCTTTGATATACCCACAACAAACATTTGAGCATATATGAACAAAACTTCCATAATTTGGTTGCGGCGTAATTTACGACTGCATGATAATAGATCATTTGCAGCAGCTTTGCGTAATTCTGATAAAATCCTACCTATATTTATTTTCGATACCACTATTCTAGAAAGGTTTAAAAATCCACATGACAGAAGGCTTTCCTTTTTAGCAAACACACTTTGTTTAATTAACGATGAACTCAAGAAACTAAAAGGAAAGCTGCTAGTATTTCACGGCAATCCTATAGAGATTATCTCCAAACTTACCGCTATTTTAAAAATTGAAAATATTTACGCTGATGAAGATTATGAACCGAGCAATATAGCGCGAGACAAAACAGTACAGGAGTTGTTAGGTAGTAACTGTACGCTTAATTTATATTGCGATCATTTACTTATAAAGCCTGCTAGAGTTTTAACAAAAGATAATAAGCCTTATAAAGTATATACTCCTTATATGCAGGCTTTTCGCAAATTTATAGCGAATAATGGAGTTATAGCACATAATAAGCTATTAATGAATTATAGCTATAATTTAGAAGGTAAGTTATATATACCGCAAGATATAGATCTAAAAACTATTGACTTAAACGTGGGGGCATCTGAAGCATTAAAACAAATCGGTTATGTTTATAAAGAAGATGAGCTTTGGCAGCCTAGAAACGCTCAAAATATTTTGAATAAATTTATTGCAAACCGAATAAATTTTTATAAAACCGATCGAGATTTCTTATATCGTAATGGCACAAGTACCATCTCACCTTATTTAAGATTCGGACTTATATCTATAAGAGAATGTTACCGCAAGGCTTTTAATGCTTCCTTGAATCCAGGGACTGTCACTTGGATTAATGAACTAATTTGGCGAGAGTTTTATGCAACTATTTTATATCATTTTCCAAACACTGTTAATGAGGAATTCTTAGAAAAATATAGAAATAAAATTCCATGGAATAATAAAAAAGAGTATTTTAATAAATTTATTAATGCCGAAACTGGTTATCCTATAATAGATGCAGCAGTTAAGCAGCTTATTAGTGATGGCTGGATGCATAATAGATCAAGAATGATCGTTGCTAGTTTCTTCACTAAGAATTTGCTTTTAGATTGGCGCAAAGGCGAAGAGTTTTTTGCTCAGTATCTTATGGATTACGAACTTGCTTCTAATGTTGGTGGATGGCAATGGGCAAGCTCTTGCGGTACTGACGCACAACCCTATTTCCGTATTTTTAACCCTTATACTCAAGGGCAGCACTTTGATCCTGATGCTGAATATATAAAAAAATATTTACCTACATTAAAAAAGGCTCAGACACATATTATTCACAACATCAATTTTTATAAAATGTATGATAATTATCCAAAGCCGATGGTGGACTATGTATTATCACGAGCAAAAGCTATTGAAGTATTCAAACAAGACTTACGATATATTTGACAATATACCCCTAAACTACGGGATATTATCAGTAACTGCACTGTAGAAAAATACCTTAGTGTTATGGGTTTTAAGCAATTTTTACCTATCTCGCAAATTTTGCTTGTAGAAGCGATATTTCACCTGTCTACTAAATTATAATTTAGTAGACAGGTGAAAAGAAGGCTAATATATTGTATATTAAATCGCAAAAACATTATTAGTAGACAGCGTAGTTTACTAATCGATATAATATACAATATATTAGAAGAAATATGAGATTATTTGGTTATGCTAGGGTGTCAACCAATCAGCAGCTTTTAGACATACAAGTTAAACGTCTTAAAGATGCTGGAGTAAAAGAATCAAGAATATTTTATGACAAGGCAACAGGTAGTAATTTAGATAGACCAGGATTAAATAACTTATTACATAAGGTAGAAGAAGAGGATGTAATATTGATTACTAAGTTAGATCGTTTAGGCAGAGACACTACCGATATGATTAACCTAGTTAGTCAGTTTGCTAATATAGGTGTAGCCATGCGTTTTCTTGATGATGGAATTAGTACAGAAGGCAGTACAGGAAAAATGGTTATTACAATCCTTAGTGCAATAGCAGAAGCTGAAAGAGTAAGGATACTTGAGAGAACTAATGAAGGACGGTTAGATGCAAAAACTAAAGGTATTAAGTTTGGTCGCAACCGTATTATAGACAGGAATAAATTGTTACAATTAAATGCAAAAGGGATTAAAGGCACGGCATTGGCCAAAGAAATGAAAATAAGCCGTGCCGCCGTTTATAAAATTCTAAAAGAAGAAAAGCAGCACGACACTAATGTGTAGTAATATGCAACCGCACACTATTATGATATTTTAATTTTCTTAGCCTTACTTTGTTCTTTTTTAGGTATTTTTATAGACAATATACCGTCCTTAAAGTGTGCACTTACATGTTCTTCATCGATATTAGATGGTAAACTAATAGAGCGAGCAAAAGAACCATAATATCGTTCTTGCATATGATAATTATGATCTTTTTTCTCAGTAGATTGTTCCTTTTTGCCCTCAATAGTTAAGATATTACTATCTATTTTAAGATCAATATTATCTTGTGTGACACCTGGCAACTCAAGTTCTAGATGATATTCAGATTCATTTTCAGTAATATCTGTTCTAGGCGATAACATTCTGTCATTGTAAGAAATAGGGTACGAAAAAGAAGCTATTTCATTAAAGAAGTTATTAAAAATATCATCAACATAGCTTCGTTTATTTGTGTGATGTTGTAACTCTGATTTATTTCTAATACGTGGTAAATTAAAAGCCATAAGTACCTCCATAAATTAAATAAATATTGATTAGTAGTAATTTAGCAAAATTTAAATAATATTATTACCTATTGAATTGGTATTTCTTTTGCATCTTTCTCTTTAACCTCCATACGAGGTAGAGTAATAGTCAGTATACCATTCTTTAAGTTTGAAGAAATATTATTTTGATCTATATCTTCATATAAAGATACAACATAATTGAAATTTCTATTCGTATAATCATCTGAAGCATCAGATTTATTATCTTTTTCTATATTGCCTGTAACAAATAATTTATTACCGCTGACTTTAACTTTGATTTGGTTTTTGTCATACCCTGGTACTTCTAATACTAGGGTATATTGTTTATCTTTAGTAATAAATTTAGTTTTTAAAGAACTTGAGTCATAGATAGATAACCTATCATCGAATATATTATTCCAGTAGTAATCCAAAGCAGAAAAAGGACGTAAGTTCGGAGGGTGTCGCAAGTAAACAGTCTGAGTCTTATTATCAGGTTTACCCTCATTATCAGCTGCAATAACTGTATTGGTCAATAAGATAACAGTAATACAAGATAGCAAATATGATTTGATGTTGTTATATAGCATACATACCTCTTTTGGATTTATATAACATATAAGATGTGAGCTTACTGGAGCAAGCCTCCACACTAAAAATATAAGTAGTGACGTGTGAAAATTCAATAGTATAAAAGTATAATGGACTGAAAAATCAAGACAAAAATAAAGAGTTAATCAGTTGGTAATTCTGTTTAAAATTAAGCAGCCATTTGTGTATGATGTTGTATACTATCGAGATAGACATTCATGGGTTTTTTATAACCAATACTTGAATGAAATCTCTAATAATTATATTTACTGATATAATCATTGATGCCCTCCTTAAGCTCTTCTATATTTTGATAATCATTAATAAATATACAAACATTACTCAGTTATCTGATTATTTGCGATAGAAAATAAAGGGTAATGCCATAATACCGCAAATTTTGAGTAACTAATTTGAGAGTTTCTTCAGTCTGATCCATATGAGGTTAGATTTTAAAGTTATACAATCATTGCATTTATTTAATGCCAAACCTTACGAATTAAGCTTACATCTAGGCAAATCTAATTTAACTAGCTGCTGTCATGCGATAACAGGACAATGCTCCGGTTTATGCTCCGGCATGCAGTATTGTGTATGTGTGGATACTGGCTCTGTCCCAAGACATTCCTTGAAATCTTTAACTTGTAAATATTTTGGCGGTGATGCTCCTGTCATATCATAGTTCTTGCTATGCTTTTTGTGGTATTTTTATGATGTTTTGAATGATAACTTAGAGATTCTTTCGGGCAATCAATACTTACTAAAGGACCTGGATATGGAGTCACAAGTGGTTCATGGTAATGTGTACATGGCGGAGGAGGATTTCCACATTCAGTTTTTTTATACTCATTATTATACTGGTACTGTGCATGGTGATGTTTTGAGCATTTACATCCGGATAACATTGGAATACATAATAGAATTAAAAATAATGATTTTTTAACCATAATTAACCTCTCTTTAAAAAAATTATTAACACTTAGTAATCTATCTTGTTATCTTCTCATCCTAAATATACATTAACAATTAATTTTTGCTGCTATACCATATGCGGTAGTTGTTTTTGTTAATATATGCACAATTATATTGTAATAAAGTTACTATTCTTTTTTTAAATCTGTTATGAGGATTTATAGTCTGCAGCAGGATATTGATTGAAGTAGTGTTATAGATGTTAGGACGTAAAAATCTAGGTTCTAGATCAAGATTATCTTCAAAAGTTTCAATCATCCAAGATTTATAATGTTCAACAGGGTGCATGGACCAGCGATAGCTTTTAGTAAGTCTTTAGTATCATAAGGGGCATTTTTTGTCCAAATCTTAAATCTTGTTTTATTGCAACTAATAAGTAACTGCTTTAATGCTGGTTGTTTAGAAATAGGCAATGTTTGAGCAAGTAAATGTAAGCCAGCAAGACAATCTGTTACAGCTCTATGTCCTTCATAAAAGAAATTATACTTGTAAGCAAGATATTCTAGTTTATGGCTTTCTATTTTTTCAGCTTTCCAATCAATATCGGCTCTTGAGCATCCCCAAACTTTGGCAATAACTTTAGGAAACATTTTATCAAAAAATGGTCTATCAAAAGCAGCATTGTGAGCAATAATGATATCAACATTTTCAAGAAACTGAATAACTTCTTCTTGATCTATATGCTTACCTTTAACCATTTCATCAGTAATTCCTGTTAGTTCAGTAATGTGCAAGGGTATAGGTTCTTTTGGATCTTGATACTGATTAAATTCATCAACTATTTGATACGTCCATCTTCAGTATATTCAAACTTCACCATGCCAAGTTCAAGTATTTTATCATACGATAAGCCGGTAGTTTCAGTGTCTCGAAATATCCCAATTTGTTTTGGAGTACTATTTGGTAAATGATAATAAGATGGTTTCTTAACAACTTTATATTGATCTGAGGTAACGTATCAGCTATTTGCTCTAGATTATTGTATTTAAAATCTTTATTGGCAGTATCGGTGTAGGAGCTATAAAGAGAAGCGGTACTGAGACTAGTATGGGTAGTCTTAGCATGAATTTAAGTAAAGGTACGTGGTTGCGTCATAGTAGCGGTGCAAGCGGTAATATCTTTGGCTTTGTCCAAGCAGGCGCTTTAGTTAGCAAGCGTCAATCACTTGAGATAGTTGCCGAGCTTGCCGGCATCTGGGCGGAATCAAGTAGTTATGATTATCGCACTCATCTTGCAAGCAGAGCTAATAAAGAGCAAGGGTTAGAGCAAGCAGGATTTAAGGTAGCAAATGAGTGGATAGGCGCTCAGGACAAAATAACAAATGCTGAGAGCTTTGATCCAAGCAAGCATTTAAAAGGCATGCTGCAGCATAATACATTAGAGGCGGTGTATACTACAGGGATGCCGAAGGGGGGTTACTAGGATATGTAGTACGTTTCGTCAACAAAGAAGACGGCAAGAAGCAAACGCTACCAGTGACATATTGCTATAACGCGGCAAAACAAGAATATAGTTGGTGTCTTAAAGGATTTTCCGACAAAGGTGACAAGCCTATCTTTGGCATAGAGAAAGCTATTTGCAGCAGCAAGCCTATACTGATAGTAGAGGGCGAGAAGGCAGCAGTTGCAGCATCTAGAATATTACCTGAATATGACGTTGTATAATGGATAGGCGGCAGTAATGCTGCTGATAAAGTGAACTGGAGTCAACTTAAGTGGCGGAATGTAATAATATGGCCCGATAATGATGAGCCAGGCTTTAAAGCTGCAGACATTATTAAAGACAAGTTAAACAAAACAAATGATCATATAGGTTTTGTCAGTATTGTTGATCCAAATAAACTTATGTTTAATGGTAGCGTCCATAAGGATTTACTACCTGCAAAATGGGATTTAGCAGATAGATTGCCTAAAGGGATGACAATTACAAATGTCAAAGATGTAATAGCAAATGTAAGAGCTGCTCATTTAGATTGAAACCAAATACAGAGCGTGATTCAGAATACTAACTTTAAATTAACTAATGTGTTAGCTGATGCACCAACTAATACAGTGGATAAGGAAGTGTCGCATGTATCACAGCAGCTACTTGAGCGTAATATTTGGCAGGAGGTATTTAAAGGCAAGATCGTAGATGAAGAGAAAATCATTAGCATAAGTGCTAATGAATATAGAGCCGTTACTTTCTTTAGTTCAGAAGGATCGAGTAATTATATTAAATATTTAGAAGCAACAGGCAAAGGAGGAGTAGCTCATGAATATCTATAATACAACTCCTTAATGTATCAAGATATGTTAACTAGTCTTGCTATGCGTGACGAGCGTTTGAGTGAAAATATCGAGGTTTTAAGCAATAGCATTAGCAATCAAAGAAACAAACAAGATATGAATAGCAGCAGCACTGCTGATATAGAATCTTTAGAAAGTAAAACAAAGCTAATAGATAACGCTCAAAATCTATATGAAAAAAAGCTTTAGAATATAGTGGTATTGCCGGTACTAATGCAGTATACAGAGATTATTTAGAGCTGATGGTTAAAAACTTTGGAGAATCACACAAGAAAGTAGAGTTATACAAAAATATTGTACGTGACGTATCTATTCTGCATTCAGCTCAGCTTGGTATGAATATCAATGATTTACCGGATAGTCATCATGAAGGGATAGCACAAGATGTGTATAGTGCTATATCAGAGTGGAGTAGTAAGTATACGTAGATAGTGCTGATAAAAATAAGATTATACATCAAGTATATGAAGAACATTACAGCCTAAAGCTTGGCAGCAGAAATCATATGAACAAGTTGCTACTAGCTATAAGGTTTATTCTGATTATCAAAGACGCCTAGAACAGACAAGATTAGCGGATATTGAAAGAGACGCAGAACGCAAGACGTTAATATCACATACGGAGCAAATTAAGCATGAGATCTTGATATCCAAGACAGTATCAGAGGTGTTTGTGGCTTTAGAAAAAGAACATGAGTTCTTTGTAGCATTAGATGGTAATATCAAATATACAACATTTAATTATAAATTTGTGGAATTGGCACAACAAGCTCTTGAACACAAGGAACAAGAACTTTTACCTCGATTAAAAGAGGTGGTAGCAGTAGTAGGGCAGCATGGGGTCTTTAGTCCACAAGAAACATTAACTCAGCTATCAAGGATATAAAGACTTAGAAGAGACATATAAACATTTTGATAGGCAGCTTAGCGCGTCATCAATTAGAGACTCAGCATCAGGTGATGCAGCAAGATAAAGTAAAGGCTAAAACTGCCGATGAAATGTTAACTGCAGTTAGCCGTGAGCATGAGTTCTATAAGTCTCTTGATGGCAGCTTAAATATGCAGAGAAGTATGATAATAGTTTATTATCTGCGATCTCAAATGCTAAAAGACTATCGAGCAAGATAAGTTAATTACTAATATGCATAACATGGTAGTATATGCCCAAAAACATTGTATATTAAATGATTACTAGATACTAAATCAATTTAACTCTTCTGATAAGTCATAATGTGCTTAAGAATTTAAGTAAAACATGTGAGAAACATTATATGGATCATCACAATTAGAATATTAAGCAGCTATTAGATGATGAGCATGTGATGGTAGGAGATAAGAAATATTCATGTCCGCTTAAATACATGAAGCATGAGATGCAGAATAATATACCAGGCTTTGTAGATGAGAAGCAAATAGCTACAACCTTTGCTAAGGTAAAAGCAGAAGTGAAAGAACTCCGCCTAGAAAGAGAGTTAGAACATACAATGACTATGAGATTATAAAAGGATTTGCAAGAATGACTAATGAAGAACATAATAATCAACAACAGGAAAAAGACTTAAGTATAAATAATGACGCTTCTGAGCGTCCAAGACATGATGCACTCATTCGTAAGGCTCTAGAGAATCCAATAGTTGCTAAAGAGTTCTTTGAAATGCATCTACCTAAAGAGATTAAGGCTATGTTCTTGCCTCATACTCTTAAAATGGAAAAAGAAAGCTTTGTTGAAGCAGACCTTAAGCACTCCATATCTGATATTTTGTTCTCAGCTAAGTTTAATGATGATACTGGATATTTTTGGATTCTTTTAGAGCATCAAAGTACTCCTGATCACTTCATGGCTTTTAGGCTATTTAAATATATGACTGATATTGCCTCAAGGCATTTAACTCTTCATCCTAAATCTAAGTATCTGCCTTTCGTATATCCGTTAATATTTTACAACGGCAAAAAGAAATACAATGCTCCAAAGCATATTTGGAAACTATTTAAAAATAAACAGATGGTGCAAGATATTTGGACTAAAGATCATCAGGTGATTAATGTTCATGACATCCCTGATGAGGAATTAAAGAAAAAAGCTTGGTCAGGAGTATTGCAATTCTTCATGAAGCATATTCATGAGAGAGATCTACTTAAAAGATGGTATGAGGTAGCTAACCTCTTACCTGAATTCGCTAAACTCAATATCGGTATTGATTACCTAGAACTGATATTAACCTATACATTGATTAAAATTGACAAATCTGATAAAATAGAGCTAGAAAAAATCTTAAAGTCTCATCTTAATACTGCACAAGGAGAAAAACTTATGACTAGCTTAGCTCAGCATTGGAAAGAAGAAGGTGTACAACAAGGCATGCAGATTGGTAGAAACGAAGGCAAATATGAAGTAGCTAAAAATATGCTTTCTAATAATTACTCTATTCCTGAGGTCTCCCGTATTACAGGACTCTCTATTTCTGAAATCAATCAGCTTCTCAAATCCTAGTTCTCCAGTCAAAGGGATGCCCCGTTGACTTAGAGTCTTCTGAATCTATTTCTTTCTTGTCATTTTTTCCATAAGATTATCGTTATCTTTAGCTTTTCCTAAAACACTCACATCACAATCTTGTATTGTAACGTTATTCGCACCTGTGACAGTTAAATATCTTGGAAATTTAGTGGTCACTAAATACGCAGTACCTCCTGATATGATTGCCGAGAATAATACCACTAGGCACATATTTTTTAGAAAACTAAAATTGCTACATTCTATAACATGAGTAGCACTAGCAGAGAATTTTTTATTATATTCGTCTAGTTTTTGATCTACTGAACTAAGATATTTTGTAATATGTTCTGTTATTAAGCTACTGACTTGATCTATTTCTGTTTTGTATTTTTTTAATTCCTCTAACCACTGATGATAGTATTATATGAATCATGTAATGATTTGGTATATTCTATTTTTGTCTAGCTCACGTGCTACATCCGGTATGATATTTGTTATTGCTTCTTTTGTTTTTTCCGGTAATACAGTTAAAACTCCAACTTCATTTTGCAGTATCTCATATTGATTTTTTTGAGCAGCAATAGTTTTATCAAACGTTTTCACTGCATCATTAAGTTGTCCTGCAATACATGAGGAATTCATCTTGAATTATACCGTATCCATTAATTATACTCATTGCTAAGTAAAATGCCGTCTCTTTTACGCCTATAACAAAATTTAAAAATAAAGCCCAGGTTGTATTTCTAAAGCCATTATCTTTAAGTTGTTTGATTTCATCATTATCTAAGTATGCCTGATGCTGCTGGCATTCTCTTCCATCTTCATAACTTTTTATAATTTCTGTGAAATTGCCTTTATCAACATATCTCTTTGTGAGATAAATATTAATACATTCCTGTTCTCGGTTTGGCACGTTTACTCTTTGATATTTAAATATCATTTATCTCTCCATAAATTATCGTTTTATTATATCAGCACCCCGTGCAGCAAATTTCTGCATGCCTGAAGTTTGTGCTGGTGGCTTAATAGTAACCATTTCTACAGGTGAAGTAGGACCGGTGACTGGTCTACCGGTCATTTTCTGAGCATCCCCTAACCATCCTACATTCTCAATACCTTTAATTTGTATATTGCTTATTACTTCTTTCGGTATACCTCCAAATTTATATTCAGCCTATATGCTGGATGCGTTGTAAGGAAGCTGATATTTAAGTAGAATCCAAGCTCTGGATTCTATATCTATTACATACAACTTATTTAAATTACTTTAATTTTTTTAGCTTTACTTTGTTCTTTTTTAGGTATCTTAATAGATAAGATGCCATCATTACTTCTATATGTTCTTCATCAATGTTAGATGGTAAACTAATAGAACGATAGAAAGAACCATAATATCGTTCTTGCATATGATAATTATGACCCTGCTGTTCAGAAGATTTTTCTTTTTTACCTTCAATAGTTAGGATGTTACTATCTATTTTTAAATCAATATTATCTTGCCTTAAATCTTGCTGAGTATTTTGCTGTTCAATTGCACTTTTTATATCATGCAAAGATTTTATCATTTCTCCCGCTTTTGTTATATTCTCTTGATATTCTATATTTTTCATACAACACCTATTTTTTTAAGTATTAATTCTTTATGTCTTTATTGGCAATGTTAAGGCAGGTAATACTTACCTATTTGCCTTTCGACTGTTTTATTTTTGTTATTTTCTTAAAGTTTTTTTGTCTTTAGAGACTCAATTTTAGCTTCAATACTCCTTGATGGCTCTTAAATCGCTTCTGCCTTTGCAGGTTTAACAAAAGCTCTAGTTTAATATTCTTGCGACTTGCTATTAATCCGATTCCAGTATTCAAGCTAGTCCTGTCATTTTGAGTATTAGCCGATATACTTCCAGCACCTATAGTCTGACCAAGTTCTGAGTACGTCAAAGTGCATGGATGGCTTTTGCCTCTGCTGCCTATTCTTCTCTCTACCGAGAAATGAGCAGTTGGTGTTATTGACATTATTGATGCGGTGCTACCAGTAAGTTTAATAGGTGCAAATATCACTCTGTTGCCTATTTCAGTATTTAAGGCTTGATAACTCTTTTTAGGACGTTCTATAGCACAATCGTTAGTTATTTTCTCTTTGTGGCGATTCGCATTTTCATACTCGTACTTAAGTCCAATATGAGGTATTAAATTGACTTCTTTTAGCAGTGCTATTTTGTAGTTAAGATGCAATTCAAGGCTGAATAGCTTTGATCTTGGTTTATTTCCAGATTCTACATCTCTCGTGTCACTACCAGCTTTTTTACCTTTGCTAAGCCCTGCTGACCCTATGACCGAAATGCTCATATTGCCACCTACTTGCGATAAACCATATAGACTTAATATATAGGTATCATATTTAGTTTTCGTATTCTGATCTTGATTCTGCAAATCACTTAAGTCGCCTCCGCTTTGCTCCTTAATACTACTTCTGATCTTGCTGAAACTAGCTCCAAGCAGTAAGTCATTTTCAAAGTGAGTATCTGCTCCAATACTCCCTCCAGCCATTCTGCTACTATAACCATTCGAGTCTGCCTTGGATTTTTGTTGACTACTTCCAAGAGTACCACTACTCCATAGCTGGTAGCCTATGGTTTTTTCAGGAGAGTTATCAGCTTCATCACCAACAGCAACGGCAGCAGTTAGTATATCCCGAACAAACATACGATGTTTTATCTGTTTGCCAGCAGCTCTGCCCGCCTCGCGTACCTGGCTATGCAATGCTGACACCATGGTTGCTTTTTTAAGTAACTCTTCTTAACCTATAGAAGTAGCTTGCTGGTTGTGCTTACGTCTATGTTAGTTTTGAGCTCTTGAACACCTTCTTCTTCTGCATCCTGATCCAGTATGTCAATATCATGAAATGACTCGCTTTCTTCTTGTGATGCTTCCTCGAATTCTTTAATATTTAGTGAATCAGTGACTTCGTTAGTATCATCGCTACCAACAAAGACTTAGAGCTTGGTCTGTTGCTTCTAGAGGCTCTATTAGAGCCTCTAACTCCGCTAGCTCCTCATCTGTTGGTGGGGGCGGTAGTGGCATATCCGTCAGTGCCTAGATCACTAATATCTTCTGATGCACTCCACTCATCACTCCACTGCT
>NZ_CP015012.1:122500-1407705 GCF_002078335.1 Rickettsia amblyommatis | reverse complement strand
ATCTTTTGTGCAGGGAATTCGCTGGTATATTATTGTTTGTAAGGCGGTAGTCAAGTAGAGTAGCAAGCTGCCACATAGTGGCAAATTTATGTGACTTGTCTAAAATTTGCTTATGTAATCTTTGAGCAATCATCACATTGGTAAGTGTTGGATTATCAAGTGCTTGGCGTTTTGCTTTATCAAATTGTTGTTTGAGATTCTCTATTCTTTGATCATATAGTTCTTGATTGAGTTTTGGAGCTATTGACTCTAATGTGCGTTGCTTCAAGGTGTGTTGTTTTTCTAACTGATCCTCATTATACCAAAGAAACCCTTGAGGCTGATTGCCGTATTGTAATTGCCTAACTAACTCTAAATCGGTCATTTTCTTCACACTACCACTATTTAAATCCACAGTAGCAGCAAATGCATTATTTAGCGAGTGATTGATCAAGATCAGTAAAGAGGTGGTAAGTAATAGTTTAGTTAACATATTTACTATCCACTTCATTGCGTCAATATGATAAATTAGAATGCTCTGAATCTAATCTTTGCCGCTGCATTATAGGCATCTGATTTTGAATTGCTTTGGAAAACTCTTGTTCATTTCATCTCTAGCCTTATCAAATAAGTCAGTAAATAATTCACTCATATCAATTTTAGAAAAATCTATTTTTTGTAATTCTTCTACAGTCAAACCTCGGCAATTAGGATGCTGCGCTACTCCAAAGCTTAGTCCAAGCTGCGCTCTTCCAGCTTCTTGAACTATTCTTGCGAGTTTAGAATTAAAGCAGCAATAAGTGGATCTTTTAGTTAAACATGTACCAAATATTGGGGCTCTTTCACTACAATAAGTACCAACAAAATGACATTGCCCTTTATCTCTTTTAAGAGCTAAAGCTTTTTCTTCTGGATTACACTGACTAAGTCCTAAATCCTTACCCCAGCCTTGTAATCCAGAACAGCAATTAAGAAAATTTAACATATTTCTCTTGCAAGTTTTCCTGTATCCTGAAAATACCCTGATGGGATTAGTCTGCATATCTTTTTTCATCTCATTTAGAACAGCTAAATAAGCAATATTTTCCATATCTGTATTTGCCTGAATTGTTGGATTATGGCAATCCCCACCTAAGCAAAACATTTGTGATCCTGCTATAGAAGAGCTAAGCTTTTTCTGTGATTCTATGCAGCTATAATTTTTCTACCATAATAAGCAGATATTGCCGCTTTTCTTTACACAATTATTTACCTCTAGCATACACCCTTGAGATTTTAAGTGGTTACAGCCATCAAGAGGCTGAGAGTAGCATTGATAGCTGATTTCTTCTCTCCAACATGGGCGATTGACAGTATATTGATTAAAAAATAACTTATTGCCACTAACAAGACATATTCGTTTTGTTTCATGGCATTCATTTTCTTCAACTAAAGTTTCTGCAAGTTGGTCTGTTACTTGCCAATACTCAGCTTTTTCTCTAAATTCTTTGATTTTATCACGATATTTATAAGTAAAAACATATCTATCCCATTTTACTATCTCAGAATTCCATCCTTCAGTTAATGCTCCTTCTCCTTGAGGAGAAATGCCGATATATGTATCAATATGATCAAGAGAAGTATTTAACTTACCAGCAATTGCTACTCTTACATCAAGCATGATAGCCTGATTATTATGCATATGCATGCTGTATATTGTTTTACGCCTACCTAAACTTCTTTTCTTTTTCCACAATACAGGATAAAGCCAATGACGGTAGCTATTACTTATCTCAAGGCCTGAAAATACTATGGCTTTATCCTGCCAATCTCCCCATTTATCTATTAATTCAGCATCTAGTATGAGATACCTGATGATATCTACTTCAAATTCTACTCCTTCGCTGCAACTCTTACTAATCTTAGTCTTAATTACTTTTTCACTAGCATTAAGTGCAGTCCCTTCAGTATGAGTTAATGGCTCTGCCTCAATCTTAGCAGAATTACTAACGAATGGATTGTAAGGATTGAGGTCGTATTCTTGAACAGCATCTCTTTTCTTCATCTCTCCTTGTTGTAATAATTGCCCCTCTAAACTGTTATTCAGCATCAAGCTACCTTGATTTATCAGATCTTGATCTTGCATTTGAGTTAAATTGGAAACATTTGCCTCGTTATCAAATATAATTTTATTATCCATTTTATCAGGATTACCAAGCTTGATGCTATATTGTTTAGCCTGATTATAACTATCCTCCATAGTCGAAGAGTAAGCTGAATTCATTACTAAAATAACTAACATAATAATACCAATTACTTGTTTCACATTGGTTCCTCTTGCATGATCTGCAATGCATCATTGAGTGCTATATGACCTGCTAGTTTTTTAACCTTTCCTTGATGATTATCTATAACTATTACTGGTACAGAAGTGATTTGATATTTTGTAAATAACTCAGGATCAATATTAATGCTAATACCGAGCTGATCAGTTTTAGCCTTAGTATCTAGAAATGAATTGTTTTTTAGACCTCGCATTACCAATACTGCGCCTATTTTATTGCTTTCAAGAAAGTAACTCTTTAATGCTGAATCTGGCATTGAAAATGAAACAAAAATATAGATTTTATTATTAACCATATTATGATGCGTGGTGTTCTGTTCTCTCACTTCTTGCTGCGCAAAAGCATTACTAAAAATTAGTAAACTCACTAAAATTATTAGGTTAAAACATATATTGATCTTATGATTAATCTTATAATTTTGTATCATCTTCAAATCAAAAGAGACAGCATTCTCTCTTCCTCCAAATCAAATAGCCAAAATCCTCACCCTTAACTGGAAATGCTTTTCCTGCTTGCCAGGTAGTTTCAGTCTCACCAATCTTTTTGCATGAATGCACCTCTGGTATTGGATAAGTCATCTGCAACCTATATTGACTCTTCTTCATGATTGGCATTGGATATTTAGAACATAATCCTTTGTCCTCCATATACCCCCAAAGTAATAATTCACGATGTAATTTAGCCATAAATACTCCTCCATTATGAGAACTGGTTGTACCGTATAGCAGGCCCTGACAGCCTGCGCACCAAAACACTTCATCATTTGACAAATTGCCAACACTAGAGTTAATACAGTCAGCTATACAAGCAGATCCAGCTGCAATATTACCAAATAATAAACTCTCAGGATTTAATATGGCAGATTTAGCATCATCACCCCATAATGGATCAAACTCAGTTAAATATGCTAAGTCAACTTGTGACATCTCTAAACAAGCAAAATCAAGTAATATCTCAAGCCAGTAAATTACTGGAGACATACCAGTGAACATGATAAAAGCTGCTTCCCTCTATATCATCCTTAATACCTTTTTGCATACTGCTACTGCTGCCAAGGCTAATACCACCAAGACTTACCATGCACATAGGAGATTTGGTAACATCTACGAGCCTTACCAGCGCCCAAAAACCAACAGGGATCCCTGGAATTGGTGCAGGAGAACCCTTGGCTTTGGACAAAAACAAATTATTTGCTTTGAAGCCTTAGTATCGGCCATAGAGCTTGGCACTGCTTGTACTCCTCCAATTGTAATTGGAAATAAACATTTCCAACAAACATCAGTGATTGGATTTACAAACCTCCCAGTGCAGCCAATTGATGCATAACCATAATTACCAAAGAAAATAATGATAATAAACATCAGTAATTTCATTACTGGGCAGAAACCATTAATCTTGTATCTACTTCTGTAGAGATAGTATCTACAGAATATTTTTCACCTGGTACCAAATATACTACTTCTCCATTTGCGTTCATTATCCCTTGTATCTCACCGTGTAATACATTCTTCATGATTTTTTCTAAATTGTTCTTTGCCTCTTGTAACGACCATTTTTTCATACATGTCCTCCCATTTATCAGTTTTGATCCACAATGTTATCTTTACTCAAATACTGCAACATTTCAATTAATATTTATCTCACTAACTTTAAGTAATTTGCCTTCCTGCTTGATGGTAGCTGGCACTGCCTTTATTTTAAAATGAGTAGAAAGAATACCTCCTTGGTCAAAGAACACTTGCTTATTTAGCTTTTTTGTTAGTTCTATAGGACTGCCTTTAACTAATATTAATCTTCCTATTTTAGACTTGGCCCAGTTAATCTGATCTTGATCATCACCATCAATAAATATTAAATCTTCTCCCCAGTTTATTGTATCCAAAGGATTAATTTTAGTACCAGATTTTACTATCACATTGTTATTTAGATCTTTAATATCAGTTTTTTGAGTGAAGCTTAGATCTAAAATCCTGCTTTTGCTCTTTCTAGCCTTAATTACTCCTGCTACCATAGTTGGTCTTGATATTTTCTTGCTGACTTTTTCTTTAAATTCCTCCTGCATTTTCTCTAAAATGCCATTGTCTTTTGCTATTTGGAGTCTTTTCATAATTACCTCGAGTAATGACTCTGCAATAATTAGGAATACATGACCCCTTACTCCATAATCTAATAATTTAGAATTTTTGTTTGTACTATCATTTGCATAACTTACCAGTGATATAGCCAAAACTAAAAAGTTTATGGCAATAATTTTTAGATTTAAATACTTCATCATATTTTTTCATAACTTTAAGCTAAGCCTCTTTCCTCTATTACGCTATTAATCGCATCTGTGACATTCATACCCCCCTTCATCCTATCCTCTAAAGCCTTATAATCTCTAGCATTAGTAGATGTAAGCATCAGAGTAAATGGATCTAACATTAATTTTGCTACTACTCCATGAACATTTGGACTATAAATTGCTGCTTCACTATAATTAGGAGGACTAGAATGAATTGATTGCAGTAAATTTAGCTTCCAATCCTCATCTACAAAATCTGTAAGTTTAGGGTTAGCTCTCATTGCTTTAAAACTCTCGGGATTTTGCTTTAAAATAACTTTGTGGGATGAATTTTCAAAGGCCTTTTCTGCTGCTGATCCTGACTCCCTAAAATAATCAGTTAACTGCTGAGTAGCAAGTACAGCCTGCACCTCAAACGCTGCAGAAATGAACACTGATACTGCAAAAATAGGAATAACAATGCAGCGATTTTTTGCAGACAAGCTACAAGACAAAATCCTAAATAGAAACACTCCGAAAAAAGTTTTTTCAGTTTATACAAATTATGAGAGTGATGCTACCGGGGAATATACTTACTTTCTTGGAGAAGAAGTTACTTCTTTTGAGAATATAGATCAAGAATTTTCAACTCTTACTATTCCAGTACAAACTTATGCAAAATTTACATCCGATCCTGATCAAATGCCTAAAGTTGTTATTGATATGTGACAAAAAATATGGCATATGGATGCAGCAATGTTAGGAGGGGCAAGAGCTTACTTTGAAATATATGATGAAAGAAGTAGTGATCCACATAGTGCAATAGTTGATATTTATATTGGCATTAAATTAAACTAGGCTATATGCTTTATCGGCAAGTTTTAAAAATAACTCATTTTATCCTCAAGATTCCAACAGATAGCTAAAATAAGCTGGACAAAATACCAGCTTCTAACCTCTTGTAATTTAAAGCCAAAATAATTTGCTGCAAATTCTGTGTCTTGCTCAGTATTCATGGCAAAATCCATACTTCATTTATAGGATATCCAATTACTCCTTTAGGGTCAAGTGACTACCCATTGCTTATCATTTTGTAATATATTCTCATGATGTAAATCACAGTGAAGTAAAATTTGAGGTTCAGGATTTTGAAGAAGTTTATCTCTCAATTTTCTTGCCTTTTGTAGGTAAGTTTTGGGCAAATCCCATTCTTTATCCAAAGCTTTCAGCTGATCCTTGATGTTAGGGCATTGTTGCATTTTTGGTATAAATGCTCTGTGCAACTTGCTCATAACAGAACAAGCTATAGCAATTTTGTTATCTGATAAATATTCTTTTAAGGAAATACCGGATACCGCTCTCTCAAGTAATAAAGCATTATCTTTTTGGGCTAGAATAGTTGCAGCCTCAAACCCTGAAAAAACTTTTAAAGCTTCCGCTGCGTTTGTTAGGTCTTTAGCAGCACAGCTTAGTATCAATATAATAGGTTTATTATTTTGATACCCTGATAGAACATAAATTGAAAGATAAATTATCTATAGGTTTAAGCTTAGATATGTTCCATTCTCTAGCTAATTCTGATACAATTTCAGGTAATTTTTCAAGCCAGATTGCCCCTTGCTCTTTAATATATACTAATTATATTATTTCTAAATCTATACATATTATAGATTATATATGAATATACATTTCGAAAAAGCTAATTTAACTCATAAAGAAATTATTTTTAATTGGTTAGACGAGCCTCATATAAAAGAATTTTGGAACAATATAAGAATGACATTTTGAATTTTATTACCGGCAGAAAACAGCATTATTTTTACGGGACAACTAATTATTGGATTGGTTTTATAAATAATGAACCGTTTTGTTTTTTGGATAGCCTTGAAAAAGACCACAGTTTAGCTGATATTCAACGAAAATATTTGTCTAAATCAGGTCATACTATAACTCTTGATTTCGGTATAGGTAATAAAAACTTCTTAGGCCAAGGACTTGCTAGCTCTACTTTAGCAGCTTTTATAAAATTTTACCACAAATATATTGATCCACTAAGCGATATTTTCTTTATTGATCCTGATGAAAATAATCCGCGAGCTATGCATGTTTATAGTAAAGCCGGCTACAGGTCGGAGAATATAAAGCTCAAAGCGGGGCATTTAAAGGTAATACAAGTTATTTAATGATAAGAAATATATTAACATAAGCTTTACCCCACTTTCTACTTCTCATTTTTTGCTTTTTTTAAAATGGCTAGAAATGCCACATATAAAACTATGGTGGAATAAGGATATAGAATGGAGTTTAGAATTGATCGAACAAAAATACTCAAGCTATGTTAGAGGGTATAAGCTAGAAAATAATGAACCTAAAAATATACACGCTTACATTATAGAAGCCGACCGTACTCCTATAGGATACATCCAAATTTACAATGCTTATGATTTTGAAGACCCATTAATAAACTTACCTTCAAAACTTGCAGCACTTGATTATTTCTTTTAATGCTTAGGTTCTGTGGACATTTAATAGAATAATCATAATTATGACTCTTTTTTGCTGCAAGTTATAAGATTTTTTTGAAATATGAATAACTATTCCTTCAAAAATCTTATTAATTTTCGCTAAAAAATACTTCAAAATAAAAAATCAATTAGAAATCTTCACAGAACCTAGATATATTAATATAGATTAAGTGTAAAAAGAATTAGTGAGAAAATGCTAAAAGATCAGAATTTAGATATAGAAAGAAAGCAAGACCATATTGAAATTAATCTTACGAAAAACGTTGAATCTACACTTAAAAGCGGTTTTGAATCTATTCAATTTATTCACAATGCATTACCGGAAATTAACTACGATAGCGTCAATACAACTACTACTTTCCTCGGAAAATCTTTACAAGCACCTATCCTAATTTCTAGCATGACCGGAGGCACGACTAGAGCTAGAGATATTAACTATAGACTTGCACATGTCGCTCAAAAAGCCGGTATTGCTATGGGGCTTGGCTCTATGCGGGTTTTGTTAACGGAACCGGATACAATCAAGACATTTGCAGTAAGGCATATAGCTCCCGATATCCCTTTACTAGCCAATATTGGTGCAATACAGCTTAATTACGGAGTGACACCTAAAGAATGTCAGTATTTAGTGGATGCTATTAAAGCCGATGCCTTAATTTTACACTTAAACGTGTTACAGGAACTGACTCAACCGGAAGGTAATAGAAACTGGGAAAAGCTGTTACCTAAGATAAGAGAAGTGGTTAATTACCTCTCTATTCCGGTAATTGTTAAGGAAGTAGGATACGGTTTATCTAAAAAAGTTGCTGAGAGTCTTATTGACGCAGGGGTTAAGGTTCTTGATATTGCAGGGAGCGGTGGGACATCGTGGAGTCAAGTAGAGGCTTATCGTGCTACAAATTCGTTACAAAACCGTATAGCTAGTAGCTTTATTAACTGGGGAATCCCGACTTTAGATTCTCTAAAAATGGTGCGGGAAGTTTCAAAAGATATTCCGATTATTACCAGTGGCGGGTTAAAATCCGGCATTGACGGTGCAAAAGCAATTCGTATAGGAGCTAATATTTTTGGACTTGCCGGTCAATTTTTAAAAGCGGCAGATACTTCTGAACGCTTGCTTTCAGAAGAGATACAATTGATAATCGAGCAGCTTAAAATTACCATGCTATGCACCGGATCACGCACTTTAAAAGATTTAGCAAAAGCAGAGATTAGGTTGTAGTAAAATTTATATTCATAATATATTGGCACCAAATTCAAAAATAACTCTTTCGGCCTTATAATCACTCATTTGAACAAGTTTAACTTCTTCAAGATAATTACCTTTGGTAAATTCGTTAATGACTTTTCGCCAAAATATTAATGCCGGTTTATTTTCAGGAATAACCGCAACTTCCCATAATCCTTTATGCATTTGCCAAATTTGCTTAGCTACTTGCCTACCAACTCCTGTATTTTGAAATCTTGCTATAATAAAAAATGCTTCCATATTCCAATCGATTTTATAATACGTTCCAACCTTATTAAGCAATATAAAACCTGCTATTTCGTCATTTACTTTAATTCAATAGGCTTTCCTATCCGTTCTATAAAATATTTTTTGTAATCATCAGCTTCATATAAACCATCTCGTAGCAATGTCCAATCATATTCATCTGATTCAAACCCACAATAACGCGATATATCATATATATAAAACCGTGCCATATTTTGGATTAGAGGGTAATCAGTAATGGTTGCAGTGGTTCAACGTATATTCTTTACAGATTCATTCTTCATAACTCTTGTCTTAAATATAATTTAGCCATTTCTCCGGAATTATGATAACCTAGCACTTCATAAAATATATGCGTACTGTCTTTAGCACGTCGATAACCAGAAGTAAGATCAACGATTACGGGGCTATATTTTTTTGCTATTTATTATAAATATTCCATAAACTTTTTACCTATTTGCTTTCCCCAATAATGCTCATCAATAACTAAAGCTTCAATATGAATTCTAGTTTTATCTGAGACGAAAAGCAGCGATTTAGACCAAGCAATAAATCCAACTATTTTATTATCTAAACTAGCTAAAGCAACACCATACCCCTCACGATTTATAAAATTCTTAAAACGTGCTGTTAATTCTTCTGAACTAGCAGGATAGCCAAGTTGAGTCATCAAAGGTAAAATATTTGTAATATTATCAGGAGTTGCTAAACTAATATTTACACTACTCATAATTATCCTTTTTCTCTTCGTTTCTTTAACCATAAATAATCGCTTAAATAGCATGAAATTATCTTATAGTCAATTGGAAATAGTTTTTTATTACTATATTTTCAATCAAAAATAGAGAAATAATTATGAAAAAACATTGTTTATTATTTCGCTTATTGCTAATTATTTTTCAAACGAACATAATTTGGGCATTAGAGGCTGCAGATTATTATAATAAAGGGTTTTATTTATATAAGTCAGGTCAATATGAACAAATTCTTGAAGCATTTAATAAAGCAATTAAATTAAACCCTAATGATTCAAGTGCATATATTAATAACCCGGTCTCAAATTTCTTCCATAAAGCATCTACATCAGAATTACGTAGCAACTATAGATTTTGCTTTATCTTGTCAACGCTCCAATCCCACCATTTAATTTGCAATAATTTTGCTATATTATCATCAGAAAAACGCTTTTTAATTAATTTAGCAGGATTACCGCCCCAAATTTCATAAGCTCCGATATTTTTTGTTACTAAGCTTCTTGCTCCTACTACTGCACCATCAGCAATTTTAATCCCTGGCATAATCATACTTTCGGCACCTATCCCAACATCATTACCAAAAACAGTATCACCTTTAAGTCTATAAGCTTTTGGCAGGACGGTTTCATAATTGTCAAAATCTTTATCAAAAGAATCAAGAGGGTAAGATGCTATCCAATTATAATTATGTCCTTACGTTCCACCCATTATAAATTTAACGCCGGTAGCAATTGAGCAAAACTTGCCTATAACAAGCTTATCAATTTCATCAGACTTATAGCGATTATCCTCTGCATCTAAGTACATAACGCAATCATCAAATGCAGTGCCGTGATAATAACCTGAATAATAAGAATAATCGCCTGCTATAATATGCTTCGATTTAACATGATCTTTGATGAAAATTGAATCACGATAACTAATTAAATATTTGCATAAAACCATTTAAAATTTTAACTTCACTATATATTATGCACTTAAGTCATAACTCCATTAGGCTTATGCGTTGCACACATTATAGCGAGTGGAAAGAATACCATCGCATACGAGCTGAACAAATCTTTGATACTATAAACGTAAAATATGATTCTAACCATCCAACTATAACGGCAGAGAATCATTATCATTTTGTGTTATATAAAAGAGTTAAAATCGTTGCAACTGCTCATATAGAATTTTTCAATGAAAAGGAATCGGTAAGGGCACTTGCAGTAGATAAGCCTTATCAAAACCAAGGATTCGGTAAATATACAATGAAGCTTGCAGTTTTAAACCATTATTTAATTTAAAGCCACAAAACTATAAGTTTAATATGGTGTATATGGTTAAGAATCTAGAATCTAACAATCCTCTACAAAATTTAATTCTGCTTGAGAAAGACGCACGGGGCTATGGTTTTGATCGGCCGGATCATGAGATGATTTTAGAGCAAACAATAGATGAATGTAGAGAGATAAAAAAAGCTATTGACGATGCCGAACCGCCGGAAAGAGTACAAGAAGAAATAGGGGATTTGCTCCATACGGCAATTTCGTTGTGTATTTTTTCAGGGTTTGATGTTGAGACAACACTTAGCAAGACAAATGAAAAATTTGCGAAACGTATGAGAGCAATAAAAATGCTTACCAAAAAGCATAACCTGCCAAATCGGCAAGGACAATCAGTAGAATTTATGCTGAAGCTTTGGAAAGAAGCAAAAGAGATAACTAAAAATGTTAAACCCTAAAAGCATTCTTAAATTAACAATCTTTCTTAGTATATTTTTACTTACTTTATACGGAGTAAATTTTGCTTTGCATTGGCATAATCCCGACGTAAATAATGAAGTAGCTGATGATATAGGAAATTGTTTATATAAAAATGCTCATAAAAGCCTACAGGTTAATTCTATGGGAATAGCATTTAATATTTCCTATACCCCAAATGCTGAAAAAGACTGTTTTAATCAGTCTTTCCCTATTATTCATATTAAAACAGATGCAAAACATACTGCTTGGCTTCACATAGTTCGCACTGATTACTCGGATAAGGAATTACAAGAGTTTATAGACGGTGATATAAAACGCAATTACCCATTTGTTAGAACAAGATTTTTATGATTCTCCTTTATGGTACTACACACTTTTCTCTAAACCTTTATCTTACTGGATCGGTCACGTTTATGCCATTAAAATTGATCATGAGCATAAAACAATAAAAGTTATAGACGGTATCAAATGGGGGGGGGAGCTCTCGTATTTTCCCATTAAGCCGCAAATGATTTTACCATTGCTGCTTAGTTTAGAAGACTGACAAGAGGATTGGAATATTTTTAAAGAAGAATTAAAAGGATATACAACGAATTAAACTATCACTCAAATATGATCTCTTTAAGATTTTTAAGAAATTTATTATTTACTCAAGTGGCATAATACGCTCAAAATATTCATCCCTTATTCCTAAAAACAAACCAAAAAAAAGTAGAGCTAACTGCACTTTGTAAACGGCGATACTCTATTTTAGAATTTTTTATTGTCCACTGCTCCTCAAGTGCTTTACTTACTTTTTTATGTATATTATTTATAATTATACTAACGATGTTATCTGTATCATATTCATAGTCTTGCAATGAGATATAATATTGTGCATCACGTACTGCTGGCCATGATAGATTAAACACGTGCCCTACTGAAAAAAATAGTAATAAAATGTTGAAAGCTTTTAAAGCTGCTTTCTCTCCATATTGATCTATTGAAAATTTATGTTTTTTCAATAAATATTTAAAATTTTCTATACATTCATGTTTAGCAATTTGATGCCATATATCACTGACTTCTTTTTTCCATGATGAAGACCATTCGCCTTTAACTAATATTTCGCACAGAATTTAAATATTCTTTTTTTTTCTTCAAGATCCATATTAGGCAAAAGATCCTATAAAACTTTGTTTGGATAATAGTCTGTTAATGCTTTTTCTTGATTGAATTTGAAGGCATCAAGACTGCTTGTTAAAGGATTAATTAATACAAAACCTCTACGACCTAGATGTCCTACAATATGATCATTTAAATCTTCATCCGGTGCTAAACTCGGTACAGAATATCCTTTTAAATATGGCTTTACAAATTCAAGATCTTCAGAAGCAGAATGTTCTACTACACTTAATAAATATAAAGCATCTTTTAGAGTTAATTCTTCAATTGACGGAGCTTTAATATTTTTATACAAAAATGTATCTATTAAAATACGTCTTTTTGCTTCTTCTTCAGTTTGTTTTTGCTATTTTATAGCTTTCTTACAATTATCACATGAACAACTAGAGTTATTGTTATGATTACATATAGGACCCAATAGAGCAAAACTCGTTTCTCCATAAACATAGCTATAATAATTTCTACTCTTTAGCTTAATAACTAAATTTGTATCTCGGCAGTATTTACAGAATAATTTATGATGCGTAACAAGCGGAAATGAACTCACTAAACTATTGGAAGATACGTTAACATTAAATTCTTCTAATTTAGCTATTTTCTCATAGTTATAATAAAAATGTTTTATTAAATCTTTGATTTGTTCTTCTGTTAAATGCGATAAATCTTTATTAGCCATAACTTAATATAAATTAATTGATTATTAGGTATATAATTGTAACTTATAAAATTACAGCTGTAATAGAAAAATAATATAAATATACAACTATTTTTATTATAAAAGTAAAAATAGAAATTAAAAGACTATCAATATGAGGTAATTAGTAGACGATAAGCTTTGTAAAAAGCTTTTAGACTTTATAAATGTAATAACAAATGTATATGAAACTTTTAAATACTTGACAGTGGAAACCTTGATTACTATTTGGCTTTCCGGTGCAATAAACTACAAAAATTGGCTAACTGTCCAGACTAGAGCGTGGTACGTTAGTATTACAGAAAAAAGATATTTTTGTTTAGGTACAGTTGATGGTAATATTTTAACAGTCCGTTTTACGTTCCGAGATAATCATATAAGAATTTTTAGAGCAGGATACTGGTGTAAAGGTAAGAGAATTTATGAGTAAGAGAATAAAATACACTGATGGGGAAATAGGGGAAGTAAAAATAGTAAAAGATTTCTTGCCGCACCCTAGAGAACTTTTATTAAAAGATGATTCAGTAAAAGTAACCATTTCTTTAAGTAAAGAGAGCGTAGAATTTTTTAAATCAGAAGCAGCAACTGCACATGTTCCTTATCAAAAAATGATTAGGATTTTACTAGATAAATATACTAAGTATTATAAAGAAAATAAACGAGCATAACATACTCTTCTGCTTTTAAGAATTGCTCTTTGTTATCTTCATGAATTCACGTACTCACTTATTAAGTATAAGCTGTACACACTCACCATTTGATAACAAATTCAATTCTTGAAATCATTCGAGTATACCATAAACTGAACTGGCGGAGAGAGGGGGATTCGAACCCCCGACACGTTGCCGTGAACACGCTTTCCAGGCGTGCGCCTTAAACCGCTCGGCCATCTCTCCAAAATTTTTAGCATTGCCTATATGGCTTCCTATGTCATTCTCACAAGGTATTGATGTTGTTGCATAGAGTAAAAAGCCTACTCGATATCATCCCAGCGAAAGAGAGGATCCAAAAAAATAAACCTATAAAAACAAGTTTTTTTGTAGGTGCTACTGGATTCCCGCTTTCGCGGGAATGATATAAAACGGCCTATGGCCCAAAGCCTTTTAGTCGCTTGCAATGACGACTCGGGATCCATACGACAAAGCTAAGACTTATTCTGAGAAAAAATATTATTAGCTTCTTCTAGCTCATTTTTAGTATTAACACCAACAATTAAATCATGATCAGTAGATAATAAATATGAAACTTTTTCACCGTGATTTTTACATATTTTTACTATTTCAGTTAAATAAACTTCCTTATGACCGTTAGTATTAGTAGCAAATAAAGGTAAGTATTTATTTAAAATTTCACTACTGAAAGCTATAATACCTGAATTACAAAGCTTTATGTTTTTCTCTTCTTCGCTTGCATTTTTATGTTCGATTATCTCTAAAAATTCACCATTTTTATCAGTAGCTATTCTTCCATATTGAACCGGATTTGCTCTCTCAAAGCTTAAAGTCACTAATGCAGAATTAGTAAGGCTTAAATAAGCTATTAATTCATGCATAAGTTTTGGAGTAATCAGAGGATGATCAGCATATAAAACTAATATTGTTTTATTTTTATTAATTAAATCTATTGCTGCATAAGTAGCATGAGCTGTGCCTTTAGGTTCTTCTTGTAGTACCAAGCGACACATATTTTCATAGGGCGTTAAATGTTTTTTCAGTTCTTCTGAATAAACTATAATTACATCATTTGTGACGTTAAGCGAATTCTTTAATACCGTTTCAAGCATTGGAACTCCACCGACTTTATGCATTACTTTCGGTAAATCGGACTCCATTCTAGTACCTTTACCGGCTGCTAAAATAATTATTTGATAATTTGCATCGTTATAAGTCATAGTTCTCCTTGTATTATTTCGTAAACATCATCAGATAACTCATAATTCCCAAAAACTCTTTGCACATCATCGCTTTCTTCTAAAACTTCCACAAGCTTTAGTAATTTTTCAGCTTTTTCCTTATCATCTATAATTATTGTATTTAATGGGATCCAGCCTATATACGAATCTTCAGGTATGCCGTATTTGCCAGTTAAAAATTCTAGAACTTTAGAGAAATTTTCAATATCCGTATAGATTGTATGGGTGGTATCATCGGATATAATATCATTCCCCCCGGCTTCTATGGCTGCCTCTAAAACATCTTCATTAGATGCTATATTTACTGGATACTGAATAACTCCGCAATGGTTGAATAAATAATTGACGCTACCGGTTTCGCCTAAACTCCCACCATATTTAGTAAAACTAGAGCGTACTTCTGCAGCAGTGCGGTTTTTATTATCGGTTAAAGCTTCAACTATTATAGCAATACCATTCGGTGCATAACCTTCATATCTAATTTCCGTATAATTTTCGGTATTAGAAGAATCATTAGCACTATTAATAGCTTTATCTATTCTTTCTTTAGGGAGATTTTGACTACGTGCGGCAGTTAAAGCATTTCTAAGACGTGGATTATTTTCAGGGTTATTAGAAGAACCGGTTTTAGCTGCAGTAACTATTTCACGAATTAATTTAGTGAAAACTTTTGCTCTGTTTTTATCTTGAGCCTCTTTACGATGCTGAATATTTTTGAACTTTGAATGACCGGCCATATTTATTTCTTTTCTTTCAAAAGTAGTATTATTATACTCTGAAGTAAAATGAAAAGTAATAATATACGAAGATCAACTTGAAAAAGAGCAAGGAGTCTGCAAACCGAGGAGCGGAGCATATAATAAACACTCAGCATCCGAGGACTTACAAAGACGACGCAGCTAATTTTTCAAGTTCATCGAGTATATTTTTTTCTCCAAAAACGATTAATTAACCCTGTTTTGCTTTAAATCTTTTATTCTTTTTATTTATTACAAAAATTTTGCCTCTTCTTTTAACGACCTGACAATCTTTATCACGTTTTTTTAACGATTTTAATGAGCTAACAACTTTCATAAAATATACTTTTACCATTTGGGTTAATAATAAACATTTTTATTTAATCAGTCAATTAGGTTCTGTACTCTTGTAATAGAATAATTATAATTATGGCTATTTTTAGCTGCAAATTATCAGATTTTTTTGATATGAATAACTATTTCTGTAAAAATCTTATTAATTTTTGCTACAAAATATCTCAAAATTATAATCATTAATCAAAAGTGTACAGGACCTAACAATTTAAAGCATTTAAAAAATACCATGCTTCGTGGTTTTTAAATATAAATTTAACCAATAATTACAAAGGGATCAAAATATAACTTTACTCAAGAAACTATAAATGCAATCAAGCAAAATGGCAGAGAATGGAGTTTAAACAAACCATATTATGATGCATTGCTTGTTGAATTACCGAAATTAGTTCAAAAATTTGATCTATCTGAAATCATTACAAAAGTAGATTATCCAGGTAAACATGTATCCATATTTAATGCAGTAGGGGAGCTAGCATCATATGCTCAACTTGCTAAATGGGCTGAGAATGCTATTTTAAAGATGAGCAGCAAGGTAAAAATGAAAAAGCTAATAATCAATGGAAAGCTATAAAAGCAGTATTAGAGCATGCTAAAACATCAGGTATAGATTATTGTAGTTTAATAAGAGGCTGGAAAAATAATAAAGGGGTAGCACAAGGCGATCAGATACTGAAACTTCTTTTAAACAAAATATTGACTTAAGTATAGATGAGCTGAAGATAGCTAAAATCATAATAGACGAAACAGATAAAGGAGAATACGGCTTATACGCTATTCCAAATAATTATAAAAATAATGAAAATGCAAAACATGCAACTAACGAACATAAAAAATGGTATGAAAGCGTAATTAAAGATGATGATTTTTCAATGTTACAAGCTTTAAGCTATAGTGTGGATACAAGCTCTATATTGCAAGAAGAAGATCGAATTGATCTATCTGAGGATGATTCTACTATATCTCCAGAAATGTCAAAGGAACAAAATAATCTTAACGATCAACAACTTGCAGCTTTGGTTCATCAAGCAACTGCTCACTCTAACAGAGAGGCAATACCACATATACAACCTTCTACTAGTTCTAATAGAGGAGAGAGCGGTACAGAAGATACTATTTTAGGTATGCAAGCTAAGGATTTAGTAACATTAATTAATGCCGGAGTGCAAGCTTTAGATGGGACTACTAGTCCTCAAGATGCTCAAGGTAGCACTGCTGAAGACTTGGTAACACAAGTAAGTAATCTTTTGCAAGCGACAGGAGGCGATATTGATAATTTGTTGGAATATGGTACCCGATATATAGGTAATCCTCAAAACACTAATGATGCTGCTTGGGATTTAGATTAAATCCTTACCTCTTAATGCTATAACTTCCCTTGCTTCATAAGATAAGTTATGGTAGGCTAGTTTATCTTATTGTAACTCAAGTTATTTTAGTGTTGCCGGTATGGTTTGGGAATTATGCCAAAATTGTCATTGCAAGCGACTAAAAGGAGCGTGGCAATCCAGCAAAACAATAAAAAAATTCTGTAAATCAGAATTTTTTACTGGACTGCTTCGTCAATTGCTACGTAATTTTCCTCGCAATGACGTTAAAACCATACTACTCCTATTATTATCCTTTATCCTCTTCTCTAAGCCGGCTATTGCCGATCCTGAAATAGCTGAATCCTTTAAATGTTCAAAACTTTTTCCTTACTTTGAAAAAAAATTTCATATTCCATCTAATACGTTACATTCAATAGCTTTAAAAGAATCGGGAAAAAAACATACAATCCGTAAAATTAGAGTAGTATGGCCTTGGACAGTAAATGTTGAAGGAAAAGGCTATTATTTTAACACAAAAAGAGAAGCAGTAAGTTTTGTTAGAATAGAGCTTATAAAAGGGCGAGAGAGTATTGATGTCGGATGCATGCAGATTAACTTAAGGCATCATTTAGGGGCTTTTAATTCCCTTGAACAGGCATTTGATCCAAATAATAACATTCGTTACGGTGCAGAATTTTTGCGTTCAAAATATGATCAGCTAGGGAGCTGGCACAGGGCGATAGCTCATTATCATTCGGCTACACATTCTTTAGGGTTTAAATATAAACAAGACGTAGTTAAAATAGCAAGTAATATGGCTCTTTATAAAGCATCCTTACATAGTTATCTAAATAATAATGAAGGGGCTTTAGAAGATACAATTCCAGTAAATAATAACAAAGTTCAAAAAAAATCACTTTTTAGTGGCAATAAAAGATACAGAAGTAGTATTATGATACCGGTTCCTGCTAAAATTAATTAATTCTATGAATATTAAATTAATTACATGTTGTTTAATATTAGTAAGTGCGGTAAAAGTCAATGCCGATTTTAACAATATTCAAGATAATTTTGAATATCAGGAAGAGCAATTAACAATAGCATTACCTTGGAGCGATTGTACCGAAATTCATAAATTATTAGAGGAAAAATTATCTTTTTCAGAACAACAAATAAAAAAAGAAAATAAAATTCATGAAAAATATAAACAATTTTATTTAAAACATAATAATCCTACTAATTTTTCTATGCAATTTCTTGAGAAAAAATCTGAGACTAATGGAGTAGAAACTTTAATATCAGGTTTTTTAAAATTTTGTGAAGATAATTTTCAAACTAGTAAAAGTAAATCTAATTCCCTAAATTATTATATTAAAAAACAACAAGACCAATGGTTTAATGATATAAGAAATGAGAATTACAAAATATATTATAGAAAAAAATACGAAGATACTATCTTTAGAAATAATTAATTAAGGCAACTATATATCTTATAACCTAAATTGTTTCGATATAATAATTTTATATAAAATTGTGTTAGTATAGTTAAGTGTTAAATTTTAAAAGTGTTGTTGATTTATTTGAAAAATTACCTACTGAACAAAAGTGCATAGATTATTTTGATATACGTTGGGCTAGCGGAGCTTATTGTCCGTATTGCGGCAACCAAAAGATTTTTCATTATGCGGATGGAACGAATCACAAATGTTCGGCATGTAAAAAGCGTTTTAGTATCAAAGTCGGCACAATTTTTGAAAATAATAAGATTTCTTTAAAGAAATGGTTTACAGCAGTTTTGCAAGTGACTACGCTAAAAAAAAAGTTTATCATCGTTACAGCTTTCAAGAGATATTAATGTTACCCAAAAACTGCATGGTTTATGCTTCATAGGATTAGAGCAGTGACTAAACTAGAAAGTTTTAGTATTCCTTTAAAAAGCACTGTAGAAATAGATGAGACGTATTATTGGTGGTAAAGAAAAGAACAAACATCAAAATAAAAAAACTAAAGGTACACCAGGTCTCAGCACAAAGACAAAAACCGTTGTAATCGGCATGATAGAGAGAAACGGTAACGCTAAGGCTCAAGTTATAACAAAGGTTAATTCAAAGACCATAGAAAAAATTGCAATAAATAATATTCTAATAGGGTCAACTATTTTATCTGATGAATGGGGAGCTTACAAGGTATTAGAAAAGTTATATAATCATGAATATATAAATCACGACTTAGGTAAATATATAAGAGAGTCTGTGTCCACAAACACGATAGAAAGCTTTTGGGCGGTGTTTAAGCGTGGTATAGTCGGATCTATTCTATTAGCACAAAACACATAGAGAGATATTTAAACGAGTTTATATTTAGGTGCAACCATATAATATAAGCAATATGTTTAATGCTATACTTTTAAATACAGGTAATTATCTTTTAACGAGGCTTTAGCAATGATAGGTCAAGCTCTGTTAAAAATTCATTCTCCAGAGATTGAAGAAGACGAAATCCCTAAACCATTTATAAAATGGGCAGGGGAAAAAGAAACCTTATCAAAGAGTTGTGCTTACACTGACCTGCTAGTTTTACAATAATTATTATGAGCCTTTTATAGGAGGAGGAGCACTTTTTTTGCACTCGTTCCAGACAAAGCTATTATATCAGATATAAACTTAGATTTGATTATTACATACAAGGCAGTTAAGGATGAAGCTCGAGCATTAATTGAGCTGTTAGCTAAGCATAAAGCTAATCACTCTCAAGATTATTACTATGCTGTTAGAAAGAACGCAAATAGCGATAACCCTATTGAGATAGCAACACGTTTCATATACCTTAACAAGACTTGTTATAATGGTCTTTATAGAGTAAATAGCAAAGGAGAGTGCAATTGTCCGGATGGGAGCTGATATTAATCCTAATATTCTTGATAAGGATAACATACTTGCGTGTAGTAAAGCTTTACAAAATGCTGAAATAATATATCAGGATTTCACGTTTATATAGACCCGTCATATCAACCTATTAATAATACTTCATTTAATTTACAAAATATACAAAGCTTGGCTTTACATAGGCAGATCAGGTTAAGCTTTATGAAAAATGCAGAGCATTAAATAAGAAAGGTGTATATTTTATTTCAAATTCAGATAGCGATTTTATAAAGAACTTATACAAGTCTTTTAGTATGGATATAGTAAATGCACCAAGAAGCATAAATTGTAAATCCGACAGTAGGCAAGGAACTAATGAAGTTTTAATAAGAAATTATTAGTACAATGGTAAAACAAATTGCAATTTTACAAGCTAATAAAACTGGAAACGAACCTGAGATTTTTATACATGATCGACTAAAAAGAGAAGGGTATTGTTTTGTACCTAATAAAAGATTTAGTGCAGCTAGGATCCTTATTAAGCAGCCTATTCATACTAGACAGTTTGAAGTTGGCAAAAATATTTATGATACTAAATGGCAATACGATTTTATATTATATCATAAGGAATTTATGATACTATAATAATAATTGATGGTGATGGATATAAAAAAGAAACCTTGAAATGGCTCAAGGATCAAGTTGGCAGTAATTTAATAGAAGTGTTTAGTATGTCTGAATTTACATCTTGGGTAAATAAAAAGAAAATATAGGTTATACAAGTATATAATTCCCTTAATTTATTTCAGTACTTGATTCATATATTATTTAATTTATATTAACTGTAATAATATACAGGGTTATTTATGTTAAAGAAATGTATATTAGTATTGTTGTGTATATAAGTAGTTATAAATCTCTAGGAGAATCTAATAAGACCCAGAACAATGTTTCAGCGATAGAAAGAAAAAAAGTTTCTAGTAATGATAAACAACTAAAACTTGTCTACTTAGAGCATTTGGATCTAACTTCGGATTTAAAGCCTGCAGAAAAAAGCTTGTTGAGTTTAGAACCTTTATCTAATAATAACAATACGAAACCTATAGTTGTAGATATGCAGGAGAATTTTGAAGGGCTAGATAGAGTTAAAGGGGATGATATGCGCACTGCAAGACAGAGAGAACTTGTGCCAAATAGTTTGCTAGGAGATTTTTTATGGGGTTTTATTTCTCGACCGCCACCAACAATTTTAGGAGAGAAAATGCAAGATAGGAGAGGATTATATATTCAACAGACTAAAGCTAAAAAATCACCGAAATAATGCAGTAGAGGGGATAAGTAACAGCTTATTTATCAAACATGCAGCTAATGATATAATAAGTCGATTAGGGATGATTGATAAGGATTTTTCGGATATTCTAGAAATATCGGCTAAATGCGGTTATCTTACGAGCTTACTAAAAAATGCTTATCGAAGTGCCAATATTACCGTAACAGATATGTCGCCTTTATTGCTTGATTCTTTTGAGCATAATCATAAATTATTAATCGATGATGAAGATTTAGAATTGCAAAAAGACTCTTTTGATTTAATTATTTATTCATTAGGGTTACACTGGATAAATGACGTACAACGCTTTTTATCTAATATAAGAATATTTTTAAAGTCTGGCGGTATTTTTATCGGTAATTTTGTCGGAGGAAATAGCTTAAAGAATTTACGTAAATCCTTAATAGATGCCGAAATAGCAAGTGATTTTAAACACTCTTCTCATATTGCTCCTTTTATTCATTTTGATCATGTTCCAATTTTATTTTCGCAAGCAAGATTTGCCGAAGTAATTGTTGACTATGAAAATATAGAGCTAAAATTTAATAATCCTTTAGCTTTAATGAGAGAAATAAAAAATATAGGTGAGGCAAATTCACTAAATACTAGTCACAATTACGCTATTTCTAAAAAGATGTTTTCTTTACTACAAAATTATACAAACGGCTTTGAAGATAATATTAATTTAATTAGTTTTATTGCTTCACCAAATAAGAATAGTATAAGATTAAAGTTGTTATAAAGGTGATAGTGGTGTAGTATTTTTAGCAATATTACGTCATTGCGAGGAAATTATGTAAGTAATTGATGAAGCAATCTCAGGATATTTGACAAGATTGCCGCACAGCCTATGGCTGCTCGCAATGACGATCCAACAATTTATTAAGGTCAAACAAATATGCAAGAATTTGATTTAGTGGTAATAGGTAGCGGTCCAGCCGGTTATACAGGCAGTATTAGGGCTGCTCAGCTTGGTATGAAAGTAGCGTGTATTGAGAAAAGCAATACTCTTGGCGGCACTTGTTTAAATATAGGATGCATACCATCGAAAGTTTTACTTAATTCTTCCGAAAAATATGAAGAAGCTCTAAAACATTTTGAGAATATAGGTATTACTGCAGATGTAAAACTAGACTTACAAAAAATGCTAGCTAATAAAGATAAAGTAGTTCTTGATCTTACAAAAGGTATAGAAAGTCTATTTGCCAAAAACAAAGTTACTAGGATAAAAGGTGAAGCTAAAATTATCTCTAGTAATATCGTTGAAGTAAATAAAGAGCAAATTAAAGCCAAAAATATCCTAATTACTACAGGTTCCAGCGTCATAGAAATACCGAATATCAAAATAGACGAAGAATTTATTGTTTCATCTACCGGTGCTTTGAAACTTTCTAAAGTACCTGAGAACTTAATAGTAGTCGGCGGAGGGTATATAGGCTTAGAACTTGGTTCAGTTTGGCGTCGTTTGGGAGCTAAAGTAACGGTTATTGAGTATGCACCGAGCATTGTACCTATGCTTGATAAAGAAATTGCTAAACAATTTATGAAACTACAGCAAAAACAAGGTATAGAGTTTAAACTGAATACTAAAGTGCTATCTGCTGAAGTAAAGTCAGGAAGAGTAAATCTGACAATAGAGGAAGGCGGTAAGGGTGCGGTAGTAACAAGCGATGTTGTGTTAATGGCGGTAGGCAGAAAAGCCTATACGCAAAATCTAGGACTTGAGTCTGTCGGTATTATTACGGATAAGCAAGGTAGTATTGAGATTAATGACCGGTTCCAAACAGCAATTTCAAATATTTACGCAGTCGGTGATGTGGTAAAAGGAGCTATGCTTGCTCATAAAGCCGAGGAAGAGGCTGTAGCTGCCGTGGAAATTATGGCAGGGCAGGCAGGACATGTTAACTATAACTTAATTCCAAGCGTAATATATACTTATCCTGAAGTAGCAAGCGTCGGTGCAACGGAAGAACAGCTAAAAGAAAAAGGCATTAATTATAAAGTCGGTAAGTTTCCGTTTTTAGCAAATAGTAGAGCAAGAGCAATCGGTAGTACGGAAGGGATGGTTAAGATCCTTGCCGATAATAAAACCGATAGGGTTTTAGGAGCTCATATTATAGGAGCTGATGCAGGTACATTAATTGCCGCGCTTACGGCTTATATGGAATTCGGAGCAGCTTCAGAAGATATAGCAAGAACCTGCCACGCTCACCCAACTTTAAGCGAGGCTATAAAAGAGGCAGCACTTAGTGTAGATAAGAGGACTATTAATATGTGATATATTTCGTCATTGCGAGGAAAAACTGTAAGTTTTGACGAAGCAATCTCAGGAGTCCTGCTTTATGAGATTGCCACGCTCCTTGTAGTCGCGGCGTTGTTGCATGGCTTGAAAAACCAGTTCGGTGTCATACCGTGGCTTGACCACGGTATCCAGTAAAACCACTAAAAATACTAATAATATTAGTATTTTTAACTAGATCCCACGAACAAAAAGTCGCGGGATGACAGAGATGAAGCGAGCCATGCCACAAGGCCTTCAGTCGCTCGCAATGACGAATTTAAGGATATTTATGACCAAACAAGAGCTGCGTCTTTATTTCAAAGAATTTTTAATAAAAAACCAAGATAAGATTAATTCCGATTTAGTCAAAAACTCTCTAATCAATAAAATTAGCCGGTTATTACAGGAGTTAAAAGTAAAGACAGTAGGACTTTACTTTCCTCTAAAATACGAAATTAACTTACTTGAAATAATAAACTTACATCCTGAAATAAGATTCTGCCTACCGAAAATCATAAAAAATGAGATAAAATATTGTCCTTATCATTATAACGATCAATTGGCTTTAGGGGCTTTTAAAATCTATGAACCTATAAATAATGATTTTTTTATTCCTGAGTTAGTGATTATCCCAGGGTTGGCGTTTAGTAAGGAGGGTTATAGACTTGGATACGGCACAGGACATTTTGACCGATATCTTAATAATAACCGAAATATATTAACCGCCGGAGTTTGTTTAAAAGAACAATTAATAGATAATTTTCTGATTGAATCTCATGATCGTAAGCTTAAATTTATGATTTCGGTATAATAACCTTTTTTTAACTTTTTTTATTGTATAAAATATTATATTTATATATTATTATTACAAAAAAATCAACTTAGGGTAAAATGGTTGATATAATAAAGGTTGATATAATAAAAAAATTGTCGTATTGATCGGTGTACCTCTTGCTTTTTTTTGCAAAACAAGCAGTCGGAGATTGACTAGAAGAAACAGGACAAATATCCGGCGATACTCAAGACTGGAGATATTTGCTTTCAATTAGCATTAGTAGGAGTCGGGACACTTATCATAGATCAGGCATTTAGTAACTTGCCTGATGATGTATACAACGAATATGTCAAAGTAGTACAAGATAGTGAGATACAAGTTACATTAGTTGGCTAATTTTTTTCTAGTCAAATAGGCTACAAGTTATTTGATTTATAGCTTTTTTCTTATAAGTTATTACACAAACTTATTATTTCATCTTTATATTTTTGTTTGTGTAAATATTTGCTTTTTAAATTTAGATTTTTAAAATCCTTGTGATTCAATGGCGAGTATTTACTAAGCTTTATTAGATCTTCATCTAAAATAAAATGCTTACGAGGAATATTTATAGTTTGTGCATTCTCTTCACGATAAGCTGCAAGCATTTGAATTTTGTGATTAAAACTCTTATCATCACTTCTATATTTTATTTTTTTCCAAGCATCTTTCAGCTCAACCTTATAATTTCTAACATCTAATAAAGAACTAAGAGTAGTTTGATATTTATTAGTTAAATTATTTCTAATAATTACATGATTTAACTCTTTATATATCTTATACAAATACTCTACGTCTAACATTGCATAATTTAACATATCACTAGTAATAGGGCGTTTTAGCCAGTTAGATTTTTGGTGGGTTTTATCGATAGTAATACCGATTAGCTTATAGCAAAGGTCATCATAGCTTAGCTGTTTACCGAACCCGCAAATATTTGCTGCAATTTGTATATCAAAAACATTAGCAGGTAGTGTTTTAAATACATTATAGAAAATCTCTAAATCTTCACGAGGAGCATGAAATATTTTAGTAATATTATTATCTGCAAGCAGCTTATTAAAAATATTCAGATCTAAATTGCTTAATGCATCAATTATTCCGCAATATTCTTCTGCTTTAACTTGAATTATACTAAGCTGCGCATAATAAGTATAGCGACGCTCAAATTCCGTATCTATGCTTAAGCATGCCTTATTTGTTAACCGGTTACAAAATTCTTCTAATGTTTTTTGATTATCGATAATTTGCATAGAAGCTATTTATAAAGCTCCGATAATTTTTAAGAAAAGATTAGTATGAGATAACGACAGAACAACTTCAAGACCGATTAAAATAATAATAATCCACTCAAGTTTGGTGGAATGTTTATAATTAAGATCGTTTGAAAGAATGTCTAAAAGCTCGTGAATCATATTAAGACGATGATTCATTATATTTTGCCGTATTTCTATGTCTTGAAACTCTGCCGTCATGAGATATAGAGGCTCATAACTCGGGCGACGCCAAAAGAATTCCGGAGTATCGAATATATCGCTATGCAAACTGATTGAATAACGCTCGTTAAATAATATACCTATTTGCTGTAATATCTCCTTTTTAGAAAGCGATACGCTACCGGTTCTAGCTAGTTCCTGTTGTATAGGGGTTGTCTGAACAATCAAGTTACTAACAGATTGCTCAAGAACGCTAAGTTTAACCGATTGTGCAAGAGCATGGGAAATAGAAAGTTTAACAAAAACTGATTTATCTGCTAAGATTATTTTATTTTTTTCTTCATCAATAAATGTTTTCTTGACTTCCGTATTATATTCAAAATAAATATAATCGGATACCGGCTCTTTAAGCTTATTTACTGGTACTAAATCAGTATCGCTTAAAACTATTTTTTCTTGAATTTCATCGCCGCCCCAAATAGTTACACAACCAAACGGAAAGAAAAATATCTCTATAAAATCAGAATCTTTATTTATCTCTTTCCGAACATATAAAACATCGTCAAAATGTTGAGGTGCAAGACCAATCTTTTTTAAATTAGTAACTAGCTCACTCATCTTATATTCGGAAGAAGTACAGTAAGATGAACATCTCATGATTATTAAGTTTAATTTATATAAATTTAGAGTATAGTAGTTAGAAACCTATAAAGTCAATAATATTATAATTATGTATGAAATATTAAGTAATAGAGAAGTTATCAAAATAATAGGTTTCGATTCCGTAAAGTTCCTACAAAATCTCATTACTAACGATATTTGTAAGAGTATAGTCAATTCAGTTGAATTCGGATACAAGGAGCAAGGAGCGAAGCCTATAATAATAGGCAAGACGACGAGTAACGCAGTAGGCGAGTCCAAATCAATTGACTATAATTATTGCTATACTTATTTGCTTAATAATCAAGGAAGATATTTATTTGATTTTTTCGTGTATGTTCATAACCCTGAGGAAATTTACCTTGATATTGATAAAAGTAATAAAGCTGCTTTGATAGAGTATTTAAACTTCTATAAATTTCGCTCAAAAATACAAGTAATAGATTGTAGTGACGAATATAAAGTTATCTACTCACTTCAAAAATTAGATATAGACTCGCTAATTACGATTCGTGATCCTCGTTATGCTAAGCTTGGTTTCCGCTCAATAAATAAGCTCGATGTCATACCGCGGCTTGACCGCGGTATCCAGAAAATAATTAAAAAAGACTGGACCCCGTGGTCAAGCCACGGGGTGACAGAGGGGGAACCGCCCCCCTCAACAACATCTCCCCGCGAAAGCGGGAATCCAATATACCTAGAAGATAAATATAATTTTGCAATAATAGATGGTGTGGAAGATTTAATCACAGATAAATCTATTCCAAATATGTATGGTGCTGAGGAGTTAAATGCAATTAGTTTTGATAAAGGTTGTTATGTCGGGCAGGAAGTGATTTCAAGGACTAAATATCAAGGAGTTATAAGAAGAAAGATATATAAAATTACAGCAGATGAAGATTTATCTTCATTAGTTAAAGATGAAGAAATACTCGTAGATAACAATAAAATCGGCGTAATATGCTCAAATTATCACAATAAAGCAATCGCCTTAATCAGAGAAGAAAAATATCTTGCCGATAAAGAAGCTGATGTTACCGTTAAAGGGATTAAAATAAACTTATCTCTCGCACCTTGGTATTAAATAATAGTTAATTTTTTAATAGTTACTTGACATTTATTAAGTTTTCATGTATTATAACTATAAAGAGATACAAACCATATTTCATGGTATTTTTTATAAAAAATTAACATAAATTGGAGACTTTTATGTATACACCTTTTCAATTATTAACTTCAGGAAACATACAATTAATACCGGCTATATTAAACGGAACTAATGTTAACAACAAACTTAATATTTTTGAAGCTCTTTGTAGTTTAATACCTCAACAATAAGATCAGAATGTTAAAAATGTTTTGAAAATACTGCTGTACAGATATCGAACACACTGATCCTCATCCCTGACACTAATTGGGATAAGAAAGATACAAACGGTAATACTATACTTGAATGGGGTATTTGGAGTAATAGCTCCAATGTTATTGATGTATTTCATCATAACCCTGCACTTATGGCAAAATTTGTTTCAACTGAAAAAGCACAAATTCATAATTTTTTCCGTATTGCTATGGAGTCGCATATTGCTGACGATTTCCGTAAGACACAAATTGAAAAATTTACACAATTAGGTTTAGATATTAATGATCTTGGTCAAGATAATCATATTGCTTTATATTCTACAATACATATTTAAATAAATATCAGCTTACTACTAATAATCCGAGTAATGGTACTTTACAAATACAAAATACAATATCTAAAATGTCCGATAACGGTCATAAATACTTAGCTCAAGCAGGTTTTAAAACTTTAATAATGAATGTAAAGGAATTAGTAGAAAAAACATTAGAAAATTGTAACCTTGAAATTCTACCGGCGGTAATAATATGATTGCTACGCTTGGTAATATAATATGGTCTATTAAACAAGATATTTCAAAAGCATCCGGTCAAGAAAAAACATTGTTAATCAACAATTTTAAAGCGCTACAATCTTTATCTGAGCCTATAATAGAAAAAATAGTAAAACAGCAAGGATTTAATCCTAACATTATGGATCAATTGAATTCTAATGCAATAGCATGGTTCGGTGAATTTGAAGCCGAATTCTTAGAAAAATGCATAAAAAATACACATACAAAACCTGATGTAAATTTCTATGATAAGAGTGGTAAAACATCACTTGATTGGTATAGCGATTATAACGCTACTAAAATCGTAGAAACTTTAATAAAAAATGGCGGTAATGTAAATCTTCAGTGTACTCAAGATGCAGCTACTCCTCCTAGCCATAGATTATTTTTCAATAATTCAAAAGTAATGCTCGCAACCCAAAACTTCCAACTCTAAAAGCATTATTAAATAAAGAAAACAAGCTGCCGTTTGATCCAAGTATCAAGATGGTGGGTACTAAAACTGCAGCAGATGTATTAGAAGAGAAAAAAAACAGCTATAGTTGATTACAATGATTGTCATAATGCACTTGATGAGTACACAACTTGGTATGAATAACGATTATACTGTAGTATCATTAGGTCAGGCAGTAGAAGAGTTTAATCTTTATGAATAAAAATGAGTCTTGTATGTCATTCCTAGCTAAAAGCGGCCTTATTACATGGCTTGTTTATGTCATGCCCGCAGAAGCTCAGCATAAAGCGAGATAAAGCAAGCTTTAAAAAAATCTTTTAAAAAGTTTTGAAGTACTGGATTCCTGCGTAGGCGGGAATGACATCGAGTCTTATGACACCCATGTGTATTCGTAGGAATGACATACTTTTTTAACTCCACAAAAATATTGTTTGTTTCTTTTTTTATCTTTATTATTATTTGCATAGAAAATCCCTATAACTTAACTCTATGCCAAATATAGATCTCCTTATTTTTACTAGCTTTTTAGCGATTAATTTGCTAGTTGGACTTCTAAATATCAAAATATAAAAAATATTCGCGAATATGCGATAGGCACAAGGAATTTTTCTACAGATACAATAGTCGCAACTCTTATTGCTACTTGGATCAGTACTAGTACTTTTTAAATCGATAATTCAAGAATATATACGGACGGATTATTGTACTTATTACCTAGTATATTTGGTAACGTCGTTAGTTGGTTATTAATTAGTGACTTTATAGCTCCTCGTTTTGAGAATTTTTGGGGTAGCTTATCGGCAGCAGAAATAATAGGGGAGGCATACGGTAACAAAGTTCGTATTCTTACGTCGATAGTTAGTATATTAATGTCTATAGGTAGGATTGCCATGCAATTCCACGTAGCAAGTTTAATATTACAGCTATTCTTTAACATTTCAAATTTTTACATAGATTTATGTATTGCCGTAATAATAAGCTATTCTGCTTTTGGCGGTGTAAAATCGGTTACTTTTACCGAAGCCGTACAGTTTTTTACTTATAGTGCAATTATTCCGGTAATAGGAATTGTCGTATGGAATGTTTTTAGCGATCCGCATATAGTTATAGACTCAAATGTACAAACTCATCTTGCTGATTTACAAGGATTGTTTCACTATACTAGTCCTAAATTTTTGATTTCTTTAAATATTTTTATATATTTATTCTGTCACTTGGTCCTTCAATTTTTCAAAGAATATTGATGGCAAAAGACACAAGGCAAATATCACGAACATTTTTTATTTCGGCAGTTATTTGTCTTTGTTTATCCGTTTTATTCATTTGGATTGCAATATTATTATTGTCTCAAGATCCGATAGTTAACACCAATGAATTGTTTTCACGGATCATTAAAAGTTATATAGGATTTAAGGGGTTAATAGTCGGCATTATTATGGCAATGATAATCGCAAGTACGAACTCTTATATTAACGTTGCAGTGGTAACTTTTACTAATGACATCATTAAAAAAGCTTCATTAAATTATAATTATATAACCGCAATGACTATAGGATTAATAGGTTTTATTATATCGCTCTACACTAAAGATTTAATAAATCTATTTTTATTATTGACTAGCATCTATTTACCGCTAATCACTTTGCCGTTAATTTTGTTAATATACGGTTTTAAATCAAGTGCCAAAAGTTTTTTTATCGGTATGATTGCTGCAATATTAACTATTATATTGTGGCAAATATTTTCTTTAAGAGCAGTTCTAGGTATTTATCCGATACTACCCGCAACTATTGTAAATTTACTCTTTTTCCTTGGAAGCCATTATATTTTAAAGCAACCCGGAGGGTTTAGTGCTTTGAAAGAGCCGCTAGCCATTAAAATAATCAGGCAAGAGAGAGAAAGAAAAGGTTTGACTTTATTGCGTGATCTTAAGAATTTTAACATCTTTAAATATTGGGAAAGTACCATACCAAATCAAAAAATTACTTATAGTTATGTCGGTATATTTATTTTAATATCGATGTTCTCATCTGTATATACCACATCAGGTAGCAGAATAATGAACCATTTGGAGATATATAATATTACTTACCATACCACACTTATAACTGCTGCAATATTAATTACTGATCCTTTATGGTCTTTAAAGTTTCAAAAGAATTATATTATATCTTTCTCTTGGTTTGTGGCTACTTTCGTTATATTAATATTTTTCGGTAGTTTACTTGTTATATCAAGTCGTTTTGATCAACTGCAATTAATGTGTGCGATAATTCTTATAATGGCAACGATATTCAGGTGGCAAGCTACTTTACTTATGACCGTTACAGGCGTGTTTGCTAGTATAGAGTTTTATAAATATTTTATGGATGAAAAGTTATTAATTAGCATAGAGCGTTTCAATTCAAAGTAGTATATTCCTAACCTTATTTAGTAGCCTTTTAATAGTATGCTTAAAACCAAGGCCAGAGCAAGAAACATTAGTTAACCTAAAAAATACTCCTTTAGGTAATAGAGTTAATTAGAGAGAGCAGGAATTAGAGAAGTTACTTGATTTGAAACATGAGTTCTTACGTAATATAGACCATGAAATCAATACGCCGCTAACCGGTATTATTAGCCTTGGTGAAACCTTATGGGCTAATTATGATAAATTTAATGAAGATCAGCGTCGCAATGCAGTAGCGATTATAGCTAAAAGCTCTATTAAATTAAATAGCTTGATAAATAATATTCTAGATTTTTCAAAATTATCCAGTCTTAATGATGAACTAAATAAACAAGATATAAACTTAAGCGAATTGCTACATGAAAGGATTAAAATATGTAAGAAATTATATCTAAACGGCGAAATCTTAAATTTTGTATCTGATATTGAAAAGAATATAATAATTATATTCTTTTCAATTTTAACTGTGATCCTCATTACATGAAACACACATTCGATAATCTAATAATAAATGCTATCAGCTATTGTAGTGAGGGAATAATAAAAATTGATCTACACATGCAAGAAAATAATATCTTGTTTAGTTAAAAGACGATGGAATAGAAGTACTGAAAGAGGAATTGCAGAGTATATTCGGTGTATTTATCGTAAGCTCTAAAACACGTACACCGGTAGGAGGTAGAGGAGTAGGACTTGCATTATGTAAGAAAGTAATAGAACTGCACGCCGGAAAAATTTGGGCAGAAAACGATAAACAGGGAAAGACTACTTTTATTTTTACGATGCCTTTGTAATTGAAAATGTCATTCCGTTGATCACAGGAATCCAGTACTTTTTGCTGTTATACTGTGGCCCCGCCACGGTATAACATTATACTGGATCCCCGTTTTCACGGGGATGACAATAAAATTCTATTGCTTGAAGACGTTAATGAAAAAGCCTATGCAGTGCATCGTAATCTAGTTCAATTAAAAAATATCGGTTAATCTTTGGTGATTTTACTAAAGGGGATGAGTTTGTAGAACAAGCTATAAAAAGTTTTTGTTTAAATCATATTCAAAATATTGGAACTTATAAAGCAGCAGGAGGGCATGAAGAAGTAAATCATCCGGTTATTATGAATCATAAAGTAATTATAAACAGTAATGTTTTAAGTTTTACTAGCCCTTTTGAAATAGGAGAAAACAAATGACAAATTCTATCAGAATAGGTACAAGAAAAAGTCCACTTGCTTTAATACACACTAATTTAGTTATTCAGCAAATCAAACAATTTTGTCCTGATATTAATTTTGAAATAGTGCCGATTATTACTAGCGGGGATTTAATCCAAAATAAACCATTATACGATATAGGCGGTAAAGCTTTATTTTTAAAGGAAATAGAACAAGCCTTGCTTGATAAAAAAATTGACTTAGCTGTTCATTCTTTAAAAGATGTACCGGGTAGAATACCTGAACCGCTAGTAATAGCTGCTGTTTTAGAGCGTGAAGACCCCAGAGATGTTTTTGTTTGTCTAAAATATAAATCTATAGAAGAGCTGCCGCAAAATGCCGTAATAGGTAGCTCGGCAGTACGAAGAAAAGCATTTATCCAAAAAATAAGACCGGATTTAAAGGTAACGGTTTTTAGAGGGAATGTTGATTCAAGAATGAAAAAGCTAATGACCGGCGAAGTTGACGCAACAATTTTAGCATATACAGGTCTTAAAAGGTTAGAGGCGTTTAATCCGGAGTATTGCCATTTGATAGAGTATTCACAGATGTTACCGTGTATAGGGCAGGGAGTCATTGCAGTTGAGATTAGAAAAGACGATAATGCTATGCTTGAGATATGCAACAAAATTAATCATCTTCCCACTTTTGAACTAATAAAACCCGAAAGAGCATTTTTAGAGTATCTAGATGCTAATTGCCGCACTCCGATTGCTGCTTATTCACAATATCTAGATGCAGATCCTAGACATCTTTCCAAACTCGCTTATCGGGAGGCATTTGAAGGCAACACGGAAACACTTGCCACCGCAGCGTACAAAAACGATCGTACAGATGCAAGTACCGGATTGACGTACAAATTACCCCTAGAAGTAGAGTTTGGGAAGATGTCTAATATACAAACCGATTTTATGCTCGGTAACCTTGACGGCAGTAAAATAACTTTCCATACCGAAACTACCAATATAAAAACTTCAACAGAAGCAGGCATAAAAGCCGCTAAAATGATGTTGGAAGCTATCTGTAAATCAACTAGACAAATAGATATTTAGGGAATATACTCCTAAAATATCTAAATTTGCAAGATATTATCTGACAATACAAAGATTTTTAGACTTAGAATTACCAAAAGGACAGTCCTATTTTTTGTGGGGAGCACGTAAAACTGGTAAGTCAACATATCTGAAACAACGTTTTCCGGATAGTGTATATATAGGTTTATTACAAGCTGATATCTATAAAGTTTACTTTCAAAATCCTGAACGTTTAAGAGAAGAGCTTAAGTCAAAAGACGGCATCTCAACTATTATTATTGATGAGGTGCAAAAAATTCCCTTACTGTTAGATGAGGTTCATTATTTAATAGACTCTAATAAATCTTTACAATTTATCCTTTGCAGCTCTAGTGCTAGGCGCTTAAAATCAACAGGTAGCAATTTACTTGGCGGAAGAGCTTGGATATATATGTTTTTGCCGCTATGCTATTCTGAGATAAAAGAGCTTGATTGGCATAAAATTTTTAATCATGGACTAATACCTGATCATTATATTGCATCAAAAAAGATTCATAAATATCTTGCGTCCTATTTATATGACTATATTTTATCTGAAGTACAGTTTGAAGCAAATTTAAGAAAACGCGAAGCATTTGCAAGGTTTCTAGAGATTATAGGCATTTCAAACGGTGAGATGATAAATTATAGTAATATAGCAAGAGATTGCGGTGTTGATGCAAAAACCGTTAGAACATATCTTGAAATATTAGAAGATATGTATTTAGGATATCATCTTTATCCGTATAGATCACGTAGTAAAAGGCAAATTATTACGGAAATGCCTAAATTTTACCTTTTCGATATCGCACTTAGCCATTACCTAAGAAAATATGAATATCAGGAAATGACAGGGTTTAATGCTGGTAAATCTTTTGCGCATTATGTATTCTTAGAATTAATAGCTTATAAATATTTAAACGACAAAAGAGATGAGTTATTTTATTGGCGTACTAAAGAAGGATATGAGGTTGATTTTATATTTCAAAATAATGCATTTGAAGTTAAAATTGCTTCTTCTATACAAAAAAATAATTTAAAAGGTCTATTAGAATTTAGTAAAGATAGTGATTTTAAATTACATGTTATATCTTTTGAAAAAACAAAACGTATAATTAATTTAGAAAATAAAAAAATTACCATTTGGCCTATTCAAGAATTTTTAGATACTCTCTGGAATAATGAAATATAGCGATAAAATAATTAATAAATTTTTTCTTAAATTTTAATTTAAAACTAAACAGTATGGCTTATTACCCATATAGATATATGGACATTTAGTATAGAGCTAAGTATTATTAAATTAATCGATTACAGGCTAAAAATGCATTCTTCTTTTGAATGAGATGAAGAAAAAAATAAAATTAATATTAGTAAGCATAACGTAAGCTTTTATGAAGCTCAAAAAGCTTTTCTAGATATCAAAAGGATAATCCTTCAAGATGTAGACCATAGTATTACAGAAAAAAGATATTTTTGTTTAGGTACAGTTGATGGTAATATTTTAACAGTCCGTTTTATGTTTCGAGATAATCATATAAGAATTTTTGGAGCAGGATACTGGCATAAAGTAAGAGAACTTATGAGCAAGAGAATAAAATACACTGATGGGGAAATAGAGGAAGTAAAAATAGTAAAAGATTTCTTACCACATCCTAGCAAACTGTTATTAAAAAATGATTCAGTAAAAGTAACCATTGCTTTAAGTAAAGAGAGCGTAGAATTTTTTAAATCAGAAGTAGCAACTGCACATATGCCTTACCAAAAAATGATTAGGACTTGACTAGATAAATATACTAAGCACTATAAAGAAAATAAAAGGGCATAATACTGTAAACTGAGCTGGCGGATAGGGTGGGATTCGAACCCACGGTACGGTTGCCCGTACGCCAGTTTTCAAGACTAGTGCCTTAAACCTCTCGGCCACCTATCCAAGAAGATTCATACCAAATAATCTTATATATTTCAAGGGAAATCTTGCAATATATGAATTTAAATTACAAATCCGAATTGTTCTTTCACTTCGTTAACCGTTTCAGAAGCTCTAATTCTTGCTTTTTCTGCTCCTTTGTGCAGTATTTTTAATAAATATTCTTTATCATTCATTAATTCTAAATATTTATCACGTATCGGTTGTAGATTTGTAATAATAATTTCTGCCAAATCTTCTTTAAATTTTGCGAAACCTTGGTTTTGATAATTACCGATTATTTTTTCCAAGCTTTCTTCAGATAAACTTCTATAAGTATCTAATAAATTACTAATTTCCGGTCTTGTTTCTTTATCATAGCTAACAAAACTTAAATGATCGGTTTTGGCTTTTTTTATTTTTTGATGAATAAGATCGTTATCGTCTTTTAAATTGATACGGGAAAAATCCGAAATATCAGATTTACTCATTTTCTTTAATCCATCCCGTAAGCTCATTATTCTTGTGCCTGTTTCACTAATTAAAACCTCAGGAACTTTTAGAATTTCTTTGTTAAATTTTCTATTGACTACCCCTGCAATATCTCTTGTTAGCTCTAAATGCTGCTTCTGATCCTCACCTACAGGCACTATATCGGCTTTATATATTAAGATATCCGCTGCCATAAGTACCGGATAGGAAAATAACCCAAGACAAGCCTTTTCTTGATCGCTACCTGCTTTATCTTTAAATTGCGTCATGCGCTTTAACCATCCAAGCGGTGTAACGCAACTTAGTAGCCAAGCAAGTTCAGCATGCTCTTTCACCATACTTTGAGCAAAAATCGTTACTTTGTCGGGGTTAAGCCCTGCTGCTAAATAAACAGCAAGCACCTCCATAATTGAACTGTTAAGTTCTGATGGCTTAATATCAACCGTGATAGCATGCAAATCTGCTAAGAAGAAAAAACAATTATATTCTTCCTGCATTTTAACCCAGTTTTTAATTGCACCAAGATAGTTACCGAGATGTAAAGAACCGGTTGCTTGCACACCGGAAAGAACAGTTTTTTTCATTTAATACCTTTTTATTTTATTCATTGTAAAATTATGTTATAAATACCATTTTAATTAATATAATTATCTTAATAATTATGCTGTGGCGTTTAAGAATTTTATCATTTTACGGATTATTATCATTATTTACATTTATTTTTTTTCTTATATGTTACATACCCGTAACATTTTTCAATGTCAACTATCAAATAAGATATAGAATTGCCATTATCTTTTCTTATGCTTTTGTGTGGCTTGCAAAAATTTGTTGCGGTTTAAAATATGAAGTAGAGGGGCTTGAGAAATTACCGAAGACTACTTCAATAGTCGTGTCTAATCACCAATCCTTTTGGGATCAAATGTTTATGCAACTGATTATTCCTAAACATTCTTGGGTATTAAAGCGTGAATTATTTAATATACCCATGCTTGGTTGGGGACTTCGGATGGTTAAACCTATTGCGGTTGACCGTGGTACTAATAGCTCGGTTGCTCAGATTTTGAGAGAAGGTCAGGAAAAAATAAAAGAAGGATTATGGTTAATAATATTTCCGGAATCAACTAAAGTTCCGCCTGATAGAACGGTAAAATTTAAACCAAGTGCCGTAAAGCTTGCTTCAATTACTAAAGTTCCAATTGTGATGATGGCTCATAATGCCGGTTTATTTTGGCCTAGAGGTTTTTGGTTTAAGCAACCTGGAACTATAAAGATAAAGATTATAGGTGTAATAGAAAAAGAAGAAATAGAACAAACAGACGTACGTATACTGAATGACAAGGTTGAGCAAATTATTAACAGTGAAAAGCAAAAATTATTAAATTAATATTAGGTTTTAAAAATAATTAGTATTATCATAAAATTACAACTTAGTTTTTATGGAGGTATTTATGGTAATTACAGCACCGTTAAAATTAATTGCGGTTATCGATAGTAAGCAAATGATGCTTTACGACGCTCAAGGAGTTAAAATTATTACTAATACACCTTTAAAATTATCTTTGGATTTAGAGGAGCATCACCACCATAGAGAAAAAAAACAAAGCCTTTACCAAAATAAATCTACACCAGCTTCGTTATTTGAGCCGCATACTTCGCTAAAAGATATAGAACATCAAGAAGCAGCAAAGAGCGTTATTAAACATTTAGAGAAAGTAACTAATGCTGATCAAGCTAAATATAAGGAATTGATTATTGTAGCAGAACCGCAAATGCTTGGATGTGTTAGACAAGAACTTAAAAACGGTCTAAAAAAGATGATTACTAAAGAAATTGCTAAGAATTTAGTGCAACATAGCGTAGATGCAGTGGAGCGAGCAGTATTTTCTTAGATAATCTTTATATGTCATTCCCGCGAAAGCGGGAATCCAGTAAAACCTATAAAAAACTTGTTTTTTTTAGGTTTATTTTGTCAATAGTCTGTAATTTTTCTACTAGTATTAAGGTGATTTTTCTAGACTCCCGCTTTCGCGGGAATGACATAGAAGTCGTACAGCAAGGTTTCTAGTCGCTTGCAATGATGATACAAATTAGGTGCCTAACTTATTAAACATTTCTTTTGTATTATTTGAGATCGTTAAACCAATTTGCTTATCGGTATCCTCAAAAGTTTTTATAGTCTTTTTATTAGGAATCTTAATATGTGGTTTGAAAGGCAAACCGCCGCTATTTATACATTGATTTAGTAATATCCTCATGGCTTCTGACATAGTCATCCCCATTTGCTTAAATATTTCTTCTGCTTCAATTTTTATATCTGCTGAAACACGTAATCTAATATCTAATGTATTCATAATATAGCTCCATTCAGTTATTATTATCCGCTATAGTCAAATGATTTGAATTCACTTACATCGTCTCTCGTCGCTCTCCTATTATCTATAGACTACGCTTCTCGCTCCTTGTAATTTAAATCCAACTGATTTGACTACATTTTAGTATATATGGCGGCCTGCGTCAATACAATCATATTTTAATTAAGAATAGTTGCACTAATAAGAAAAAGTAGTAAAATATCATATCGAACAAATTAAATATTATGAATAATTATGCCGCAAATTTATTTTAACGGTCCGGAAGGACGAATTGAAGGAAGATATGCAAAAGCTACCTCGCCTAACGCCCCTATTGCATTAGTTCTTCATCCTCATCCTTTATATGAGGGTAATATGAATAATAAAGTAGTTTATAATGCCTATAAGATTTTAGCAAATAACGGTTATACCGTCTTACGTATTAATTTTAGAGGAGTAGGGGGATCACAAGGTAAATTTGATAACGGAGTCGGTGAAGTGGTTGATGCGGGGGCAGCGCTCGACTGGTTACAGCAGAATCACCCAAATGCTCAGTTTAATCTGATATTAGGATTTTCTTTCGGAGCATGGATAGCTATGCAACTTGTAATGCGACGTCCGGAAATAAATCATTTTATTGCTATTTCGCCGCCGGTTAATACAATTCATAAATATGACTTCTCATTCCTCTCACCTTGTCCTATTCCAGGGTTTATATTACAGGGAGATAATGATAGTATAGTATCAGCAGATGATGTAAAAGACCTAGCAAATAGATTATCTAAGCAACAATCCCATATTAAAGTTGATTATAAAATTATCAATGGAGCTGACCATTTCTTTCGTTATAAAACTGAAGAATTTTCTAAAGCAATAAATGCTTATTTAATAACAATTCAATCTAACTATCATCACCATAATAATAATGTAAGTGAAGAAATTAGTAAGAGCCCAAAGAAATTATTTTTATATTAGTTTTTGTTGTGTGGTTCGGCTTATCCGTCATTACGAGCAGGCGTTGTTACGTAGGTACCCAAGTCATCATTGCGAGGAAATTGCGTAGCAATCAATTGACTAAGCAATCCAGTAAAAAATTCAATCAGAATTTTTTTTATTATTTTTCCGGATTGCCGTCTACGGCTGCTCGCAATGACTATTTGCTATCCACGTGGGGATGATATAAAAGAATCCATATCACAACGTCTATAATTCTAAATAAGCTTCTATTGCCAAAATTAATATTTCATCTTTTTTAGCATCTAACTCTTGAGTTAATGCTTCGTAAATTTGCCTATCTGATAGAAAAGTAAATTTTTTAAATAGCTGCACTAATTTTAAAGAGGGGATAATACGAAAAGCATCTTTTAATATTTTGATCTTTTTATTAACATTAAGCTTATTATTTAAATTAAAGTAAAATTCTAGTAATTCGTTGTTATAAAAATTTAAATCTACAGCCGTTGCCAAATAATCTATAGCATTAACCGTATTATTACTTTCTACTTCTTGCTTCGCTGCTAATAAATAATACTCAGCAATTTCTGGCATAGACTCATGTTTATGAAATTTTGCGAGCTTATTCGTTATAAAAATAAATTTCGTCCATAGAGAAAGTCTAGCATAACAACGAATTAAAGTAATTAAATTGTCAATATCAAGTTCATTGAAATTATAAGCCTTTGTTGCGTAATTTTCTGCTTTCTCATACAAAGATTTATCATAATAAAGTGTTGCTAGATTTTTGCTACCGTAAAAAACAAATTCTTTAGATGTAATAAGTTTTTGAAAATAGGAAATTTTTCTATCTACATCTTCTTCAGTTACGGCTAAGATTAAATTATGGAATTCTTGTGAATCTTTTAGATCTTCAGAAGATAAATTTTTGCGAGCAATAGAAGCAGATTTAGTTTTATTATTCATAATATATTCGGCAAAAGCTAAAATTAAAGCATATCTATCATGATTAATTTTTTGTTTACTAAAAATATTATGTATTTTAGATGGTAAATCGATAATTAATATTAGAAATCTAATGACAATAAAACAAGAAATTAGTAATAAAAGCCCTAAAATAAGACTCAAGCACAAGGTAGTCTCAATATTATAATCATATAAACTAATCAAAACTTTTGAATCAAAGCGCTCTATAAAAGTGAACCCGAAATAAAGCAGTAAAAAAGTAGCACATATTAATAATAACCTAAACATCTTTATTTACAAACTCCTGTATAAATTTTGCTGAATAAAGAAAATCGATTAGATAGTTTAAGTTCTCTAAAATTAGAGCTTTATCTTGTTCTTTTATCATCATAGCAGAAGGTTTTTTTTCAATTTTGATAAACTTCTCCAGCCACTTATGGTTGGTAGGAAAAATTACTTCCGTACTACTTGATTTAGAAAAAAGATAATTATTATATGCTTCTAAGTTATTTAAAATATTCCTTATATCTTGAGGCAGCAGGCGGGATTTTACTATTCTTAGTTCTTTACTATAATCCTTATCTTGCATGAAATTATATACTAATAGATTTACATTTAATAAGTAATTAATATAGTCAAGTGATACCCATCCGCCTACCTCATCACTCGTCGCTCTCCTATTAGTTATAGGCTTCGCTCCTTGTGCCTTGTATCCGAATGAGGCTGAATTGACTACAGTTTCTAATTTTGGTTCTACTAAATTAGTCGGTGCTTCAGGAAACTTTAAAGAACTTACGTAATTTAAAAGCGACTTGGTAGATAATAGAGGAGCTGCTTCCTTTTCTGCCAGGGTAGTATTTTCTTTATTTGCTACTGCTTGATCAGGAATGTGGCTTAAATCCTTATTTTCACTTTTAAACAGTTTTAAAATATCAGATCTATTATGATAAAGAGTAAAAGAAGAGAAGACAAATATTACTATTGCTATAAAAAAGATGTTTTTGCTTTTAAATAAACTATCGAATTTGTGCATTTTCAGATAATAACTGGATTATATCGTTAAGGTTTTGATCATCACAATAAACCACATTTTTTATAAAAGGTCTAACTATATTTGCGACTTTCAAACTTATGGCTACAACTAAACTACCTTGTAAGTACTCTAGTAAATTATTTTGAAGTAATAATTTTACTAAAGTCCTAGCACTATTTTGAGAATAAAGTAATATAAAATCAATATTATTTTTAAATTCTTTTATAATAGATACGGGCAGCTCATTCAAATATTCTACATTATAAATGATATGTCTAGCTATTTTACTAGGTAAATCTTTAGTAATTTCATTTGAAGATAAATATATAGTCCGCTCATATAAATCAGGAGGAAAATGCTTAATCAAATCTTCCACATTTTTAGCAGTATACATTACTTTCTTGCCTAATAATCGTTTTGACTTACTACCTACTACCCAAATATCTTGTTTTAAGTTATGACCGGTTAAGATACTTGCCGCATATTTACTAGTTATTATTATATTTGAGTAATTATCTAAAATATCGATATTAAAATCTAGAGTTTTATATTTAATTAAAGGACAATGAATATCACGTAAATCTAAATTATATTTACTTATTTCCTTTATAGTTTCATTATTTTCTTCAATATGTCTAGTGAATAAAACCGATTTCATACAATATTTGTACTCCAATATAAAAAGCAACTGCCCAAATAATAATAGCAGCTATTTTATTAATTATAGTTAAAATCGTACCACTTTTATTTAGCTTTCTGATATTATAACCTGCAACTGCTAAAGAAAAAAACCATATCCAAGATATAAGTATGCAAGTTAAGGTAAATATAATTTTTGCAATACCACTATACTTTAAAGCACTAATACCTATTACTATAATCGTATCCATAATTGCATGCGGATTTAATATTGACACCGATATAGCAAATAAAATTTGTTTTTTAGCTGAAAAAGCCACGGAATTCATTGTAAGATCAATAGGCGGCTGATTCCAAGTATTATATCCCATATAAATTAAGAAAATAAATCCAACAATAAATATAGATAATTTTAACCAAGAAATTTCAAGAATTAACAAAGATATCCCAAGCACTGCCATACATATAAGCATAGTATCACATATTGAGGCTGCAATTATGCTAGGTAAAGCCTTGCTAAACTTTGGCTGTGTTGCTCCTTGATTGAATATAAAAATATTCTGTACTCCGAGTGGCACTATTAAACCGAGAGCTAAAATGATGCCATATAAAAAAGCACTTAATATATCATTATTCATTTAAATAGCCATTTTATTGAACTTATCAAGTCCGATATATATACTAGAGCTATGCTCCAAATGTTACTGCTCCTAAATTATTTTTAATATTATAGCATTTTTATTTAATTTTCTAATATTATAACCAATTATTGCCAATGATAAACACCATATACAAATAAACATGTAAATAATTTTAATGTCATTTTCTTGATATTTGTAAAAACCAATATTTAATATACTCATTATATATGGGTTTAATATATATAATATTGATATCACAATATAGAAACTAAACTTTGTTGCCACATAGAAATAGGCTAAGGTTCTATTGTTAAATTAAAATATGATTGATTCCAAGTATTATATTCCAATACAGATTAGAAAAATAAATCCAATTATGAAAAGAGGTATTGCTATATACCAAATCATAAAAATAAAGAAGAAACCATGATTGAAAACGATTAATTATATGTATAAGTATATTATAACATATCGAAGCAATAATTACACTAGATAGAGCTTTTTTGAAGCAACGATATTTTGCACTTTGATTTAATATAAAAATACTTGGTATAATGGAAGAAATAGCAAAATACGGTAAAAATATTATACTTAATATATATCATGCATTATTATAATTTAGTTTTTATTTTTAATAATATTAATAAAGACGGAATAGTTATAATAGTAGTAAATAAAAAGAAATTTTGCCAACCGAAATTTACTACCATATAGCCTGAAATTATAGGAAAAATTGAGCGCGAAATCCCCATCATCGATGAAAGAAACGAATATTGAGTAGCTCGAAATTTACCTTGACAGAGTGAAGAAATAAAAGCAATATAAGCAGTCATCGTCATACCGCCGGTAATACTTGCTATTCCTATCGTAATAAATAATAATAAAGAATTTTTACCGTTTATTTCAAGAAAAATAAATAAAATATGTCCTAAAGCATGAATAATACCAAATAAACATATACTATTTAATATATTTTTATGTTTCATAATAACACCGCCGACAAGTCCACCGATTATAGCTCCTACAACTCCCCAAAACTTTCCAACACTTGCTATTTCAAAAGCATCATACTCAAGATGAAGCAAAAACGGATTAATCATAACATTAATTAAGTTATCGGGTAATCTATATAATACTAGGAAAATTAATATAAGAATAATGAAATAAACAGAACCTATAGGTTTTAACGCATTATATATAAAATTTATTATGTTTTTTTTATTTTGATTATTTTTTATATCATTCTTGATTATCTGTATATGTATGTTCTCGTTTAAATAACAATACTTAATTCCTATAATCAATAAAATTAAATAAATAAATACTAAACTGGCAAAGATTTTATATATTTCATTAAATGTTAAATAAATAGATAAATAAATAGCTCCGGAACCGGCTAAAAGCATACCGACCCGATAACCGAATATATATATTCCTGAAGTAAACCCAAGCGATTCTTTAGGTACTATTTCCGTTCTTAAAGCACTTAATATAGTATCTTGTGCAGCACTAAAAAAAGAAATAATTAAAGCCGTGAAAGCAAATAATAATAGATTAGTACTAGGCTCTAAAAAGCTGAAAATATATATAAGAAATATCAATGCACTGCTAGTTAAGCAAATCCAAGATAATCTATGACCGAATATTTTGTTTAAATATTTAATTTGCACTGCATCAAAAATCGGTGCTAACAAGAAATTAATAGAGTAGGGAAGCGTGATGAATGATAATATACCGATTGTTTGCAGTGCTATATCTTCTTTAGCAAGCCAATAATTTAAAGTATTACCGGTAATCATTAGATTAAAACCGCTAATAAGCCCCAACAACCAAATAATACATAAACGAGAGTTATTTAACATGAATTTATATACTTCGAGTAAATGAAGAATTGACAGACGAAGATCAACTTCAAAAAGAGCAAGGAGTCTATAAGGCAAGGAGCGGAGCGTATACTTAACACGTGAGCACCGCAGAGCTTATGAGACAACGTAGCCAATTTTTGAAGTTGATCGAGTATATATGCCTTTAGCTCTAAGTGCCTATAGGCTTAATATGCAAAAATGTGAGTATTCTGTTTATTTGCAGCATGTAATGTAATCATGTAATTGCTCAATATCTTTCTTATCTAATTTCGTTATTTTCATAATAGCTTCTAAAGAAAGTCCTTCTTTTTTCATTTCTTTAGCCATAGTAATTTTCTCTTTTTTTCTACCTTCTTCAATACCTTCTTGTTTCCAGCTATGAGCTAAGCTATTCATAAGGTTTCCTCCTAATGCAGGGTTTAAATGCGATTTAAGCATTTTTTCTATTTCTATTCTATCATTTTCCCTAATCTGATTCAAGGTGTAGGACAAAATCAGCTCTATATAATCTATACCTATATTAATATGTTTTAAAAAAAATTGCAAGATTCCAGACCAAGCTTTTTCTTTTTAGACATAAATGTTATTTTTTGACAAAACCTTATATAAGGTTCTTTATTATAAGTATATAAATAACTAATAAATTTTTTATCGCTATTTGTAATAATTATTGCTCTTTTGTTATTAATTGTTAAAATCCATGCATTAATTTTTTATAATATGTAAATGTCTCGTACGAATTTAATACTATCTTTTTTTATTTTTCTAGCAGTAATAATTACTGCAACTTTTTTCGTAAGTAATTACAGAATGTATAAACTATAGATTGTATTATAGATATTGGGAATGATAGTTATAAAAAGTTCTATAGTACCATACGTGAAGATCAATTAAATTTTGATCTAGCACTTGAGCAATTAGAAGATAGCGAATCTTTAAACTCAAAAGATAAAGCAAGGTGAGAAAAAATTTGCTCTTTTCAAGTAGAAGACGGAATGGTGCGTTTGGAGGTAGCAAAGGGTTATGATTGCTTACTACGTCTTTATCTAGACAAAAATGTTACTTTAGTTCAGCAATATAAAGCGATTAAAAACGGTAGTTACGGTTTAGATACTTTATATACTAAAAAAGCTGCGATTAATTTAGCTAAACTCATTATTTTAGGTCACGAAAGAAAAGTAAAAGAAATACTAGAAATAAAAAATGATGATGATTGCCTAAAATATTATAGCGGTTATACTAAGTTTGCTATTCATGCCGGCACAGTAATATCCTCTAGTCTACTAAATAGTGACTTAGATAGTTTCTATAGATTTCATATGGTTATGAATTCTAATGACCCCGTTAGTCAAGAATCAAGAGAAATAACACCTTGGAGTAGTATAAATTAATTATTTTAATTGACTTTAGCACTTAAGAGATTTAAAAGTTAACTTTAATATGTAAGGTTACAATAAAAATGTTACCGCCTAAAATTTTCTTTGAAAAAGTGAAAGAAATAATGTGGCCTATAGAAAGGAAAGAATTAAAGCTATTTATACCTATGGCTTTAATGATGTTATGTATCCTTTTTAATTTTGGGGCTTTAAGATCTATCAAAGATAGTTTAGTAGTACCCTCTATGGGGGCTGAAATTATTAGCTTCTTAAAATTATGGTTAGTATTACCCTCGTGCGTAATTTTTACCGTACTTTATGTTAAGCTTAGTAATAAATTAAATTTTGAATATATTTTCTACATTATAGTCGGCAGTTTTTTACTATTTTTCTTATTATTTGCCTATATTATTTATCCAAATCAAGATATTTATCATCCTAATGATGAAATGATAAATAACTTAATTGCTTCATACCCTAATTTTAAATGGTTTATTAAACTAGGTAGTCAATGGAGTTATGCACTGATGTATATTTTCGCGGAATTATGGAGTGCAGTAGTCATAAACTTAATGTTTTGGCAGTTTGCCAATCACATTTTTGATACTTCTAAAGCTAAAAGATTCTATCCCGTTCTTGGAATGATCGGTAATATCGGTCTTATAATAGCAGGCAGCGTACTTGTCTTTTTCTCAAGCGGGCAGGACGTCATTGATTCAGAATTATTACTGGATTCTTTTAATGCATCTGCCGGAAATGCTATAATGCTTCAGCCAATCATGTCAATTATTGTTACTGCAGGAATCATTGCTATGCTTCTATTTAGAATAATAAATAGATTTATTTTAACAGATTCCATAAATGTTTTAGATGCAAAAAAAGTTACAGCTAAAATGAAAACAAAACTTTCGGTAATTGAAAGTATCAAATTAGTAATTCACTCAAAATATATAGGTCGTATTGCCTTATTAATAATCTGTTATGGATTATTAATAAATATAGTTGAAGGACCTTGGAAAGCAAAAATAAAAGAATTACATCCAAACACTATAGACTATGTTAACTTTATGGGCAGGTTTAATATTTGGATGGGGATATCATGCGTTACTTTCATGATAATAGGCAGTAATATTCTTAGAAGACTCGGTTGGCTCATTTCTGCATTATTAACTCCTATTATGTTATCTATTACCGGCTTGATGTTTTTTATCTTTATAATTTTTATTGAAGAAATAGGAGCATGTTTCGGTGATTTTCATCTTCTATATGCAGCGATTATTGTTGGAGCAATTCAGAACATACTGAGTAAATCATCCAAATATTCATTATTCGATTCAACAAAAGAAATGGCGTATATTCCGTTATCTTTAGAACTTAGAACTAAGGGAAAAGCTGCCGTAGAGGTAATAGGTACTAAATTCGGTAAATCGCTTGGAGCATTTATACAGTCTTTGATATTTATTATTATTCCGACTGCTACCTTTGATTCTATTATAATATATTTATTAGTAACTTTTATAGTTATGATGAGTTTATGGATTTGGAACGTTATAAAATTGAATAAGGAATATATAGAGCTGTGTAAGTAAACGTCATTGCAAGCGGGCATTGTTGCGTGGATACCACCCAGTCATTGCGAGCAGTCGTAGACTGCTTGGCAATCTCATGAAATAATAACAAACTCAGAAAATCACACTATAATACCGATTTAAAGATGAAAAAAATTCTTAAAATAATATTATTTATAACTATCTTTATTATACTCGCATATAGTGGGCTGTGGTTTACTATTATGTTCTCTTTATCACACTCTATAAATCAAAAATATGCCGGTACCAACCTTAATATAGGACAGGCTGATAATAATCCTAATCAGCAATATCTTATTAAGTTTTCTAAAGTTCAGCCATATGGTTTTCCTTTCAAATTAGGTATTTCAGTAATTAATTGGCAAGAAGAGAGTATTAATAGAGCAACTAAATTTACCACACCAATAAATATCGGTTATGATTTACTTAAGCAGAAATTATTTATACATTTTTCCGGAGAAGCATTCGGAAAATTTAAGCCGGTTCAAAGAGGCTTTGGAGTAAGGTTTTATAATGAGAACTGTATATTATCAACAAAAATACCGTTAAATTTTAAATTATTTGAAATAGTACTATTTCAAAAAGATTTATTTGAAGTTATAAATTTAATAGAAAATATTAAATTTACTTCCGGTAAAACAGAAATTTTTGACTTAGTCGATAATCAAAAATTATATGAAGAAGATCATACTATACTTACTATGTTATTTGACAAAAGTAAGTATTATACAAGTAAACAGGATTTCCTTGATAACATACCGCAAAAATTAGAAATTTATTATGAAACCGAAATAGTACAAAGTAACCTTGAAGATAGAATAATACCTGCCGGCTTATTATTATATAGACCCGCTTGGAATAATAATTTCAAATTTTCCGGTAATTTCTTGATTAGTACTAGTAGTGTGCATTTTAAAGATATTGCTAAAGATTTAACAATTGAAGTTACTAATGCAAAAATCAATAGTAATAACTTTGAAAATAATATTAATTTATTATATAAAGGTAAGTTAAACGATTTCGGCAATAATAATATTGATCTTTTGGTAGATTCGCAATTTAAGCTAAAACCTGGTTTTATAATAGGTTCATTAGAATTTATAAAGAAATATTATGATAAGCAAACCTATTTATTTAAACTTTCTGATAATAAGCTATATAAAGATTTTAACAATGAACTAAGCTATATTTTAAATAATAATAAACAATATAATTTTAGTATTTTTGAAGATAGGGAATATAATTTTAATTTAAATATTAATTTAGTGACTGAATTAAACAAATTAACTAGAGCACAGATAAATGCTTTAAGTCTCTATTCCAACGCATCGGGATTTAATATAACAAATGAAACTATAGTAAATGCTCTTAAAGATTCTTACAGTAAAGGTACGATAGTAATTAATGATTACTCTAGAATAATAGATGTTTTAAGTACATATATATACGGAGTAGGGGATTTTAAAAATTTTTCGGAAGAGAGTAAGGAAGTATACAGGAATGCTTTGAAATCATTTTTAAAAACTATTTCCGATCACCCGAATTCATCTAATTTAATTGATGCTAGCATTGAGTATGTGTTTGATTTGTCCGATTTAAACAAAGCTAAAATAGGTAATATAGATGATATAAATAAACTTATACCTTTATATTATTTATCTTTATATCAAGCAGCAGTAAAAAAAGTGCAACCCGGTGAAAATGTAAAAGAAAAAATTATGGAGTTAATTCCTAATGTTAATCAAAAAATATTAGAGGAATGTATACTCGATGAACTTCGTTAATCATCATTGCGAGCGACTGAAAGAAGCGTGGCAATCTCAGGATTTTGGCACGAGGTTGCTGCGTCAAAATTTTCAATTTTTTCTCGCAATGACGGAAAAATTTATAAAAATACCATGAATATTATAGTAAAAATACAGCAAGATTTAAAAGATGAAGTAACTAAGTTAAACAATTTAATAATTAGCTGTTTAAAAAGTGATGAAGAGTTAATAGAAAAGGTCGGTAAATATTTACTAGAAGCAGGAGGTAAAAGAATTCGTCCGCTTTTAACTATAATAACTGCTAAAATGTTTGATTATAAAGGCGATAATCATATAAAGCTCGCAAGTGCCGTTGAATTCATTCACACCGCCACATTGCTTCATGATGATGTGGTAGACGACAGCACTTTAAGAAGATTCAAACCTACGGCTAACGTTATTTGGGGAAGTAAAACAAGTATTTTAGTGGGTGATTTCCTCTTTAGTCAGTCTTTTAAGTTAATGGTAGCTTCCGGCTCTATTAAAGCTATGAATGTTCTAGCTAAAGCTTCGGCAATTATTTCCGCAGGGGAGGTAGTACAGCTAGTGAAGTTAAATGAACGACGTATTATAACTATAGACGAATATCAGCAAATAGTTAAATCTAAAACCGCCGAACTATTTGGAGCTGCTTGTGAAGTGGGAGCTATTATAGCAGAGCAGGTAGACCATATTTCTAAAGATATGCAGGACTTTGGGAAATTACTCGGTACGATATTTCAGGTTATAGATGACTTGCTTGATTATTTGGGTAATGATAAACAGGTAGGCAAAAATATTGGCGATGATTTCTTAGAAGGAAAAGTTACATTACCGCTGATTTTTTTATATAATAAGTTAGAGCAAGATAAGCAGCTTTGGCTCGAAAATATAATTAAATGTGATAAGCGTACTAAAGATGACTTTGTAAAAATACATAACTTAATGGTAAAGCATGAAATTTACAATGAAACAGTTAATTATTTAAGTAACTTAGAAAATGAAGTAAGTAAGTTATTAAATAAAATTCCGGTTCAGAATATTTATAAAGACTATTTGTTTTCGATTATTAAATTTATTTTGGACCGCTCTTATTAATAGTTATTGCGTGAAGGCTAATTCTGCCCCTGTCATCCCGTGAAGGTCTACGTTCACTCGCAATGACAACATTTGCATTCGTAGCTCAGCTGGATAGAGCGTTGCCCTCCGAAGGCAAAGGTCGTTGGTTCAAATCCAATCGAATGCACCATCACTAAATTAACTTTTATTTTCCATAATATAGATTATAGAACAATTACTTAATTCTTATCAACTATTGACGCATGGCTGGGACGGGAGGATTCGAACCTCCGGATGACGATACCAAAAACCGTTGCCTTACCACTTGGCGACGTCCCAATAATGTATAGAATAGACTTTATACCAATAAATAGCGGAAACGTCAATTACAATAATGATTGTAAAAATAAATTTATTTCATTATTCAGCCAATTCCTCGCTTGCGTGGATAATAAATCATAAATTTTAGCTCTAATTTTGTTATAATATTCCTTGATATAGTTTATTTCATCAATATTAAGTAGTTTCATATCAGTCAATTTACTAGCATAAGGCACTAGGCTTAAGGTCTCAAACTCAAGCCATCCATTATTTTCTTTTACATACATCAAATTCTCAATTCTAATACCATATTTTCCAGGAATATAAAAACCCGGTTCATTAGATAAGATCATACCTGCTTTAAGTATTGTTTTATTACGAAGATTTATGCTTTGCGGTCCTTCGTGAACACTTAAGAAGCTCCCTACCCCATGCCCTGTACCGTGTGGATAATCTAGCATTTCTTGCCATAAATATTGCCGAGCAAGTATATCAAGATTAGCTCCTGCGATGATATTTTTTGGGAATTTGGCTTTAGCTAAAGCAATATGTCCTTTAAGTACTTGCGTATAACGCTTTTTCTGCTCATCTGTCGGCGTACCTATTACTATTGTTCTAGTTATATCGGTAGTAGCACCTTGATACTGACCGCCGGAATCTATCAGTAATATCCCTTGCCCTTCAATTTTTTTAGCAGTTTTTTGGTCAGCTCTATAATGAATAATAGCGCTATTTTCCTGAAATCCGCAAATAGCAGGAAAACTATCCGAAACATATCCCTCTTGTTGAGCTCGTTGCTCTGTAAGCTTTAAACCGAGGGAATACTCGGTCAATTCGTTATTTCCTATATCATTCCCGCGAAGGCGGGAATCCATATTATGTTTTTCTGGATCCCCGTGAAAACGGGGATGACATTGAGAAAAATCAGCAAAAAATTCACATAAAGCTACTGCATCTTTAATATGCAAATCGATTGCATGCTTAATTTCTACATCGTTCTTACAAGCTTTAAGCATTAAGCATGGATCGGTAATTTTTTGTACTTTTTTATCAGCTACTAAGTCCATTATATGAACAGATGCTATAGTATCATCAATAAAAATATTAGACATCTTCCCAAACTGCGCTTCTAGAGGTAATTTAGACATCGATCCGATACTCGCATCCTCACTTACGCTTGTGTACGCTGCGGTGCTGCGTTTCGTATCTCCTTTAAGTTCCTCTCTATAAGCTGGTTTGGAAAGATGTTTATTCTCGCTATCTCTTAAAATATTTTCAAATTCTTCTTCTGGTAAAATTGTTATTTCAGGACGAGCATTAATAATTTCGGCATCGATTCTTGTAGGATTTATAAACAAATATAATTGTGTAGAAGTGAGTATAACTTTTGCAAACATTAAAGGCGTATAAGCAACATCACTAGCCCGCAAATTTAGTAACCAACATATGGAGGAGCTATCGAGAATGACTAAGGCAGATTGCTCGGTGTCATTCCCGCTTTCCTCTATGTCATTCCCGCAAAAGCGGGAATCCAAAAAAATTTCACGACATTTACTTATTTTATCAGTATGACTAACGCCCGCAAACTTAATATCATGCAAATAAACTTTAGAGTTTGGCTCTAGCGGCTGATTTTGCCAAATCTTATCAACTAAATTTCCATTAATCTTCTGAAAATTGAACTTTAAATTTGATATAATGGGATAAGTAAATAATTCAGAATCGTATCCTATTTTTGCATCTTTACCAAACTTAGATATATCTTTTAAGTCAAAAAGCTTAAAAAGCTCTAAATCCAGCTCTTTATTTGCTTGCTCTAAATAACGTCCATCGGTAAAGAATAATGCTGTATCTTTATATATAATAGCTATACCGTTTGAACCAGTAAAACCTGTTATATATTCAAGTCTCTTTGCGTAGCTTGGAACATATTCACTCATATATTTATCGTTAGACGGAATTATATAACCGTCTATATCATATTCTGTGAATAAATTTCTAAGCAGATTAATGCGGATTTTTGTCATGTTTACATCTCTTATGTTGTGCTCTTGCCCGCTTGGAGACTGAGCCGTCATTGCGAGGAAATTACTTAAGTAATTGACTAAGCAATCCAGTTAAAAAATTCTGATTTACAGAATTTTTTTATTATTTTTTCTGGACTGCCACGCTCCTTGCAGTCGCTTGCAATGACGGCTCAGGCATCCAGCTAGGCAACGCTCATAAACGGGAATGACATTTATACCATCCATAATACAAAGGAATACCAAAGATAGTAAAAGAACTAGCTATAATCAGAGTTTTAACAGGTGTTTCATAGATAACCCATGCACAAAAGATAATCGATATTATAGCTATAAGTAAATAATAATAAGAAAAATTTTCTTTTGAGCTAAAAATCACCTTTAAGAAAGCTAAGCTACAAATTAAATAGACGAATAAGAATGTTATTGCCGAGAAATCTATTATTTGTGTAATCTGTTTGGCAAAATTATCATTTGCCGTAAAGACTAATAATGGCACAATGCCAAGGCAGCTTACAATGATTCCGTGAGTTGGAGCGTTATTGCTATTTTTCTTAGCAAAAAATTTCGGTAATAAACCGTCTTCTGCAAGCCCAAGAGCTATCTGTCCGCTAGTTAGCACCCAAGCATTGAGCGTACCTATACATATAATCGAGGCTATAACCGTCATTACGCTTGACCATTTACCTCCGAATAATAACGAAGCGGCATCGGCATAAGGAGCTTTAGCACTAATAAGTTCAGAAGCAGGGATTAATCCCATTATACCTATGCTATTAATAATATATAACACTGCTACGCAAAAAGTGCCAACTATTATGGCTCGTGGAATGGTTTTTGCCGGATCTTTTACCGCACCTGCCGTGGTAGTTGCACATTCTACGCCGATAAATCCCCAAAAAGTAAGAAGTGCGACTCTTCCCATAATGCTTGGAATGCTTAAATTCTCTACTTCCTCGGCAATAGTTATATTATCTATATTAAAATGTGATAAAGCACATAAACCTACTACAAGCAATGGAACAAATTTTAAGAGAGTTAAATAAAACTCTGCTTTTCCTGCTACTTCAGGACCTTTTAAATTTAAAACCATAATAGCACCTAATAATATGATCTGTAATATTAAGTCTAAAATCGCTTGTGATTTAAAAAAAGGCGTTAGATAACCTATTGCCGAAATGACTACTATACTTGTACTGACAAAGGATATAACCCAGTAAGTCCAACCGGTGAAAAAAGCTATTTTATCCCCGAAATTTTCCCGTACATAAACGTGCGGACCTCCTGTTTTAGGAAATTTTGCACAAAGGGTAGAAAATACAAGAGCTATACTCATAGCACCGCATAATGAAAGTACCCAGCCCCAAATGCTGTATATACCGAACGGTGCTAAACTTAACGGCAATATAAAAACGCTAGTACCGATTTGACTGCCGGTTACTAAGGCAAAAACCGCCCAGAAACCTAATTTTTGTGACATGTGACATATTAAATCTAATTTAAAATAGCTTTAAAATAGCTGAAATAATGCTTTTTAGCAATAGTTAAAACTACTATAATTATTTTACTCTTGATTTCTAAACAAAAGATTGATAACTTTTTTAAGCTATCAAAAATAATCTTAGGAGTTAATATGCCAAAATCGCACCGCTAAAGTTTATACAGTGAAATCAGGAGATACTTTATCAAAAATTTTACTAAATTAATTTAGTTCAATGTAATAATATACGCGATCCTAATCATATCGCAGTAAGCTGGGGGATTTCATTGTCCGGTGATTTGCATGGTTTTTCTTAAAATAAAGCTATTGGTGTAATAGTCAACTGCAATTGACTTTTTATGGATGTATTGTAATTGCTAGAATAGTGATATTATATTTGTTTGGTCCATAATACCAAAAAATTCTATAAGCAGCAGGAGTAATATTTTCAGCATAAGCTTCAAATATTTCTGCTCCGTTATGTCCTTTAACAGATTTATATTTATGGGTATTTAAACTAGGATGACGAGGGTTTGCCTGTAGATATACCAGTGTTTTTTTACTGCTTTTAAACGTTTTTCTATTTTCGAGTTCTTTCAAATCTTTACTAGCTTGAATAGTAAAAAGAATTTTAAAAGTCATCATCTAAATATTTACTGAAATCTTCTATAAATTTAACTGACCCTTTAGCGGAATCTTTAATACCGTTATTTAATTGCGTTAAAGCCTTTTTGTGATTAAATAGCCAACTTTCTTTAAAGGTATTTCCGTATAGGATTCTAAAATAATTTGTCCTTTTTTACTATTAACAATAACGTCTGACTTTTTTAGCTAATTTACCAAGTGTGATTCTTCCTTTCGTATCCGGTTTAATATACATGCTTGAGTCATACAAATTACTTTTTATATCATAGCTTATAGAATAATACATAGTGGGTAATTAATCAAGTGGGATCATGCATCCATCAATTGACCTAATATATCCGGCTGATTACCTAAAAAACAATTACCATCAGGGTTTTCATAGAATACAATTTCATTATCCTGAAACTTGTCTAAATGTTCGGTTGTGTTTGTATTATTAACATATTCATAATGCCCACTAGTATCTTTTCCTCCTACAATATGACTATTTTTCAAATCATATATTTTCATAGCAAAACAAAAGTATGAAAACATTTTTGCGAATATTTCTTGAAAAGTAGAGGCTACTCTTAAATCAAAAACTATATTTTCTACCTTCTCTGCAATAATAGAGAAAGGGACGCCTTGATTATTAAATTTAAGATTTCCTCCAACAACGGCAATTTTTTTATCAGAATCCAAACTTTTAATATTACTGACATTTAAAACATATTCAGCAGATTCTAAACCATCAACTTTAATATTATAACCATACTCTTGCTCAATCTTTATCCCCTCTATATTATCACGGTCATGTACTTTATTACCTTGAATTATTTTGATTCCATGCTCATTTTATTAAATAATATAAACCGTTCTTGGTGAAATTTGGATAAGATTAAAAACATCCACAGTGCCGCATCAGAAGAAAAGATGGATCTGTTTACAATACTGGATCAAGAAGAATGTAATGATCATTTGGTTTAATATCTTGCAGTGATTTTACTATTGCTTCTAGAATAGACTTTTTATCATTTTCGATATCAGCATCTCTCATAAGCCTAATTTCAGCCCTTCTTTCCTTTTCTCTGTATTAAGCGGAAAAAAGAAATCAATTCTTTCCTCTAGTTCTTTTCGTAAGCTTTCAATATTAGGTGAAAGATACGAGAATATTTTATTATAAACCCAGTTAAACACATTTTAAAACCTTTATTGATTTTAAAGTGTTACACGCTAAAAGATTTGCCGCAGCCGCAATTAGCTTTTTCGTTGGGATTGGTGAAAGTGAATTGGGATTTGAATTTAGTCTCTACATAGTCCATTTCAGAACCTAGAATATACATTAATGCCTTTGGGTCGATTAGTATCCGTACGCCCTTTTCTTCAACTACTTCATCGAATTGATTTTTACTATCGGCATATTCCACATAATAAGTCTGACCGGCACAACCGCCTGACTTAACCCCTACCCTAATACCAAAGGTATGCTTGGTGCGTTTTTCTATTAGCAATTTTACTTGCTTTGCAGCAGAATCGGTTAATGAAATAACATTTTTCATGTTTTAAGAGTCTTTTTTGCTTTCTTTTTTCTGTTTGTAATCGGCTATAGCTGCTTTTATTGCATCTTCAGCAAGTAGTGAGCAATGTAATTTTACCGGTGGAAGTGACAATTCTTTTGCTATTTCGGTATTTTTAATAATCTCGGCATCTTCTACCGATCTTCCTTTAACCCACTCCGTTACTAAAGAACTTGAAGCAATAGCTGAACCGCAGCCGAATGTTTTAAATTTAGCATCTGTAATAATCCCGTCATCATCAACTGCGATTTGTAGCTTCATAACGTCACCGCAAGCAGGAGCTCCAACTAGTCCTGTACCAACATTTTTATTTTCTTTATCAAGCGATCCAACATTACGAGGATTTTCATAATGATCTATCACTTTTTTGCTATAAGCCATTGTTATTCTCTAAAATTTGGTTTTGTATGTTATACTTGCGTGAATACCTGAGCCATCATTGCGAGGAAAAACTGCAAGTTTTGACGAAGCAATCTCAATATTCTCAATGTACAGCCCATTTAATCTTTTTCAAATCAATGCCCTCTTGCATCATTTCCCAAAGAGGGCTTAATTCCCTTAGTTTATCGATTTTTGAGCATATTAAATTTACTGCGTAGTCAACTTCCTGTTCGGTAGTAAACCTACCTATGCCGAACCTAATTGCAGCATGGGCAAGCTCTTCACCGATTCCCATAGAACGTAAAACATATGACGGCTCTAAAGAGGCAGAAGTACAAGCAGAACCGGAGGAAACCGCTAAATCTTTAATGGCAAGGATAATTGATTCTCCTTCAACTCCAGCAAAGCTTAAATTTAAATTACCTTTATATCTTTGATTTTTATCGCCGTTTAAATAAACTTCTGAAATTCGCTTATGTATATTATTTAAAAATCTGTCGAATAAGTAATTTACGTGCTTAGTATCTTTTTCCATCTCACTATACGCTATTTCAGCAGCCATGCCAAGCCCTACGATTAAAGGAGTCGGTAGCGTACCTGAACGCATACCTCTCTCCTGCCCACCACCGTTTATGAGCGGTGTAACACGCACACGAGGTTTTTTCCTTACATATAATGCCCCTATTCCTTTCGGACCGTAAATTTTATGCCCTGAGATACTTGCAAGATCAATATTAAACTCGTTAACATCAATTGGAATTTTACCAAAACCTTGAGCAATATCGGAATGAAAAAAAACACCCTTTTCACGGCAAATTTTCCCGATTTCCTTTAAAGGCTGAACAACACCTATTTCATTATTAACCACCATAACTGAAACTAACATAGTCTGATCGGTAATGGCATTCTTTAGAGTTTCTAAATCGATTATTCCATTTGGCTTAATCGGTAAGTATGTGATTTTTATACCTTCTGGCTCTAAATGCCTGCAAGCATCAAGTACGCATTTATGTTCACTGACTACGGTAATAATATGATTCTTTTTATTGCTGTAAAATTTTGCTATTCCCTTTATTGCAAGGTTGTTAGACTCAGTTGCACCGGAAGTGAAAATAATTTCTTTAGTATCCGCTCCTATTAACTTTGCTACCATACTCCTTGCCTCTTCAACGGCGTTTTCTGCCTCCCAACCGAAAGAATGGCTGCGTGAATGAGGATTGCCGAACTTGGTAGTAAAATAAGGCAACATGGCCTCCATTACTCTTGGATCTATTGGGGTCGTCGCCTGATAATCCATATATATCGGTAAGGTTAAATTGTTTAATTGTGGGTTCATATGGTTAAATTAATTCATGTTTTGGTATAGTTTAACAGTCATCGATGTCATCCCCCCGCGGAAGCGGGAATTTACATAAACGGAGCCGTGCAATAACGTCGCTTTTAGCTAGGAATGACATCGTAAATCTCCTCAAAAGCCTCTATAAAAGCCTCTATATCACTTACCGTATTAGTATGGCTTAAAGATATCCTAATCGAAGATTTTGCTTCTTCTGCCCCTACACCCATATTGGTTAATACATGCGATTTAGATATTTTGCCCGATGAACAAGCAGAACCGGAACTGATGCAAATATTATGTAAATCAAACCCGATTAATTTCGCTTGTGCATCCGTATTTGGTATAGTAATTAAGGTAGTATTAGGCAACCTAGCTACGTTATTACTAACAATATTTACATTAGGATATTTTTTTAATTTTTTCTCTAAATTTTCTTGTAACTTTTTGATTTTTATATAATTTTCTGAGATATTGTCTGTCCTCAATGCAGAAGCTAAACCAAATCCTGCAATTGCTAAAACATTTTCAGTGCCTGAGCGTACTGATTTTTCCTGCCCTCCTCCTATAATCATTGGAGTCACTTGAAAATTAGAGCTAGAAATTAAAGCAGCACCACCCTGCCCCCCTCCTATTTTATGCCCTGAAATTGTAGCAAAATCTAATCCTAATGCTTTGATATTTATTGGTATTCTGCCAAAACCTTGCACTAAATCGCTATGAAATTTTGCCTCATATTTTTTAGTTATTTTACCTATCTCAGCTATATCTTGTAAAACTCCGCTTTCATTATTAGCCATTATTACGGAAACTAGTTTTTTACTAGTATTACTTTGAGCTAACAACTCTTCTAAATGTTCTGAATCAACTAGCCCTTGCGTATTAACTCTTATAACTTTAATATTTGGAGCATAGTTTATATGGTTATAGATCGATAAATGTTCAATAGCTGAAATAAAAATATCGCCGTCATAAAAATTTTTCATTATTAAGTTATTACCTTCAGTCCCTGATGAAGTAAAAGTAATATCATATTCTCTAGATGATAAGGTTATACCAAGAGCCGCCGCCATTTGTGCGCGTGCCGTTTCTATGAGATGCTTAGCAAATCTACCTGAGCTATGTGCTGATGAAGGGTTAAGCTCCTTGTCCATTAAACTTATTATGAATTCCTTAACTCTAGGGTCGATAAAAGTAGTAGCATTATGGTCTAAATATATCATATATTTAAATTTGAGTTTAAAGCATCTTTAATTGAGATATTTTCAAAATAATCTCTAATATGCTTACTAAGACCTTGCCATAATTGATGCGAATTACATTTTATTGTATCAGGCACGCAAGCTTTAACTGACTTCTTATAGCAGGTAGTCATTATAAAATTTTCGTTAACGGCGTCCATAATATCGGAAATTTTTATTTCTTCTAGGTTACCTATTAAAATATACCCACCTTTCGATCCTCTAATAGCCTTAACTAGATCAGCTTTTTTAAGTTTAGAAAATATCTGCTCTAAATAGTTAAGCGATATATTTTGTTTTACGGACATTTCATTCAAAGTGACCGGTTCGGCACTTGATTTTGAAGCCATTTCAAGTATTGCCATTACGGCATATCTTCCTTTCGTCGTCAGCATCATATAACCAACCTATTAAAACTTAAAATTGTTTTATATCTACAATACCCAAGTAATTTAGTCAAGTATATAATTATATTATTTAACAAAAAATTAGCTTGTTAATATAAACTAAAATTTAATTGTGTAGAAACTAGCAGAAGTAGAAAAGAAGGAGAGAATATTATAAATAAGTGATTAATCCAACGTTACCTAAGGACATTATTGCATGGTGCAAAAAACACCTTCGATGTCATTCCTAGCTAGAAGCGGGAATCCAAAATTGTTTTGTCATCATCCCGCAAGCTTGTAGTGGGACCCAACTTAAATATTAGTACTTTAAATTATTTTTATGGTCCCAGTGGTCAAGCGAACTAGGTGACATAGTGGGTTTTACCAATCCACGCAACAATGCCGGAGTATGACATTTAATTATAAATAGTTAATTATTTTATTATCCACGCCCTCTGTTTGTTGTTCTATTTCTAGTTTTAGGTTTTGAAGAAGCAGCAATATTTTTTAAATTAGCTTGATAATTTTTAATTTTCTCTATTCTTTCCTCTCTTAGTTTTTCATAATGAGTTTTAGCATTTTTTCCGAAACCTAATTTGGTTTCCATATTTTTTACAAAATCAGTAACAAGTATTCGTGGATACCCTTGAATATCGATTTGACAATTTTTATCTAAAGCACCGGGCATAGTTTCTTGTATTTTTTTTTACAGCACGCGGTACATATCTAAAGCTTCAGGTTGATAATGACCGCTATTATTACGAAGGTAATAAATTTTCCCCTATCATTTATACCTATAACTCCTGCTGCTTCCGCAGGCTTTCCACTTAAAAATGAACCGTGAACAAGATTTTTAGTATTTGGCAAATATTGATTTTTATGAGTACCCATATAAATTGTTCCATCCTCTCCCATTACAAATGCTTGAACATTATTCATGCTTTTACTTTCTTTACCGATAGTAGAAGCTACTTTACCGTTAGCATCAAGTCATCTTTGAGAGAAGGTATCATAGAATAATTGGTGATTTTTTTCCTCTGGTCCCATACGTAATATTTCAAATTCATGCCCATCCCATATTTGTTTACCTTGAGCTATTTCTTGAAGATGATGTTCTGCAAGTTTTGGATTTGGATGAACTACTTTAACTCTTACAGAATCTACTATAGCATCGTTTAATTTGCCTAACTCATGTTCCGGTATTAAAGCATGCTTAAATTTCTTTATTAATCTATTCCAATTATCTCTAGCTCTAGTTTGTGGATCTCTAAAAGGTGTATCAATATTTCGTTCGGCATCTCCAACTAGATAAACTTTATTATCTTTTTGGACTCAGTTATCTTTGTATAAAGGCTCTCCTTCTTGATTTATAAGTGGACTTTTTCTTTCAATAGCAACTAATTGACCATCCTTATAAAGAATAATTTTTTCATTACTTAGTCCAAACTTTGAATTAATTTGTATTTTACCCTGATAATTTAAATTACCAATACCGATACCGTCAATATCTGCAATTTGAATATCTCTATTTTTATCAACAAATTTTCTAATTTCTTCAGAATTATTAATAAATTGACCGTGATCCTTTAATATTCCTTGTATATCGCCGGTAGTATAAGTAAATTCTTCTTTGATTGTTTTTGTGTCCTTTATAAGACCTACTGCAGCGAAAATTTGTTGAAAGAAATTTAGATTTCTCTTTACTTCAACATTTTTTACTCCAATAGCTTCTCGTTCATGAATTACCAATTGATCCGGCTTTAAGTAGCCGCCTTTATCATAAATATTAATTACTCTTCCTTTTATAAGGTCTACTTCTGTTGCTTCTTTATCGTGTGCAAATTCCTTAACTTGCGGCTCTTCTGCAAACCTTACTTTCTTTTTTCCTGACCCATTTAAATTACCTAAATTTATAAATAACTTTAGGTTTTATTTTAACAATGCAAACTTTTATTTTTTTAATAATAGGCTGTTTTTTTAGTAAATTGAGGATTTAAAATCACATATTATATGATAACTGATTTTTCTTATATATAGTGCGATAGATTCTTGTTAATTTGCCAAATAGCGACAAATACTAAACAAGTTGTAAACATTTGTAGTAGCTGTAATAATATGCTTAATTCCGGTATTAATATAATAATAATCGGTTGTAATATTATCGGGACTCCGCTTGAAAACATTACTAGCCTTATAGAAGTTTGTATTGAAGTTTTAGTAGTAAGTAAATTAGCTAAGCTATATACTAACAAAACTATAATACTTCTCTCTAATAAGAATGTTACAAACCAAAATAATATAATAGCCGGCATGCCGAAATAAATAAATAAATTTGGTGCATATAATAAATTATCGGCAAAATATTTTTTTATTATTTCAGGCGTTAAAATTACTTCATTTTGTTTAAATATCTCAGAATAGTTAACAGTACTGGGGAAATTTTTCTTAGTATTGCCTACAATTAAATTTATCTTCAGCTTATTCTCTTCAAGTACAAACGGTATTTTGCTTTTTTCTTCGTTAGAAACTTGATTTTTGGTATCAATGACGACTATTTTATGGTTATTCTTGCTATATAAATATATAGGCTCTACTTCTTCAACTGAAATGTTTGAATTATTATATTTAATTTCCGGTAATTGATTGATAATATATTCAATGTTGGCTGTAACTTTTGATGATTGTATTCCGTTAAAATAATCTTTTAAAGTTATTATGTAATTTAATATAAAAATACAATAAATTATTGATGGGATAAAAGATAAGGTAAAGACATATCTTATTCCGTACCCTTGATAGTTTTTATATACGTCTTTATAAAACTCTATAGAGCTAATTGATAAACGTAATTGACGGAGTAATGCATTTAATCCTCCTAATATAAATGATAATAAATACATGTATAATAATTTATTTAAGTTTTTCAACCTCTTCCTTCTTTAATCCGGTTGAGGTAGCTATTAAATCAGTTTTTACACCGGCTTTGATTAAATTTGGGGCTATATTAATTGTGATTTAAGTATTTTTTCTATTTCTATTATATCATTTTGACCAAGTTTGTTCAAAGTGTAGAATAAAATTAACTCTATAATCCCTATATTAACCTCAGCAAATATAGGTAAAAGGTCCGCTATTTCTTACCATCTCTTTAACAAATCGCGTGTATGAATGTGCTTCATAACAAATTATAAAATTCCGGACCAAGTATTTTCTGTCAATTTTTCATCAGGAATTTCATGAACATTAATTCGCTGATAATCATTAATCCAAGTAGCTTTTACTAATTCACTATTTTCAAATAATTCCCATAAATTTAAAGGAGCAGTATATTTTTGTATGCCATTATAAAACACTAAAGGATATATGAAAGGAAATTTTGTATTTTTTAGTACTTTCTATGATATTCAGCAATATCTAACATATACCTAAATAACCGAAAAGCCATATCATAGTGTGTGACACGAGGTTGTATCAAAGAGTTGTGTCCGCTAGGCAACCATCTATGTCACTAGATGAAACCTAAGAGTATGAATAAAGATACTCAAAATGAAATATTTACCGATTGTAAGACATGTGAAAGTTAAAATGGATACTACAATATATGATCCGGCATATTAAGAAATATTTTGAAAAGCGTGAGCCGACTCAAAAGAAACTCATCACATGTGCATTAGGTTCATAATAAAACGCTCCATTGAATGGGAGTAAGGTGACACACAACCAAATAGCTGGGTCTAACAAGGTTTGAGCTGTGTGCGGGAAAACCAGCATACACGATTCTTAGGAGAGTGGCAATTGCTGCTTATCTGATTTTACATTTATTAGGTGTCAGAAGAGATTAACATTAGACAATATTACTATTTTCACCCTTTTCATCCTGCACGTAAGAATCGTTTTTTTCATTCAATATATCATCACGGTTTGTATATAAAGATTCAATAAATAAATATAGAGTCCTTTAAAGCTAGTTGCACATCTATATTGTCCTTATCATGTCTTTCTATAGCTTTAGGAAGCCCAAATTCTCTAACTACATTACCTAATTCTTTTATATTAGCTCGAAATTTAGTGGAATAAGAATTTGATATAGGTGTTTTTGAGAGATTTATTATTTCGTTTCTACATTCTTGTGTTTTAATAATAGCTATTTTCTTTAAGTTATCGTCTAAATCCTCCATTCCAATTTTATTGCGAATAATATCGTTTATACTAATTACTTTATTTCCATGCTTTCTCTCATGCCTTGCTGCTACTATACTGCAAGCCAAATCTGTTAATATATCTATTAAGAAACTTTGCGTTATTAAATCTATACCTTTTGCTAATATTTTTATTATACCCTCTTTCTCATTAATATTATTTTTAAATATTTTAGTTTCAGCAATACAGCAAGCATTTATGATATTTTTTTATATTCCAATAAAATGCATTACAGTAATCGTATAATAATGGGCTTTCTTGTGCTAAACTTTCAATTTCTCTAAAGATTTCTGCTTTTTGTATTGTTCCACTAGCTTTTAGTGTTTTATTGTGGCTATCTATCTTAATTGCATAGGCATCTAATCTTTTATTTGCCCCAGCATCTAGTAATTTAAAATTACTGGTTTTCAACCTTATTTTTGCATCTTGAATTATTGCACTTGAAAACTTCAGCTTACTACTATGTTTAAATATCTGTTTTTCTTCTTCAGGCTCAAGCTTTTCATTCTTAATAAAGCAATCACATGGTTCTTGGACTGCTAATTCGTTAAATAGTTGCCTCTTAGTTCTGTGTTAATTTCTGCTGGATAAATAGTGGCTATTTTCTTTTATTTTTGGTAATTCGTTAAAACTTGTAGTAAACCATTCTATTACTTCAGGATTTTTACTTTTCTTATATTCTTGAGTGATATGATATGGTCGGTTATTTTGTGTAGGATGGTGTTTGCCTTTGTGTGTAAATCTTCATCAAATTGGAATGCTTCAATTTTAGTTAAGTAAATTATTTTTAATTCATTAAATTGTTTATGACCCCCTTTATTAACTAACATTACTTTTAATATTTCAATTAAATTCCAAGCAGCTTCATACTTAGCATATCTGTCAACATAAGGGTCACTGAGTATATCTTTGAACACTTTAAATGCTTCTTCTGCCGGTTTGACCTTTCCTAATTCAACTAAACTTAAAGCAGACTCGGATTTAATAATATAGTCAGAATTACTAAATAGATTTTTTAGTATTTTAGATGCGTCATGTGATATATTGGGGTTTATTTGTATTATCCAACCTAGGATTTTGGTGATTGTGAATTCAATATAATTACTAGGGTTATTAAGTAGTGTATTCAATATTTTTAATGTCTCTTGGACTAAACTAGGATTTATACGTACTGTTTCAGTTAAGCTCCAAATAACTACAATTTTGACTTCGTTGCTGGAATCGTTTAATACTTCTTTCAATATACTAAATATTGCTAATGTTAAACTGGGTACAATATATATTAAATCTAAGCTTAAAACAGCCGTAGTCTTAATATAAATATTAGAATCATTTAGTAAGATCTTGTAGTGTATCTAAAGCTTCTTGTTCATGCATTACACTTAGCATTTCAGTTAAGCTTCGAGTCGCTTGATATAAAATTTCATTATTAGGGTTACCAAATAGTTATTCTGATTTTAAACATTGCACAGTATCAAATTTGATATAATGAGCATTACGGATTAGTGTGTTCAATATGTTCAATGCTTCTTTTACTAAATTAGGCTTTGCTTTTACTATTTCAACTAAAACTGAAACTGCCTCGAACTTGAAATTTTCTATAGGATCATTAAATAATTCTTGCAGTGCATTAAATGCCTTGGGTGCTATATTAGGTGTTGTATTTACTATCTTAACTAAGCTTTTAGTAACTAAGTATTGGTTGTATAATTTTTTTACCTGATTTAATATTTTTATATCTAAATTAGGCATAATATTAATTATTTCAATCAATATTATATTTACATATGCATTTAATACCTTTTTATTTAATAACGGTATTATTTTTTTTAAAGCTTTCCTGTAATACTGTCTGATCTATCGTCTCATCTCATATTTGGGCTAATTTTTGTAATTGTTCCTCTTTAATTTCTAATAGGCTTGTTAACCTCTTATAAATTTTTGTTTTACTGCCCCATTCATTTCTATTTGCTAATCCTGTGATGATGCCTATAACTGTTTTAAATTCTTGAGGATCAGGTTTTTTGTTTTGTAATTTTTCATTTACTGCTTTAACAATCGCTTCCGATAAATAACCGCTGTCTATTATATGTTGTTCTCAACCCGTAATATCTTTTAGCGCAACTTCATCTATTAAATTTTGTATTTGTTTTAAATTCGGTATTCTACTATCAAATTTCCCGTTCATTTTGCTTTGAGCTAATAAATGCATTAAAAGTATAATCTTTCTTTCAATCCCTAACTCTAATATCCCCTATCAACATTACATGTTACAGCTTTTTTAAATAACATGCGGCTAAAAATTCTTGAATAGTTAAGTGAATAAATTGATAATTACTTCCTTCTCTTTTTAATCATCCTTGTTCTATAACTTCATCTATATAATTAGCTTCAGTTTTATTTTTATATTTATTTTGGGTTTTTTCTAGATGCCTAATTATTAAGCCAGTTTATTATTTCACTATATAAACGACTTATATTAAAATCTTCATCACTGTTTTTGTGAAACTGATCCCTTATATCTTGATCACTCCAAACCAAACATATTAATGCAGTATTGATAGGAACTTCACATATTTCTTTTGGCTATGGAGTATCCAAAAAGCTTTTTAATTGTACTCCTAGCTCTTTATCATACTCAAAATTTTTATGTACATATTGCTCTATTCCCTCACTATCCCAGCCTGTATTGTCTACTTTCCGTGCAAACCTGTTACGCATTTCTTCTACAACCGCATTAGGTTTAGAACTCATTATTACGTTTTTATATTCTAATATTTTATCTGTTAACTTTTTAAATTCATCTCGAGTATTTAGATGTGCTACTTAGTCATACCCATCAAGTAATAACAACATCTTATCTTTATTTTATCCATTATTGCCTTAACACTTAAGGTACTTTCACTACTGCCTAAACAATAATGGATAAAACAATTAAGCTTACTTTGAGATAAATTATTAATATCAAAATACCCACTATAACCGTCTTTCCAACTTGCATTTAATAATTCTTTTACTCTAAAAACATAATTCAAACTTATCGCTCCATAACTCCCCTTTTCCCCCCATAACTCCCCTTTTCCCCATTTATAAGATATATAATGCATTAACGTGGTTTTACCTATGCCTGCACTACCGAGTAACAGTACTTTACCGACATCTGCTTTTATTCTGTTTACTTGCTCAATGATATTTTTTATTTCTGATTCACTTTTATTAGGTAGATTTCTGCGAAGTATCTCAAACTTATGTTCTTCATCTAGTGACTTAACTATATTATCAATTTTTTCTTCTTGAACTTGATAATTTTTATTAAACAGCTCTCTTATCTTTCCGTATCTATGGCTTTAAAAATATTCTCTATTTCTATCGATCTCTTGTCTCCGACAACTTTATTGCGTAATGCTGCTTTAGCTGCTTCATCGTCTTCACTCAATAATATCTGTAATTTTACGTAATATTCATCTAAAGACTGAGCTTTGATTTTCGTATCTTCTATTAGCTTTGGTAAAGTATCGTGAGAGCTATATAAGGTTCTTAACTTGTCAGTTAATGATTTTGAAGTAGAAGGCTTCATATTTTTACTTAATAGTAGAAAGTATATTTTTATTAGAAAACCTAATTAGATTAAAACAATTATTAGGTGTGAGTTTAAGAATTTAATTGTATTTAAGCAATTTAAAATTGATTAACCAAAATAATTTATTTTTTTTATTTATTGCCATTATTAATTATTAATGTATAAGAAATTATACACTCAACAAAATTAGCACTTATAGTTATGAAATATAAAAATATGAAACGAACATCTAAAATATATTAGCCATAGGAATTTTAATAGCCGGTAATAATATATTTGCACAGGACACGAAGTCTGCTAAAGAATAAGGACAAAGAGGGATTATTAGAACTAAGCTGTAGAGGGCTTTAGCAACTATAGGGTTTTCAAATGCACTACGTACAATCTTATCATGTTTAGGCTTTTTTTGTATAATATAATTTTACGAAGAAAATAATTTTAATTAGAGGTAGTATTAAAGTTCAATATTATATATAAGTTTGTTGATAAAAAATGATTTATTTACTAATATCTATATTTCCATAAATAATATTAGTTTTATATGCTACTGCTACTTCCTGAAATAACTTTGACTTTAATAGCACTTTTAGGGCAGTTTTTTGCCGTAATGATCCCAAATAAAAATAGAATTATTTCTAATATCATTATTTTACTATGCATATTATCAATTTTTCTTACCTTTAAGTACTCAAGTTATGAAGGAGTATGGTACTCATTTGCTACCGGAATAAATATCGGTATTAGTAAAAGCATAGTTCTACTATTCACTATTATCTCCATGATTATATACCGTGATTACTCTATTCTTGTTGCTGAGGAATTAAAGTTTGAATTTATTACTTTAATGTTATTATCGGTCGTAGGTATTTTTGTTGCAATTTCATCACGGAATTTTCTATTATTATTCTGCGGTATGGAGCTTACTGCTTTAACTTCATATGCACTTGCAGGATTCAAATTAAATGATATGAAATCATCGGAAGGTGCTTTAAAATATTTTATCTTAGGTAGTTTAGTTAGTTGTTTATCATTATTCGGTATTTCTTTTATATACGGATTCGGCGGAAGTCTACAATTTGAGGATATCTTATATAAACTAAATGATAATTCCGGAATAAATCTTGGTTTAATAATCGGTATTGTACTATTTTTAAGTAGTATTTTCTTTAAACTCTCAAGTGTTCCACTCCATTTTTGGGTCCCTGACGTATATGAAGGATCACCGATTACTTCGGTTACTTATTTCACCACTGCTTCAAAAATAGGTATGGTTATTGTTTTATTCAATATCAGCAAATTAATTATAGGTAATTACTACCCTATTAATTATAATTTAATAAAGATAATTGCTATATTATCTATGCTGCTTGGAGTTTTTGGAGCCATTCGTCAAACTTCTCTAAAAAGATTAATGGCTTATAGTACTATTTTAAATATCGGTTATGTATTAATCGGCGTTCTTCTGCATAATCAAGAAGGATATAAAGCAGCTCTACTATATATTCTAATATATGCGGTAGGGAGTATAGGCTTTTTTACTTGCTTAATTATACTGCTCGGTAAAGACACCGATAAAGCTAGTTTTAAAACTATACAAGGAATTGCAGAGCACCATAAAACTATAGCTGCCGTAATTAGCATAGTTATGTTTTCAATGATTGGAATCCCTCCTCTTACAGGATTTTTCGGTAAATATTACCTTTTGTACCAAGCAATTAATCAAGAAGAATTCGCATTAGCTTATTGTGGTATTTTTACCAGCGTAGTTGCTGCGTTTTATTACCTTAAAGTAGTAAAAGCCATGTATTTTTCTAAAAAGATTGAGATAATTAAGCTGCCGATGCAATATGGGCTTTTACTGATTAATTATTTAGTTGTAGGCTTCTTGTTGCTTGGTTCATTTATTATCTCGTTTTAGCCGGTGTAGACTTTTTATTAACAACACTAGCTGCAATAGTTTTAGTAGGCTTCATAACCTTTTCTTTTAGATTCTTTATATGTTTTAGATTTTCTTCATCTAATTTTAATAAATCTTGGTCTTTTTGTTTAGCTTTTTTAGCTAGACCTAATTGACTTGGAGTAACACTAACAATATAATCCGTTCCAACTTCTTTCTTAAATTTTTCTAGAGCATCTACATATTCTCTGTTTGCATATATATTTGTCTTTACCGACTTTTGTTTTGGTTCTTTCTTTATTTTATAAGAAGAACCAGCTAAATTTCTTGTATCTTTAATATCTTCATTTAAACTTTTTATTGTCTTTATTAAATGTTTTTTCGCACTATCTCTCATACCAAGTATTTCTAAAATTCTTGCAAAATTAGTAGTAATTTTATTTCTTAATTTAAGTTTTTGTCCTCCTTTTTTCTTTCTTCATAATTAAGAATTTTCTCAAAATAATCGGGATACTCTTTCATTAATGTTTTTAATCCTTGCTCTTTTACTTCGTAATAAGGAAAACTATATTTTTTAGATAATTAAACTATTTACTTTAATTTCTAAGCCGTATTCCTTTAAGGATTCTTGCCTTTTTTTCATTGTATCTATTAGACTAGCCTTAATTTCTTCAGGCGTTATTTGTTTAGAGTGTTTATTATTAAATTGCTTTGGCATCGCTTGTTTTGTACATTCTGCAATTGCTTCATTACTATAATATTTAGTTAATTCATCAAAACTTTTATCAATAGTTTTGCTTAAATCAATTTTAGAAACTGCAAGTAAGCTATCGGCAAAATTAGGATTTTTTGTTCTTAAATTAGAAGGAAATTCTCTAAAATGGTTAGTGGGACCTAATCCAGGCAAATGTTTAGCTCTTGAATGCGGATATATATTATTTTCAAAACTACCAGCAAAATCAATTCTTACTAATTTAGGTAAAGTTTTTGGATTGTTTTGATCTCTGATAACTCCTATATTTCCAACATGTATATCAAAATCGCCTATCAATAAACTTGCCGGCATAATGTTTTCAAAGTTCTGATACTTAATTTCCTTAAAAGCATTTTCTAAGGTTCTAAATAATTTATTTCTAGCCCTATAAAAAGTGGTCTACCGCCGTCCTTTCTAAACCAAGAACTCGGTTTAGTTTTAGCAGACATATGTTTATCCATGTCCACATACATATCGCTACTATAATTCTCAAAAAATTCAGATTTGACATATATTTGCGAATCAACAGCTTTAGATTTATTAAAATCATCAGGAGCAATTAAATTAACCTTTGCTCCATTTCCAGGACTTATAGTTTCAAAAATTTGAGAAAAAACTCGGCTATATTTTTTGCGCTTGAAGCCTCTTTGTTTATCATCGCCGTAATTTTACCGTCTAAGCTTTGATATACTCCGCCATGCTCTCCTGTCTCATTAGCTCCGCCTCCTTTAGGCTTTAAAAAATTCCAACCTTTAAATACTGATTTCTTATTTTACGTCATCTTCGCCTCTTTATAATGATTTACATCAAATTGATAATTTTGATATAATTATAAAACATATTATTTTATATCAAGGACAGAAGCCATTTTCTACTTAATTTTATTGTTCTTTAATATTTCAGCTACTTCAAGAGCTGCATAGGTAAATATACCTGTAGCACCGGCACGTTTAAAACTAATTAATGACTCCATCAAAGCTCTCTCCCAATCAATTGCCCCTGCTTCTGCTGCAAATTTTAACATTGCATATTCTCCACTAACCTGATATGCAAAAATTTTAGCATTAAAATTATTTGCCGCTTCACGAATAACATCCAAAAACGGCATACCAGGCTTCACCATTACCATATCGGCTCCCTCTGCTATATCATGCTCAATCTCAAGCATTGCTTCCTTAATATTACGTACATCCATTTGATAGCTTGATTTATCTAAATAATTCTTTTTATTACTCTTAACAGCATCGCGAAACGGACCGTAAAGACTTGAAGCATATTTAACGGCATAAGCAAGAATTCCAACATTTATAAATCCCTCTTTGTCAAGATATTCCCTTATAGCCCCGATTCTTCCATCCATCATATCGGAAGGTGCAACAATATCTACTCCAGCTTTTGCTAGCACTAATGCTTGATTACACAAAGCTCTTACTGATCTATCATTATCAACTGCCCCATGATGCACAATACCGTCATGACCATGTGTAGTATAAGGATCAAGTGCTACATCGCATATTATACCAATATCGATATTAGCGTTTTTGATGCTTCTAATAGTTCTACATATTAAATTATCTAAATTATAAGCCTCATCAGCATTGTCACTTTTTAGACTTTGATCAATACTCGGAAATAATGTAATAACATTAATACCAAGCTCTGCTGCTTCTTTTGCCGTTTCTACTATTTGATCAATCGATAAACGATATATACCAGGCATAGTTTTAATTTCTTGCCTTTCATTATGTCCTTCAACAACAAATAAAGGCAATACTAAATCACTAACCGATAAATTACTTTCGGATATTAACTCTCTAAGCCAAAAAGCTTTTCTATTTCTTCTAAGTCTAATATGGGGGTACATAAAATTCATATCTCATTTTAGTTAATAACTTGGGTTCTAATATATAACCTAACTATCTTATAGTAAAATATTGCATTACAAAAAGAAAGTTTGCTTGCAATTTATAAAAAATTTAAGCAAGCTGTTTAATGATGTAAATAAACATAGGAGCTTAATATGACACAAGATAATATTCCAAAATCAGTAAAAGATAGAATACAAGAGTGGGAAAAAAATCAAAAATATGTCAAATAACTCACCAAAAAATACAAAACCAGCTGTTCCTCCAAAACCTACTTCTGAGCAAATAAAGGCATGGAACGAGGCACATAAAAAACAGACTGACTTAATTACACATTCCCAAGCACTTGATATATTTGTCACCACCCCATCTCCGCAAGTTGAAACCCAAAAGCCTATTATTTTTTCAAAACCGGCTCCGGAAGAAACAAAAGTACCGGAAGAAACACCTAAAAAACAATCTAATTTAACCGTAAAAGAGAAAATAGAGAAATTTTTTAAAGATCATAATATTGATACCAAAGATGCTTTGATTCCGGAATTTAGCCGCTATATAGCATTAAGCGGTTCTATGGCAGGGAAGCGTCTTTATGTTACTATTAAAGCTTATGAACAATCATTAGGACGGCTAATAAAACAAGTAGGCGTACCTCAAAAAGAGTTTGTTTCTTTTATAGAAGATGATCTAATAAAGAATCATCCATACAAAGATAAATTTGAAAAAATCAATCAACATTATAAATTACCTGAACCACCTAAATTATCTGATATAATTGATAATCTTAGAGAATTAGTAAACAATGATGATATAGCTGCTCATTTGAAACAAAGTAGGAAACACATTGAATTTAAAGAAAAAATAAATAATATTATTCAGATTTATAATAAATATAATCCAGCTACTATAGTTAAAGTTGAAGCAAAACTGAAAGAGGTAGGTAAATGGTGTGAAGAAACTACAAAAATGGATAATAATCCTATTTGGAAAAATATTGGTAATTTTATAAAATATTCTTTTATCGGAGATAAAGCTAAAGCTGCTTTTATAAAGAGGCTATAAAAAATTCTACTCAAAATACTAAAAAAGCTATAGCAGAAATACAAAAATCTCTTACCAATCCTTCTCCTCATTCATCTAATGTTCCACCGTCGAAGAATAAAGGAGAAAGATATAGAAGCTAATAAAAACTTTTAGGATCGATATCTATTTTTAGATGGCAAAAAGAAGGAATTTTTATAAGGCTTAGCCAAAATTTTAAATATTTCTGCAAATTAAATTTCTTATCGGCTATAATAAGTATCCGGTAACGATATTTACCAGCGAGCTTTGACATTAATGATCTTGCCGGTCCTAAAATTTTCACGTTTGCTTTTGGTGCAATTCGGACCATATCCCTAGCAATTTCTAGAATTTTAGCCTCACTGGAACCTGATAAAATTACCGATGCTGTTTTGGAAAATGGCGGCATATCTGCTGATTTTCTTATTTCAAGTTCATTTGCAAAAAAACTCTCTTCATCACCGGTTTTAACATAACTAAAAATTGTATTATCAGGATAATAGCTTTGTAAATATACTACACCTTTACTATCTTCTCTACCCGCTCTACCACCTACTTGATGTAGTAGCTGAAAAGTTCGCTCAGATGCTCTAAGATCGGCATTATTGCTTCCAAGATCGGCATCTATTACTCCAACTAAAGTAAGATTCGGAAAGTGATAACCTTTTGTTATTATTTGTGTACCTATTAAAATATCAATTTCTAAATTTTCCATTTGATGTAGAAGCTGTGCTATTTTTTCCGGGCTTTTAGCATGATCTTTACTTATCACCACAATTTTACTCTCAGGAAAAAGTGCTTTTGCTTCTTCCTCTATTCTCTCTATACCTGGACCACAGATAGTTAATGTTTCATCCTCTAGACATTCAGGACAAGAACTAAAAATTTTACTTTGATAACCGCAATGGTGACATTCAAGTTTTTTAGTCGCTTTATGTACTACCATCCAAGAAGAGCAGAATTTACAGGTAAATCTGTGACCGCAAGCTTTGCATAGCATGAGCGGAGCATAACCACGCCTATTAAGAAATAATAAGACTTGCTTTTTATTATCTAAATTACCTTTGATAGCTTCTATAAGAATCTTGGATAAATAGGAATTCTTAGATAGCTTTTCTTTAGTCATGTCGATTATTTCTATATTTGGCAAATCGACATTTTTGTATCTATTAACCAATGTAACCAATTGATATTTACCCATTTCTATATTATGTATCGTTTCAATAGACGGTGTTGCCGCACACAAAACAATTTGTGCTTTATCAAATGTACCTCTTACGATAGCCGTATCCCTAGCATTATATAATATACCGTCATCTTGTTTATAGGAATCGTCATGCTCCTCATCTATAACTATTAAACCGAGATTTTGAAAAGGTAAAAACAAACTACTTCTAGCCCCAATTACTACTTTAACTTTATCGCTTAATATACCTCTTAAAATCATTTTCTTGTGAGCTTTGGTAACGCTTGAGTTCCATATAATAGGCTCAAAACCGAATCGCTCTATAAAACGATTAATAATTTGTGTACTTAAAGCAATTTCAGGCAACATAACAAGCACTTGTTTGCCTTTTGCTAAGTAATCTGCTATTAGATGAAAATATATTTCTGTTTTACCTGATCCCGTAACACCTTTAACAAGTGTTGGCTTATTACTTTCATTTAAAATTGTTACTGCTTGTTTCTGCTCTTCTGACAAATCAGGTAGCACAAAGTTATTATTGACTTTCTGCTCCTTAACTTTAATCGGTTTTTCAGCAATATCTATAGGTAATACTAACTTGGCTATGCTCCCAAGCTCTGACATATAGTAGCTACTCATCCATTGAATTAATTCTAAAACTTCTGAAGTAATATTTAAATTTAACGGTACTTTCGCTCTAATAGTTTTTATTTTTTTTGCCTCGGAATTTGAAACAAGCTCCCATACTATGCCGGTTAATTCCTTATTTCTAAAAGGCACTACCACAAGATCACCTATGTTTAGCTCTAAATCTTCAGGTATTAAATAATCTAGCGGAAATAATTTTGCTACCGGTAATAATATTTTTGCTATTCGCATATATAATGTATTTTATAATTTTTTTATTATTATATACTAAACTGATAAATTATAGAAACCTAGATGAATAAAGAAACAAAAATTGTTATAGCAATTTCTGGAGCTTCAGGAGCAATATACGGTATTCGTTTGCTTGAAGTACTAAAGCAACAAAATATCGAAACTCATTTGGTTATTTCAGAGGGAGCAGCTCTTACTATAAAGCTCGAAACTAAATATTCTATAGATGAAGTTAAGCTACTGGCTAATTATTATTATGACGATAAAGATTTAGGTGCTACTATTTCAAGCGGCTCTTTTAAAACTTCAGGCATGATAATAGCCCCTTGTAGTATGAAGACCTTAGCAAGTATTGCTCACTCAATAGAAGATAATTTAATTAGTAGAGCAGCAGGTGTTGTACTTAAAGACAGAAGAAAACTTATTTTAATGACCCGTGAAACTCCTTTGCATATCGGACATTTAGAAAATATGTTAAAAGTGGCAAGTTACGGCGGCATTATATCGCCGCCTGTGCCGGCTTTTTATAATAACCCTGTAAGTATAGATGATATAGTGAATCATTCTATTACTAGAGTTTTAGATTTTTTCGATATCGAAACTAATTTAATTAAACGCTGGGATAGTTATGAGCAATAAAGTATCAACTTTACTATTAAAACTTGCATTAAAAAAAGCCCGTAATATCATTAATAAATATTTTTCACCGGAAGAAAGTTTAGTAGATAAATTAATTGCTGAACGTAGAAATGAAGCAAAGGATGAATAATGTAAAATGTTCTGTTTTGGGCTTTGTTGTGTGGATCGGTTTTAAAGTCATTGCGAGGAAATTACATAAGTAATTGACGAAGCAATCCAGTAAAAATTCTGATTTACAGAATTTTTTTTATCATTCTCCTAGATTGCCACGCAGCCTACGGCTGCTTGCAATGACTACTCGGTATCCACGCAACAATACCTCGTGGGGATGACATAAAGGGCTTCTTTTTTCAAACCATATAATAATTTAACAAACAACAATGGCACGTAATAAAATAAATAACGAAACAAATAATATATTAGCTGATAACGAAGATAATTTACCTATACCAAGGGTTTTACCTTCAAATGTTCAAGCAGAGCAAATGCTACTTGGGGCAATTTTAACCAATAACGAATTACTAAATTACGTATCAGAATTTTTACGTGACGAACATTTTTTTGAACCTATTCATCAAAAAATCTATAAGGCAATTGAGAAAATTACTGAAAAAGGGCTGACAGCTACACCTATTACTTTACGTAGTATGTTAACTCAAGATGAACTATTTCAAGCAGTAGAAGGAGTGGAGTATTTAGCAAAATTGATAACTATGTCAATGATGGTAATAAATCCAGTTGATTATGGTAAAATAATATATGATTTAGCAATAAAGCGTAATTTAATAAATATCGGTGAAGAAGTAGTAAATAATGCCTATAATTCTTCATTAGAAGTTGCAGCAAAGGAACAGATTGAACATGCCGAAGCTAAACTTTACGATTTAGCTAGCGAAGGCTTGAATGAAAAAAGTTTTACCAAAATCGGTATATCTATTTCAGAGTCACTAGCTAGTATTAATAGGGCTATGAAAAATAATGATCATGTAATCGGTATATCTACCGGTTTGATTGATCTAGATAATAAATTATGCGGCTTTCACAATTCCGATCTTATAATTCTTGCAGGACGTCCGTCGATGGGTAAAACGGCATTTGCTATAAATCTTGCATTTAATGCCTGTAATAATATGCGTCTTAAAAATATTAGAGATAATCAAGAAATTCAGTCAGTAGGTTTTTTCTCTTTAGAAATGTCCTCAGAACAGCTAACCACACGTCTACTTTCAATGTGTGCAGAAATTGATTCTACTTCTCTTCGTACGGGGATTCTAGGTGAAGAAAAATATAACCGTCTTCGCAAGGAAGCGAATACTTTATCGGAATTACAATTTTTTATCGATGATACCCCTGCTCTATCTATTTCCGCTATCAGAACAAGAGCTAGAAGAATGAAACGCAAGCATAATCTCGGTATATTATTTATTGATTATTTACAATTAATTAGAGGAGTAAGTAAATCTGAAAATAGAGTTAGCGAGATTTCAGAGATAACCCAAGGTTTAAAAGCAATAGCAAAAGAGTTAAATATTCCGGTTATTGCGTTATCTCAGCTTTCAAGAGCGGTAGAACTACGTGAGGATAAAAAACCTATGCTATCCGATCTTCGAGAATCGGGAACTATAGAACAGGATGCTGATATAGTAATGTTTATTTATCGTGAAGAATATTATTTAACTAGAAAAGAACCGGCAGCAGGCGATGCTAAACATGCCGAATGGTTAGATAAGCTCAACAAAGTATATAATATTGCCGATATAATTGTTGCAAAACATCGTAACGGACCAATTGGAAATGTTCCGCTTTATTATGATAGTCAATTTTCTAAATTTGGTAATTTGGAGACAAGAACTTTTAACTCTAACTAAATCAGAATTGCTTTACGTCATTATTGCGTGGATACCAAATCGTCATTGCGAGCGAATGTTAGTGCGCGTGGCAATCTCAGGAATTTTTCCGAGATTGCTTCGTCAGTTACTTCGTACCTTCCTTGCAATGACGATGTTTATCTTTTATTTTTTTCTGTCCATCCTATTGCTTTATCAAGCATCTCGTTATTATTGTTCCTATAAAGCCACATCTCATTATCAGGAATGAACTTACCGGGCTTTATTATTATAGTACCGTCACTTAAGGTTAAAACTTGTATCTGTTTTCCTGCATATTTCTTCCCCAGGGATATTTGTCCGTTATTTCCTATATGTTTGATTGTTTCTATATTATTTCCTATTATCATAATATTTATATTTACAAAATTCCTATTTTTCAATATTACTAGTATATTTATAAATAATAAATAGTCTTATTATTTAGTTACTATATTAACAAGTTCATAGCCCATTATAAGCATTTCGACAATTACGCATATAATAATTAGATATTGTTTTAAGATAATAAATTATTTATCTTTGCTTTATATAACAGATAAACCGGTAATAAAATTGCAATAATTACAAGAATCATACCAGCAAATCCTAAAATTGTAATAAAAGCATTAGGTACTACTACTGCTACAATATAAGCTGGTAATATAGTAACAATAGAAGCGGTCATATTACGCATTACTACATTCGGTATCGAATTCATAAACATAGTTTTAAGGGAATCACATAGCCCTACTCCTAGTATTGATGTAACGATAGCAAGAGTTGAAATTATCTAAACTAATAATTGTACGGACGGCCATTTTGCTATATTACTTAATTCCTTAATTATTAAATCTCCGACTTCTACATTACTGGTAATCATTTGTTGATAAAATGTTGTATTATTATGATGTGCTACAATAAGAATACTACAAGTCCAAATTATATATACTATTGAAGGAATTAAGCTTCCAAATAAAAACGCCGTCTTTAGCATTTTTGTTACAATAATTAGTTAAGGTATGGAAGATTACTTGGAAACCAAATGAAGTAAAAACTACCGGAGTTACTACACCCCATATAGATATTTCTTTACAATTTGGTGAGAATAACGGTAAATTATCCCACTGAATCATAGAAACAAGTCCAATAACTAAAATTGCAATTATTATAAGCAATCCGATTAAATAGTACCCGATTTATATAATCTACTAACTTTAGAGGTAATAATAATACACCATGCTCCTATATAAGTTATACTTGTATTTAAAGCTAATAACTTCTGTAATATTGAAGAGCCTCCGTATAATAAATACTGCAAGTAAAGCATATGAAAGGAGCTTAAGGCTTACCGTACTGATGATTTGAGCAGTATGTCCTGAAAAATATTTTCCCAATACCCAAGTATTAAGCCTTGACCCGCTTGAAGATCAAACTCTAGGTTAATTAAAGAAGTATAATACATTATAAACCAAATTATAAACATCAATATTATACTAGGTATTATAATACCTAATTTTGCTAATACCATGGGTAGTGCTATCATACCGCTACCTATACAAGTACCTGAAATTAACAGGATTGAGCCAATAAGTTTTTGCATAATTTAATGAAGTTTAGATTAAAGCAAAGGACTTAATTTTTGCTAAAAAGAAAATCAGCTAAAAAAAGAAGATAAGAATTTTAAAGAATAAAAAGTTTTGATAAGTAAAATTAACATTCGTATAATTTTGTTAAAACATATGTAGCGGTATAGTATAATTATATTAATAATTTATGTAAAATTATTAATATTGCTTTTTAAGGGTATTTTTATATATTCTTATTAGACCTCTTCCCAAACCAGCTTATAGAGAGGAATTTAAAGGAGACACGGAACACAGCACCACAGCGTATATAGAAACACGTGAAGATGCGAGTACCGGATCGACGTATAAATTACCTCTAGAAGCGACGCTTGGGAAGAGGTCTATTGAAATTTACTATATTTAAAAATGCATAGATTAGCTAAAATAATTAGTAATGCAGGAGTTTGTTCTAGGCGTGATGCTGAAAAGCTGATAGTTGAAGGACAGGTAAAAGTAGACGGCATTACAATTTTATCACCAGCTACAAATGTTGATATTAGTAATCAAATTGAAGTATCCGGCACATTAATCAATAATATACACACACCAAGGCTTTGGATTTATTACAAACCTGTTGGTTTAATTACCACTCATAAAGATCCTTTATCTCGTAAAACGGTGTTTGAACAGCTAACCGGTTTACCTCGTGTTATTTCAATAGGTAGGCTGGATTTAAATAGCGAAGGTTTGTTATTACTAACTAATAGCGGTGATTTAGCTCGTCAGTTTGAGCGCCCCTCAAGTAGGTTAAAGCGAGTATATCATGTTAGGGCATATGGGAAGTCTGATATTCTACTAAAAAGTAATTATAAAAATTTAGAAATTGACGGGATATTTTATAACCCTCATTCGATAAAATTACTTAAGCAAAATAAGAGTAATGCTTGGTTTGAAGTAGTTTTATTTGAAGGAAAAAATCGTGAAGTTAGAAGAATATTCGAGTATTTTGGACTAAAAGTTAACAAATTAATTAGGATTCAATATGATAGTTTTACAATAGATAATCTAAAACCCGGAGATTATAAAGAAATAAATAATAAAATACTGGAAAAATAATTAGTAATGTGTTATTACATTTTAACTAATCATATAGAATACGTATGACAAATCTTAATATATATAAATGTGAAGAAAAAGACCTAAACGATTACCTTGGTTATATAAAAGATAACCCTAGTGTCTCGCTAAATGATTTTATCAAAAATAAATATTTCGCTGAAGATAATGATAAAATTATCATTACTAGTTTAGAAAATATGGAAATTAACGCAGATTTAGCCAATGCTAATTTCCAAGGTACAATACTAACAGATGCCGTATTTAATAATTGTGACTTCACAAATACCATATTATGTGATTCAGATTTAACAAATGTAAAATTTAATGATTGTACATTTATCGGTACCGACTTTAGAGGAGCAAATCTTCATTATACAGATTTTAATTATAAAGATTATGATTATGATAACTATAAAATCCCCAATCTCAAAGATAAAATACGAGATATAAAACTATCTTTTTCAGATCTTGAAAGATTAAATCAATATATAGATAAAGATTTAGAAAAAGAACGTATCAAAGAAATAGTGATAGATGAAGCTACGAAGAAAAAGAAATATATTTTAGCTGGAGAAGACGAAAAAACTTTATGGGAAATCACATCAAAAGAGCTAAAGACTAAGCAAGAAGAGTTAGAAACTCTAAAGCAAAATTTAGATAATCCTGGGATTGCTACTAATCTTTTAAATGCTTTTTGGAATAGTGCAGAAACGATTGCTAGAAACCGACAAAATGCACTAGAAAAAATCAACAAGTTACAGTATGAAGTAAATAAATTAGAAACTGAAGTATATGCTTTAGATAATCTGAGAATGTTCTGCGGTAAGGGTTTAGATGGTATTTTTGAGCAGTTAAAAGACGAAGAAATACAAATAAAACTAGACCCATCATATATTATAGGTTCGACTGCCAAAGAGCGAGATATACCGAAAGAATATATAAAATTAACTGCTGCCGAATTTGATCTATATTTAGCTGAAGCAGCAAAACAATCCAATACAAAATTATCTCTTACCGAATTTGTTAGAAAGCAAAAAAATCTTTCAGAAGATTTAAATATAGTTCCTGATCTTTCAGCGATTAATTTATCAGGTACAACTCTTACTAATCTTAACCTGAAGAATACATTATTTGCTTCAGCCAACTTAGAGAATATCAAAATCTCAAATTGTAATTTAGATTTTACTAATTTTGAAGGAGCTAATTTACAAAATGCCGTTTTTCAAAATGTTACAGCTCGTAACGCAGGATTTCTTTTTGCTGATCTTAAAAATAGCAAAATTGAAAATAGTGATATGTCGAGAGCTTACATGCCTAAAGTAGATTTATCTGAAGTAGAGATAACAAATAGCAAATTTAATGCGGTTATGATGGTTAATGCCGATGCCGAAAAGTTAATTATTAAAGATTCAGAATGGAAAAATTCTAATCTTACCGGTATATCGCTTGCTTATGCAGATATGCAAAGAGTTCAAATGCAGGGGGTAGTTTTAAATAATGCACTTCTAGATCAAGCAAATATCGTTTCTACTGATCTTGAAAATGTTTTTATGAATAAAACACATGCATTAGAAGCAAAATTTAAAGAACAATGTAACATGCAAGGCATAACTGCAAGAAATGCCTATTTTAGCGATGCTGAATTTGAAAATATACTTTCTTTAAAAGCAGCTGACTTAAGAGAAGCTATAATGCAGCGTATTAAACTTAAGAGCGCTGATTTAACAAAAGCACAGCTTGATAAAGCAAATCTTGAATATGCCGATCTTACAAACGCTACGCTTACTAATGCAACTGCACAATTTGCTAAGTTAAGTAATGCTACTTTAGAAAAAGCAGAAGCCGAAGGATTAAATATTTCGGATGCTATTGCTCAAAATATTAATGCTAAGGAAGCTAACTTTAAAAATGCAATTATGCAGCGTGCCGACCTTACTAAAGCTGATTTCACTAAAGCAGTGTTGGAAAATGCCGATATGCAAGCAGTGGCGGCAGCCGAGGCTATATTTAAAGAAGTAAATCTAAAACAAGCGAATCTAAAAGCAGCAAATCTAGCTGGAATTAATCAAGAAGGAGCAGATTTTGATAAAGCAAAAATCAACGATGCTACAAAAATGCATGATACTAAAGGTGAGGCTAAAGGGGATTTAGATCATCAAGATAAAGACGGTAAAAAAACATCTGTCAATATTAACGAACATGCTAAATTACAAGATAAAATTCGTACAAGAGAGAAAAGCGGTTGGTTTCTGAAAACCGGAGTAGGACAGCTTTGTACAAAACTTGCTAAAAGTACTACATCAGGAATTAGCTACGTAACAAATGTTTTAGCAAGTAAAACATTTTTAGTAGGACTTGCCGTAGTAGCGGGTCTTGCATTAGCAGCTGCACCTTTCGTAGCAATGCCTGTGTTATTGGTTACCGGCACGGCCCTTACTACTAAAGCTGTCATTCTAGGAGCAGGTATTTTGGCCGGAGGGTTAGTCGCTGCCGGCACTTATAAACTTATTCAAAAACCTTTACGCAATCTTCAGAAGTTATGTGAAAACTTAACTAGTAGTATAGATAAATATATCGCACCGCCTCCTGAAAATATTGATGAATTAGTAACAGAAAAACAACAAGCAAGACAAAAAGCTGAGACAGAAAAATCTAAAGAAAGGGAAGAAAATTTAAATAATGTAAATAATAATATTAATAAAGCTAAAGAACAAGATCTTTTAAAACAAGCACAAAATAATTTAAACCAAGAAACACCAAAAGTAGAAATAAAAGAAAAAAAAGATAAAACTGTAGAAAAACAACAAGCAAAATCTAATACATTCGCAGCAAAATTTAAGCCTAACACTAAAGGCAAAGGATTTGCCACAAAAATAAAAGACGGAAAAAAAATCAAGCTTAACAAAAGAAGCATCTAACGAAATAAGTGTTAAAAATAATATCTGGTAAATATAGAAACCAAATTATACCTACCGCTAAAAATATCAAATATCGACCTTCCACCGGTAAGCTCAAAGAGGCAATATTTAGTATATTAACCTCCGGTGAGTTTACCGGTAATAAATTATTTAACGAAAATACTCACATTCTCGATTTATTTGCCGGTAGCGGTAGTCTTGCTTTTGAGAGCCTATCAAGAGGAGCAGGCTTTGCTACCTTAATTGATATTGATACATCATCATTAAAAATAGCAGAAGGATTTGCTAAATCTCTAAACATTGAAAATAATGTTAATTTCGTTAATATTAATGCTTTAAATCTACCGAAAGCTACTAGACATCTTTTTAAACCAGCTTATAGAGAGGGATCTAAAGGAGACACGGAACGCAGCACCGCAGTGTACACACTAGTACGTGAGGATGCGAGTACCGGGTCGACGTCTAAATTACCTCTAGAAGCGAAGTTTGGGAAGATGTCTAATAAATCATTTGATCTTGTCTTTATAGACCCCCCTTATCATCAAAATATAGTGCCTAAAGTAATGAAACGGCTGATAAAAAATAATTGGCTCAAAGACGGTGCTATTATAGTTATTGAGATGGCTAAAACAGATGATTATGTTTTAGATGAAAATATTGAAATGATACGTGAAAAACTATATGGTAAGAGTAAGCTGTTGGTTTTGAGCTTTACCGTCATTCCCGCTTTCGTGGGCATGACATAGAACCGCGTAACAAGACATTAAAAAACAAACATGACCAAAAAGCATTACATATGTTCTAACTGTGGAAATATTAGTCCTAAATGGTTAGGGCAGTGCTTTGATTGCGGTGTATGGGGTAGTATTGTCGAAGAGATAGTAAGTGCAAATCAAGCAATTGTTAAAGTCGGTAGCAAGCAAGACTTCGATAAACTTTCAGGGCATGTAACCGAGCAGTTACGCATCCCTACCCCTATAGGTGAATTAAATAGAGTACTAGGCGGCGGTTTAGTGCTTGGTTCTGCTATATTAATAGGAGGAGACCCTGGTATAGGCAAATCTACTTTGTTACTACAGCTAGCAGCAAGTCACTTTGCATCAAAGATGAATTGCTTATATATAACGGGCGAAGAATCGTTAGACCAAATAAAATTAAGGGCCATAAGGCTAAACCTAACTAACTATAATACCAATATTTTAGCAGCTACTAATTTGGAAGATATTATTACGAGTATAGAAGCTAATAAAAATAATATTGATTTAATAGTGATTGATTCTATTCAAACAATTACCACAAAAGAATTATCATCGCCTCCAGGCACTGTTTCGCAAATTCGTACATGTGCAAATGAGCTTGTTAATTATGCTAAGCAAAACAATATCATTATTTTCTTAAGCTGTCACGTCACTAAAGACGGACAACTAGCAGGTCCTAAGATACTTGAACATTTAGTTGATACCGTGCTATATTTTGAGGGAGATCATAATAATCATTTCCGTATTTTACGCTCATATAAAAATCGTTTTGGCGGTGTGGGTGAAATAGGAGTATTTGAGATGAGCGGCAGCGGACTTATTGAAGTAACAAATCCGTCTGAACTATTTTTAATGAAGCGAGAACAGAACGTTATAGGTACGTCTATTTTTGCAGGAATCGAAGGTTCAAGACCGTTACTTATGGAAGTACAAGCCCTTATAGTACCCTCAAATATGGTAACTCCTAGACGCTCTGCGGTGGGCTGGGATGTTAATAGGTTATCAATGATACTTGCCGTGCTTAGTAGTAGGATAGGACTTAATCTTGCTAATTATGAGGTATATTTAAGCATTGCGGGAGGACTTAAAATTGCCGATCCTGCTTCTGATTTAGCAGTAGCAGCGAGCTTAATATCTGCTACAACCGGCAAACCTGTACCCGAACATAGCGTCTTTTTCGGCGAAATAAGCTTATCGGGTGAAATAAGAAAAACCGCAAAAGCAGAAACAAGAATAAAAGAAGCCGTAAAACTTGGATTTAATAAGATTATCTGCTCTAAATTTGAAAATTTAACGTATGACTTTATATCTTCTGTCTCACATTTAAAGGACCTAAAAGAGATAATTAAATGAGTATAGTTTATGAAATAAGCAATTTGGAAGAAGCACGTAATTTTTTATCTAGTGTAGAAGAGCAGCTGATATTAACAAATCATGCCTCTAGCGTAAAATATTACGGTATGCTAGCAATTGATTACATGTTTAAAACTCTAAGTAAAGAATTTCCGGAAAAAGTTTTAGATCTTACCGTAAATGTAGGAGAGGATCACGCTGCTTTATTTACTGCAATCAAACTAGGGTATAAGAATATATCATATACAGGGAATTCTGAGGAAGCTAGGGGATTGTTGTACGGATATCAAACCGTCATTGCGAGCGACTGAAAGAAGCACGGCAATCCAGAAAATAATTAAAAAAATGCTAAAAATTAGCATTTTTACTGGATTGCTTCGTCAATTGCTATGCAATTTCCTCGCAATGACGAAAATTTAATAAAAAAAACATGAATATCAAAGATATAGGAGTAATAATTGCTAAAAAACCTTTGAAAGAAAATACATTTATTATTACGGTTTTTACTAAAAATCATGGTTTATATTCGGGAGTTGTAAAAGAATTTTCTAGAAAAAGTAAATTTATATATCAAGAAGGAAATATTGTAGATTTTCTTTGGCACGCAAGATTACATGAACATATTGGCATGGCTAAATGTGAACTCATTAAATCTTACACCGGTTATTTTATCACAAATAAAACTAAATTATATGCCTTTAATTCCGTTATATCTTTAATCAAAGAGTTACTTCATGAAAGAGAAGAACATTCTAAATTTTTTTCATTTCTAATTAACTATTTAGATAATTTATCAAAGAATTTTTGTTTTCGTGATTATATTAATTTTGAGCTAGCTTTACTTGCCGAGACGGGTTATAAGCTTGATCTTACCAAGTGCGGCGTGAGCCATGTTACAACTGATTTAATCTATGTATCACCTAAATCAGCTAGAGCATTATCATATGAAGTAGGAAAACCTTATAAAGATAAATTATTGATGTTACCAAGATTTTTACTTTCAGATAATAGTGAGATTACATTAGAAGAAAAACGGCAAGCTTTAGCTCTAACAAACTATTTTTTTAATAGATATTTATTTCATAATAATAGACAGGTTGAAGCACGCCAAACTTTTATTGAATATACTTTAAATAATTTTTAGAGACTATATTTTTACTTTTATTTTTCTTATTTTATGATATACTTACTTAAGTAATTACTTAAATAAGTATGTAATATGACTAGACTAAGCATAGATATACCAAACGAATTACATCATTTTCTTAAAGTTCACACTGCACATAAAAATGATACTATTATGCATTTTGTAAGAGAAGCGATATATCATAAAATAGAACAGGAAAAAGAATTAAGTGCAGAATCAATAAAAATATTAGAAGAATAAGCAAAAGGTTTAAATATTAATAAATATTCTTCGTATAAAGAAATGTATAAAAAGCTTAATTTAATATGATTCTGCAAACCTCTACTATTTTATTCCATGTCATTCCCGCGAATGCGGGAATCCAGTTGAGTAAAGCTTTTAAGAAGCTTTACTCAAGAAGAAAGTAATATAATAAAAAAAATCTTTGAAATCAAGATTTTTTTAGCCTGGGTTCCTGCTTTCGCAGGAATGACATAAGGACTTTTCAAAAATTTCCCGGTACGCTATATACATACCGGTACACATAGTGACTTATTCAAATAATAATCTATGAAAATACTAGCATTTGACACAGCTAATAATACTGCATCGGTAGCAATATCCGAAAATGAGAATATCCTTGCATGTATAGAAGAATTACGTCCTTCTATGCAAGCAGAAAATTTAATGCCGATGATAGAAGACGTGATGAAATCAGCTAAATGTTCATATGATGATTTAGATTATTTAGCGGTAACTAACGGACCCGGTAGCTTTACCGGCATTAGAATAGGACTTGCTAGTGCTCAAGGTATATTATTTTCCAAGGAGAATATTAAATCAGTAGCGGTTAGCAATTTTGAATATGCTTATTTTAGAGCCATAACTCAAGTTAAAGATTATGATAAAATATATGTCTTTTTAAACGCTTATCGCTCACAGCTTTATATGCAAGTTTTTTATAAATCAGGAAAAATAGAAGAGCCGTTGTTGATAGATTTCGAGTATGCTATAAAACTGCTTACAAATGAGAAAGGGAATATAGTTTGTTGCGGTAGCGGACTTGAATTTATATATCACCAAATTATGCATTTGCCGAATATAATAACCTTGCCACGTTTTGCACGAGTTAAAGCTTGGGTTACCTGTAGATATATTGCTAGTAGATTGTCGAGCGATATAAAATTAAATAGCTCTATCGAGCCACTATACATACGCCCTCCTGATGCTAAAATCGCAATCAATTATGCCATTCCTAGTTAAAAGTAGGAATCCATTTACTGGATTTCTGTAATCAACGAAATGACATAAGAGCTTTATTATACGTATACTACATCATCTTCATAATTAAAGACTCCAAAATAATTATAAGATAATTCCACCTGATAACTTATAGTAAAATCACTATTAGAGTGTTCTACTTGATTGTCTAATACTTCATCTTCACAATCAGAGAATCCGGAATCATGATCAGATACTGCACCTGATTCTTGCTTTATACATTTCTTGTCGTGTATTAAGGCTATTATTTGCCCAACTAATGATTTCGATAAATCATGATTATCCAAGTCAATAATATCAATGATTCTTACTAGACTTTCATCTGAGGCGTGAGAAATTATTGTTGCTAGCTTATCATTTGAAATATTACTCATGATTCTTACTAAATTTTTATTTGGAATAATATCAAAATTTTCTGTAAGTTTCTCTTCTCCTGCTAAAATAATTATATTTTCAAGCTGTTCATCAGAAATATCCTCATCTGATAATTTTTTTAGTTCCTGCTCGGTAAGCTCTTCTAAAGAAAGGGTAGTATCTATATATGTATTTAATTTATCTAATGGAATAAATTTCATTAATTTTTCAAAATGCTCCGGCAAAATATAATTAACTAATTTGTGTGCTTGTTCATCGGAAATATTATTAATTAATTCTACCAATTTTTTATATGTCATCTTTTCAAAAACTTCATCTAATTCATTTTCAGACGTGTTTAAAATTTCTTCTACTAACTCATTATCAGCAAGAGTTTCAAGTTGATCTAAGAGATTAAATGTTTCTTCAGCATTATTATTTAAATAAGCAAAAACTTTATTACTCACAAAATTAAAAGTTTCAGCAACTTTAGCAGAAAGAATACTAGATGTATTTTTTATAATATTAAAACTCTTTACTCCAAAATCATAAACTGTTTTTAATGATGAACTAAATGTACTGAAAAAACCTTTACTTTTAGGTGTATTAGTTACTTTTTCACCACCATCAAGCTCATTTAAAATATCTGTAAATCTGATTTGAGAGATGCCTAGAGTATCTGGCTGACCTTTTACTGCTTCTTGGAAGAGTATTTTAGAATTAAAAAAAGGATATTTAGCTTGAACTTCTACTATTTTTTTATTACACCTTGCACTTTTTTCGTCATACTGCTTAATTGAATTATCTAACGTTGCTAAAAAATCAGTATTTTCTTCTTGATTAGTAGTTTGCTTTGGAGAAGCTATAAACTCAAATTCATCGTTAGCAAGATAGGAGGCTGACTTTGGAGCAGTATTATATGGGATTAAATTTTGTAACTTATTAAAAATTGATGTTATTGCCATAATTCTTCCTCACTTCTGATTATAATAATCAACTTTGCCGCATTATAATAGAAATTATGAGGAGGTCAAGATAAAGGCTAATAATTATTAACTTTTTATTATATTTTACTTAAAATTGATTAATTTATCAAAAAGGGATATTCTACTAAATGTCATGCCTGCGAAAGCAGGGCGTTGTTGCGTGGTTCTAACTTTTCGTCATTGCGAGGAAAAATTGCAAATTTTGACGAAGCAATCTCAGGAGTTTGTTATTATTTCATGAGATTGCCCTGCAATCTACGACTACTCGCAATGACGATTTAGTAGTATCCATGCAACAACGCCGCAGTACTTGTATGATAATGTAGCCAATTTTTGAAGTTCAACGAGTATATTATAATTGTCTTTGTTCTTGAATTAGCTCAAAAACTTCAACTGTGTCTCCTTCTCTAATGTCTTCGTAATTTTCAAATGCTATACCACATTCATATCCTTCTCTCACTTCTTTAACTTCATCTTTAAAGCGTTTTACAGTTTTGAGTTTTCCTTCATGAATGACTACATTATCACGTAATAAGCGTACACCCGCTCCTTTCTTAATCATCCCTTTAGTTACATAGCTACCAGCGATTTTGCCGACTTTGGTAATATTAAATATTTGTCTAATTTCTGCGCTTCCGATATACTGCTCTCTAACGATCGGATCAAGCATACCGCTCATAATGGCTTTTATATCATCAATTAAATGATATATTATACTATAATATCGAATATCGACTTTTTCTCTTTCTGCGGCAGTTAAGGCATTTGCCCCTGCTCTAACGTTAAAGCCGACAATAATAGCCGAAGAAGCATGTGCAAGAGATACATCGGATTCCGTTATCGGACCTACGCCGCTATGAAGTATACGAAGCTTTATCTCATCACTCGGTAATTTTAATAAGCTACCTGAAATAGCTCCAACCGCCCCTTGAACATCACCTTTAATAATTAAAGGTAATTCCTTAATTTTACTATTACCGGAAGCTTTTAAAAATAAATCTTCTAAACTTGAACGCGGTGCAATAGATATTTTTTTTTCTTTAGCAAGACGCATTCTATATTCGGCTATATCTTTTGCTTGTTTCTCATTTTGTACTATGTTAAATTTATCGCCGGCACAAGGCACTCCATTTAAACCCTGAATTTCTACAGGAACAGACGGAGTTGCTTCTACTATTTCTAGTCCCTTATCATTAGTCATCTTTTTAACTTTACCGTAAGAAGTACCAGCTATTATAATATCACTGTTTCTTAAAGTACCTCGCTGAACTAATATAGTGGTTAGCGTTCCTCTTCCTTGTTCAATTTTTGACTCGATTACAACACCGGCAGCTGAACCGAAAGGATTTGCCTTTAAATCCTGCATTTCTGCAATTAATAAAATTGCTTCTTCAAGTTTATCTAAGTTAATTTTCTTTAGTGCCGAGATAGGAATAACCATAACGTCACCACCTGCCTCTTCGCCGATAATTTCGTGGACATATAATTCGTTCTTTACACGCTCAATATCAATATCAGGCTTATCAATCTTATTAATAGCTACAATTATAGGAACGCCCGCTGCTTTCGCATGATTAATTGCCTCAACCGTTTGCGTTTTGATTCCATCATCTGCTGCGACCACTATAATAACTATATCCGTTACTTTAGCACCTCTTGACCGCATTTCCGAAAAAGCTTCATGTCCCGGAGTATCAATAAAAGTAATTGCTCTACCGTCTGCAAGAGTTACTCTATAAGCCCCAATATGTTGTGTAATGCCGCCTAGCTCACCTGCAGCAATATCTGTAGACTTAAGAGCGTCAAGCAATGAGGTTTTACCATGATCGACATGACCCATTACCGTCACAACCGGAGCACGCGTTCTTAAATCCTCAACCTTATCATCACTAATTAAAACATTTTCAACATCTGACTCTTGGACTCTTTTTACCGTATGCCCTAAATTTGTTGCAACTAGTTCTGCCGTATCGGCATCTATTGTTTGGCTAGCATTTGCAAGAATACCGAGTTTCATTAATTCTTTAATTACATCAGCCACTCTTTCAGACATAGCATTTGCAAGATCGCCGACTCCGATAACTTCCGGGATCGTCACTTCTCTATATACTTTCTCAGGTGCTTGTGATACTAATTTACGCTTTTCTTTTTCTCTAGCTCTTTTTATAGACGCAAGACTTCTAGTTCTACCGCTGCCGCTTTCATCGTCACTAAGCATATTGAAAAGATCGGCTTTTTTGAATTTTTTTGGCTCTTCTAGCTTAATTTTTGGTGCGACTATTTTACTATCTGTTGTTTTATCTAATTCTTTCTCTAATTCTATACCGTAACGTGTTCGCATTCCTACTAAAGGAGACTTTACAAAAGTTTCTCCTTTCTTTTTAGGTATTTGTGACGGTATATCTTCATCATCTTGAACGATTTTAGCACTAACTTCTACTTTATTTTCTTCGGTATTTTGCTGTTTTTGTTCAACTTCTTTATCAGTTTCTAGCGGTTCTACTTTTGAGTTAGCAGACTGGTTAATACTTGCAAGTTTACTTAAAGTGCTTATTTTTGAAGGGTCATTTAATTTAGATTGCTCAGCAGCTTTTTTAAGAACAGATAAACGTCTGTTAAATTCTTCCTTATTAGCATCAATAACAGTTTGATCTAAGCTATTCCTTTCTTTATTTAATGAAAGGGTAGTAGTAGCACTACCGGTAGAGCTTTTTCTAACTTCTACTAGCGTTTTAGATTTAGCATTAACAAAGCTTTGAGCTCCTGTAAGAGAGTCAAAAGACTTATTAAGCGATAATTTTGAATTGCCAAGTGTCAACTTTTTGGGTTTGATTTCCTGGTTATCCGTCATATTTAAAACCTTTGTGTTTCTGTTTTTTCCGTCTACTACTTGATTATGTCATTCCTAGCTAAAAGCGGCGTTTGCTCGCATGGCTTGTTTATGTCATCCATCTATAAAAAAACTTGTTTTTATAGATTTATTTTTCAAGGACGCCCTAATTACTAAGCTATTTATTCTGGATGCCTGCTTTCGCAGGAATGACATACACCCTACATTCAACCAACTAACTATCCTTCAATTCACCATGCTGTCTAGCAGTTTGAATCAGCAATTTAATATTTTCATCCGTTATATTAGAATTTGGAGCTAAATTTTTAAATTCATTTACGCTCATCTCTCCTAAATCTTCTATGGTCTTTATACCATATTCGGCAAATTTTAATATTAATTCAAGCGATAATTCTAATATATCTATTAATTCTTGCTCAACTCCTAGATCCTCTAGCTTTTTGATAATCTTTTCATTCTTAAGGTCGACATAATTAATAGCTCGATTTTTAATCTCTACGGCAAGTTCTTCCTCAAAGCCTTCGACTCTTGTTAAAGTACTAATCTCACTACTAGCAATTTGTTCTACTGAATTAAATCCCGTTACCGATAAAAGCTGACCTATAACTTCTTCAACATCTAAAGCTTCCATAAATAATTCCGTAGAAGTTAAGAACTCTTCATTTCTTCTTTTTGATTCTTGCTCTTCGGTCATTATATCGATATTCCAACCTGTAAGCTGAGAAGCTAAACGAACATTCTGCCCTCTTCTACCTATTGCAATACTTTGATTTTCTTGTGAAACTACTACTTCTACCTTATGCCTATCCTCATCAATCAAAATTTTTGTGATTTCCCCAGGTGCAAGCGGTGCAAGAGCATTAACTATAAACTGTGCAAGATCATTACTCCATAATACTATATCAATTTTCTCTCCGTTTAATTCATTTGTTACGGCTTTTACTCTATTACCTCTAATACCTACGCATGAACCTACAGGATCTATACTACTATCCGAAGCAAATACCGCTATTTTTGCTTTTGAACCGGGATCACGTGCTACTGATTTTATTTGAATAATATCTTCAAAAATTTCAGGTACTTCTAGCTTAAATAGTTTAACTAGCATCTGGTTATCTACTCTAGACAAGAAAATCTGCGGTCCTTTTGTTTCTTGCCTTACATCCTGTACATATGCTTTTATACGATCATTAGGTTTAAAATTCTCACCCTTAATTAATTGATCTTTTTTTATTATTGCTTCAGCACGACTCAAGTCAACTATTATATCACCGTATTCTATTCTCTTAACTATCCCGTTTATAATTTCGCCTTTTCTATCTTTAAAGTCATGATATTGTTTTTCACGTTCAGCTTCTATAACACGTTGAGTTATAACTTGTTTTGCAGCTTGAGCCGATACTCTAGCATGATCAATCGGCGGTAAATATTCATATATCTCATCACCGATTTTAGCTTCCGGATTCTTTATTAAAGCTTCTTCAAGTGAGATTTGCGTTAAGTAATCTTCTACATCTTCCACTATTTTTAAGATCCTTAAAAGATTTATCTCACCGGTTTTCCTATTTATCTGAGCTTTAATATTATATTCATTACCGTATTTTTTTCGTCCTGCTGCTTGTACCGCTTGTTCAACCGTTGAAATCAAAATTTCTTTTGATATTCCTTTCTCACGGGCTACAGAATCTATAATTTGTAAAATTTCTACATTACCTATATTAGACATACATTATCTCTTATTGCTTTAGCAATTTTTTAAATACTTCTTCAGTTAAAACTAGATTAGCATTTTTAATTAAATCATAATCAATTAGTACTTCTTGTTCTTCACATTTTAAATATATTGTATTATTTTCGGCTTTAATTATTTTACCCTGATAACGAGTTTTGCCGTTCAATAATTCTTTAAGTTTGATTTTAACTTCTCTTTCTAAAAATCTATTATAATTTTCAAACTTTACTAACGGACGTTCAAGACCGCTTGATGCTACCTCTAAAGAATATGCAGCTTCTATTAAATCTTCAACATCTAGAATAGCGGAGATAGTCCTACTTGCTTTAGTACAATCGTCCACAGATATTCTTTCGCCGTTTAAACTATCAATCAATATCTCGACTACTTTAGGGTTAACACCTTTAAACTTAACAAGAACTAACTCAAACCCCATATCCGTCAAGGATTCTTCTATTATGTTTGTTATTTGTTGTTCAATAGTTTGCATATTTGATATTTATAACAAAAAAGGTGGGATAAACAACCCACCTATCCTATCTATAATTTTTATAATGCTTATCCGTAACGAAAATACACTAATTAGACTATATAAGCAATATTTAACTTTATATTTTTGTAAAACTACATATTTATAAATTTATAAATGGGCAAATACTCGATAATCCCTCTTGTCCGCTTAGAGATGGATCATAGTTCTCCTCCTGATGAACAAAATGCTTCTACATGAATCTGAGTATACATAACCCCCATTTTCGCTTCTAATATATGCTGCACATGATCGTTAAAAGAATGAGGACCACAAATTTCATCAGTTTCACCTTTTAAAATGCCTAATAAAAATTCTTCAGCTATTCTACCGGTATGATAATGTATATTATCGTTCTCATTAATATTATTATATATCTTGAGTATAAAATTTATCATAGTGAATTTCAGTATCGCATATTGCTGCAATATCAGTTAATTTTTTTACAGCTGTATCTAATTGAAATGTATCACTGTTTTTATTTCTAGTAGAGTGAATAATGTGCATAACGGCGGGAAGCTTAACATTTTCTTCATTTGTTATACTATTAATTCTAGAAATAGAATGGCTTTCTCCCGACCCGCCGCTGATAAGAACGAGATCTTTATTGTTTTCTATATCCGATTCAATATATGAATGGTGTACTTTTACCAGCTGATTTTCAGAATCAAATAGATAATTTGTTACAGTTCCATTAGGATTTTTCTTTATTAAGATTCATAATAATGACCTTCTTCATCATGACCGGTTTTTATAACTGTAAATTCACTGTATTTTTCTCCTACTTTAACAGTAATAATTTGCCCATGTTTGTGCGGTATTACTTTTTGTTCATTTTGTCTATAAAATTTTATTTTTGCCGTATTTTTATCAGTACTTTCTATTTCGATTTTTATTTTATGACTTTCAAAACTCTCTATATTATACTTTGCTTTTAATTCATCATATTGCTTCTTTTCAGCACTTACAAAATGCTTTCCTACTATATTTAATATTGCCGTTACCAGCCTGTTACCCTAATCTACATTTGATATAAGCTCTTCAGCAACAGGTTGATATAACGTTGAAGGAATATTACGCCCTACATGTATACCAACAATTTTTGATACTGCCCTTTTAAATTTATGATCATTCTCTAATGCTGATTGGATCACTTCTAAAAGATCTACTTCATCTGTTTTGCTATATGAACTTAAAACCTTTAGAATACTACTGCCGGTAAGATTTAAAAAATTTTTCATTGCATTTGGCTGTATTCCTTTCTCAGGTTTTTCAGTATTAAAACGATTACTATTAAACCACTACTTCATATTTAGTAGCTAAATTTCCATAAAAATTTAAAGATTTAGTAATATCAAAATTCTTAAATAGCTCAGCAGCTTTTCTTATTTCTCTCACTATAGTTGTTCTAGACATGATTACTCCTTTTTTAATAATATAACTTTTAAATATGCGTTTAAAATACATATTATAGTAACTATAACTAGACTTATATAGACGTTTTTTTTGTATATTCAAGGTAAAAATAAATAAAATTTTTATGCAGTTAACAAGTTTTACCGACTACGGATTACGTAGCCTTATATATCTTGCTTCAAAACCGGAAAGAATTTGTAGTGTAAAAGAGATATCAGAGTACTATAATAATATTTCCCTTAATCATTTGATAAAAGTGATTCATAGATTAGCACAATTAGGATATATTAATAGTAGTAAAGGAAAAGGAGGAGGAATTAAGCTAGCATTTAGCCCTTCTTCCATGAAGTTGGGAGATATAATAGAAAAATTAGAACCTAATATGGATATAGTAGAATGTTTCAATAAAAATACTAATAGCTGCAGAATTACAAATTCATGCCAATTTAAACATTTTATTAAAGAAGCAAGTGAAGCATTTATAAAAACATTGAATAATTATACATTAGAAGATGCAATGATTACTAAAACAATTCAAATTAAGGATAAATTATAGAAAAATAACCGTTTTTCTTTTTCCGCATATTAAAAACTCTTGATTCCCCTTAGCTCCTAGTATTGGACTTGCTATTACACCAAATATTTTAAAATTATGCTCTTTCTCAAGCCAATCTTTGATTTTATCGCATACTTTTTGATGTAAGAGAGGATTTTTAATAATTCCTCCCTGCTCTATTTCATGCTTTGCGACCTCAAACTGCGGTTTTATTAAAGCAATAAGCATGCAATCTTCTTTAACTAAATTTAGTGCAGTCGGTAATATAGTAGTTAAACTAATAAAGCTGGCATCGCAAACAATTAAATCAGGCTTCGTTATTATTTGTTTATCGGTTAAATATCGTGCATTAGTCTTCTCAAGCACCTTAATGTGTGGATTGTCGCGTAATTTAGGATGAAGTTCGCCATAACCGACATCTACGGCAAAAATTAATTTTGCTTTACGCTCAAGTAACACTTCTGTAAAACCGCCGGTGCTACTACCGATATCAATACAAACTAAATTTTCGGGATCAATTTTAAAATAATCCAAAGCGGCAATTAATTTTAATGCCCCTCTTGAAACATAATGATGTTTTGGTAGCTTTACCTTAATGTCGGTGTCATTTATATTAACCTGTATCCCAGGCTTAATTAACTGCTCATGCTTATTATGTACTTTACCTTGGATAATCAAGCTTCGTGCTATGGTAATATCTGTTACAAAACCTTTTTGCAGCAAATATTCATCAAGCCTTATTTTAGCCATTACGGTTTAAATTTGAATTTAACTTATGTTATAAGGGCTCATGAGATAGAAAATATACAATTTGTCTAATTGAAAGTTGCAGTTTCAATTAGACATAATATATTTGAGCCATACAATAATGCTGCAACTGAAGGGAGCATGGTAATCTAGAAAAATATTCAAACCCTAACCAATATATGTCTTTTCTTACCGGCAGAGAGCTTTATAACATTTTTATCGAGTAAGAAATTAGTGTTAATTATCATATTTTCATCTTCAACTAATCTATCATTTATCTTAGCACCATTCCCTCTTATAAGCTTGCGTGCTTCCGATTTAGAAGTAGCAAGCCCTGCTTCATGAAATAATTCATATGCACTAATACCTGCTTGTAATACTTCCTGCTCTAAAACAACGGTAGGTAAGTTCTCATTGATTTGTCCTTCTTCAAATAGCTTTACTGCAGTTTCTAGAACTGATTTTGCTGCCTGCTCCGAGTGACACAGCTTAGTTAGCTCATAAGCAAGCTGTTTTTTAGCTGCATTAATATCTTCTGCCGCTAAACTCTCAAACCTATTAAGCTCTTCTTGAGTGAACTCGCTATATAATTTGGCAAATCTAACTATGTCGGCATCTTCGCAGTTACGCCAATATTGGTAATAATCATACGGGCTTAGCAAATCTTCATTAAGCCATACCGCTCCCGCAGCAGTCTTGCCCATCTTAGCACCGGAGCTAGTCGTAAGTAGCGGTGTCGTCATACCGAATACTTCTTTGCTGCTTATTTTACGAATTAAATCCGCTCCCATTACGATATTGCCCCACTGATCACTACCGCCAAGCTGCAAGCTGCAATTGTAATGCTTGCTTAAATAGTAAAAATCATAGGCTTGCAATAACATATAGTTAAATTCTAAGAAGCTTAAATGCTGCTCACGCTCAAGCCTTAGTTTTACCGAATCCATAGTCAGCATACGGTTTACCGAGAAATAGCTACCGAAATCCCGTAGAAAATCTAGATAATTGAACGAATCTAACCACTCTGCGTTATCCAGCATAATAGCATCACTTTTACCGTCACCGAATTTGATAAACTTCGACAAAGATTTTTTAATACCTTCGGCATTTTTAGCTATATCTTCTTTGCTTAAAATTTTGCGCACTTCGTCTTTCCAAGTAGGATCACCGATTTTACTCGTACCGCCGCCGATAATTACAATAGGCTTATGCCCGTGCTGCTGAAGCAATCGCAGAATCATTATCTGCATTAAACTACCGATGTGGAGTGATGTAGCAGTACAGTCAAAACCTATATACGCAGCTATTTTTGTTTCTTTCGTTATAGCAGTTAACCGATCCAAATCGGTACATTGATGGAAATATCCTTTATTTATAAATTCTTCTATAAAACGCATATATTATTTCTTATTTTTTAAAAATTCCTTTTTTGCTTTTCTGCTAGGAAATAAAGTATTAAGGAAAATAGCATCTTTATTACCTTTTATATAGAAGTACTGCATATACTTGCGCAATCATTCGAACATATAAAATTTTTTCTTTATATTGCTCTTGATTATGATGTAATTTAATATCTAATAAATTACCGTCAGCAATCGGCTGTATTATTTCTTCAAAGCCTATACCACGCTCATGCAATAACTTAACGTTCTTTTCATGATTATATATATACTTGGTAATAATATTTAGAGTTTAGTAGCGTCTGAATGAATTAGCATATTAAGATAGGTCTGATAAGGCAAACCATGCTTAGAAGCTTTAATTTTTATTGCTGCTATGTCATGTTCTGCAATCCTAATAGTAACAGATTTTTTTTTACTAAGACGTGCTTTTGCAAATTTTTGAAGCAAAGCTATTTCACTGCTATCATCAATTTTTTGCTGCTTTTCAAAATTATCTTCAATATCTTGTTCGTAAGAATCTAGTTTGATACTCATAATACAACCATTTTCAATGTTATATTTATTATAAAGAATGTACGTACTTTGTCAATACTTGATATATTAGATTATCATGCGAATAGTTGTAAATCTGTACATTGGATTTTGTGAAAGAAATTTAATTTAATCTATTTTTTAGTTCTCTTTGCATCATAGGAAGTAAAATATAAATCAAAACAGGTAATAAAGCAAATTTAAGCAAAAGTGTAAAATTAAATAATTAGTAAATAATGCGACTACATATGCAGGAGTAAAAGTGTCTGAAGCAACATTTGAGTATTTTGCTAATGTTACAGCTCATTTTGCAAATGCTATAGAAGCTGCTGTAGGTTGTGCAACGTCTGCTGCTACAGCAGCCGGTTACGGTTATAAAGTACTTGGTAGTGCTTTTATGGGTGCCTGTGCTTATGAAGTAGTAGCCGGTAAAGTAATGACAGGACACGCTTTTGGATGGGCTCTGCCTACATTTGTAAAAGCAGAAATATCAACGGCTGCATGGAGATTTTATGCTCATCCTACAGTTGCTATGGGGATTTGTGTTGGAGCAGCTCTTGCATATTCGCCGGAGAACACATTTGAGTTATTAAAAAATACTACTTATACAGGAATAGAAGCAGCAAAATTTGCTTATGAAAATACAGCAGGGATAGTAAACGGAATAGCCGGCTTAGCTCATCTTGTGTATGATAACTTATCAAGCTACAGTGGAACTCCTCAAGTGGATCTAGCCGGTAGCATAGAAATTCCATGGGCAGATGCTGTTGCATAAATCTCTAAAATAGCCAATAACTAAAAAAGCTGATTATGTCATTCCTGCAGCAAACCAGGGGCGTTGTTGCATAAATCGGTATCATTCCCGCAAGACATTGTTGCGTGAATCAGTAAAATCCACTGTGTCATACCGTGGTTTGACCACGGTATCCAAAAAAATAACTTAAAACACTGGGGGTTCCCGCTGCTGCAGGAAGACATTGCCTGCGTAGATCGATTCCACCATTGTCACCCCGTAGCCTGTACCTGCTGGGTCCAGTTAAAAATACTAGTATTTTTTTATCATATTTATGGATCCCGTGGTCAAACCACGGTATGACAACAGGAAATCGATCCACACAGGCAATGCCCCACGAGAATGACATAGAATAAAAACTGTCCGGTTACCTTACTGATATCTGTTATATTTTATAATAATAAAATTTTATTTCGTTGTTTTGAAATGCATCTTTTTTATTCCTAAAACCCTTTTTCAAAGAGCTACAGGAAAAATTAATATTACCGGCTTGAGCCGTGTCCGGTCCTTCATGTTTTATTTTCTCTATATCCTTACTACTTAAGTACTACAACGGCAATATGCCCTGCTCTTTTTGGATTAGCATTTTTATACACGGATACAACAAAATATCCTTGATTAGCAAATTTTTGTGCTTGAATAAAACTCTCATCACGATTTCCTGCTTTAACAAAATTCCATCCGTTCTTTATTCCGTCTGTTTCAAACCACTCAGCTTGCTTATTTGATAAAGTAGGTAGGTATAAATTCTTCATCGCTTTCAGGATGAGGAAGTAGAGACTGATTTGGACGCCCCAAGGCTGCACTAGCAGCATACGCAAAACAACTACAATGAGTCAAACGCTTTAACTTAGGAGAGTTATATTTTTCTGTTTCTTCTAATAAAGTTTCTCTCGACTTACAATTTATTACATTACTTTTCTGCCACTTTTCCTCAACATTTAAAGAGTTAATTACCGCTAAATTTTTTAGCACTTTCCGATATATTGTCTGCTTGTGCAGTCATATTAATCCAAAGTAAGTAAATTATGATTAATTTTATTTTATTCATTTTTTTCTCATATCAATTTACCTCTATATACAATATATAATATGATAATTCAACTATTAATTGTAATTTTTTATATTTTATTATTCAGAGAAACATAAGAACACTCTATGTTTCTTGACAAATGCTATGCTTTTATATATGCTTCTGCGTATGTTAGCAACAAGAAATAAGGCTTAGAAATAAGTACTTCACACTTAGCACCCGTAGCTCAATTGGATAGAGTATATGACTACGGATCATAAGGTTAGGGGTTCGACTCCTCTCGGGTGCGCCATTCTTCAATTTCTTTCACTTTTATGAATAAATCAAACGGCGGACGCAGCATCAAATCAAGCTTTTCAGGTTTAAGTGTTAGGTTAGCAAAAACTAAATGTGGTAGAAAAACGATGCGGGCAGCATTATATATGGCAGCTGTTAAGTCTGTAAGATATAATTCTGCAGTTAAACCTTTTTATAAAAGACTTGTAGAAAAAGGAAAAGCCAAAAAGTTAGCTCTTATCTTGACTTCTTAAACACAATTACCTATGTAAAGGATAAAGAACTTAAAGGCTTAGTTAAATGCCGTAAGCTGGAACGGACTATATTTTGAGCGAGGTGGATTTAGCTTTACCAAGTGAGATGTAAGCAAGAAAGAAACACATTTATTCCCGGGAAATAAAGATTTTTCTTCTATATAGAGTTATCTCCCAGTTGAGATATTTCTTTTTGACTGATCGTTTAAAACTTTCTGTTGTACCATACTATTACCTTTAGTGCTTGCTCTTATGTTAATCATTCCTGTTGGAATGGCACTTCCAATATTTAAAGCTTTCTGTAGTATTTTTCTAGGTATGTGACTAAATCCTATATCATTAATGTTTTCTAAGTGTTTCTCTAAATTAACCAGATGACTAGAGCCGACACTTGCAATTACATTATATCCTTTACCACGAATCTCATTACTTACGCTCGTCATATATTGTTCATGATTCTCATTATAAAGCGGTGTATCTTTTAAGTGTTCTAGATTTTTACCTTGTAATATAGGTGTATTTTCTAGTTCTGCAGGTAGTTTTATAGGAGTATCAGGATTTTTTTCATTATACTCTAATATAGTTGTTATTTTAATGACGTCTTTCATACCGAGATTTTCGCCATATTGCTTACGTTCAATAGCTGTTACCGTATTTTTATTAATAGTACCTGCTTGTTTCAGCGATTAGTGCTTTAGTGTTATTAGATCAGTTAAATGATTATGTTCTGCTCTAATTTCTACTGAGCCTGTTTTTGCAGCTGCTTTTGTATCAATTGCTTTAAAATCTATATTTGCCGTAATTACCGCTTCCCTATCAAACTTATTCAGTAACTCCTTATTATCATTTACAGCCGCTAAACGCTCGGTTCAATTATATTTTCCATTTACATTTAGCTCTTCTTGTAATAATAAATTAGTAAGGTTTTCTTTTGTGACGCGAGTAAGATTACTAAATTTCAAGTTTTTGACTAGATCAAAAAGTATGAGCATCACCTCATCAAAGTTGCTTACTTTAAGTTTTTTACTTAACTGCTTCTTAACACTGCTATTAAGTACCTCATCTTCGCTATCACTTAGCGTTAACTCTTCATTCTCACTGGCACTATGTTTGCGTTTATTTGTATTTATGCTAGAACTTTTACGTGGCGACTCATTTATCGGTAGGTAATATGTTCCTATTAAATATTAGTTTTTCCTCACTACTGCTGCTAGATAATAAGTCTTGAGAAGCGCTAGAGCTTTTACTCTGCAACTCCTCAATACTGTTAGGTGTAGAGCTCATTTCATCACTTTCTACATCATCAGTAGCAACAGAGCTTGGCGTCTCTTGAGGTGAGCTGCCAAGTGGTTGAAAACGGGCAGAAGTAGGATTTAGGCTTTTTGAAGGGGCTGCCATAATGTTATCATAAAAATTTATAGGTTTACTGATTATACTTAGTTCTTCGTCGCTGTTATTATCTTTTTTTAGGTTTTCATTTTTTTGCTTGAGGATTTTATTTTCTGCTTTTAAATCAGCTATTGTTTCATTAGATTCAGGTGGGGGTGTAGTTTGCATATCCTCATCACTACTATTAGGACTTAACTGATGATTAGAGTCTCCTGGAGAATTTATATCCTTATTTTGTGTGTTAAGATATGGATTCGGTGTTTCTTTATCACTATTCCTAGGACTCAAATGAGAAGATAAATTGAGAGGATTTACATGTGAAGTCGGCTGGGATACACTCATTGTATATTCTGCTATTATTTCTTCTAGGGAATCGTAATTAACATTCAGAGCATCTGGTAGATTAACAACATTAGATTTATCAGCAGTTTTTAAATTTATCTTAATTTCCTCAATATTCTTTTTTTCAATATGTGATGTTAGTTTTATCAGTGTTTTAATTTCATCAGGAGTTACAGTATAACTTACTCCTTCTGTAGGCTTAGTCTCTTTTGATTCATCATATGATATACCAAGAACTTTCTCTAATTTTTCTTTTACCGACTTTGCATTGCTTATAGGAGTAGATATTTGATATTTATAGCTATACTCACCTGATTTTTCTTTTATTCCCACAAGGTCCAAATATAATTTAGGCTTATTATGTTTAGTAGTCGAGAATGTACTATCTAATATTTCACAGTTCTCCATGCCTAATATTGTTTGAATCATTTTAAGTTCTTCTTTATGGTAGTCAGAGATGTGTTTCGTTAACTGTGATTCTATCTTCTGATCAAGTAACTGATTATATGTACCAATTACATATTTTTTAGGAAATTGATCATTTCTTGCTGCTTGTGCTTCAGTCAAAGGGCAAAATCCCCAAGTTTTAAAATTTTCAATAAAATTTTTTCTTTTATTATCATTGATAATATTTTGATATATTATTTGGGCATTTTTTAAAGCATATATACCACAATTAACATCAACGCCCTTATTAGTTAAATGTCCTCCTTGTTCTTTTGAGTTATTTACAATGGGTTTTACAGTTTGACCATTAGAATACATTTCTGCCGCTTTCTGAATATCTTTTGGATAATCACCTCCCATAGAAGCTTTATAAAGTAGTACCACTTGATCATTTTTTTCATCTTTTAAAATAGCAAAGCTTGTCCAATGTCCTACAGGTATATGATAAATTCCTATTATAGGCTTTTCTTTGGTTAATTTTGGAAATGACTCTTGTATATTTTTTATGTTTTCACTCCTCGTTTCATAATCTGGATCATTTTGATCTTGGAAAAAAATTGCCAAATTATTGTTTCATCTATTAATTCCGGAGCGATTGTTTTAATATCACGAGCCTCATAAAGATATTTAGTATCATTTTTTTTGTTATAAGCATTTTCTTTGTCTTCTGCAGTAATACCGTTAGATTTACTATTTGCTCCTTTTCCTTTATTTAGCTGTTGTTTTTCTGAAATAAGAAGTTGAAGAAATTCTACCGACACATCAGGATGTCTTAACAGCTCCTGGTATAACCCATCTGCTGAAAGATTTTTTATGGTATTTTCTCGTGCATAAACAAGGTCTGCTTTTGTTTTTTCAAAAGCTAAGTTTTGACTTTTAAGTTGCTTCACTGCATCGTTTTTTTAGTTTGCAATTTCCTCCAAGTGTAGTAGGTACATTTGGTTGTAGTATTCCTAGAGCAAATTTTGCTCCTAATGTTCCAAAAACTCCGATAATAGATACAACCATGTATCTTGCAGGCAGCTGTATAGTTTCTGCTAAATATAATTCCGCACCTACTATTTCACCCATAGAAGCCATTCCTTGAATAACTCGACAAGCTGTTACTAACCATACAGCTTTAATGCTTATTACTTCATATGAGGGCAAAGTAACCATAATTAACAAGATATAGACATTAAAAAAAGGTGGTAGTAATAATTGTTGTTTTACGTCCTATAGTGTCTCCTATCCAACCAAATATTAAAGCTCCAAAAGGTCTTAATAAATATGTTGAACAAAAAGCAGATGCAGAATAAATAAAAGCTATTTTTGGATCAGCCTTTGGAAAAAACAATTCATTGAATACTACTGCCATATGTACATAAAGCATAAGGTCAAAATATTCAAGAAATGTACCAACAGATAATAAACCTATTGCTTCTTTTTGATTACGATTTAAGCTGCTTTGTTCTTTCTCATAGTCGAGCATAATGTAAAGAAACTTATACTGTTTTATATAAAAGTCAATAGGAAATTTCGCTTTATACGATAAATAAAGAAACGAAGTACAACTTAACCCACTTCATATACTAATACATTGATCTTATATGAATATGGCATAACCTCACCGATAGTGGAAAACTAAAACCTATTAAGAACCAAGTTAAATAAAACTTATATCCCAAATATTGTTTGAATAAATAATTAATACATTCAATCAAAGCTACTGAAGCAACAATTATAGCTAAATTAATAAAACGATTTAATTTTGATTGAGGAAAATCAAAATATTTATAAAACAGTCCCCCAGAAATAGTAAAACCGAGTAATCCCCACAACACCGTCCATACCCAAACAAGACAATTCACGTCAATAATTTTAAGATAAGCTACCATCGGTACGGTTAATAGCCATAAAAACGCTCCAAACATATAAGGGTATTTTTGAATAATCTCTTCTTTGGTTACACTATAATATAACAGCAATAACCATTATTCCAATTGTTATAGATGCAATAATATCAACCGGATAATGATAGCCCTTATAAATCAGCGAAAATCCCATACCGGTTAAAATTACTACTATTATTATTCTTAATAAGGAATATCTAATATTTGTAAAAAACCAACCGTAAAATACTACGCCGCTGCTCATATGACCGCTAGGGAAAGCAAAACCTTTAATATTTAGAGCAGGATTCAAAGGTATTTCAAATGTATATTTTAACAATATATTTAAAATTGTAGTGAAAAGTAATACACAAATAGCTTGTGCAAATAGTTGCCCCTTAAATATAGTAAATCCGAGTATTATGATAATCTCATAACAATATTCTTGTCCAAATAACAAAAAAAAAATTTTGTTAAATATTGAAAAAAATACCCTTATTCATTGCTTTACTTAATTTTATTTATATATAATTGAAGTTATCATAAATAATAAGCTATATATATGAAAAATATTTTCCGCAAATTTGTATTTACTATTTTCGTATGTTTAATAAATTTACAACTATTTGCTGCAAGCTTTAACGAAAAAATACCGTTATATTTTAAATTAACTAACGAAAATCTGTTAGCAGGAAAAAATGCGTTAAATATTGACCTTTGCGACTCTAGAATTAAAGAATGGTGTACAAAGCCACAAAGAGAGCTAGGGCTTAACGGAAAAAAAATAAATGATTACATATCTATTTCACCTGATATTAAAGGAGAATGGCGATTTGGCTGGTGGTATAACATAAATTTTACTCCAGAAAGCAATTTTGTAGCTCATCAAACTTATAAGATTACTATCGAAGATTATATATTCCCTAATTTTATCAGTTTAAACAGTAATAATATAAGTTTCACGACTTTACCGCTACTTCCTATTATTAAAGAAATGAATTATCTACAGGATAATATCGATATTTCCAAAAAATTCGTTCAAACTAAAATAGCTTTTAACTATCCTATCGATCCTAAAACTCTAGAGGCAAGAATAGAGTTTATAAAATCTTCAACTAAAGAAAAATTACCGTTTTCTATCAAATTCAATACCAATAATACGGAAGCTACGATTATTACTAATATACCACTGCTTACAGATAAAGAAGATACAGTGTCCGTAATTATAAAAGACGGTGTTAAACCTCTACATGGCGGAGAAGTTTTTACATATAACAATGTAGAAGATCAAAATAATAAGACGCCAAATAACATAAGATATTCTTATAAAGAAAATGTATTAATTCCAAGTCTATCCTCATATTTAAAAATCACTAATAGTACTGCTACAATTGTTAAAGATGATAAACTAAAACCGGAACAGATAATTATAATTACCACAAATACACCGGTTTCGGGTGAGGAAATAAAAAAACATTTAGAGTTATTTTTATTACCGCAAGATAAGCCGGCTTTCTTAGGAGTTGCAGGCAAAACAAATTATAAATGGCAACATCAGAAAGAAATAACCGATGATATTCTTAAATCGAGTGAAAAAATAAATTTTGAGCTTTTATCTTCCGTCCCAAGCATTACTACTATGCATAGTTTTAGAGTAGATACATTTGCCTCAAGAGCTTTGCTTGTTAAAGTAAATCAAGGTGTTAAAACATCGGATAATTTAACACTCGGCTCAGATTATTTTCAAATCGTACAAATACCGGGTAACCCTAAAGAAGTTAAGCTAATGTCCGACGGTTCTATTCTTTCATTAGCCGGCGAAAGAAAGCTTCCCGTATATTCACTTGGCATAGATAAATTATATTTAGAAATCGATAAGATTAATCAGCAAGAAGTTAATCATTTAATCAGTCAAACAAATAGATATAATATTTTCCAAAATCCGACTTTTATAAATGAATATACCTTTAATGAGTATAATATTTCCGAGGTATTTCAAGAGGAAGTAATAGTTAACTCTCAAAATTTAAATTTACCTCATTATACCGATTTAGATTTCAGTAAATATTTTAATTTAGAAGCAGCAGGCAGCTATTCCAAGGGGTTATTTCTAGCAAAAGTTTATGCTAAAGACAATAATAACATTATATCTCAAGATAAAAGATTAATTTTAGTTACTGATCTTGGTTTTATAGTAAAAACCGATAAAACCGGAACGCATCATATCTTTGTTTCTTATATCAGTAACGGTAAACCGGCTGGCGGCGTAAAAGCAGATATTATAGGACTTAACGGTGAGGTGTTAGTAAGCAGCAAAACCGATAGTAAAGGACATGCCGTTTTATCAAATATAAATGATTTTACAAAAGAAAAAACTCCAGTGGCTTATATATTAACTACTAAGGATGATTTTTCATTTATGCCGTATAGTAGAATTGATAGACAAGTTAATTATTCTCGGTTTGATGTAGCAGGAGCCGTTAGTTCTGATCAAGGGTTAAAAGCTTATTTATTTTCCGATCGTGGCATCTATAGACCAAGCGAGCAAGGTCACATAGGTATTATGCTCAAACAAACCGACTGGCAAGGAAAATTTGATGGCTTACCTTTAACAATACAAGTAACTAACCCTAGAGGAAAAGTAATAGATAAAAGTAAAATAGCTCTAGATGCAGAAGGATTCGGCGAATATTTATTCTCAACGTTTGATGATTCCTTAACCGGCTTATACAATATAAGCTTATATTTAGTAGGAGATAAAGGCAGCAATAACTATCTTAATAGCGTGTCTGTCAGGGTTGGTGATTTTCAGCCTGACCGCATGAAAATAAACATAAACTTCAATAACTCACAAGATGAGCTATGGACGAATCCAAAAGACCTTAAAGCAACCGTTAATCTCATAAATCTTTACGGCACTCCTGCAGAAAATAGAAAAGTCAGCGGCTTTATTGATATTAGACCTACCAAGTTTTTCGTACCTAGCTTTAAAGAATATAAATTTTATAGTAGCAAAGGAAATAAAGAGTTTTTTAACGAACGTTTAGGAGATATTACTACCGACTCTAAAGGTACGGCAAACTTTGACCTTAACCTCGAGAAATATTATAACGCTACTTTTAATCTAACATTTTCAGCAGAAGGATTTGAGCCTGATTCAGGAAGAAGCGTAAACGCAAGCAAATCGCTTATAGTTTCACCTCTGCCTTATATTATAGGATTTAGAAGCGATAGCGATCTAAAATATATTAAGAAAAAAACAAGCTCGGCAATAGAATTCATAGCCATATCAAATAAAGCAGAAAAAGTAGCTGCACCTAATTTAACTCTTAACTTAAAAAAGATTAATTATGTAAATAACTTAGTAGCAGATAGTAACGGTAATTATTCTTACAGTTCCGTACCTATTGAGACTAATATATCTTCTGACAAAGTTAATATCACGGCAAACGAAAGTTATATTTATAAAGTGCCTACTAAAGAAGCAGGCGATTACGTTATTTACTTAACCGATAAAGAAGATACAATCTTTGCCCAAGCTGAATTTTCGGTAATAGGTGAAGAAAATGTTACGGCTAATTTAACAGACAAAGCAAATTTAAAAGTTAAACTTGATAAAGATGATTATAAAGCCGGCGATACTATTCTTTTAAATATTATAACTCCTTATACAGGTTATGGGTTAATTACTATCGAGACCGATAAAGTACATAATTTTGAATGGTTTAAAGCTGATGAAAATAATAGCATTCAAGAAATAAAAATTCCTGACGGCTTTGAGGGTAAAGGATATGTAAATGTACAATTTATAAGAGACATAGAAGCTACGGAAATCTTTATGTCACCGTTTAGCTATGCAGTAGTACCGTTTACTGCGGGCATTTATAAACATAAACAAGATATTAAATTAACACTTCCTGCAAAAATCAAATCGGGAGAAAAGCTAGCAATTCGTTACCGTACTACAAATCCCGGTAAAATAATAATATTTGCTGTTGATGCAGGAATATTATCATTTGCCGGTTATCAGACTCCTGACCCACTTAATTACTTTATTAACGATAAAGCCTTGGAAGTCCGAACATCACAAATAATGGATTTAATATTACCTGAGCGTCCTTTATTAATGAAAGCTTATATGGCGGCTCCTGCCGGAGACGGTTTTATAAATGTCGCTCGAAACCTTAATCCGTTTAAAAGAAAAAGTCAACCTCCCGTAGCATTTTGGTCAGGAATTTTAGAAGCGGATCTTGATGAGAGAGAAGTCACATTTGATATACCAAGCTATTTTAACGGCACTTTAAGAGTGATAGGGGTAGCCTCAAGCCTTGACTCTATAGGAACTTCCAAAGCTGATTTATTAGTCCAATCCGATCTTATTATCAATCCAAATTTACCTTTATTTGTAGCTCCGAATGATGAATTTACAGTACCGGTAACAATATTTAATAACCTAAAAGATTCAGGAAATGCTCAGGTTTTGCTCAATATTGAAACAAGTGAAGGACTTAAAATATTAGATTATCCTAAAGAGATACCGATAGACGAAAATAAGGAAGCTACTATTCATGTTAAATTAAAAGCGACTGATAAACTCGGTGCGGCAGATTTAAAGGTTGTGGCTTCTATAAATCACCTAAAGCCGGATATAATATCTATGGCAGTAGTACATAGCTCCGAATTAACTAGTACTACGAGCATTCGCCCTGCTAGTCCGAGCGTTACAACAGTTGATACAGGCTTTATTACAGACAACAAGGCTAATTTAAAAATCTTACGGGATTTATATCCTGAATTTGCTAAACTGCAAATTTCCGCTTCTAAATCACCGCTAGCTATTATTTCTGGCTTTAAAGATTTCCTAGATAATTATCCGTATGGTTGTACTGAACAATTAATAAGCCAAAATTTTGCCAATATTTTATTATATAATGAACAAGAGCTAGTGCAGATTCTTAAAACTGATCGTAAAAAAATGGATGAATCATTATCAAAAATATTCCAAACTTTATCGGAACGTCAAAATTATGACGGTGGATTTAGATATTGGAACAATTTTAATGACGATTCCGATCCATTTATTTCCGTTTATGCTATGCATTTCTTAAGCGAGGGAGCAACTAGATATTTAGCCGTTCCAAGTGATACATTTAATCAAGGTATTTACTATTTAGAAAATATGGCTAACAGATCAATAAACTCCTTAGATGAAGCAAGAGAAAAGGCATATGCGGTTTATATCCTGACGCAAAACAGCGTTATTACTACAAGCTATATTGCAAATATTTTAAAATATTTAGACGAGTACCATAAAAATACATGGCAAGATGATTTGACTAGCGTTTATTTAGCAGCTAGCTATAAAATGCTGCAAATGAATGAAGAAGCGGAGAAATTATTAGACAGATTTACTCTAAATAAACCTATATCAAAAACAAACTATCAGTATTACAATCCTCTAATAAAATATAGTCAGTATTTATACTTAATTTCTATGCATTTTCCGGAACGGTTAAAAGATTTTGACCCAAAAATTGTACAGGATATCGCTCTTTTTGCTAAAGATAACTATAATAGCCTATCCGCAAGCTATGCAATTATGGCAAGTCTTGCCTATGCCGATAAAATAAATAATGTAGATGAGGCTACTATTAAAGTAACCTCTACAGATAAAGAAGTTACTTTAACAGGCGATAAAGTGATGATTGCTGAGCTGTCGGTAGAAAATAAGAATATCGACTTCACATCCTCAAGTAACGGCTTTTTCTATCAGCTTTTAACTTCAGGCTATGATAAGCAATTAACAGAAAATAAAGAGATAGTTAAAGGCATAGAAATAACAAAAAAATATCTCGATGAAAATAATAAAGAGGTTAGCAAAGTAAAATTAGGTGATAATATTACGGTGGAAATCACCATGCGTTCAGGTAGTAATAAAACCTTGAGCAATATGGTGCTACTTGATTTATTACCGGCAGGCTTCGAGCTTTTACCGGATAACAACCACGTAAATATATTAGAACGCACGCAGGAAGTAATGATATGGAAACCGATATATATATATAATCGTGATGATAGAGTTATGATTTTCGGTACTATTTCTGATCAAAAAATGACGTATCAGTATAAAATCAAAGCAGTTAATAAGGGCATATTCTCTACTCCTGCTATTTACAGTGAAGCTATGTACGACCCTCAAACTTACTATCGTGGTGTTATAGGCAATATTATTGTGGAGTAGCGTTACCCGCACGGTTTTTATGTCATTCCCGCTTTCGCAGGAATGACATTGCTCCATGCAACAATGCCAATGCCCCGCAAGAATGACATAGTAGGAGTTTATCCTACAATTACTTTCAGCTTCTCTATAGTTCTTGGATCTTTTGCAAGTTCTAAAAATATTTCCTGCTCATAGGTAAGTAGCTCTTCTTCATTCGTTTCATTATGTGTATCAATAATATCTTGAAATTTGCTAAGTACCTTATTTTGTAGATCGTTATATTTTGATGTATCTATTGCTGTTGCTAAATTTATTTTAGGCAAAATAATTTTATGCGGAATCGGTACTATCTTTTTAGGTAGGTTTAATTTTAAAGCTTCCTCTAAAATATAATGCTTGTTCATATTTATGTGTATATTCTCTACATCATAATCTGCTTTAAAGTAATCGGCTGAACTTGTTTTATTCTGCTCTATAATATTGCTGATATTTCTAATTAGTTTAGTTTTATTACCATTACTTCGAGCAAACATTTCGGTAACACCGCCCCATCCGGGTATTAAACCAACACCAAGTTCTACAAGCCCTGCGTTAAGTTCTTGATTTCCTATAATAAAGCTTGAGTGCAATAACAGCTCACATCCACCTCCAAGTGCCACACCAAGACCACAGCTAATAACATGTACAGAGGAATATTTTAAGTGGAGCATGGTTTGCTGTCCCAGTTTTAGTAAATTCTCTAGATCATGAAAATTCTTATCTTCCATATAAGAAAGAAGAAGTTTTAAATCAGCACCGGCAGAAAAATTATTTCCTTGCGGATAAATATAAAGATTTTTACCGTCATTTTCGGCTTTACTTGCTGCTTCTTGTAGTAAATAAAACACCGCATGATTTAAACAATTCATTTTTGTCGTAATAACAAAAATCAAAGCATCTTGATAAAGTATTAATTTTGCCGAGCTATTCTCTAATACTATCTGACTTTCTTGTAAAATATCTTTGTGAGAATTAAATTTTTGTTTATCGATTTTTTGATATTCTTTATTGGCTAAATATTGCGGAAGTGGGATATGCATTAAATCGACATTTTTAATTACCGCATTCCAGCCGTTTTTAGCCGCTATAGTCAATAATTCAAATGGACCGTATTTCCAGCTGTAACCAAGCTTCATAGCAGCATCGATATCATAAATATTATCCATAACCGACGGAACTAGACTTGCTAAATAAACATAAAATTCCGTGATAATTTCAGTAAAAAATTTACCGTAAACCGAATCACTTACAAGAAGCTCATCAAGATTATTAAATGAAATATCTACTTTTTGAACAGGACTATATGATAAGTTGTTTATATTGATAACTTCTTTAATCTTTTTCCCATTTGATACCGATAAACGATAAAATCCACCGTCACCTTTACGTCCAATTAACTGCTTCTCTATCATCTTATCAAGAACAGGGGTCTTTACATATATTTTATGATAAGCATCATTTGCAGGAAGAGAGGCAAGTAATGAACTTGAAATTAACTTCATTACGTCATGCCCGATTAGATCATATAAACCGAAAATTCCGGTACTCGGCAGCCCCAAACATGTAGTAAATATTTTATCTATAGTAGCAACATCAAGATTCTGACTTATCGCTTTACGGGCTACTAATTCAAGTAAAAAACACCCTACTCTATTAGCAATAAAACCAGGCGTATCATTACATTTTACTATAATTTTACCAAGCGTTTTCGTTAAGAACTCTGATACTTTTTCTATTACTGCAGCCTTTATCGTAGGGTCTATAATTAACTCAAGCAGTTCCATATATCTTGGCGGATTGAAGAAATGCGTAATAACGAATCTAGATTTAATATTATCTGGTAAATTCTCTTTGAGTCTTTTAAGCGGTAATGTAGAGGTATTAGAAGCAATAATTGCATCTTCTTTAAGATAAGGAATAATTTTATTATATAATTGGTGTTTGATTTCTAACTTCTCAACAATAACTTCAATAACTAAATCACATTCTTTAATTAAATCTAAATCATATTCTAAATTACCGATGGTAATGAAATTTGCTTTATCAGGAAAAGATAAAGGTGGAGGTTGTTGTTTATACAAATTTTCTTTAGCGGTTTTAACTATTTTATTAGGATCATCGGAATCTTTAGCGATAATATCAAGCAGCACTACTTTATGAGAGGAATTAGCAATTAACGCTGCAATCCCTGAACCCATTACTCCCGCACCGATAACACAAACTTTTTTTATTTCATTTTGCATAAGTTACCTCCTGTGTCACCCCGTGGCTTGACCATGGGGTCCAGTTAAAAATACTAAAATTTTTTATTATTTTTTGGATCCCGTGGTCAAGCCACGGGGTGACATCGAGTGTGTTTTTCGATACACACAACCACGTCCCCTTGCAATGACGTTATGTCATAGCAACACTTAAGACTTTTACCGACGCCACCCCCGCTTGTCGTAAAATTTTAGCACATTCATTTATAGTCACAGTAGTGCATCATCGACTAATAAGATTTTTTTACTTACAATATTATACTTTGTATTAAATTTGATACTACCCTTTATATTATTTTTGTGTTGTTTTCGTGAGAGAAAAGTCTGAGACTTGGTCCATTTTGCTTTAGTTAAAATATCAGCTTTTAACATTTTATCGGTCACTTTTGCAATTTCCATAGCTAAAATATGAGCAGTATTATACATTCGTAGTAACCTCTTAAATCTATTCATAGGTACAGGTATGATTAAAATCAATATCTTTTATATCCTCGCTATATCTATTATATAAAAGCTTAGCAAAGGTCTTAGCAAATATCGTCTTATCTTGATATTTAAACTGATGCACTATTTTTTTGCTATGCTCATTAAACTTAAATAAGCTGCGCGCAAACTCATAATTAGGTTTGTTGCTATAACAATTTCCACAAATGCAGTTATCAAAGATTTTTATACTAAATCTTTGTCTACATATACTACAATAGGGTCTTGCTATAAACTCTAGCTTCTTCCAATAATCGCTACAAAATTCACCGCTCCCCCCTAGTATTTCCGCACCGCTTAAACATCTCTGCGGCAAGATATAATCTATAGGATAATTATAAGTCTTTATTAACAATTAAAATCCTCTTGAAGATTCATGGTGTTTAGAAGCATTCGGTGTTGATTGTGATGATGGTGAGCTAGCACCATAACGAACCCCCTTGCCGTGTAACAAATTCTCTTGCATATGTTGTGCTTGCTCATGAGCTTTGTTTTGCTCAGGTTTTACTTTATTGCTAACATTTGGAGTTATAAAAGATTGAGATGTTTCTTCTTTTTTACGGTATATTTCTTTTAAATCACCAAATTGCGATTCAACAAAATAACCGACTACTGCTTTTACTGCCGATTTAACTTTTTCAAAATTAGTTTTTTCAGCAGGAGGAGCAAATTCAGGTCTCGCTGCAACCTTTGCTCTAGTTACATTAAAATGCTTTCTTAGCTGCCCTTCACTTAATTGATCAATGTTAGGGGGTATAGTTAAAAATTCTTCTAATGCTTTGGTATCTATTTTTGCTTGCCTTTCTTTTTCAAGCAAGTCTTTCTTATCTTCATAATTTCCTATTGATGTTTTTAAACTATTTATTTGATTTATTTTATCTTTTTTGCTCCATACGCACTAAATTAGCATCTCCTTCACCTATTACATTAGCTTCTCCTCCAAATAGCACACCTCCTTGCCCTACCAAACCGCCTATAATACTACCTACAGAGCTTGCTTGTGCTACTAAAGATACCGTCTCTAAGGTAGTATCTCGTATTACTTTTAAAATCTCTTTAGTTCTAGTTGTATTTAATTTTTCAGGTTCAACTTTTTCTTGGTAAATTTTAGGTAATTGAGTATCCAAGAAATTTTTAAGTTCAGGGCTATTTTTTGTTTTATCTATTCGAGCAGTAACTACTAACTCTGCTTGCTTCACATAATTAGCTTTAATATTTTCTAAAGTTTTTTTCTTTCTATCTAAACGCTTATCTTCTTTTACTTCTAAAGTTTCTTTTCCAACATTGTAAGCAACGGCTGATAAAGAAAGTGTAGCAAGCCCAACCCCGACGGGAGTGGGATTAAGGACTAACGATACTGCGACGCCACCAATTCTAGCCGCACGTCTTACTGCTTTACTACCTAATGTTTTATATGTTTTCTCTAGAACATTTGCTGCAGTTTCACCACCGGGTAGTATCCTGATTTTATTTAATGCTCTATAGGCTAAACCGGGACTTGGGGGACCTTTTTCTTTAATTTTTGCACCTTGCTGAAGTTTATCAACCGGATCATAAGCTTTTGCTACTTTTTCTCCAACGTTAATTACTCCTTCTACTAATATGAGTAGGACTAGTGATAACTTTACTGCCCTCCTGTACCACTTCGATTGCTACTCCACTGCAGCGATTCCGGCACGAGCAACTCTAGCACCGTAAAGTGCCGTATCCTCTTGCAGCGTTCTTTTTCCTGCTGGCTTATTTTACGATTGCCGTTCCTGTGGAGGCTCAGAAGCTTTTGTTTGTGCTGCTTCTAAAAGCTCTACTCTTTACAGGGGTATTTATTGAAGATTTAAGCTTATTATCTTCTGCTGCATTTTTTATTCCTTCTTCAGGAGTATTAATAGATGATTTACTGCTTAAATTTTCTTTACTCATGCATATCTCATAAAATTATGTTCTATGTTATTTCACATTCTATGTCATTCCCGCGAAAGTGGGAATCCAGTAATCAAGAATCGATAAAAGCATTGTTTGTTTATACTTTTTAAAAGATGGATTCCCGCTTTCGCGGGAATGATATCAGAACTAACTAGAAATGATACAAAAGAACACTCACCTCTTCCCCATCGCATAGCTAGTAATCAAGTTTTTTACAGGTTTAAAATTATTTATCACCTTAAATCCTATTTGTCTTAAACATCTTAAATTTTTGGAATAATTTGAAAAAATATTATTTAACTCATCAGTCAGCTTATACATAATAAAATTATCCTCTTGCCTTAGTTTTTGATATTCTTGTAATGTGCCATTATTACTAACTATCATACTCAAAATCTCTATATCCTTTATGCCCTGATTAAGTCCTTGTCCGGCGAGCGGATGTACTGTGTGGGCAGTGTCGGCAATAAGCACTATACAGTTATGAAAATATCTATTTGCTATACGGGCTTTTAGTGGAAAGCTACTAATCTCACTATCAATAGTAATTTTACCTAGGGCATTACCGGCATTTCTTTGAGTTAAAAATCTCACTTCTTCTACAGGCAAATTAACAATTAAAGCAGCCTGATCAGAAGAAGTTGACCATATTACGGATGAAGCATATTGATCTTTTAAAGGCAGCAAAGCAAAAGGACCAAGCGGCAGGAAATGCTCCATAGCACAATTTTCATGCGGCTTTTCATGCTTAATATTAAATGTAAGAGCAGTTTGATAAGGTTTCTCAATTTCATTAGCAAAGTAATGAGACCTCACTTTTGAATTTGCTCCGTCACATATAATTAATAAATTACACTTAATTTGTTTATCATCAAATTTTATAATCGAGTAGTCATTATGGCTTATAACCTCTTGATATTGATTATTATCAATTAATGTTATCAACGGATTATTAGTTATTTTTGACAATAGCATTTTTTTAAAGTCGCTATTCTTAACCACATATCCAAGTACAGCGTCAGTGTCATTTCGTAAGTCTAATATCTCTGAAGCCTTATTATCTACTACATATATGTCTTGCATTTCTGCTACAAACTTCTCAAGCTCTTCCCATATATCAATAGAGAATAAGAAATTTTTAGAATGTGGCGTTAAAGCAGTAGTTCTTATATCTTTAAAAAACTCTGGGCTTTTTACCGATTTACTCTCGAATATAGTAGTTTTTATACCCTTTTGTGCAAAAGAAAGTGCCGTTAGCATACCGCTAAGACCGCATCCTAAAATTACCGTATTAGACATCTTCCCAAACTCTACTTCTAGAGGTAATTTGTGCGTCGATCCGATACTCGCATCCTCACGTACGCTTGTGTACGCTACGGTGCTGCGTTTCGTGTCTCCTACAAACTCCTCTCTATAAACGCATTTGGAAAGATGTCTATCAATCTGTTTTGTTTTCATTCGATTCATTTATGAAATATTTTAAATATCCGTTTGTTGCTATAAAGCTTAGAAGAAAATAAATAATTGCTATATCCAAATATGAACTATTGCCTGAGTATAAACCTAAACAACAAATAAATAAACTCGCTAAAGTCGTGAAGCTATTTAAAATCAATAAATTTGTAAAAATATCCGTTTTGCTGATAAATAGGTATGTTATTAAGCAAATAAATAATGAAATAATAATTAAAAAGATGTTAAGCATAATTTTTAAAATCGGTTTTACTGTTGGATACACAATCGTCATCGTGATTGCGAGGAAATTACGAAGTAATTGACGAAGCAATCTCAGGAGCTTGTTATTATTTCATGAGATTGCCATGCTCCCTACGGTCGCTCACAATGACGACTTGGATATCCTACCTCTCTCATTATATATAATCATTTATAACACTACAAACTGCAAATAAAATTAATAAAATAATTTTAATATTATGTAATCTTAGCCAACCTTTACATTAAAATAGCTATTGTGACAAAAATGTTATAAAAAAAATGTTGCTTTCTTTTACATTCGGCATTAACGTATATATTTAGGTTCTTACGTACGATTTCTAAAAAGATTTAACTTTGGCGATTTTCTGCTGCAAATTATAAGGTTTTTGTTTGAAATATGAATAACTAATTCTTTCAAAAATCTTATTAATTTTCGCTAAAAAATATCGTAAAATAGTAAATCAATTAGAAATCGTACGCAAGAACCTAGTATTAATATTTTTAAGGTAAATTGTAATGTCACAACTAGATGTTTTAATAGTAGACGATGAAGAGAGTATACGAAATCTCATTGCTGCAAATTTGAAAGATGAAGGTTTTAACCCTAAGGTTGCCGCTAATAGTACTCAAGCCCTTAAAATACTTTCCGAAAAACCGGTCTCTGCAGTTATACTTGATATTTGGCTTCAAGGAAGCGAAATTGACGGGCTTGGGATTTTAGAGATAATTAAAAAACGCTATCCTTTAATGCCGGTAATAATTATTAGCGGTCACGGTACTATAGAAACAGCAGTAAATGCTATAAAAATGGGTGCTTACGATTATATAGAAAAACCATTTAATACTGATAAATTAGTTATTTTACTTACAAGAGCTTGTGAAGTAACAAAGTTAAAACGTGAAAATATAGATTTAAAATCAAAGGTTATAGATAAAACTGAATTAGTAGGTGGATGTTCGGTAACTTTAAAATATAAAATGGAAATAGAAAAGGCAGCTAGCTCTAGCAGTCGTATAATGATTCACGGTAAAGTCGGTAGCGGTAAAGAACTTGCAGCAAGATTAATTCATAAACAATCTAAAAGAGTTAATAACCCGTTCATTATTTTCAGCCCTACCTGTATGACTACGGAAAAAATCAATCAAGAATTATTCGGCAAATCGGAAAAGCAGGCAAATAATAATAAACGCCCTACTATCTTAGAATTTGCCAATAACGGTACTTTATATATAGATGAGGTCAGTAATATTCCTATTCCTATCCAAGTAAAATTATTAAAATTCCTGAAAGATCAAACTATTACAAAACCTTGCGGAAAAAATATTAAAGTTGATATAAAAATTATCACCGGTACTTCTAAAAATATCCAAGATGAAGTTAATAACGGCAAATTCCTAGAAGATCTATATTATCGCCTTAATGTATCCTCTCTAAAAGTACCTTCATTATATGAAAGAAAAGAAGATATACCGCTACTCGTTAAATATTTTGTTAAGCAACTTTCAAAATTTTCAGGTTTAAAAGAACGTAGCTTTGCCGATGAAACTATCGCTGCTCTTCAATCCTATGAATGGCCGGGCAATATTAGACAATTACGTAACGTTGTTGAATGGACTTTAATTATGAATCCGTTAACTGCAGGTAATAATGAAATTATCAAACCTTATATGATACCTTCTGAAATATTAGCAAATAGTGCTAATCTTACAAAACTTGAAGATAGCTTTGATATGTTATCTATGCCGCTTAGAGAAGCTAGAGAAGTTTTTGAGCGTCAATATCTATCGGCACAAATGAGTCGTTTTAATAATAATATTTCAAAAACATCCTCATTTGTCGGTATGGAAAGATCGGCTTTGCATCGTAAATTAAAATTATTAAGCTTACATATACCGCCTACAAATAGAATAAATGAAGAAGAATATGAGGAAGCAAATGCTTAAAGTCATATCAATAATTACTATTTATTTGTTATTAAGCAGCTGCTCCGAGTCTACTCGTGATGCGAACGGATTACTTACGGATAGCCAAAGCACGATAATTCGGAATTATATAATATCGCAAAATTCTAAAAACCTTAAAGTGAACCTTAAAGAGAAGTTCGGTTCAAATTTAAAAGGAGTAAAATTAATAGGAGTAAAGCTAATAAATGAAGATTTATCAGGAATAGATTTGACTTCCTGCGAAATATTACGTGCTGATTTTGCAGGTAGCAATTTAGAAAAAGCAATACTTACAAATGCTATAATTCAAGAAAGTAATTTTGCAGATTCGGTAATAAAAAATATTTCCGGATATAATTCTGACTTTCAAGGTTCAATGTTTCACAATATAACATTACAAAATACAAATTTTGTTCAATCAAATTTTAGCGATACTGCTTTTAATAAAACTACTATAATAAATGTCAACTTTGAAAATTCTAAATTTAGTCATGTATTATGGAGCAATAATACTATCGACGGTGTTAATTTTCAAAAAGCTAACCTAAAGAATAATAGCTTTAAAAATACTAATATAACAAATTCAATATTTTACGGTACGGATTTAGAAAAAAGTGTAATAAATAATACCAATTTTACTAATAATTATTTTGAATCTAGCGACCTAAGTCAAACTAAATTAACAGCAGTAATAATTAAGGATTCTAACTTCACACAAAGTATTTTTAATGAAGTAAATTTTAATAACGTACAAAGTAATAACTCTTTCTTTTCATACGCTTCCTTTCAAGATTCAACATTACAAAATATTAGCCTTACTAAATGTGATTTACAAAATAGTACAATTAGTAGTTCAGTTTTAAATCACTTTAAAATCGATAATGCTATATTAAATAATATGAATCTAAACGATAATAAATTTAATAATTTATCAATAAAAAATAGTAATGCTAATTTTGTAAGGATTAATAACACTAAAGGCTCAAATATTACTTTAGATAATATTAGCTATACTAATAATATCTTTAGCAATAATGATTTTAAACAATTTATAGTGATTAATACTGACTTAAACAGCAGTGAAATAATAAACTCAAATATCACTAACGGACAATTTAATAATGTAAATTTTTCTAAATCTTTAATACAAAACATAAATTTTTCAGATGTTAAAATTACTTTAGGCAATTTAAACCAAGTAGCTCTAATAAATTCCAATCTAACAAATACTGCGGTTATTAACTCTGTCCTTTCTAATTCGCAAATAAATAATATTAACTACCAAGCGTATTCCGGTTTTATTAATACTAATGTTTCTAATAATATTATTTTAAATAGTGATAATTCGAGCAAAATTCTACCAAATAATATAGTAATAAATTCGGTAAAAGATTTACAAAAAATAACTCACTTAGCAAATATGAACTTAACAAATTTTGACTTGAGCAACTTAATATTTGATAGAGTAGATTTTTCAAATAGTATCTTTAAAAATGCTAACCTAACAAATACGGTAATAAAAAATTCTATTTTAAAAGAGGCTAATTTTTCTGCAGCAATACTTACTAAAACAGATTTTTCAAACTCAATATTAACAGATAGTATATTTAAATCAGCTAAAATTGATCAGGCGGGCTTTAATAACTCCGACCTAACAAATGCCGATTTTACCGAAGCAGCAATTAAAGATACTTCGTTTGATAAAGCTAAGACAAGCGGAATGAAGTAGAATAATCTTTAAATACCTTGGTCCTTTATACGAACATTCAGTATGTCATCCCCGCGTGGCATTGTTGCGTAGATCAGTAAATGCTCTTTATGTCATTCCCACGAAGGCGGGAATCCAGTAAAACATATACAAAATTTTTTATATGCTTATTTTGTTAAAGGTATAATTTTGTCTAATATTAAGGGTTATTTTTCTAGATTCCTGCTTTCGCAGGAATGACACAGCATTTACCTTTGGTTGCTCTTGGATGAAGACCTTGCTTTATTCGTAGGAGTATTAGACGGTGTAAATGAATTATTATTTATAAAAGCAGTAGGACTTTGCTGCTTCATTCTATTAATAATTTGTTGTTGTTTAAGATTATTTATCTTTTGTTTTCCGGCTCTCCTTATAGATTTAGTAATTTTGGCAGTTTCTACAAATATTTCCTTAGGAGTTTGTAGCTGATCAATTCGCGCATAATGTTTTTTAAGAAACTCTTCTTTTATCTTTGGCTTTATTCCTTTCAAATCAACATATGTTCTATATAACTTCTTTAATTTTATTTGTTGCTTGGAAGATTTTTGAGGCAGTGCTTTAATCGAATTAACAAGACTACTACCTATTTCTTTTATAATATTAACTGCAGGCGAAGCTATTTTCTTTATTCCTTCATAAATTTTATCTAACCCACTAGCAATAACATCTAATAGTTTAGGCGCATATTCTTTAGATATAGGGGGTATATCCCTAATAATATCTCTCGCTTCAGTTAGATTATTAGCTAAATGGAGTAATGCTTGTTTCTCCTCTAACTCGGTAGAGCGATTAGCATATGCACTAGCTATATCTGCCTGAGCATCTATAGTATCGGTAATTATTGATTTAGTATCATTAAAAGAAAGATCTATAGGTGTCTTTTTTTGCGTTATAGGGCTGTCTTCTCTTAATTTATCTAGCCTATCACGTATTGCTTGGTCTTGTTGATCATTAAGGCTTTTACTTTTTTGTTCTAGTTTAAGCTCAGATTGCAACTGCTCAATTAGATCGTCTACTTCATTACCGGATTTTTTTGTGGGGATATAAGGTCTATCTTGGAGCTTTGCAAACCTTTCTTCTAATTCTTCAAGTGATGGAGGAATACCTTTAAGTTTTGCTAGTCTTTCTTCTAATTCTTTTATTATTTGATCGTCCTGCTTTTTCTTAGACATATATACCTCTATAATAATTCCTAGGTTTTGTAAAAGAAAATTAATAAGATTTTTGCAATAATAGTTATTCCTATTTCAAACAAATCTTATGATTTACAACAAAAAATAGATTAATTTAATTTTCCGCACGCAAAGCCTAGTTATTAATAACACAAACTACTAACTAAAATAAAGTATTTTTTGATATGAGTTAAGATATAATTATACAAAGCTAACATTACCCGCGTGGATCAGTTTTGCCATTTGCACCTAGTGTCTTGATCACGGGGTCTAGTTAAAAATACTAATATTATTAGTATTTTAAGTGGTTTTCTGGATACCGCACAATTCAGCTAATTCTGCACGTGCCTTATTTTCTCATATAACTTTAAACATTTTTCTTTTTTAACCATTCCCTAACTTCGTCAGTAGTGTAAGTTTTAAAATCAGGGGTATTAATTCTTTGCAAAGCAATTTTAGCATCTTCTGAATCTTCTTGTATTTCCTGTAGATAATATTCAATTGCTTTACGTACTAATATATTATACCCTTGTGATCTGTCTAAGTTTTTTGTTGACTATGCTAAACTATTATTTAGTTCGTCCGGAATAGTTAAATTCAGTCTTGCCATCTTGTGACCTATCTTTAATTAATAACACATTACGACACATAATAGCACAAACTACAAACTGAAAAAAGCTATAAATACTTATCCAACACGTCCGACATAATTTTACGAGCTACAGGGGCAGCGGCTTTACTACCGCCTCCGCCATGATCAATAAAGACGGTAACGGAATAACTAGGATCGTGATAAGGAGCGAAGCCTAGGAACAAGGCATGATTACGCCTCTCCCAAGCAATAGATTTACGGCTTAAATCATCTTTAGCATTTAGTTTGCCTTGCACCTGCGAAGTACCGGTTTTACCAGCGAGCTGCCTATTTTTGCCTAAAATTCTATTATAATACGCCGTACCTCCCGCAACATTAACGGTATTATACAAACTTTCTTGGATTATTGTGATATTTTCGGGCTTAATATTGACATTATAAAATTCCGGATCATTTTTTAATATTCTAGGCGTATACAGTTTACCGTTACTTGCAATAGCCGTAATAAACCTTGCAAGCTGTATCGGCGTTACCCCTAGAAACCCCTGTCCGATTGCTAAATTAAAACTATCTCCTATTGACCAAGGAAGCTTTAATTTTTTCTTTTTCCACTCTTTTGACGGTACAAACCCGCTACTTTCAGGAGCTAAATCAATACCGGTTTTTGAGCCGAGGCCAAATTCTCTTGCAACTTCAAGAATTTTATCCGGACCTACTGCTCTTGCTAATTCATACATATAAATATTACAAGAATGCTTTAAAGCAGACCTCATATCTAACGTTCCGTGTCCGCTATGATTCCAACATCTAAAGCTATTAGTACCAAGAGCAGCGCTACCGTCGCAAAAAACGGTTCTATTAGGATTAATGCCTACTTCAAGGGCTGCAAGTACGGTAATTATTTTAAAAACCGAGCCTGGAGGATAAGAATTTTGTATTACCTTATTAATTAAAGGCTTATAAGGATCACTCATTAAACTTTGCCAATAATTTTCCGATAATTTACTGAAATGATTTGATTCAAAACCCGGGGTGGAAGCACAAATTAGTACATTTCCAGTTTTAGTATCCATAACTATTGCCGAAGAACCTTTAGGATTTAAATATTGCTGGATATTTTGCTGAAGAGACGCATCGATATTTAAATGCAGATCTTCACCCGATTTAGTAGGGGTCCCGGCTATTTCTCTTACCTGCTTACCGTAAGCGTTTACTTCAACTTTTTTATAACCAAATGCTCCTCGTAGTTTGTTATCGTAATATTTTTCAATACCGGATTTACCGATATTAAAATCGCTTAAACTATGTATATTTAATTCCTGCTTCTCTTGCTCATTTATTTGACCAAGATAACCGATTAAATGAGAAGTAAAGCTTGAAAAAGGATAAAACCTTAAATAACCTATATCAATAAATATTGAAGCGAGTTTATGCTTTTGTTCTTCAATCATTGATACCTGCTGCCAATCAAGCTGATCAAATATTATTAAAGGAGTGTGGCGACTAGATTTTTTAATTTTGTGCTTAATATAATTATATTTTTCCGGAGATAAATTTAGAATATTACTAATTATTTCTAATTCATCCCTATAATTATTATTAATGCTCCTATCTATTACTAGCTGATAACATGGTTTATTAGTAGCTAAAATATTGCCGTCTAAATCGTAAATTCTTCCTCTAGTCGGTGGAAGTACAACGAAATTAATACGATTCTTATCCGATAAAGTCTTATATTCTTCGCTTTTAATAAGCTGTAAATAAAACATTCTTATTCCAAGCAACGATAAAAATCCGAGTTTACCTAATCCGATTATAAAGGCTCTTCGTGAAATTAACTCACCATGTAGTATTTTCTTATTTAGCATACTTTTTAAAGTAATTCATAGGAGAGGCAAGTATAAGACGAATTATACTATAAGAAAATATAGTTGTTAAAAATTGAAAGAAAATTATTAAATATCCGTCTGCTTCTAGCTTCTTGATTGTTATTAGTAAATATTTAAAATTCAATATAAATAAACAATAAACGCAAAAAATAATGAAATTTATTAAATAGTTTTTAGCTACAAAATATTTTGAAGATAATTTATAAATCGTATATGCCGATAAAAAAACTAGCGAATTTGTACCGATAGGCATACCGCTTATTTGATCTATAAATAGACCGAGAAAAAATATGCTAAAAATATTTAAGGAATATAATGACATAAAATAATAAATAAATATAATTTCCATCGCCGGAAAGATTCTGCTTTGAATACTTATTTTATAACTCACTAACGGAAATAATATTATAAAAAAACATAGCAAAGCAAGCAGCAATTTTAATATTATTTGTAAGCTATTTTTATATATTTCCTGTTTTATCTTTAACATAAATAGTTTTTTGTTATATAGTTTTGTACTGTGTCATACCGTGGCTTGATCGGCAATTAGGTTGTCATCCCACGACTTGATCGCGGGATCTATATAAACAACATTTTGTGTAGTCATTGTTACTGGACCCCGTGGTCAAGCCACGGGATGACAATAGAAAAATCGCAGCCACCCAACGCAACGACCATATCAACCGTATACAAAATATAAATTAATTTTCTATTTTGTACAGTTTTAAAAAATGAATATGGATTCTACAATAACTCACAACAACTAGGGTTAGGTCTTTTATCATTACCGCTAAGCTCTAATTCTTCTTGTTCCTCGGAACTTGTGGATATAAATAGTTGTTTTGATATAATATTATTTATTTGTTGTCGTAGGATCAAAAGACTTAAGCCGTGGGATAGGTATACTAGGTTTATCTGTTATATTTTTATTTTTTGACATAAAAACCTCCTTTTTAGCTTATAAATGCGTCATTGCCAGAAAATTTAGGCTTTTTGTTGCACAGATCGTTTTATGTCATCCCGCATAGGCGGGGATGACATAAAGTAGGTTTTACCGATCTACGCAACAATGCCTGCTCGCAATGACAAAATCTATAATTATTAGGTAATATTTTAACTTTCTTCCTCACTTTGTTCTATCGGTTCTAAACCATATAAAGATATCATACGTTCAAATACTCTACCGGCAGTAGGGGCAGCCGTCCAGCTTGCGGTTGCAAAGCCAAAGCTTTCTTTAGTCGGTTTCGGCTCATCAAATCTAATAAAAATAATATATTGCGGGTTAGATGCAGGCAGTATACCTAAAAACGATGACGCTCTACTATTTTTTAGATACTTCTTTTTTCCCCCTGCCCCTTGTGAAAGTTTTTCTGCCGTACCGGTCTTACCGCCGATAAGATAGCCTTTGACCTCTGCTCTTTTACCGTTACCTTCTTTTACTACCGATCTAAATAATTTCTTCATTTGGGTAGAGGTATTTTCACTAAAAACTTTTGTACCTATTACTTTTTCATCCTTTCTTTTTAATAAAGTAAGATCATATAAAGTACCGCCGTTAACAACCGGTAACATTGCTCTAACAAAATGCAAAGGGCTAATCGAAATGCCGTAGCCGTACGACATAGTAACACTCGTTAACTCATTCCATCTTTTCTCGGAAGGAAATAACGGAGTACCTCGTTCAGGTAATTCTATTTGTAACTGATCTAATAGACCTAATTTCTTTAGGTATTTTTTAAAATTGCTTTTACCGATTTCAAGCATAATTTGACTTGTGCCAATATTTGAAGAATATAGAAAAATCTCAGGTACACTATGCCATCCTTGCCTTGGCGTATAATCCTTAAGCTGGAATCCTCCTACTTTCATATAGCTTATATCATAAGCATCATTCATATTTATTGCACCGGTATCAAAGCCGACTGCCATAGTTAATGCCTTAAACACCGAACCCATTTCGTAAATGCCGAGACTTGCTATATTAAACAGCTCTTCCGGTTTGGCTAAACTCGGATAATGCGGATCAAAATCAGGCTTATTTACTAATGCTAAAATCTCGCCATTATTTGGATCAGCAATAATGCCTACTGCTCCTATGGCCTTAAATTGCTTTAAAGTTTTATCAAGCTCCTCACTTAAAATACTTTGTAATCTGATATCAATAGATAATTGAAGCGATTCTTTCCGATTCTTTGGTTCGTTTAATTCATAATCAGAATTAGTTAAATACTTATCATAAGCGAGCTCTAAGCCACTAAGCCCTACCAAGTCTCTACCTACATAACCGACAACATGCGACAATAAATTAGAAAAGGTATAAATTCGTTTCTGCTCTTCTTCAAATTCAAAACCAAGTAACCCAAGGCTAGTTATCTTTTCTTGCTGACTAGGTAGTAAATCCCTTTTTACCCATATAAAGCTTTTATTTGACTTAAGTTCTGCAAGTAATTTAGCTTTATTAATATCAGGTAGAATTGCTGCTAGCTTTTTTACAGAAGTTTCAGGATCAAGTACTATTTGTGGATTAGCAAATAATGAGGCAGAAGGTAGGTTCACTGCTAATAAATTACCGTTTCGATCCACTATTTCTTTTCTAAATTGATGATTTTTTTTAAAGGAATTAATATTTTTATCGTAAACATTCGTAGCAACGATTATCAATCTGTAAGATAAAGTACAAAAAAGAAAAGAAAAGCCACAAATAACCATTAATAATCGGATTTTTGTATTTTTACTACAAACATTCCAAATTATTAGACTTTTAATTGCAGGTTTCCATTTTTCCAAAATTTGTTTCATATGTTATTTATGGTGTTTCAAACACTAATATTTCCGCAATCCTTATGTCATTCCAGCGAAAGCGGGAATCCAGTACTTTAAAACCTTTTCAAAACTTGATTTGAAAAGTAAAAAATCTTTGAAATCCAGATTTTTTGAAAAGCTCGATTTATCTCGCTTGACCCTAGATTCCCGCCTACGCGGGAATGACATCGAACGCTTTTTCCAAGCCATGCAACAATCCTACCAAGATACGAAGATCAACTTCAAAAAGAGCAAGGAATCCACAAGACGAGGCATGGAGTGTATACTTAATACGTGAGTACCGCAGTACTTGTAGGATGACGTAGCCAATTTTTGAAGTTCATCGAGTATCCTTCACTCTACTCGAAACAGTCTGTATATACTTACTATTTGTAATTCTTTTGTAACGCCATTTACTACTCTTGGAAATACTAATATTATGATTAAATTTAATATTTTGATCGATATTTGGCCCTAACGGATCTTTTATCATTTGATAAGATTTAACTGTTTCTAATTTTAAATAAGCCGCCGCAAGTTTTTCCAATCTAGCTGGCAAAAGTAGATAAGCTTGCTCTGCTTTTAAAATATGAATATTATTATTCTCACTATTTATCTGTTTTACAACGCTACTTAATTGATAATCAAGAGTTGCGACTCGCTCCTTTATGCTAAACAAACTACATATTGCTATAATTGTTATCAATAATGTTAAATAGTGAAGCTTTCTTATACTCATAATTAATTACTCATATATCGCTTTTGCTGCTCGAAGTTTTGCCGATCTCGCTCTAATATTTAGCCCTACTTCTTTATCTGACGGTGCTAGAGCTTTGTTAGTAATAATCTTAAGCCATTTATTTGGATCAATCGTCATGTCGTCTTTAGCATATTTTGATCTTACTACCGGCTTTTCCGAATTTTCTTTAAAGAAATTCTTAACTATCCTATCTTCTAAAGAGTGAAAAGACACCACAACTAAACGTCCGTCTTTCTTTAATATATTTTTTACATTCACTAAAAACTGCTCTAACTCCCCAAGCTCATCGTTTACATAAATCCTAATGGCTTGAAAGGTTTTAGTTGCAGGATCAATTTTGCCTTTTCTAAATCCTATACTACTTCTAACAATCTCGGCTAACTTGCCTGTACTATCAATTCTCGCCGTTTTTCTATATTCTACAATTCTCTTAGCAATTCTTCGTGAAAAGCTCTCATCTCCGTATTTGTAAATTACGTCAGCTAGCTCTTTTTCTTCTGCCGTATTGACAAACTCCTCGGCACTAAGTCCTTGCCTGCTCATACGCATATCGAGTGGTCCGTCATGCAAAAATGAAAATCCTCTATCTGCTATATCTAACTGCATTGATGAAACGCCTAAATCCAGCACTATCCCATCAAATTTTTTTTCCTTAAGCTTTGCAAAACTATCCGCAAAATTCGTTTCTACAAAATCAAATCTCTCACCATAATTTTGCTGAATTTCTTCGGCTCTTTTAATCACGTTTGGATCACGATCCAAGGCTGTGACATAACAGTTACAGCTTTCTAATATTGCTTTGCTATATCCTCCTGCTCCAAACGTACAATCTAAATAAGACTCACCGTCTTTTGGGCTTAAGGCCTCTAACATTTCATTTAGCATTACAGGCACGTGAGATTGCATCATTAATGAGCATTCCTTAGAGTTAACCGCTTTTCATGAGCAATTTTTTGAGCGGCATTTAAATATTTCTCAAAATTCTGCGGCTGCCAAATCTCAAAAATCACCCCTTTACCTACAAAACATGCTTGCTCTTCAATTCCTGCATGCTTCATTAAAGATTGCGGCAATATAACTCTTCCCTCCCCATCAAAGGCAAGTTGTACAGCTTCCCCGAATATCATAGTCTCAAACGCATCACGCTCCTCGGAATAAGGATCAAGCGTCTCTATCATCTGCCTTAATTTCTCGATATGCGAAATACCGCACGCCTCTATACAATTATTCCTAATCGACGGATAAGCAATTACACCGTTAAATAATTCTTTCCCTAGTACCGCACGGTAATTCGCCGGCACCGACACCCTACTCTTTTTATCAACACCATTTACATACTTAGATAAAAATACATTCATTGGTATAATTTGGGTTAATTTGGGATTTAATGGAAAATTATAGGATATTATAGGAATATCAAGGAGTCAAGGGTTTTTAACAAGGATGAGTTAAATATATTATTAGTATTTTAGAATGGATTCCGCGATCAAGTTGCAGGATGACACAGGGGAAATTGATCCACACAACAACGCCATACAGGAATGACATCGCACCACACAACAAAGCTTAATCCAATGATTTTATGGATTTTTTTTAAGTGATTTTCACCTTGAAAATTCATATTATTTAATATATTAATTTAAGGTAAATGATTATAGTAATTTTATGGCTAAAGTTAGAGAAATAGAAGCGAACATGGCTACTCTAATAACAGAACAAACATCTTCTTATGATACAGGTATGGTGTCTGGATGTTACCTTACTAGAGCAGACGACACCCTAACTCCTATTTACTTCTTCCAATTTTATTCCTAGCATTAGTTTATCGGCCATTCAAGAAGTAGTACTGATATCTTCATCTTCTGCACAAGACTCCGGCTACATTACACTAGATAAACTATTCGAACAGTTTCACATCACTTACGGAGCATATTCTTTTTACCAATCCAAGTGTTTTCAAACCGCTCAACTAAAACATCTTATAACAAAGGCTTTAGATCAAGGTGATGATATCAATATTCAAGATTCGTTTAATCATACAGTTATACATAAGGCTATTTACTGCAAACTTTATGATATAGCTGAATTTTTACTAGAAAAAGGAGCTTCAACAGAGTTAAAAGATTTAGATGGATATACACCTCTTCAATTAGTTATTCATGAAGGCTACACAGAAATGGTTAAATTACTAATAATATATGGAGCAGATCATCGAGATAAAAAACTAATAGAATTAGTACTCGATGATAAACCTGAATTAAAAAGCTTTTTTAAGCCTTGCAATAGCGTCTCAAAATAATAATTCCTAGCACAATAGATAATTCTCTTGTTACCACTACAGATATAGAAAAATTAAATGATACTACAAATTTCTATACCGGTTCAAGAATATCTAAAATTGTTGTAGTTGCTGATGAAAATCCTGAAGAGTTGGGACTTGAATTAGCTGGTGAAGTACATGAATAGGTTTCTTAAACATATTCAATAATGACCTATAGAACTATTTTAATATAGGTTAATTTAAAAAATATTGACTTATTAATTTTTATTATGTTTTATTGGAAATAATTATTGATTAATGTTAATAATGATTTTTTTTACATAAATAAAGGTTAATTATGCCACAACTTAAAATAGGTATTTTTAAAATACATAAATATTGTAAAAATATAAAAACTACAACTCAATCAAACGCTAACTATCCCCTAAAGAAAAAAACTACTGAAAAAAAATTAAACTCCACGGTAAAATATATAAATATGATCCCAACCAAGATATTTGGACACCGGATACTGAACTTCTTGGAACAGATTATGACACATAATTATAAATCTAGCATTCTTGACTAAATATATATTGTGAACAAATTATAAGTTTGAGCTTTAAAATCTAATTTATGTTTAATTTACCTATTGATAATATTATCGTATTCATATACCTAATATCTATTCTACTTATTGGTATATATTACCGAGCTAAACATAGTAGTTTTAAGAACTATGCAAATGTTGAAAGGAAAGCGCAAAATAGTAAGCTGTTATTAATAGCTACGATATTTGCAAGTTCTGTCGGAGGCGCTACCACTTTCGGCATTATGGAAAAGGCTTTTTTGGGGCATGAATATTATGCTTACGCTCTTATACTTACAATACCTATAGATATATTAATTGCAATCTATATAGTGCCTTTAATTGCCAAACATTACGGAGCTGAAAGCATCGGCGATATCCTGAGTACATATTATGGTAATATAGGTCGTTTTATCGGAGGGGTTAGTTCGGTTATCGTTTCAGTGGGGTTTTTGGCTGCTCAAATAAGCGTAAGTGGCTATATTTTTCAATATATCTTAGAAATAAATTATATAAATGGGGTAATTTTAAGTTATAGTATAGTACTTATATATACTACAATAGGCGGTTTACAATCTATTGTTTTTACTAATTTACTACAATTTTTGGCGATGATAATCGCTATACCAACCATAACTTTTATCAGTTTAAATAAAATCGGTTTTGTAGATTTTATTAATAACCTACCTACGGAAAATGCAAATTTTGATCAGAGCAACCTACTTTCTTATACAATTGCAGCAGCTTTAAGCTTTAGCGTCATGAATCTATATCCTACATTTATTCAAAGAGCTTTAATTAATAAAAATCCTACGCAAACAACTAAAGCAATATATGCAAAGTCCGCTATATATTTTTTCTTCTTGATTTGCATTACTTTAAATGGTTTAATTGCTTATAAGCTTTATCCAAACCAACCGTCAAATTTAGTATTACCTTATTTAATCAACCAAATCATCCCGACTTTAATTCAAGGGATAGTAATGAGCGGACTCTTAGCTGCCGTTATGTCTACTGCTGATTCTGATTTAAACGTTACTTCTATAGCTATTGTTAAAGATATAATCAATCCTATTTTTAAGGTTAAAAATCAGCAAAAATTATTATTAATTGCTCGAATTATTAACGTTATAATAGGAAGTTTTGCAATAATTGTAGCTTTAAAATTTAGTAATGTAATTGACTTAGTAGTATTCTTCACTGGTTTCTGGGGACCGGTAATATTAGTACCGTTAATAACAACGCTTTTTGGTATCAGAACATCTAAAACTATAATGGTCTTATCATCACTTGGCGGAGCAGCTACCTTCTTAATATGGGAATATTATTCTTTATCGTTGCAATATTTTAACCTTAGAGGAGTGTTTATAGGGATGATAATGAGTCTTGTGATATTTATTCTAGGATGGTGGTATTCTAATTTCATTACGAGGAAAGTCATATAAAATATATTATATATTTACTTGAAGTTTTAAATAATTTAATATATTAACTCAAGGTTAATAATTGAATTATGAGGATTTTATGTCTAAGCAAAATAGTATTGAAGGAAAATATAGCATAATAATTCCTATGTGAGGACGAGAATGGGAGAATAAAATTTAAGCTTAGTTCACGTGATGACGTTAATGGCAGCACTTTAGCTGATATAGCTACGTATTCAGAAAATATGCGTAATATGTATTACTCTACTAAGCAAAAAAATGATGCTGTTAACTCTTTAATGACATGAGCTTTAAATTATTCTATTCATGGTACAATGACTCCATATTATCCTGACTTAACTAAATTTAATATTAATGATTTATCTCAGAATAATGAACCTAAATTAATGGGCGAAGCATGCCAAGAACTTAAAGATCCTATTGAGGATATAAAAAGCTAGCCTTATTGCATAAATCCAGAAACCTGCTCGATATCATTCCTGCAGAAGCGGGAATTCAGTGACAAGTAGGATAAATCGAGCTTTTAATTTTTAAAATTTAGTATGTCTAGACTTTTTAGTAACTGGATTCCCGCCTCCGCGGGAATGACATCGCGACTCATACAACTAGGTTTTTCATGAGTTATAATATTAATTTTTGCTGTGCAAAACATTAAAAATCATCTCAGCAAGCGACTTGTTAATACCATTTACTTTAGCAAGCTCATCTATGGTTGCGTCGCATACTGCTTTATACGAACCGAAATAATGCAGTAATGCTTTTTTACGAGTTTCACCTACGCCCTCTATATCGTCAAGGCTTGATATTTTTATAGCACGTGATCTACCTAGTCTATGATTCTTTATGGCAAAATTATGTGCCTCATCTCGCAAGATTTGTAAATATTTCATAACCGGCAAATTCTTATCTAGAGTAAATACTTCCTTACCTATCACATGGAACCGTTCAAGACCGGCATTTCTCTCTACTCCTTTTAACATACAAACAAAAGGAATATTCATTTCAAATTTATCCATCACCTCTTTAACGACGCCTAAATGCCCTTTGCCGCCGTCTATAATCATTAAGCTTGGCAATTTATGCGGCTCTTGCCTTAACCTTGTAAGCCGCCTTGTTAGGACTTGCCGGAGCATCTCATAATCATCACCTTTTATGTCACCCCCGCAGTTCTTTATGCCATTCCCGCGAAAGCGGGAATCCATTAACCTTTTTGGATCCCCGCTTTCGCGGGGATGACATACGAGAGAGGGAGCATTGACATTAAAAACCCGATATTCTTTTTTATCAAAACCGACTTTACCAGCAACTACCATCACTCCAACCGCAAACTTACCTTGAATATGGCTATTATCATAAATCTCAATTCTTTCAGGAATTTCAGAAAGACCAAATAGCTCTTTAATTTCAAACATAATCTCTTGATTTTTTGCAAATTTCTTCAAATACTGCTCTAGAGAAAATAAAGCATTTGTCTCGGCATTTTGAACTAATTTAGCCTTACCACCTTTATTAGGTACCGTAATATTAAGCTGAAGTATATTGTTGATTTTCTTAATCGCCTCTATCACATTCTCTTTATCATTAATTTCATGATTAATTATAATTGCCGCAGGTACGTGTTGTTTTTGGTAAAATTGTAATAAAAAATATTCTAATACTTCTTCTTTGGTACTATTTGCGGTAGAAGTAGGAAAATAAGGAATATTACCGCATGCTTGCCCTGCCCTATATAAAAACACTTCCACGCAATAATGCCCGTTCTTTTCCACAATAGCGATTATATCTGCGTCTTTAACGACATCTGAAACCCCTGCCTTAAGCTGCACATAACTAAGTGCTTTAATGCGATCTCTAATTTCTGCCGCCTCTTCAAAACGCATCTGACTACTGAGCTCTTCCATCTTTCTAGATAGGTTCTCTTGGAGTTCTTGAGTGCAACCTTGTAAGAAATCTTTAACCTGAGTTACTAAGTCTCTATAGTCTTCCTTGTTTATTTTACCGACGCAAGGAGCATAACAACGTTTTATTTCATATTGTAAGCAAGGGCGAGTACGTGAATTAAAGCAATTATCTGTGCAGGAACGTAATTTAAAAATTTTTTGTAGTTCGGTCAAAGTAGTATTAACTTCCGCACTCGAGGCAAAAGGACCAAAAAACTTCCCGTCACTTAGAGTTTTACCTCGATATTTTAGTAATTGCGGAAAATCATGATCTAAACGTAACTTAATGAAAGGAAAAGACTTGTAGTCCTTAAGAAGAATATTAAATTTCGGCTGAAATTTCTTGATTAGCTGTGCTTCTAAAAGTAGTGCTTCAACTTCGGAATTAGTAATGCTATACTCTAAAAAACAAGTATTTGCAATCATCCGAAGCGTCTTATTATCTAAATCACTTTTAATGTAATTAGTAAGGCGTTTCTTTAAATTTTTAGCTTTACCGACATAGATAACTTGCTTGTTAACGTCAAACATTCGATAAACCCCTGAACGTTCAGGAGCATCTATAAGTTTAGATTTAATTAACTCACTTCCGGTAATTTCTAGGGTCATGTGTATAGTTTCCTATGTCATTCTTAGCTAAAAGCCGGAATCCAGAAAAAATAACCGTAATATTGATATAAAAATTACACATTAAACCTAAAACAACAAGTTTTTTATAGGTTTTACTGGATTCCCGCCTTTGCGGGCATGACATATAAGAGTGAACCATGCAACAATAACCTTCAATTCCCCATTTTATTATACGGATTGTCATTTGCGACTTTAACATTCACTATTTTTCGTGTATTGTCATCAAAGAAAAAGGTTATTTTAAACTCATCTCCTACATTTAAATCTACTTTTGGGTCATAAAGCATAATATGCATGCCACCGGGCTTAAAATCAACATTAATATTACCGGCAATTAAAAATGGATAATCCACTTTTACCATTTTACTAACCCCTTGATCATTAATTGTTTGATGAATTTCTATTCCGCTTATCTTATCTGAAGATATATTCACTAAATTATAACTCTTACTTCTACTATTTATTAATGTAAAATACATAGCAGAATTGCTAACTTTACCTTGCACATTTGTTGTAGGTCTTGCCCAAGGCTGTGCAAAGTGAACGGCTGCCTCTGCAGGTAAATCATCGGACTGATCAGAAGAAGAATTTGTAGAACTAGGATTTTGAGCTGTTTGGTTATCAGCATAGCTTACTGCACACATTAAAGTTATAAAACTAATTAGTAATGTTTTTAGCATAATAATACCCTTAATAAATTAAAATGAAATATTAGCATAAATATAAATCTAGTTTTTTAAAAGATATTTTTTGTACAATTCTTGTGCTAATCTCTCTATAGTATAACGAACTGCGGTTCTGGGCATTTGTAAAGTATAGCGATCCAAAAAATCTATTAATTGTTTTTCATCTTTTTTTCCTGCTTCACGTAGCATCCAACCTACTGCTTTATGCATTAAATCATGTTTATCGTTTAAGAGTAATTTTGCTATTTCAAAAGTCGTATCTAATGTATTATTTTTGATAAAATAACAAGTAGCAACTATAGCTATTCGTCTTTCCCACAGAATTTCCAATTTTTTTAGTGTAAAGAGATAATCCTTTTCTTTATCCTATAAATACCGATTATATGATGAGCTGATGCATCCACTAAATTCCAATTATTTACGTGTTTTATATTGTTTAAATAAAAATTATACAAAAACTCTTTAATCTTATGCTGTCTGATATTGCATAATCAAAATAGCTAACACTAAAAATCTCTCTTCATTAAATTCTGAAGTAATAAGTCGGCTTTAATCATCCATATCCAAATTATAATAACTTTTAGCTATTGTACGTAAAGTCGGCACGGTAACACCAATAAATCGGTCATGCTCTCCATAATCTCCTTCTCTAGTTTTCAAGAATAGCGTTCTACGTTCTACAGGAATAGTAGCATTCTCAAGTAAAATATTTCTAATTTGTTGTACATTTTCTCTCATGTTCAATAAGCCATTTTTTACGATGTAATCCCCCGCCATATCCTCCAAGTTCGCCATTGCTATTAATCATACGATGACAAGGAATAATGATTGCTAACTGATTCATACCGTTAGAATTTGCAACAGCTCTATAAGAAGTAGGGTTGCCCAAAGCTTTAGCCTGATTTAAATAGCTTCGTGTTTCACCGTAAGGTATATTAATTAATTCTTGCCAAACCATTTTTTGAAATGGGCTTCCTAAAAGCTATATAGGCGTATTAAATTTTTGTAAAGTACCGTTAAAGTACAATTGAAGATCCTCTTTAATCATTAAAATCGGTTCAGTGCTTCCAGGAATAATAGCAGATCCTGTCTTAATCCTTAGCCTCTCAATTTCACGCTCCAAACCGCTTCTATCAACAAACTCTAGCAAATAAAGCAATTTTTCATCACTAATTGCCAGCATAGAACCAAGAGGTGTATCTAGCCAAGCCGCTTTTAAAATGCCGGTTAAATTTTGTCGGCGGTCCTCCCATTATTTTAGAGACAGCATCTCGAAAACCGCTACTTGACTCATAACCCATATCAATTTGTGTATTAATGACCGATTCACCCATGCGAATTTGCTTCATCGCAATACCCACATACGCCTTGCTCTCGCATATTCTACAAACGTCATACCGAAACGTTTTTTAAATTGGCGACGTACTGTAGAAGCATCTACTGATAGCTCATCACAATCACTATCTTGCCATCTTTTAGCAGGATTAAGCTCAATAGCATTAACACAAGGGTACAAACTAAATCTGAAGCTTAGCAAGGATGTGAAAGAGGCTTGCACCGCTGACAAGGTCTATATGAAGCATGCAAAGCTTCCTTAGCAGTTTTATAAAATTCACAATTTTCAAATTTAGGTTTCCGTGCAGGACAAGTTGGTCTACAAAATACTCTTGTTGTTTTAACCGCTACAAAAAAGATATTTTCATATCTGTCATCTTTATTAATTAATGTCTGATAATAATATTCTTGTCTTTGAAAGCTTATTAAACATATTAATTTATCCTATAATATAAATTTATAATTATATTATATGAACTTTTTAAAACTCCTGTAACCGAAATTCAGGCATTGATTTTTTATTTAATACTTCTGTCTCTCATGCTCGATAAGCCATTTTTTGCGATCTAGCCCTGAACCATAACCGCCAAGCTCACCGTTATTATTGATGATGCGGTGACACGGAATAATTATAGCAAATTTATTTGCTCCGTTAGCATTTGCAACGGCTCTATAAGATCTTTCCATACCTATTAATTTAGCTTGGGTACAGTAACTTCTTGTTTCACCGTAAGGTACATTCATTAGCTCTTGCCATACTAATTTTTGAAATTCGCTTCCTAAAAGATATATAGGAGTATTAAATTTTTGCAAAGTACCGCTAAAGTAAGATTTAAGCTCCTTTTCAATTGATATAATAGGTCTAGTGCAATCTTCAGTAATAGCCGATTTTGTGTTAATCTTAAGTCTTTTAATTTTATACTCTAATCCTTTACTTTCAACAAAATCGAACAAATAAAGCCTCTCTGTATCACTAATTGCCAGCATAGAACCAAGAGGCGTATCAAGCCAAGCGGATTTTAAACTCATTATTTTACCCTAAATATGATTGCTTAATATTTATAATATTGATTTTTTTATTTAACAATTTTATTTTTTTAAAACTAACAATTTATAGGTAATCACTATGATAAAAGCTCATGTTTTTAAATATTCTCAGGTAATTTTAACCAAGAGGGAACTCGCTATAATAAAATTTAGCGAATACAGCAGACTAAATATATCGGATATTGCTACTATGGCAAAAGAAGAAGAAAAACCTAACGGAATAATAGATCAGTATAAAACCGGTAAAATAACTACCGCAAAATTTCGTAAGAAAATGAATGAGCTTATACAAGAAAAAAACGGTAATCCTATACGAGATAATGAGGTATTTGATAAAGGCTGGAATGCTATGTGAAAAATAGAACCTGAAAAGCTAACAGAGCTATATAACTTACAACAGACGCATAAATTTCATATCCACATTATAGGTAATACAAACGAGTTACAGCATAATTATATTCAACAAAAAATAGAAAAAGCTCCAAATCAATCTACCATTTCTTATACACTTTCATACAAACTTGGTAACTCAGGTGAGAGAGAATTAAAACATTATACAAAACATTTTTTAGCAGCTCGCGATTATGAACCGGTATGGCATATGGAAGCTCAAAATGACTATGACCAAAACGCTTTAGACATATTAGGAAAATATTACGATAATACGACTACAGATATTATATAAATATTGATAGCTTAAAAATTCTACAATAGCGCATTATGCAATAATTCGCTATTTGTGTTATTTAAGCCAGATCATTTAGCTTCATGATCTTTAGCAAAATCAATTAGGCTTTCCACAACATCACTTAAATTTTCATTATTAAAGTCAATCCTTATTTCTTTTTTAACAACATCAAAAAAAAATAATCATCAAGTGAATTTCTCATTTCATTTAAAATGAAAGTGTTTTTTGTCCAATGAACAATTATTTTCTGCTTAATGATGTCATAGGTATCAAGAGCAATTTGAATGGCATTTTCACGCTGATTTTGATCTTTTCGATTCTGTAGAAGCTAAGTGATTTGCTATAAAAAGCTATTATTGTTTTGTTAGTGCCGAGTTCACTTGGCACATCATTTTTAAATTCAGCTCTTATTTTTTTAACTCTATTTACAAGATCACTATCCGATAAACGTTTATTACGATGCTGTATTATTTATAAGGGTAGAAAATTTTTGATAAAAGGCAGGATCGATATTGATATAATCCTTAATAGTATCTTGTATTTGATTAGCCATATCCATGACCGTGATATCTGTCCTTTTGATAAATTGTTCAAACATTTCATTGTCAAAAATGTTAACCGCTTCAGTTTTAGTAATATGACCGGCAATAACATGCTCATCAAGCAACTTCATGATTTGAGCGGTATATATTTTTTTATCCGGTTTTTCTTTATAACGCTTTTCCACTATCTATTTAAGCTTATTAAATTTTATTCATATTGTAAATTAACTCGTTCTTTTTCGTCATAAAATTCATAAGAATTAGAAGCTATAGACATCAGATTTTTAAATTTATTCAACAAGAAATAAAACTTATTGCGTATAGCTTCATCGGCTAAATGCTGTTCGAGCTGTTCAGAATCCAAATCGTTAGGCACATTTATAAAAATATTTTTAATTTCTTGTAGTAACGGAAAAAGTACTTTCAATTTATCATCTACAAAAAATATAGCATCTTCTAAATCTTCTCTATCAAAATTGTTTAAACCATAATTTTCATAAAATTGATGTGTTTGTTTTAATTGATTCGATAACCCTACATAGTCAATTATGTAACCGTATTCTTTAGTTTTCCCTTTTTCTTCAAATAGACGATTCGCACGAGCAATTACTTGTAAAAGATTATGCTCTCTTAATTCTTTGCATATGTAAATAACGACATTACGCGGTTCATCAAAACCGGTTAGTAATTTTGAAACTACAATTAAAATTTCAGGATCATCAGAACTTTTAAATTTTTTAATAATTCTATTATTGAATTTTGCTCCATATTGTTCCCTCATGTTTTTTATAAATTTATCTACTTCATTTTTGCTTTCAATATCTTTATAACCGTCCCGGTCATCAGTAGAAGATATAACAACTTCAGAACTTATTTGTCCTATATCATCTAAAATTTTTTTTAAACGAACGGCAATTAATCTAGAAGGAGCTATTAACATACCTTTTAAACCCGTGCCTTTAAACGTTTTTAAATAGTGCGTTAAAATATCAAATGCTTTGGCATAAATAGCTTCCTTTGTTTGAACAAGCATCTTTGAGCGCCTGAATCTTGTTTTCAAAGCTGCTTTTTCTTCTTTATTTAATCCATTAGTAATCATATCAAAATATTTATCAAGCAATGATTCATCTTCAAGATATTGCCGAATAATACGCCCTTCATAAAAAACGGTATAATCATGTTATCTTTTAACGCATCTTTTATAGTATATTTATGAATTAGCCCACCAAACTTTCTCATAGTGTTTTGTTGCTCTTTTAAAAGCGGGGTACCGATAATACTATATAACAAGTGTTAGGCAAAATAGTTCGCATGTTATCTGCTAAATCACCGTATTGAGTACGATGACCTTCGTCAATAAGAGCCAAGATCGTATCGTTAGAATCTTTACAATAATCTTCAAGAACTATTTTAAATTTATTAATTACCGTAGTTATAATAGATACCTGCTAATTAATTTAATTAGCTCTGCCGATGTAGTTGCAAGTTTAGGTTCAAGTCCACAAGCTTTAAAAGTACTTTCGATTTGTCCGTCAAGTTCAATTCTACCAGTTATAATTATGATACGTGGACTCGCAAGATTAGCGGATTTTAGTAGACATTTGGCAATCATTACCATTGTTAAAGATTTGCCCGTACCTTGCGTGTGCCATATTACCCCACCTTTTCTAATGTTATGCTTTTCACGTTCTCCTATCCTTTTGATAGTTGCATGCGTACCGAAAAATTGATGATGACGAGCTATGTTTCTTACATCATTATCAAAAACACAAAAATTTTTAACTAAATCAAGTCATCTTTCAGGACGACATAGAGCATAAAGTACTTTATCTTGCTCGGTAGTTTCTACGCTACCTGCTAATTGTTGTTTATCAAAATAATTTCTACAAGTAGCAAAATCACCGGCCTAAAGAAGATTAGTTATATTATCACCTACAGTAACGCCAAGCCAACTATCAAGACCCATGCTTGCTGCTCCCTTTGCATTTATATTTTTTGTTGTACCACTCATATTATGTCCTTATTTTTTTGTTAATTTATAAGAAAATAATATTAATAAGTAATAAGTTGTATTTAATAATTTATTATTCTCTTCACTGCTATCATTACTGAGTGCTAGCAAAGCTTCGTGTATTTCTTTCTCAAGTAAATAGTAACCTAAGCTTTTGAGTATGTAGATTATTGTTTTTGCCTAGATTCTGTTGTTGTACTTCCTATAACCAATAGTAGGTACAGAATATTTTTTTAGCAAGACATGGAGCGAAAATTAAAACAACAGGAACATTCAAAGTTTTTACTAAATTTCAAAAAGCCTTGAAATCCTTATCGGAAGTGGTGGAGGCAAAGGGAATCGAACCCTTGACCCTCTGCGTGCAAAGCAGATGCTCTACCCCTAAGCTATGCCCCCGATTATTTATTGGCAAGGTTTTTGGAAGTGAAAATATTAAGATAAGCTTTTAACTAATCCCCAAGGTAATGGCTGACCATTGCTCCCTGCGACTAAATCTCCGGAAGATTCATATTCGGCAGCTAGAAAAGACTTTTGAGCAGCAATAAACTTGACCGGTTTGATTTTCTGACCGTTATGAAAATATTCTTTAGCCTGTTCCCTAGAAGTCGGGTTATTTTTAGAAGCTGTTTTTGCTTTAGACATATACTATTAACTTTTTCTTAAACTTGTGGAGAATATAAAACTTTTTCCTAAACTTGTCAATAACTACCGTATCGATAAATAGACATTGCCTAGCAAAAGTTGATAATTTGAAGTTTACGTCATTGCGAGGAAATTGCATAGCAATTGACGAAGCAATCTAGTAAAATGCGTAGCATTTTTATTATTTTTCTGGATTGCCACGCTCCTTTCAGTCGCTCGCAATGACGATTTGGTATCCATGCAACAGGAGCCTACAGCCGCTTACAATGACGGTATCAACGATTTCTAGGTCAATGCCTATAAATATGTTAAGATATCTCAAAACATCATTATTCTTCCGTTATTACTTCACTTTCACCGACGAATGCTGTTTTAAATTCTACTATTTCTGATATCGTTTTTCCATCATATATACTAAACCCTACTCCTTTAAATTCTACTTTTGCGTTGATATCAGCACCATAGATACTAACAGCTTATATATTTCATCATCCTTATTAATATCTTTAGAAGTACATCGAACGTTTTGAGCAACCGCATGCAAAGGTATTCCTCCGGATTTTCTTTGATCCACCTCAGCTCCGTTCTTAAGTAATAGTTTTGCTACATTAAAGTGCTTACTACTTCATATAAAGGTGATCCTAGCCAAACTCCATCGTTCCCGTTTACTGCAGCGCCTTTTGATATTAGATATTCTGCTACTTTCCGTGACGTGCGGCTGAATTTCAAGGAGTATCCTTCAAAATATCACTACACATATTAACATTTGCTTTTTTTTCTTCAACTAACCATTTAGCAACTTTTAGTGCATTATTTGTAGATGCCGAAAATAGTTCAGTAGTAGATACTGCACGTAATTCATTAAAACTCCTTACTACGCCCACTTTATCAAGAAAAATAGACTCTTTTAAAACATTTTCAAAGCTACATCTACATTGTTTTACATAATGTGCTATATCTTGCACTACTCTATTTGACTTTAGCAACAGAGTTACATTACTATTTAATAGTTCTTTTATCATATTCTACTTATTTATACTTTGTATTTCTTAAAGGTGATAAAGATCTCATGGTCATTCCTGCAAAAGGCTTGCTTGGATACCCAAATCGTCATTGAGAGCAGCCGTAGGCTGCGTAGCAATCTTATGAAATAATAACAAACTCCTGAGATTGCTTTGTCAATTGCTATGCAATTTCCTCGCAATGACGATTAGGAAGTCACGCAGACAATACTGAGAACTCCTACTGATTAATCCTTGCCGTGCAGATTCTTTCGGTGATTGCTTTCAACTTTTCTACTCTATCGATTAAATAAAGCAGCTGTTCTTTTGTAATTTTATAGTTTTTATCATATCTTGCGTCAACATAAGCTTTTTGAAGTAACTCAAAACATTCTTTTTGCTCAGGAGTTGCTATAGGAAATACCTGCAATAGCTCACTATTATAATTTTCTGCCATACTCCCTAATTCTTCTATATCATGCAATTTAGGTTTGTAATTGGCAAAAACTAACAAGATGCTACTGTAAAAACTCTCCGTAGCTTGATGAAGATAAAAAGCACTTTTATTTAATTCGCCTCTTTCAAATGGATATTTGCAATCAATCAAAAACCCGAATCCACTTCTAAACCATTCTTCATAGTAATCTTTAGCAATTTCTTGCATCTCGCTCCAAGGAAAATCTTTAGCTTCGCTAAGTGTACATTCCTTGCTATCATATAAAAGCATGTTTTCTTTTTTTATATCCGTATAAAAATAACGCCCTTTTTCTAACTGCCTGTTTACTTCATCTATTAATTCAAGAATTATTGATATTCGTGAGTCATATGGGATAATTTGAGGCTTTATTACTCCTGTCTTTTTTAATTTGGTATAATTATTGTATCTTTTAATCTTAAAGCAGTATATCCTTTATATTTACCTTTCTTCAGAATTATCAAAATATCGGTATCGCTATGGTAACCGTTAGGTAGATCACGCACCCAATCACCTCTTGCAAAAACGCCATACAAGATAATCATAGCGATTTTATCTTGTGCAATATCTAGAATTTGCTGCACTATAAAATTAAGCCTAGCTTGGATTTTTAGAGAACGCTGAGGTAAAGTGGTTTTCATTATAATACCCTACAATTTTTAAAAAGGTTGTATTGTCTTAAGAATTAATGGCTCGTTTTATGTCATTCCGCGAAGGCAGGAATCCAGAAAATATAAAAATCTCGAAGAATTTTTACTTTTTCTAAAAATGTAAAGAAATTTTAAGAAATAGCTATAACCTTTTGATTTTTGAGTTTTGCTGGATTCCCGCCTTCGCGGGAATGACATAGAGTGAAAATCGTAGGATATTATAGGTTTTCATCTATTCATTTGCACCATGACAATATTTATATTTCTTGCCTGAACCACACGGGCATAGCTCATTACGAGATACCCTACCCCAACTAGCAGGATCGTCAGGGTTTCTATCTTTTGGGTCAATGCGTGATACGACTGGTTTAAGGTCAGTCTCAAGGCTACTTCCTGCGTTATATTTACTAAATGCCGGATCTTCCCGACTCTCACGCATATTTTTCTGAAGTTTTTTATACTCAAGCGAAACATCTTCTTTGTGAACATGTTTTAAGTCAATATGGAAATGGTATACGGTTTGAATAAATAATTCTTTTAAATTATTAAGCATCTGCTCGAATAAGTTAAATGCTTCTCTTTTATACTCACTAAGAGGGTCTTTTTGGGCATAAGCTCGAAGAGATATGCCTTGTCTTAAATGATCTAAGCTATATAAATGATCTTTCCAAACTTGATCAAGGGTAGTTAGTAAAATATATTTCACGGCATTATGCATTAACTCACTACTATAGGCTTCTTCTTTTGACTTATATATATCATGAGCCATTTGTATAACGGTCTTCGTGATTTCTTCTTCCGTTACATCATTTTTACTTACTACATTATGATCAAATTTTATAGAAAAAACACGATGTAATTCTACGCTTAAATTCTCTATATCCCAATCTTCTCTATAAGAGCCTACCGGCATGAAAGTTAATACTATCTTTTTGGCGAGTTCCTCAGTAGTACTATTTAAGAAACCGTGACTATCTTCAGATTTAATAATTTCAGTACGTTGCTCGTATATTATCTTACGTTGGTCATTCATTACATCATCAAAACGTAATAAATTTTTACGCATTTCGTAGTTATGTCCTTCCACTTTTTGCTGCGCTTTCTCAAGTGAACGACTAATCATCGGATGGTGGATAGCCTCTCCGTCTTTCAATCCAAGTGTTCTAAGGACTCCTGATATACGATCTGATGCAAAAATACGCATTAAATCGTCATCAAGCGATAGGAAAAACTTAGTTTTACCAGGATCACCTTGTCTACCTGATCTTCCTCTTAGCTGATTATCTATCCTACGGCTTTCATGCCTTTCCGTACCTATTACAAATAAGCCGCCTGCTTCAATAACCTGCTTCTTTTCTTCGGCAATTTGAGCTTTTATTTCAGCTATTTTAGCTTCATAATTATGTTCTTTATCCAGCTGTGCTATTAACATTTCAGGATTACCGCCAAGCATAATATCAGTACCGCGCCCTGCCATATTAGTTGCAATCGTTACTGCCTTAAACCTACCTGCTTGAGCAATAATAAAAGCTTCCTGCTCATGAAATTTGGCGTTTAATACTTTATGAGGGATTTTTTCTTTATTTAAAACGCTTGAAAGTTCTTCTGACTTTTCTATGCTTATCGTACCGACAAGTATAGGCTGTCCACGGTCGTAACAATCCTTAATGAGCTTTAAGATAGCATCATATTTTTCTTTTTTACTGCCGTAAATTTCGTCATCAAGGTCAAGCCTTGTAACTTTATTATGGGTTGGGACTGCGACCACATCGAGATTATATATATCTTTTAGTTCCGGTGCTTCGGTCATAGCCGTACCGGTCATACCCGATAATTTAGGATAATTACGAAAATAATTTTGGAAAGTAATAGATGCTAAAGTTTGGTTCTCATTTTGAATTTTCACATTTTCTTTTGCTTCTAATGCTTGATGTAACCCTTCCGAATATCTACGCCCTTCCATTACACGACCGGTAAACTCATCAATAATCATTACTTTACCTTCACGCACCAAATAATCTACATTAACAGTAAACATATTATGAGCTCTTAAGGCTTGGTTAACATAATGTACTAAAGTTAAATTCTCAAAATCATATAAACCGGTATCCGGTTTTATAATATTTTCTTTACTTAAAAGCGATTCTATATGTGTAATGCCGGTTTCCGTTAAATTGATAGTTTTTAATTTTTCGTCTTTTTCAAAATCACTTACATTAAGCAGACGTACTATTTTATCAATTTTACCGTATAATTCTGAATTATCATTAACCGGACCCGAGATAACGAGCGGAGTTCTTGCTTCATCTATCAAAATCGAATCAACTTCATCGATGATAGCAAAATTAAAAGGACGAAGTACCCGCTCCTGCAAGTTATACTTCATATTATCCCTTAAATAATCGAAACCGAGTTCATTATTTGTTGCATGAGTAATATCGGCGTTATAGGCGGCTCGTTTTATCTCATCAGGCATACCGCCAACAATACATCCAACCGATAAACCTAAAAAATTGTAAATTTTACCCATGGAAGCAGCATCACGGCTTGCTAGATAATCATTTACGGTTACAACATGTACACCTTTTTCGGTTAAAGCATTTAAGTAAGCAGGAAGCGTTGCAACTAAGGTCTTACCCTCACCGGTACGCATCTCGGTAATCATGCCTCGATGTAATATCAGGCCGCCTATAAGCTGAACGTCAAAATGACGCATACCGCAAACTCTTCTAGCTGCTTCCCTAACTACCGCAAACGCCTCATATACTATATCGTTTAAAGTAGCGCCGTTTTTAAGCTTTGCTTTAAACTCCACAGTTTTATTCTTCAACTCCTCATCTGATAATTTTTGTATAGCAGGTTCAAGCGAGTTAATTTTTGTAATTTCGGACAATAGTTTTTTTACAGTACGATCATTTGCAGTACCGAAAAGTTTTTTTAAAATAGAAAGCATTAAAGTCCTTATGATATTTTTAGTATTTTAGTACTTAAATATAGGTATATTTTATAAAATTATCAAATGTTATAATTTTATTTAAATAAATAATTTTTTATTGAAAGGCATTTTTTTACTACAAATATTTGTAAATATATTATTATTAATAAATAAAATATTCTCAAATAGCTGTTGACGGTTATATATTATTTTTATAAAATTTAAGCTTATTTAAACACAATTATGAGTCATAAATGAAAAAATTATCTGTTATATTTTTATCAGTTAGCATGCTTTCTGGTATTGCTTTTGCTGATAAAGACAAGGTAGTTGCTACCTATAAAGGCGGTGCAGTAAAAGAATCGCAAATTATGAAAGAATTTAAGCCTCAGCTTAATCTTCAATCAGGTGAAACAATCAAAAATTTTGATGATTTTCCACCACAAGATCAGGAAAAACTAATAAAAATTTATGTTAATAATCTTTTGTTAAAAGAAGAAGTTGCTAAGTCAAATATTACTTCTTCTAAAGAATTCCAAGAAAAACTTGAAAATGCAAAAAATCAATTAGCTCAACAAGAATTACTAGCAAACTACATAAAATCTAACATTACAGATAAGATGTTTGATGACGAATATAATAAATATGTCGGTAATCTTAAAGGTAAAGAACAAATAAAAGTTGCTCATATTTTAGTTAAATCTCAAAAAGAAGCTAATGATATAAAAACCAAATTAAGCAAAGGCGGAAACTTTACTAAGCTTGCAGAAGAGTTATCTCTTGATAAAGCTTCAGCTTCAAACGGCGGCGTTATCGGTTACATTCTACTAAATCAACCTGGGCAGTTAGTACCGGAATTTGAAAAGAAAGCTTTTGCTTTAAAAGTAAATGAAGTTTCAACTCCTGTAAAAACCGATTTCGGTTGGCATATTATCAAAGTGCTTGAGAAAAAACCTGTGCCTATTCCAACAAAAGAAGAAGCAAAAGTAACTATTGATAATATATTAGCTGCAGAAGTACTAAAGAAATATATTTCTGATTTAGAAGCTAAAGCTGATTTAAAAATCATGTTACCTAAAGCAGACAGCAAAGCTGGATCGTAATTTATATTTTGTCATTGCGAGAGCGGGCATTCCCCACATACCAAGTCGTCATTACGAGGAAAAACTGTAAGTTTTGACGAGGCAATCTCAGGAGTTTGTTACTGCATGAGATTGCCACGTCGCTTTGCTCCTTGCAATGACGGTTTGGGTATCCATACAACAATGCCTCCGCAAGAATGACAGGGTTCACACAGTAACGCCTCTCTACCCAAGAATAACATTATAACTACTCTCAATCACAGCAAATGCTACGCATACAGGGTAATCATCAGCAAGAGAAAGGTGAATATTAAAAGGAGAGAGTTTGTTTGTATAGTTTGAGCTAACTTCTACTATAGGCTTACCTAAATCATTATTTAGTATAGTAATATCTTTAAAATTTATACCTTGACCTATACCGACTCCAAAGGCTTTACTAACAGCCTCTTTAGCAGCAAAACGCTTGGCTAAAAAAGCAGCATGGTTTATTTTCCCTAACGAAGCAAACTGTTTTAATTCCTTTGAAGTTAGAATTTTTTTAGCAAAAAGTTCCGGATATAAATGTAATATTTTTTCGATTCTAGGAATTTGTACTATATCAGTACCAACACCGATAAGCATTTACTTATCAGTTTCACAATCTTCGCCATTCTCATCAATAAGGATTTGATCATCTAAATCAGAATAATCTTCCCCGATATAAACTTCAGGTAAATACTCAAATTTTTCTTCTACATCTTCTGATTCATCTTGATTAACAAGCGGCTCTATCATAGTTCTTGTACGCAGACTATTTATTAAATCTTGTTCTAACTGAGCTACCGATACTTTTCCGGCAGCAATTCTACGTAATGCGATAACAGGAGGCTTATCACGCTTTTCTTTTTTGATTTGATTAGTTTCTACTTGATAATTTAATAATTTAGCATACCTTGTTGCTAGGACAACAAGCCGAAACCTATCCGGTATAATTTTATTACAATCTTCTGCTGTAATTCTTGCCATAATTTTGCTCCGTTAAAAATAGTATACTACAAATAAATAGGGAACGAGTATACGAAGATCAACTTCAAAAATTGGCTACGTCGTTCTACAAGAGCTGCGGTACTCACGTATTAAGTATACGCTGCGTTCCTCGCCTTGTGAACTTCTTGCTCTTTTTGAAGTTGATCGAGTATATTATACCCTTTTTATATCTGCACCGCAATTACTTAATTTTTTTTCTAAATCTTGGAAGCCACGATCTAAATGATATATTCGGTGTAATACGGTTTTGCTATTAGTACTGAGACCGGCGAGTATTAGCGATACCGAAGCTCTAAGATCACTGGCCATAACTTCTGCGCCTTTTAACATTTCTACACCTCGAACAACCGCCTTATTACCTCGTACTACTATATCTGCTCCCATTCTACATAATTCAGGGACATGCATGAAACGATTTTCAAAAATATTCTCGGTGATCATTGAAACACCGCTACTAAGCGTCATAAGGCTCATAAATTGTGCTTGCAAATCAGTAGCAAAGCCAGGATAGGGATTAGTTTCTAAATCAACTGAATTTAACTTCCCTTCATAAGTTACTTGAACTCCATTATTGATCGGCACGACTTTTATACCCGTTTCGATAAGTTTTAAAGCTATATTTTCTACAATATGGTAATCAATCCCACAAATCTTTACATCACCTTTAGTAATAGCTGCCGCAAACATATAAGTACCGGCTTCAATACGGTCAGAAAGTACTTTATAGCTTGCTTTATTTAAAGAATCCTTGCCTTTAATTGTTATTTCGTTAGTGCCGATACCTGCAATATCGGCTCCCATTGTGATAAGACAATTACATAAATCAACTATTTCCGGCTCTCGACCGCAATTAAAAAGCACAGTTTCCCCCTCTGCTAAAACAGCTGCAAGTATTGCATTAATCGTAGCACCTACGGAAACTTTATCAAAAACAAAATGAGTACCTTTTAAGCGTCCTTTACTTGAAGAGTTAATATAACCGTCTTCTATTTCAATCGTAGCTCCCATAGCTTTTAATACAGCAATATGCAAATCTACTTGCCTTGCTCCAATAGCACAACCACCCGGAAGCGATACTTTTGCTTTACCGTATTTGGTAAGCAAAGAACCAAGCACCCAAATCGATGCTCTCATTTTACGGACTATTTCATAATCTGCAGTAAAGTTATTTATATTTTCGGTATTAATTATAAGCTCAAATTCATCTTGATGTTCTATTATTTCAATATCTGCCCCGTGACTTCGGAGCAAATCTTTCATAGTACTAACATCCGTTAACTTTGGAACATTAGTAATATGCAGTTTATCGGTAAGAATAGACGCTACCATAATAGGTAGCACGGCATTTTTAGCACCGCTAATATTAATACTACCTTTAAGAGGTTTACCACCATGAATAATTAATTTGTGCATAAATTATTTTGATAAAATTGTAACGTCATTGCGAGGAGCAACTGATTAAATTGTCATCCCGCGACTTGATCGCGGGATCCTAAAAATACTAATAATATTAGTATTTTTAGTTATTTTCTGGATACCGTGGTCAAGCCACGGTATGACACCGATTATACTACACATCCAAATTCACGACATTCAACGCATTTGCTTGGATAAATAACCTGCGAGGTTCAACAATGTCACCCATTAAAGTAGAGAAAATGTCTTCTGCTTCATCAATTTCTGCAACTCTTACCTGAAGCAAAGTTCTTTTTGTAGGGTCAAGAGTAGTTTCCCATAGCTGGTCAGAATTCATCTCACCAAGACCCTTAAAACGCTGAATATTTATACCTCTTTTTCCGCATTCTATAATGGTATTTAACAACTGACTCGGTGTTAAAATATCGAATTCCTGACTTTTCACTATAAGCTTTAATTGCTTACTAAATATATCAAAAAGCGTTAAAGCAAGCTTTGATATCTGTACAAACTCAAATGATTCTAACTGCTCTTTCAATAATATTTTACTTTCTTTTAAACCCCTACTAAAGCGGAAGAACTCTATTTTATTTTCATGTTTTAAAACTTCCCAATTAGTCTTATCAGGCGAATCTTCTAAGCTATTTAAAACATCTAAAGCTTTTTTAAGTCTTAAATCACTTTCAGGCTCAAATATTTTGTTATTAAGTAAGTCATTAATAGCAAGAATTTCGGTAATTGAGCGATTAAATTTTTTGCTAGCATGGTCAAGTAAGCCGTTAAACTTAACTACTTTATTAATTAGCTCTTCTAAATTATCACCCACTAACTGCTCTTTACCGTCTAGAATTAAGGTTGCATCATTAATAGTTGATTTGATCAAATAATCTTGCAGCGCTTGCTCATTCTTTAAATAAAGCTCGTCTGCTCCTTTCTTTACTTTATAAAGCGGTGGCTGAGCTATATATAGATAGCCTTTATTTATTAGCTCAGGCATATGACGATAGAAAAACGTGAGTAATAAAGTTCTAATGTGCGAGCCGTCAACATCAGCATCGGTCATAATAATAACTTTATGGTATCTAAGCTTTTCTAAGGAAAATGCTCGTTCAACACTAATTCCAAGAGCTGTAATTAACGTACCGATTTGGTCCGAACCGAGCATTTTATCAAATCTTGCACGTTCAACGTTCAAAATTTTACCACGCAAAGGCAATATAGCCTGAATTTTGCTATCCCTACCCTGCTTTGCAGTACCGCCCGCAGAGTCCCCCTCAACAATAAATAATTCTGAAATAGCAGGATCTTTTGCATGGCAATCTGCAAGTTTACCTGGTAAATTCGAGACTTCTAAAGCTGATTTTCTTCGAGTGAGTTCCCGTGCTTTTCTAGCAGCCTCACGAGCATTCGCAGCTTCCATAATCTTAGCTATAATTGCCTTAGCTTCTGCTGGATGCTCTTCAAACCACTCAAGAACCTTGGTATAAACAGCATTCTCAACAACCGGTCGTACTTCGGAGCTTACTAGCTTATCTTTTGTTTGAGAAGAAAATTTAGGATCAGGAACTTTAACTGAAAGCACACAACATAGCCCTTCCCTAGTATCTTCACCGCTAAAGTCATTTTTAGCTTTTTTATTAAGACCCGTAGTATCAAGATACGAGGTAATAACACGTGTTATCGCTGATTTGAAAGCACTAAGATGAGTTCCGCCATCACGCTGCCTAATATTATTAGTAAAGCATAAAATATTTTCATGATAAGAATCGTTCCAATGCATCGCAAGCTCAAGGCTTATACCGGACTCAGCATTCTCCGTATTAACTACTATACATGGATGGATAGCGTGCTTCGCTCTGTCTATATATTTTACATAAGCTTCTATACCGCCCGTATAATAAAACTCTACTTCTTTAACTTCTTCAAAGCGGTTATCGACGAGTAAAATCTTTACGCCTGAATTTAAAAAAGCAAGCTCACGAAGACGATGCTCTATAGTGCCGAAATCAAATTCTATATTAGTAAACGTTTCTACAGACGGAAAAAAAGTAACTTCCGTACCTTTTTTATCAATATTTTCTTTGACAACCGCAAGCGGAGCTTCCGTTATACCGTTATTAAATCTAATCAAATATTCCTTATTATTACGCCAAATACGCAGCTCAAGCCATTCAGAAAGAGCATTTACAACCGATACACCGACACCGTGTAGACCGCCTGCAACCTTATAAGCGTTCTGGTCAAACTTACCGCCGGCGTGAAGTTGCGTCATAATAACTTCAGCTGCCGATATTCCTTCTTCTTCATGAATTTCAACGGGTATACCTCGCCCATTATCGGATACGGTTACTGAACCGTTTTTATTTAATGTCACTCGTACTAGATCACAATAACCGGCAAGCGACTCGTCGATAGCGTTGTCGACTACTTCATAAATCATATGATGTAAACCCGACCCGTCTCCAACATCCCCGATATACATTCCCGGTCTTTTTCTTACGGCTTCAAGACCTTTTAAAACCTTTATAGAATCAGCACCGTATGATGATTCGTTAAATTTTTCTTCAATTTCCGACATATTATATATTTGGCTCTATTACTTGTTGCTAGAAACAATAAAAATGACTATAACGTAACTTATTAAAATAGTAAAGTTTCTTGATTTTAAATTAGCGAGATAACAAAATAAAGATTGATAATTTAAAAAGTTTACGTCATTGCAAGAAAATTACGAAGTAATTGTACGTCCGCAATCTCAGGATATTTGTGGGATTGCCACGCAGCCTACGGCTGCTCGCAATGACGATATCAATTGATTCTAGTCAATACCAAATTAGCGAGATAACAATGAATATATTAAAGTTAAAAAATATTTTCGACGTAATTAATGATTATGACGTGTTTTTATTCGATCTTTGGGGGGTAATAATTGAAGGGGGACGTACCTATCCGGGCGTCGTACAAAATATCAATAAGATTATTGAACGAAAAAAAGTATATTTTGTCACTAATGCTCCACGAAATATTTTTGCACTGCATCAAACAATTAAATCTTGGGGATTAAATGCAGAACCGGAAATGATCATTAGCTCAGGCGAAATAGCAGTAGAAATGATACTAGAAAGTAAAGAGCGGTTCGGTATAGAAAAACCAGTAATATATCATTTAGGACATTTAGAAAATGATATAATAAACAGAATTCAATGTCCTATCACTGATGATATTAACAAAGCTAATATTCTCTTAATGACTATTTACAGAGACGAAAACGAAAATTTAGATTTAAACGAATTCGATGAATTATTTAAAATTGTTGTACAACGTAAAATGGTCAATATTTGTGCTAATCCTGACCTTGGAATAAATCAGCACGGTGTTTATAGATATTGTAGCGGCTATTATGCCGAAACAATAAAGCAGCTTGGCGGAAAAGTAATTTATAGCGGTAAGCCATATGAAGAAATATATAGCAAAATTTTAAAAGAATGTCATAATACCCCTAAGAATCGCATGTTAATGATTGGGGACACTGTTTACACCGATATACTTGCAGCAAATCGCCTTGGTATAGACTCTGCCCTAGTGTTAACCGGAAATGCTAGAGAATATCATATTGATTGTGATAATATTGATGAAAAACTAGATAGTTTAATGAAAGCTGCTGTTAAGCAATCGATTACACCGAGTTTTGTTGTTGATTTATCTTGAATAGCTTTGCCGTCATTGCGAACGACTAAAGGTGTTGTCGCATGGCTAGTTTATGTCATTCCCGCGTAAGCGGGAATGACATAGAAAGGTGGAAATGACATCAAAAGAACTCTATATGATATTTTACTCATAATCTGCTATAGAGTAAAACTTAAGCGGTCGTGGCGAAATTGGTAGACGCGCAGCATTGAGGGTGCTGTTCTGTAAAAAGATTGGAAGTTCAAGTCTTCTCGACCGCACCATTCGCCGGTTTTTCACAAAGTCAAATTTTTGTCTGTTTCAACACTTCAGATTTTATATTTACTTCTAAGTTCTTCTTGTTAGCAAATGCTTGTGCTAATTGTATACTCCTGATAAATGAAAAGAAGTTGAAATAAAAACTATTGCTTATTTGTACTCTGTGATCTATATTGATTAGCAAATTGTACACAATTCTGTGCCAAGTCTAGCTAACCAGCTTTAAATAATTATAATAAGTCTATAGTAAACTATTAGGTCAATAGGCTATGCCTAATTTCAATATATTTAAAAGCATCTTACCAGATCATCACGATCAATTTGCTGAAATTTTTGATCACATTAACGATCTGATCGAAGATCACAATTATGATGCTGCTGCAAGCAGGCTGGCCAAGCTTCATTATGCCGATTTAGCAGATTTCTTAGATAATCTTAACAATAAAACATATAAAATAATTATTCCTTTATTACAGGATGAAATTAAGCCTGAAACGTTAGTATCATTAAATGCTTATAGTAAACCTTTAATAATAGAAACTTTAGGCATAAAAAAATCTGCAGAATTAATCAATAAGCTAGTTATAGAAGATGCTATTGAAGTAGTAATCGATCTAGACGATGATATAAAAGACCTTATCCTAAGTAATCTCACTAAAGAAAAAAAACACCAAATTACCGTAGGTTGTACATATCCCGAAAATACGGTAGGTAGGGTAATGGAGCGAGATTTTATTAATCTTCAAGAAGGATGGACGGTCGAGGAATCATTAAATTTTATCAAGAACGTAAAGAATGACTTTTATGCAGCAATCGTTACGGATAATAAATTACGCCCTATCGGTATTATTTCTCTTAGCACGCTAATTAAAGGCAAAAAAAATGAATTGATAAAAGATTTGATGAGCAAAGATTTTAAGCTTGCAGATGCTTTTACCGACTTAAATGAACTAAGCTTCATTTTTAGACAATATGCTTTAACTATTGTACCGGTAGTAAATAAAAGCGGTAAGTTAGTAGGTAGCGTGTCAATCGATAATATAATTTATATTATCGAAGAACAAGCCGGAAAAGATATATTATCATTAAGTGGGGTACACACTCAAGATACTTTCTTCAATGTATTTTATACCGTTAAACATCGTTTTCCTTGGCTCTTTGTTAATCTAATCACTGCCTGCATGACCTCACTTATCATTAACCATTTTAACGATACTATTGCAAAACTTGTAACGCTTGCAGCCACCATGCCTATTGTAGCTTCAATGGGCGGAAATGCCGGAACACAAGCCATGACCGTTACGGTTAGAGCCCTTGCTAATAAAGATATTCATTATAATAATGTCAATAAAGTTATATTAAAAGAAATAGCCGTATCGGCTTTTAACGGTTTTGTACTTGCAATTATCGGAGCAGGACTTAGCTTTGTGATGTTGCTTGACTTAAATCTTAGCGTTATTTTTGCTATTGCAGTTATTTTAAATTTTTTAGTAGCCGGATTATTCGGCTCTGCTATTCCTATCATACTGCATTATTTTGATATAGACCCCGCTACAGGCTCCGGTGTATTTCTAACAACCATAACCGATGCTCTAGGTTTCCTAACTTTCTTAAGCCTTGCTCATATTTTTTTAGTGTAAAATTTGGTGTTTATTCAAATAAAAATACATACACATTATAGCAAACAATAGCTATAGCTCCAAGACATTTACATATACCACAACTTGTATCCTGATTTTCAAAGTCGGTAATATTATTCTCATAAGATATATTATTATCTCTTTGTATATTCTGATTATTATTAATATTTGACTCTTTGAACAATAAATTTGCAACAGTTAGTATTCACTAACCCTGTGATGCAGTTAGATTAGTATTATTTTAAGGCGCTAGCTTGTGCGTACTCTTGTACTTCTAAACTATTACGGTTTGACATAGTTATATTTTGACTTTAGGATTAATATTTAAAATAATATAACAATAATCTTTAGGTTCTATAAAGGAAAATTAAATTATTTATATTTTCAGATATTTTTTAGCGACAATTAATAAGATTTTTGCAGTAATAGTTGTTCCCATTTCAAAAAAATCTTATGATTTACAGCAAACAATAGCAGAAATAGATTAATTTAATTTTCCTTCATAGAACCTAATCTGCAGCTATTTATTACTGCAATTTTTGGCATTTCCTCGAAACGGTTGATATCGTCATGAGCTAAGCGACTGCAAAGAGCGTGGCAATGATGTAAACTTTTCAAATTATCAACTTTTTTTAGGCAATGCCTAATTTTTTAATTAATAGCCTACAAATTATAATGAAATAAGAAATAACTTTTATGGAAGATATAAGCTCTTGGAAAGAAAAGTTTGAAATTTGTGTTTATAGTAAAAAATTACTTGATAAACTCGAATATTTAAATACTAAAGTAGAAAATCCGATAGATATCCTTGAAATCAAAAAAGGTATCTACTATGCACGTAACACGGTTCTCAAATGCATCAATCAGGCGATCCTTATTATCCGCACCCGATTTGGGTAACAATTATGCTTGCTGAATTTGTAGCTGAAGAAGCACCTAAGCTTTATAACATTATTATGCTGTCAGCCGCTTTACTTCATGATACTATTGAAGACACTGAATTAACTGAAGAAGCAATTACCGAAATTTTTGGACCGGAAGTAGCAAAACACGTAGAAGGTCTAACTAGAATTAAATCTTACGGAAAGATAAGTAGCGGAGAAAGCCTAAACTTATTAATTAAAGAGAAAAGATACAATACGGCATTAATAAAATTATTTGACTGAATTCATAATGTGCAAACTTTGGGAGTTAAATCACCTAAGAAAGCTAGAAAAATTATTGAAGAGACTTTAATAAATTTTCTTTTGGTCGCTGCTAATATAAATTATAAACTAGAACGAGAATTTGCTGAGTTATGCCTAAAAGTTTTTAATATTGAACTTGAAAGACAAAAAGCTTTTTCTAATAATAACTCTCTGCTTCTTCCTGTAACTTTATAAAATGATTTACTCCAAATGTATAACCAGTTAGAATTGGAATAATCAAGAATAATAATCCCTAGTGATTAAAATAATCTATCAAGTACATTATTTCAAAAGAAGAAACTGCAAACATTAAAGCTCGTGATAAAGCAAATATAAAACTACCGCATGTAAAACGTTTTAATACTGGAAATCTTGCATAAAACACTGCACCTGCTGGAAAAGTAGTAGGGGCAAATACTACAATAAATAATTGGAATAAAAGTAATGCTATAGTATTTGAAATATTATTTAGTAAGATAGGAGACATAATGGCTACAATAGAAAATATTATTAATCTTACTTTAAGGACTTTTAAAAGATGTATTTTACAAACCAAATAAGTCACAATTATTGTACCTATTAATTCTGTACCACAAACAATAAAATTTTGATGAATTACTTAAGCAGCACTGTAATTCAATGAGTTTTTAGCATATTACCGCAATAAATATAAACAATATAAATAACGGGGCTCCACAATGTATAAAAAAGAAAGCTATTACTGTTGGTTTATTAATTTTTTCACTCCAAATAGGGCTTGATTTTAGCCGATTACTATCTATCCCCGCTTGTGCTACAGTGTTCTTTATTCGTCTTTTTGCATCGATGAAATCTGAAATCTCCCTAAGATTTGTCCTTACAACAGCACCAACTATAGCAATAGCTGCTCCAAACCAAAATGCAATACGCCAATCAAGTCCAAAAGAAGTAACAAGTGTTCCTACCGCCAATGCTACGGTTGCACCTAAAGTTACAAAAACAACAAGCGAAGTCACAACCCAATAACGTTGAGGAATTTTTGTCATTTCAGTTAGATAAAGTTCGGCACCTACTACCTCCCCTATAGAGGACATCCCCTGAGCGATACAACACGCAGTTACTACAAAAGTCGCCATAATACCAATTTTGGCATAAGTTTTTATAATTAGCCATTATAAGACAACACAGCGACATTAAAAAAGTTGTAATAATGACCGTTGCCTTACGACCTATAGTATCTCCTATCCAACCGAATATTAAAGCACTGATAGGTCTAAATACATATGTTGCACAATATGCAATGGCAGAATATAGAGAAGCCGCTCGTGCATCGACTTCAGGAACAAATAGCTCGGACCGCCATGTGTACATAGAGCATGAGATCAAAATATTCAAGAAACGTACCTATCGATAGTAGCCCTATTGCTTCTTTTTGATTACGGGCTAAACTTTTTTGTTCTTTTGCATAACTTCACATACTTTATTTACAGATCAGTTAAAATTAATAAAGAACTATACTGTTTTATATAAAAATAAAAGTCAATTTAACAAAATTAGATTTTATAGCATGGCTAACTCAAGACAGGTGCGTAATGAGCTGCGCGACTGAAAGGAGCGTATCAATCTAAAAAAATAATAAAAAAAAATTCTAGTTTACAGAGTTTTAACTAGATTGCTTAGTCAATATGCTTTGTAATTTCCTTGCAATGGCGTTAATTTATTAAATAATCTATCTTTATTTAGCAATGCCAATAAATTTCTAATTTAATACTTGCAATTTATCTTATAATTACTTATATTCAGATCCGCTTAGATTAAAAAGCACTAAGGCGTTTTATATGTAATTAATTTTCATCCCCTTAAACTTTTTACATTAAAACGCCGTTATTTTATTTAAGCGGGTGTAGCTCAGGGGTAGAGCGCTACCTTGCCAAGGTCGAAGTCGAGGGTTCGAATCCCTTCACCCGCTCCAGTGATTTTTTCCGTTTTATGTCATTCCCGCGTAGGCGGGAATGACATAGAGCATGTTTTTCGAGCTAAGCAACAACGTCATTTTGCAAATGACATCAGTAAGTTTATCATAAAATCTTCCAAACCATATTTTTTCTTAATATCTTCTAATGAAATTACTTCTTCTCCTTTTCTATATGAGACAAAGCAATTAATAAATCTGCTTTTTCTTCTATATAACTTTCTATTGCTTTACGTATAATATATCCTTTTGGTCTATCGATTTCCTTAGCAACATTAGAAAGTATAATATCTAGTTCATTAGAAATTCTAGTAGTTATAACTGTCATAAAAATAGCCATTTATCGGTTTTGTAATAACTTATATTAGTATAAAATATATTTAATATTATTATTTTACCCTTGCATTAAAACTATTAGGTAGCTATTTTTATTTTATTAGACTTAGTGCATAACCTATCTTATAAAGAGAAATTTTAAGGAAACACGGCACGCAGCACCGCAGGGTACAAAAAGGTACGTGAGATGCAAGTACTGGGTTGATGTATACCACAGATACTTCAAAAGTTGGAAGCCAAATAAGTGGTGAGCCTGCGGAACGTAGAAAACTACGTGAGCAAAGGCGAAGCCCAAAATTTGACGTACCAAATCTTGAAATATCAAAGGTATACCAACTACTTTTAGAAAGAGGTTATACAGGAAGACTATTGCAACAATTAGGAAATTACATATGTCAGCAAATACGCAAGATAATCAGGCAAATAATAACGACACTATAGAAATACAGGAAACTGAGGTAGTGCCTGTAGAAACAAATTCTTTACAATCGGGGTTAACAAGCTTAATACCGATGGTTTTAATTTTTGCTGTATTTTACTTCTTATTATTACGTCCGCAAGAAACACGACGCAAAGAAAGAGAGAAATTAGTAAGTGAAGTTAAAAAAGGCGAAGAAGTTCTAACAAATAGCGGCATTTACGGTATTGTGACTAAAGTAAGTGAAAATGACAATAATATTGAAATCGAAATAGCGAAAGACGTACGTATTAAAGCTTTAAAAAGTGCTATTATCGATATAACTAGTCGTACAAAAGAAGTAGCAGTAAAAAAAGAAAACAATAAAAAAGATAAGAAGGTAAGCGGTGCAAAATCTTCCTAAGTGGAAAATTTTTCTTGCAATTATATGTACGGTTTTTGCGGTTATTTGTGCCTTACCTAATTTCATGCAGGTAAACTCTAAGTTTCTGCCTCATGATTCAGTCAATCTAGGACTTGACCTTAAAGGAGGAGCCCATTTATTACTCGATGTTGATTTTGACACTTACTTAAATGATTCAATGGAAAATCTTGCCGACACTTTACGCAAAAATTTTCGTGAGGATAAAATCGGCTATAAAAATCTGTTAGTTAGACAAAATAGCATTCAATTAGAAGTAAGATCGCCTGAGAAATTAAAGCAGTTAAAGAAAATAATTAATAAAATCGATTCAGAAATTATCGCTGAAGTAAATGAAAATAAAATAAAGCTTAGCTACAGCAAGTCTAGATTAAATGACTTACTTAATAAGGTAGTAGACCAATCTATTGAGATCGTTCGCATGAGAGTTGATAGTACCGGCACTAAAGAGCCGACCCTACAGAAACAAGGCGATAAGCATATATTACTGCAAGTTCCCGGTGAAGAAAATCCCTCTTACCTGAAGAATATATTAGGGAAAACTGCAAAGCTAACTTTTCATTTAGTTGATGAAAATGCCAATATCGAAGAAGCGTTAAAAGGACATGTTCCAGTAGGTTCAATGCTAGTTAAGGGAGATAGCGAAAGTCATGGGGCGTATTATGTCGTTATAAAGAAAAAAGTTGTTTTGGGTGGGGATCAGCTTACAACCGCTTCAGCTTCTTTTGACCAAAATTCGCAAGCGGTAGTTGCGTTTTCTTTCAACAATTTAGGTAGTAAAATATTTGGTGAAATAACCAAAAATAATACCGGTAAACGCCTTGCTATAGTTTTAGACAATAAATTACTAAGTGCTCCAACGATAAACGGAGCGATTATGGGCGGAAGCGGTATAATAACAGGAAATTTTACCGTTGAGTCGGCAAATGAGCTTGCACTATTATTGCGAGCCGGTTCGCTTCCTGCCCCACTTAAAATTATTGAAGAGAGAAGTATAGGTCCAAATTTGGGTGCTGATTCTATAGAGTCGGGCAAAAAGGCAGGACTTATAGGATTTATAGCAGTGTGTATATTTATGATTTGGTCTTACGGTGTGCTTGGTTTATTTGCCAATATAGCATTAAGCCTTGCATTGTTATATATTTTAGCTTTACTTTCACTTTTCCAAGCTACTTTAACTCTGCCGGGAATTGCAGGAATAATACTCACTATGGGTATGGCTGTTGATGCTAATGTATTGATTTACGAAAGAATTAAAGAGGAGCTGCATAAAGGAGTTTCTAATCTTTATGCTATTAGAACCGGTTTTGAATCTGCGTTTGCCACTATCCTTGATGCTAACCTAACTACTTTAATCGTTGCTTTTTTACTTTATATATTTGGAGTAGGTGCAATCAAAGGTTTTGCCGTTGCATTAACGATCGGGATTATATCTTCAATGTTTTCCGCGATTATCATTACTAAATTGTTAATAGATATTTGGGTAAAATATTTTAAACCTAAAAAATTAGGGCTTGTGTAAAAGAGTAGACTTTGTTGTATGGCTCTGATGTCATTTCCACGAAAGCGGGAATCCAGTAACCTTTAATGTCGTCCCGCAACTTGATTGCGGGATCTCAGGACACGGTGTGATACAAGATACCGTAGTCAAGCCACGGGATGACATTTTCACTTTTCTCTGGATTCCTGCTTTCGCAGGCATGACATCAGAGCCATACAGCAGGACCAGCTAGGATGACAACACAAAAATGGATAATATCTTATGAAAATACAGTCAAATGTTATAAAAATAATTATCGTAATTAGCTTATTAATAGGAGTAGGAGCATTATATTTGTTGTTATCTTTAAGAACGCCTGAAAAACCGCTTGCCGGTCAAGTTAATATCTATGAAGATAACGTAAAAATCGGCGGTGATTTTGAACTAATAGACCAAAATGGAGAGATATTTAATAGTGATAAGTTGAAAGGCAACTTAAGCCTCATTTACTTTGGATTTACTAGTTGTCCTGATATATGTCCAACCTCTCTAAATAAAATGACGGAGATGGTAGAAATTTTAAATAAACATAAAATAGATATTCTACCTGTGTTTATCACTATTGACCCAAAACGTGATACTCCTATAGCACTTAAAGAATATCTAAAACATTTTCATCCGAAATTTATAGGTCTTACCGGTAACGAGCAGCAAATAAAAGATGTTACTGATAAATTCAAGGTTTTCTATGCTCGTGTGCATGGTGATGATGACAACCCGAACTATATGCTTGATCATTCATCTTTTACATATTTAATCGATGCAAACGGAAAATATCTGAAACATTTCTATTTCGATTCTTCACCTAAGGAAATTATGGAATTTTTAAGAAATGAATAATTATATATCGGTAGCGTATTTATTTACCTTTTTAACCTTAGCGATATTGTTAATTGTAAGTTTTTTAAATTACAATTCATTGAAAAATAAACAGAACTTTAATGCAAAAGAGAGTAAGAAATAGATTAATAACAATAATTATTTGTTTCTGCTCAGCATGTTTAGGAATTAGTATAATACTTTACAATTTAGAGAAAAATATAGTATTTTTTTTGCCGCCGTCAAAAATTAATGAAATAGAACAAGGCCAAGAGTTAAGAGTCGGTGGGCTTGTTAAAACAGACTCAATAAATAAAATTGCTGATGATAAGATAAGTTTTGTTATTACCGATAATATTAAGGATTTAGAGATATTATATCAAGGAGCCCTTCCGGCTCTATTTCGTAAAGGACAAGGAATTATTGCCATCGGGCAATTGTCGAACGGGAAATTTATAGCAAGACAATTACTTGCAAAGCATGATGAGAATTACAGACCTCCGAAATAACAACGTCATTGCGAGGAGCGGCGCGACGCGGCAATCTAATAAAATAGGCCTGAGATTGCTTCGTCGAATTACGTTGTAATTCTCCTCGCAATGACGAAAAATAACTAAACCAAATAAATAAAAACATGTTTATAGATAAAATCAAAGCAAAAGCAAATAATTACGAAATAAACGTAATTATCGAAATTCCGATGAATAGCGGTCCAATCAAATACGAATTTGACAAAGAATCAGGAGCAGTTTTTGTTGATCGCTTTATGCAAACTACCATGAGCTATCCATGCAATTACGGTTTTATTCCTAATACTCTTTCAAATGACGGTGATCCGGTAGATGTACTTGTCGTAGCTCATCATCCGGTAGTGCCTGGGTCGGTTATAAAATGCCGAGCAGTCGGCGTATTGATGATGGAAGACGAATCAGGGTTTGATGAGAAAATAATCGCAGTACCGACTTCTAAGCTCGATATTACTTTCGATCATATTAAAGAACTAGATGATTTATGTGACATACTCAAGAAACGTATCGTGCATTTCTTTGAGCATTATAAAGATTTAGAAAAAGGTAAATGGGTTAAAGTTACTGGATGGGAAAATAAATCAAAAGCAGACGCTTTAATCAATGAAGGAATAGATAGGGTCAGCTAGGGATAAAAATTCATGATGTTGCTTGCATGGTGCTTGATGTCATTCCCGCCTCCGCGGGAATCCAGAAAAAGTAGCCTTAATCCCGATCTCAACAATTACACATTAATTAACAAAATAAACCTATAAAAACTTGTTTTTATAAGTTTTACTGGATTCCCGCCTCCCCGCGGGAATGACATCAGAAAAATAAGATAAAAAACAACAGTGACCGACTTCTTGCATAACGTAGCTAATAAAGAGGAATTTGAAGGAAACACGGAACGCAGCACCGCAACGTACACTTTAGTACGTGAGGATGCGAGTACCGGATTGACGCACAAATTACCTTTAGAAGCAAGTTATGCAAGAAGTCGATTATTTCGTTCAGGAATCGTAGTAGCTTTTTTCACATTAATTTCTCGCATATTTGGCTTAGTGCGTGAACAGTTTATCGCATCATTATTCGGTTCTACGCCTATGGGTGATAGCATTAATGTTGCTTTTAAACTACCGAATCTATTTAGAAGAATTTTTGCAGAAGGAGCATTATCAAGCGTATTCATTCCTATTTATAATGAAAAAATGCTTATTTCTAAGAAAGCCGCTAATAATTTTTCAGGTGAGGTTTTTACCCTTTTACTTCTGACATTAATAGTAATAATAGCATTAATGCAAATCTTCATGCCACAATTAATGCTGTTTATTGCTCCTGGATTTCACGGTAAAAAAGAAAAGTTTGAGCTTACGGTATTTTTATGCCGAATTACAATACCTTATTTAATATTTGTTTCATTAACGGCTCTACTTGGCGGAATATTAAACTCTGTAAAAAAATTCGCTGCATTTGCTTTTGCACCGGTTATTTTAAGTATATGCGTAATAATTTTTACTTTAACATTTGATCATTATATAGAGTCTACTATCTCAATTAGCTTATCTTTAATAATGGCCGGAATATTACAAGTTTCTTTTATGTTTGTCTGTGTGAAAAGAGCGGATTTAAACTTTCCGATAATTTTTAACCCAAGCGATCCCGATGTAAAAAAGCTTTTGATTAATATGGGACCGGCAACCATTAGCTCCGGCATACAGCAATTAAACCTTTTCATATCCCAATCTATTGCTAGCTTTATTGAAGGTGCTATTTCTATATTATCTTATGCCGACCGGATATATCAATTTCCTCTATCAATAATAGGTACTAGCTTCTCTACTATATTGCTACCTGAGCTGTCAAAAATCTATAAATCAAATGATATAGTAGCTGCAAAAAAAATACAGAATAATGCTATTAGAATGGGATTATTATTATCGTTGCCTGCTACATTCGGTATTATAATTCTATCTCATCCGATTATTAATATAATTTATGAAAGAGGAATATTCACGAGCCAAGATACTACAAATACAGCTGAGGCTATTTCTGCGTTTGCACTTGGGCTTCCTGCTTTTATTTTGGCAAAAATTTTAACTCCTATTTTTTATGCTAACGGAGATACTAAAGCACCGCTCAAAATAACCTTATTTTCAATAATAATTAATACCGGCATGAACCTATTATTAATGGATTCTTTGAAACATATCGGTATTGCAGTCGGTACATCTATTGCAGCTTGGTATAATCTAGGTTTATTATATAGCTATACTACAAAACAAAATAAGCTTCATATAGAAGCCGGTATAAAACTTTTCTGCGGTAAAATTTTGTTATGCTGTACATTAATGTCTATTATAATTGCTTTAATAAAGCATTATTATTTAGAGTATTTTTATTCGGAATATTTACTGATTAAAGTCTGTATGCTAGGTAGTACAATTGCAGTTGGAATGGGAGCATTTTTCGGCACGGCATATTTATTAAAAGCGGTTAATTATGATAATAACAAGAAATAAGCACCAATCAAATTATCAGGATTGGCTAAAAGCCTTAGCTATTATAGCCATGATCATTGATCATGTAGGTTTATATCTATATCCTGAATTAACGATTATGCGAATCATAGGTCGTACAGCTATGCCAGTATTTTGCTTTTTTGCCGGTTATAATTTTCATGATAAACCAAAAACCCATATAATAATATTCGGTATTTTATTACAAATATATACCACTGTACTATTTAAACAGTTGCTTACTACAAATATTCTAATCTCTATCTATTTAGGGCAATGGTATATTTATTATTTTCGTAATGCTTTAACTCGCTTTTTCTATAGCGGTTATTGTCATGCAATTATAATGGTACTATTGTGGTATATTAGCTGGGCTTTGATTGATTACGGGACTCTTGTAATTGCTACAATGATACTTGGATTTATTTCAAAACATGAGCAGGCAAACTTAAAACTTTGCTGTTTTATAGCAATTTTTGCTTCTTTTGTGCATTCAACTCTTTTTACTCTTGCGATTTCCTTTAATGAGTTTAATTTTTCAAATACTGACTTAATTTTAAACCTCACTTCCTTAACAATTACCTATATATTAATGATCCTAAGCGATTATTCACAAAAAATAGCTATAAATCTAAAATGGATAAGTCGCAATGTTTTATATATTTACTGCATACACATTATGATCTTACAATTCATATTCATCTATAAATACACATATGGTTTTAAAAATTGATAATTAAATAAATATTATAGATCGTTTAATTTTGGATAATGAACAATATTAAAGAGCAATTAAAAAAAACAAACTATTTAAAATTAAGTTAGAGAGTACGCTATGAAAAAATAAATTTCTTAAACATTTTCGGATTTGGTCAGACGAATTTCAAAAAATGATATTAGCAAGAGTAGTGTCTTCTGAAACAAAAGAATTTCAACAACTTGCATGGGAGCATCTTACCGATGAATTTGGACATAATATAGAATTATTCCAAAATCTAGAAAATAATGAAGAAACTACAGATTCTATTTTTGAGGCCTTAGATTCTTAGTTTACGCTAAAAATGATGACCCTTGGAGATAGTGAAAAAAGCCGTCCTTGTACATTTAGTAATAGAGTCTTGTGCTACTATATTTTATGAAAAACTAGGATCAATATTTTTAAATCATAAAGCAGCAAAACATTTCAAAACACATATGCATCTTGATCCTGAACAAATGGGAATAGATTTATTAAAACAAATAAACATTAATGATTCTTCTTTACTCACTATTCAAAAAAAAAGCTAGATATGATTGACGCTCTATTTACTAGACTTGCTGAAATCACACAGGATTAGCTTTAACTTATAGTATTCTAGATTTTTATTTTATAAAAAAGCTTGCTTACACGGTGCGGTTTTTCGTCATTGCGAGCGACTAAAAGGAGCACGGCAATCTCAGGACTTTGGCACGAGATTGCTTCGTCGAATTACTACGTAATTCTTCTCGCAATGACGGTAAAAATCGCACCACGCAACAACGCCAATGCTATGACAATTAATAATCAAAATCAACCAAAAGATAATCACAATATTGCAAATCTTACTAAAACTAATTGGAATCTTCAATTATCTCCCATATCTGTCACATTAATACCATATCAGCAAGAAGAAAATATCATTAACTCGAAGATCACAAATTATACTGATATAATTAAGTATAAATTAGAATTACAAGAAGCAAATAATAAATTGAAAGAGTCCGAGTTATTTAAAAGAGATGTGGTGCAAAATATAATACATGGATTAAAGATTCCATGTAACGGGATTTTTTCATTAGTAACAGCTCTTTATGAAATAGAAGATAATCCTGAAAAAAAGGATTATTTAGCTAGTGTAGTAAATTGTGCTGAAGAATTACTAGATTATTATAACAATATACTTAGTTATCTACAGAGTAATTCTGGTTTGCCTCCTATAGTTTTAAATAAGTTTGATCCAAAACAGCTAGTAAATAAGATTATTGATAAAGCAATGCCAATAGCTCAGCGTAAAGGGTTAAATTTATCTTGTAATTTTCAGTATGATTTAACAAATACTATAATTAGTGATACTTATCGAATAGGAGCAATATTAGAGCAGTTAATAGATAATGCTATTAAGTTTACTAAAGAAGGTAAAGTTATAGTAACAGTGAACATGTTTGCTATTAGTCCTGCATTATCAGAATCAGAACAACAAAATAGAGAAATGGTATGCCAATTTATAGTGCATGATAGTGGCATAGGTCTATCTAAAGAAATCAGGCAACATCTTCATGAAAAGATTGATAAATTTGATGTTGCTATGCAATATAATAGACGCGAATCAGGATTAAGTTTTGTAAAACGCCTAATTGGTGAATTGGGTGGAGAGATTGAAGTAACCAGCGAAAAAGGTAAAAGTACTACTATTGTCTGTAACATACCAGTTAAATTACCTCTTCTTGACGATCTGATTTATGATAAATAATGTTTATAAGGTTTTGATGATTATGTATTACTAAATAATAATGATTTTCTTGATTATTGTGATTGACTTGCTACACTTAAATAAAATAGTTAAGTGTAGAATATGGTAGGTATATGGCAAGAAATCAAGAAAATCATCAAAAAACTATAGGTCCTATTATAGCAAAGCTAAATTTACCTGAAGGTATAGATCTTGAGCTAGGAAAAGTAAAAATGAACGATCTATCAAATTGCCGATGCAGCAAAAGACTATTAACTAAGCTCCTATTCACAAGTAAGATTTCTAAGAACAAAGTTGATCTTAATAAAATTAAAAAAGCAATTTATTTTGCTAAAAAATATCATGGCAAGCAAAAGCGAGAAACAGGAGAATTCTATTACTCACATCCTTTAGAAGTAGCATATATGGTTTCAGATTATTCATGTCGCACTGATATAATTATTACTGCAATATTGCATGACTGTATCGAAGATACGCTACTTACTAAAGAAATGATAGTAAAAGAGTTTGGCAATAAAATCGCAGGTCAAGTTGAAGATTTAACACGAGTTAAAAAGGATAAAAAAATTAGTGCAGCAGAAGTGGTTAAAATATTGTATCGGTAGAAGAAAAAAGAGTTACTATTAATTAAGTTATTTGACCTGCTACATAATGTACAAACAATAGGAGCTAAAACCCATACAAAAGGACAGAAAACAATTTTAGAAACTTTACAGGTCTTCTTAGCTCTTGCTACTTATCTCAAAACCAAAAGTTGCAAGACAATTACACACACATTGTTTAAATATAACTACAAGTTACAAAAAATTAAATTTATATAACACAGTCCCATTCCCTCCTCTTACTCCACAATAACGGTAAATTGTTATTACGCAATAAATATCTTTAATACTCTTTATTATACCTAATTGCATTTACTTAACTATAGAATGCTATTCAATTTTATTGCAGTGATGCTTTAATAGTTTTCTCTTGATTGTTAAGATAATTTAATTTATTGTTAAGATGTAATGTCTCTGCTTTTTGTTTAGCTTTACCACAATATTCCAAAGCTTTGTTGAAATCGCCTTTGCTAAAATAAACATCTGAATAAGTTATATAAAAAAGCATTTTTATCATGTCATCAGATATTTCAATTAAGTTATTGTATTTATTAAACTCTATTATTACTTTATCCACTTGGTTAGTTAAAATAAGTAGTTGTCCATACAATCTAATTGATAATAAAAAACCTCTAGTTCTATTAGCTGCCTTAAATAAAATCATTGCTTCTTGAATTGATTTAATAGTAATCTCTATTTCTAGTGTATTTATATTAGTTTTATCTGTTTTTTTACTTTTCTCTAAGACAAGATAGGCTTTATGATACAATAATCTTGCCTTCAATATTTTCATATCATTGTCTTTTTCGGAATTATTTATTTTTATATTATTGTACTCATCAAATGCTTTATTTAGTTTTTCTTCAGCCTCATGATAATTACCGATTTTATAAAAATATGCTGAATATAAGGCTAGCATTTCACATTTTAACATTTCTAAGCCGTCAATTTTCTGCAAATATGCATTAACCTGATCAAGTATCTTTAGAAAATCTTTATACTTTCCTTGATAATAGTAGATTGTAGCCACCATCAAATCCATTGTCACAAGATTTTCATTATATTTATCCTGAAATTGAGTTTTAAAGTGCTGACTAGTTTCAATAATTTGTTGAAAAGAATTAGTTAGTTTAAATTCTTGCTCATTATCTATAAAAAATTGTAATAGGGATTCAAACCACCTGAAATTTAAGGTAGGATACATATTATTGTTTTGATTTAGTATCTGATTGAACTGATGACGTAAAACTGTTTGTACTAGACGATGGACGGAAATATTATTATAGTCATCATAATTGATCATGGAATATTGCCATAATATAGCAATATGTTTATTTAATGTTAATTCTGGCGATGATAAATCAGGATGAGCAGTTTGCAGCCATGTAAGCAATAGTTTTCGAGAGATTTTGTCTGGTGCTAAGTAAGCACATACTATTAAAAGTTCAATAGCTATTGGTGGTTCATTGTTAATTCTAGTATCTCTAACAATTTCATCTAAGGTAATGTTCCAGGTTACTGCCACTGGGTAGCTATAATTATTTGTCTCTTCTAAAAAAGAATTATCTGATAATAATTCTGATTCATACTTCTTGTAAAGGCCTAAATATTCTGGAATAGTAATATGTTTTTGCTTAATATAAGCACTAGCTTGTACTAGTGCTAAGGGTAAATAGCCTAAAATTTCTACTAATTCCCTTATAGCATTTTCTTCTTCTAATGCCACATTTCGCTGTATTAAAGTCTTTATTGTTTTAATAGCTTCTTCTTCTGTCATAACGTCAATGGGCAATATTGAAAATTTTGTTGGCCAATGACGTTGACGAGTTGTTAAAATTACATGTCCCCCAGTTTCTGGTAAAAATGGTGCAATTTCACGATAGTTATTTACGTTATCATAAACTAAAAGCCATCCTGGATTATCAACTAGCCATTGTTTAACATAAGCGATAATGTTTTCTTTTGTATAGATGTTTTCTGTATATCCTAATAGCTTACTGAGTTCAATATATTTATTATACAAATCATCAATGTTCTCTGCAGGAAACCAAGCTTTAAATGTATACGGATGTTTTGTGTGCGTGACATATTGCAAAGTTAATTGTGTTTTTCCAATTCCTCCAAGTCCAGCACATGCACTAATTGCCAAATTACTTATGCCTTCTGGTGTATGATTCTGACGTAATTTATTGTGTAAACTATTCAATAATTTTTCTCTACCAATAAAAACATTATCTTGTCTAGGTATATTCCAAGTAGTCAAATTCTTAGGAAATATTATTGATTCTTGTGGTTTAAGGTAGGGCATTTCTGCTTCTTGACTTTTAACCGTTGTTCTAACAGCTGGGTCAAATATTAAAAGATAAGTACTACAAATAATCAAAACCAATACACCAACTATTGGTAAATAAATATTCCTAACTTTAGCTTGAATATTTTTGTCTGTCAAATAGGCTTGAGTGGCAACTGAACTAGTCTGATTTGACATAATATTATTATATCTTTCCCTGAACTTAACAATAATATTCTCTACATTTGTATTAGAAAAAACTTTTGTGATAATTTCTAAAAAAACAAAATGATATTGTTTGGATAGAGAAAGATTAATATATTCAAAATTAGTTCGTTTAGGTAAAAATTCTAAACCTTGTTCTTCCTGTGTTGTAAGGAAAAATACTTTAGATATATCCTGATCATTAGACATAACAATAGATTGTCGTTTAGGTATATTAGTTTTATTTACAGATAAAACATAGATAGTACATTGCTTTTTATCTTCGCCATGTGTCCCCTTATGCATGAGAACTATAGGAACATTATCAGAATATTCTCGCAGTTCTATAAAAACTGTTATGCCTACAAGTTGTAAATCCCTACGTATCTTACAAATCACCCAGTTTAAATCATTGGTTCCTAGCATCTGCAAAACAATAAAAAAAGATATATTATAAGGCTTTGTTAATATTAAAATTTCCTTTAAGTTTTTTTTAAATTCTTGTTGAATTAATAAACTTAAATAGTAACTTTGTATTAGTTTATATTTATCGGACTTTTCCATAAAGTTTATAATGCCCTCTCGGACATTTGTTCCTATTTTCCGTTTGATGTTAGAAATATGACTTTCAATAGTTCTTGTCTCAACCTGTTTATCCTCATTTGATAAAAAATTAGCTACTCCTTTTATGTTCTTCCCATGCATAATGCATGCTATTACATCTATTTCTCTTGATGTAAATCTAATATTGTTAATTACGCGTAAATGTTTTGCATATATTTCTTGCGGACACATAGCCTTTATCTTCCATAAAATCTCATTTATTTAAACTATTATTATTCTAATGGATTAGTCAAAAATGCCTTCTCTCACATGATCGCTTCTCTTATCAATTACCAGTTACTACCTAACAAACCGTCTATCGACTCTTCCCTTAATTCTTGACTTAATTTTAATTCGCTATTCACGTTAAATTATATAATTGTTAATGGAATACATTTAAATAACAATCACTCGCTATAACCAACCCTGCCTAAGTGGCTGTCTTGAAAGTGGATTGATAACAACAATAATACACTAATTCATAACAAGCAGTTTAAAATCTATATAAAAAAACAGTAATTTTAAAACTTGTAAATTTTTTAGACATAAAATAGTACTAAAGTAACATGTTGAAGTACTATGTAATTAAATAATTAGTCTTTCAAGACAGGCTCTAAGTCAGATCTCAGTTTACTGTTCTTTAAATAATTACTTACTTGATTCCAGTTAATTATTTGTTCTAACTTAAGTACGTTATCTTTACTTAATCTGTCTCTTCCAGCAACTGTAAATATATCCATTCTAATAATTCTTAATGATTACTCTTCATTAATATCTACTTTCTTATTATTGACTACTTAATTCACTTATTTTCAGAGGTCTTTAATAGATAAATTTTTACATTAATATCTATGTGTTTTTTACTTATGTATAATACTTACTGTTTTTGTAAGAGTTGTAATAATTCTAATTTAAGTTTTAATACATTCTGCCAGATTAGTAAGGTCAGGGAGTGAAATTGCACTTAAGTTACTGTAAAATAATCAGCTTTTTCCCTCCATAAATTTAAAAGTAAAGTTCCAAGAGTTATATCTCTTTATGGAGTTTAGTGTACTAATGTGGAGTTAATAGTTAATTACAGGGATCAAAAGCTGATTATCTTATAACAAATGTATTATAATTTATTATAAATGTTAATTATGCAAGGTATAAATACTAATGATTTACATAATATCATAGCTGCTATTAGCACTAAACTATATAAAGCTAATATAGCTGCTGAAATACATTACAGATTAAAATCCCCTTGTTCTGTTTTAAAGAAGATATTAAAAAAAGCTATCGCTGTGAAAGAATTGAAGGACCTAATTGCTTTTAGGATTATAGTTAATAAAAAAGAAGACTGTTATAAAGTATTAGATATTATTTACAATATTTATTCTGTTGATGTAAAGAAGTTTAAAGACTATATTACTAATCCTAAGGATAATGGATACCGTGCCTTACATGTCATAATTAATATCTATAAACGTAATATAGAAATACAAATACGTAGCAGAGAGATGCATAATACAGCAGAATTTGGTACAGCAAACCACGATGAATATAAAAAGACACAGGAAATAAGATTAAGAAAGTTACTCTCTAATGATAGGTTTAATACAGCTTATATTAATACTAACATCAAGAATGCCTATAATATTTTGAGTCGGTTTAATTGGACTATGTCACAACTCCTTGCATATGAGCAGATACTTGAGGATCTTTGTCATAATTTGAATTGCCGTAACGGAACATGCGAAAAGCGAAAAGTGGACTATCCATCGGGTGGCTCTAGCCTCTACCTTCATGTGGAGAAACTTTAGTTTGAGAAAGTCATAGTCATCCTATAAAATTAGGAAAAAGGAAAGCATATATACATAGATATTATATAGATACAAGATTCTAACAAGAGCTATAAAAGAAAAGGTTCGTGAAATAATAGACCTCCTGCGAAAGAGATTGGATTGAATTAAGTTAAAGGAAAATAGATAATGTGAACAAAAGCTTAAATTATCTAAAGTTGAGTAAATACCCAAAAAATTTGGTACAACTAGCTGGTGTAAATTTAAAGATTTAGAGAGATAGTAGAACGGATTAGACCTGAATTTAAAAAGATTGAACTCAAGAAAAGATGTCATGGTAGAATATCACATTTACCTTTAATAGAAGATAAAGTGTTATGTGTATTAATATCAGCGAACTGTTGAAAAAGTATTTTTGTAGTCATTTTGTTTGTATAAACCACTGTAGTTTTGATAAATAAGCGTATATAGTATAACTTTTAATTTATTTTACTATAATGTATTTTAATTACTTAAAACTTTTTCAACAGTCCCATTAAGATTAATGGACGTTAATTGTTTAATTTTTGATCAAAAATATTTTTACCGATTTGAGTCCACTGATCTTGGACATTAGGATGTTGTATTAATTCTTTTTTCAAAGAAATCAAAGCCCCAAATAAGCTGTTAGATGGTAAATCATCAAGTTTAGCTTTAGCAATTAATCCTCCCATTGCTATTAAGTGGCGAGTACGCATTTTCCTTTCTTGAATTTTAAGTTTAGCCTCTTCTGTAATAATTTTTGCTTTTTTCTGTTGCAATTTTAGTCTTTGTTTTATGATATGCCCCATATGAGTATAATATTTAAATATTATTGTCACATGTCATGGATCCTCAAAAAATTAGAGCAGTCAAATCTATTTTAATTATTGATAAAAAATTCTGCAAAATTTTCTTTTGCAGCGGCTAATTAGATTTATATATGATTAATATTTGTGAGCGATATTTAATACAAAATCCTAAATCTAAGATTTACCATTAATATACCCGATGATATTTTACAATGGTCAGGAGAAATACAATGTTGCAAGGAATTTGTGGGATTGATTTACCAATAACAAATTAGCAAAAGAATTATGGATTAATGATTACCAGTTAGTGAATGTCCATGAAATTCCTGATGAAGAGTTTAAACAAAGAATATGGTCGGGGATATTAGAATTTTTTCTCAAGCATATACATGAGAGAGAATTATTAAAAAGATGGCAAGAAATATCAGATATATTACCAGAATTAACAAAAATAACGATAGGCTATGATTATCTAGAAATGATATTATATTATACTTTGACAAAGATAGAGCAAGATGATAAAGTAGAGCTAGAGAATTTATTATCAACACAGTTGAATCCAGAAATAGGAACAAGGCTTATGAGCAGTTTAGCATAGCATTGGCAACAAGAAGGGAAAGCTGAAGGGAAATATAATAAAGTAGTAGAGGTAGCACAGAAAATGTTAGCTCAAGGTTGTAATGTTTCTTTAATTTCTAGTGTAACCGGTTTTGATGAGGTTTTTATTCGCTCTTTAGAGTAAATATGTTTCTTGTAAAATTTACTCTATAAAAATTCTGAAATAACAAAAAAGTTTTTTATACACGTCTTACCTCTAAAATGCATAGTACTAAATTGGCGATTTAAAGGGGTATTATAATAGGATTTTCTTTATAAGGTATCCCCTATCAAACAATTGAAATCTTTCAAAAATGCCATTAAAATGGCTTTGATGTTTTTGGATTTAAATCAAGTTTGTAAATTCATTTGTAATTTAGTGGTAGGAAAATTACCCGCAAGTTTTACATAACAGGTAAGATCTGATAGATTCATGATTTCAGAAGGCATTACTAATAATTTCCTTTTCTCTAAGTTGTGCATATTTACTCCATCACGCATGGAGTTAGCACCATAAGAGAGATTCTCTTGAGTTTCAATAATTTCTTGCTCACCAAGCATTAAAGCAGATTTATGTGCTGTTTGTTGATCACTTACTCGAAAAATAAATTTGCTACCCAATAGATCAAGCATTGAAGCTGCTCCTGCATGACCATATATCTCCTCTAATTGGTGAATGTTTTGCATACCTGCAACAACGCGGCCACCATATTTCCTGCTTTCAGCTAAAGCTATTCCTAAAGAAGATATCTTTTGCAGTGCTGGTAATTCATCAATGACAAACCACATATTACTATTAACATTATTGATATTCCTATTCATTAATGCTTTTATCGCTATGCTAACTCATGCAGCAATGAGTGGTCTCAGCATTACTCTTTGATTAGGAGTAGCGGTGATAAATAACCAACCTTCTCTACTGCTAAACCACTTTCTAATGCTAGAACTACCTTAAATGTTGCAACACTTCAATATTTTTACTAATAGTTGCTTGAATACCTGAAGAAGTCTCAGGTGCACTACTGCTAATTATACCGGACACTGCACTATTTTTAAAGATCCTAACAAATTCTTTATTATTTGCATAGAGAATAGTATTTATTAGCGTTTTGATGTCTTTGCTATCATGATATAATCTTAATCCTTCAGCTAACACTAACTCAGCACTTTTAGCAAAAAAATCATCTAATTTTGGATTATAATTACTAAAACTACTGGCTATATCATTATAATCCCAAATTTCATGACAATCATTCCACGGTAGCCAATGCTCAGTACCATCTTGTAAAGGATTTAGTAATTTATCACATTTGGGATCAAAAAATCGATCAGTAAAGCTACCTGTTAAATCAACAATTATTGCTCTATCTTGCTCTTTTCTAATCTGAGGTAATAGCTCATTTAACATATTAGTTTTACCACTACCTGTAGTACTAGTAATAAGAATATGCCTCCTTTCGCTATTTTTAACTAATGGCAATCCAGAACAACAAATATTAGCAGCTTGTTTGCTTTTATAAAGCATTTTTGCTAAAATACCTGCTTCTACAAAATCTGTTCCCCTAATCTTATCTTGAATAACAGCTTTTTTACCGCGATACATAAAAAAGATGATAGTAGTAAACATACCCACAATAAAAGTAATAATACTTTCTTGCCAAGCTGAATGCAATAAAAATTGCTCAAATTGATTGATATTATGCGAATGCGGTGTAACATGCCAAAATTTATAAACAAATTCTTCAGCATTACGGTAAACCCAAGCTTTTTGCTCTAAATAATAGAATTTAATACCTATTTGATCTATAGGATAAAAATATTTTCCTATAGCAAGTTTTAACCCCACATATCTTTCTATAATAAAATAATATAAGCTTACTAAGGATAATGTCTGATATGTACGCCACATTAATCAAACTATAGTAAATATTAGCCCGGCTATTAAAGCATTTATACTTCCTTGACTAAGTATTCGTAGCTGATGAGCAAAAATTTGTGAACCACGAGAAAATTATTTTGATTTTGTTGCATCCAATTACAAATTATCTTGCATTATCTTTAATTTTTCTTCAAACTCACCAGCCATAAGATCATTACCTAAATTGCCTTAAAGCTTTAATTATTGCTTCATATTCTTCTATCAGATTAGATTTGTATTTAAGAGCTAAGTTAAAATTTTCTTTTGCTTCTTTATGTTTATTTAAATTCACTAAAGTAATAGCTTTTTCTAAATAACTCTCAGCATAATCAGCTTTACGATTAATCGCTAAATCGCAGCTCTTAATGGCTTCTTGGTATTTACCTAATTTTCTAAGAGCTATTCCTTTTTCTAAGTATGATGCTGTATAAGTATGATCATATTTGATTGCTAAATCGCAATTTTCTATTGCTTCATGATGTTTTTTTAATATGTTTAAAGAGATAGCATTGTTATAGTATGCTTCTACACAATTAGGCTGATATTTAATAGCTATATCACAAGTATCAATTGCTTCTGTATATTTTCCTAAGTTTATTAAAGTTGCACCTTTGTTATTATAAGCATCTGCATAATCTGGTTTATATTTAATAGCTAAATCATAGTTTTCTATCGCTTCCTGATGTTGCCATAAAGACATTAAAGATACTCCCTTATTATAATATTCCACGATGTCAACACCGGTCGAAAAATGATACAGAATTTTAATATGTGCCGACGGCTCTGTCCAAGTGATTGTGTAAATTGTATTGAGCCATTAAATTCTACCATCAAATTTGATCATAAAATGAGCCATAGCTTCGTTCCAATTTGGGATAGGCATGGACCATTTTTTGGTAATATAATCAATTGTCAGAGATAAAACCTTAAATACCGCATCATCATTTGGAAATTATTTTTGGTCACTTTCCTCAATTGGCTATTCAGCGATTCTATCACATTTGTAGTGTAAATGATCTTACGCATCTCCTTCGGATATTGCAAGAACATTAAAATTCTCCCAATTATTATGCCAGGATTTAGCTATATGCGGATATTGTTTACTCCATTTTTTATCAAATGACTCAAGTGCTAATTCTGCTTCTTTTTCAGTAGTAGAAGTATAGATTAGCTTTAGGTCCGCAGCTAATAACTTCCTATCCTTATATGACACGTATATCAGGTTATTCCTGATTTGATGGACAATACAAATTTGGTGTTCCATTTGCGGATATACTGCTGCAATAGCATCAGACATTCCACTTAGATTATCACTACAAGCAATTAAGATATCTTTTACTCCTCGATTTTGCATTTCAGTAAAATTACCAAGCCAAAATTTAGCTCCTTCGTTCTCGCTTATCCACAATCCTAAAATATCCTTTCTTCCAGATAAATCTATACCTAAAGCTACATATACTGATTTATTAATGATAAGTTTATCTTGTCTTACTTAACTACCAAACAGTCAAAATATACTATAGGGTATACTGATCCAAGAGGTCTACTCTGCCAAATCCTGACCTCATCTATTACTTCATCTGTAATCCTACTGATGAAGCTCTCACTGATTTTAGTTCCATATAATTCCTGCAATTGAGTTTTAATATTAGATAAACTCATGCCTTTTGCGTATAAGGATATTATCTTTTGGTCTAAACCATCTATTCTTGTTTGTTTCTTTGAGACTATTATAGGTTCGAACTTATCTTGTCTATCTCTTGGTATATTTAGCTCTATAGAACCATTCTCGCTAATCAAATTCTTACTGAAACTACCATTCCTCGTATTCTCAGTTGCAGCTCTATCATATTTGCTATAACCTAAATGCTCTGACATCTCAGCTTGCAGAGCTCTTTCTAGAATACCCTTGGTTAATTCCTTAATTAATCCATTCTGACTAAGCACTGTCTTTAAATCTACTCCTCCTTCTATCAGTAAATCTATTGCTTCATTTATTTTTTTATTCTTGTCTATCTGCATTTCTGTTACCTATATTTTTAATTACTTCTTAATATAGGCTCAACAATAATTTACACAATCATTGCAACAGACTCGTGCCGACTGAAAATTGGTATCTTGATATTGTCTTTAGTTAAAAACTAGGAGATAGTTAATTTTAATATTTTTAAAGATAAATTTTTTAATTACTTTTTATTTTTAATATGGTACTTTAAATAAATAATTAAAAATGCTCAAAGTCAATATGTCTAACCTAAATATAGATAATATTATAGTTATTATATTTCTAATAATAACATTAGTTATTGCTCTTCGAGCAAGTAGAAACATCAAAGATATAGCAGAATATGCTATAGGTAATAAAGTATTTGGTAGTGGAATACTTACAATTACTATATTGGCCACATATATTACAGGTTCTAAAGGGATAGGATATGCGGGTTATGTGTTTGATGATGGTATTTTGCCAATATTATCAACAATTTTGTGTGGTGTGATATTTTGCTTCTCATTTATCATTTTCTTTATTTTACCACGTATTAAATATTTTGACGGTTGTTTAACTACCGCTGAATTAATGGGACAAATTTATGGTATAAAAACCCGTTTTACTATAGGTGTTCTTGGTAGTTTCTATACTATTACCTTAGTAACTCTACAAATTATATGGCTTGGTAACGTTGCTGAATTATTGGGGATACCAAAATTATGGGGGGTAATATTTGGAGGAACATTTTTAATAATCTACTCTTCTATAGGTGGTATAAAATCTATTACTATTACTGATCTTATACAATTTATAGCAGTAACGATAATGATACCAATTATAGCCTATATAGTACTGAATAAAGTTGGCGGTATAAAATCTTTAATTGCCAAAATGCCTATACAGCATTTCGATATTTTGCATCACCCTAATTTAAAAGATTATCTTATCTATTGTGTATGGTATATTTTTCCAGCTTTTCCTTTAAGTTTTCCTTTTATACAAAGAATGCTTATGGCTAGAAATAATAAGCAACTTATCAATAGTTATTATATTAGTATGTTTTTTCTGATTATATTCTTTGTGCTACTTACCTTAACTGGCTTGTCTGCTACAGTTTTGAAAGAAACTGAAGATGTAAATATGCCTTCTAAAGGAAGTGAAGTCATTACTTATCTAATAAATAATTATTTCTTTGCTGGTGCTAAAGGCATTCTAGCTATTGGATTAATTGGTGCGGTTATGTCTACTGCTGACTCCTTTTTAAATTCAGGAGCATTATTGCTTGCTCATGATGTAATAAAACCAGTGTGTGATAAAAAAAATATTAATATTGATGAGCTAAAATTGGCACGTTATATTACGTTTGGACTCGGGGTAATTGCAGTATTTACGGCATCAGTGAATAATGTTTTGCCTAGGATACAATATGCAGGAATAGTGGATTTAGCTAAAGGGATAAATATAGCATCTGAGATTGTAGCATTAATTTTTACAATTCCTTTAATTGCAGGTATTATAGGTCTTAAAGGTAACTCTCTTTCTTTTTTTGTACCAACGATAATTACTACAGTAACTTTTATTATTGGTAAATTATTTTTTGATAATGAGCTACTAATTCCTATAAGTATTGCTATAAATTTAATTAGCTTTTTTACTAGCCATTTGATTCTAAATAAAGGATTTATAATGGTCAAAAGAGATGATAGCTTTGTAAGCAATTCACCTATAAAACCTAGTTATTCCAGCAAATTATTTATATCACTAAAATCTTTTTCTAAGCAATTCATAAATTACTCACAGCTTGAAATAGAAAGTTATGGTGTTAGTGCAAATATATTTGCGTTATTCATGATTTTTAATTACATGCTACCTTTATTTATGTATAGTTATGCAGAACCTAATTTATACCACTGGATTTTATTACTTAGAATAATAGGTGGTTTAATGTGCATAGGGCTACTGTTAGGGCCTTATTGGCCATCTATTTTAAAAATATATTTTCCAGCATATTATCATTTAACGCTATGTATTTGTTTGCCCTTCTCTACTACTTTTATTTTTCTTCTAGAAAAGGGCAATGTGGAATGGTTTATAAATATTACATTTGCAATAATGTTATTAATTGTGCTGGTAAATTGGATAGTATTTACAGTTTTATCTATTACCGGTACATTGCTTGCCCTTACTATATACTACTCAATATTTGATGGTTTTATGATACCAAACACCAATGTTATTTATACATTGGCTTATACATGTTTTTTTTCTGTTATGATCGGCATAATTTTCGTACGTAGAAGGCAACAATATGTACATAGGCTATTCAATAATCAGCAAGAGTTAAGAGAGTTATATTGCTCTACTACTGATCAATTAATAGATGCTTTAAATTACCAAGAAAAATTAGCTCATGGTCTTGGTAAAGAAGGATTAGAGATATTAAAACAAGCACAAAAAGTCACAGATAACTTACGCAAACAAATGATAGTAGATTCTAGTGAAGTATTTACTAAAGCCTACAATAAGCTAACTTCTGTTACAAAATATCTAGAAGAGGTGGCAACTCAGGCTAAAGATTATATCAGACTTGAAATAAAAAGTATTGATATAAACTTATTACTAAACGAGGTTAAAGCAAAAATATCGAAGTTAGAGAATGCACCAATTCTAGCTTTTTTTAATACAGCAAATTACAAAACTATAGAATGTGATATAAATTTAACAACAAAATTACTTATAAATTCTATAATGCAAGTACAAGAATATAATTTAAACAATAATTATATCCAGATTCTTATAGATTCTACCGAGTTATGGTACAGAATTGATTCCATAAAAAACTATACCAAGAAAATTCCAGCTATAAGATTTGTAGTAACAACATTAGACAAAATTGATGAGTTACCAAATTTTTATATGGGTGATACAACAAAAGCTGCTTTTACCTTAAATAGTCCAAAAGATTTATATAAGGCAGAAAGTGTAAAGATAATAAATGCTCATTATGGAGCACTACATTATATTGGATTCAATAATGAATATAGTATAATTTTTGTTATTCCGTTACGTGTAGGTGATATTAGACCAAAAGTTATGGATTTAAAAGAAAACAACTCAATTTTACAGGAGATTATTGTTGATTCCTTAGATGCCAAAAAAATAGAAACTAAATTGATTCAGGATATTAATAAGAAAAACCCGAATATAGATATAAAACAAATTAAAAAAGCCATAAATCTAATAAAAAAATATCATGCGAAACAAACACGTAAATCTGGCGAACATTTTTATATACATCCACTAATTGTAACTGATATATTATTACAATTTACTTCTGATGAAGATGCATTATTATCATCGCTGCTTCATGACATTGTTGAGGATACCTCAATGAGTTTATCAACAATAGAAGCGATTTTTAATCCAACAGTGGCGAAATTAGTGAATGGAGTAACGAAATTTGAACAAGGTAGAAAAAAATTAAATTTATCCCAGTATGAAAATATACAAAAATTAATCGCACAAGAAGATACAAGGGTTTTAATGATAAAAATTGCAGATCGTATTCATAATATGCGTACAATTACTTATCATAGCTCATATGAAAAACAAAAAAAGATAGCTGAACAAACTTTGCTATTCTATATTCCTATAGCTAAACAATTAAGGTTATCTCAAGCAGTAGTAGAACTACAAAACTTAGTATTTGAAGTATTAAACAAACAGCAGATAGCAACATAATTCTAATTTTTTAGATACAGATTATTTGTAGAAGTCAAGACGGACTGTTGAAAAAGTCATAAGCAGGAGTGGCAGAAAGTTAAGATAAGAAATAAGCTGTATTGTTATACTTAAATGAAGGTGTAAAGATGCAGGGTTATAAATCTAATCAAGAAGGTGTAAGATGTGATAGAGTGAGCTTAAGGTGCATGATATCTGATGATCATTCATGAGTGAGAATTCATGAGAGTAAAGAATTAGACCTTTCTTTTATCTATGGAAGTGTTATGGTGTATCATCCTTCTATCTGGCTCTATGGCTGGAATTGATAGCCATCGCTCTTCTTTACTAAAAACTTTTATCGTGCTAAGTACGCAACTAAACGAAAGGAGCAATGCAATAAGCAATAATCGCTTATTATATTTAACTAATTCCTGTATTGAGCTTTGCTTAAGTAAATGATCCATCGCTTTGTTGCCCCATTACTTTCCCACATTTTGACCAAGAAGATTTGGATAAGAAGTAGGGGCAGGTAGCAATTTCTTAGCTACCAAATAACTCTTTAGTACAAAATACTCTGATACTTAAATTTTTTAAATATATAACATAGTAAAATACTACATATCATGCAGCATGCCCCAAGTTTTGCATGACCGCTATTAAGTAAAAATATTCCAGGTACTATTCCAAGTAATACTACAAACCACTCATCCAAACTTAATCCCATATATTTTAGTGGTGTAGATAATGACCAGTATAATCTTTGATCCAAATTATTGTGCATATTAATAAACTTAATAGATATTATAGATCATGACATTAACATCCTAATTTTTACATTGCCAATGAAGTTTTCTATCAATGACAAAACAAGATATTATTGAACTTAAAACTGCGTTAATTCGGAGATGGAATTTTGAGTTTTCCCAATTAATTGTGTAAATTTTTTCAAAGTCTTAGATTCTCCCTTCAAATTTGACTAAAAAATGCGCCATAACCGCATTCCAATTTTGGATAGGCATGGACCATTGTTTAGTCATATTAATCAATTGCTAAATATAGGCTTTTAAAATAGCATTATCATTTGAAAAAATTTACACAATTAATTGGGAAAACTCGGAATTTATTACTTGCTGATAAAAAGATTTTTGTTTCTTTGAAAATTTTTTATGCTGAAAGTAAAAATATATTAGCTATAAACTGAAGGATGAGAGTGTTCATATAAGATATACTTATAAATCGTGAATGATTTTATGACTATCTTTTTCTTATAACTTACTGATATGTCTTATCTCGTTGCGAGGGCAACTTCATTATATATTTGTTCTTCCTTAATAGGATATCTCTCTTATCCCCTACAAAGGAAGAAATTAATCTTTCTTAGTAAGATTGTTATTGACGTGTTCTCTAGATAGCCAATTTTGCAAATATTGTCTTGCTACTATTGGATCATTGATAATAATTACATTTTCTGCATTTTTATAATCTGCATTTTTACTGAAATTAAAGCTACCAGTAATTACTATATTCTCATCAATAATCATAACTTTGTTATGGGCAATACCAGGTACGTTATCAATTAATACATCAATGCCTGCTGATTTAATTTTAGAAAGCTTTGAGTATTTAGAGTGTAGATTACTTTTGTCTAGTAGGATTTTAACTTTTACACCTCGATTATGGGCTGCAATTAAGGAATCTGCTATATCAACATCAGTAAAACCATATGCCTGAACATATATAGATGTGCTCGCCTTATCTATTATCGCAGTGATAACTTTGCTACAACCGGATGGGGGAGTAAAGCATGTATCAATTTTAATAGAAGAAATTGAAATGTCTTGTGAATCTTCTACTATAATTGTACTTGATATATTCCTCTCATCCTTAGTAGAGTGAACAGTTTGGACATTGGGACTAACTAATGGGTTTAATATACTATGATCAATTGTTATACCTACAGTAACACCTATAATTAGTGAAATAACTATATTACGGATATTTCGCGATTTATTAGCCAATTTTACTTTATTCTCAAACATAAAATCTGAAACTCCCATCATTATTGAACTGTGGGGATCATTGCATTAATGGCTCTTTGCATGTATTTTCGAGCAGTATCATTGGCCAAGTCTAGTATAAACTGCAGTTGATCCTGAATCCTTATTATTTAGTAGTTGCCCTATCACATATTGATTTGCTCCTGTCATTGCCATCCAGCTTGGTATTGTTCTTCTTAAATCATGTATCCTTAAATTTTCTATGCATGCTTTTTTACAAATTCTACTTCATGCATTCTTGGGTTCTTGCAAGTGACCAGTACTACTTGTCTCACTTGGAAATACCCACTCACTAGTAGCTTTATTTTTTCTGGCTTGCAATATTTCTATTGCCTGATCTAATAAAGGTAAACGGTGAGGATCACCATTCTTAGTCTCTGGAAGATATAATTGTTTGTCAGTAAAATTCACTTGTTCCCAACGCATAGTAAGCAAATTATCTTTACGAACTGATGTATATAATGCTATTAAGAAAAAATCCTTCATTACTTGATTTTTCTCTTCTGCTATTGCTGTAAAAAACTGTGGTATTTCCTCTCTAGTTAAATAACGGTCTCTAGATTGTTCCTGGTGTTTTTTTATTCCAGTAACTGGATTCACTTTTAGTAGTTCCCATTCTATTGCTTTGCTAGATATAGGACTTAATATCTCAAGAAATCTATTAGCTCCATACTTACCAGTTTTAGTTAAGTTATTAAATAACTCTTGAATATCTGCTTTTTGAATGGTTGATATTTTTCTAGGATATAAATGTTTGGCATATCTATCTACAGAAGCAGCATAGTCTTTCCATCTTTTATTATTAATTTTACTGTATTCATTTGAGATATCTTTCATAAAACTCTTTAAAATTAGGCTCTTTAGATAATCTAACTTTTTCTTCTACTGGATTATCTCCTTTTGCAATCTGCACCTTTAACTCTGATGCTTTGACTCTAGCGTCAGTAATAGATAGATAAGGAAATACTCCTATTTTAATTCTATGATACTTTAGTAATGATTTAACTAGCATAATATTATACCTACCACAGGTTAACTAAATATCCAAACTTACGCTATGTTGGACAATAAATCCGTAAATTAGGGGATTATATAAATAACATTCACTATAAATACCTTGGTCTCAGAATTCTCAGCATATTTGCTATAATATAGCGTAAGTGTTCTATACTTAAACTGTATTATGTTTTGATTGTAATAGCAAATTCTATATTAAATACAATTGTCAAAACTGAACTTATCTATATTTTTTAATATATACAACCAATGATTATCATTATTTATTAGAAAATTCAAATGGTCTAAGTATTTTTTTGTAAATTTCTAATATTTTTTAAAGATTGACAAATTATTGCAACTCTACTAAAGTTAGGGCATACTCCATTTTTCGGTATTTCAAACGGCGAACGCTAAAGTAGAGGCTTTTCAGCGTTCAAAGAAAGGTTAGAGAATATCAATGAGATAGATAAGTGATAAGTCAATTCAGGGTAAAATTTATAAACCTTCGATAGGGCAAATCTCCAAATGGTGACCGTTAATAAATACTTCAGCTTCTTTATGGTTGGTCTCATAATCAAAATTTATTAATAACTCTTTTCGTGTGTTTTCATAAATTTTATTCGTTAATATACGTTTACCGGCGTTAATTTTTATTTCAACAGCATTCTCCTTCAAAAATTTAACTCCATTTATTCCATATTGATGATGTATTATTCCTTTCTCCATAGCTTTCTCAAACCGTGGCAGTAAAGAATCAACAGCTTTCTTTATTTTTTCATCAATAATACTATAACAATCTTGACCTTTATATTTACCTATATAAGTAGCTTCAGTATTTTTTAATATACCCTTTCTCTGGAATATTCCATGAAGTGATATAATGAGTAATTTTATGACTTAATATATGAAGCTGTTGTTTTTTTTAAGCTGATAATACTGATGAATTTTTTTGCATCATATTGCTTAAATAATTGATCTAAATCCTCTGTGTCATTAACCTCTCCAAAATCATTTGTAAAAATTTCTTCTTGTTTTTCCTTACTGAATTGGTTTGCATATTCCTGAGATTAAGTAAAGCAGCATTTATTCCAATTTCTAAAGTTTCTTCATTTTGAGGGGCGTCTTCTAAAACTTTCTCTACATTTTGTAAAACTTTTTGAATTTTTAGAAACAAATTCTTTTGCACCGTCTGCCATTAGCGAGATGCTGGCAGCATTAAGGACTTCTGTTATTTCTTCTTTTTTAATGTATTTGCATTATAAATTATAGAATTTGGATCAGGAAAAGCTGCTAAAGTAGATAAATTTGAACTTTTATAAATAGCAATATCGTTGTTAGGAATGTTATTTAATATATTACGTGCTATATCCAATTGTTTTGTATAAATGGCAATCGAAAGTACAAGTAACTCATCAGTATTATTGACATCAGTTTTTTTTAATTATTGTATTTAAATCCTTTGCTAAACGTATTTTTTGTGCAATTTTTCTCTCATCTGAAAGAGCATTATATTTAGCAGTATATTTATAAAGCTCAAACCTTTGAACGTGGTAAGGTAATAAATTTTTAGAATTCATTGTCTCTAATTTTTCATTGATGATATTATTTAAGTCTCGACCTAATTTTAGTAAAGCTTTAAGGCTACCTTCAGGCATTTTATTTAGTAAATTTCTATATTTTTTGAATCAAGAGTGATAACCATAGATAGTCCATAAATTATATATGATTTCTTCCTCTTTAGGCAACCTATCTATTGCACTATTATAATATTTTATCGCAAGTTCTAACTGACCAGTTTTATAATAAACAACCCCTAAGTTATACTGACACCAACCTATATCTTTGGAGTAATATTGCTAAGTGCTGCCGTAAGCAATTCTTTAGCTTCATCTAAGTGATTATTATTAATTAACATGGTAGAGAGCATATATGTAATATTGTAATAATGCTTTATATGAGGTGTTAAATCTTTAATAATTTTATCTCCATACTCTCCATTGATATAAACTGATTGACTCAAATAAAGTATTGGTATAAGCTTTATGAATTTGAAATTCGTATTGGGAATATATTAATTTAAATCTATATTTGCTTTTGACAATATATCTATAAATAATTTTCTACTTCTACATGGTTATTCATTATACTGCAATGTATAGCAGTGATCATCCCTTGAAGTTGAAGAAAAATATTTATAAAATTAATAGTTTCGGGTTTTTTATTTACAATAGGAGTACTATAAGAGGCTTATAAAATGCTAATTTCTTTATTCGCTTTTAATGCAACATGATATTTGCTTAAGGCTTCTTTCAGCACTTTATGTTCTTGAATATTGTTATATTCATAATTATCAAATAAAGTTTTTAGTGTATTAAGTTTTAGGCTTGTTACGTGTGGAATACCCAATTTTTTGTTGTTTTACTATCTAAAGAGTTTAAAAGAGTTGTTGCTATTTCTGCACTGGTATCTATAACTGTTTACATTTTTTAATGGTTCTATTCATTCCCCCGCTACAATTAAAGACTTTTTTGATTTAAACTCTATTATTTTATTGTGTGACAATGCTATAGGATTAGGATTAAATTTTGAGATTGCTGAAGATTTAGGATTTTTATCATAATAAATACTTATTAATAAATAGGCATGTATTATAAAGAGGCATGTATTATAAAGTAAACCCACTATTTTGTAAAGAAAATACTAATTTTTTAATTAAAGTTAATAACTTGAAGTATTTCTATTGGTATTTCACCTCTGCTATATTAACTCTTAATAAACACCAATTCGTTATTGGATGAGTGTTTAGTACTAAATGCATAACCTAAATATAAGCAATTCTTAAGTAGCTCAGGTGAGTCAATTAGGTTGTTAGCAATAACCTTGACCATCGCCCCTCGAGCTTTTTTAGCATGTATACCGATTGTTGATAATTTACCGTTCCTATTTACTTTAAAATGAACGTTAACTAATTGATATTTAAGTTTATTACAGATGAATATTCTTGTGATGCTAGGTTGAGTAAATATTTATTTTCCTGTTTAGCAAGAATTTTATTAATATAATTAGTGACTTCATCTTGCCAAAAGTTTAAAATTTATTTCATTTAATTTTGTTGCCATTTCTAATCTATACGGCTTAATAGTATCTAGTGGTTTTAAGACTCCGTAAAGTCCTGATATAATAAGCAAATGTGATTGCAGGAAATTTAATTCATGATTAGTTAATTTTTCTATATGTATATTATTAAACACATCTCCTGCTCTTGATTATCAAAATCCTTAAATCTTGTTTTATTTATATGTGCAAGTTTTGCACTTATATTCATTATTTTCGATAATTGATTCTCAGAATAGCTTTGGAGTGTAGAAAGTAGTTGATTAGTTAACGTAAAGAACATTGGAGTCGTCAGCTCCGTCTTGGGAGCTAACTTCTCGAAATGTAGAGTTTTAGCAGAAGAAATAATAGCAAGCATTTCTATCTAGCCGGAGTACTCGGGAGAGATGAAGTAGTGCTAGCGATATTTCTGTTAGTACTATCGATTGTTTGCATAATTGCATAGCTTGGATCACCGTCAAGCTCTACTAATTCTTTGGGTTTCGTAGTTTTTTGACCGGTACAGCCAATTAAAGCTATAGAAGCAAATAAAATTATTAAATATCTTATCATAAATACCCTGTTTTAATTTTACACTTAAGATAGCTGCCTATTATTATAATGTCAAGTGAGAGGAAAATTTTAGTACCCTACCCTATAACCTTTCAGTAATAGTCTAAAGATTCTTCATAATATTTTAAATCTAATTCTGCATAATTTAAATTAGGTTCATCTTCGCTTCTTTCTATTTCGGGTTCAGGTTTAGGCTTATCATAATTTTTTCTAGTTTTTAAATAATATTCTAAAGTTTCTTCATATGCCCATATAGGTAGAGGGTGATTATCAGATTCTTTTTCTAAATATATCATTATTGATGATGTTTTTTCCTTTAAAGATTCATTACATAATTCTTCAACAATAGGATAATATTCTTTCTTATTCAGATACTAAAGGCATGATTGTTGGTTTACTATCATTTAAGTAATTATATAATGCTTTAAAAAAAGAATCATATTTCTCATTACCTATAATATCGTGATATATAAAAGAGTCTATATTAAGTGCTTGAATAACCAGCTTCCCATCTATCGATAATATTTTTTTGAAGAGTTCTAAATCTTCAATATGAAGAGCCATGGAAAAAATATTATTATGTAGTACCATGCTTTTTATTATTTGCCACTTCTCTATAGTACTATATTTAGCCCATTCCATAACTTATTTACTTCTTAAATAAATTTTTAGGCATTCTGTAATAAACCATATTATAGAATTTTTCGCTTTCAGGAAATTTGCGTTTGCGGATAGAGAAATTACCGAAATTTCTGATTTCGATACGTTTTTGTTCTTTAAGAGATTCATTTAAATAATCTAAAATTAAATCTACTGAATCTTTAACATCTTCTTTAGAAAGATAATTCAGCTTATCATGTATTTTATCTATTAAATAATTCTTAGTAATCATTATTAAAAAATCGCTTTGATTCCGTTAAAACTATTTTTAAAAAAACTAGGTGCTATACTACCAAAATCTTCAAGTATTATGTCCATTAATTTTGGTGTTGGTTTTAATTGATAATCTTTAACTAGTAGATTAACATTAATTTTCTGAACTTCCTGTAACCATTTTAATGCAGTATCTTCCGAGCCTATAGCATCCACAAGCTTTAGCTTTAAAGCCTGACGACCTGAATATACTCGTCCGTCTGCAAGCTTTTTTACTTCTTCTATAGGAAGATTACGCCTCTCTGAAACAAGTTCAAGGAAGAAATTATAAGTATCTTCTATATTTTCCATAATGGTTACCCGCACTGCTTCCGTCAGTTTTTCGGTAGGATTTGGGACAGCTTTTAATTCACCCGATTTGAAATTATTAAACTTAATCCCCAATTTTTGAGCAAGCTCCGTTACCTCGGCTGTTTGTAGTATTACACCGATTGAACCCGTAATAGTTCCGTTATGGCTGATAATATAATCACCTCCAAGAGAGATTAAATAACCGCCGCTTGCAGCCATTGTTCCCATAACTATCACTACCGGCTTTTTTGCAGATATTTTACGCAGAATATTATAAATTTTTTCAGAGCCGACTACCGTACCGCCTGGAGAATTTACATTAACTATTAACGCTTTAATATGAGAATCATCAATTATTCTTTTGAGCTTTTGGTCACGCTTTTCGTCTTCAAGAATTATTTCGTCTATTAATACGGAAGCTATATAGTCTTCATTACTATTAATAGGTAAAACCTCTTTTGGAGCAAAATCTTTACCGACTAGTAAGAATACGATCGCAATTAAAATAATAGCTGCTAGCTTCCAAATTAACAAACGAGATTTTATTTGTCTTCTTTCAATTAAATAATCAGGTGTTATACTCATAATTTTATATACTTTTTTAGAATACTATAGTCAATTCAGATCTATACTGTGACAGGCGTGAGGAGCGAAGCCTATAATAAATAGGCGAGCCGACGAACAACGAAGCACAATAATAGGTATCAATTGACTATAGACCGTTCTTAGGACGTTCAGGACTCTTCATCATCTCAAAAAACTCACCGTTAGTTTTAGTATTTTCAAGTTTTTTGAGTAAAAATTCTATTGCTTCACTGCTACCCATCGGATCGATAATACGACGAAGAACCCACATTTTATTTAATATTATTTTATCTACTAATAAATCTTCTTTTCTAGTTCCTGATCTAGTTATATCAATAGCCGGATAAATACGCTTATCGGCAATCTTACGATCTAGAACTATCTCGGAATTACCTGTACCTTTAAACTCCTCAAAAATTACCTCATCCATACGAGAACCGGTTTCAATTAAAGCCGTACCAATTATAGTAAGTGAACCGCCGTTTTCAATATTTCTTGCTGCTCCGAAAAATCTTTTAGGTCTCTGAAGAGCATTAGCATCAACACCGCCCGTTAATACTTTACCTGATGACGGCACTACGGTATTATAAGCACGAGCTAAACGTGTTATCGCATCTACTAAAATTACCACGTCTTTTTTATGTTCTACTAAACGCTTTGCTTTTTTGATCACCATTTCTGCAAGCTGTACGTGCCTACTTGCTGGTTCATCGAAAGTAGAGCTCACAACCTCCCCACGCACGGAACGTTGCATATCGGTTACTTCTTCAGGTCTTTCGTCTATTAACAGTACTATTAAAAATACTTCCGGATTATTGGTTGTAATTGCATGTGCTATATTTTGTAATAATACGGTTTTACCTGTACGAGGCGGTGCTACTATTAATGCACGTTGTCCTTTACCCATAGGGGCAACAAGTTCAATAACCCGTGTACTAAAATCCTTACTATCTTTACTATTATTTTCAAGTTCTAATCCTAATTTTTCATCAGGATATAAGGGGGTTAAATTATCAAAATGAACACGATGATAAGCTTTAGAAGGGTCTTCAAAATTTACTCTATTGACTTTCAGTAAAGCAAAATAACGTTCTCCGGCTTTTGGAGCTCTGATCTGACCTTCTACAGTATCACCGGTACGCAGACCAAAGCGACGAATCTGACTAGGGGAAATATAAATATCATCAGGGCCTGCTAAGTAGTTTACTTCCGGCGAACGTAAAAAACCAAATCCGTCAGGTAGTACTTCAAGTACCCCCTCTCCCACTATTAAACCTCCCTGCTCTACGGATTTTTTCAAAATTGCAAAAACTAATTCTTGTTTAAGTAATGAATTAATATTTTCAATTTTTAATCCTTCTGCTTGAGCTTGTAGTTCCTCCGGTAATTTACGTTTTAATTGTTTTAAATTAATAATATTACCGTTCTCTGCAAAATTATTATGATTGTTATTGGATTCGGTATTGTTAAGTTCTGCTGTGGATTCTTTATTAGTGGTGTTCATTATTTTATTATTAATAGATTATAATTGAAAAGTTGAGTTAGCAATTAAGTTTAAAGGTAAGTAATATACTTTTTTAAATTAGGAATCAAATTAGATTTTTAGAAAGTTTTATTTATTCTTGCGGTTTGAAGAATTATTTATCTTGTTAGCTTATAAGAGCTGTATATGTATGTAAAAGCATACTAACAACGTTAATAGCACATTGTCAACCCAAATCGTCATTGCGAACAGGTAATCGGTAAATGGTCATTGCAAGAAAATTACGAAGCAATCTTAGGAGTTTATTATATTATTTCATGAGATTGCCGTACAGCTTACGGCTGCGTAGCTCATGACGATCCTGGTAACCTCTTCTCGCAATGATGGATAAATCAATCCACGTAACGCTAGCAATTCTTTGATTTTAACAATAACACATTTGTATTAAGTAATGGGATGCATACGTTTTTAACTTCATTTAATAAGGCCTCATTGCTTATTTCTTGGTTTAATTCGCTGCGTACCGCATCAAATATTTCTCTTAAACTTTTCTCTTCTACCATATATTTAAAAATATATTTAGTGCTTCTAAATATCGACATTGAGATATTAACATTATTTAATATCGCATTATTAATAGTAAAATTAATAGCATTATTTATTGCTGAGGGATTAGATTCCAAATGCTCATAAATTTGTTTAGCAAAATTGGCAATATTATGGAAGTACGGTATATTATCAAGGTCATCAAGAGAGGCTACACTATCTTTTTGATTTGATACGTAAAATGAATGTTTAATAATATTACCGGTAAGTATTTCGGAAATTGCTTCTCTAGTTACTTTATCCATCTTTTTAACTTTTTGTAGAAGTGAAAAATCTTTTATATAATTTTCCGGTCTTAATAAAATTTTCTCTAAAGGATCAAGATAATCAACAAAATTTAAGCTTGCTTTTTCTACGAATTCATATAACTCAGGAACGGAATAGGCTCTATCCTGTTTGTGCAGGAACATATCATAAACTCCGACGTCACCGAAATTTTGGTAATCTGAAAATAACTCCCAACCTCTTTTATACCAGTTAGTAGCAGGCAAATTATCTAGAATTAGCTTCCCGTTCATTACTTCTTCGACACGGCTTTTAGTATCTTTATTTATCATTTTCATTAAATCCTGAATTTGATAAACACCGGTACGTCCGTATTTAGCATATACCATTAAACCCATACCGCCGGTCGGCTTTAAAGAATCTTTTAGATTTTTTAAACCTTCATCAGGATTTGCTAAATGATGAAGCACGCCGGTACAATTTATATAATCGAATTTTCCAAGTTTTAGATTAGGTATATTTAATATTGAATCATTAATCCATTTAATATTTTTAAGACCTCGTACTTCTGCACGTTTTTGTGCTACTTCCATGCTAGGCTTGCTGAAATCTAGATATATTATTTCGGCATTTTTATCTTTTAACTGCTCGGCAAGATAAATAGTCGAATCACCGGTGCCGCCGCCTGCTATTAAGCATCTAAAATTATTATTAAAATTTTCTTTTCCTTGATATAGAAAATGGTTTAATTCTCCTAAGAACTCACCGCATATTGCAAGTAAACGTTCTTTTTCTTGATTTGGGTCTCTGAAAGGATAAGGATAATCTTGATAATGCTCTTGTACTTCTGCTAAGTCTTTAGAAATTGTAGTATTTTTTTTTTTCTTTAAACTGCTCATAAATTATTATTTTTTAGGTTGTTATTATATATACTTGTCTATCTACTCTTTTAGAAGTATATCTTTTATAATTAATTGAATAGTATAATTATCTTGCCAATTATTAGTTTTTAACGTTCCTATTGCGGCAATATTTTTTGCTTTAGGGCTTAATAAAACATCTTCAAATGCAGTTCCTACCGAATTAAAAGCAATAGCAGATAAGGCTTTATTACCAAAGCCTTGCTTATTTGGAACAAGTATACATTTAATATGCTTACTTCCAACGATATCCGCTTTTAATACAAATAAATCATCGAATTTAAATATAGGCTTATGATTTCCTTGACCGAAAGGCTCTAAAGTGTTTAATTCCTCCATTAAAGGGAAATTCACACTATTAACCGTTAAATCAATATCATATTCCGCATGCTTATAATTTTCTAGTTTATTTATACTAATTCTAAAAGCATTATTAAAAAAATTCTGCAATTCTTGTAATTTTTCAGCAGTTACGGTAAAACCTGCCGCCATAGCATGACCTCCACCTGCTATTAGCAAATCTTTGCTTTTAGCATTGATAATTTCAGCACCAAAATCAATACCTAAAATAGAACGGCATGAAGCTTTACCAATCCCGTCATTTAAAGCTATAACTGCCACCGGCTTATCAAATTTTTCTTTTAATTTGCTGGCAACGATTCCTATAACGCCTGGATGCCATCCTTCTTTTACGATAAATAATAAACTACTATCTTGTTGTGTCAAAGCAATTTCCATCGCTTCTTCTATCATTAATAACTCAATTACTTTACGCTCATTATTATGTTTTTCAAGTTCTGCAGCTAATTTATTTGCTTCATTAGAACAACTAGTAGATAGGAGATTAGCCCCTAAACTTGACTTTCCTACTCTACCGCCCGCATTGATACGCGGACCTAGAATAAACCCTAAATGATAACATTTTGGTATTTCATTAAGCCCTACCATATCATATAATGTTTTAATCCCTATATTTTGCCTTTGTTGCATTACTTTCAATCCGCTTGCAACAAATGCACGATTTAAGCCTGTTAATTTCATCATATCGCAAACAGTACCAAGAGCCACTAAATCTAGATACTTCATTAGATTAGGCTGAAGCATTGTTTGCGTGAAATAATTTTGCTTCTTTAAATTCGATAATATTGCAGTTGCAAATAAGAAAGCAACTCCTACGGCTGCCAAATGTTTATATTCGCTTTTTTCATCAATACGATTTGGATTTACTATAGCTACTGCATCCGGTAATATTTCCGGAGCTATATGATGATCGATTACTATAACATCAAGGTTAACGTCTTTTGCGTATTTTAGGGCTTCATGTGCCATAGTACCGCAATCAACCGTAATTAATAATTCTGTGCCGTTATCTTTAATTTTTTGCATAGCAAAAGGAGTTGGACCGTATCCTTCAGCTATACGATCGGGAACATAAATATCACATAGCATATTTAAATCTCTAAAAATATTTTTAAGTAAAGCGGCTGAAGTAGCACCGTCTACATCATAATCGGCAAAGATACATATTTTTTGGTTATTTAAAATAGCTGTAACGGTTCTATCTACAGCCTTTTTCATATCAAGCAGATGAAAAGGATCAGGTAATAAATTTTTGATTTTCGGTATCAAAAAATTTTCTACTTCCTCTAGATTATTTACTCTTAATGATACTATCCTAGCAAGTAAATCACTAATTTTGAAACTACGACATAACTCGGTGACTATATCTTCGTTAATCAGTTTCTGCTGCCAGATTTTACCGTTTATAGATGCTTGTGGTTTCATTTGTTTATTAGGCTGTATTTTTGCTTTATATCTCCAAAAGTTTTGTAGCTTCATCATCCGCAATTAAAGCTTCAACAAACTCATCTAATTGTCCGTTTTTAACTACTTCGTCTATCTTATAAAGTGTTAAGTTTATTCTATGGTCGGATACTCTTCCCTGTGGGAAATTATAAGTACGTATCCGCTCCGAACGATCTCCCGAACCGACCTGCCCTCTTCTGCTGTTGGCTCTTTCTTGTTCCTTTTTACGTCGTTCTTCTTCATAAATTCTAGCACGTAGAATTTTTAACGCCTTTGCTTTATTTTTATGCTGTGACTTCTCATCTTGCAAGGCTACGGTAATACCGGTAGGGATATGAGTTATACGTACGGCAGAATCGGTAGTATTAACGTGCTGTCCACCAGCCCCTGAAGCTCTATAAGTATCGATTCTTAAGTCTTTATCTGCAATTTTAATATCAACCTCTTCAGCCTCAGGAAGTACTGCAACCGTTGCTGCCGAAGTATGAATACGTCCTTGTGATTCCGTTTCTGGTACTCTCTGTACTCTATGAACGCCTGACTCAAATTTGAGCTTAGAGAATACATCTTTGCCTTTTATTGACGCCGATGCTTCTTTATAACCACCTATTCCCGTATCGGAAATTGCTAATATCTCAAAACGCCATCCTTTTAACTCAGCATATCTTTGATACATATTAAAAAGTACGGCAGCAAAAAGTGCAGCTTCTTCTCCGCCGCTTCCTGCTCTAACTTCAATAATAGCACTTTTACTATCCGCATCATCTTTCGGTAATAAAGCAATTTTTACGGCTCTTTCAAGTTTTGATAACGAATTTTCAAGAGTGTGTATTTCGTCTTCAATCATTTCTAAAGTGGCATTATCAAGTCCCACTTCTAGCTTAAAATTATTTGCTTCTTCAAGCTCAGATTTAGCCTTATTATATTCTTTAATTTTTGCTACAACATCTTCAAGTTCTGCATATTCTTTAGATGCCTTCACAAACTCGTCTCCCATAATGCCGGAAGATAGTTTGTTGCCTAAATTTTCATATTTATCTAAAATTTTTACTAAATTATCTGAAAAACTCATGTTATTTTATTGTGATTTGTTTATGGGTGAGATTTCAACGTTATTGCGAGAAGAAACTGAAAGTTTCGACGAAGCAATCTCAGGATATTTGACGAGATTGCCACGCAGCCTATGGCTGCTCGCAATGACGACTTATATCAACATCAAAGCGGGACTCTCTATAAACTTTTTAAATGCTGCCAAGAACTCAGCACCGACTGCTCCGTCTACTACTCGGTGATCGGCCGAAAGAGTTATGTCCATAATTGTTGCTATAGTTATTTGATCATTCTTGACTATAGCACGTTTTGCACTAGCTCCGACGCCCATTATACAACTTTGCGGTGGGTTAATTATAGCATTGAAATTCTTAATACCATACATACCGAGGTTAGAAATGGTAAACCCTCCGCCCTGAAATTCTTCAGGGGTTAATTTATTATCTTTTGCTTTCTTTATTAATGCTTTCATTTCACGAGATAGTTCTAGAATGTTTTTTTGATTGGCATTTTTAACTATCGGCGTAACAAGCCCGTTCTCAATCGCTACCGCTACTGAAATATCGACATTATTGTAATATCTAATTGCATCTTCTCCCCAGCTAGCATTGGCATTTGGCACTTCTTGTAAAGCTTTGGCTACTGCTAAAATAATAAAATCATTAACCGATATCCTTGTTGATTTATCTTCAGAAAAAGATTTATTAATGTCTTCTCTTATATCTAACAATTTATCGACATTACATTCTATAGATAAATAAAAATGTGGAACTGTTTGTTTAGATTCAAGCAGACGCTTGGCTATAGTCTTGCGGATATTATTATTTGGTACTAAACGATCTTCTTCAGGATTTCTGCTAACTATTTTATTATGAGCAGTGCTAGGAGTATATGATAAGATATCTTGTTTGACTATTCTACCGTGCGGGCCGCTACCTTTCACGCTCTCAACTCTAATATTTCCCATTTTTGCAAGTCTTTTTGCAAGCGGTGAGGCGAGTATTTTACTAGCATCATGTTTTATAACTGTTACCTGTTCTTCTACATTAGCTATATTCTCGTGGGGTTTCGGAAGATTAGCATCTGTTTTCGGCGACGGTGATACACTATTATTTTTTGCAATAAACGCATCAATGTCCGTTTTTTCTTCTCCCTCTTCACTTAACACAGCAATTAAAGAGTTAACAGGTACATTTTGACTATTTTGCGGGATAACTATTTTAGCAAGTATACCTTCGTCTACTGCTTCTACTTCCATCGTTGCTTTATCGGTTTCAATTTCAGCAATTACTTCCCCAGGATTAACTTTGTCCCCTTCTTTTTTTAACCACCTAGCTAGATTTCCTTCCGTCATAGTTGGAGATAAAGCAGGCATTAAAATTTTAATCGGCATAACTTATTTAGATTTAATTTTTTATTGTTGTTACTACACGTCATTGCGAGGAGAGGCAAAGCCTCGACGCGGTAACCTTATGAAACAGTAAAATTCCTGAGATTGCCACACTCTCTACGTTCGCGCGCAATGACGATTTGAGTAGCTATTGCACCTTAATATCAGGGCTAACGATCATTATCATCTGCTTACCTTCCATTTTAGCATGCTGATCGATTTTAACGAGTCCTTCGAGCCCTACTTCTATACGTTTAAATAGTTCTTGACCGACCTCTTTATGAAGAATCTCTCGCCCCTTAAACCATAAAGAAATTTTTACTTTATCTCCGTCTTTTAAAAATTCTTTGATTTTTCTTAGCTTAGTTTCAAAATCACCTATACTAATATTAGGTTTAAATTTCATTTCTTTAAGTACGACGATTTTTTGCTTTTTGCGTGCTTCATGCAAACGTTTTTTGCTTTCGTACTTAAACTTACCAAAATCTAGAATTTTACAGACAGGGGGTACAGCATTCGGTGATATCTCGACTAAGTCAAGACCGGCTCTTTCCGCCATATCTAATGCTTCTCTAATATTTACGACGCCGTGCATTTTGCCGTTTTCGCCTACTAAACGAACTTCTCTAGCTCTGATTGCTCTATTAGCCTTAGGAAAATTATTTTTAGAAATAAAATTGCTCCGTATTATGTTTATAAATAAATATATATCGCATTTAACTTATTTTATTTAAAATTACAAGTAAATAAAATATTTTATCTTTAATTTTATTTAGAAAGTTTTAAAAAAAAATTGAAACTACAAGGCAAATTCCAAATATTAATAAATAGATTCGTGTTAATTTAGCGACTCTTGCCTGTATTTTTAAGTTTTTTAGATCTATAGCATGCTTATGAGCTTGTTCTTTTTGTGCCATATGCATTAATTTCTGTAAAGTACCGGGATAAATACTCTCATACTCACTGATTAAATCAATTGGCGGTAATATATGTTCAAATTTTTTATGGTAAAAATTATTATCAGGTTCGTTTACACTAAAAGTCTTAGCATAACCTTTATTTAATCTAGTATTTTTGTTAAAAAAACGTTTAGTCTCTTTCATATTCCTTTTTTATTTTTTGAAATGTATATAATATATTACTTTCAACTATTTTAAAATAATCAATTAATTGCGTTTCTTTTTTTTGCTGTTGTTTGGAGCTTTTCATATTTATTATATTCTTTAGCTCTGCATATACTAGTTTTATAAAACTTTGTTTCATTGATTATACTAAATTTATAAAATCTGTTTTTGATGTTAGCGGTTCGCCCCTAAAATTTATAGCATTATTAAATTTATTGCAACAGGTTATAAAATTTTTATCACATCCGGCAGTAATTTTTACTTCCTCGGCATCTTTAACATAATCCGGTATAATATCCTCTAATATAATCAAATCACCGAAATTGCTTAGAACTTTACTGTTAAAACGATTTTCGCTGAATATAATTTGACCGCCGTTATAATAGCCGTTTTCTTTATCTCAATCTAGTATTCTTAAACTTTCCTTGAGCATTTCTGTAACCTTATATATGCCACTATATAAAGCTTTATCTATTTTACATTGACTATCTCCGAAAACTGCTCTACATGTTTTGCTATATCAATTAATTATAGTCTGATTATATTTTACCATTTCAGGTTTTAAATGTATTTAAAAGTTTAAATCATATTTTGTATATAAAGTGCAATAATATGTAATGAAATGCTCAAAAACCTTGTCAGTATATATTTATTATTTTAACAATAGCATTATTTAAATCCATTGTCGTCGTAATGCCGTTTTCCTCAAAAATACCTTCAATGATTATATGGTTTTGTGCGGAATCGTTAAATTCCGCGTCTTTTAAATCTAAACCGGAATTCGGTCAAAAAACTCTCTCTTCACTTTTTATAGCATGATCGCTATTTGTTAAGTTTAATTCCTCAACGCTAGCTCGCTTAATTTGAAAACAATAAACAAAATTTGTAAGCTTTGTAATTACCTCTTCAATCGCAATACTCATATAATCACCTCCACTAACTCTATGTTGGATAACGCTATAGAACCGCCATTACAATAAGAATATTCAAAACTATCTATACTAAATCTAACTGCTACGTCAAAAGTAAAATCAGCAGTTAAAATTACATCTTGACCTAAGGGACTTGGTCAGGTCACTATACCATCGTTGTAATCTACAATGCCCATAGTTCTAACATTATTAATATATAGAATTACACTATTATTAACCGGTTGAGTGATACTCGTTCGTAAGGAGCAATAGGATTGCTATATATCTTCCTTAGCTGAAATTTATTTAAATTACCGTCCCCTTTTAGCAATAACTTCGTTAATTCCTCTATAATCTGCATAATTCCTAAATCTCAAAGCAAAATTACTTCCACATCTTGCTTTAAAAAAGCTATTAAAGCTTAAATTCCGTACTGCTTAACCTTGCATTTTTGATTAAATATTTCTGACAGCCATAGTTGCGATCTAAATGTCTTGCTTCTCTACCGAATTTAGTTATAGCGTGCGAAGTAGAAAATTCCGGCTTCCCAACCGCAAAACTTTCAATAAATTCCGGCATGCGTATATCGTGAAAATTCATAAGATACCTGAGCTGTTAATGAAAAAGGATAAGATCATTTTTAATTAAAGAGCGAAAATCTTCATTCATATCTATATTCCATCTTTTTATATCTATATGTATTGATATATCAGATTCGTCTAGTGCTTCCCTAATTTTAAGCAAAACTTCATAATTAATATCATCCATAATACAAAGATCAAGATCGGAGAATTTTTTTGCATTACCTTTAATCCTTGAACCGTAGGCATAAAATTTATAAGGATATTTCCCAAGTATAGAACGTAATATTAACAAATCTTGCTTTTCAATCTGAACCACTATATTTCTCCAAATTATTTATAAGCTCATTTAAAGCATCAGAAAAATCATCAAAAATACTAATTACTAGTTCTAAATTTTTTTCATTATAAGTATGAACCGTAATGTTACGAATCTCTATAAATTTAAACCATATTCTAGGGTCAGAAATCAACCCGCTAACCGCTGCTTCCCGAAATACATCCTTTAAAACATAAGGTGTTTTGCCGGATTTTTCACAAAAGCGTTTCATTGTTTTCCAAGCTAGTTCATAACAAAATTCAAAAGATTGGATACTGCCGGCTTTGTTCTGCTCAGTATCTAAATGTTTACGAAACTCTTCGAATTTCTTCCTTGATTTTAATAGACTACTTATATCTAGCCCTGCGATTAAATGCATTTTATACTCCTATTTTTTGCTTTAATAATGCCTGATAATTCATTACCAGTTTTGTACTTACTAAGTCTTTGCTAGTTTGAAACTCTATTTTAGTTATTTTTATACCAACAACATTTTCAAATGAGTGATGCTCTATTTTATCGCTTATTTTACTAGCAAGGCTTAGAGCGATATTACGGTTTTTATCATTAGTAAAAATACATATTTCAAATTCCAGCTGCATTATATTTTGTACATTAGTAGATATATTATTAACATGCAATATATTAACAAGTAAGAACGGACATTTTGCATCCTGAACAAAAATATATTTTATTAATTTTAGTTTTGATGTCATTATAGTTTATAAGTCATTTATACAAACTTAGCTGCAAATTATAGATAAAATCATGATACATATATTTCCAACGCTATTATATTTAAAAATTTACTCTTTTCTTCAACGTTAATAATTCGTTTAATTTCAAATTTCTATTCTTTAAATAAAATACGCATTTTAGTAGTGATATTTTTAATAAATCTTATTTTAAATAAAAAATATCCTTCTGTTATTATATGTCCGAAGCTTATATTTTCTAGAGCAAGGAATTTACTATCGCATAGTGGTTTAATTTCGGCATAGTTTGTTAATTTCTCTACCCATCTATCCTCTTCCATTTCTTCTCCTGCGATATTTTTTAAAAATTTAATTTGATGCTGAAAATTTTTCACTACTGTTTTTGTTATTTTATTACCTTTTAAATTAAGTAAGATGTCATCCTAGCTCACTTGTAGGCGTTGCCTGTATGGATCATTTATGTCATTCCCGCGAAGGCGGGAATTCAGTAATAAAAAGGTATAAATATATTGATTTTTAATATTAAAAGCTCGCTTTACCATGGATTCCCGCCTTCGCGGGAATGACATATTAAGTATATCTAATGAAATACCCCACTCTTAATAGTTTCTTGGTTCACCACATCCACCCCCTACTCTCTTTACGGCATAAAATTTTACAAAATGCTTTTCAGTGTAAGGAGCACGTATAATATTAATACCGCTTCTATCTACTATTTTATAACCTGCTTTAAAGTCACCTATCGCTATATTTCCCTTTTTATCTATAGGAGGCATAGCGGAGCTACAAACTACCAGTACTCCAAATATAGTTTGCTTAAAGGAACCGGATAGTGAAGACTGCCAAATAAAACGTCCTTGGTGCTCTTTAAGCTTCTGAACTTCGGATAAAGTAATACGATTCATGAGCAAAGTTGCATTCACTAAATATGCTTCTTTAAGGGAGTTTATAAAATCAAGCAGCCCATCGGCGGTAATTTTATTACCCATCTTAATCTTCTCGATTTTATCATGGTTAGGTGATAAAATATCTCTAGGTTTTTTTATACCGTTACTATTGATAAACGCATTATTTTCCATTTTAACGAAACTATCACGCAATCTTTCACCGAACCAATTTTTAACCCTAATAGTCGTATCCTCAAGTAATGCCTGGCTAGCTTTAGATTGTGCATATAGTTCATGAACAAAAATACGCTGCTACTTTAACTTCGCTGCCGAAGTCTCTTCTCGAGCTTCTACTTCTCCAATCCAGCCACTGCTAAATTTGCCGTCCTCGCTTATTATATCAATTGCATTCGTAGAAATTGTTTCAATCGAAGCTAACTGCCTCATTGGTGATCTAGCATTTATTTCGGTGATGATACTGTTATATAAAGTCTGTAATATTAAAACGTTCCCTGCTTCCGTACTACTATTTAGAGATGACTTTTGCATAAGCCCATTATCTTCGCCTTTACGTATGTAATTAATAAACGAGTTTTTTTGTTCCTGATTTTCTATATTAATACTATTTGGTCTTTCTAAAATATTTTGCATATTATATAGCTTTTCCTCTCACTCATTGATTTTATCTTGATATTCTACATCTTGACTTTTAGTAATATATAAAATTTCTTTGATTAGCTGGAAAAGTAACAATGCTTATCTCTAAAAGTTCTGCTTCAGTAATTACTCTTTGCCTTGCATCATTATAAACCGAATTTTTTATATAAAAACCTATAGATAATCCGTCTTTGCGCCTTGCTTTATTAGCTCTATCGCCACCATTCCTGCCTTGACCTTATTATTTATCACCGCTTCCATTTTTAAACCGTGATCATTTTCAGCCAAATGAGTAATAATCCCGATAGACTTTTTACTGTTGTGTTGCCAAAGAAATTTTACGTTATGATGAGAAGCATTTGCAAAGCCCCCTTCACAAGTGTATCATTATGATGATCGATAAGATTATAAACACTCGCATAGCCGATAATTACTAACTCTTTATTGGTTATGGATTTTATTTCCATATTGTCGAAAGTTTGATTGCTGTAGATTATTTTTTTCATATATTTATTACCTATTTTCTGTTGTCATCCCGTGACTTGATCACAGGACCCATTAAGATAATATAACTGAAAAAATGCTAGCACTAAGAGGTGGGTGTTGTATGGATCGAAAAATACGGTGTTATCCTGTGGCTTGACCAGTTTTGTTGCATGGCTCGAAAAACCTACTCAATGTCATTCCCGCCTACGCGGGAATGACATAAACCTATCCACGCAACAAGGCTAGCTTGACCACGGGATCCATAAAAAAATTTAAAAAGACTGGATCTAGCTCACAAGTTGCGGGATGACAGGAGTAACATTTAAGATATCAAGTATTTACTATCATCAGTAGATTTTGTACCCATCAAAGGTACTTCTTCAAGTTTTTCGGCTTCTTCTTCCGGCATTTCAAAAGATAATAATGTTGAATAGGAATATTCAAATTTACAAAAATGCCATGCTTTATCAAATTGCTCATTGCAATCTCTAATAATTTGTTTTAACATCATTACTTATGCATTTAAAATTACGATAATAAAATAATATATTAGAAGTAATAGCAAGACTATCTAGCTGCTTTTCTAAACACTTAGTATTAGTAATCATTCTTAAAGGAATATTTTGGCATGATTTATATCCAAGTTTTTGACCTATTAAAATAATATAATCACTAAAAACTAAATCCGGTAAAATATCGTAAATAGTACCGCTACAATAAAGCTGCGATAGAGGCAATATTGCCTCTTCTTCACCAAGTAGCATAGCACAGGTCAAATTTTCTACTGCCGACTCAAACAATAGATTAACTGCTTTTTTAGTATAAGAAGGCCATTGATCGTGAAAAACAAAAAACATTTCTTGTTGTCTTAAACCTGCCTTAAACAACTGATTTACCGGTGATAGATAAAAGATTTTATTGTTTTTTATAGAATTAAACATTTTTTAACGAAGCAATTATTATTTTTTTCTGTATCTTCGCCTAACCCAAGAATCTCTATTTGTTGTGCGGTATTGAATTCTGTCTGCTGTAAGGGAACAGGTGGTGGAGGTGCTTTATCATCAGCATTATTATATTTTGTTGGTTCATTTACTTTAGAAAGCAGCATTAACATGCTTAAACTATCATTTTTTTAGGCTTATCTAATGGTCCACTTAATTCTAACGATGTATCAGGTTGCGTTAATAGCTCCAGAGTATTAGATATATTGTGTGACGTGTTATCGATAATACTGAATATGTCTTTTATTTCAGTATCTTTTACATATTCAATAATAGCAGATTCAGCTTCCTTTTTTATTGCGTCGGTTATTTCTGATTTATATTTTGACTTGGAGCTTATAATAACTCTAGTACATTTTACAGCCAAAACTTTAAGCCCTGCAGATAAAGGATCATCATTTTTATAATCCAAAACCATACAATTTTGATCACCGCATTTTTTCCCTATTGAAAGAATAAAATCTCCCTTAATAATATCTTTTTTAACTGACCAGCCGTTATAATAAAATTGAGATAAATAGTAAGCTGCCTCCCCTTGCTCGCAAAAGAATGTTTCTTTTAATTTTTTGATGTAATTCACATATAATGTTTTCGTTCTTAGGTGTCATTTCTAATGTATTAGTTTCTGATCTCATAAATAGCCGGTTGATGTCTGTGAGATATTGATCTCGTGCTGCTGTAAACATTGCATCAGAAGTTAATTTTTATCTTGGTTATTTATCATTATTTTTATCCCTTTATTTTTTTAAGATATGGTGCAGTGTGTTGCGCCTGTTAGCCCGTAATCATCATTCTTAACATACTCTCTATATTTTTCTATTGGTTTTGAAGTTATAGATTGAGATTGGGCGTTAGTAGGCTTTATTATTGCTTCTGTTTCTTGAGGTTTTTGAATTATAGATTTATGCTTATCTTTATTGCTACCCAATACGGTAAATTTGTTTATTGCTTCTTTACATTCAAAAACACTTGCATCGGTAATTAAATGGTACTCAGTGGGTAAAGTACTATTAAAATCTGTTATAATTGATTTTAAATTAGAAAGAATTAAGTATTCAGGAACGGCCATTCTCCCTGTATTGCATTCATATATCCATTTTCTATTATAGCTAGCTCTTTAAGTTCAGAGTAATCATATATCCCAAAATCTTTTAAACATAAAGAATTTGTCAAGGTGATTTCCATTTTTATAAAATTCTGATAAATATGCACAAGCATAATTAGGCATTTTTTTATTACTTCGTCATATAATTCTACTAAACCTTCACATGCGTTATTATTACCCGTAAATAATGTACATTTAAAAGCTTTTTCAATTTTATAAAATCTTGCATGAATGTACTAATGTTATTAGAAGAAAGTTTTTTAAATTCGTTTAATTGCTCATATGCATTTGTTAAAAACGCTTGAGACAGATAACTTGGGTTGTTATTCTCTTGGGGCATATTATTTATTATCTTGTTAAATTGGAGCTTAAGTAGAAGTTAACAAAAATTAAATCTACAATCTAAATTTAGTAATATTGTTGCTAAAAAAAAAGTTCGGCAGTGGAAAAAGAGATTATTTTTTTGGAAGGTAGTTGCAATATTATTCTGCCGGTATTATCGATATCTTTAAAAAGACCAGTTACTATATCATTTTGATATTTAACGCTAATATTTTCATATAACTTATAAGCATGTTCTAACCATTTTTTTCTAATAAAAGGAAAACCGTTATTGTGCCAAATTTGATAATATTCTTCAAAATTTTCTATTAATATCTCGAGTAAAGCTTGCGGTTCTATAGGTAGTAGATTTTCGCTTATTAAGCTAGTAGTAGGCTGGTCGATATTATCAGGGTGATAGGTAATATTAATGCCGATACCGATAATAAGGTAATAATTATTTTCTACTTTAACAGATTCAAGAAGTATACCGGCAATTTTCCGACCGTTAATTAATACATCATTGGGCCATTTTAGTTGTATAATGTTATTTTCATTCCTTATGTCATTCCCGCTTTCGCGGGAATGACATAGAGAACTATGGGAGTGACATAAAGAGGTTATACTATCATAAACACTAAGTGCCGTAACAAAAGATAATTGCGGCAATAATTCTAGCTCTTTATCAGGCTTTATTAGTAAACTTACATGTAAGTTACCTGACCTAGACTGCCAGTTTTTGCCGCTTCTACCACGTCCGTTAGTTTGAGATTTGGCAAGTACTGCATAGTTTGAATCAACTTTAGCATTCTGAGCCATTCTCATAGCCTCAGAGTTTGTACTGTATAGCTTGTCAAAAACAATTAGTTTAAATTTACCGATATTCATTTTTTTTAGTAGCCGTCATTGCGAGCTTTGTTGCATGGCGCGAAAAATCCGCTCGATGTCATTCCCGCGAAAGCGGGAATGACATAAAAACACCTCACTCACCCCTACTGACATGACTTGTAGCTACACTATGTCTGCTTTGAATTTTTGGTGCTTCGCTTTTACTCTTAGTTATAAAGCTTTCTAAATCTTGTTTAGTAAATTTAAACTTAGCAATATTTTCATCAAAGGTTTTAGTTTTATCAAATCTTACATCTTTATTTTTATCTATTCCAAGTACCTCAATGAAACTATCTTTTATTTTACTTGAAGCAGTAGTATCGTTTAAGGTATACAACAAAGCGTTCAATGAGTTTGTACCGGCTTTTAGTGTATTATTACGACTAGTTGCAGCAATAATTACATATTCTTTAAGCTTTTCATTTAATTCTTTTTCGTTTAATGCTCCGGTTTTACAAAATGATAATAACATCTTTGCTTTATCATCATGATTTTCAATAACTCCTTCTTGCCATTTAGAAGTATTATTTTCTTTTAACGGAATAAACATTTCTAACAATTTAGTGCCAAATGTTTTATGTAGATTTTTATTATCATAAACTTCATAAACATTTAGTAGAAATTTTTGATGGTCAAATATTTTATCTGCTTCTTTGCCAAGGTCATGATTATTCAAATGTCCTCTAGTTTGACAATATCCTTTAATATGCAAATAATCAGAATATTTTTGTGCATCTTTGAAATCCAAAGTATCTATTCCGGCAGTATCTAAAACAATAGTGTTTAAAGCATTTTCACGTAACTGCTCATTAGTTGCTTTTAGAGTTTCAGTATATTTAAATTTTCCTCCTACTTTTGCAAGCGTCTTAAATAATATATCAGTTAAAAACTTTACGATCTCACTTGGGCTTTCAAATTTTTTTGCACTATATATAGCAATATTTGCATCAGCTTCCATACCCGTACCAAAAGCCATAGCTAGAGTTCTACCTTGCTTTTTAGCTAAGGTAATCTCCTCCATATTATCAGTTACTGCTTTTGTATCAAATTCCGGTTCATTGCCTTTAAAATATTTTGTCGGTATATTATCTCTATATCCACCGTCGATATATTTTTTACCGTCAATTTCTACCGGCTTAAAAACAAGCGGTATAGAAGCAGAAGCACGGCAAACTAAAGCAATTTCAACATTTGGCGTATCAAAGCTATTGAAAATAGTTAGTTCACTTGTCTCTTGCTGAGTTGCCGTAATTACTAAATCCTTATACTGCACTGGATCGTATTTTCGCAGTAACGCTATATCCTTAAAATATATTTTACCGTCTTTTTGGTTGGATCTTTCTCTTAATTCATCAAGAGCTTTATCATCTTTAACATTTACTATATCTGATCTCTGTAAAAAATTTCCTATATTTTCTTTAATAACAAGTTCTAATAGAGCATATAAAGGTTTACCGTCTTTATTTAGCTGTACTATACCTGCCGAAAATCCTTTTTTTCCAAGTAAAGTTTGCAGATTTGTATTTTTAGAAATTTCTTCAAATCGCTCAGGCGGTGTCCCAAGAGCTACCACTGTGGCAGTTATAGCACCAGCGGAAGAACCTGCTACCGCCTTGACATTATCTAAAATACCAGCTTTTTTTACTGCCTTATAAGCTCCGGAATATATTGCGCCCTTAGCTCCTCCTCCACTAAAAGCTATATATTCGATAGGAGCTTTCTGTGCTTGCTCTAACTCCTGCAATGTTTTGGTTTGATTGCTAGAAGATTGTTGAATTTTTTTTAGGTCTTTTAACTCCTCTAATATATCAGATTGCTCATTAACTACAGGAGTTTTTGACTCTTGCTTCAGATTATTAATAATAGGATGTTTTCTTACCTTTATATCAGCCATGTTTTATTTTATTAAGTTATCTTCTACAAACTTCCAGTTAATCATATGCTTAATAAATATGTCAACATAATCAGGTCGTTTGTTACGATAATCAATATAATAAGCATGTTCCCATACATCACATGCAAGAAGCGGCTTCATACCGTTTGCTATAGGTGTACCGGCATTAGCGGTTTTTATAATTTGTAACCTATTATCGTGATATACAAGCCATGCCCAGCCGCTACCGAACTGCCCTACTGCCTCTTGCTTAAACTGTTCGCAAAACTCTTCAAAACTACCGAAATCTTTATTAATTTGTTCTAATATTTTACCGCTTGGTTTACCTCCGCCCTGCGGCTTTATTGAATGCCAAAAAAAGGTATGATTCCATATTTGGGCTGCGTTATTAAAAATAGCCGCATTTGAGTTTTGTGATGACCATTCTATTATTTCTTCTAAATCTTTTTTTTGTAATTCTTCTTTATCTTTGAGTAAATTGTTTAGATTTTGTACATAAGCATTATGATGCTTACCATGATGATAATCAAAAGTTTCGAGAGTAAAATGTGGTTTAAAACTTTCTTGCTCATAAGGTAAATCAGGTAAGATAAAAGGATATGAGGTTTGATTAGATTTGTTGCAATAGGTCATATTATTTTCTCCTATGTTGGTTTTTATATATTTATAGCGAGAGTCATTGCGAGGAAAAATTGAAAATTTTGACGAAGCACAATCTCAGGAGCCCTACTTTATGAGATTGCCACGCTCCTTGCAGTTGCTCGCAGTGACGATTTAGTATCCACGCAGGAATGACATCATAGTAACTTATGAAAATCGGAAACTAAATAAAGCGATCCGGTTATTATAATATTTGCTTTATTATCGCCGTTTATCTTCTTTATATCACTAATCGCTTCTTCGAGTGAGTCGCTTGCGCTAAAATCAATACCACTCTTTCTGCCTTCCAAATTTATTGTTTCTGCACTATGGCTTAGCGGTTCGGATAAAACTTTAACGCCGTAACCTTTAATTGTCAAACCCTTAAAGTAAGAGCAAAATTCCTCGATATTCCTATTTTTAGTCATACCGAGTATTAAATATATCGATGATTTTAAATTATCACGCATCCAATTTGCCAAAACTTGAGCTCCGCTATTATTGTGAGCTACGTCTATCCAAATTTGAACATTATCACCTATTAATTTAGAATATTTTTTCGGTTCTATTTTTTCAATTCTAGCAGGCCAAATAGTATTTTGTAATCCTTTAGCAATAACCTCATTATTAATATTAAATTGTTTGTTAATAAGGCTTATTAAGGCAATAACACTTGCAGCATTTATTAATTGATGATCACCAAGTAGCGAAGGAGTCGGAAACTCATAGGTAAAATTTCGTGATGAATAAATAAATCCGTTGTCCGTCTTTTTAATACCGAAATCATATTCATAACAGAAACTCGGTACTTCTAACTCTTCAGCCCTTGCAAATAATGTTTCATAAACTTCCAAAGCTTGCATACTTATAACGCAAGGAACGCAAGACTTCATAATACCAGCTTTCTCAACTGCTATTAGGGGTAATGTATTACCCAGCATATGTATATGATCATATGAAATAGGTGTAATTAAAGTAATTAACGGTCGTTCTACTATATTTGTTGCGTCTAACCGACCGCCTAGTCCCGTCTCTAAAATTAATATATCAGCTTTTGTTTTCTCAAATGCTAGAAATGCTGCTGCCGTAGTACCTTCAAAGAAGCTAGGTTCAATATTAAATTTTTCGCTTGCTACCCTCACCTGCTCACAAACCTGCCATAATTCATTATCCGAGATTTTCTCACCTGCTACTACGATTCGTTCATTAAATTCTAATAAATGAGGAGATGTATAGCAATGTACCTTATAACCGGCAAGCGTAAAGATGCTTTTAAGCATAGCACTGCTTGAACCTTTACCGTTTGTACCTGCTATATGTATGACGGGAGGAAGCCTTAAATGAGAGTGACCTAAGGCTCTTAAAAGTCTTGCTATATTTTCAAGATCATATTTAATGTTATTTTTCCAGGTCGGCACCGGAAAATGCGGCATTAGCATTGTTATCTCATGAATAATAGAGTTATACCATATTTGTTGTCCACTTAAAGATCGATGCCATTCCTGCAAAGGTGGTGTTTTGCATGGCTCAAAAAACCTACTCGATGTCATTCCCGCTTGCGCAGGAATGACATCGAAACTTTAGATCAACTGTTTTTAGGCAATACTGAAGTTCACCGAGTTTTTGGTTTTACTATATTGATAAGTCCAATTAATAATACTGATTTAATTATTCCCGGTATTATAAAAGGTAATACGCCGCCGTAAAATGCACCGCTTGCTCCTAAGAGTGTAGAGAGCCACATCCAGCCTAAACTCATAATAATTATATTACCGATCAAACATAAAGATATCTGATTTAACCGTTTATTAGAAGTAAAAATTTTATCTTTTAAGCTAGCCATAACATATACGGCAATTATAAAACCTGCTAGATATCCTCCGGTAGGACCGAATAATATTCGTAAACCGCTTGAAAATTCTCCGAACACAGGGATTCCCATTGCTCCAAGCGTTATAAAAGATAATATTGTTAAAGGTGCGGTCGTCTTATTATATGTAAGTCCGATGAATATCACTGCAACGGTTTGCAATGAAATAAATATAGGCTTTATAGGTATTACTATTTGTGAACAAATAGTAAGTAATGCCACTCCTAAAACTATTTCTATTGCTTGCCTTGTAGTTAACGGTAGTGAGATTGAATTAAGTTGCATAAAATTACCGCATGATTTATTTTTAAGTAATTACACTAAATAGAATTATATAATGTCCTTGTCAAGAATATAAAAATGAAAATAAAAATTTATAATGATCTAGGAGTTTCAAAAGACAGTATTAAGCATTGCGTGCATACCTTAAGACTTTATGCTCCAAAGTATAACGTAGTTATATTACTGCACAAGAAATTATAGACGAAAAGTGGGTTCAAAACACCTTATTACTTATTTTACTCGGTGGAAGAGATTTATACTATGTACAAAAATTGCAAGGCAAAGGAAATGCTAATATAAAGAATTATATTAAAAACGGTGGTAATTTTCTTGGGATATGTGCAGGCAGTTACTACAGCGGTAACTATGTAGAATTCGCTAAAGGAATAAATATAGAGGTTATAAGTAAAAGAGAATTAAAGATTTTCAATGGAACGGTTAGAGGACCAGTGTTTGCTCCTTATTATTACAACTCACATAAAGGAGCAAGAGCCGCTTATCTAAAAATAAATCCAACACTTAATTTAAATATTAAGGATTGTTATGCTTTTTATAATGGCGGTGGATATTTTATTGATGCAGAAAATACCAAAGATACTGAAATAATAGCAAGTTATGAAGATTCTCAGGCTGCAATAATAAAATGTACTTACGGCGACGGGACAGCTATTTTAAGTGGAGTTCATCTTGAATATGAGCCTGCACTCATAAAAAATCAATCTCTTAATAATATTCGTAAAATACTCAAAGCTTATGATACGGAAAGAATCAAATTATTAAATTATATAATAGACTTCTTCGGACACTCGCTTATAGAGAGGAATTTGTAGGAAACACGCAACACAGCACCGCAGCGTACATAGAAGTACGTGAGGATGCGAGCAGCGAATTGACGCACAAATTACCTCTAGAAGTAGAGTTTCCGAAGAAGTCTATTCAAAAATCTAAATCTGTATAATAGTTGGGGGGGGAAAAGCCAGGGATTCTATCTTGTAGTAATAACCTAAAAGCCGGTCTTGATTTAATTAGTGAATACCAATGTTTGATAAGCGTCCATTTATCCCAATAAATCTCACCGAAATAATCGAGTACCGATAAGTGACAACTGGCGGCAATATCGGCAATAGTTAGTGAATCCGATACAAGATAACTTCTTTTTTCTAGTAAAGAAGTTATATATTCTAAGTGATAATTTAAATTATTTTTTGCAGCACGTAAAAACTCGGTTCGTGGGCTGCTCATTTTAGCAATTGATCTTATAACTTTTTCATCGATAATAATCTTAGTAACTTCACGATAAAATTTATCGTTAAACCAAAAGAATAATCGTCTAATTTCGCAACAAATATCAATATCTTCATCTAAAAAATTAAAATTCGGATATTTGCTATTAAGATATTCAACAAAAGGATAAATACCTACTACAAATAAGCCGTATGATTCTGCTAAAATAGGTAAAGTTCCGGCAGGATTTATTTTTAAGAAATCTTTATTGAATTGCCAATAATCTTCTTTAATCGTAGTAAATTCTATATCTAATTCTTTTAAGAAGACACGGGCTTGTCTTGAAAGAGGACAAATAGGATTATGATATAACTTTTTCATTAAATTGTGTTACAGTCCTAGTCATTCCGCGACTTGATCGCAGGGTCTATCAATATTTAATAAGCTGTTTTCTAAGCTCCCGCGATCAAGTCGCGGGATGACAATAAGGTCTATAAGCCGGATTCTGTATGAATATAAATTCATTGCAGTTATTTATCTAGGATAAACGTTACCGTTTACCTCAAGCGATCTACCCGCATTACAAGCCGGCTAGAGATAACCCGGGAACTTGATAAGTTCTGTAACGCCTATTTGATCTTGCTCTTGGTGGGGTTTACCATGCGTAATTTGTTACCAACTTACCGGTACGCTCTTACCGTACCTTTTCACCCTTACCAAAAATACTCGATCAACTTCAAAAATTGGCTGCGTCATTCCACAAGTACTAACGGTACTCACGTATTAAGTATACGCTCCGTTCCTCGTCTTGTAAACTCCTAGCTCTTTTTGAAGTTGACCTTCGTATTCATACTTGGCGGTGTATTTTCTGTGGTACTGTCCCTAAAGTAATAATACTCTGCCGGAGGTTAACCGGCACCATACCTCTATAGAGTCCGGACTTTCCTCGTGATCTATAGCTTTGCTATATCATCACGCAACTGCACGACCATTTAGAATTATGGTCAATTTTCTTAAATTAGTCAATAACATTTAGAATAAGTTCAATTAACTTATTAGGTTCTGTGAAGGTTTCTAATTGATTTGCTATTTTGAGATATTTTTTAGCGAAAATTAATAAGATTTTTTTTGAAAATTTGACTTTTGTACACAGAATATAATTAAATTAACAAGTATAATAATAAATTAAAATTTCAACTATTTTTATTAAAGATATTCTTAATTTAACGTTGCTACTATTTTTTTCATACTGTATAAATATGTATTTATGCTCCTAAACACATAAATTGTTAGCAAATTTTGATATATGATATGAAAAAATTAATTTATTATTTTGGCAGTAATGGTAGTGATGGAAACGCTAGCATGAAAAATATACTTGGTAACAAAGGTGCCGGTCTTGCCGAAATGTCCAACCTAAAACTACCTATTCCTGATGGTTTTACAATCACTACAGAGCTATGTAATTACTTTTATACCCACAATAATAACTTGCCTAAAAACTTTCAAAGCGACTTAAAAAAAGCTATCACCGAACTTGAAATAACTACCGGTAAAATTTTCGGCAGTACAAGCAATCCTTTATTATTATCGGTGCGTTCGGGCTCTACGATTTCAATGCCTGGAATGATGGATACTATCCTTAATCTTGGAATGAATAACGAAGTGTGTAATGCTCTTGCGGATTCCTGCGGTGATAAACGATTTGCTCTTGATAGTTACAAAAGATTTTTAGAAATGTACGGTTCAACGGTATTATCTATACCTAGTGATCTATTTGAACAAATTTACGAAAAGCACAAAATGCAAGCCGATATTCATAAAGATAGCGATATTACCGTAGAATTATTAGAAAAAATTATTGATGATTTCAAACGGTTGCATATTAAGTATACTAAGCAACTAATTAATGATCCTTATGAACAGTTAGAATCGGCAATTAAAGCGGTGCTACATTCTTGGATGAGTAATAGAGCGGTTATATATAGAAAAATCAATAATATTTCGGAGGATTTCGGTACGGCTATTAATATCCAAGCAATGGTTTTCGGTAATTTAGGTAAAACTTCAGCTACGGGAGTTGCTTTTACTAGATCACCTTCTACAGGAGAAAAAAAACTCTTTGGAGAGTTTTTAATAAATGCTCAAGGTGAAGACATAGTATCGGGAACTAGAACACCTATGCCTATTATTGCAAAAGATTCAAATTCTATGCAAGCAATGATGCCGGAAGTATTTAAGGAGTTATCACAAATTGCGCAAACGCTTGAAGAACATTACTTAGATATGCAGGATATAGAATTCACTATAGAAAATAATAAGCTATATATTTTGCAAACACGTACTGCAAAAAGAACAGCCATCGCTGCTATTAATATTGCCGTACAAATGGTAGAAGAAAAGCTTATTTCTAAAGAACAAGCCTTAATGCGAATCGATCCGGAATCATTAAATCAATTATTACATACAAGAATTGATTACAGTAAGGGGCTTACTTCTATTGCTGAGGGGCTACCTGCTTCTCCTGGGGCTGCAACAGGTATTGCAGTATTCTCACCTTATGATGCCGAAAAATTATCTCATCATCATAAAGTAATTTTAGTACGCCATGATACTAGTCCTGAGGATATTAACGGAATGCATGTTTCTTCAGGTATTTTAACTATTAGAGGGGGAATGACTTCACATGCCGCAGTTGTGGCAAGAGGTATGGGGACACCTTGTGTTTGCGGTACAAATAATTTATCTATAGATGAGAAAAAGCAAATATTAACAGCAGGCGACATAGTTATTAAACAAGGTGATATTATAACGATTGACGGAGGTAGCGGTAAAATCTTCTTAGGTGAAATGCCGTTAATTCAACCTACTTTCAGTGAGGAATCAAAGTTAATTTTAGATTGGGCAGACGAGATTAGTAGCTTAAAAGTTCGTGCAAATGCTGAAACAGTTAACGATGCTTTAGTATCTATAAAGTTTGGAGCTCAAGGTATAGGTTTATGTCGTAGCGAACATATGTTTTTTGATACAAATAAAATTCCTTTAGTAAGAGAAATGATTATTGCTCCTGATATAGAACGGAGAAAGCTTGCTGTGCAGAAATTATTACCTCTGCAAACTGAGGATTTTAAAGCTTTATTCAGAGTAATGAAAGATAAGCCGGTAAATATTAGATTACTTGATCCGCCATTACATGAGTTTTTACCTACCACCGAAGAAGATAAAAAGAATTTGGCCAATAGCTTAAATCTACCTTTATCCATGATTAATCAACGTCTTCATGCTATGCATGAAGTAAATCCTATGCTCGGTCACCGTGGATGTAGACTTGGTATATGTTCACCGGAAATTTACCAAATGCAAATTGAAGCAATTTTTACAGCTATTTTTGAGCTACATAAAAAAGAACATATAGAATGTAACTTAGAATTAATGATTCCTTTAATTAGCAATGTAGGTGAAATACAAAAGCTTAAAATGGATATTTATGCGGTAATAGAGAAATTAGAGCAACGTTATAGATATAAGTTTTCCTTTACGTTCGGTACTATGATAGAACTACCCAGGGCAGCACTCGGCAGTAAGAAAATAGCTAAGGAAGTTGACTATTTTAGTTTTGGTACTAATGATTTAACTCAGACTACATATGGAATTTCTAGAGATGATATGGCCTCTTTTCTTCCATATTATTTAGAAGAAAAGATTTTTGAATCCGATCCATTTACTACTCTCGATGAAGAAGGAGTAGGAGAATTAATTGAAGTTGCTATAAAACGCGGAAAAAGCAGTAATGCTAATTTGAAACTCGGAGCTTGCGGAGAACATGCAGGGAACCCTGCCTCTATAGAATTTTTTCATAGAATGAATTTAAACTATGTTTCTTGTTCTCCATACCGTATCCCTATAGCAAGAATCGCCGCAGCACAAGCTAAAATTAAACACGGGTGAAGGCGTTGTTGCGAGTGGGTATTGATACCTATAGTACCGGACATTTTGCGTTCTATGTCATTCCCGCGTGGCCTTGTTGCGTGAATCAATTTCACCTCTGTCATCCCGTGGTCAAGCCACGGGGTGACACAGTGGGTTTTGCCGGTCCACGCAATGACTAAAAAATTATTTACAAATTAATATGATCATAATACCGATATTAAGCATTTTTGGGTTTTCGTCTTTTTTTGCCAAATATTTCAAAACAAAATTGACTTTCGCTCTTCCCGTCACAATCAGCATATTAGTACCGATTTTATATTGTTTTGCTATGTTAAAGCTATTACCGGCTGCAACATATATATGTTATCTCATCGGTATATTTTTAGCTTTTATGTCATTCCTGCATTTCATAGGCGTTGTTGTAGGGGTTGGCTCTGCTCCTGTCATCCCGCGACTTGATCGCGGGATCCAGTTAAAAATGTTTAGTATTTTTAAGTTATATTTTTGGATACCGTGGTCAAGCCACGGTATGACACCGCACGCATTTCTTGATCTATGCAATAATACCTTCTTCATGTCATTGCTGTGGAAGCAGGAATCTAGAAAAAATATAATTGAAATCATTGTATTTACTTTATTGATTCTTTTGTTTTTTCTTTATACCAGAGATGCATCGCTGCATGCTTATGATGATTTCTCACATTGGGGAATATTTACTAAAGAATTGTTATATTTCGGTGTTTTTGAAAATCAGTCTTCGTTAACTTCCATTATTACTACTCATGCCCATTATCCAAGAGGAGCTGCCGTTTATCATTATTTTATGCTGCTACTTTCAGGTTATTCGGACGGTAACGTATTATTTGCTCATTTCTTATTACATTTAGCATTTCTAGCTCCTTTAGCCGCAAATAAGAAATTGTGGCAAACCGGAATGTTGTTTTCACTTTTACTTTGCGGCGTAGTATTATATACGACCGGGATTCGTTCAATATATAACGATAGTACTATTGGCTTAATGTTCGGAGCTATTTTTGCAATTTATATCCTTGCGGAAGACAAGAAAAAAGCATTATTGCTTATTTTACCTATTACGATATTACTTGCCTCTTTCCGAGAAATTGGAACATGGCTTGCTAGTTTTGCTTCGATAACTCTTATAGCTCATTATACAATTTTTTATAAAAAGCCTAAAAAATCAAGTGATTATATTACGTATCTGATTTTACTTACTTTACCTATTTTGTGTAATTTTATTTGGATGAGTTATTTTAAAAATACCCATGATTTTTTTGACAGATGCGAACATAGTTTTAGCAATTTAGTATATATTGCTGAAAATTTTAATGAACAGCATAGATCATTATTACTGAATTACGGTAAATTTCTCTTGTTATTCTTATTAAAAGAAGGAAGTTTAGTTGTATATACTATTTGTATAGCTGCATGGTACGGAATTCGTAAATATAAACCGGATTTGCTTAAAGAATATAAATTTTTCCTGATAAGTACGTTTGTGTGTTTTATAATTTTTGCTTTGTGGCGGTTATATTTATATTTCTTTAACTTTAGTTATGAAGAGGCAATTAGAGGAGCATCGTTACTGAGATATCTTGGATGTTATGTTATAGCTATCGGAATGATTGCAGCTTCATATGTTAAAAATAGTATTTTCTTACACAAGCAAAGTAATAAAGAGTTATTTATATTCCTTCTGCTGCTTGCTGTTTCTACGTTTTCCGTAGTAAAAAATATACTAAGAATCAAACACTTAAACTTAGAACAAAAGAATTTTATCCAGCAAACAACAGAAGTTAAAAAGCTATTGGAGCAAGGCAATAAAATTGAATTTAACTTTAGCGGTAAGAAAGATAATTTACAATGTTATATATTAAATTATAATCTAGTACCGTATTTAGGTAAGAAATCCTTACAAGAATGCATAAAAGCTCCTAAAGAAGCAATTATAGAAACAAATGAAGAAGCGGTATACGCTCCTTTTAAATAGCGTTGAGGATTTGTTGCACAGCTTCTATGTCATTCCTGTGTGGCCTTGTTGTGTAGATATTACCCCATCATTGCGAGCAGTCGTAGTACTTGCGTGGCAATCTCATAAAATAATAACAGACTTCTGAGATTGCTTCGTCAATTACTATGCAATTTCCGTAGCTTAGACGGGAAAGCTGATTCACGCAACAACATCACGCGAGAATAACATAAAACCAATATAGATTTTAACAATTATGGATATAAAATATAATTTAGCTACCGCTTACCGAATAATGGCGTATTTATCGCTGGATGGTCATACTTATACGCATCTATCCGCAAGACCTCAAAATGCCAATTTTTACTATATTTATCCTTTTGGACTCAGATTTGAAGAAGTAACTACAGAGAATCTTTTAAAAGTTAGTTTAGACGGACAAATTTTAGAAGGGGAAGAATATCAATATAATAAAACCGGTTACTTTATTCATGGTAGTATTTATAAAACACGCCCTGATATTTCTGCCATTTTTCATTATCATACTCCTGCAGTTATTGCCGTTTCTGCTTTAAAATGTGGGCTTTTACCGATTAGTCCAATGGGCATTACATTTTTACGACAGAATATCATATCATAATTATAATTCTCTAGTCCTAGATGCTGACACACAGAGTAGTAGACTTGTTACTGATCTTAAACAGAATTATGTGATGTTACTTCGTAATCACAGTACTATTACCTGCGGCAAAACTATTCATGAAGCTATGTTTTATATTTACCATTTAGAACAAGCTTGTAAAACGCAATGCCTATTAAATTCTACAAAAGAACAAGAGCTTATAATCCCTTCTGTAGAAATATGTAAGCAGACGGTAAAAGACTTATTATCGTTTAAAGCAGATTTAGGCAAACGTGACTGGGAAGCTTGGCTACGACTTGTGAAGATGTGATCACAATACTACGACCCCAGCGGCTTTACTGGCTTGTTTTAAGGATTTATCAAGTGTTGCTATTGGTAACCCACAGCGTAATGCTAGCTCTAAATAGCTAGCATCATAAAGTGTTAATCCATATTGTACGGCTAAATCCATTGTCTCAAACCATATATGCTCCAGTGTTATTTGATCAATTTTGATGTAAAGATCCTTTAAAGTATAAATTGCTTGGTGACGTTGATTTGCAGTAAGACGTTTTGTACGCTCTGCATATGATAATACATTTCCAATCTCAAGCTCCCAAATAGCAGGGACAATTGCTCCTTCTGTTATGGTTTTATCTAGTATGTCCAAGCTTGCTACTTCATCAGGCATAAGCCATGATAAAGCGATTGAAGAATCTAAAATAAAAGAGACCATTTTTTACTTCTTACCCTCATTTTTGTAATTTAGCCATACTTCTAAATCCGATGGTTGTAAATTAATTTCTTTTGCAAGTTTTCGAAGTCTAAGAACTGCAATCTTTGCTATTTCAATATTATTATGAGAATCAATAGGAACAATTTTTGCAGCAGCTTTCCCTCTTTTAGTAATTAAAATTTCTTCACCTTTACTAGCGCGGTCTAATAATCTAGAAAAATGGGTTTTAGCATCAAAGGCTGTAATTGTGTTTTTCATATAATTAACTAGTTAATTAACTAGTCAGTTATAACATATTTTAAATTTAAATGTCAAAAACTTTAATAGACATCTTTCCAAACGCTTATAGAGAGGAATTTAAAGGAGACACAGAAGCACTTGTCACCGCTAGTGTGTACGTGAGGATACGAGTCTAGACTCGATGTATAAATTACCTCTAGAAGCGAAGTTTGAGAAAATGTCTAATGCTTACAACCGCTACCGTGAATATGTGGAGGCTGGAGTTTTATATGCTTTAGCATCTTTTTAAGTAGTGTATCACGCTTAAGTTTTGATAAATAATCTAAGAAAGTTTTGCCGTTTAAATAATCTATTTCATGCTGAATTACAGTTGCTAAAAAGCCTTCTGCTGCTAGTTCTTGCTTATTACCGTTATAATCAAGATATTTTACCTTGATTGCTTTTGATCGTGTAATAGATGCTTCAATGCCTGGAAACGATAAAGAACCCTCAATAAAAGTTTTTTTTTCTTCCGAAAAATAAGTGATGTCCGGATTAATAAAAACTATAGGCGATGATTTATTATTTTCATGTAGGTCAACTACCTCTATACGCTTTAATATTCCTACCATATTAGCACCCAAGCCCACTGCCCTTTCTATATGTAAATTCTGAAGCACTTTATCGACAATAGTACGAATATTATCATCAACAATGTCTATATATTCTGCTTGTTTTTTAAAAATATCGTTTGGTGCATAAACTATTTGATAGTAAGGTTTATCTTGATTCATTAATATACTCTGATAAATGAAGGGTTATTTTTGCATTGCTAAATAAAGATAGATATCGTTATTGCGAGCGAGCATTGTGGCATAGACCGGTTTTCCCGTCATTGCGAGGAAATTACAAAGTAATTGACGAAGCAATCCAGTAAAAAATTCTAATTTACAGAATTTTTTTAATTATTTTCTAGATTGCCACGCAGCCTATGGCTGCTTATAATGATGACTCAGTGTCCATGCAACAACGCCTCCTTGCAATGGTGTAACTTGTTCAAACCATCAATATTTATTTAGCAATGCCATTATTTCATTACGATAGCTGATAATATATTCTGATTATAAGGTTCTTGCAAATGATATGCGCGTCTTTTACTTGGATATTTTAATGGATTTGTGTAAGTATCTTCAGCAATATTTTTTATATCTTTGACGCCTGCTTCTTTAAGTTTTAACTCTACAAAAGCCGGTAAATCAAACATATAATGATTTTCTTTTATAGAGTTTATAAAAAACTGTTTATTGTTAATATCCTTACTTAAGAAAGCTTTATAATATTCATCATCAACTTCATATGAACTTTGCGCTATAGCAGGACCTATCACTGCTATTAAATTCTTTGCTCCTTTTTCTGTTATTTTAGTAACTATATTACTAATAATATTATTTATACTTCCTTTCCAACCTGCATGTGCCGCTCCGATTATTTTACCGTCGCCGCTTGTAAGTAATACCGGTACACAATCTGCCGATTGTACCGCTAATACTAAATTTTTTTTAGTTGTAATGCTGCCATCTGCTTCAGGTACGGCAATTATGGACTCATCAGCATTAACAATTTGATTGCCATGTGTTTGGTTTAAAATTAAAATATCTTGTGCTTTAAAATAAGTAGTAATAGATTTTTTGTTTTCAACTATTTCTGTTTCATGTATAGAATTATTTTTTTTTATATATCTATGACTAGAATTATTGAATGTTTTATCAAAAATTTTATAATAAACTGATCCGTTTATTAATCCTTCCATGAAAATACCCTATATTAATTATAATAGTTTTATTAATACTTTATCCGGTCGTTTACAAAAAAATAAACAGCTAGAAAAAATAATAACACAATTTCATCAAGACTATAACCTAATCCCTATTATCGGCGTAGAAATAGAGTTTTATTTAAGTCACAATATTGATATAGCTAAATTTGAAATACTTTCAAGAAAATACTTAGCTAGATTTAAAATTGCTAAAATAAAAAAAGAAAAAGGCAATAACCAATTTGAAATAGATCTTCCCCCTTCTATAAACTTAATACAATATATAAAAAATATATTAGAGGTTAAAACTATTTTAAAAAAAATGGCACAGCAGTTAAACGGTTATATAGATTTTTCGCCTAAGCCGTTTTTGGATGATTATGGTAATAGTATGCATTTTCATATTAATTTTAATTCCGAGTTCAATGATTATTATATAATTTTAGCAGCACAAGGGCTATGTCACTATATGTTAGACACCCTACTCGCTTTTATGCCTACTACTCTAGATTATTCACGGATAAATAAAAAATTTATGGCTCCTACGCATATATCGTACGGTGGAAATAATAGAAGCGTAGCCGTACGAACTCCAAATGCTTTTCCCAAACGTTTAGAACATCGCTTATCTTCCCCCGAAACCGATCCATATATAGCAATTTTTACTATTTTAAAGTCAATATTGTTGGCTTTAAAATCTCCAAGTTCGCTCCAAACAATAGAAAAAATTTACGGGAATGCTTTCGATCCACAATATAATTTAACTCCATTACCGACATCATCTCAGGAGAGCTTTATGTTATTTAAACCGGATTTTTTTTAATAATTTGTATTTTGTTTACAAAACCTAAAAACTAAACAATAATTGTTTTTTACAACTAAAATAAAGATTGATATAAAATATTAAATATAAAACTGCCGAAATTGTTTCAATTAATTATTTTATTTTTGTAAAACTAAATACTGATGAAGTGCTTTAAGCTACACTTCATTCTATATTTTCATAATTTTTCATTAGATAATTAAATTCCGCACCATAGATAAATATCATATTTATAATATAGAAGAATATTAATGTAACTATTATACTACCAAGGGAACCATACATTAGATTTAATTGATTATAGTAGACTATATAAGTTGAAAGCAAATAGCCGCTTATTATCCATAATATCACAGTTAATAAAGCCCCTGGAAATACATCAATAAAATTGAGTTTTACATTAGGTAATATATAATACAAAGACGAGGCACCTAAAAATAATAAAATTAAAATTAAAGAATATCTTATAAAATTTAAAATGATCTTATATTTTTCAATGGTCTCTAATATTATCGGAATTTTTGTAAATAATATTGGAATCACCACTAAAAGAAACATAGTAAAGGTAATCAAGGCACTAATTATAAGAAACTGTATAATACTAAGTAATCTTCTTCTTATATAAGGGGGGGGAGATTTTATTTGATATACACGATTTAAAATAGTCCTTAAACATTCTACAAAAGAAGAAGCAGTCCAAATACTGCCTACTATGGCAAGATTCATTAAACTTTGAGGAGGAGCACTTAGTAATTCTCGTGTTCTTTTTTCTATTGATTCCGTTGCTTGTTCCGGAAGACTCTCTAGAAAAATTTGTATAAAATTTTGACCAAGTTCTGAAGCTCCTAAAAAGCTTGTTAAAGCTAATAAGAATACTAGGAAAGGAAAAATAGATAAAAGGATCATGAATGACATATATCCCGAATGTTCAATGCCATCATCTTCTATTGTTCTAAATAAGGCTACATAAAGACAATTAAAAATTTTTCTCATTATAAAAGCTAAGTTGTTATTATTAATTTTATATTTAATCTTAAATAAGTTCGCTGTAAATAATTAATTTATAATTAAAATGAAACTATACTTTATCCTTGATTTGAAATATTAATATAGAAATGAAGTTTTTCCTTGCATTAATTTTATATTTTTCTATAGTACGCCAAAATTTTATTTTTTTATAAATTGTAATTTATGCTTCAGTAAATAAGTTTTTAAAACATAAGGTATTCATATTTTAAAAATAATTTTAAAGTTCTTATGATATTTTTATTTGATAAGAAATAATTTTGCACGATTTAATAATTATTTACCAAATGATTACAAAAAACTTAAAAAATGTTATTTTATAGTTGCTTATAATATTAATTTATGGTATCATTTCTACTTACACTTGGATAAGTTTAATGGTATAACAACCAAATGTTTATAATATATATAGGATAATATCATTTTTGTTCAAAGAAAATTTTAAATATAGTTATAATTAAGTAACCAAGGAGAGGATAATGGGTAGAAAAAACGATATTATACAAAAAATTGATAGTTTTATCGGCAAGAAAATTTATTCTTTAAGACTCGCTAAGGGGTTGTCTCGTCAACAACTTGCTGAAGTAATTGATGTTACGCATCAACAATTACAAAAATACGAAAAAGCAATTAATAGAATTTCTGTAGGAAGGCTAGTACTAATCGCAGAAGCTTTAGATAGGAATATTGATTATTTCTTTGAAGGTTTAGAAGAAGCTAATAAACCGCAGCCCGTACATACTCAACATCAACGTATGTGCATTGAAGTTTCAAGAAATTTTATGAAAATTAATAGCACGGAAGAACAACAAGCCATTAATAATTTAGTAAAATGTTTAGCTGGAAAAGAAAAACTAAAGACTAATGCATAAAGGCAAGCTGCCATACTGATTATGTTATGATATCATTTATGTCATTCCCGCAAAAGCGAGAATCCAGAAAATAACTTTAACATTGATACAGAAGTTACATATTTGATAAAATAAACATATAAAAAACTTATTTTTTATATGTTTTACTAGATTCCCGCTTTTAGCACAGAATACAAATCTTGATCAGCGTTGTGGAGGGGAAGACCCTCTTTTAATAGGTATTGATTTATTTAAATTTTCCGACTGAATGCTATCTCTTGCATTCATTAATGCTCCCATAATTTTTATATTCTTTTTGATGTTAACTCTATCTACTCCTACTACCATTTTAGCTTTTTCAATATCCGGCTTATCTTTACTTATAGGTTTTAATTCAGACTTTCCTGATACTACCCTTACATCTTCTGTTTTAACACTAGGGTTTTCAATTGCTTCTGCTCGTTTTTGTTCTTGTAATAACTTATCTATAGTTTGTAAACGTACCTCTTTAGATAAAGTTTTATCATCAATTAAATTAGCTTTAATGAAACTTTGCTGTTCTTCAGTAGAAGATTTAGTACCAAATTCCTTTACCAGCTCATCTACTTTTTTTATTGATTCCTCTTTTTTTTCTTTAAGAGTTTTAAGGTTACCATTTGGAGAAAGCATAGCACGAAAATTATTGACTTTCTCAACTGCAAGCTTAGAGATATTATTTAATATACTAGAAGTTTCTTGTACAATTCTTTCTTCTGCCGACACTACCGGTTCTTTAGATTTTTCTAATGCTTCTATAACAGGATTAACAGCGTTAATTACTTCCTGAGCTTTGTTATATATATCATCGCGAGGCTTGTGTTCTTCTATATTCTGTCCTTTTAACCCTTCAGTTAAATTTTGAGTTTCTCTATCTAAAGCTGCCTCACTCGCTGCATCTTTAGCTTTTTTAAGTGCCTCTTTCTCAGAGTCATTAATATTACTATTATCGATCCCGCTAGAAACTGCCTTAGTTATTTCAGGACCTCCTTTGCCTTCATAAATACCATCTACTAACCCTTTAGTCATTAGCTCTCTATAAGGTAAATTGGTCTTACTTTCTGCAATACCTTTTTCCGCTGATGCCATAATAAGTGCTTTATTAGGTAAGGATAAAGAGGTATCACTATGAGTAGCTATAGTCTCGCCTACCCCTTTAACAATCTCTGCTTTGTCTTGAGCTTCAAGCGAGCTTTCTGCAACCGTGTTAGTAATTTCTTGAATTATTTCGCCTTTGACTTCTGCTGTAGCCGGACCATCTAAAACATTAGACGTAATGGCTTGTATGTTTATTGTTTTTAATTCAGTATTACTTAGAGGATCAAACAAAATATCATTTACTTTTTTTATTGTATCTTTTTTAGTTGGTTCTGCCGTAATCTTATCTAAATTCTGCTGTATCAATTGTTGTTGTGCCGGACTGAGCACTTGGGCTTCTACACCTTTCTGTAATACAGAACCTAATAATTTTTGTTTTTCCACATTGCTTAATTCAGAGACATTAACCTTATCACCTACTGCTATAAGCATTGTCCCTTTATCTTTAGTAGAAAGGTTACTTTTTATTACAGCATCCGTAATACCGTCAATTGCTGCAGCTCTACTTGCATCATCTTTAAGACTTAAACCGACATCTACTGCTTTTTCTAACATCTGCTGTTTTTGCTTCGGCTCAAGATTCTCTGAATTTAAAGCGATAGCTACTGTAGCTTCAAGCATTTTTGATTTTGCTAGGTCTGGGGTATTCTGATCATTTTTTATGGTTTCTAATACTGCATTGACTCCAGCTACTTTTGCATCCGGTGTGAGGTTTTTATTATTGACCGTATTTTCAGCTAAAACAATGATATTAGTCTGCTTTTCAGCAATATCACTTGTCTCATTATTAAGAATTGCCGTGGCTGCTTCTTTAATTAAATCAATTTCTTTTGTGAAACCTGCATTTACATAATTTAATAAATCTTGCATGCTGCCTGATAAAGCTGTAGCTGCATTAAGAAGGTTTGGATTCACTTGTTGCGACTGTGGCATTTGTGAAGTCTCAGGTTGCAGTGGTTGGTTAGTAGGAGTAATTGGTGATACTTGTTGTTTATACTGAGGTGGTTCAACCGATGAACTTGCTGTTTGCTGTGGAGTTATTAGCGGTTGTTCCTTACTTTGTCCTTGTCCTATTATAATATCTTCAGCTTGCGATAAATCAACGCTCTGCCCTTGGTTTAGTTCTACCTCTTTCATCATTTCTTTATATTTACCGCGTGTTACCGCAAGTGTATAAATTTCTCCACCATGCTCTATATAAGCTATTGCGTCATCTCCGGTTCCGGCAAATTTTAAAGGTTTTGGTGAGCTTATTTCTTTAAGTTGAGGTTTACCGTTTGGTCCTTCTTCGTAGTGGGCAGTGAAATATACGGCTTTATCTTTGGAGGGCTTTGTGCCATCAGCTTTTAATGCTACCATCGATAAATGCATTGACCCATCGGCTTTATCAAGTTTTATAGGAAAATCTATTTCCCTATATGAGCTGATCTGAACCTGAGTACCGTCTTGTTTAGCTACAGTAAAAGGCTTAGTTTTAACAGTTGTTTCATTTAAGGTACAGAGTTCATCACCTGCATCATTTTTAACTACTGTTGCTCTAAGATCGTTTGCACTTACTTGATTTTCCCACTGTACCGGTTTAAATCCACCAGGGTATCCACTAGCGGCACTAAATGTATTATGAACATTTTTATAGCCGGCTATTTCTATTGATTCTAATTTCTTTTTAAGCTCAGGATTTTCTAAAGCCTTATCAATAAATTCTCTATTAGCCGGATTACCGAAAAAAGTACTTAATGTTTTATCTTTTTCTTTTTCTTCTTCTATTTCTTTTCTTTTTTGTTCAGCTAAATCACGGTCTGCAAGGACTGCCAGGTCTTTTAATATTTGTTCTATTAAATTATCTTTTTGCGGTTGTATAATTGTTTCTCTTACAGCCTTGGTTATTGGGGCTGATGTCTGACTGTCAGGAGAAATATGGCCCGATAAAGCACTAATTGAAGGGGTAGATTGAGCAGAAGATGCAGAAGTAGCGATAAAACCATCGTCAGCTTCTAGTTCTGGGGTTGTAGTTTGAGATAAAAATTCTTTTTTCTCTTGTTCTAATTTTTGCTTTTGTTCTTCTGTATATTCCTTATTTGCTAAAGGATCAAATTCACTTGTATCTAGGTTACCGTCTTTACTCATAAAACCTCTCATTTAACCAAAAATTAATTAGCACAAACTGTAAGTGATGCGTAGTCAAGCCGATGTTGTTACGTTGATCTTTACTCTCTATGTCATTCCCGCGTAGGCGGGGCATCCAGTCACTAAAAAGTCTAAGCACATTAGATTTTTAAATTAAAAGCTCGATTTATTTCGCTTGTTTCTGGATTCCCGCCTACGCGGGAATGACATAACATATCCTCTTTCACAGTTTGTGTTATACTGTCAAAGATAGTATATAGAGATTTTAGTAATATCAAGAAAAAACTAATATTATTATTGAGAAAATTTAATAGAATTTTTATATTCTTTATTGAGTGCTTTAGTTGCCCAAAGCCAGGTTAAGCAAGTAATTATAAATATAATCATTAAACAGATGGAAATAGATTGATAACTAGCGGAAGGTAATATTATAAATACCAATGATTGTAAAAATGCACTACTAGATTTACCGAGTTTTGTACCTATCATGTCGGCAGCAGCTTTGCCTTTTATTTTTATTTCCGGATCTAAAGGAACATAGGCCATTTCTTTTGTTGAATCAAATAAGGTATATTTACTTGATTTACTAAGCACATTTTGAATAGCACCTATTGTTATAGCAATTAAAGCAGGATCGGTTAGAATAAAATTTGCTATTATTAAGCCGGCAAATCTTTCAAAATTATTAACAGCAAAAAATAATATACCGGTAATAAAAACTATTAAAGGGGTGATAACAGCTGCCGTAAACCAGCCAAGTCTTCTCACTATATTTGAACCAAGTACGACAAATAAAATAGTCAATACTCCGGTATAACGCAAATAACTGCCTATAAAAGCTGCATATTCGGTTGGAGTTTTATAAATTTTAGTAGCTGCTGCTTTCCAAGGACCTTCTACTAAATTAATGGCAAGGCCATAGCAGATAAGCAAAGTTGCAATTAATCTAATATGTCTTGACGATAGAAGCATCTTACAACTTGCAGCAATAGTCATAGATTTTTTCTTTGCTTTAAACCTGAGTAACGCCATATGCTCTTTGTCTAGTACTTTATGATTAAGCAACCAGAAAGTTTTAATAGCTATTATTCCTAAAATTAATACTATAGTTAGTATAATTTGTATAGAAAGTGTATGAAAAGACGATTGCAATGCAAATTTATTAGTTATGTAATCATTAATATTACTTAGATTTTCTAAAAACTGCCCTGCTAAATAAATACCTGTTTGACTCAGTAAACCGAATAACGGATAAAATCTTTTAGATTCTTCCACTGTAGTAATATTATTAACAAACTGCCAAAACAGTAATGCGAAAACTACGTTTGGCCATAATTCGGCTATTATATAAAATAACGAAAAACTCCATTTTGATAAAAGCAATATAAACCATTTTAAATTAGGTAAACTTGCCGTTAAATTTTGAACGGTTACAGGGCTTAAATGCAGCATTTCATGATTTGGAAAAATAATGTAAGCAAAAAGAGCAAAGAATGTTAAAAATATTGATATAATAAGATAAAATATATTTTCTGCTTTCATCTTATTAACAAGCTTTACATATATAGCAGTCATTAAAAAAGCTGACGGCATCACTCCCCAAAACTTCAAAAACGAGATAGTCTCGGCACCGATCATAGTAGTAACAATACTATCTTTTAAAGCTCTGATTAGATTTTGGATAAATAAAATACAGAACATTAATAAAGTGATGAATAAAAATTTAGAAACTTCATGGCGTTTTATAGGCCAGATATAATCAGTAAGTTTGGAAAAACAGCTATTGATTTTAGAGGCAGAATTTTCTATATTACTGAGGTTAATCGTCATTATTTGGTCTAACCTATCTTGCTATTGGCTAGAGTTATATATTAAAGATTTTCTAAGTTTAAGTCAAGTTAAAATCAAATTAAAATGAGTAATTATTGGTTAAATATTTATAAACCAAGAGGTATAAGTTCTGCTCAACTTGTTAGCATAGTAAAAAAAATACTCGGTAAAACCAAGATAGGACATGCCGGTACTTTAGACGTAGAAGCGGAAGGAATATTACCGCTTGCCGTAGGTGAAGCTACAAAGTTGATACATCTGCTAATTGATGCTAGAAAAACCTATATTTTTACCGTAAAATTCGGAACGCAAACCAATAGCGGCGATTATGACGGTAAAGTAATAGCAACGAAAGATTGTATCCCTTCTCAAGAAGAAGCTTATGCCGTATGTTCTAAATTTATCGGTAACGTAACACAAATACCGCCGGCTTTTTCAGCTCTTAAAGTTAACGGTGTAAGAGCTTATAAATTGGCTAGAGAGGGAAAAAAAGTAGAATTAAAGCCACGAAATATAACTATTTATGATCTAAAATGTTTAAATTTTGATGAGAAAAATGCCACCGCTACATACTATACGGAATGCTCAAAAGGTACTTATATAAGGACTTTAGCAGAAGATTTGGCATTGTCCTTGCAAAGTTTAGGATTTGTGATAGAATTACGCCGTACTCAGGTTGGAATATTTAAAGAAGAAAATGCTATCCGCATTAAATCGCCTGACGAAATTACCAAAAATTCCCTAGAGGCAAAAAGTATAAAGATAGAAGCAATACTGGACGACATCCTGGTTCTTGATGCAACTGACAGCCAAGCACAGCAAATTAAATATGGACAGAAATGTTTATTTAATTATGAAAAAGACTTTAGACATCTTACCAAATTTGCTTATAGAGAGGAATTTGAAGGAAACACGGAACGCAGCACCACAGCGTACACTTTAGTACGTGAGGATGCGAGTACCGGGTTGACGTATACATTACCTCTAGAAGTAGAGTTTGGCAAGATGTCTGTTGATCTTTTATGGGTTCGCTATAAAGGCACTTTGCTTGCAATAGGTAGCTTAAACAAGAGTTGCTTTAATTCTTTACGAGTATTTAATTTAACACAAGACTTCTTTTAAAACTGGAAGTCTATATATTTAAGGAGAAATTATCGATGTCGATTACTACAGAACGTAAGCAACAATTAATTAAAGAATATGCTATAACGGAAAATGATACCGGTTCAAGTGCAGTGCAATGCGCTATCTTAACTGAAAGAATCAATAATTTAACCGAGCATTTTAAATCTAACCATAAAGATCATACTTCAAGACGCGGATTATTAATTTTAGTCGGGCGTCGCCGCAGATTACTTAACTATATTAAAAAGAATAATATTAGCAAATATTTAGATTTAATAAGTAAGCTAGGAATTAGAAAGATTAAGTAGTGGGATAATCGTCATTGCGAGCAGCCGTAGGCTGCGTGGCAATCTCGTCAAATATCCTGAGATTGCTTCGTCAAATTACTTCGTAATTTTCCTCGCAATGACGTGGTAGAATACAATAAAATATAAATTATGAAATGAGATAAATAGATGTTTAACGAAATAACTAAGAGTATTACATGGAACGGGAAAGTTCTTGAGCTTAGTACAGGTAAAATAGCAAGGCAAGCTGACGGGGCAGTTACGGTAAAAATGGGTAATTCCGTTTTACTATGTACGGCAGTAGTAGCTAACAAAGCAAAAGAGGGTATAGGTTTTTTTCCTTTAACAATTAATTATAGAGAAATGGCATATGCTGCCGGTAAGATACCAGGGGGATTTTTTAAACGTGAGGGAAAAGCATCAGATAGAGAAGTTTTAGTATCTCGTTTAATAGATAGACCGATTAGACCATTATTTCATCCGGCTTTTGTGAATGAAACGCATGTAACTTGCAGTGTTCTTTCATATGATCCTGAAACTCCGGTAGATATACTTGCAATTATCGGTGCATCGGCTGCACTTAGCCTATCCCCTGCTCCTTATCTAGAAATAGTTGCGGCAAGTAAAGTAGGTTTAATCAATGGTGAATTTGTTTTAAATCCAACACTTGAATTATTAAAAACAAGTCAGCTTGATTTAGTAGTTGCAGGAACATCAGATTCAGTAATGATGGTTGAATCGGAAGCTTATTTACGCTCTGAAGAACAAATGTTAGAAGCCGTAAAATTTGGATTTGAAAGCTTTCAGCCGGTAATAAAGATAATTAAAGAACTAGCAGAAGAAGCTAAAAAACCAAAACTTGAAATGCAAGATTTATATCCTGCTTCATTAAAGAAAGAAATTGAGAAGTTATTTGTAAAAGAAATTGAACAAGCTTTTGCAATTAAATCTAGACAAGAACGTAGCACTAATTTAGATTTAATACTTGGAAAAGTTCTTACACATTTTGTAAGCGACATAGAAAATAAAAAATATAGTAATTATCAAATCGAATCAGCTTTAAAAGCTATTGAATCAGATATATTACGTAACGAGATTTTAGAAAAAAATAGACGTATCGATGGAAGAAGTACCACGGATATAAGACAAATTGCTTGTGAAATAGGTTTACTACCTTCCGCACATGGTTCAGCTTTATTTACTAGAGGTGAAACGCAAAGCTTAGTTAGTACTACATTCGGTACTAGTTTAGATGAGCAGATAGTTGACAGTTTAGAGGGTGAGTATAAAGAGCGTTTTATGCTCAATTATATCTTTCCGCCCTACTCTGTAAATGAAGCAATGCCTATGAAAGCACCTAGTCGTCGTGAAGTCGGACACGGTAAACTCGCATTGCGTGCTATTAATCCAATATTACCTAATAAAGTACAATTTCCTTATTCTATTAGAGTAGTTGCCGAAACTACGGAGTCTAACGGTTCTTCTTCAATGGCAACTGTTTGCGGTAGCTCTCTTGCTTTAATGTATGCCGGCGTACCGATAAAAGCACAGGTTGCGGGTATTGCTATGGGACTTGTTAAGGAAGGCAAAAAATTTGCCGTATTATCGGATATTCTCGGCGATGAAGATTATTTCGGTGATATGGACTTTAAGGTTGCAGGAACTAGCGAAGGGATTACTGCATTACAAATGGATATCAAAATATCCGGAGTAGATTTTAAAATAATGAAAGTAGCTTTAGAGCAAGCACGACTCGGTCGTTTGCATATACTGGAGCAAATGAATAAAGTTATCAGTAAACCAAATAACGAACTAAGTAAAAATGCTCCTTCTACTACTACTATAAAAATAGATAAGGATAAAATTAGAGATATTATAGGACCAGGCGGTAAAGTAATAAAGGAAATTTGTGAAACTAGCGGTGCTAAAATAGATATAAGCGATGACGGTACGGTGTCTGTTTATGCTTCAGATAGAGATAAGCTAAAAGTTGCCTTAGATAAAATTAAAGCTATTGCCGTTGAACCTGAAATCGGTGAAATATTTAACGGTACGGTAATGAAAGTCTTAGATTCCGGTGCTTTTATTAATTATTTAGGTAATAAAGACGGCTTTGTTCATATTAGTGAAGTTTCAGAAGAAAGAATAGAAACGGTTAGCAGTGTTTTAAAACAAGGCGATATAGTAAAAGTGAAGCTAATAGGCTTTGATAATAAAGGCAAGGCAAAATTAACTATTAAAAATGCTGATAAAGATAAAGCTTCAAATAATACAAAGCCAAAAACTAATGTTAATAATGCTAAGGACAATTCAGAACCTGAGCAGCGACGTGATTCTAGTAAAAAACGAGCTTGGAATGAAGATAATAATGCTGAAACTGCTGAAGTAATTACAGAACGTAAGTATTTTAATTGATATGAAGCTTAATCGTCATTGCGAGGAAATTACGAAGTAATTGACGAAGCAATCTCAGGAGTTTGTTATTATTTCATGAGATTGCCGTGCAGCTTACGGCTGCTCGCAATGACGGTTCGGGTATCCACAAAAATAGCTCATAATACTAATAATTTACTGGATACCATGGACAAGCCATGGTATGACAATGAGTAAATAAATGACCGACACAAATAATTACCGAATCATCGCAAAGAGGGTTATTTCTAGTGAAGCAAGTGCTTTAGAAAAATTATCCGAAAATATCCCTGAAGACTTTAACAGAATTATAGAATTTTTACTATCTTTCAAAGGACGGATAATCCTAACCGGCATAGGCAAAAGCGGTTATATTGCAAGAAAAATAGCTGCTAGCTTTTCTTCAACCGGTATGCCTGCTTTTTATTTACATCCGGCAGAAGCAAGTCACGGCGATTTAGGTATGGTGACGAGAAATGATCTAGTAATTATGTTATCTAATTCCGGTGAAACTAAAGAACTATTTAATATACTTGAATATTGCAAGAACTCTTCCATAAAAATTGCTGCAATGACAATGAATAAAAATTCTACTTTAGCTAAAAGAAGCGATTTTTTATTAATAGTACCTGAATATCCGGAAGCTTCTGTAATTGGAGCTCCTACTATATCATCTTTAATCATGCTATCACTCGGTGATGCTTTAATGACTGTTGTACATGAAAAACGAGGCTTTACTAAAGATGATTTTAAAATTTATCATCCGGGAGGTACAATCGGTGCTAATTTAACAAAAATTAAAAACCTAATGCGTAGCGGTGATGAAATACCTTTAGTATATGAAGATACTTCCTTTGCCGAAACTATAATTATTATGAATAAAAAACGTTTAGGTTGTACGCTTGTAACAGATAAAAACCAAAACTTGGTGGGAATTATAACCGATGGGGATTTACGTCGTCATATTAACGATCAAATCCACTTAAAAACACCCTCAAGCATTATGACCAAAAACCCTATTCATATTTCATCGGAAATATTTGCAAAAGAGGCTTTAAATTTAATGAAAGCCAAGAATATCACTAATATACCGATTGTTGATGATAACATTATTATAGGCATTATTCATATTCATGATTTACTATGCATAGGGGTTAGCTAAAATCTATGCCCTCTTCTTATAAACGGCGAAAAAAAATTTGGAAATCTGTATATCTTTTAATAACAGTTGGAATTTTGTATATAGGATATATATTAATTAAAAGCAGTTATATTAATGAAGAAAACGATATTAACTTTACAAAAAAAAGTTTAAAAAATAATAAAAATTTTGATTTAAAGTATAATATTATATTGAAAGATTCAATTTTTGAAGGAGTAAATAAAAATTTAAATGCGTATAAGATTAAAACTGAACGAGCTATAAAAGAGTCGGATAACAAATATAAACTAGATATAATAAATGCTATTTATAACGTAAATCAAGACCAAACTCTTATTATCAATGCGAAAGAAGGCTTTTTAGATGAAAAATCAAACATATTAGATTTAAAAAATGATGTAAAACTTTTTTTTGATGAGATCATATTTCACACTAACGATGCAAGGATTGATTTAGTAAATAAGAATATAACCGGTCATTCCCCTGCTAAGTTGCTTTACAAAAACTCTTCAATTACTTCGGATAGTTTTAATACGAAAGATGAAAATAATATTATAATTTTTAAAGGCAATGTCTCTACAATCATCGATTTATCGGATTAGACATCTTTCCAAACCAGCTTATAGAGAGGAATTTAAAGGAGACATGGAACGCAGCACCGCAGCGTACAAAGAAGTACATGAGGATATGAGCACCGATTCGACGTCTAAATTACCTCTAGAAACGAAGTTTGGAAAGATATCTATTATTAAACTTGTTTTACTTCTTATAATTAGTACCATAATATATGCTAATGATAAAAATATTTCAAATTTACATATCAAATCTGATAGTTTAATTATTGATAGAACCAAACAAAAAGCAGCATATCTTGGAAATGTTATTGTTTACTTCGATAATGCGATACTTAGAACGAAAGAATTATATATTTTTTATAAAACAATAGATGAAAAGCAAACTATTGATCATATAGTTGTCCCTACTAAATTGACTGTAGAAAGAAAAATAAATAATGAATTATTACTTGCAGATAGTGCTAAATATTTTTTCGATAATAAACAACTTATTCTACTTGGTAATGTAATATTACAGCGTGACGATAATGTTTTAAAAACTAATAAACTAATCTACTATGTAGATATTATTAAGAAATAGAGCTATTTACCGTTGGTAAGTCATTGCAAGCGATTGCAAGAAGTGTGACAATCCAGAAAATAATTAAAAAAAAATGCTAAAGATTAGTATTTTTAACTTGATTGCTTCGTCAACTACTTACGTAATTTTCTTGCAATGACGTTGAAAATTAATCCACGCAACAAAATCTTAACAAATAAAAAAGATGGACAGCTTACACGTTAAAAATATATCAAAATCCTACAAAAAAAGGAATATATTAACTGATATATCTCTGAATATAAAACAAGGAGAGATAGTTGGTTTATTCGGTCCGAATGGAGCTGGTAAAACAACTTGCTTTAACATTATTATCGGTTTAATGAAACCGGACTCAGGGCAATTACTTTTAAATGATATAAATATTACCAACTTGCCTATTTATTTACGAGCAAGGCTTGGAATCGGCTATCTTCTTCAAGAACCTTCGATATTTCGGGGATTGTCGGTTGAAGATAATATTAAGGCTGTAGTTGAGATATCTGAAAATGATAAAGAAGCAATTGAACAAAAAACCCATAATTTGTTAGAGAAGTTTTCGATAGTGCATTTAAAAGATTTATCCGCTGCTAGCTTATCAGGCGGTGAAAGGCGTAGGCTTGAGATTGCACGTGCACTTGCAGCAATAGAGCCTAAATTTATCATGCTTGATGAACCGCTTGCCGGTATTGACCCGCTTGCTATTTCCGATATCAAAAATCTAATTAATTATTTACGTGAATTTAATATAGGTATATTAATTACCGACCATAACGTACGTGATACTCTAGATATAGTCGACCGTGCTTATGTTATTTTTGAAGGTAAAGTATTATTAGAAGGAAGTGCTAAGGAAATAGCAAATAGCAAGAAAGTTAAGGAAGTGTATTTAGGTGAGAGTTTTAGTTTCTAGACTATGCAAATTCGTCATTGCAAGCGACTTGCAGGTGTTGTTGCATGGATTGTTTTATGTCATTCCCGCGTAGGCGGGAATCCAGTAAAACCTATAAAAAACAAGTTTTTATAGGTTTATTTTATCACACTATGTAGCTTCTATATAAATATTGAAGTTATTTTGCTGGATCCCCGCCTACGCGGGGATGACATCGAGTAGATTTTCCGAGCCATACAACAAGGCTCTTTTGCAGGAATGACATAAGAGCCATGTAATAATATTCAAAACAGTTTTCTATGCAAATTAACAAAGCAATTTTTAGGGCTTATGATATAAGAGGTAATAGTCTTAAAGATTTAACGGAAGAAGTAGCTTATAAAATCGGCTTTGGTTTTGCCGAGATGACTATAACGAAAGATAACGATAAAATCTGTGTCGGTTTAGACGGTCGGCTTAGCTCCCCTACCCTTTGTAAAGCTTTAGAACTAGGATTAACTCACTCAGGGGCTGAAATCATCAATATTGGCGTAGTTCCAACACCGGTTTTATATTTTGCCGATAAACACTTTACGCCCGCCGGTAGTATTATGGTCACGGGGTCACACAATCCTCGTGACGATAACGGCTTTAAAATACTACAAAACGGTAAACCTTTTTTCGGTGATCAGATACAGGAGTTATTGACTAAGATTTTGGATAACTACTCCAATACTACACCAGCATCCCCTTATGTCATTCCTGCGAAAGCAGGAATCCATAATATACAATCTAAATACCTAAAACGTATTTTAGATGGAATAAACATTAATCCCAAATTAAAAGTAGCTTGGGATTGCGGCAATGGCGCAACTGGCGATATTGTTGAAGAACTTAAAAAGCATCTCTCAAACAAGAATATAATCATACATAGTAAGATTGACGGAAATTTTCCAAGCCATCATCCTGATCCTACAAATCCTGCTAATTTGCAGGAGCTAATAAACGTGGTTAAAGAACAAAATTGTGACCTTGGTATAGCTTTTGACGGCGACGGTGATAGAATCGGCATTATAAGCTCAAGCGGTAAAATATTATTCGGTGATCAAGTTTTATGCATTTTTGCTGAGGATATTTTAAAAGAAAATCCAAACGCAACTATAATAGTGGATGTAAAAGTCAGCCAATTTATAGTCGCTAAAATAAAATCATATGGAGGACATCCTATAATATGGCGAACAGGTCATCCTTTTATTAAAAGCAAAATGCTTGAGACAAAGGCTTTACTCGCTGGCGAAATGAGCGGGCATATATTCTTTGCCGATAAATATTTTGGTTTTGACGACGCAATTTATGCAGCTCTTAGATTTTTAGATTTACTTAGTAGATCAAGTAAAACTCTAGATGAGATAATAGAGGATATACCGAAAAGCTATAGTACACCGGAAATTAAAATTTTTGTTCCTTCAGAGTTAAAATTACAAATTATTAAAGAGATTAAAGAAAAATCATTAGAAGAGAAAATAGAGTTTAATGATATAGACGGTGTACGGGTAAATACTGCACATGGTTGGTGGCTCTTGCGTAGCTCTAATACCGAATCTATTATAGTTGCAAGGGCTGAATCAGATAGTAAGAATGGTTTAGAGGAAATAATCACTATAATTAATAAATATCTTGAAAAATACGGATTATTAATTAATTATTAAAACATTATTGCTTTCTAAAATATTATTTTATATGTTTTTCTTACATTAAATTAATATAAAGAAAAATAATAGAGCCTACTGATAATCCTCTCATTTTTAAACTTAACAGTGACGTAGCCGCATCTAACGGTTTAAATAGTCTGACCATTGACTACAGTGATGCAGGCTTATTTAATGGTCCAACTATTAGTTATGACAACAAACTTGGTACAATAACATTTAGTGGACCGGCAGATAGTAATGCTAATACTGAGACTTTAGGAAATACTATTAATACTGATGAAACCGTTTAAGGGTATGAGGTCATTCCTGCGAGACGTTGTTACATGGATAGGTTTTTCCGCCATTGCGAGGAGTGGCGTTAGCAACGACGCGGCAATCTTATAAAATAATATAAAAAAACTCCTGAGATTGCCACGCCAGCATAAATGCTGGCTCGTAATGACGATACAAGTTCGTATTTATTAGTTAAACAAGTGACAATGAAAGAAATATACTCAAATGATTTGGAGAATGGGAATGTAAAACGAGGAGCGAGTACGCACAGCCTATATTTAATAGGTGATCCGAAGTGTTGCAGAAACAATTCTTCAAAGCAGAAGAGTATAATTATATTATGCGGGCCGACTGCTAGCGGGAAGTCTTATTTAGGTCATGAACTGGCTAAAGCTTATAACGGCGAAATCATTAATATCGACTCAATGCAGGTTTATAAGGAAATTCCTATTATTACCGCCTCCCCTCCGAAAAGCTACAAAACTGAAATCTTGTATCACTTATATAACTTCTTATCAATGACAGAAGATTTCTCGGTAATAAAATATCTAAAACTTGCGACAGAAAAAATAAAAGAAATAACCGATAGGGGTAAGCTACCTATATTAATAGGTGGAACGGGTTTATATATCAATTCTTTAGTTTTTGGCTATAATAATATTCCTGATATATCAGAAGATTTACGAGAACAGGTAAGAAACTTACATGCTAAAATAGGCAATATAGAATTATGGGGTAAATTAGAGAAGCTTGACCCGCTTGCTGCTTCTAAAATAAACCAAAATGATACTCAGCGTTTAATTAGAGCTTGTGAAGTATTCATGCAAACCGGTAAATCTATTTTTTCTTTTCAAACTTTGCCAAAAGAACAAATCTTATCTGATTTTAATTTCAAAATTATTTTCTTAAATCCTGAGCGAAAATTTTTATATAAAACATGTGATGAGCGTTTAGATAAGATATTTAAAGAAGGGGCAATTGATGAAATAGCTTTAATAAAAAAGCAATTTGCTCCTAAAGATTATACGAATTTGAAAGCTGTAGGGATAAAAGAAATTTTAACTTATTTAAACGGCAATCTCACTTTAGATGAGGCTTTAAATGCAGCTCAAATACGAACCCGTCAGTATGCTAAAAGACAAGTTACTTGGTTTAAAAATCAGATACAAGATAAAATCACATTGGAATATGCTAACCAAGAAGAATTTACTCAAACTTTAAAAAACCCTTTTAAAACTATATAGCTTATCTACGTATTTCGTCCCTCTTTTTATTATTGGAAATAGGAGTAATGGACAGTGTATTTGTCTTAGGTCCTACAATATTAATCTTACTATTTAAATTTGAGACGATACTTTGTGCTTCTTTTAATACATCAGCCGGAACTTTATTTTCTAATTCTGGTTTCTTATCAGATTTTTGATTAAAATAACCAACTCCCGCTTTAACAACATTTAGTATTTGTTTAATAATATTCAGTGCTTGCCCTTCTTTCCACACTAAACTACCTATACTAGTAGCAACATTAATATATTTTTTTATTTTCAATATTTTCTAAGATTTGAATCAGCTTATCCGGTTGATTGAGCATAGGTGTGAAGGTATTATATCATTCTTTCTTATCGAGCTTATTTATACCGGGTACATCTTTTAAAGTTTTATCTAAAATACCTGTAAATATTTCCTTATTATCGTTTAAATATTTTTGATCTCGGGATTATCTTTAGTTAACATTACCAATTCTTTAGCTATTCCCGTATAATCACCTTTAACAAATCCATCAAAAACCTTTTTTCATGATTCAGGATTATCAAGTAATATAGGCATTACATTCGTAAGTCTTGTAGTATCTTGTGTTTCTAGTCCATAATTTTCAAGTTGCTGTTTTATAGTTTGGCTATTTCATCTTGCTCTAAAATGCCTTTAATTAAATTATCGAATAAACCCTCTTTACTTTGCTCTACTAATATATTTTTAACTTAAATGAAGATTCATTAAAAGCAGTAATTACACGGCTTGTTACGGTCATATCATCGCCTTTATTTATATCTGTAATAATAGCATGTGCAATTTCCGGTTTTGACATAACTTCACCTACTATACTAAGCATTTGTTTATCGAAATTATATTCTTTCGTCATGCTTTGTATATTCGGAGTATTTTCAATAATAGCTGAGGCAATATCTGGTAAGACTGCTTTATTATCAGCAAAAAAACTTTTTAATTTATCGTCACCCGCTACCATTTCTAAAGATTTCTCGAAGAGCCACCATTACTCCTTGATTTGCATTCAGAGTATCAAAAATCTCTATTGTTTCAGACATTTTACTTAATAAAGTAGGAATAATATCATAATACTCGGATCAACTTTATAGCTTTCAAAATATTCTTTTAAGAAAGGTTTAGCTTGTTCTTTAGTTTCTATTAAGAAACCTTCTATAATTATTTATTTTTCAGGAGATAATTTATTAAACCTTTTGAGAGCATTAGGATTGTTTATATTTTCAGCCAGCTCTTGTTTAAACTCAGGATATTCATTAAATATTTTTATAACTTTTATGTATCATTTACTTTGAGGTGTTTGTAATATATCATCAAAAGCTTTTATAACGCCAGTTTAGGATAAGGGAAGTTGTGAATTGTTTAAAAAAGGTATAAATTTATTAGTTTTAGTAAGATTAAAAGCATTAACACAAGCTAGAATATGAACTAAAAAGTTGTTAGGTGACCTATGTCTTGAATGTTCAAGATTCATGTTTTTCTTTAATACACGTTAAGAATAGACTTAATTAACGATCTTTTACGAAGTAGTATCTTATCTTCTAAATCTAATAGATAGATTCTTCATATCTTTCCTTATTCCTGTAAATAAATGCAAGCCTCTAGAGTTTAATATGCTAAATAAATCCTTAGAGATATAAGCTTTATCACCAAAGATTTTGCCTTTTAATGCGGTAGTTATACTGCTTGCTACTGATAAATCACTACTATTTGCTTTGGTAAAGAAATAAATTAAGCACTACTTAAATTTTAATTTATATTACAGAATATGGTAATTCAATCAATTTGATCTAAGATTTATGGGGTTATCTGTGTATTTGTTTACTTTTTGTAGGTAATGATGCGTAAGTATGTGATTTATCGTGATTATCTACTATATGCACTTTACTATCTAAATTTGAAACTATATTTTTTGCTTCTTTTAAAACATTTAATTTATTAATATTTTCAAACTCATTTTTAAAGTTATCTTTTAACTGTTCATTGAAGATTTCTTTTGGTAAATAAATTCCACCGGTAATAGTACCTACTCCAGTATATTTAGATTTAGAATTTAAAGTAGAGGCAATATTACTTGCTAACTTTTCTAGATTTTTTGGCTCTAAAAAATTATTTATATTATCAGGATTTTCTTTAGAATATTCAGAAACGATAGGTTTGAGCATCTGATTTATCATGTAAAAATCTTCACCTCTATTATCACCTTTATCAAAAAGTTTTTGTGATATTTTCTCGCTTAAAATATTTGTCAATAAATTACTCTTAATATTTTGTTTATTTGCAATATTTTCATATAAAGGGTTCAATATTTGTAATGGAGAATTTACATGATTTGTAATATGTTTATATTGATTTGTTTTAGGAGTAGCTAGGTTAGTAACCATATTCATAGGTAGTGAATTTAGTTTTTCTATAATATAGTCTTTAATCGTTTGATTTTCTTCATATAATCTTTTTACTTGTTGAGCAATTTCTTTTTTACTAAGTACATTTCTTTTTCCTTCAGCTTGTATTTGTAAAAATACTTTATCAATTGCCTTATCAATTAATTTTGCTTGTTGTTCTTGAATTAGTTTAGGTATTAAAGGAGGGATAGCCTTATCAAGATTGTAAGTATCAGTAAGTAGCATTAAATTATCAGGTAATTTAGCCTCTGCTAAATTAATATTTTTAAAATTACAATCTTTTAAAGAAGTTACTTTAGTTAAATCTGCATTTTTTAATGATACGCCTGAGAAGTCGATATTAGATAAATTACCTACTAATATAGCTCCCTCTAAGCTGAATTTTCCATTTTGTATTTTATGTAAATTATTTCTAAGAGTAATTTCATCTATAGTTTTATCTTTAAAATCTTGTGATGGACTAAATACGTCTTTTACTTTTTCAGTAGCATAGCTAAAACCTGCTTTTATAATATTCGGCAATTGCCCTTCCAAATAATTTGTTTTTTGAGCTAGATTATATATAGCACTAGCAACCCCACGATAATTACTTTTTTCAGCCTCTTCTATAACTTTAACTAATTCATTAGGATGGTTTAACATTGATGGAAGTACATTATATAATTCTTTCTTATCAAGGTTATTTATACCTGGTATGTCTACTAAAGTTTTATCTAAAATACTTGCAAATATTTCTCTATTATTGTTTAAATATTTTTTAATTTCAGGATTGTCTTTAGTTAAAGCTATTAACTCTTTTGCCATTCCCGTATAATCACCTTTAATAAAATCTCGAAAAACCTTTTTTAATGATTCAGATTTATCAAGTAATATAGGCATTATGCTCGTTAGCTTTGTAACATCACTCGCTTCCAGACCATAATTTATAAGTTGTTGTTTTATAGTTTGGCTATTTTTTGCATCTTGTTCTAAAACTCCTGTGATTAAATTATCAAATAGACCTTCTTTACTTTGCTCTACTAATATATCTTTTAATTTAAATGAAGGATCATTAAGGGCGGAGATTATATTACCGGTTAAACTCATATAATCGCCTTTATTTAAGTCTGCAATAATCTCATGAGCAATTTCCGGTTTGGACATAACTTCGCCTACAATACTAAGCATTTGTTTATCAAAATTATATTCTTTTGTTATGCTTTGTACGCTAGGAGTATTTTCAATAATACCTAAAGCAATATTTGGTAAGATTGTTTTATTATTAGCAAAAAAACTTTTTAATTTATCATCACCAGCTACCATTTCTAAGGATTTCTCAAGAGATATCATTACACCTTGATTTGGAGCATTAAGAGTATCAAAAATCTCTTTTGTCTCAGGCATTTTATTTAATAAAGTAGGAATAATATCTAAAATTTTAAGATCAATTTTGTAGGTTTCAAAATGTTCTTTTAAGAAAGGTTTAGCTTGTTCTTTTGCTTCTTCTAAGAAATTTTCAATAATTATTTGTTTTTCAGGAGATAACTTAGTAAATCTTTTTAGAGTATTAGGATTGTTTATATTTTTAGCCAGTTCTTGCTTAAAATCAGGATGTTCATTAAATATTTTTAATAAATTTTTCTTTTCGGGTTTTTGTAATATATCATCAAAAGTTTTTATATAATCGCTTAGAAGTATTTCAGTTGCTCCTGTACGTATGTATTTCGTAATATCTTCACTCTTTTCGTTAAAGAATTTTTGGAAGTTTTTATCGGTAACCAGCATATCTAAAGTTCTAGAAGTCACTTTATTCCAGTCCGGTAGCTCTTGCTTTACTGCAACTGCAATTTCTTGAAGTTTTTTAAGTACTTGTTCATTTTTAAAACATTCTTTTAGTATTTCGAGTCCCTTTTCATCTAAAGCACTCTTATCTTGAAATTCTCTAAAGCCCGCATTTGCTAAGATTTGACCTATTTTAGGCAAATCATCCGAATGTTTTTTTAAAAATTCCCATATTGGAGATTTTTCAAGAAGTGATTTTTGAAATTCCGGATCAAGATATATCTTAGAAGAGTTAGCAAGCTTAACAAGATTATAAGTACTTATAGGATTAGTTAAAATAAATCTTACTCCGAGTAATATCGTTCTTAAGCTTATACTCTTTGAAGATGATAAGTCCTTAATTGCACTCTTTAGTACTTTATTAGCTTTAGAAGAAGATAAAACTTTTTCTACAACTTTTTGATAGTTTTTATTATTTATAACAGCCATAAAATTACTCGAAATTTTTAAATATTCTAAATCTATTTTAAAAAATAAAGATCAGGTATTTTTCATTTTTTGTTATTGTTGTTGTTAATATGTATACTTTGACACAACATGTTCAGCATCCGAGGACTTACAAAGACATGGCTGCCAATTTTTCAAGTTCTATCTGAGTATATTATTTAGCCTTCGCTTTTGGCGTCCATCTCAGTGAATACTTCTTCCCATGAACCGGTAGTCGCTGCTTTTGAATATTCAGTTGCTCTATTTTCAAAAAAGTTCGTATGCTCGACTCCGTTTAGCATTTCATCAAGCCAAAGAAGGGGGTTATGATTTACTAAATATACATCTTTGAGTCCTAGCTGCATTAAACGACGGTCGGCAATATAACGAATATATTGTCTTACTTCATATGCCGTTAATCCCTCAATACCGCCAACTTCAAAAGCAAGTTCAATAAATGCATCTTCAAAATGCACAATAGTCGTACAAGCTTCATAAATACGTTTACGTAAAGTTTCCGTCCAAACTTCAGGGTTTTCTCTTACAAAAGTCTTAAACAGAGTAATAATTGAGTTAGTATGAAGTGTTTCATCACGCACTGACCAAGCAATAATCTGTCCCATACCTTTCATTTTATTAAAACGAGGGAAATTAAGCATGATCGCAAAAGAAGCAAATAGCTGTAATCCTTCAGTAAAAGCTCCAAATACTGCGAGTGTAGTTGCTATATCTTCTTTGGTATCCACTCCGAATTGCTGCATATAATCATACTTGTCTTTCATTTCCTTATATTTAAGAAATGCTGAATATTCTACTTCCGGCATACCTACCGTATCAAGTAAATGTGAATATGCTGCGATATGTACCGTTTCCATATTAGAAAATGCCGATAACATCATTAATATTTCAGTCGGTTTAAATACTCGTGAATAATGCTTCATATAGCAATTATTCACTTCAATATCTGCCTGTGTAAAAAAACGAAATATTTGCGTTAATAGATGTTTTTCCCCTGAAGTTAAGTTATATTTCCAATCTTTAACATCGTCGGCAAGCGGTACTTCTTCCGGTAGCCAATGAATTTTTTGTTGAGTGTGCCAAGCTTCATATGCCCATGGATATGAAAACGGTTTATAAATTGGCCTTGCATCAAGTAGTGACATAATTTTTCTATTTCTTCTTTTGAAAGTTTAGTATATTTAATTATTTTCTTTATCGGCTCATTATCCGCTAACATTTCTTTTGCTATTTCTGTATTTCTTCTAGTTTCTCCAATTTCAATACCCTCAGCTTGCCCCTCATTATATTTAGTTTTTTGATTTAACTCTTCCGTTTGAGCAGCAAGCATCGCTTTAATATAATTATCATATTCTGCTTCGCTCCAGTTTCAATAGTTTTATAGACTGATAATACTACATCTTTTGTATGTTGCGGGAGTTCTTTTGCTCTATCGAATTTAGCCATCATATATAACCAACCATCTTCTAAGCTTTCTAACTCATCTGCTGCTTTAGTAAACTTGTCTAATTCAACAAATACGTAAGACAAGCATTTAAGTTGATGCTTACCGTTGCCGACATTAATAGTTTGATGATAGCTAATACATTCCTTTTCCTCGGGCAATGCCTGAAACCCAGAAGTAATTACTACCATTACTACAGGAGCTAGATCAGCATATTCTTTTCCTCTTTATTAATTGCGAAGAAAATGCTATACAACTGTAAAATTGTACTCTTGCTAAAAAAGCATCGGCATAGCCGTTTTGCATCTCAACAATATAAATATTGCCGGAGTTATCTCTAACTTTTACGTCTACTATACTCCTTTTATTCTGCCCTAAATCCGGTACTTGTTCGTTTGAAATATATTCAAGGTCGATCATCCAACTCTTCAGGTAACCTCATAATATTATTGAGAAAGCTTAGTAACCTTGTTTTATCCATAAACAATTTTTTAAATGCTAAGTCATTTATTGGGTCTAAATATCTTTGCATAGTTATATTATACTTACTGACAAGCTAAGCATTCTTCGTAGTTACCGGCTTCTGCTAACTTATCGTTTTGTTCCTCTAAATCTTTAAAATCGGCCTTTAATACGTCATGCGAGACCTTATCGGCTCGCTGTATTGATGTCGATCTACAGTAATATAAACTTTTTACTCCTTTTGTCCAGGCTTTAAAATGAATATTATTTAAATATTTCTTACTAACATTCCCTGGTAAAAAGATGTTTAAAGATTGTGCTTGCGTAATGTAAGGAGTACGATCGCTTGCCAAGTCAATTAGCCAATTCTGATCAATTTCGTAAGCGGTTTTGAAAACCTGTTTTTCTTCTTCGGATAAAAATGTTAAATGTTGTACTGATCCTTCATGTGTTGCAATCGAAGACCAAACTTGATCATTATTAAATCCTTTCTCCTCTAATAACTTTTCTAAATGTTTGTTACGCACGTTAAAAGAACCGGTTAAAGTCTTTTGTACAAAGCTATTAGCAGCAAACGGCTCTATTCCGGGTGAAGCATTACCTGCTATTACCGAAATTGAGGCGGTAGGTGCTATTGCGGTTTGATTGCTAAATCGTTCATTACTTCCTGCGTCTAGAGCATCAGGACATGCTCCTTTTTCTTTACCGATTTCTATTGAGGCTTTATCAGCTTCAGCAGATATATATGCAAATATTTTTTTATTCCAAACTTTTGCCATAACCGATTCTATCGGTACTCTTTTCATTTGCAAAAATGAGTGGAAGCCCATTACACCAAGTCCAACGCTTCGCTCACGTAAAGCCGAATATTTAGCTCTTGCCATAGTATCCGGTGCTTTATTAATAAAGTCTTCTAAAACATTATCAAGGAACAACATAATAGAATGGATAAATTCTTTATCATCTTTCCACTCTTCGTAATACTCTAAATTTAAGGAGGAAAGACAGCAAACAGCAGTTCTTGACTTTCCTAGATGGTCAATTCCCGTCGGCAATGTAATTTCACTACAAAGATTAGACATTTTAACTTGAAGCCCTAATTTTTTATGATGCTCAGGGATAGATTTATTAACACTATCGATAAATAACAAGTAAGGCTCACCTGTTTCTATTCTAGTAGTTAATAACTTAACCCATAAATCTCTTGCTCTAACTTTATTTACGACTTTTTTGGTAGCAGGACTAACAAGGTCAAAATCCGTATTGTTTTCAACTGCTTTCATAAATTCATCGGTTATAGTTATACCGTGATGAATATTAAGAGCTTTACGGTTAACATCCCCACCTGTCGGACGTCTTATATCGATAAATTCTTCAATTTCAGGGTGATTAATAGGCAAATATACAGCCGATGAACCTCGTCTAATAGAACCTTGCGAAATAGCAAGAGTCATAGAATCCATTACTTTAATAAACGGTATAATACCGGATGAATGACCTTTATCACGAATCCCTTCATTAATAGCACGAACATTACCCCAATAACTGCCAATCCCGCCACCGCGTGCAGCAAGCCAAACATTTTCTGTCCATAAATTTACTATATCATCTAAGCTATCATCGGTTTCATTCAAGAAGCATGAAATAGGAAGTCCCCTATCCGTTCCGCCGTTACTTAAGATTGGTGTTGCTGGCATAAACCACATTTTACTCATATATTCATATAACTTCTGAGCATGCTGTTTATTTTCGGCATAATAACTAGAAACTCTTGCAAATAAATCTTGAAAATCCTCACCTTTCATAAGATATCGATCTCGCAGAATAGCTTTACCGAAAGGAGTAAGTAAATTGTTATGGTTGTTGTTTATAGTTATTTGAAATTTATTTTTTTTAAGCGTGTTCATTATAGGTACTAGTGGGGTTATAGGCGTTATTCATAATGCTTATTTTAAAAAAATGACACCATATTCAGTGTATAGAATTTTCACCTAAGTAGACACGAGAATAATAATTTATTCAATATAAATATTTATTTTTTTTTTAGATTTTTGACTTGACACAAATCACTCTTGATATATCCCCATCCCATATTTGAAGTAATCAGCGAGGAAACACCAAGTTGCTTCGTATGATATTGATTTTGATATAAATCGGTCAATGAAATGCTTTTATTGGAATCTAAATTTAAGTTAAATGGTATATAGGCAAAATTATTTTTATGTTTACTGTTTAAATCGGTACCTATAGTAAAACTTAAGAAACCTTTTTTAGTAATATTTCTTTGATAAGTTGATGATAATATATTTGAGCGTTTACCTTTTTGTATTGTGTTATTTACGACAAAAGACAAAAAATTAACACTTATATTACCAAAATCGGTATTACCGCAGCTAGCTGAAAATCTGATAATTTAAACTTGAGAAAATTTTATCGGGATAGTTATATACGTCCTGATAATTACTATTAATATCAAAAGATTCCGATTCATAAGTATAGCTGCAATTAATTCTTTGAGAGCAACCGAAATTTTTGATATTATTTGCAGCTGAAATGCCTATAATGCCAAAATTGCCGATTTTAAAATTATTAGTTACCCCTACTGTTCCATTATTTTTTAAAAATTCAAAATGTCCGCCGCTTGTTAAATAATCATTCATACCAAGCATATAATCAGTATTTAGAACTAAATATTTATAAGCATTGCTATATATAGTAAAATCTTGTCTTTGAAAACCTGCTTCGTAAGCGAAATTTGAAAGCCCGGGACGTAATAAACTCGGTTATGCATAATAAGGAATAGTCATTGTCTGAACTTTACCGGTGATATCTTGCGTTTTAACTATTAAATCACCTCTACCGGTGATAACCGGAATATTGGTTATATCAAAATCCCCCATATGAGCTTTAGCATTATATATAGGTATACTATTTGAAAATATCTCTATACTGCTTGGAAGTTCTGATTTCCCTCTAAAATCCAGTCACGGATAGGTAACTAAATTCGGTCTAACTGCAAAATTAGTAGCATACTGAATACCGGCAAATCTAGTTGAATTAGACCAAGAAGACGCTTTAGTTATGCCTACCCCTACCCACCAATTAGTCATCTTATCCACATTCTCATATGTCCAATTTGTGTCTAAACGTGTAAATTTATTTTGGTTTTTTGTGGTATTTGTGATTTTAGACAAATTTGATTTAACGGCTTCAGTTTGAAATAAGAAACTATAACTATATACACCGTTTTCAGTGAAATAATTGAGTTCCTCTACTCCGGCTAAATAATTAATATCATCATTTGGACTAAGAGCCACATCATAGTTTAAATATACCCCACTAATAAGTTTAGTATCGACGTTCTGCATAGGACCACCCGAAACATCAAATGATTGAGGTTGCATTTTTTCCGCTAGAAAAGTAATATTTAAATCTAAATTCTCAAAGTTTAAACCATATTTAGTACCCTCAAGCAAATCTAAATTAATATATGCAGTATCATGATAATTCACTAAACCCTGCTTAAGATCATCTTCTTGAACATCAAAATGTTCTATATCTTCAAGAGGAATTAAATAATGACCTTGAGTGTTTTGCACTATAGTCGGCAATATATCGGTTTCGGTATAATTAACTTTTAACGAAACAATCAATTCACTCTCACCCGCAATTTCATTAGCGCTCTTCTCAAATTCTACTGCTAGAGGTAATAATTGGGGCAATAACCCTAACTCCTTATCCTCATGTACGTTTGTATCCGCTGCGATTCAATGCGAAGTATCGCCAAGAGATTCCGATATAACTCCATATGCAAAACTCACCGGTATAAAAAATAATACCTATAAACCGATATTATTGTATTTAAAAAGCACATTGCTTTAATTTATTTAGTTTTAAAGATTTTTAACCTGATATTGTTATAGGTATGCTATGCTGGACCACACAAGATCTACGGTAGAGGTAACACTATTCTCTCACTTCACTCTACGAGGTAATTCTTTTATAAAAATTCTATAGTCTTTTGCTTTAGTAGAATAATTCTGTGTGTTTTTTAAAGCTACCCGTATCAATTGTATTTTACCGTCATGTAAGGTAAATGTTACCGGAGTTGCCACTAAATCTTTCATCTTTATATGTACGCTTTAAAAGAATTAATTGAAACTTTTTAGGTGCATAATCATTATTTTGCACCGTCATAGTTGCTATTTTATTACCTTTGTTTATCTCTATATTGACAGGTACGATAGTGGCACTGGTAAAAGAATTAAAAGTTAAGAATATAGATAGAATAGGTAGAAATCTTAAAAAATATTTTTTCATAATATCAACATGCCACGGTTACTGTAATTGTATCATTATAAGTATCGGAAGGAACATTTGCGCCTTGAAGTATTTTGCTGTATATTGTGAGCGTTTGATCTAGTCCTGTTCCAATTACCCAGTCACTTGATTGATTTCCCCAATTCTGCGTTCTCCCTGCATTGGAGTAAAGATTATAAGGTAAATAACTAGTAGTGTTAACAAGACCAGTCATTTTACGGGTACTAGTTGTAGCAGCAGGTGCGGTACCGGCATTTAATGAAACAGTATAATTTATAAAGTACACTTTATTATCATTGTATTTGTTTGCAGAGCATCGGCAGTTGGAACATATGTACCGAAAGCTAAAGGAGTAACCGTAACTATACAAAACGGTAAAACCGTCGCACTAACAAGGAAAACAGCATTAGCGGAGGAGGCAAAACTATTGCCCGTACTTATAGTTAAGATAATAAAACCGATAATATTTCGTAGAATCTTAATTTTCATAATTTATAATAAAAAGAATTAATTTCTATTATTAATCTTTTGCAAAGTTTAACGATTTTACAAGGCTAGTTTAAGAAATGGTTATATTTAAATATGAATTGATTATATCCCACAGAATTTATTTTGGTTTTTCTTTAATTTTTTTTTACATTAAAATATAATGAAATATAACCCAAATTAGCTATAAATAGAAATATAATTGACTACTTTATTTGACTATAATAATACTTTTATTTTTGCAGGTTATAAAATGACTATTAAAATAGCAATCAGTCAAATTAAATCTCATTGCCTTGCAATAAATAATAGAAAAATTACAAACAGATAAAAAATCTATTATAATTACCAAAAGAGATAGGGAAGTAGCACAAATATTACCTATAAATACTAAAAAATCTCATTATTCGGTATGCTAAAAAACAAAGCCGAGAAAAGCGGATATATTAGAACCAGTAGAAGAAAAGTGGAATGCAGCACAACCTTTAAATGCATCTCGTCTAGTATAATATCCGACAGTTTTTAAAAATCCCCCTGCGAAAATGTTGGATTTCTATAAATATACTCACATAACCATTGATTATTTCCTCAATATCTAATAAAATCTTTTTTAAAATTTAAATATAAAAAGTATGTATAATACTGATGTTGTAATAATAGGTGCCGGTCCGGTTGGATTATTTGCAGTTTTTCAAGCAGGAATGCTTGGCATGAAATGTCATGTTATTGATGCACAAGAAGTTATCGGCGGTCAGTGTATTACCCTATATCCTGAAAAGCCTATTTACGATATACCGGCATATCCTAAAATTGCAGCAGAAGAGCTAATAAAACAGTTAGAACTTCAAGCAGCTCCTTTTAACCCTATATATCATTTAAATCAGCAAGCTATAAAGCTAAATAAACAAGATGATTTTTTTAAAATTAAAACCTCAAAAAGCACTCTTATTAAAAGCAAAGTTATTATTATTGCAGCAGGAGCAGGTTCATTCGGTCCAAACAAACCGCTCCTTGCGAATATTGAAGATTTTGAAAGCAAGTCGGTTTTTTATTTCATCAATGATAAAAGCAAATTTGTGGGTAAAAATATAGTTATAGCAGGCGGCGGGGATTCAGCTGTTGACTGGGCTATTTCTCTTTCAGATATTGCAAATAAAATATATTTAGTACATAGGCGGGATAAATTTACGGCAGCTCCTGCAAGCGTAAGGCAATTAAGGCATATTGCAGAAACCGATAAAATCGAGTTAGTAACCGGTTATCAATTAAATGCTTTAGATGGTAATAATAGTGAACTTCAATCGGTTATAGTTAAAGATTTACAAAATAATACTCGCAAATTGGATGCCAATATATTACTACCTTTTTTTGGTTTAAAACAAGATTTAGGTAGCTTAGCAAATTGGGGTTTAAATGTTAAGCTTCACCATATTGAAGTAGACTCTTCCTATTATCAAACTAATATAGAAGGTATTTACGCCATTGGCGATATTGCTCATTATGTCGGTAAGCTTAAGCTGATTCTTACGGGTTTTGCTGAAGCGGCAAGCAGTCTTCATCATGCTTATAGTAGAGTATTTGACGGCAAGGCTCTACATTTTGAGTATTCTACTACCAAATACGGGGAAAAGAAGTAAGAGCGTTACTAAATAAAGAGATCGTCATTGCGAGCAACCGTAGAGAGCGTGACAATCTCATGAAACAATAACACACTCCTGAGATTGCTTCGTCAATTACTGACGTAATTTCCTCGCAATGACGTTAAAACTGAACGGAGACAAAAATAAGAGTGAATAATATAATTGATGGTAAAGCATTAGCCAATGAGATACTAGCAGACTTAAAGCTAGAAATTCAAGAACTTACAAACCAAACCAACTCTTCACCGAAGCTTGCTATAGTCCTAGTAGGCGATAATCCGGCAAGCATTATTTATGTAAGAAACAAAATAAAAAATGCACATAAAATAGGAATTTATACTTTATTAGTAAATCTATCTACTACTATTCATACTAATGATTTAATATCAAAAATCAATGAGTTAAACCTTGATAACGAGATTTCAGGAATTATAGTGCAGCTTCCTTTGCCAAGCTCCATAGATAAAAATAAAATTTTATCGGCAGTATCACCTTCTAAAGATATCGATGGTTTCCACCCTTTAAATGTCGGTTACTTACATAGCGGGATTAGTCAAGGCTTTATTCCCTGCACTGCTTTTAGTTGTCTTGCAGTTATAAAAAAATACGAACCTAATTTAACCGGTAAAAACGTTGTAATTATTGGACGCTCAAATATAGTAGGAAAACCTTTAAGTGCTTTACTATTAAAAGAAAATTGCAGCGTTACTATTTGTCATTCTAAAACACACAATTTAAGCTCTATTACTTCTAAAGCCGATATTGTCGTTGCTGCAATAGGCTCACCTTTAAAATTAACTGCAGAATATTTTAATCCTGAATCTATAGTAATTGATGTAGGCATTAATAGAATTAGCGGCAATAAAATTATCGGTGATGTTGATTTTGGAAATGTTCAGTCTAAAGTAAAATATATTACTCCCGTCCCAGGCGGCATCGGGCCGATGACTATTGCGTTTTTACTTAAAAATACGGTTAAGGCATTTAAGGATTCCTTATATACTCTTGATAAGTGAAAAGTAGATAGACGAAGTTTAATTTAAAAAATTGGCGTAGTTGTTTGTCTACGCTGCGTTCAAAAAATATGAAACAACTACGCCAATTTTTTAAATTAAACGAGTATCTTATAAACATTTGCAAGTTCTACATAATTTCTTACATTATCTTGCATATATTCTAAATCTTGATCGGTTAAATATCTAACAAATTTTGCAGGGGATCCCATCCATAATTCTTGAGATTTAATTATCTTCTTTGGCGGGATAAGACTTCCTGCAGCAATAAAAGCATATTCTTCTATTACTGCATAATCCATTATCGTAGCACTCATACCGATAAAAGCATTATTATGTATTGTACAGGCATGAATAAGAGAGAGATGACCGATAGTTATATTATCGCCTATTTCTACCAGTCCGTTAAATCTTGAAGTATGAATTACACGACCGTCTTGTACGTTAGTATTATTTCCTATTTTTATCGATTCAACGTCGCCTCTAAGAACCGTATTAAACCAAATGCTTGAATTAACCTATTTCAACATCTCCTATTAAAGAGCTGCTTTCGGCAATATATGCACTTTTATCAATTCTTGGCGTAACTCCTTTGTAAGGGATAATGAGCATTAATTATAATCTACCCAAGAAATATTACCGTCTTTACGATAATAAACTATATTGATACGATCATTATTTATATTTTTAAATACTACTGCGGGTAAATCTTCTAAATCCATTTTCATTACCGCTTCTTTGACTGATAATTTTAATATTTCTACAGGCTTTTCAGCGATAATTGCCGGATTATCATTATCTGCGGCGTTAGAGGTTTCACTATCAGATTGCGGATTAATAATATATTTGGTACCTTCGTAAGCAATTTCTGATATTTTTACTTTACCCGCATGATGATTTTTGAATTTTGATTTATATTTTCTAAGCTGTTTTTCTAGTTTTGACATAGCTTTATCAAAAGCTACATATATATCGCTACAACTATCATTACTTTTGACTATATTATGTTTACCTGAGCCATATTTTACTATAATATCACATTTAAAGTTAATTCCCTCTTTTGAAAAATGTATATCTATATTTATTATATCGGTAAAATATTTTTTAACAACTTGCGTAGCCCTCTCTTTTGAATATTCTTGTAAATTATTACCGATAGAAATATGTTGACCTGAAACTGAAATAATCATAAATAACCTTTATAATCTGAAATAATTAATATATAGGCGTTACTAAGTAACACCTATACAATTAATTTATATTTAGAGTAATTTCAAGTTTTATTACAAATTAATTTATTTAAATTTTAGCCGTAGAGTTTAGGACGCTTATCCTTATTTTGTTGCGATTTAATTAGTTTTTTAGCAGTCTTTCTTACATAATTAGGCTCAATGCCGATTTCTAAGCAGGTAGCATTAAAATTTTCATTATTTTCAAAAAGCCATTTTTTAGCGTTATATTCTGCTTTTGTTGCCTCTTTCTTGATAGAAGTATTAGTTGCATCTATTATTGCCTGCATAATAATAGCACTTCTAAGAGCAATATTGGGTATAGGATTATAAAGTTTAATGCGCTCAAAAGGAGTAGTTAATTTAATGACATATGGTTTAGTCATATAAAACCTCTAATAATTATTAATAAAGTAAGATTTTAAAAATAAATGTAACCAATAGGTTTTTCTTTTTTAACAAAGTCCTTAAAAAGTATAATAATTTTCAAGGCTTCAACTAGTAGTGACTAATTTGGATTAATAGAGATATCTAGTAATTATAATATTAGGAATAAGCTATAAAATCTAAACTTTAGGTTCTGTATATTTTTTGATAAAATACGATATTTTACTCTTGCAGAAATAGAAGAATTGTTATATACATTGTTATCTTTGATATATACTCAAATGATTTCAAGAATTGAATTTTATTTTGAGAGGTGAGCACCCGCAACCTATACTTAATAGATGAGGATGAGAATCCTTGATAAAATGCAATAGCAATTCTTAAAAGCAGAAGAGTATATAAGGGGGTGTAGCTCAGTTGGTTAGAGCATCTGCCTGTCACGCAGAAGGTCGCGGGTTCGAGTCCCGTCACTCTCGCCAAGCCCTTTCAGGGTTTCGGAATTTCCCGTCGTTTTCTAAAAAATCCATATGCTCCTTTTATTTTAATTGTTATATTAAACTCTTTTAAATTCCGAATTTTAAATATTATAAAAAACTAACTTTGTATATTCCTTAAAGCAACCTCAATTCATCTATTCACACTTTTAGTTAAATTTCTATTGTATTCTTAAAACTTTTTATTATTCTATCTATAAGCTCATTTTTAACAAAAATTAAAATTTATAGAATTTAATAAGAATTTAGCAGGGCTATTTGCAGCATCCGTACCTATATTTTGAGTTACATTACCGTCACCTATAAAATTCAAAATGTACCGCCTACACCGCCGGTGCTAAGTACTGCTCCATTTGCTCCTACGCTACCTGTTACCGTGCCATCACCTGCAAATATTAACTTACCGCTTCCGTCTCCGGCAGTAGTTGTCACTGCTCCGGTTAGCGTAACCCCATCTGCTAAAGCTAAAATAGAGCCATTCTTATTTAAAGCTACGGGAGCAAATACATTAGCTAAGAACGTAATGGGGTTTTTGCTCCGATATTTATGAGTTTTAAGCTGCTGCCGTTAGCTCCAATCGTACCGTTAACATTACCGCTTTGTATTGTCAGTGTTCCTTGGTTATTTGCAGAGGTCGTAACTGAACCGGTCACACCATTTACTATTAACTCACCATCTGCTCTAAATAATATGTTACCACCCGCTCCTAGGTCTAAAGCTTGGTTAAATGTTACCTGCTCCGTACTATTCATACTAAGTAACTTCGTAAATACCGTATTATCGACTACGACATCACCTGCTCCGTCTACTATGAAATTCTTAAGGCGATGGGTATTATCCTGCCCTATAGTATAAGGTCCACCGTTATTTACTATAGTTAGGTATTTTGTGATTGCTCCTATTCGCACTATTCCATATTCATCATTGCCAGATTTGTTTAAATTATTATATAAGGTAAATTGCCTATAATTTATGTTACTAGTATGCACTAAATCTAATTCTGAATTTGGTCCTTCAAATATTATCGTAGCACCGTTATTTAGCAAATTTACATTCCCATTTGCTGCATCTATTGTATATGTCGTATTATCCGCTATTCTAATATCACCTATATCTCCGGCACTTGGATCATTGATTGTTAAATTAGCATTTATTTGTATTTTTGCTTTTATAGCGTTTAATAATGCAACATTGATTGTATTTTCGGTATTTATTATTAAAGTACCGCCGCTAGCATTACTATTATTAAAAGTAATACCTCCTACATCTAATAGACCGTTAACACTTATAGTTCCCGAAGCTAAAACACTATCTGCAAAAACAATACTATTTACCGTAGTATTACCTTGTAAATCAAGAATCTTACCGTTACCTCCATTACACTGAAGTATATTTAAATTATTTATATTTCCGTTAAATGTAGCATTCCCTATAAAATTTAATGTACCGTTTACTCCGTTAGCACCGTTTATATTACCCGTAACCGTTATGTCGTCATCTAAATTAAGTACGGACGTATATACTTTGTAAATTAATATTAGTAGCTTTTAATATTGTAGAATTAAGGCCGCCCCAAGTAAAACATTTACTGCAGCTAATGAGCCTATATTACCTATATCACCTATTATTATGTTACTACTACCAAGATCATGAGCTAGATTTAGTATCCCTTGATTGTCAACGCCGGTAGTATTATTTATATTACCCGTTAACGTTGTTATATTACCGTCAAAAAGAGTAAGTATAGAGTTATAGTTAGTGAGATTTATATTTGCAGCATTAATTGTAATATTACCTGTTCCGGGCATATAAATCTGTGCTTCCCCGTTTCCTACATTTATTCCGGAAAGAGAGTTAGTTAGACCTATGTGATTTGATATAGTACCCGTACCTGCAAATGTTATTGTACCGTTATTGCCAGTTACCGTATTATCTATCTGAGTTATAATATTTAAACCGTTATTAATTTATAAAGTAGAATTCTTACCGGCGAAATCTATATTACTAAATGTTTGATTACCGACTCCGGTAATAATTGACGTAACATTATTATTAATAAATTTAAGAGGACCGAAATTAGGAGTAAGACCTACTGTTGCACTAAGAGACCTATTGATACATTTTGACTTACCTCAACCCCACCAAAAGCAGGTAGTGTTATTAATGTATTTATCCCGCCAATAACAGCATTTGCTTTATCGGCCGATATTTTAATTCCAAACCGCTATTTGAATAATATTGCCGTTATTAAATACTTCTCCTACAAGACCCGGCACCGGTACTCAAGCTTACGCTACCGAGATTAGGAATTGTTGCTCCTGCAGTATTAGAGCTAGTGAATAATGTTCCGCATAATGATGCCGTTACTAAAAATTTTCTTAATATTTTTGATTCTTTCATTAATATTAACCCCAATACATTTAAATTAATAATTTGTAGCAACTTTTTTACAACAATAAAATAGAAGCAGATAGAGCTAGATTCAGAAAGCTTTAGACAAGATGAATTGACGACTGAGCCTGCGGAACATACAAAATGTACGTGAGCAAAGGCAAATAGTAGTGTAGAAATTTAATTATGTATTGAAAATTAAGTTAAAGGAATTTCTCAATGAAAGTTGGAAAGCAGCAAGATAAACTAAGCTGTTTTGTCTTTTATTGTAGGCATGGATTTTACTACCTCGGATAAGCCGCTTTGAGTAGCTGCCGCAGTAGTAGCAGCATTACTGTGTCACCCCCCATGGGGTCCATAAAAACAATAAAAAATACTAAAATTATTAGTATTTTTAACTAGATCCCGTGGTCAAGCCACGGGATGACAGAGGTGAAATTGATCCACGCAACAATACAATCAATTCAGCCCAATTTAGTGACAGGCGTAAGGCAGGAAGCCTATAATAATAGGCGAGTTCAAGATAGTCAGGCATTAAGCAAGAAAAATCGCATTTTGATTGAAAAGTCAAAAAGAATTACTTTACTATAGCTTGCATTAATTTCATTGACTATTAACAAATCTCTATTTATTTATCGGTGTTTCTACCAAAGCATGCTTAAGTACTTGATCAATATTTGATACAGATATAATTTCTAGGCTTTCTTTTATATTCGGCGGTATATCTTTCAAATCTTTGACATTCTCTTCAGGAATCAACACGGTTTTAATACCTCCCCTACTTGCAGCAAGTAACTTCTCTTTAAGACCACCTATAGGTAAAACATTGCCTCTTAAAGTAATTTCACCGGTCATTGCTACAGTACAATGTACGGGTATTTTAGTCATCAACGAAACAATAGTCGTAAACAAAGCACAGCCGGCAGACGGTCCATCTTTTGGAATAGCTCCGGCCGGTACGTGAATGTGAATATCAAAATCTTTATAATTGTCATACCTTAATCCAAAATTTATTGCTCTGCTTCTAAAACAACTATAGGCAGCCATTGCCGATTCTTTCATAACATCACCGAGTTTTCCGGTGGTCTTTATTTCACCTTTCCCTGGAAATGCTAAAGCCTCTATAGTTAAAAGCTCTCCGCCTACTTCAGTGTAAGCAAGTCCCGTGGTACTTCCTATTTGATCTTCTTTCTCGGCAAGCCCGAAATTATATTTCTTAGTTCCTAAAAATTCTTCAAGATTATTACTATCTATGGCGATATGCTTAACACTTTTATCTGCTAAAATCTGCTTTAATGCTTTTCTAGTTAATGCCCCTATTTCACGCTCTAAAGCTCTTACACCTGACTCCTTGGTATAATATCTAATTAAATCCAAAATTGCCGCCTCGGATATAGTAATTTCATCTTTTTTGATTTTATGCATTTTAAATTGTTTTGGCACTAAATAATTTCTGGCAATTTGGAGCTTTGCTTCCTCTACATAACCGGAAATATATATTTTTTCCATTCTATCACTTAAAGCTCTAGGTAAATCATGAGAGTTAGCAGTAGCAATAAATATTACATTTGATAGATCATATTCTACTTCTAGATAATGATCAACAAAGTGACTATTCTGCTCAGGGTCTAATACCTCAAGCAAAGCGGATGCCGGATCACCTCTAAAATCAGAACTCATTTTATCGATTTCATCAAGCAGCATTACAGGATTACTAGTCTTAACTTTCTTAAGTTGACCTAAAATTTTACCAGGCATTGATCCAAGGTAAGTTTTTCTATGCCCTCTGATTTCTGCTTCGTCTCTAACACCACCGAGCGCAAGTTTAGTATATTTTCTGCCCATTCCTTCGGCAATAGATTTTACAAGTGAAGTTTTACCGACCCCTGGCGGACCTATTAAACATAATATAGGTCCTCTAATTTTACTTGAACGCTGTAATACCGCTAAATATTCTATAATTCGTTCTTTAACTTTTTCAAGTCCAAAATGGTCACGATTTAAAATTTTCTCTGCTTGGTTAATATCTATTTTGCTATTATCATACTTACCCCAAGGCAGGCTAAGCAATGTCTCAAGATAGTTACGCGTTACTCCCGACTCCGCTGACATTTGGTTCATGGTACGGAGTTTCTTAAGTTCAGCCTCAGCTTTTTCTTTTGCTTCTTTTGATAATTTTAAACTTTTAATTTTTTTCTCAATATCGGCAAGTTCTGATTTATCTTCATCAAGCTCTTTTTGAATAGCTTTCATTTGTTCGTGCAGATAATAATCACGCTGCGTTTTTTCGATTTGCTTTCTTACTCTTTGCTGCAATGCCTGCTCGGTTTCTGAATTTACTATATTGGAAGTAAGCGTACTAATAACCGTAGTGATACGCTTAAAAGGACTAGTTTCTTCTAATAAATGCTGCTTTGCCTCAAGTGAAGTTATCAAATGTAAGGCTAATATATTTATAATATTTATGAAATTAGTGCTATTACTTATTTCTTTATTGATAGTTTCAATAATTTCTGCATTAACTTTCTTATCATTAATCGCATATTTACTAAATAGTTGTACTGCATTATCAACGAGTGAACGCATGTTATTAACGTCAAATATTTCTTCATCCGGAATAATTTCGTAATTTGCTTCAAAAGCTTCCTCGCCTTTGATATTGCTTAGCTTTACTCTTGCTACTGCTTCTATTAAGATTTTTGCCGTATTATTAGGCAGCTTCACTATTTGGATAATCTTGGCAAGTATAGCTGTGTTATAAAGTTCGTGTGTACTAGGGTTTTCTTGATCAAATTTTTTCTGTAAAGTTACTAAAATATATTTACTATTATCTTCCGCGGAAATGGTAGTATGAGAGAGTGCTTGCAGCGATTTTTGCCTACCCACAAAAATAGGAGCAATTACTCCCGGGAATACTACCATATCTCTCAGTGCCATTAACGGAAGGGATTTTTTATTCATCAATTAAAACCTTTTAAAATTTCTAATTATTAACTATATAATATAGTATCAACCTGATTTCAAGCTACCATTATTAATTATATTTATGAATTTATTACTACAACCTCCTCAAAATGTAGCAGCCGCACATAATAGAATAAAACAATATCTACATTTAACTCCGATCGTGCACTCTGAAAGCTTAAATGAGATGCTCGGTCATGAGATTTTTTTTAAGGTTGAAGCATTACAAAAAACCGGTGCATTTAAAGTTAGAGGCGTGTTAAATCATTTATTAGAATTAAAAGAGCAAGGAAAATTACCTGATAAAATAGTCGGTTATAGTACGGGTAACCATGGAATCGGTCTTGCTTATGCAAGTAAATTATTCGGTATTAAAACAAGGATTTATTTACCGTTAAATACTTCAAAAGTAAAACAGCAAGCAGCTCTTTATTACGGCGGTGAAGTTATATATACATATACTCGACAAGAAGCGGAAGAAAAAGCAAAAGCAGATGAAAAGCAAGGATTTTACTATATGCATCCTTCCGATAGTGATTCTACAATAGCAGGAGCAGGCACGTTATGCTATGAAGCATTACAGCAGCTAGGTTTTAGTCCTGATGCTATTTTTGCCTCTTGCGGCGGCGGCGGCTTAATTTCCGGCACATATCTTGCCAAAGAATTAATATCACCGACAAGCTTGTTAATAGGTTCAGAACCTTTCAATGCCAATGATGCTTATTTATCTGTTAAAAATAATAAAACATATAGATTTAACTATGCTCCGAATACTATTGCGGACGGTCTTAAAACCTTGAGTGTATCAGCTCGTACATTTGAATATCTGAAAAAACTTGATGATTTTTATTTAGCAGAAGAATATGAAATATATTACTGGACAGCGTGGCTTACTCATTTACTTAAAGTAATATGCGAGCCGTCCAGTAGTATAAATATGGTTTCAGTGGTAAATTTTTTAAAAACACAATCCAAAAAACCTCAAAAATTACTAGTACTAATCTCAGGCGGTAATATAGATCCTATTCTTTATAATGAATTATGGCAAGAGGAGTATTTAAGCATCTCACCTAAATCTTTATGTTCTGATGTCATTTCTGCGGAAGCGGGAATCTAGTAACCTTTAATGTCATACCGCGACTTGATCGCAGTATCTTAGGGCTCAGCTGGTGATACAAGACCCCGTGGTCAAGTCACGGGGTGACAATAAAAACTCTAGATTCCCGATTTCGCGGGAATGACATAGAAGCAATGTAACAAAGCCTCCTCACAATGATGAAGTTATATTAAAATTTAACCCTTTCTTCTTACTGCTTCTTGATTTTTAGTAGAAGTATTAGGAGTGATTTGCGGATGTCTTATATTAGAACTTCTTAGTTCTATTGAATCTTCAAATATGGTTTTATCAAATGCTATTGGATTGATTTTTCTGAGTTCCGCTAAATTAAAATTATTAACTTGTTGCGGTTGAACTATAATAGGCTCACCCGTAACAGGAATTAAATTTTTAAATTCAGGATTAGTTGCTGCTTTATCTTTATTTTCATTTAAAAATTTTGTTAGACCTGCAGTAATTTCAGGATTTGTTAAAGCGTTTGAAAAGATTTTATCATTAATTGTCTTCACTACATATCCATCACTCAGAGTAATATATTTATCTACAACTTTTTCTAATCTTTCTTCCAAATAGTTTCTACCTGTAAATATCTGCTTAAATTTTTCCCATAAAGAAGTACCCCTATCATTAATATCTTTTAATTCAGTGGCTATTTTAGTACTATTCTCAGTTAGATAAGTAGAATCTAACTTATTTAATTCCCTTATTATTTCAGGATTCTTTATGCCTGATGAGTTAGCAAGTATAATAGTTTGTTCTAATTGCTTACTAATTTTATTATTTTTTTCTAATCTATTACTAATCTGCTGCAGCGTATAAGTGGCTGCCTTTTGTAATTCCCTAAATTCCACTTGAGATAATTGATTTACTCTTGGGATAAACTGCTTACTATCTTCATTAAATTTCTGGTTTTTATCTCCTTGAATAATAAATTTTTCATATTTCTCAAGTTTGTCTGGAGTGTTTTTAGGATCTTGTTTTAAGATTTCTATAGCTTGATCTTTTACAGCCTGTGCATATTGCTCTTTAGGTATAGACTTTCCGCTTACGGCTATTAATGCTTCTTTAGTTGCTCTTATAGGATTGGCAAAGATTTCTTCTTCATCTTCTATACCCATCAATGATAATTCACCAAAAGGTCCTCCTTTATTTAGAGGAAGTACGAAACCCTTAAGTGCTGCTTCAGCCCTTGCGACATCAAACTTTAGCTTATCTGCTAAACTAGGTATTAGTTTTGTATCTTGTCCTAAATTGATATGCAAGTTATCTACTAATTTTTGTATATCTTTATTTTCTACAACTTCACTAATAATTTTACTGGCAAGTACTTCAAGCGTACTAGTGATATATTCTTCAGATTGTAAATATTGTTGAATAGGATCGGGAGTAACAATATTTTTATTCAAAGTATCTAATCTACTATCTACGTTTTTTATATCAACTATTTTAGCTTTTACTGCAGCCAACATCTCAGTCACTCCATCGTTTTTTTCAATAGTATCATCTATATTAGTTATAATATCTGCCATATAATACTCATTATTCAGTTATTTGATATAATGAACTAAATTATCAAACTTTTTCCAAACTCGCAACTATATTATCATATAAATCACTACTTACTATACCCTGACTGTTGTCCACTCTCTCTACTTTTATTAAGGTTTTCAACATGAGATATAGGGGTTGTGATATAGAAGACTTATAGCCTTGGGGTATTGTTTTATTTTGCTTTACAATATTTGGTGCTTGTTTTTCTCTTGGTAGTTCTTCCGACAAATTTTTCGTTTCTATATGTAGACTATTACTTTTTTCAAAGTTAGCAAATGCTTTATCTATATTTTTTTTGAGAATAATCCGTACCGGTAAAAACTGATACTATTCTTTGCCATAGCTTAGGTTTGGTTACTCTTTGTAATTCTAATGCTATACTTTCTCCCCATCCGTGTTCCGTTAAATATCCAGGATTTAACTCTGCTAATACTCTTTTAGTACCGTTAACAAGCGCAGGATTGCTGCTCCCAAGTAATGGGGCAAAATTCTTGATAATTTCTTTACCTTGCTCTATCATTTTTTCAGGCGGTAGTTTACTTATCGCTGGTAATAAAGTTTTAATTATATTAGGCTCAGTTACTCCTAACTCATTAATAGACGATAAAGCTTTTGCTGCTTTTTCATTTGTTTGAAAAGTAATTTTAAAAAATTCAGCTATCTTTAATACTGCTTGTGTTAATGCTTCTACTTGCTTTGGATCATTAATTTGCTCTTGTTTATCAAGTTTAGGGGTAGTATTTTAGTAAGAAATTTTCTGTAGTGACCTAATGTTGTTTCTGAAACATTTTCTTTAAGGTTATCTAATGTTTTATCTATTAATTTCTCTCTATATTGTTCTTTAGATATTTTTTGGTTAGCTAATTCTAACATAGCTTTTTCTAATGGTTTTTTAATATACATCACTTCATCTTCACTTAAGCCATTACGTTTTTCGTCGTTCATCTGCTCTACTTGATACTCACTTAAATCTATGGCAAAACCTTTTAAAGCAGCTGCATTTTTAGCATTTGCAACGCTATATTTTCCTTTTTCCTCTTCTGACGAAATTAATTTAGTTACTTCATCATGAGTGTTATATCATAGTGTCAGTTAAAGATTGAACTAGATTCAATTGCAGTAAAAATATTTTGTCTAGTAGCGGCAACATAGTTAAGAGGAGCAGAAGTATCTTTAAAAAATTTAATTCGAGTATTAAATTTACTATCAAAATACTACTTATATTGTCAAATTTATTATATAATTCTTCTGTACTTAATGGAGCCTTACGATTTCCTTCAGGTTTATTAGCATCTTTAGCCATATCACTTCCTCTATTAGTTATTATTAATTACATTAGATAATAATTAGTTAAAGAATGCAAACCAATTTAAAATTTATGAATGAAAATTAATTAAAACTTATAAAAAGAATTGTATTTTTTCATAGAAGAGGTCCTGATCGTAATTTCATCAGGGATTTCGGTTATGAACCTTGAAGGGTAAGAACGGACTATTTCATAAAATATTTTTCTGCTTTCAGCATGAGTAATGTAGAGGTCTTTTTTGGCTCTCGTAATGCCGACATAAGCAATGCGGCGTTCTTCTTCTAAGCCTTTTTCGCCATCTTCGTCTAGAGATCTTTGAGACGGAAATACGCCTTCTTCCCAGCCCGGTAAAAATACCACGTCAAACTCAAGCCCTTTAGCTGCGTGCAGGGTCATTATAGTAACAGAGCCACCGTAATTGGTTTCAAGCACTTCATTTTCCATAACTAAGCTTGAATGTTCGATAAAATCATGAACATCGTTAAATTCAGCAATAGCTCTAAGCATTTCGTTAATATTTTCGATTCTACCGAATGCTTCTTCGGTTTTTTCTTCTTGAAGCATTTCAAGATAACCGGAATCATCAAGTATTGCTTTAACTACGTTTATTGGAGCATCTATACTAAATCTTTCGTACCAATTATCAATTTTAGTAACCAAATCTTTTAGAGTTTCATATGATTTTGCTTTAATCTCACCTATTGCTAGCATTTCTTTAATGGCTGCGAAATTAGAAATATTTCGCTCAAGTGCATAGACTCTAATTTTATTTAAGCTAGCTGCACCTATTGCCCTTTTCGGCACATTTATAATACGCTCAAGTGCTAGATTGTCATTTTGATTCAAAGATATACGGATATAAGCAAGCACGTCTCTTATTTCCATACGTTCATAGAACCGCAAACCGCCTATAATTTTATAAGGCATAGCACTATTTATAAACGCTTCCTCAAAACTTCTTGTTTGAAATCCGGCTCGTACTAATATTGCAATATTGCCGGCATTACACCGGTCTTTTCGCACTAACTTATCTATTTCACCGGCTATATATCTTGCTTCTTCTTTATCACTCCAACAAGAGATAATTTTTATCTTTTCACCGTTTTCCCTATCTGTCCATAACGTTTTACCGTGACGGTTTTTATTATTATTGATAACATTGGAAGCAGCAGCAAGTATTGGCAAAGTTGATCTATAATTCTGCTCTAATTTAATAATTGTTGCACCTGCAAAATCTTTTTCAAAACGTAATATATTCCCGACTTCTGCTCCTCGCCAACCATAAATAGATTGATCATCATCCCCTACACAGCAAATATTTTTATATAAACTTGCGAGCATTCTTGCCCATAAATACTGGACAACGTTAGTGTCTTGATATTCATCGATTAAAATATATCGATATTTTTCTTGGTAATATCTTAGTATTTCAGGGTTTTTAATAAAAAGCTCATTATTATAAAGTAGCAAATCTCCAAAATCTAAAACATTAGCAATAAGTAAATTTTTCTGATATTCTTCGTATACAAGTTTTGCAACCCTCTGCAGCGGTAAATTAGTATCTGATACTGATAGTTTAGTTGGTAATAATCCTTGATCTTTCCATCTAGAAATTATGATATGTATTAATTTAGGAGCATATTTTTTAGTATCAATATCTTTTAGCTTTACTATATCTTTCACTAGTTTTAATTGATCATCATGACTAATAATAGTAAATCTATTATTTAAACCAAGATTTAAATGCTCAATCTGGTCACGTAATATCCTAGCTGCCATTGAGTGGAAAGTGCCTATATTAAGACCATAGCAATTAATTAGACTATTAACTCTTTCAGCCATTTCTTTAGCAGCTTTATTAGTAAAAGTAACGGCTAGAATATTTTGAGGTGAGGCTAAATTTTGGTGAATAATATTAGCTATTCTTGAGGTAAGTACCTTTGTTTTACCTGTCCCTGCACCTGCAAGCAATAAAAGCGGTCCTTCAGTGTGAAGAACTGCTTTTTGCTGCTCTGGATTTAATGTATATATGAAATCTTGATTTTGCATTTGTTTTAAGGATGTTGTGCTATGGTTCTACTATGTCATTCCCGCAAAAGCAGGAATCCAGTAAAACATATAAAAACTTGTTTTTATATGTTTATTTTGTCAATAATATGTATTTCGTATAAATATTAAAGTTATTCTTTCTAGATTCCCGCCTTCGCGGGAATGACATTAAAGCATTAAAATATCACCTTATTCTTCTTAGATTTTTAATAATATACGAAATAGTAATTATCGGATTACAAATAATTATTTTAAATAACCTAAAACAAGAGCTTAAATTTCTATCTTCAATAAACCAATTATATAAATCATTTATAGGTTTAATCTCAGCAGGAATAATATATTGATCTTTAAATAATTCTTTTAAAACTCTTTTTGCCTGTTTTGCTTCTACTTTACGCTCTATTGTTAAGCTTTGATCATGTACTCGGTAGAAATATAAAGATTCCGGTATATGAGCAAATTTCGTAACAAGCCCAAACCTTAGCCAATATTCATAATCATCCACTAACTGCATATTTTCATTATATCCACCTACTTGCCTTGCTAAATCGGCTCTATATAAGAAACATGCACCGACGCAATCTCTAATCGGTAAAAACTCAGGAGGTTCTTGATAAAGTCTTATTCCTACTTTACCGTGGTCATCGATCAAAGTATAATCAGTATATACAAGCCCTATCTCAGGTGAATTATCAAGTATCTTAACCATTCTTTCTAAAGCATTTTCATGGAAAAGATTATCATCTGAAGTCCAAGTAAAATACTCCCCCTTGGCCTCTTTAAAAGCAATATTAAGACTTGCCGGTAATCTTTTATTGGTCTCATTTACTATTACCTTAATACGTGAATCCTGCTCTGCATATGTCCTAGCTACTATAACGCTATTATCTTTTGAGCAATCATCAATAATAATAAGCTCAAAGTCTTTAAAGCTTTGATTAAGGCAACCCTCAATAGCAAAAGGTAATAGCTTCTTTCTATTATAAACCGGTAAAACTATTGAGATTTTTGGAAGATTACTATGCATATCCTCCTAACATATCAAGAGTATTCAAACTATTAATTATATTTTCTATTAGTTCTGATTCCTCAGATTTACATCCATCTTCAAGGATTAATAATATATTGCTTAAAGCATTATTAAGCATTTTAGGTATTATAGTATTTTGCTCTTCAAACCTTTTAATTAGTTGCATCAAAGGATCAACATATTCAATTGTTAACGATTCTTTATATTGATCTAATAGCTCGGCAAGACAATCAGATACTGCCCATAACAAAAGATCAGCTCCTTCATTATCTATTAAATCCAATACTTCATAAATTTTTTCAATTTGTACTGCAATATTATCTGCAAGCACTGGCATAATTTTTACTATTTATTACTTAGATTATTATATTTTCTATGTCATTCCCGCGAAAGCGGGAATCCAGAAAAAATAATCTTAATACTGCTACAAAGAATTATATTTTTTATAAAATAAGAATATAAAATAATTTTTTATATTCTTTACTAGATTCCTGCTTTCGCAGGAATGACATAAAAGGAACCATATGGGCATTCTTAATTCTGTAAATTTATATATTGCGTATTTAGATATTCAAATATCCCTTCAAATGAGCCTTCAACTCCAAAACCTGAAGCTTTACGTCCTGCAAAAGGTGCTTTTGCATTTGCAGGTAACGGGTCGTTAATCGATACCATACCAAAATCAAGCTTAGACGCTATCATTAGTGCCACAGATATATTATTTGAATATATATATCCTTGCAAGCCGTATTCAGTATTATTTGCACGTTCTATTACTTCATCCAAATCTTTAAATTTATAACAAGCAACTACCGGACCGAATATTTCTGTTCTAAAGATATCCATATTATCCAAACAGTCAATAATAATGGTAGGCTCAATAAAATTATCAACAGCTTTACCGCCGCAAATTAATTTAGCTCCTTCACTTTGTGCATCAGCGAGTAACTTTTGTATTTTTTCTATGGCAGCAGAATTAATTAACGGACCTACATCCGATTCCTTATCAAATCCGTCACCGGATTTAAGCTTAGTAAATTTAGCCTTTAGAATTTCTATAAATTTTTCATATATAGATTCTTCTATAAATATTCTGTTAGGTGCAGTACAAGACTGTCCACTATTTCTAGTTTTAGCGATTACTAAATCACTTACTACTTTCTCTAAATTATTATCTGCCGTTATAATGAAAGGAGCATTGCCACCAAGCTCCAAAGATAAACGTTTTAGAGTATTTGCGGCATTTTGATATAGAATTTTACCGACATTTGTAGAGCCGGTAAATGATAATTTCCGAAGCCTAAAATTTTCACAAAAAGCCTTACCTATAATATCTGAACTACCTGTAATTACATTAAATACTCCGGCAGGCAAACCGGCATCGCTTGCAAATTTCGCAAGTACTAAAGCTGATAGAGGCGTAAGACTTGACGGTCTTAATATAACGCTGCAACCCGCAGCTATTGCAGGTACTACCTTGCGAGTAATCATTGCATTTGGAAAATTCCAAGGAGTTATAGCAGCAGACGGTCCTACAGGCTCATATTGCGTAACAATTTTATGAGTTTTACTATTACCGGGTTTGATAGTCGAATGAATATTATGTATAGCATATGTATACCAATCAATAAAAGAGGCTCCATATAAAATTTCTTTTTTTGATTCAGCAAGTACTTTACCCTGCTCTAGGGTTAATATATGACTTAACTCCTCAATATTTTCGATTACTAAATTATACCATCTTCTAAGAATCACTATTCTCGCTTCAAATGAGCTTTGTGACCATGAAGAAAAACTAGTCACCGTATTATTAATCGCTGAATTAATCTCAGATAATCCCAAATTCGGAACTGTAGCAATTTCTTTTAAGGTCGCAGGATTAATAACAGATATTTGCTTCCCGAACTCTATAAATTCACCGTTTATATAATTCTTTCCTGTAATGTTTTTAAGTAAGTTCATATATTTCTCATTACCTGCATGGATACTAAAATCGTCATTGCAAGCGAACATTGGCGTTGTTGCATGGCTCATTTTATGTCATTCCTGCGGAAGCAGGAATCCAGAATCAAGCGAAATGAATCGAGCTTTTAATTTCAAAAATTTGCTGTATTTATTTTTTCTGGATTCCTGCTTCCGCAGGAATGACATAAAATGAGCCATGCAACAAGGCCACAATTCCCGTAACTCAGACGAAAAAACTGTTACAAACTTATCTTAAAATTATACGGCAATACTAGCAATAGAAATATTTATAATGAATTATTTATACCCGAATTTTCACCACCCATTTGACTTTCTAATATATCATAAGAAATATTTTCCAAATTAGCATGTTTTATAATATTAATGATATCTTCAGGAGCTATTGCGTTTAACATAAGATTCAATATTTCTTGAGGAAATTTATATCCAATGTCAGATAATATAGTAGAGTTTTCAGTTATATTATAATAAAGTAATACACCTGCCTTGTTTAAGTCTTCTAGAATATTTTCTCAAAATAAATTTGATACTTTACCTACCTTTATAGCCTCAGCTATTTTAACCCATAACTCAGCTCAGAGGGACTTATTTCTTCTTTGCCACAAGCTATTAAATTCTTGAATGGCTCTAAATAATTACCTTTAACTCCTTTAATATTGCCCCATGCATACTCAATAACCTCGATGAAATATCAGAGTAATATTTTAGGATTTATTAATTGTGACTCTAAAGAGATCACAGCTGAGAGAAATACTTTTTCTAAGTTATTAAATAACCGCCTTTATTAAGATTTATATTTGCTAACAGCCAACCATTTGAGTCATCTCCATTAAAAATCCAATTCTGATGTAACATTGAGTCAAAAGTAAAATTTTTAAATATATTATTAGTTGTAGGCTTATCAGTAGCTAACCTAATATCAGGAGCCTTTATCACTTGATCATATCTAACTCCGGTTATTTCTAGCTCTGTAAATTTTTCACTTGGACTATTTGGATAAAAATGATTTAAGTAAAATTTTATTGCAGAATATATTAAAAATTTTTGTAAAAATGCGGCTTCTTCTAGCTCTATTTCTAAATTAGCATTTTTCAATGCTTCTAAATATTTATGTTAAAACTACCTCGTCCAACTAACAATTTCATAAGTAATGGATATGTATCAATATTTTGTTTTTGTGGTGGTATATTTATTATGTGCCAAGTCATTATATTTGTACCTAATTAAATTAATACACAATGACTATAATAAGTGTCTTACTGAATGCAACAATTTTTTATTAACCTATATGTTAATTTACAGCTAAAAAATCTAAATTATTTATTTAGAAATTTTTCAGCCTCAAGAGCCGCCATACAGCCTGTTCCTGCAGCAGTTACTGCTTGTCTATAAATTTTATCCTGAACGTCACCAGCAGCAAAAACACCTTCTACACTAGTTCTAGTAGTGCCTGACTTCGTGATGATATAATTATCGTCATCCATTACAATTTGTCCGGTAAATAGCCCCGTATTCGGTGCATGCCCAATAGCTATAAATACACCGCTACAATTCAATAAACTAATCTCTTTGGTGTGAACATGTTGAATTTTAACTCCGGTAACGGATTTTGGTTTATTGCTACCTACAATCTCATCTATTACATGATCCCAAATTACTGATATTTTAGGATTTTTAAATAATCGATCCTGTAATATTTTCTCAGCTCTAAAACTATCTCTTCTATGCACTATAGTGACTTTGCTAGCATGATTGGTTAAGTATAAAGCTTCTTCTACTGCACTATTTCCTCCCCCTACTACAACTATTTCTTGATTCTTAAAAAAGAAACCATCGCAAGTAGCACATGCCGAAACACCAAAACCACGAAATTTCTGCTCTGAAGCTATACCAAGCCATTTTGCTTCCGCACCGGTACAAATTATTATGCTCTCCGCGTCATATTCATTTCCTGCTCCTGTAAATACTTTAAAAGGTCTTTTTGATAAATCCACCTTTTCTACGTAATCACTAACAATTTCCGTACCGACATTTTTAGCCTGCATAGACATCTGCTCCATAAGCCAAGGTCCTTGCACCGTTTCTGCAAATCCTGGATAGTTCTCAACATCAGTGGTAATTGTAAGCTGCCCGCCTGGCTGCATACCATTTATTAATATTGGTTTTAAAGCAGCTCTAGCTGTATAAATAGCAGCACTTAAGCCCGCAGGTCCTGAACCTATTATTAGTACTTTAGTAGTAATTTTCATAATTATTATTTATTAATTTAAATGATGCCTATGTCATTCATGCAAAAACAGGAATCCCAAAAAACATATAAAAAACAGTTTTTTTATATGTTTATTTTATTAAATATGTAATTTGTACCAAGATTAAGGTTATTTTTCTGGATTCCCGCTTCCGCGGGAATGACATCCTGAACGTTCGTACAACACAATGTCACACAATCTAAGACTTCTTTTCTAACCAAGATTTGACATAGTTAATTTCTTCAGGGTTCATTAGAGAAGGAGCATGACCGGCATATTTTATTTCATAAAGATCAAAAATTTTTGTTTCTTTCATCTTTTTAATAGTAGATTTTGTTAAAATTTGAGATTTCATCCCATGAATTACTAATATTCTACATTTTATTTTATTCCATACAGACCATAGTTTAATATCTTCCTGGTTACTAGCATTTTTCATTCCTTTTGTTATAGCAGGATCATAATTCATTTTATATTTTCCGCCGAATGTAGAAATTACACTATATTTTGTTAAATAATCCCAATCTTCTTCATCTTGAATACCGCTTTGTGCATAAATAAGTTTTAAATGTTCTTTTGCACTAGCCAAATCATCTAAGAGTATCGTTTTTTTAGCATAACCTCCAATTTTAATTAAAGGAGCAGCATCAATAAACGCCCCTATATCATTTAATATTAAGGCTTTAAAAATATTGTTATATTTACTGGCAAGTACCATACCTATAATACCGCCCATTGAAGTACCAAGCCAAATAGGATTTTTGATATTTAGCCTTTTTAAAAAAAATAACGTATCTTTAATATAAGTCGTATAGTTATAATGATTAGCTTTTTTAAAATTTTCGCTATCACTGCGACCAGGATAATTTATTGCAATTACTCTATAATCTTTACTCAACTCTTTAGCTATTTTATCAAAATCATGAGCATTTCTAGTTAAACCGTGAGCACATACTATTATATTTTTATTTTTAGGATCACCGAATTCCACATAAGAAATTTTATGTTTCGGTATATATTGAAGAGGTAATAAATTAATATAGGGACCAATTTTTATTGAATTAATTTTCATATGAACCTATTAATACCAATTTAGAATAAATTTTAAAAAACTCATTGTCATCATGTTATTAATTTAAGTCACTTAAAAATATACTGACCATGGTCGGCATATATATAACTACAAAAAGCAAAGATAAAAACACAGTAGCTGCAACTTTTTCAGGGTAAAATTTCTGTAAATTCGCTATAACTATAGTATTTGCTGCGAGTGGTGCCGTAGAAAGTAGTTTTAGGGCATTATAGTAATCATTGTTATACCATTTTGTTACAAAATGATCAAACATGATAAATAACCCTACTCCCAAAGGATAGAATAGAAATTTAGCAGCAAAAGTAGCAAGAGTAAATTTGATATCGACTTCAAATTTTTGTAGAGACGAAAGAGCAAGACCCACCATCACCATACCGAGTATCGAAAAAGAGCCTTTCATATTATATATAAAATCATCTAAAAAATCCGGTAAAGTAAAACCGCAAAAACTAAATAAACATCCCAAGAAAAAAGCGTTTAAAATCGGTAATTTTACTACTTTTAATATACTATCAGTGGTATTAGCAAAGCTCCTCATACAAATATAAAAGCCGACGGAACATTCATAAATATTCACTCCTATAACAGCCATCATGTAAATACTTAATGTATAATCATCAAAAAGTGCTGCAGCTATAGGCAACATAAAATACCCGCCATTTGCCGTACCTGCAGACAAAGCTATAATATTACGTGTATGATCCTGCCAAAATTTACCAAAAAAATAATAAGAAAAGAGCGATAAGAGTGTTGCAATTACAAATGTTACGACCGTAACGCTTAATGCCGCAAGTGTTAAGGTTGTACTAGCAGGTATCGTAAAAAATACTATAGGCGATATAAAATAGAATAGTAACGAAGAGATACTATCTCTTTCAACATTTGAATATTTACCTGCTAAAAATCCTATTACTACACTTAATAATACCGAAACGGTTTTAAAAAAAACTATACTAAAGATTATCATGTAATGAGCTAAAGATATAATTACTTATAATATATGAGGTTTTATTTTTTTTTCACTAAATTTTGTAAAGATTTTTACTTCATCAGACCAAAATAAATTTTTAATTGAAATTTAAAAAATCTTATGTTATTTAAGGTATCTAATTTAATAGAAAATTTTCATATTATTTATGCAAAATCTATTATCCTTATTCATTATATTTTTTTGTTTAAATATATATTCTAATCCCATGCCACTTGGTCTTGAATGAAATAAAACTACCAATATAGATCTAACAAAAAAATACAAAATCATCAATAAAGAACCTAATTATTGGCAAGGATATAATTTATAGAACCAAATACAAAAACTATATCTAAAGCTTTAGTGATATGTAATGATTTTAATGTAATAGAAGCCGTTATTTTAACTATAGATCAAAATAAATTTGAAAAGATAAATATAGTTTAGAAGAAGAAAATGATAAAGTGGTTACTTTCAAGGATGGTGAATGTGTAATCATACTTGAATCTTCTGCATTAAATACCGAAATGGAACTTGTATATATAACAAACGGTTTTTATAAAGAATTTTTAAACAAACTAGATAAAGAAGAAAAATTAGAGCAAGAACAGATGAAGAGATTGCTGTAATACTTGATTGGTATTGCTCGCGTGGAGTCATATGTCATTCCCGCGGAAGCATTGTTGCGTGGATACCTATGTCATTCCTGCTTGCGCAGGAATGACATAAGGAATAACACACGAAGCTACTTCGGAAATTATAGGCATATGTAAATTATATTTTTTTATCAAATCCAAAACTAATTTTAATGCTTCGCTTCCCTCTACTAGCTCTTTATATTCCTGTAAAAATTTCTTTTTATCGCTACTCATTCCAAGTTCATAACCAAATTTTGTATTACGTGAGCCTAACGAATAACAAGTAAGCACTAAATCGCCTACTACTCCCGCTTCTAGTAAAATATCAGAATTTTTTTGCATACCACCTAAAGCTTTCGATAAAATAGCAATTTCTTTCAAGGCAGCTACTATAAGCGTTGCTCTTGCATTTTCGCCCTGCTTTTTTGCTAAATCAATCCCACTTTTAATAGCAAAAATATTTTTTAAAGCTCCTGCTACCTGTAATGTTACAATATCGCTTGACACATTAGTAATAAAAATTTTTGAACTTAGGTTATAAGCTATTTTATTTGCTACATCTATATCTAAACTTGCAATACTTGCCGAAGCAGGTAAATTTTTAGCAAGTTCTTTTGCTAGATTCGGACCTGCAAAAAACGCTGTAGGGCTATGTGGTAATAGAGTTTTTAACCTATCTGAAAATAATGCGGTAGGATTACGGGCAAAGCCTTTTGTTGCAATTAGAAGAGTATTGTCTTTAGAAATGCTGCGAGTTTTTAATAATTTTATTGAGTTATCAAAAGCGTAAGACGGCACTGCAATAATAATTAGTTCAAAATCCTTAATTATATCTAAGTTTGTAGTAGCCTGTAAATGAGCAGGTAATTTAATATCCCCTAAATATTTTACGTTAGTTTTGTTATGTAAAATTTCCTTTGCTATTGCCTCATCACATAAAAATAAAGTAACGTTATTACAGTTTTGTGCTGCTAAAGAAGCAAGGCTAGTACCGAAACTCCCTCCCCCATAAACCGCAATATTTTTAAATTTGTTCATGTGCTTATTTTTTCTTTATCACTTGCAGGTTTGTAGGTATCGTTGCTTGGCTTGTTTATGTCATTCTCACGAAGGCGGGAATTCAGTAAAACCATATATAAAAACGTGTTTTTATATGGTTTTTTTATCAAATATGTAACTTCTGTATCAATATTGAAGTTGTTTTACTGGATTCCCGCTTCCGTGGGAATGACATCGAGCGAATTTCTCGAGCCATAAAACAATACCTACGCACAATAACAATTTCACTACTCCACAGCTTTCTCAAGATTTACTATTATAACGGGTGACTTATTAATTTCTTGTTTTAAGGTTTTACGAATTGTTCCTTTTATTGCCTCGATTACTTGTTCATCCGACAATGCTTTTTTAGCCTGTTTATTTTGAATGGTAACAAGTTCTTTAATGTCGTTTTTAATGAGGTTAACTAATGCCATATCCTCTTTCGGATCAAGCAGCCCGGGCATAGACAGCATTGGGTTTGCAGCAAGCAGTCCTTTTTTATTAATGACTACTGATGCTACCACGATACCCGACTCACGCATACGTCTTCTAGCTTTGAAAATCGGAGATTCAACGGGCAGCAAATAATTACCGTCAACAGCTAAATAACCGTTTTCAACCTTTGAAATTACTTTTGCATTATTAGGTTCAAGCAGTACTACACTACCGTTTTCAACCTTTACTGCCTGTTTTATGCCGTTTTTCTTAGCAAGCTTAACATGTTCATGAATATGTACAGGCTCACCGTGAACAGGTATACAAATATTCGGTCTAATTAGAGAATACATTTTTTGTAGCTCGTCAATCGATGGATGTCCTGAAACATGTACAAAATGGTCTCGCTCGGTAATAACTTCTACACCGGCTTTAACAAATATATTAAATAGCCTGAATATTTTCTTTTCATTACCCGGAATAATTTTTGAAGAAAAAATCATTGTATCCTTAGGAACAAGCTTTATAGACGGGTGAGAATTACTAGCCAGTTTTGCGGTGGCAGCCATAGGCTCACCTTGACAACCGGTAGCAATTACTAATAATTCTTCTCTTCTAAATCTGCTAACATCACGTTCACTAATTAGAGGAGCAATATCTTTCAAATAGTCGCTTTCCTGCGCAGCAAGCATCATACGGTGCAAACTTCTACCGGTTAAGACTACTTTTCTACTCGCAAGCCCTGCAGCATGAATTATTGTATCAAGCCGTGCTAAATTAGAGGCAAAGGTTGAAACTACTACCATTTGAGGACAACCGACTATAATATCTACTAAACTTTTTCTAACATCCCCCTCAGAACCTGAGCTTCCTTTATTAAATACGTTAGTTGAATCACAAACAAGTGCAAGCACCCCTTCATCTCCGTAAGATTTTAAAAGCTCCTCATCGGCTTTTTTCCCAAGTATCGGATCATTATCAAATTTCCAATCTCCCGTATGTAAAATATTACCTGCATCCGTACGGATCATAATTGCTTGCATTTCAGGAGCCGAGTGAGTCAGTGGCACCATCGCTAAGGAAAAAGGATCTAGATTTATTTTACTACCGGGTTTTACTTCATGAATTTTGATATTTTTAGCAAAATCATATTCATTTAAACGAATTTTTAAAAAATTTGCTGTAAAAGTAGTAGTATAAATAGGACATTTAAGGCTATTCCATAAATATTGGACTCCACCTAAATGATCCTCGTGAGCATGAGTTAAAATCAGACCTACTATATCTTTTTTATATTTCTCTATAAAGCTGCTATCAGCAATTATCATATCAACACCGGGTAAATAATCATCGGCAAAACCGCTACCACAATCAATCATTAACCATTTACCTTGATAATGGTAAAGATTAAGATTCATACCTATTTCATTAGATCCCCCTAGCGGTACAAATAGCAGATCATTTTTATGATTTTTGATGTTGAATGATGACATAATTTAACTTAATATTTATTTTATTACTTTATTCTTATAACTTATTATTAGTTAAGCGTCTATATATTAAAAAAGAAATTCATATTATGAATATAAATAAAATAGCATTGATTTATAACCAAAATTCCAAACATTTAGCTATTATAGAGGAAATAAAAAAACTCTATAATTATTGTAAAATAGAGGAAGCGGAGGTAATTATCGTAATAGGCGGGGATGGAGAATTACTACATAATATTCACCACTATATGCATCTTAATATACCTTTTTACGGAGTTAATTTAGGAAGCCTCGGCTTTTTAATGAATCTTTTAGATACCAAAAATTTATTACAAAATATACATGAAAGTACGGTTTCTATCCTAAATCCTCTTCTTATGCAAGTCGAAGACACGAGCGGTCAAATATATACGGCACTTGCTATTAACGAAGTATCGATATTTCGCAAAACTAATCAAGCTGCTAAATTTAGAATAGACGTAAACGGGATAGAGAGAATGAGCGAATTAGTAGCAGACGGAGCTTTAGTTGCAACACCTGCCGGAAGTAGTGCTTATAATTTATCTGCCGGCGGTCCTATTTTACCGCTTGAGTCAAACATGTTATGCCTAACCCCTATCTGCTCGTTTAGACCGCGTAGGTGGCACGGTGCTTTACTGCTTTCATCTGCTACGATTAAATTTGAAATACTTAATACAAATAAACGACCGGTAAATGCTACTGCCGACTTTCAGGAGTTTAATAATATCACAAATGTTACCATTAAATCTACTAAGGATAAGCCTATCACACTGCTCTTTAATAAAAACCATACTCTGGAAGATAGAATTATTAAAGAGCAATTCGGTGGGTAATTATTAAAAAATATTAATAATGTTTTGACTAAGCATTAAACTAATGTATGATGTCTTGTTAAAAATAACTAGGCATCATATATGAAATCAAAAAAGCCTTCTATTAACTTTTCCGAAAATAACCATATTGTATGGTTACCACTTAAAACTCGCAATATTACCTTAAATACAGCTATAGAATTGTACTCAGCAATAGTTAAAGATTTTGATATAAAAAATAAAGCACTATTGAAGAAATAAAAAATTCAAAATTAGCTTCAGAATTTGCTAATTTAGCAATTAAGAAGATAAAAGAGGTCAAAACCCCAAAAAAGCTATTGGAATGTGTATTACAGTTACGAAGAACTTAAAAATCATGAGTTATTTAAAGATTATGAGATTAGTGAATATAATGCTTTGATTAATAAAAATTCTAAAGTAGAAATATTTTTCAAACCTATAGCTCCAATTCTTCTAACCCTATCACTAAGATTATCAATAAATTTATCGCTAAGGAAAATATTTTTCGTTTAGCCGTAGTAGAAAAGAATATTTCATTAATGGAAGAAGTAGCGAAAGATATATTTAAATCAGCACCTATAGTTTTAAATTTACTTAAAACTATAGGAGAATGGTATCAGAAATATCTAAATATTATTATTTGTAAAACCTGAATTTCAACTTGATATTATTAAACAATTAGCAAATATAGAAGATTTTGCTATTCTAAGCTCTTTTTCTAAAATATTGCTTGCTACCAAAAATATGATGAAATAATAACATTATTTGCACCACGACTAGCGAATCTAGTAAACAATGAGCAAAAACAGGAAAGTAAATTCATCTATTTTTGCCGTTATAATCTATCAGTAGCCTATAATAATACAGAAAAATTATCATTAGACGAAGAGCAATTATTACGCATTTTAAAGGATCGACCAAACGATAGCGATTCAATCTATAACTTATTTAATATTTATTTACTTAACGAAAGGGCAACAGAAGCAAAAAATTTAATCAAAAATGCTCCTACAGATATCAAAATTTTGACAGCAATGAGTTTTAATTTAGCTGAAATTGCTGAAGCTAAATTAAATCTAATTAACCAAGACAATTTATCTAAAGATAGTAAAGAACAGTTTCAATGTTTTCAATATATTGCCAAATACAATCAATATTCTGCTGCTGAGAGAATTGTGAATGAAGCAAACCTAAAGGATGAGTGAATCGAAATTAGCAACTCCATTGGTGGTGCTATATTACTATCGACAACAGCCTTATTATATACCAAACAATATGAATTAGCTAAACAATTTATACAAAACAATACCTAAAAATAAAATAACTCCATATCTCAGTAATATCTTCCAGGACATAGCATTTTTATTAAATCCTGAAGAATATATTAACCACATTCATATCGAAGCTCTTGTTAGCAACCTTAATTTTGCACAAGCACAAGCTATAGAAAAAATTAATAAGATTATCACTTGTTTAATAGCAATTAAGAAATACGACTTAGCGTTAAAGAAAGTTGAGGAAATTTTACAATATGATAATAAAAATCAGGAAGCCACTGAGAATGGACTCACAGCTGCAAAGCTAGCTAATGATCACGAAAAGATACAGAAATATATTGGTTTATTATCACTTAAAGAAGAGCTAGAGCAGTATGAAAATCAAAATCCTATAGAAATTCATGAATATTATCAATCAATAAAAATACACATTTACTTCATACTATCGGGCAGGTTATTCCTAGTTACAGCAGTTGGAAAGTTAATCAAGAAGGAGAAATTACAAGTAATAACACTACTGCTTTAGGCAAATATCAAGGACTTGAATGTTATGGAAGAATTAGCGAAAAATTAGATAAGAAGCAATGTGATAAATTTATAAATGCCTTAAAGAAAGATATAATAATATAGACAACAGGGGGATAACGGCGTTAAATTTATCGGCAAAAAAGCAGTTGAAATTAAAATTGATGGCGACCAGCGTTTATTCACAAATATATTACATTCACACGAAGGTGAATTACTGATAAATTTTGATCATCAAGGAAATCATAATGATGTAATAAAATTCGCCGGCGAACATCATCTAGAATTTCATCAAGATTCACTATAACTTTAATAAAATTATTAATTTTTACTCAAAAGGTTGGCGTAGGTTAATAGCGGCAGATACGGTACCCTCATCTAAATAATCAAGTTCACCTCCGATAGGTATACCGCTCGCAAGGCGAGAAATTTTAGCAGGCTGCTCTTTTAAATATTCTGTAATAAAATAAGCAGTAGTCTGACCTTCTAAAGTAGAATTAGTAGCAATAATAACTTCTTTAATATTTTCTGCAAAACATCTTTTAAGTAGTTCAGGTAACCGCAGTATGCTAGGGTTTTGTCTACTAGCTGCCGATAAATTATGACCGAGTACATGATATAAACCTTTAAAATTACCGCTACGCTCCATTGCCCATAATTCAGCCACAGTTTCGACAATAGCAATAATTGATTTATCTCTATATTCAGAAGAACAAATACGGCAAATATTTTCCGTATCCATATTACCGCAAATCTCGCATTTTACTATTTTCTTATCTATCTCTACAAGATTATTAATCAGGCTTTTTAACCTTACGTCTTTATCTTGCAATAGGTAAAGCGCTATACGCCTTGCCGATCTAATACCAAGACCGGGTAATTTTGAAAAAAGATAAATTAGCTGATCTATATCATTATCATTTGTTTCATTCATAAATATACTTGTTTAATTTGAAAAATGAGCTACGTCGTATTATAAGAACTGCGGTACTCACCTATTAAGTATACGCTCCGCTCCTCGCCCTATATACTCCTTGATCTTTTCCAAATTAAACTTCGTCTATTACTTAGGAGTATATTTAAGACTTAATAACGACGGTTCCGGCTATTTTATCATGTAATGCTTGTTTTTTAGAAGAAAAAAGTATGAAAAAAATACCGATAGGAAAAGTCATATACCCTAAAAATCTTTTAATTAACTGCTTTAAAGTCGGACGATTTAATGTTATGGCATCTACGATTTTCATACGTAAAAACATTTTACTAAGCGTTGCACCTTTATAATACCAAAGCGTTATGAAATATGAGCCTATTACTAATATATTAGTAGCAAAAATTGAAATATTAAACAAAATATATTTATTAAAATTGCCTGTTTTAAGATATTCATAAAATTCCTGACTCATAACCGAGTTAAACATTTCATTGGGATTATGAAGATTAATGTTATTGCTAAGGAAATAATCATTAAAGAACAACCATAATAAATTAAAAGAACAAAATTGTGATATTGGAATTGCTATAAAGGCAAATAATGATAAATCAAGTGCCGTAGAAAAAATTCGTGCTATAAAATCAGGATAAATAATTTGCTTTTTCATTGCCAGTTACTTTATTTTGGTGTTAGAAGTAAGGGTTGTGGAAATCGTCATTGCGAGCGCCCATAGGGAGCATGGCAACCTCAGGATTTTGGCACGAGATTGCTTCGTCAAAACTTACAGTTTTTCCTCGCAATGACGATTAATGCCCCTAATCAAAATTTAATATATTACATTCATGAATCAATTTGAAGCATATAGTTTATTATTTGTTGATAGTTTTGTCTCAAATCTTGTTATAGGTTTTCAGAATGAACTAATATTTCATGCTATGAAAATGTTCGGAGGCTATAATAGTTTAATAATGCTGTTAGTAGCTATTTGTGCTTCTCTTAGCGGTAATGCAGTCAATTATATTTTTGGAAGAATAGTTTTAAATATCTTTTATGCTTCCAAAAATGCACAAAATATTTTAAGACATAAAAATTTAACAAAACTATATTATAAATATGAGATATTTATAATTTTCTTAATGGCATTTTCTTTTTGGGGAAGCTTTATTTCTTTATTCTCCGGTTTTTTTAAAACAAAATTTCTAAAATTTTTAGGTATTGGTTGTTTGGCAAAAGCATGCTATTATGCCTTAGAATTATATATATTTTAACTCATGAAAAAATTAACCAAAACTAATTCTCATAGACAACAAAAATTAGCAAGCATTATAAATGAAGCATTAATAGAAATTCTAAGGCGTGGCAAAATGCTGGATAGCAGACTTTTTGATTGTCCTCTCACTATTATGAAAGTTATAGTTACTGCTGATCTCAAAATAGCTAATTGTTATTTCTTGCCTTTTAATACTAAACTAACAATAGATGAAATTATGGATGCATTAAATAATTCTAAAAATGCTATCAGAAATTTTATTACTAATAAAATAAATATGAAATTCTCGCCTGATATAAGATTTCATTACGATCACGGATTTGATAATGCTATAAAAGTGGCACACTTATTAAAAGACCTCTGAATATAAGAATCTAATAGTTTATTAAAAAAATTATTATTAATAAATTGTTTTAATATTTAGGTTATTGTATCATGCCATATTTTAATCAGTAATGTTATAACTTAAATATGCATAACAAAATAGATAACTTAAAAGAAATAAAAGGATTAACAGGTTTACGCGGGTATGCTGCATTATGGGTATTCTTCTTACACGCCACATATAATTGGTCAGGTAACTCAATTGGAATGAATATAGCAAGATTTGGCGGTCTTGGGGTCGTAATATTTTTTGTGTTATCCGGCTTTATTTTATGTTATGTAGTATATAATACTAGATTTTATACACATACCGTTAGTTATAAAAGTTTTTTATTTGCACGTATTGCCAGAGTTTATCCCTTACATTTATTTATGCTTTTATGCGTATTAATGCAGAATCGATTTTTCCAGAAATTCTTTCACCCTCCGATAATTCTTATACTTTTCTTCTTAATGTGTTCCTTATTCAAGCATGGGGGTTCACGGATTTAGTATCTTGGAATCAACCTTGATGTTCAATAAGTACGGAAATGTTTGCATATTAATTATTTCCTTTTTTAATATCATTGATACAAAGATTATCAATAATTAAGTTATTGATAATCTTGTTATTTATATCTTATTGGATAATTTCTGCTCCTTATGCTTTTCAATGGCTGCAGACCCATATTAGTATAACGCAAGAGTACAATTTGCTTATGGTAAAAGCTTAATAATGTTTTTAGGTGTATTTATTTTTGGTTGTATAACATTTTTTATTACAAAACATATAAAATCTTTGAAACTTAATTATATTATTTATGATATTATTACATTTGTAGGCATTGCTGTTTTTGCTTATATTTTTATTATAATTAATGCAGAAACACTTTGGTGGCCGTTGGCTCATCCTTAATAATTATTGGAACATCTAATGATTCAGGATTAAATAAACTTATTTTCGATAATCCAACAACATATTTTCTAGGTTACATTTCATATGCTTTATACCTTTCTGCTTTTAATTACAGAATTTTTTGTAGCATATTACTGGATTTATCCAACTCCTTTATGGCTTAAATTTGCTACTTCGGTTACAATAGCTACTATTTTGCATTATATAATTGAAATTACCAGCTCGCCAGTTCATTCGTCAATTAAAAGTGAATAGATAGATAGGTGCTAGAGGATAAACTCAATCATTGAAAACAATAATTATCCGTTATACTAAAAACGCTTAAAAATTAAGCTTTAGTACAACAGCCCCCTAGCATACATGGACTAAAGGCTATAAATGTTTTACAATGATGAAGTTTAAACATCATTTACAAAACGATAATATCATAATAATCAAGATATTTTTAGTTACTTTTTAAACTTTAAGTATAAATCAAATAAAAAATAAATCCTTATTTTTATTAAATAACTTTAAAAGATTATTTTTTTATATTAAGATATCAGAATAATCTTTTAATAAAAATAAATAGAAAATGTCTCCTCAAATAATAGAGTTATTAATTTTTGCCGTTATTACCTTTTACATTATCAACAAATTAATTACGACTCTCGGTTCTACTTCAGAAGAGGAACAGACAAAGCAAAAATCTTATTTTGGCGAACCGGTTATTAAAGACGTAACTTACAGTACAGTTAAATCTAATAAAGAAGAAAAAAATATTCCAACAGCCCAAGATATTAAAGCTTTTAAAGATATAATAGTGGAACATAATATAACTGCGGTTGTAGATGGAATGGCACAAGTCCATAAACGCCTTCACTCCTTTGATCCGGTTAAATTCATAAATAATGCTAAAACTGCTTTTCAAATGATTATAGAAGCTGCTTATAAAAAAGATGCTAAAGAATTATCTGAGCTGATAGATAAAAGATACTTGGAAGAATTTGAAAAAATAACACCGTCCTATGGTGATTTTTTTGATTCATCGGCTTTAAGTGCAAAATATTCAGAAATTTACATGTTCGGTAATAACATATTTATTAAATTACTATTTCAAGGTAAAAATGTAGTTGACAAAATCGAAGATTTAAAAGAAGAATGGACATTTACACGTAATGCTAATACCAAAGAAGTTGATTGGTTTTTAAGCAATATTGAGAGAGTGTAGCAATTATATTTTATGACCTGAATATCATTTCCGCGAAAGCGGGAATGATATCAAAAGACTACAAAACTAATAGTAATGAGTAAAATTTTCTATATTATAGGCACTATATTAATAGTAAGTGTCGGTATTTTTATGTTTCAAACGCAAACGATAACGGATAACAATCAAATAATCCCCAGAAAAGTTTTATTCGGTAACCCTGATAAAGCAAGGGTTTCTCTAACCCACGACGGCAAATATATTCTATATGTTGCACCGAAAGACGGTGTATTAAACATTTGGCTAGCACCCTCAGATGATATTAGTAAAGCAGAAGCCATAACCCATGACAAAGGACGCGGTATTTGGTCTTATGCTAAAGCTTATAATAATAAAAATATTTTATATACCCAAGATTTTAACGGTGATGAAAATGACCGCATTTATAGCTATAACATAGAGACAAAAGAGACAAAATTACTTACTCCCACAAAAGGAGTTAAAGCCGAAATAGCCGGAGCAAGTCATAAGAAGCCAAATGAGATATTAATATATTTAAATGAGCGTAATCCTGAATATTTTGATATTTACAAATTAAATCTAGATACTCTAGAAAAAGAACTGATTTATAAAAATGATAGATTTACTGATTATGTAACCGATGAAAATTTAAATTTAAGATTCGGTAGCTTACTAGATAAAGACGGAGCTGTTGAATATTATGAATTAAAAGACGGAGAACCAAAGTTATTTACTAAGATATCAATGGAAGATTCTTTTAACACTTCCATACTTGGTTTTGATTCTAGTGGTGAAACTTTATATATGCTAGAGGGACGTAATCGTAATACCTCTGCACTTAAAGCTATAACACTAGCTACAGGTAGTGAAGAAATATTAGCCGAAGATGCAAAAGCCGATATTGGCTTATTTACAGTTCATCCCACAAAACAAACTCCGCAAGCAGTATCTATAGATTATGATAGAGTCTCATATAAAATATTAGATAAAGATATTGAAGATGATATTAAATATTTGCAATCTATTGATCGCGGTGATTTAATTATTAATAGTAGGACGCTAGACGATAAAACTTGGATCGTTGCTTATATGGCTGATAATGCACCGGTGAAATATTATAAATATGATAGGGCAAATAAAAAAGCTGAGTTTTTATTTACTAATCGCAAAGAACTTGAGCAATATAATCTTGCTAAGATGATACCGATAATTATCAAGTCACGTGACGGGCTTGATTTAGTTAGCTATATCACTTTTCCAAATGATGTAAAGCTCGATAAAAATAATATACCCGATAGAAAAGTACCTCTAATTTTAAATGTCCACGGTGGTCCGTGGGTACGTGATAGCTGGGGATACAATCCTGAGCATCAGTGGCTTGCAAATCGTGGTTACGCAGTTTTAAGTATAAATTACCGTGGTTCTAACGGTTTTGGGAAAGATTTCTTAAACGCCGGTAATTTAGAATATGCCGGTAAAATGCACACCGATTTAATTGATGGTGTTAACTGGGCTATTAAGAATAATATAGTTGATTCTGATAAAGTTTGTATTATGGGCGGAAGCTATGGAGGTTATGCAACGCTTGTAGGTCTTACCATGACGCCTGACGTATTTGCTTGCGGTGTTGACGTTGTCGGTATGTCTAATTTATTAACTCATGTGCAATCTAAAGCTCCTTATATGACACCATTGTTAAGTATATATAAAACACGTATAGGACCTTGGGATACTGAAGAAGAAAAAGAGTTTTTAAGACAAAGATCACCGATTAATTTTGTTGATAATATCAAAAAGCCTTTATTTATAGCACAAGGTGTTCACGATGTGAGAGTCGTGCAGGCAGAATCAGAACAGATTGTAAACAGCATGCAAGCAAAGCATATACCGGTAGTTTATGCACTTTACAAAGATGAAGGTCATGGATTTGCAAAACCCGGTAATAGAATCTCATATTACGCTCTTGCTGAGCAGTTTTTAGCTAAGATTTTAAAAGGAAGAGCGGAACATATAGGAGATGACTTAAAGAATGCTAATCTCATTCTGAATGATAAAGAAAAAATTAGCGGTACAGAGGCAGAAAAAATTATAGATACGGCAGTTGGGAATTAAGAAGAAACTGTCATACCGTGACTCGGTGTCACCCCGTGGCTTTTGACCACGGGATCTAGTGAAAAATACTAATAGTTATTAGTATTTTTAATTGTTTTTTAGATTCTTGCTTTCGCAAGAATGACATAGAAGAGCGAAAATGACATTAGGTAAGTTCAGAATAATTTATTGGAGTACTATCATGCTACTTACAAATACTGAAAATTCTTATGGCTTAATTGCAAAACTTTTTCACTGGATCATGAGCATTATAGTTATAGCAATGCTCGTTGTCGGTTTTTCTTAATGGATAATTTCGTAGCACTTCCTTTAAAATGGCAATTATACGGGATACATGAAGCAGCCGGTATAGTTGTTTTATCGTTAGTAATAATAAGGCTTTTATGGAAATTCTATAATGCTAATGTTTTGCTACCGGAAGATATGCCGAATTGGCAAAAAAAAGCCGCTAATATTAATATAAATTTGCTATAGCTTTTAATGTTATTAATGCCGATAAGCGGCTTCTAATGACTATTTTATCAAACCATCATATTGATTTTTATGGTTTGTTTACTATAAATTCTTTTGCTCCAGATTTACAATTTGCCAAAATCTTTAAAAAAATCCATAAAAAGGCTGCTTATTTACTGCTTTAATTATTTTGCATATACTAACTTTATTAGGAAAGATAACGTATTAAAGAGGATGTTGAATGAGTAACCTCATTATAAACTTATTGACATATAATAAATTGTGTTTTATATACAAAGTAAGATCAGATAACTTACTATATTAGTATTAAATGCCAGAGTAGTAGTCTCATAGAAAGGACAGGTAGTGATACTTAAATATATAAGCAATAAACTTGGTTTACATTCAGGCTCTGAGTTAATAATTAACTACAAAAAAATGAAATATTAGAATTGCTTCCTATAAAAAAAGATATCTATAGCTTTTTTGGTAAAGGTAAGCATAAAGCTAAAAACGGTCCGGTGGATGTAGATGAAGCTATTAATATTGCGGTTATCGAAAATGATAGGAATTGACACTAACATCTTAACTCGTACTTTTCTTGAAGATGATAAAATACAAGGTCAAGCAGCTCAAAATTTCTTAAAAAATAACATCCCTAATAAGATTTTTATTGCATCATATGCATGAATTTGTATGGGTGCTAAAAGTAAATAAATTTACTCGCCAGGAAATTTATGAAGCAGTAATTAATCTTATTGATAATTCCGGCTTTATCATTGGGCATCGAGACATAATAATATCAGCTGCTGAGAAATATATTAAAGGTAAAGCAGACTTTGCCGACTATATGATTGTTGCAGAAGGAGAAGTCAATAGTGCTAATCAGTTTATCACGTTTGATAAAGACATAGTAAGAGAAATTAAAAATGCATCTTATCCATAAAAATTAATAACAACTTAAATAAATTATTTAAAATGAATATTCATGAATATCAAGCAAAAGAGATTTTAAGAAAATACGGCGTACCTACTTCCACCGGGCTAGTTGTTACGAAAACCGCAAAGATTAATGAAACCATAGATAAATTAAATACGGAAGTATATGTAGTTAAAGCACAAATACATGCCGGCGGTAGAGGTAAAGCAGGCGGTGTTAAGGTTGTTAAGAGTAAAGAAGAAGCCAAAAAAGTTGCTCATGACATGTTTGGTATTAATTTAGTAACGCATCAAACAGGACCTCAAGGACAAAAAGTAAACCGTCTTTATATCGAATCAGGTTGTGATATTGTAAAAGAATATTATTTTAGTATAGTATTTGATAGATCGGCTAGCTGTATTACTTTCATAGCTTCTACAGAAGGAGGAGTTGATATTGAAGAAGTAGCAGAAAAAACTCCGGAAAAAATTATTAAATTTTCCGTTGATCCTGCAACTGGTTTACAAGATTTTCATATGCGAGGCATAGCTTATGAGTTAGGCTTTAAGGATAACCAAGCCAAACAGATGAAAGAAATAGTAAAATCAATCTATAATGCTTTTATTGAAACCGATGCAGCACAAATTGAAATCAACCCATTAATTGTAAATAGCGACGGGAACTTATTAGCTTTAGATGCAAAAATTACTTTTGACGACAACGGCTTATTTCAGCATCCGAATATTACGGCAATGCGTGATCATGATGAAGAAGATCCTCTAGAAACTAGAGCAGCAAATGCAGGACTTAGCTATGTAAAAATGGACGGTAATATCGGTTGCATGGTTAACGGTGCCGGTCTTGCCATGGCCACTATGGATATTATTAAACTTTACGGTGCTTCGCCTGCTAATTTCTTGGATGTCGGTGGTGGAGCTGATCGTGAGCGTGTAAAAGAAGCTTTAAAAATAATTTTATCTGATAAAGAAGTACAAGGGATTCTAGTTAATATTTTCGGCGGTATCATGCGTTGTGATATTATAGCAGAAGGGATTATTGCAGCTGCAAAAGACATAGGTATAAAAGTACCATTAGTAGTTCGTTTAGCCGGTACAAACGTTGAAAAAGGCGAAGAAATTTTATCAAATTCCGGTTTAGAAATAATACCGGCACATGATTTAGCAGATGCGGCAAATAAAATAGTTGAAGCGATACGGTAGATAACCGTCATGAGCTATGCCGGTATTGACCTTGTTGTATGGCTTGAAAAACCAGTTCAGTGTCATACCATGGCTTGACCACAGTATCCATAAAAAAATTAAAAAAGGACTGGGTCCCGCGATCAAGTCGCGAGATGACATCAAAGTAAAATAAAAACAATAAAAATTATTTAACATGGCAATATTAATAAATAAAAAAACACAAGTTATCTGTCAGGGTTTTACTGGTTCACAAGGAACTTTTCACTCTGAACAAGCGATAGCGTACGGCACTAACATGGTTGGCGGTGTTACACCCGGCAAAGGCGGTCATACTCACCTTGATTTACCTGTATATAATACCGTACATGAAGCAAAAGCAAAAACCGGTGCAAATGCAAGCGTTATATATGTTCCGCCCGGCTTTGCCGCTGATTCGATATTAGAAGCAATCGATGCCAAAATTGAAGTAGTAGTATGTATAACGGAAGGAATTCCGGTGCTTGATATGGTGAAAGTAAAACGCGCTTTAGTCGGTTCTAAAACTAGATTAATCGGTCCTAACTGCCCTGGAGTTATCACACCGGGTGAATGTAAAATCGGTATTATGCCTGGGCATATTCATAAAAGAGGAACTATAGGTATTGTTTCAAGATCAGGTACTCTAACTTATGAAGCAGTAGCGCAGACAACAGCAGTAGGACTTGGACAATCTACGTGTGTCGGTATAGGTGGCGATCCTGTTAACGGCACTAATTTTGTTGATTGTATTGAGATGTTTTTGAAAGATGATGAAACAAAAGCAATTATTATGATCGGTGAAATTGGCGGTAATGCAGAAGAAGATGCAGCTGAGTTTATCAAGCAGTCAAAAATCAAGAAACCTATAGTAAGCTTTATTGCAGGTATTACAGCACCTCCAGGTAAAAGAATGGGACATGCCGGAGCTATTATTACCGGAGGAACAGGAAGTGCCGAAGATAAGCTTGAAGCGCTACAAAGTGCCGGCGTAACTATCACTAGATCCCCTGCCGATATCGGCAAAACTATGTTGGATTTACTCAATAAAGGCTAAAGTTATTCAAGAGCAATTGCTGTCATTCCTACCAGACCTTGTTGCGTGGAGACTGAAGGTCGTCATTGTGAGGAAATCACGTAAGTAATTGACGAAGCAATTTCAGGATGCTTGACAAGATTGCCACGTCGCTTTGCTCCTTGCAATGATGATTTGGTATCCATGCAACAATGCTTTCGCGGGAATAACATAAAAAGCATTTACTGGTCTACGCAACAATTCTTAAGAACTCTTATTATCCCTAATTTCTTTAACTATATTTAGTAATTGTGGGAAATCTATTAACCCAGGTATTAATTTTGAATCAATTATATACGCAGGTACTCCTTGAATTCTAAGACTTCTAGCTATTTTCATATTTTGAGTAATTAAATCTTTAATCTCATTGCTATCGGCAATTTCTTCAATTTCCGTAGCATTTAAGCCATTCTCAGTTAACAATTCTTTTATAGATTCCTTAGAAACATCTCTTATTTTTATTAATTCATCATGAACAGCTTTGAATTTACTTGGATTAACCTTATAAACGGCTAAAACTATTCTTGCAAGATATTCGGAAGCATCTCCAAGGATAGGAAGCGGTCGTAATACAACTTTAACTTTTGGATCGTTTTGCAATAATTCATTTATAGAAGCATCGCTTTTTTTACAATAAGAACAATTGTAATCATAAAAAACAATTATTGTTACATCACCGTCTTTATTGCCTATAACAGGAAAGCTTGTGCTATCTTCAATACCTAACTTATTATCTTTGAGATAGTTATTAACTTTAGTCTCATTTTCCTGTACTTTACGTTTTTGCAACCCTTCTATTGATTCTATTATTATTTCCGGAGTTTTAAGCAAATAATCTTTGATTATTTCTTGTACTCTTTCCTCTTCACATTTTCTTGCATCTTCGCTTTGTTTAACCTCAACGGAAACCGGATTTGTAGAATAAGTTTTCATTGTTTTGAAAACAAATAAAACTCCTATCACAACTACAAACATAACCAATATTTTACCTATAATATGCTGCATAAATACCTTTTTTTAAAAATTTTATATCTTCCTAAAGTCTAAGTAACTCTATATGTCATTCCCGCGAAAGCGGGAATGACATAAAACGAGCTATGTAACAAAGCCGGCTTGTCATCCGGTGTAGCAAAGTCCATTACTTCTGTCTTATTAATCTGCTCTGATCTCTTTTCCAGTCTTTTTCTTTAATTGACTCTCTTTTATCATGTAATTTCTTACCTTTAGCAATACCAAGTTCAACTTTCACTTTATTTTTTTTATTAAAATACATAGAAAGAGCTACTAGCGTATAGCCTTTTATTCTAATTCTACCGATAATTTTCTTTATCTCTTTAGTATGCAACAATAACTTACGCGGTCTACGAGTAGCATGATTAAATCTATTCGCTTTTTCATATTCTGCAATATGGCAGTTATACAAAAATACCTCATGTCCGATATCTGCCGCATGACTTTCTGCTATAGAAGCTTTGCCTTGACGCAGAGACTGTACTTCACTACCCTTTAATACAATACCCGCTTCTAATCTTTCTTCAATAAAATAATTAAAAAGGGCTTTCTTATTTTGTGCAATAACTTTCTTATATTCGGTCATATTTTTATAGAGAGTGATGTTACGATGTTTTCAATTTGTTTTTTGGCACTATCGCTTGCTTCAGTTAATGGGAGTCTAATTTCATTTTCACATAAACCTAAATAATGTGCAGCATATTTTATCGGAATCGGATTAGATTCTACAAATAATGCTGTATATAAAGGCAGTAATTTCTGATGGATTTCTAATGCTCCTTTAGTATCGTTCTTATTCCATTTTTCTAATAGCTCTTTACATATATTAGGAACAATATTCGAGGCTACAGAAGTCCACCCTACCCCACCTTGAGCGTTAAAAGCTAAGACTACTTCATCATTACCGGTTAAAATATTGAAATCCTTTTTAACTGTTGCTCTGATCCGCAATGGACGTTCTAAATCTACACCACAATCTTTTAATGCTAAAATACGCGGTAGCTTGCTAAGTCTCAATATTGTCTCATCAGAAAAATCTACTCCGATTCTAGTTGGAGCTGAATATAACATAATAGGTATATTACACGCTTCATGCAATGCTTCAAAATGCTTATAAATCCCGTGTTGAGTAGGTTTGACATAAGATGGTGGACTAGCCATAAAACCATCTACTCCGATTTTTGTAGATTCTGCTGCAAGTGCTCTTGCATAAGTAGTATTATTTGATGAACACCCGCTTATTATAGGAATACACTTATTAACAATTTCTACGCTAGTTTGCAATAATAATTTATATTCTTCAAAGCTTAAACTACTACTTTCTCCCGTTGAGCCTGCAATTAATACTGCATCGACTTCATGCTTTATTTGATGTTTTACAATTCTCTCTAAAGCATATAAGTCTAACTTATTATCTTTAAAAGGTGTTATAAGTGCGGTAATTAAACCTTTAAATATGTTATGCATGATTTTTTTGATTTTAATTGTTGAGCTTATTAAATCGTCATTGCGAGAAGAATTACGTAGTAATTCGACACAGCAATCTCAGGAGTTTGTTATTATTTTATGAGATTGCCACGCAGTCTACTACTGCTCGCAATGACGACTCGGTATCCATACACAGGCAATACCGCCTCGCAATGACGTTTCTTCTACTCCCTAACAACACGCCCATACTCTTCTTTCAAACGATCTGCAATTTTATGATCATCAAAAATAATCTTTTTATTGCCAAGATCTATAGAATCAATATTTTGTACCTCAATTGCCGTGCCTGTAACAAAACATCCGGTAAAATTCTCTATTTGCTCTAATTTTAAACGCTCTTCTTTTACTTCTAGACTTAAATCTTGTGCAATTTCAATAATAGTCTGTCTTGTTATACCGTTTAAAAACCTATCGGCAATTGGAGTATATAATATTTTATCTTTAACAAAGAAAATATTTGTTGTAGTGCATTCAGCAATATACCCTTCATAATCAAGTAATAATGCATCATCATAGCCAAGAGCCTTAGCTTCTTTTTTACTCGTTATTGCCATATTATATTGAGCGGCGGATTTAGATTGCACCGGGGTGCTATCAGGCATTGCTTTACGCCAGCGGCCTACATGCAAATTTATACCTTTCTCAAAAGACCTCGGCATAGATGGAATACCGGCAATCAAAAGATTAGTAGATAAATACTGATTAGTGATATTTAGCGACTCGTCTCCGCACCAAATAAGCGATCTTATATATGCATCCTTAATATTATTTTGTTTTATTACAAGTTCATGAGCTTTTATTATCTCGTCTACATTATAAGGTACTTTCAAACCTAATGCTTCTGCTGATTTTATTAATCTTGCCGTATGTTCTTTTAGTTTAAAAACTTTGCCGTTATAAGCTCTCTCCCCCTCAAATACCGATCCTGAATAATGCAGGCTATGAGTCAAAACATGAATCCTTGCAAATTGATAAGGAACTAAATCACCGTTAATCCAAACATGCCAAAAAACTTGCTCTAGTTTTATCATTGTCATTAACCTATATTTATATTAAAGTATTGTCAATCGTCGTGAGCTATACGGCCGTAGCTCTTATGTCATTCCCGCAAAAGCGGGAATCCAGTAGTATTTAAAGTGATCCCGCGACTTGATCGCAGGACCTCAAAACACAGCCTGCTACATAAGATCCCGTGGTCAAGCCACGGGATGACAATAGTGAAATACAATTTTTTTAAATTAAACGAGTATACATGCATACATACGAAGCACATATTTTAATCGTTGATGATGATAGCAGAATATTAGCACTTTTAAAGCAATTTTTAAATAAAAACGCGTTGTTAGTATCAACGGCAAGCTCAGTCATAGAAGCTAAAAATTTATTAAAAACTTCTAACTATGATTTAATTATTTTAGATGTTATGTTACCTGAAATAACAGGGCTTGATTTTGCTACTACTATAAGGGATGCCGGTAATAATATTCCTATAGTTATGCTTACTGCTTTATCGGAAGCCGATGACCGTGTTAAAGGACTTGAAGCCGGTGCCTCTGATTATATAACTAAACCTTTTGAACCGCGAGAATTATTACTTCGGATCAATAACTTAATCAATAATTATAATAACTTTAAAAAAGAAACGAATATAATTAAATTCGGCAATAATTTTTATAATTCCGATACAAAAGAATTTACCAAGAATAATCAAATTGTATCTCTTAGCTCTACTGAACAAAAATTACTTGATATATTAATAAAAAATTCCGGTAAATCTACTAGTCGTTTTGAACTGTCAAAAATAATGGGAGGGCTTAGTATGCGTTCTATCGATGTACAAATTACAAGAATAAGAAGCAAAATAGAAGACAACCCAAAAGAGCCGAAATATTTAAAAACCGTGCGTAATGAGGGCTATGCACTTTATATCTAAATTATTACAGCATATTTCAAAGAGCTTCAGACAAGATAAATTTAAAAGCGAGCCTGCACAGCGTATAAAAATACGTGAGCACAGACGAGTCTTGAAAAATTCGCTTGTATCAAGCTCTTTGAAATATGCTTTACCGAGAACATTATTTGTACGGTTTATGTTTATTATAATCATTCCGATTTTAATAGGACAAATTGTTGCTATATTTTTGTTTTACGATCGTCATTGGTATAATGTTTCATATTATACTAGTACTATTATTATCAATGAAATAGAATCATTGATTAAAGAACATAGAAATAATTCAAGAGAGATAACCCATTTATCAGAAAATTATCTTAATTTATCTTATCAGTTTCAGCTGAATAAACAGTTATCTATAAAACAACCTAAATTAGGTGAACCTTTAACTATATTTAAAAATATTTTAGCTACAAAAATCCATGAAAAAAATATAGTTAAACTAAATAAGGAAAATAAAATTGAAGTATTTTTAGAATTACAAGATGGAGTATTATATATTACTTTTCCTGCAAAGTTACTACTTAATCCTACAGTATATATATTTGTTTTATGGATTATATCTTTAACTGTTATATTACTTTCTGTTTCTATTATTTTCTCCAAAAATCAAATTAAATCAATACTCACTCTTGCGGATAGCATGGATAAATTTGGTCGAGGTGTTTTAAAAGACAAAAATTTCAAACCTTCAGGCGCCTTAGAAATAAGAAAAGCAGGACTTGCTTTTTTAAAAATGAAAGCTCGTATTGAAAAACAAATTACTAAAAAAACCACTATACTTGCTATGATTTCTCATGACCTTAGAACTCCTTTAACAAGAATGAAGCTACAACTTGAATTGATGGAAGAAAGCGAAGAAATCGAAGGGTTAAAACAAGATATATTAACTATGCAGCAAATGATAAATTCTTATTTAGATTTTGCTAAAGGTGAAAGTATAGAAGAATTTGAAGACATTTTATTATTACCTTGGATGGAACGTTTTTTTAACAAATGGTCACATGTAAATATTGAATTTATAAAATCTACTAATTTAGATAAACTAGAAGTACGCATTAAGCCGAATGCTTTTGAAAGAGCCTTGTCTAATTTAATCGGTAACGCTATAAAATATGGAACTAAAATTAAGATATCCTCAAAAGATAATTCATCTACCGTAGCTATAATTATTGAGGATAACGGTCCCGGTATAGATGATACGGAAACACACCTTGTATTTAAACCGTTTTATAGATCAGATAAAGCAAGACAGCTTGATAATGCAAGTAACGTAGGACTTGGGCTTGCTATTACTAAAGAAATAATAAACGATCATAAAGGCTCTATTTATTTAGAAGATAGCCAGGATTTAGGCGGACTATCGGTAAGAATCGAAATACCTAAAATATGACTACCGATGTCCTTCCCGTGTAGATACCAAATCGTCATTGCGAGGAGAGGCAAAGCCGAGGGCGTGACAATCTCAGAAATTTTATATTGTTTCATGAGATTGCCACGCTCCTTTTAGTCGCTCGCAATGACGGAACAATCGATCCATGCAGCAACATCTAAAATATAAAATAATGACTAACATAAAACATTTAGCAATAATAATGGACGGTAATGCTCGTTGGGCAGATCGGCATAACTTAACAAAATCTGAAGGGCATAAAGCAGGAGCCGATAAAATGCGTGAATTACTGCCTGAGTTTATTAACCTTAACATACCTTATATAACTTTATATACTTTCTCTTCCGAAAATTGGCAACGCTCAAGCACGGAAGTAGATTTCTTAATAAAATTATTAAGTATTTATTTAAAAACCGAATTAAATAATTTACACAAAAACGGCGTTAAAATAAAAGTAATAGGTAGGCTTAATTTATTAAGTAGCTCATTGCAAAAACAAATAAATAATGCTATAGAGTTAACGAAAAATAATAATAAAATAACACTTTGTATAGCTTTTAGTTATGGAAGTCGTCAAGAAATAGTTGATGCCTGCACAAAAATTATTACAAGCGGTAAAAAAGCAGTAAGTAACAGCGATATACAACACGCTTTATATGATCCTGAAATGCCGGATGTAGATTTATTAATAAGACCGGGCGGAGTTTATCGCATCAGTAATTTCTTGCTTTGGCAAGCAGCTTATGCTGAATTATATTTCTCACCCAAATATTGGCCTGATTTTAATAAAGATGATCTACAAGAAGCTATAAATGATTACTCAAAAAGGAAAAGAACATTTGGCAAAAGATAAACAAAAATCAAACATATATTTAAGAATCCTGTCCGGTATAGTTTTAGTTCCGTTATTTGTCGTAGCTATATTATGGCATAAGCCTTTATTCTATATTCTAATGATATTAGTAGGTACGGGAATGTTAAGTGAATGGTATAATATGACCTACTCTTCTATTCCTTATCTATTAATCGGGCTAATTATTATTCCGATTCCTATAAGCCTATTAATATTTTTAAGTATGGAAGATACCAATAGATGGCTTATTATGCTTTATTTTTGCATAATGTGGTCGGTAGATACTTTCGCTATGATTGGCGGCAAAACTTTTAAAGGAGCAAAACTTGCTCCGAAACTTAGTCCTAAAAAAACCTGGAGCGGTTTAGTGACGGGAGTATTATCAGCAGGTTTAGTTGCGGTATTAGTTAGTTTTATACCAAACTTTCATATTGCAAATTACTATTTTTCAAATAAAATTTATTTGTTTATAATTAGTTGTATATTAGCATTAATAGCTCAATTAAGTGATTTATTTGTTTCATATTTTAAGCGAAAATTTAATATTAAAGATAGCGGTCATATAATACCCGGTCATGGAGGAGTGCTAGACAGATTTGATAGCATTATTTTAACCGCTCCGATATTATTTCTTATGAATATATATTTATGATAATACATTTAAATAATCATTCTAAAAAAATAATTTTAAATATCTTTTTAGCTTTACTGCTTGGATATTTTGTTTTTCATTGCATATATGGTAACAAAGGGATTATTGCATATTTAAAAGTAAATAGGGAGCTTGAAAAAGCTTATGATGAACTAAAAGGCTTACGAGCAGAAAGAGTAGAACTTGAGCATAACGTCAAATTACTTCGAACGGAATCTCTAAATAAAGATATGTTAGAAGAACAAGCAAAGAAAGTTTTAGGAGTAGCTGCTCCAAATGAGCAGGTGTTTAATCACCAATAACAAAACTTTGTTGTCATCCCGCGACTTGATCGCGGGATCCAGTCTTTTTAAATTTTTTTTGGATACTGTGGTCAAGCCACGGTATGACACAGAACGCGTTTTTCGATCCGCACAACAACATTATTGATTAAAAGGAATTAACAATCATTTATGACTATAAAAATTTATCAAAACGACCTACCTAATAATTTTGAACTTGAAGGAGATCTAGCTATAGATACCGAGACAATGGGGCTAAATCTACACAGAGATAAACTATGTTTGCTACAATTTAGTAACGGCAATGGTGAAGCTCATCTTGTTCATTTTACAAATCAAGATTATACAGCTCCTAATTTAAAAGCATTATTACTAGATAAAACTAGATGCAAGATATTTCATTTTGCTAGATTTGATCTAGCATCCATAAAAAAATATTTAAGTATAGATTTAGAAAATATCTTTTGTACTAAAATATCTTCAAAACTAGTTAGAACTTATACCGATAATCATGGGCTTAAGGATTTGTGCCGAGAATTGCTTAATATAAATATTTCAAAACAACAACAATCTTCCTATTGGGGTACTGATAATTTATCTGCAGAACAACAAGAATATGCAGCAAAAGATGTGCTTTATTTGCATCAGTTAAAAGATATTTTACAAAAAATGCTACTTAAAGAAAATAGGTATGAACTTGCCCAAGATATTTTCCGTTTTTTACCGACAAGAGCTAATTTAGACCTTATCGGTTGGAATGAAATCGATATTTTCATGCATTAATTTATTAATACCATTTATTGACTTCAGGTACAAAATCAGGGCACTCTTTAATAGCTAATTGATTTTTTTAAATTACTAAGCCTACAATAGACTTATTGCATAATGTAGCTAATAGGGAAGAATTTGAAGGAAACACGGAGGCACTTGCCACCGCAGCATATATAAAAATACGTGAGGATGTGAGTACCAGATTGACATACAAATTGACATACAAATTTACCCTTAGACGCAAGTTATACAAAAAGTTTAATCTCTCAGGGTTTAATTCCCCGAAGCTCTGCTTCGTGATATACTAATTAAAACTTTTTGAATAGATACCTCGTAGCTCTGCTGCAAGTAGTATCATTTCATTAGTAACTAAAAAGGGGATCTTTATGACTAATAGAAAAAAATAGACGTGCTAGGAGTCAGATTTAAATCTAAGTCTAGATAGTATAGCAAACCTCTGTTATCCTAGGGTTATAACTTGTGAAACAGAAGAAGACACTTTAAGTATTGATGGCGGTGTTTTTGCCGCATTTTGGTGGGCAGCCAATTATATAATAGATAAAGTATTAATGCTAATAACAGACAATATTTACTATTACCTTAGAGAAGATGCATTATGAAACTTCATCTTATCAGAGTTATAAGGGTGCTTCAAAAGGTACTTACCATAATAATTGCAGTAATTTTATAAATGAGACGAAGCAGCATTATGACTCTTCATTAGATAAACATAAGGAGGTAGTTTTAGGTAATACTACTACTTTTTTTGGGTTAGTATGGTGGTAATACAATAACAGTATGTTAGGTGTCATACTGCGGCTTGACCACGGTATTTAAAAATAACTTAAAGTACTAATAATTTTAGTATTTTAAACTAGATCCCGTGATCAAGTTGCGGGATGACAGATTCAAAAAATAATATACTTCTGATAAATGAAAAGTAGATAGACGAAGTTTAATTTGGAAAAGAGCAAGGAGTCTGTAAGCCGAGGAGCGGAGCGTATATTAATACGTGAGCATCCTAGGACTTACCAAGACGACGTAGCCAATTTTCCAAATTAAACGAGTATATTCACAATTTTACGAGGAACGAGGATAATCTTCTTCGGCTCTTTCCCTTCTAAGAACTTTTGTACCTTTGGCAGACTGACGGTAACTTGCTTTATTTCATCTTCACTTACGGAAGTTTTAAACTCATAGGTATCACGGAGTTTGCCGTTAACCTGCACTGCCATAATATATGTATCTAACTCTAGCATTGATTCATCAAATGCAGGAAAAGACGAATTATATAATCGCTCTTTATTGCCAAGCTTCTGCCAAATTTCTTCCGTAATATGCGGGATAAAAGGATTTAGTAGCTGTACTAAAACATTAAAGCCATGCCTTACGGTTTTAACATCAATTTTATCTTTGGATATTTCAGCAGATATAGCATTAGAAAGCTCGCGCATACGTGCTATTGCTCTGTTTAGGACAAAATGCTTTATATCTTCGGCGACGTGCTTTATTGTAAAATGTACTAACCTATTAAGCTCTTTATTAATCTCGCTATTCACATCATCTTTTAAAGAATCTATCGCCTTAAACATATACTCAAGCTTATTAATAAAACGTGAGCAGCCTTCAATAGCGCTTGCCGACCATTCTAGATCTTTCTCAGGCGGACTATCGGACAGTACAAAAAGCCTAATAGCATCTGCCCCATATTGCTCTTGCATTGTCTCAAGATCGATAAGATTCTTTTTAGACTTACTCATCTTTTCAATGCGTCCCTGCACTACTCTGTTATTGCTTTCTTTATGAAAAAATTCATTACCCTTTTTAACTACTTCTTCAGGATATAACCAATTATTATGTTCATCTTTGTAAGTGGCATGTAACACCATACCTTGAGTAAATAGCCCTTTAAAAGGCTCTCGAACGCTTACGTAATTCTGTTCGTCCATTACTTTTGTGAAAAACCTTGCATATAATAAATGCATTACCGCATGTTCAATGCCGCCTATATATTTATCGACCGGTAGCCAGTAATCACAAGCTTTTTTATCAGTCATCTCTGTAGCATTGCTATTGCAATATCTCGTAAAATACCAAGATGATTCAAAAAATGTATCAAAAGTATCGGTTTCACGCACAGCCGGCTTATCGCATTTCGGACAATTAACATGTTTCCAACTAGGATGATGATCAAGCGGATTGCCGTGACCGTCAAAATTTACATCATCAGGTAAAGTAACGGGTAAGTCTTTGTAAGGTACGGGAACTATGCCACAAGTTTCGCAGTGAATCATAGGAATAGGACATCCCCAAAAGCGCTGCCTTGAAATCCCCCAATCTTTTAGATGATAATTTACGCTGCGTTTACCTATGCCTAGTTTCTCAAATTCTCCGATGACTTCTTGTTTCGCTTCGTTACTAGTTAAGCCGTTTAGAAAACCCGAATTAATTAAAATTCCATCTTCCGTATAAGCGGTCTTTTGTACATCCATATCTGCTTTAATTACTTGTTTAATAGATAAATTCATTTTAACAGCTAATTCATGGTCATGTTCGTCATGAGCAGGGCAACCAAATATTGCACCAGTGCCATAATCCATTAGCATAAAATTAGTAATAATAACCGGTAAAACTATATTTGAATCGAAAGGATGAGTAACAAAAAGACCAGTAAATACACCTTCCTTTTCAGCCTTTTCTAGTTCGCTACTTCCTGTAATATGCGAGCATTTAGTTATAAAAGCGAGTATTTCAGGTGTTTTAGAAACTAACCGCTCTATTATCGGATGATTAAAGGCAATTCCTATAAAGCTAGCACCAAAAATGGTTTCAGGTTTGGTTGAGAATACTTCTATAGTAGTCTCTTCATTATCCTTAATTTTGAAATGAAAATTAGCACCTATCGATTTACCTATCCATTTCTCTTGCATAGACCGAACAGCTTCAGGCCACGCTTTTAAATTCTGAATTTCGTTTAATAATTCTTCAGCATAATCGGTAATTTTTAAGAACCATTGCTTTAAATAACGTTTTGCAACTATTGCACCTGAACGCCAACCCCGCCCGTCTACAACTTGTTCATTCGCAAGCACGGTATTATCAACCGGATCCCAATTAACAAGCGATTCTTTTTGATAAGCAAGATTTCGTTCATAAAGCTCTAAAAAGAATTTCTGCTCATGTTTATAATACTCAGGATCGCAACTATTTATCTCTCTAGACCAATCATAAGAAAAGCCCATAGATTTTAGCTGCTTTTTCATATTCTCGATATTAGAATATGTCCATTTTTTTGGGTGAGAATTATTTTTTATTGCGGCATTTTCGGCAGGTAACCCGAAAGCATCCCAGCCCATCGGATGAAGCACATTCAAACCTTGCATAGTCATAAACCTTGCAATAACATCACCTATAGAATAGTTGCGTACGTGACCTACATGGATTTTACCGGAAGGATAAGGCAGCATTTCAAGTACGTAATATTTTGGCTTGCTACTCGCATTTGATACCTCAAAAGCTTTTTCTTCTTGCCAAATGTGCTGCCATTTTTGTTCTATTTGGTTCATATTTTTTTAATTTATATACTGCATCATCATTGCGAGCAGTCGTAGACTGCACGGCAATCTCATCAAATATCCTGAGATTGCTTCGTCAATTACTCCGTAATTTCCTCGCCATGACGGAAATACTGTTATTACCTCACACTATTAATATATATATCTCTAGCTTTTCTTAAAATTTTATCTTCAAGCGTGATAGCAAGATTTGAGGTGTTTTCATTAAGTACCCATTGTTTATTTTTAAACATTTCTTCAAATACTTTCACTTCAATTGAATCAGGGCTTATTACATCGTCTTTAATAAATATATTTATTTTAAATCGAAAATTAGGATTAGAACGTGGGCTATACCATTCCGTAATAATCACGCCGCCGTTTGAGTCGGCTGATGCAAGGGGAGCAACACTTATAGTCTCTAATGCTGCTTGCCAGAGATATTTATTAACTGAACCTCCTACAGCTTTAGTAGATTCGTTCTTAACCCTACCCGGTCTAAAAACTAATCCTTCTTCACCTGCTATAGAACCTACTTCGTCCCATTGCTGCTCTCGTTCTGTTTTTGGATAATCACCCGCTAAGATACGAGTACTTATTGCACTAAGTATAATTACAAAAAATAATCCGATAATTTTCTTCATAACCAATATTTAATTAGTGTGCTTGAGGGAAATAATAGAGAAGCTTTAGCTATTAGTCAAAAATTATTTCTTCCCACCGTTCTTTGGCATTGTTATATGGCTCAAAAAACCCACTCGATGTCATTCCCGTCTACGCGGGAATGACATCGGGCAGATTTAATTATTTCTCAGAAATAAATCCAAAACGTGGAATATTTTTGCCGTGTAATAAAACCTTTTCGTTAAACATTTCAAGCGGCCTTACCCAAAGCTGGAAATTATCATATAATGCTTTATAAACTACTAACTCTTGCAAAGCTCCAGTATGTTTTGCAGTATCTATAACTTGATATAATTTTTCTTTGTAATACTTATATATTCCGGTTCTCATAAAACTTACACCTTAACAGGCATGACGACAAAAATATCTTTAGGATTCTCAGGAAATTTAATAAGTACCGGTGCTGAAACATCTGAAAAATATAGTTCTACTAAATCCGATTTCACTGCTTTTAAGACATCTTCCAAATATTGCGGGTTAAAGCCTATAGCTAAAGACTCATCACTATTATATTCATAAAAACTGTCCTTATCTTGTGAAGAATTAATAACCTCTTTTGCGTTACCTCTTGCTTCACCGACGGCACTAATCTCTAAGGTTTCACGAGATAACGATAATTTTACTGCTCTAAATTTTTCAACGGTTATTATCGCTATCCTTTCTATACTATCTGCAAATATTTTTCGATTAATTACTAATTTTGAGCTGCTGCTTTCCGGAATAAAAGCACTATAATCAGGGAAAGTACCGTCTATAAGCTTTGATAGCATAATAGTATTTTCGTTACATATAAATTTAATCTTATTGCTACTTAATAAAATTTCTATATCTTCATTTATATTTTTAGGATCTTTAACGATTTTTAAAATTTCCTCTGCACTTTTTTGCGGTAATATAACTCCAAAATTCTTTATTTGTTTTTCTAATGTTACCCATGAAATCGAAAGTCTATGCCCATCGGTACTTGCTGAATAAAACTCTTTGTCTTTTATGTGTAAATAAACACCGTTTAAATTATAACGAGTTTCATCTAAAGAAACCGAAAATTTTGTCGATTCGATTATTTTAGCAAAATCCGTGCAGGAAATTTTAAAACTTGCTTCAGGATTAATACTATCCATTGCAGGAAAAGAACTAACCGGCAAAGTAAATAAATTAAATTTACAATTTTTTCCTTTGATCTCAAGTCCCGTTGTACCGAGATCTGTTAATGTAAGCTCGGAATCCGGAAGTTTTCGGACTATATCATTTAGAGTTTTCGTAGAAACGGTAAATTCACCTTCACTTACTACCTGTACTGCTATTTTTTGACTTAAGTACAAATCCATATTAGTGGAACTAAGCTCTAGATTGCTGTCTTTTGCCGATAATTTAATGTTTGCATATTCAGGTATTACATTACGTTTTTCAACAACGGAACTTGCAAACCCTAGGGACTGAACTAACGTTTTTGTTTCAACTATTAATTTTAACATATTGTTATTCTCTTAATGTTCCTTGAAATTTTTGCGAGATGGCAGCAACTAAATTTTTACTGAACGAATTTAAATCAGTATCAGATAACGTCCGATCATCTGCTTGTAGCTCTATTTTAACCGCTATAGATTTTTTACCTTCAGGTAATTTATCACCGCTATAAATATCAAATAATATAACTGATTTGACAAGCTTTTTATTAAAATTATTTATATATGATATTATTTCACCGACTCTATGATCTTGATCAACAATAAATGCATAATCTCTAAAATTAGCTTGGAAATCCGATACTGCAAATTCGTCTCTTTTACCGAATTTAGCTTTTATCAACGGCAAATTCGTAATATTTAGCTCGAATGCAAATATTTCCTGATTAATATCGTAATATTTCAAGATTTTAGGGTGTATCTGCCCAAAATGACCTAATAAATTTTTACCAAGCCCTATATTTACTGCTCTAGTTGGATGATAATATTGTGGCAATACTGTCCCATTTATTGCTATACATTTATCTATAGATAGTCCTGCATAATCAGCTACCAACTCTAAATCGCCTTTAAGATCAAAAACATCATAGCCTCGCCCAAGCGAATGAGGATTTTTATTATTATATGAACCGCTTATAATTGCCGTCAAATAAATTGCTTCCGTATTTAAATCTATAAAACTTGGTCCAACTTCAAAAAAAGCCATATCTTTTATAGAGCGTGCTAGATTTTTACTTACTATACTTAACAAATTCGGCAGTATAGTAGGACGCATATAATTGTCTCCTATGCTAATAGGATTAAGCAAAAACAACTCTTCTTTTAATGCCGCAAACAACTTTGCATCTTCACTACTCATAAAAGAGTTAGTTACTACCTCATCATAGCCTTTGCTTGCTAATATCCTTTTAAAACTAGATATTCTTTTATGCTCTCTTAGCGTATTATTATCTTGGTCTAGTGCGGGTAATTTTATACTCTCTATTTTATCATAGCCGTAAATACGAGCAATTTCTTCCGCTATATCTTCTAAAATAGTTATATCGTGACGCCAAGAAGGAGCTATTACCTTTATAATCTCACCTTTAACATCCGTAATAAATCCTAGTTTATTTAATATGGTTTCTATCGCTTTGATATTTAGTTTAATTCCTATAATTTTTGCTAAATAACATGCTGAAAAATCTAAAGGTTTTTTTTGTGATTCTTTTTCACCGACTTTCACTACTTCCGATACTTCACCGTTTCCGCATATTGACAAAATAAGATTAGTTGCTATGTCCAAAGCCTTTTCCGTAAAATTTCTATCGATATTACGCTCATTACGATATCTAGCATCCGTATCAATTTGGAATCTTCGCCCGCTAGCTGCAACCATTTTAGCATTAAAACAAGCAGCTTCGAGTATTATATTAGTCGTACTATCAGTACAACTACTATCAGCCTCGCCAATGATACCGGCCAGACCTTGAATACCGCTTTCATCTTTTATAACTAAATCATTTTCGGTAAGTAGATATTCTTTGCCGTTTAGGGCGTGGAATTTAGCTACGTCATTGCGAGGCTGCAAAGCAGCCGTGGCAATCTCATTTTGTTGTCCTGAGATTGCTTCGTCGCTACGCTTCTCGCAATGACGTGCTACAGTAATGCCCCCTTTTATCCTATCTGCATCGTAAGCATGCATCGGCTGCCCAAAGCTATAGGCAATATAATTTGTTACATCCACTAAGCTTGAAATAGTTTTTACCCCAACATTTTTTAATAATTTCTGCAACCAATCAGGGCTTGGTTTATTTTTTAAATTTCTTATCTCTCTAAAAGTAAATAACGGACAGGCTTCTTTATCTTGCACGTTAAGCTTCATTTTAGAAATAAATGTACTCTTTATTTCTGAAATTTCTAGCTCTTTAAGTATTCCTATTCCTTTAGCTGCTAAATCTCTTGCGATGCCGTACACTCCAAGTACATCACCACGATTAGGAGCAACGTGAATAACAAATATAGGATCATCTAAACCGTAATATTTAGTAAAATTCTCTCCAACTACGGCATCTTCAGGTAGCTCTATAATCCCTTCAGACTCTGAAGCTAGCAGTAATTCCTCTTCAGAGCAAAGCATACCACAGCTTTTTGCGCCTCTAATAACAGATTCCTTAATCTTAAATTTACCGTTTGGTATTTCTATTCCGATATTTGCAAGTACCACTTTTATACCTGCTCTTGCATTACGCGCACCACAAACTATTTGCAGCATACCACTTTTAGTCTCAACATTACAAAGCTTTAATTTATCAGCTGACGGGTGAGGTTTAATATTTGTAATATATGCTACTTCAAACTTTTGCAACTCCGCCGCTTTATCTATCACCTCTTCCACTTCAAGGCCAATAGCTGTTAGGGCTTCGGCAATTTCAGTAACTGAAGCCGATGTCTCCAAAAATTGTTTTAACCATGATAACGTAAATTTCATTTCGTAAGCCCTCCTGCTAAATTCGGTATATCAAAGCTCCCAAAATTATAATGTTTAAGCCAACGCATATCTCCTTCAAAAAATTGTCTTAAATCTTTGATATTATATTTTAACATTGCAAAACGCTCTACTCCAAGTCCAAAAGCAAAACCTTGATACTCGCTGCTATCGATACCAACATTTTTAAGCACGTTTGGATGAACCATCCCACAACCAAGGACCTCAAGCCATTTATCGTTTTTATTCATCCGAATATCCACTTCGGCAGAAGGTTCGGTAAATGGGAAAAAGCTGGGTCTAAAACGTAATTCAATATTAGAATTTTCAAAAAAGCTTTTTATAAATGCCGTGATAACATATTTTAAATGTCCCATATTGATATTTTTATCAATAACAAGCCCTTCTATTTGGTGGAACATTGGCGTATGCGTCATATCCGAATCCGATCTATAAGTCCTACCCGGTGCTATAAACCTAAAAGGCGGTTTGCCGTTTTTCATAGCTCTAATCTGCACTGTTGAGGTATGAGTACGTAATAACAGCGGCTTATTATTTTCCTGACTTTTCAAATAAAAAGTATCATGCATTTGCCTTGCGGGATGATCATCTTCAAAATTGAGAGCGGTAAAATTATGAAAATCATTCTCGATATTCGGTCCGTTTTCTATAATAAAACCAAACTGCGAAAATACTTGTATTAACTCCTCACTACATTGTGTTATTGGATGAATAGAACCTTGTTTATATCTCCGTGCAGGGATTGTTAAATCAATTTTATCGGCAGCAAGTTTAAAATTTAGTTCCTGCTCCTCTAAAATTTCTTCTTTTGCTTTTATTATATTCTGTATTTTATCTTTTAATTTATTGATTTTTAAGCCAAATTCTTTACGTTCCTGTTCATTTAAACTACCTAATTTTTTAAGCTCACCGGTCACTATACCGTTCTTGCCTAAAAATTCTACTTTATATTCTTGCAGAGCTTTTAAGTTTTGTACTAATAAGATTTTGTCCTCAGCAAGCCTTAATATTGTTTCTATATTTTCCATGATTGTTTTTTTGTTTTTGATTTTTTATTGTACGGTAGAACGTCATTGCGAGGAGGTATTGTTGCGTGGACCTGTTTATCCGTCATTGCGAGGAAATTGCATAGCACTTGACTAAGCAATCCAGTTAAAAATTCTGATTTACAGAATTTTTTTAATTATTTTCTGGATTGCCGCGTTGCCTACGGCTCCTCGCAGTGACGACCTTCAGTATCTACGCAACAATACCTCCTCGCAATGACGTTAAACCAACATACACTTCATATAATTCTCTTCTATCCCCACCAACTTCGCTTTAAATATCTGCCCTATTTCTAAAGGTTTATCTAGCTTTACCGGAATAAAATTTTCGGTATGGGCAATATTATTATTCTCTACTAATAACTCTACTTTCTGTCCTATATGTTTTTTAAAGAATGCGGTCAACTGGTTTTGCCCTTCTTGCCTTAAAATTTCTGCCCTTTCTTTTCTTATATTTTTAGGTACTTGTGGCATACGTGCTGCAGGCGTTCCTTCTCTTTCCGAATAAGGAAAAACATGTAAATATTGTAATTCCGCCTCTGAAATTAATTTTCTTGTATTTTCAAACATTTCAGGGGTTTCAGTCGGGAAACCAGCTATAATATCCGCACCAAAAGATACTTCCGGTCTTATTGCCCGCAGCTTCCGACAAAACTCTATTACGTTTGCTCTATTATGACGTCTTTTCATACGTTTTAATATCATATCGTCGCCTGCTTGCAAGCTAATATGCAAATGCGGCATTATCCTTTCACTATAAGCTATAAGCTCAAAAAGTTCATCATCTATTTCTGCAACATCTATTGAAGATAATCTAAGCCTCTTTAATTCAGGAACTAAATTCAACACTCGTTTAATCATTTGTGCGAATGTTGGACTTCCCGGCAAATCACTACCGTAAGCCGTAACATCGACACCGGTAAAAACTACTTCTTTAAAGCCGTTTAATACCAAATGCTTTACCTGCTCTGCTATAGCTCCTATTGCTACTGATCTACTTTTTCCTCTACCATAAGGGATAATACAGAAAGTACAAAAATGATCACAACCGTTTTGTACCTGAATAAAAGCACGAGACTTACCGTCAAAGCTACTTACTAAATGACTTGCCGTCTCTTTCACCGACATTATATCGTTAACTGTTATTTTTGCATCGGTAATTTGGTAGTAATTAGGTAATAACTTCTCTTCATTACCTATAACTTTATCAACTTCCGGCATATTACCGTACATTTGCGGACTTGTTTGAGCACTACAGCCGGTAACAATAATTTTTAAATCAGGATTATTTTTTTTAGCCTTGCGTATAGCTTGTCTTGCTTGTTGCTCAGCTGCTTTAGTTACCGCACAAGTATTGAATACTGCCACATTATCGATACCGGACAATTCCAAGTTTTTTCGTATTATCTCACTTTCGTAAATATTAAGTCTACAGCCAAATGTTACTACGTCTTGTCTTAAATTATTGCTCACAATAATATTCCCCACGTGCTACAAGCGTAGCTGCCCCTTGCATTATTATATTACCGTTTTCTTCTCTCATAGTAAGGTTACCGTGCTTAAAGACTATAGTACTTGGTGAATGGATAAAACCGAGCTTTAAACCGACAGCAAAACTACCGCAAGCTCCGCTTCCGCAAGCAAGCGTTAACCCTGCACCCCGCTCCCAAACGGATAAATAGATTTTATTATCTTTTACTTCAGCAAAATTAACGTTTACCCCATCTGTGAATAATTCCTTAGCCTGCAATTTTTCACCGACAATTTTTTGATCTTGAGGTTCTAACTTACTAAAAATAACCAAATGCGGATTACCTATATCAACGCAAATAGTTTCCTTTAAATCAATCATATAACGCTCTGCAAATTCCCAAACTTTATCACGACTTGGCATCCAAGCTTCATTAAAACTAACGCTTCCTACATTAACGCTAATATTATTTTCATCATTGACATTACATAGCAATTTTTTATTGCCTACCATTACGGTAATATCTTTCTTTCCCGTATCAAGATAAATTAACTTGGCTAAACATCTTGTAGCATTACCGCATAATTTAGCACTAGAGCCGTCTATGTTATATATAATCATTTCATAAAAATCATTATGCTCTTCATAAATAATAAACTGATCGCAACCGATACCTGTATGACGCTCAGCCATATTTTTTGCTAACTGCGATAAATCATATGAACTTGATAAATCTCGTTTGTTAACAATAACAAAATCATTACCGAGACCATGCATTTTTACAAAATTAATTTTACTAATCATAATGTTTTACATATTAGGAAATTGTATTATAGCAAATTTCTTGGAATTTGCTATAATGACGTGATGATATATAAAAATATAGACTATTATGCTAATTTCACGTTTCTTAGACCCTAAAAATAACTATGCATTTTTAAAAATTTTCGGTACAGAAAAAAAATAAGGATATACTTATTCATTTTCTAAATAACATTTTGGTTATACGGAAAAAGAAGTAATTACCGAAGTTACTTTTTTAAAAACAATCTAAGATCCCGATATCGCTGCTTATAGACAATCTATAGTTGATGTATTATGTAGAGATAAATACGGTACTCAATATTATTGTAGAGATACAGGTCAGCAAACATCCAGATTTTGAAAAACGAGCTCAGCTTTATGCAGCAAAGGCCTATTCAAGACAAACAATAAAAGAAGATGAAGATCATAAAAAAAATGGCAGTATATGCAAAACTTCGAGGAGTAATATTCTTAGCTATTGCCGATTTTATTTTATTGCTCGATAAAAAAGATTGGAGATCAGATAATAGATTACTTGATACTAAAACTTATGAGAACGACCTACAAGATTTTTATTTTATCTTTTTAGAGCTTGCGAAATTTAATAAAGAATTAGATCAATTAGAGAACCTTCAAGAAAAATGGGCATATTTCTTTAAACATGCATATGAAAGCACTCTAGAAGAAATGGAGAATTTGATAGGTCATGATTTTATTATTAAAAAAGCTTTGTATGCTTTGGATCAAGCTAGTTGGTCTGAAAAAGAGTTAAATACTTATGAAAAAATGATAAAAACCGAAATGGATAATCTAGCCGTAGAAGAGCAGAAAATTATGGATGCTGAAGCTAAAGGGGAAGCAAGACAAAAAATTTCTATAGCTAAAAAAATGTTAGCAAAAAAATAAACCTTTAGATAAAATTATAGATTTTACCGGTTTAACAGAAAACGAAATCGAGCAATTATAGTAATGAAGATCCTTAATATTATGCTAAGTCGTGACCTTGGCGGCATTCAACAAGCATTTTTAGATTATAGTACTGCTTTAGAGATGCAAAAAATTGAGATTATAAATATCACTTCTTACAAGGCAAAAATAAATTCCTTTCTACACAAACAAAGCTTAAAACTACCTAATATGGTACCGTTTGATTTACTCTCGGTACTTATTCTTAAGTATATAATTCATAAGACTAAGCCCGATATAATTATAGCACACGGTAATAGAGCAATAAATTTTAGTAAATTTGCTAAATCACAAAATATAAAATTAATCGGTATCGCTCATAATTATAGTTTAAAAGGACTACGTAAATGTGATTTTGTTATTGCCTTGACGCATCATATGAAAGAATTTTTACTAAAAAATAACTTTGCCGAATCTAGGATATGCATCCTACCGAATATGATAAATATTGCTAAAGACTTGCTTCCAAATAAAACATATAGAAAACCTGTCGTAATTGGTGTACTAGCAAGATTTGTAGCTAAGAAAGGTGTTGATATTTTTATTAAAGCTATCAAAATTTTAAAAGAAAAAAAATATGATCTTCATGCAGTTATAGGTGGAAGCGGCGAGGAAAAAGATAATTTAATTGCTTTAGCACATAAACTTAATTTACAAGATCAAATATCATTTACGGGATGGGTTAACGCTAGAGATAAATTCTTTAAACAAATAGATATTTTTTGCTTACCGTCTCTTCATGAACCGTTTGGAATTATAGTGCTTGAAGCAATGGAGGCAAGCGTGCCTATCGTTAGTACAGATACTGAAGGGCCTGCAGCAATCTTAAGCGACATGCAAGACGGGCTTATTTGTAAAGCCGGCTCTGCTGAAGATTTAGCAGAAAAAATTGTCTATCTAATAGAGAACCCTATAAAAGCAAAAGAATTTTCTAAAAATGCCTACCTTACTCTCAAACAAAATTATGACATTAAAGTTGTGTCTGAAAAGTTACAGCATATTTTAGAAAACTTCAGATAAGATGAATTTAAGGGTGAGCCTACACAGCGTATCAAAATACGTGAACACAGGCGAATCCTGCAAAATTCACTTATATCAAGCTTTCTAAAATACGCTGTAGCAACATTATTACGTAATTATAAAAATAGTTAGTTGAAAAAATAATAGTCTATATTGACATAGCGGTTTAAAGATTCATAATTAATATTAAGTAATATGAATTTATTTTAATGAACTTACTCGATGAACTTCGTATGCCGATTTTTCATTTACTTAAAATATATTCTAGTTTTATCGATTTCATCATTGCTTCTATGTGGTTGTAATGCAAAACACGATAATATTCCCCCTAAACTCTCATTACCTGCTACTTGGAATAATTATTCTCTAGAACAAAATAATAATGCATCCTCCAAGTGGTGGCTGCAATTTAACGATCCGGTGTTAGATAACCTAATCGAAGAATCTTTAACCGGTAACTCCGATATTGAGCTGGCAATGAGTAATGTGCTAGCAGCGAAAGCACAGCTTAACCTTATTAATTCTTATCGATTTCCACAAATCAATTTACAAGGCGGAGCAAATCGAACAAAAAACAGTAAAGAAACAAAAGCACCGCATTAGCCGAAATTCTCTAATAATTTTGGGCTAGCAAGCGTGCTTAATTACGAGCTGGATTCATAGGGGCAGCCGCCCACGCTCTAGTGAATCGGCTAAAAAAACTTTCCTTGCAAGCGAGTATAGCAAGGCAGAGCGGTACGTTTATCGGTTATAAGTAACGTCACTATAAGTTACTTTAATCTTTTAGCATTAGACAAACAAATCTATCTAACTGAAAAGCTAATTGAGGCTTAAACGGAAATTTATAAATTAGAAATTATATAATCTTGGCGTAGGTGATTTAATATCGGTTAGTGAAGCTGCTTCCGAGCTTGCACTTACTAAGTTATCATTGCCGCCTTTAAAATAACAAAGACATGAGCAGGAAACCGCTTTAAAAATTTTAGTAGGTAGAATTCCTGAAAATATAGTAAACGGCTTAATTTATCTTGATAAACCAATAGATTACTTCCCTGCTCTACCGGTATTACCTAAAATATTACCATCAGAGCTTTTAGAGCAAAGACCGGATATTAAAGCAGCAGAGTAGAATTTACTAGCAGCAGATGCAAACTTAAACACAATAAAAGCTACTTATTTTCCACAAATTTCTTTAACAGGCTTATTAGGATTCGGTAGCAATAAACTTAATACTCTGTTTACTAACTCAGCTGAAACTTGGCAGGTAGGCGGCCACATAGCAGGACCTATTTTTGATTTTGGCAAATAACAATACTTAAAACAATAATGCGGAATTTGATATTGATAACATTACTAGTACTAATAGTAATATTAGGGGTTTGGGTATCATAAAAACAGTAAACAAATCACTATAACAGCTCCGGTTGAGGTAACACAAGTTATCAGCAAAGACGTACCTGATGTGATAGAACTTGCAGGAGTAGCTGAAACTTACCAAAGTGCCGATATTCAATCTCAAGTTATGGGCCAAATATTAAGTGTAAATTTTGATAACGGACAAGAAGTAAAAGCAGGTGATTTATTATATGAAATTGATTCTCGTCCGTTTCACAATCAATCACAGCAAGCACAAGCAAATTTACTAAGTGATACTTATAACCTTGAAGATGCTATAAAAGAAGAGGCAAGATATCGTGCTTTATACGAGGGAAAAGCCGTTTCGGAAGAGCAGTATTTACAGATGCTAACTAATATGAATATGCTTAGGGCCACCATGGAACGCGATAAAGCAATTATTGCAGACGCTAATTTACAAATCGAGTATTCAAAAATAGTAACTCCTTTTGATGGTAAACTTAGTGAGAGTAATGTGGATATAGGTGATTTAGTATCGCCGGATTTTGTGAGTCTAGTAACTATAAATACTATCTCGCCTATTTATGTCAGCTTCTCCGTACCTGAAAAATATCTCGATCGTATATAGTTCCGTCTAAAGCCATGCAAACTAACGATCAAGGTCCTTATGTATTTGTTATCAAGATAATAAAGCCGTGGTCAAGAATATAGATATAGTGTTTTCTGTTATAAAAGCGGTATAGATGAGGGAGAAACGGTAATCACCAACGGGCAGCTACGATTATCTAACGGAGCAGAGGTGAGTGTTAGGGAGGAGTAGTGTCAAATCGTCATTGCGAGCAGGCGTCATTGCGAGGAAATTACAAAGTCATTGACAAAAAGCAATCTTAGGAGTTTGTCATTATTTCATGAGATTACCACGCTTCTTACAGTCGCTCGCAATGACGATATGTATGACGGGAAAAATCCATACAACAGGAAAAAAATAATTGGGTATTTCAGAAATATTTATTAAGTGTCCGGTTCTTGCTACTTTATTCATGGCAACTATTTTGCTGTTTGGAGCATTCGGCTATAGGCTATTACTGGTCAGCGTTTTACCTGACATCAACTGCCCGACTACTCAGGTTTCAGTAAGCTTGCCTGGAGCTGACCCTACTACTTGGCATCTTCAGTTGCATTACCGCTTGAAAAGCAATTCTCGACGATATCAGATATTGACTCGATGAGTTCGGTTAATAGTAACGGTACTACTCAAATTACTTTGCAGTTTAATTTAGACTGAGATATAGATGCAGCGACACAAGACATACAAGCAGCTACCGAACGACTTACCTACCCCGCCCTCATATCGTAAAGTAAATCCTGCCGACGCACCTATATTTTATTTATCTTTAACCTCTGATACTCTCCCCCTTATATACCGTGGACTATTACGCCAAAACAATTATGGCTGAGCGTTTATCTATGCTGCCGGGTGTTGCACAGGTACAAGTTTACGGCTCACAGCAATATGCAGTGCGTGTGCAGGTTGACCCTGTTAAAATGGCAGCAAATAATATAGGGCTTGACCAAGTATCAAATATTATCAGCTCTGCTAACGTTAATTTACCGACCGGAGCTTTATACGGTAAAGATATCTACTCAAGCATTAGAGCCCCTGGGCAATTACAAAATGCTCAAGAATATAATGAGTTAATATTATTTATGAGCGGAATTTTAGGGAAGCTACTGCACGAACCTGCCGTTGTTATTATTACCGCTATTTTGCTTTCAGGAATTATCTCAACAACCGTAACTCCTATGTTATGTAATGTGTTTTTGAGGGATCGTCATTGCGAGGAACGAACGTAGTGACGAAGCACTCTCAGGGCAACCAACCGAGATTGCCACGGCGTCTGTGATGCCTCGCAATGACGACCTACCACTAACCGAAAAAGTCTTTGAATATGTCAAACAAAAATATGGTAGCAGTCTAAAAACAGTAGTAGAGCTCAAACACTACTATGCTTATATTGCTCTTAGTAATCATCGCAACGGCTTATTTATTTGTAGTTTTTACCGACGCCGCTCAAACTATTTCTTTTGATGCGATGGTGCAAGAACAGCAACAAGTAAGTGATGTGTTACTTAAAAATCCTAATATAGATTCATTTTGGCCATAGGTATTTCAGGTAGAAACTCTGCCGTAAATCAGGGTACGATTTTGATTAGCTTAAAACCTCGTGATCAAAGAAGAGGAGCTGACGCCGTTATAGATCAGTTACGTTCAAAACTAAATCATTCAGTAGGTTTAAGGGTATATATCCAGAACGTACCTACTATTACGATCGACCGACAAGCAACCAAAAGCCAATATCAATATACTATGCAAGAACTCGATCAAGATGTGCTATTTAGCTTTGCACCAAAATTAAAGGACAAGCTCGCACGGCTGCCAGGTTTTATTGACGTAACTTCGGATTTACAAATAGCACAGCCACAAACTTTAGTGCAGATTGATAGATATAAGGCTGCAAAACTCGGTATATCAGTCGAGCACGTCAGAATATCTTATATGCAGCTTACGGTGCTGAGCAGATTTCCACATTATATACCCCAACAACCCAATATGACGTTATTTTAGAGCTAGATCCTAAATATCAAACAGATTCGTCAATGTTATCTTTTGTCAATATTAACTCCGCAAGCGGCAATTTAGTACTGCTAACTACCATTGCTAAAATTGTTAATACTGTTGGCCCGCTTAGTATTTCACATTTCGGGCAATTACCTTCAGTTACGGTATCATTTAACCTGCAAGATGGATATTCAATTAGTGATGCCGTTCCAAAAGTTAATCAAGCAATAAGAGAGTTACAAATGCCGGCTACGATTATGGGAATCTTCCAAGGAACAGTTCAGGCATGTCAGTCGTCTTTTTCCGATCTTAGCTTATTGCTTGGACTTGCCGTTATAGTTATTTACATCATCCTTGGCATGTTATATGAAAGTTTTGTGCATCCTATAACTATACTTTTAGGACTACCTACCGCTATATTTGGAGCATTACTCACTCTACTAATATTTAATAGCACACTTGATATGTACCGATTTGTCGGACTTATAATGTTAATCGGTATAGTAAAGAAAAACGCTATCATGATTATCGATTTTGCCTTAGAACTTGAGAGAACTGGCAATAAATCCTCGCATGAAACAATTTATAAAGCATGTATAATACGATTCAGACCGATTATGATGACTACCATAGCTGCCTCAATAAGAGCTATGCCTATTACTCTTGGAGTCGGAGCAACAGAAGCAGAGAGAAGATCACTAGGGCTTACAGTAGTGGGAGGTTTATTCACATTGCAATTACTTACTCTTTACATCACACTGATAATTTGCCTATATTTAGAAACAGCTAAGAAATGGTTAAAGCATAGCAATTATAAAGCTGAAATTAGAAACTATCCGGAATTAAATTGGAAATCTTAATGTTGTTGTATGGCGCGAGAAACTCGTTCGGTGTTATACCGTGGCTTGACCACGATATCCAGCAAAACAACTAAAAATACTAATAATATTAGTATTTTTAACTAGACCCCGTGGACAAGCCACGGCGTGACAGTGGTATCAAGCTTGTTCAGTATTCGGCGTCGTTTTCTCTTCTCCAGCAACCGTAATTTCATCACTGTCATAATTAAATGTGTCCGTTATAGAAGGAGTAGACGGTACAGGCGATGTGCTTACTCACTTAGAAGGCTTTTGATCTAAATAGTCTCTTACTTCTTGTTTACCAAGCAATTCCATAGCATCATTTTTATTACTTTCGTTTATATATGCTTCAGGAATATATGCCTTAATATATTCCATATCAGATGCGTTTTTTAATAAATAAGGTGATACAAATTCTAGTATGTCCTTACCGCTTCTTTTATAATGAGCAAATGAGTAAGCAACACAAATACCGTAGTCATTTAATAAATGCTTGTCTGTTGAATGTTGTTTTGCAGATTCCACAGCTCTTAAAGCATATAATATCTGTTCTCTTGTTGCTTGAATAGAAACATCATCTGAAGTCATCCCGTAAGCTTTTCAAGCTCTTGATCTTTAAAATGTAATTTTTTTGTTAATTCTTTTATTTCAGTAACAATAGGGTTTTGAAGGCCTTTTATAAAGGTAAGACTAGCAGTACTTGCTGAGAGTTTACTTTTCATGATAGTAATAAATATATTACATCAGAGATTGCTGTATATATCTAATATCTAAAGACTGGATGCTTTTAGCTAAGAATAGGCTTATTATATCGAACAAGCATTACTGCCGTTATCATCATCTTCACGGATAAATTTTTGCTTTACCTTAGAATTGTTATTATCCGGCTTACTATTTTTTACCGATGGATAATTTACAGGCTTATAATTTGTAACGGGCGGGGCATAATTTTGATTTACTACAGCATTTGGACAAGTATATTTTGATATATCACGCTTAGTTTCTCTAAGCATGGCTTTTATCTGATTTAATTCCTCTTGTATCTTTTTTTCTTTAGCGCTATCGTCTTTTCTAACCTTTTTATTAGCTCTACTTAAAGTCATATCATCATCGGATTCAGCGAAGCCGGCTTTTGTTTTTTGCCTTGCTATATCCCTTTTAATCATCTTAAGATACATTTCACGATTTCTCTTTACAGGATCGATTCTTTCTCCTCTTAAAGGACTATCGCTATCATAGTCATCATCATCGTCGTTATCATAATCAAGATTATCTTCTACTATATTCTTTTTAGCCAAAGTAATATATTTATTATTATATACAGGTTTTCTCTTGCCGCCTTTAGCACCTTTGCTATCAACCAATCTGTTATTTGCTGATCTTTGAAAATAGCTTCTAAAATTATCTGTACAAGCTGAAAGTAAAAACATTCCTAAAAATAATATTATAATTTTTTTAAACATATATTTATATTATTCCAAAACTTTTATTAGACTTCCTGTACAACTTAGCTAATAAGGAGGAATTTGTAGGAGACACGGAACGCAGCACCGCAGCGTACGCTTTGGTACGTGAGGATGCGAGTACCGGATCGACGCACAAATTACCCTTAGAAGCAAGTTATGCAGAAAGTCTATTATGATTAATGCCACATAATGGCCAAACTTGCAAGGATAAAGAGCCGAACTACTATGTGCTTAATTAAATTATTGTTATTCTGAGGTATTTTTGGTCTTGTTGTATGTCTCCCACCCCGTCATTGCAAGCGACTAAAAGGAGCGTGGCAATCTCAGGACTTTAGCACGAGATTGCTTCGTCAAAACTCACAGTCTTTCCTCATAATGACGGGAAACAAAATCTAAATCACCTCTTCTATTAGGTTACTTAATAGCTTATGCCCTTCTTTTCTTCTTTTTAATAAATTTTGTGAAGCATCCTCTAATATTTTTGGATTACTTATCAAATCGAGTATTTTATCTGCTAATTTTCCTGCAGAAATATTATTCTGCTCTAAACACCATCCTGTTTTTTTATCTTCCAATAATTTTGCATTGTAATATTGATGATTATCCGCAGCACTAGGAAGTGGAATAAAGATTGCCGGCAACCCTATATATGTCAATTCTTCTATAGTAGATGCTCCTGCTCTTGAAATCACTAAATCGGCTTCTTTATATTGCAATGCCATATTATCAAAAAATTCAGCAAATTCATAAGTAATGTTTAATTTCGAGTATATATCTTTTATTTTTACTTGATCATCTAATGCTGCTTGCTGGATTATATTTAATTCAAGACTTGGCTGTTTTTGCATCAAAATTTGGATACTTGCAGGTATCAGCTCTGAAAATAACTTAGCTCCTTGACTACCGCCAAAGATGAATATTGTAAAAAGCTTGTCATTCCGTGGCTTGACCATGAAGTCCAGTGCTTTTATCAAAGACTTTTTGGACCCCGTGGTCAAGCCACGGGACGACATTTCTATAACCTTTAATGCCCTAATATTCTCTCTAACTACCCCACCGGTAATTACTATTTTACTCTTTGCAAATTCCGGTAAATTCTTTATTTTTTCATAAGAAATAGCTATCTTTTTAGCAAAGCTTGCAAAAAATTTATTAACTTTTCCAAAGTAAGAATTCTGTTCATGAATTATAATCGGTACTCTTAAAAAAATTGCCGCAAACATTGGAGCTATAACAGGATAACCGCCAAACCCTACAGTGACGGAAGGCTTCATATTATATAATAATTTAATAGCCTTTAAAACTGCAATTGATAACCTAGGTAAAAACAAGAAAATATTACCTGAGCGTTTTAAATCTAGGATATGAAAAATTACTTTCATATCCTGCTTTATATATTGTTTGCATCTTAAATCAGTAATACAATGAACTTTATAGCCACGTTTGATTAATTCTTCTCCAAGAGCAACTGCCGGGAAAAAATGTCCCCCCGTCCCTCCTGCTACCAAAATGATTTTTTTCATATTTCAATATTACGAATTTTGTACGAATTTAAAGGCGTTCGGTGTCTTGTAAAGCCAAGAAGCATACCAGTAGCGATAGCTATTGCAAGCGTTGAAGAACCACCGTAACTAATAAACGGTAATGTCATACCTTTAGTAGGCAGTAAATGTAAAGTCACGCCCATATTAATTATTGCCTGAAGCCCTAATTGTGCAATTATACCGCTAGCAGCGAATTGTACAAATTTATCTGTTTCGTTTAATAACTTAATAAGACTTCTTAATACTATAAAAGCAAATATACCTATAACAATAAGGCAAATAATAGCTCCAAACTCCTCACCTGCTACAGCAAAAATAAAATCCGTATGCGAGTCGGGTAGTACCTGCTTTACTGCCCCCTCCCCTGGACCTCGTCCATATAACCCGCCATGCTCAAAAGCCTTAAGAGACTTACTAACTTGATAATTCTCGCTACTATCTGGATCTAAAAACGAATTAATTCTTTGCGTTACGTGCGGTAACCAAAAATAAGCAATAGTTACTCCTATCATTCCTAAAAAACCGGCTAAAACAATCCAAAATATCGGCATACCCGCAATAAACAGTTGAATACCGAAAACTGCCGTAATCATTACAAGCATTCCAAAATCCGGCTGAATAATTAAGAGAATAGCAACAATAGAATAAAGTATTACACAAATCGTAAAACTTGGAAAATCATCATTAAATTTTAGCGATAATATCCAGCCCATAACAACTGCAAAAAACGGTTTGATAAATTCCGAAGGTTGAATAGATAGACCTAGAATATCAATCCATCGCACTGCGCCTTTTACTTCATAGCCAAAAAATTTAACTGCTATTAATAAAACTACACTAGCAATAAATCCAACTATTGCAAAACGCCTTAACCATTTTTTATTAAGACATGAAAATAATAATATCAGTCCTGAAGCGGCAGCTAAATAAAATATTTGTCTAGATACAAAATAACTTTCTTCAAGACCTATTCTACTTGCTACTGCTGAACCTGAGGTAGTAACAAGCATTAGACTAAAAGCAAATAAGATAATTAAAGAAATTATTATTTGCCTATCGGTACTCCGCCACCATAATTTTATAAAGTTATTAGATATTTCGTTATTCATATTATAGTTATTCAATTATGGCTATATTTATAGATGTTATTGCATGGATCGGAAAACACCCTTGATGTCACCCCGTGGCTTGACCACGGTATCCAGAAAAACAATAAAAAATACTAATATTATTTAGTATTTTTAACTAGACCCCGTGGTCAAGCCACGGGGTGACAGGATACTACACAATTTTATAAACAACTCGCCACGCTCTTCAAAATTTTTAAACTGATCATATGAGCTACAACTAGGTGCTAACAAGATATTTTTTACCTCCGCGTTATCACCTACTGCATCCTTATAAGCAAGATCGAAAGCCTGCTCAAGATTATCACATATTACAAAATCTACTATATTCTTAGCAGTATTTGCAAATATTTCTTTAGCTTGACCATAAAAATAAGCTTTCTTAATTTGACTGAAATAAGGCTTTATTTCCTCAATACCACCCTCTTTAGCGATTCCTCCCGCAAGCCAATAAATATTATCGAGTACTTTAATTGATTGCACGGCAGATATGGCATTTGTTGCTTTACTATCATTGTAAAAACTTATATTATTTATACTACCGATATATTGCATCCTATGAGGTAAACTTTGAAAACTACTTATAGATTCAAGTATTTTTTTAGGTTCTACTCCTATTATTTTAGCTACTGCATAACTTGCTGCAATATTCTCACAATTATGAACTCCTTGCAGGTTTTTATTAAAAGGTACAGCATAATGCATAAAGCTTGATACAAGCGAATTTTGCAGGTCTCGCCTGTGCTCACGTATTTTTATACGCTCCGCAGGCTCACCTTGAAATTCATCTTGTCTAAAACTTTTTGAATTACAGCGTAATTCAAAACTTATACCATCAAAAAAATTAGCGCTAATTTTATTATTAACTACCGAAATACCGTGTTCAAGAATTTTAGTAACCGAAAAAGGAATTAGCTTTATACGCTGCTCTTGCTGCAATTTTATAAAGACTTCACGACAATAATCATTATCGATATTAATTACCGCATAACTCTCTTGATCCATTCGATCAAAGATCTTAGATTTTGCTGCAATATAGCAGGTCATATCCTGATGTCTATCTAAATGGTCGGGAGTTATATTAAGAAGCACAGCTATTTTAGCTGTAAAGGTTTTTACTAGATCTAGCTGAAAAGAAGACAATTCAAGTACATATCCATCCTTACTGGCTTTAGCTTGCAAAGCAGAAACTCCAATATTACCGGCAACCGGATAGTCTAAACCGCTACTATTTAAGATATGGCTTATTAAAGCAGTAGTAGTACTTTTACCGTTTGTACCGGTTATAGCTATAAATTTTAAGTTTTTTGATTTTGCAAATAATAAGTCTATATCAGAAGTGATTGGAATATTAAAATTTTTTGCAATATTGACTATCTCATGCGTTAAAGGAATTCCAGGACTTAAGACAATTGTATCTAAATTTTGCCATCTTGAATCAGATAAAGCAGCGATAGCGGTTTTACTATATAATTCTTCAAATATATCTCTATTTGCTTTTAAATCATCATAAACAATTACATCATATTTATTTTGCAATTCCTTGTAAACCGATATACCGGTTTTACCAAGCCCAAAAACACCCATTTTTTGTTTTGTATGAGAATTCATGCATTAATTTGAAAAAACATTACAGTCTTAGTATTCAAGCACAGGGATATGAAGATCAACTGCAAAAAGAGCAAGGCGTTTACAAGTCGAGGAGGGAAGCGTATACTTAATACGTGAGCACCGCAGATCTTGTAAAACGACGTAGCCAATTTTTGCAGTTGATCAAGTATACTAATTCATGTCCTGCATTAATGCTTGTTCACCTTCATTAAATTCACCTTGTCCTTTTACATTACTGTAAGTTGTTTTGCTATGCCCAGGATCAGGTAAATAATAATGAGGCGGAACTTCTAGTGCTTTAGCACGCTGTACTTGATACTCATTAGGTCCAGCTGTTGATATACCTACGGTTTCTTTTAACTTTTTACTACAAGCAGAAGTAATTAATAAAACAGTAAATAATAAAAAAATCTTTTTCACTTAAACACCTATAAATCTAAATTATAATAGACTCCTTGCAAAATGAACTTCTAGAGGTAATTTGTACGTTAATCCGGTACTCGAATCCTCACGTAGGTCTACTACGCTACGGTTCTGCGTTTCGTGTTTCCTTCAAATTCCTCTCTATAAGTTTAATTTTGCAAGGAGTCTATTTTATCGTTACCACCCTCTATCGGTATTACGAATTTTTTCAGCCATAGCTTCAATCTGCACATTATCATAATTCCCTCTAGCCTTTTCTTCAATAACTTTTTTAGTACTATAATAATCTTCTATTAAGATAATTACTCCTATTGTAATAAAGCAATCAGCTAAATTAAATACGGGGAAGCTATAATTCTGATAATGAAAATGAATGAAGTCAAAAACTGCTCCTCTAAAAAATCTATCAATTAGATTACCAACAGCTCCGCCGATTACAAAGCTATAACCGGCAAAGCTTCCGATCGTTTTTGAACGTATCATCAAATAATATAAATAACAGACAATAATCGTGTTCGTTATTAAGAAAATAGCATTGCTATATTGATAATATTCACGCATTAGACCAAAGCTAATACCGTAATTCCAAGTATAAACCATATTTAAGAAAGAAGTAACCTTAAGCATTAAGCCTGGCTTCCATCTCAAATTATCAATAAACCACCATTTACTTAACTGATCAATAATCACTAAGGTTATTATTATACGACTACTACGAGCAAATGTGAGATATAGTTTTTGTAGTAGTGGGCGCATAATTGTAAATGTCATTCCCGCGAAATCGGGAATCCAGAAAAAAACAACCTTAATATTAATACAAAATTATATATTTGATAAAATAAACCTATAAAAAACAAGTTTTTTATAGGTTTTACTAGATTCCCGATTTCGCGGGAATGACACAAGAGTCGTACAACACCAAGTTGATTACGGTATGACAAGGATTCACTCTACAATGAAACTGTGGCTACTTTATCAGCTTGCAATTCCTTATCAAGCTTAACATTTAAAGTTTTTATTGCTTTTTTAAATTGTTTAAATTTCTCTAAATTTTTTCCGTTTAATTCTATACCCGGTGTTGTTTTAACTGACATAGGATTAACATGTTTGCCATCAATTTTAACTTCATAATGTAAATGTGGAGCTGTAGCTCTGCCGGTACTTCCGACATATGCGATAATTTGTCCTTGTTTTACGATATTTCCCACTTTTAAATTTTTTGCAAAATTTGAAGCATGCGCATAAGCAGTAGATAGCGTACCGCTATGTTTTACCTGAATAAATTTTCCATAACCCGACTTCCAACCTATTTCTGTTATAACTCCGTTTCCTGCGGAATATATAGGCGTACCGGTTGGAGCTGCAAAGTCAACCCCCTTGTGCATTTTAGTATAACCGAGTATCGGATGCTTTCTATTACCGTAATGTGAAGAAACTTTTATAACTTTTAGCGGAGTTTTAAGTAAGCTTCTTTTTACGCTTTTACCGTCTTCGGAAAAAAATGCATGATTATTTTCGTTATTGTCATGAGAATAACGATATATATTATATTCTTTCCCTGAAAGATTTAATGAAACATATAGAATTTTACCGTGGTGGGAAAATTTACCGTCTTCCGTTACGTATTTTTCCGTTATTACGGTTGCAGTATCACCGCTTTTTATTTGACGCTGAAAATCGATTTGATAAGCATAAGCATTAATTAGCTCTATTATACTGTTATTCGATAAGCCCAGTTTTTTAAGAGCTGACATAAAATTTGCTTCAATACTTACCGACGATTTAGTAACTTTTTTACTTAAAGGTACTACAATTTCTTCAACTTTAAAATTATCACCTTCTCTAATTACTTCAATAGTTTTTAGCTTATCGATAATTATAACGATTTTATTTAAGAATGCTACCTCTGAGGTTAAATCTTCATCCTCGTTTTCGGTAATTTTTGTTTCATATTCAAAAGTAATTTGCTGCCCTATTTTAAGAGCAGAAGATAATTTTCCCTCTTTTATTAAACTTACAATTTTGTCTATTTCATTTTTAGGGATATGTTGTTCTATCAAAATTGACTTTATAGTATCACCTTTTTTTACTACTACTTCTTTAAATGAAATTGTTTCTTCTTCACTACTATCAGGTTGTACTAAAGTTATGGATAAAGTGTCGTTAACATAATTATTAACAGCAAAAGAGACAAAAACAACTAATCCTATAAATAATAATAAGGAAGCAGAGGTGAGGATTTTTCTGAGACGTGCACTAATAAAAGCTGATGGTAATATGCCATTAAAATCATAAGATAGTGCAGTATCATTCATTAAAATTGCTCTGAAGATTATTTGAATCAATTTTTCATTACTAGTAATATGAACTATATACAAACAAATTACAATAGAAAATTGTAAAATTTTGTTTTATTTCTGTCTTATTAGTTTTTGATTGATTAAAATTTAATATAAGTTAATTTTCATTAACTTATATAGATAAATATTATGCCTAGACTTTCCTATTTTTATTAATTTTTATAAATCTTATATTCTGCTCATCTAGCCATAATACTGTCAAATTACCCAAAATAGAATATTATGAGAATATTTCTTTAAATAAAAACTGTCCTATAAATAGTGAAATAGTTCCAGTAGGCGGTTGTTTTGATTTATTACATTACGGTCATATAGAATTTCTACGCAAAACTAAAAAACACGGTAAGTACTTAATCTTTGCTTTAGAGCCGGATGAAACAATTATTAAATATAAAAAACGTCAACCTATCCATCATCAATTACAACGAGCAAAAATTTTAAGTTTTTTCACACTTGTTGATAAAGTACTTATATTACCTAAACTAAAAGATTTTAATGATTACGCTCGGTTAGTGCAAAATATTTGTCCTTCTATAATCGCCGTAACCAAGCACGATCCTCAATTAATAAATAAATTCAAGCAAAATTAATAAATGCGAAAGTAATAGTAAGTTATTGACTTACTGCAACATCCTAATATAGGTACACTTTCTAGCTCAAATATTATTAAAAATATGTAGTTTTTACAAAAATTTATCGATTTTTACTTTAATAAAACTGTATATCCATTTATATTAAATATAAATAACTTTATATGTGCTATGAAAAATATTATTAGACATCTTTCCAAACCAGCTTATAGAGAGGAATTTAAAGGAGACACTTCCCCTCGCACCGCAGCGTACAAAAGCGTACGTGAGGATTCGAGTACCGGCTCGACGTATAAATTACCTCCAAAAGCGCAATTTGGAAAGATGTCTATTGCTTTAATTTGTTTTTTGATTGTGAGTAGTAATTGCTTTGCTTCCGAGCCGTTACCTTGGCAAGTAACGTTCCAGCCGCCGGCAAGTCCGATTATGGAGGAATTACATCATTTTCATAATTTTCTGCTTTATATCTCAACAGCTATTGTTTTATTTGTTGCCGGACTACTTGGCTTTGTATGCATCAGATTTAATGCAAAAAATAATCCCGTACCGGCAAAATTTTCACATAATGTTTTAATAGAAATAATTTGGACTGTAATACCTATAATAATTTTAGTTATTATTGCAGTGCCGTCTTTTAAAATATTGCGTCATGCCGAAAAAATACCCGAAACGGATTTAACTATTAAAGTAGTAGGTTATCAATGGTATTGGCATTATATATATCCTGATCATGATAATTTAGAATTTGATAGCGTAATGATCTCTGATGAGAATTTAAAACCTAACCAAAAAAGATTATTAGATGTTGATAATCGAATTGTTATCCCTGAAAATGCTACCGTAAGGTTTCTCATTACCGCAGGTGACGTGATACATAGTTTTGCCGTTCCATCACTTGGGTTTAAAATAGACGCAGTCCCAGGCAGAATAAACGAAACCTGGACAAGAGTGGCTAAAAAAGGCGTATATTACGGACAATGCTCCGAACTATGCGGCATCCATCACGGCTTCATGCCGATTGCTATAGAAGTAGTAAGTAAAGAGGATTTTGACCATTGGATTGCAAGCAAGAATAAGACGGCTATGAATGGCAAGAAGCCAAAATTGGCAGTTAACTAATTATATTTAGAAGTGCTATGGAAAATTATAATACAAAAATATCTGCACTAGATAAATTACTAAACGATATAACCGATTCTAATCGACATTAAGAAATTATTAAGTATTGATTATAGGCAAATTTTGTGCTATGGGTACTAGTTTTATAACCGATGATATGAATCATCCTATGGACGGCTTTTCTACTTATCCTTTCTTTATTTTTGAAAATTGGAATAATTACACGCCTTCACCTGACAAAAGAAGAGACACCGTTATAGGAAATGATGTATGGTTTGGTACAAACTCTACCATTTTGCCCGGAGTTAATATAGGTGACGGAGCAATTATCGGTGCTTGCTCAGTAGTAGCTAAAGATGTACCACCGTATAGTATTGTTGTCGGTAATCCTACAAAGATAGTACGCTATAGATTTCCTGATGAGATAGTTGAGCAATTACTTGAAATTAAATGGTGGGATTGGGATTATGATAAAATCACTCGGAATATTCCGGCAATTGTTGGAGCAGATATCGAAAAATTAAAACAGGCAGAATAGTAATTATGAATATAGCTACTACCGAAATTTATCACGATGACCACCACACCCCACACGGTTGGAGGCGATGGCTTTTTTCTACCAATCACAAAGATATCGGCATTATGTATATCATATTTGCCGTTTTTGCCGGAATTGTCGGAGGTTTGTTCTCACTGCTTTTTAGGTTAGAGCTTGCAATACCCGGCGGCACTTTCTTAAATCATGATTTCCAGCTATATAACGTGCTTATCACAGCACATGCGGTTATTATGGTATTCTTTATGATTATGCCGGCTTTGTTCGGTGGCTTTGGTAACTATTTCGTACCTCTGTTAATAGGGGCTCCCGATATGGCATTTCCACGCCTTAACAATATCAGTTTTTGGCTACTAGTTCCTGCTTTTCTTTTACTTATAGGATCAGCTTTTGTTGACGGTGGGCCGGGAACGGGCTGGACGCTCTACCCTCCTTTAAGTAATTTAAGCGGTCACCCCGGTGCAGCCGTTGATGTGGCTATTTTCAGTTTACATTTAACCGGCCTATCGTCAATCCTTGGATCAATTAACTTAATCGTTACTATCTTTAATATGAGAGCTCCAGGAATGGGGCTTTTCAAGATGCCGTTATTCGTTTGGTCTATTTTAGTTACCGCATTTCTAATAATTCTTGCTATGCCGGTACTTGGTGGAGCTATTACTATGCTACTTACAGATCGTAATTTTGGAACTACTTTCTTTAAGCCTGACGGCGGCGGTGATCCTGTATTATTTCAGCATCTATTTTGGTTTTTCGGTCATCCTGAAGTATACATCGTAATACTTCCAGGCTTTGGTATCGTAAGTCAAGTTATTTCAACTTTTTCACGCAAACCTATATTCGGCTATCAAGGTATGGTCGGAGCTATGGTGATAATAGGCTTTGTTGGATTTATCGTATGGGCTCACCATATGTTTACTGTTGGGCTTTCTTATAATGCACTTATATATTTCACTGCCGGAACGATGATTATAGCAGTTCCGACGGGTATTAAAATATTTAGCTGGATAGCGACTATGTGGGGTGGTTCGATTACATTCCCAACTCCTATGCTATTTTCGATAGGATTTATTATATTATTCACGATCGGCGGCGTAACCGGCATAATCCTATCAAATTCGGCACTTGATAGAGTGCTGCACGATACATATTATGTTGTTGCACATTTCCATTATACGATGTCGCTCGGTGCTTTATTTACGGCATTTGCAGGCTTTTATTATTGGTTTGGCAAAATATCCGGTAAACAATATCCGGACATTTTAGGCAAAATTCATTTTTGGATTACCTTTATAGGCGTTAATTTAACTTTCTTCCCGCAGCATTTCTTAGGTCTTGCGGGCATGCCAAGAAGAATACCGGACTACCCTGAAGCTTTCGCCGGCTGGAATATGGTTTCGTCGATAGGAGCAGGTATTTCTATGTTTGCTGCCCTTTATTTTGTATTTATCGTTTTCTATACGCTCAAATACGGCAAAAATTGTCCAAATAATCCTTGGGGAGAAGGAGCAGACACATTAGAGTGGACACTTACTTCACCACCGCCGTTCCATACTTTTGAAACACCACCGCATATTGAGGGATAATAGTGGCTTTGCTGCGTGGATGCCAAGTCATCATTGCGAGGAGTTGCGTTAGCAAAGACGCGGCAATCTTATAAGATAATATAAAAAAACTCCTGAGATTGCCACGTCAGCATAAATGCTGGCTCGCAATGACAGGACCTTTATGAACTATCCGGTACTATGAAGAATGACATAGCTGACAGAAAAACAATAAAGCGATAATAAAATGTATAAAAAACCGATAATAGGTGTTACACCTGATTTAGCTCAAAATTGTGAAAAATATATTTACGCTGCTTTTCCATGGTACGCCTTGCGAAGAAACTATACCGATGCGATTATTGCAGCCGGCGGTGTACCGCTATTATTACCTTATCAAAGTGATACAATAAATCAGCTTATGGAACTTGTTGATGCTGTTGTCATGCCAGGCGGTGATGAGGACATACATCCTAAATTTTATGAGCCAGAATACGCCGAAGATATAGTAGTTTCCAATGAAGAACGTGATAATTTTGAGATATTAGTTTTAAAGAAAGCATTAGAGAGAGATATTCCGGTTTTAGGAATATGTCGAGGTATGCAGTTATTAAACGTTCTTTTTAAGGGTACGCTTATTAAACATATTCCTGATTATATTGAAACTGTAATTAATCATACACAACCTTCGCCTAAAAACATCGTTTCGCATGCAATTAATATAGAAGCAAATACTAAACTTGCTAAAATAGCTAATAATCAGCTACAAACTATGGTTAATTCGACTCATCACCAGGCTGCTAAACAACTTGGTAATGATCTTATCGTATCTGCAAAAGCAGAAGACGGTATAATTGAAGCCATTGAATCAACGAAACATAAATTTGTTATCGGCGTTCAATGGCATCCTGAATATCTTAACGATAATGGAGTAGATTTAGAATTATTTAAAGAATTCGTAAAAGTTAGTAAGTAAATATTAGTTTTTAACATCATTAGATGAACATATTACAAACGCTTTATTATATTCATATCCAAGCAGCCAACAACATACGGAATTTTTAGAGCGTTCATATACGAAAGTAGAACCTCTACCATTGTCTTCTCATTAATACTGACCATAAATTACAGGTCCACATTGTTCTTGCCAAGCAATTGAATATTTTACCCGATTATCTTGCACATCCCATTGTTGTAAACAGCCGCTAATAATACAATTCATTTCAGTCACAAATAGTTTTTTAACCAATTTTTGTATTACCAAATCTTCTTGTTGTTCTACTTGTATATTATCACAATAAGCTATATGTGAGTTTAAATTATTAGCATAAGCTCATGATGTTATAGAGACTATAATAGTAAATAATATAATAAAAATTTGCATATGATACTTTATTTATTAAATTTAAATTAATATATTTAAAGATATTTAATAAAAAACTAATAATCAAATATTATTTATTGTACTATATTATCATTTTAAATAAGATTTCAGACCTTTGATCTGCTATATTATCGTCCAAAACATTATTTATGACTGCTGATTATTCTTTTTTGAAAAGTTTTGCTGAGTATATCATTGATAAATTAGGTAAAGGTACAGAAGTTCAAATAATATTGCCTAATAATTTCTCGTGCCTAGAATTAAAGAAGATTTTAACCAATAAATATAAAATTAAATTACCTATCATTATTCCTTTTAATTCTCTTATTTCAAAAAAAACCGATTCGGATTATATATCTAAAATAGAAGAATTACTTATTTTATCATCCATTATCACCGAATATAAAGAATTACCTTTTAATAAAAATGAATCATTAAAAGCTGCAGAACTTTTAAGAAAATTGTTTAATGATCTTATAATCAATAATATCGATATAAAATTAATTGAAGTCTATAACAATTCTAACTATTGGCAAAAGATTTATAAATTTCTAGAATATTGCTTTTTAAGATGGCAAGAAGAAATATCGTTTACTCAAAAACAAACTAAAGCAGTTTATAAATTAAAGCTATTACAAGAAGAAATAATAAAAATAAAAAAAGGACATAAGCAGGTAATACTCGCCGGAATATTCAAGCCTAATGTTTTTTTTAAAAGATTTGAAGAAGAATTAAAGGATTACATAATTCACTATAATCCTGCCTCCAAGCAGATTAGCGATGGTATATCTTATTATGAGCCTAATGACATTTATGAAGAAACTAAACAAATAGCTTATATATGTAGCCGTAATAAAGACAGACGGATTGCAATCATTACAAATAATAATAAACTTAAAAGAGTATATTGTAATTTTTTAGACAAATATAAAGATCTACTAGGTAATGACTTAAGGCTTACTAATATAGGTGAATTATTAACTTCCATTATTAAAATATTATGTAATAATTTTGATTTAAAACTTCTATTTTTATTACTTAAAAATCCTTTAATTAACTGCCCTACTGTGCAGCAGTTAGAGTTAATGCTATCTAATAAAAACCGTTTTATATCCTCACCGAAATATTTATTGCAATTACAATTTGATAATGAGGAGATAAGAGAGTATTGCCGTAACTTAATAGATATTTTATTTACTGATACTCCACATAATATACAAGCTATTCTAACCTTAACTAAAGAAATAACTGAAAAACTTTTGCCTACTATTTGGGGAAAAGAAGGAGGAGCAGAACTACTTGAGTTTTTAACAAACTTAACCGCATATAGTAAATATATAAATTCAACGGATAAAAAGGATTTTCCTAAAATTTTTTCTTTTTTACTTTCTAATATCAAATATTACAAAAATACCAACGCTGCTAGTATTATTATAGGACGGCCTGAAGATTTAGCATTATGTGAATTTGACTTAATTATATTACCGCATTTTAATAATGAAAACTGGACACTCAGTACTAAAGCTCACCCATGGCTTAGCAAGAAAGCCTTGCAGATACTAAATATAGATTACGATGAAATCGCCCCTACTCTATATTCAGATTACTTCAATTTATTTCTACAAAATAAACAAATAGTTATACTGAATGCTAAAAAATATGATGGGAAGTTGTCAGTGCCGAGTAATTTATTTTTGAAGCTAGAACACGGTTCTGTGTCACCCCGTGACTTGATCACGGGATCCAGTAATTATATGGATACCGTGGTCAAGCCACAGTATGACAAGAGTATTGAGATCCACAGCCTCTCTTTCCCAACCACCTTATCAGTAACCGAAATAGAAACATTAATAAGAAACCCATACGGTTTTTATGCTAAGAAAATTCTTGGACTACGTAAAAAAGATCATATATGGGAAGAGCCTAAAATATCGGATTTCGGTAGTTTGATTCATAAAGTTTTAGAGGAATATTCTAAAAATTACGACAAACAATATATTAATTTAAATTTGCTTGATAAACAAGATGCTTTAATAAATATCGGTAATCATATTTTATATAGCACTATTTTACCAAGCTACACAAAAAAAACTTGGCAAATAAAACTCACGGCTTTCAGCAAAGCTTTTATTTTATTTGATATAGAGCGCCGAAAAAACTGCAAAGAAATCTATTTTGAAACTAAAGGGGAGTTACGGCTAAATATTGTAGGTCAAGATATAAAAATAATCGGTATAGCTGACCGAATTGAAATAAGTAAATCAAACAATATAACTATACTAGATTATAAGACCGGTACTATTCCGACTAAGAAAGAAATAGAGCTTGGACTCTCTCCACAACTTATCATAGAAAGTTTGATGTTACTAGAAAACGGATTTACGAAATGTAATGCTCTGTCCCTTTTATGTCATCCCCAGCCCCTTTTGTGTTATTCACGCAAAAGCGGGAATCCAGTTATGAATAACAATATTACTATCGCCTACGTAAAAATAACTAGTACCGAACCTTATGTGCAAACAACGGAAATAGCTTTAAGCATCGAGACTTTAAATAGACATAAAGCAGGATTAGTAAAATTACTTGAACATTATATTACAAATAAATTCTTTTCTTATGATTTGAATTTATCAAAGTATAATGATTATTTGCATTTGAGTCGATAGGCTAATTATGTCATGCCTGCGAAGGTGCATGGGTGTCAACTTAAGACTCGATGTCATTCCCGCTTACGCGGGCATGACATAAACAAACCATGCAACAAGGCTTTCAGTCGCTCGCAATGACGGATTAGCAACTGCTCGCAATAGTGCTTACAACCCCATCACTAACTTAAATTCTTTACTTTTAATAATCTTACTATTCGTATTATAAATAATCGGATCGTTAATTTTTTCATGACCGAATCTATTTGTTTTAAATACCGGTATATCTAAACTATCTGCAAAATTACGAAGCACTAACATTGTGGCATCAAGATCTTTACCAAATGAACCAAATATTATAGCCTTAACATCCTCAAGTAACCCTGCTTGCTTTAAGTGTAAAAGCTCACGATCTAATCTAAAAGGAGCTACATTCACATCTTCTAAAAAAAGAATTTTGCCCTTAGTCTTTATTTGCCAACTCGTTCCTATACTAGTCTGCACCATAGTTAAGTTACCGCCTGTTAGTTTGCCGTTAACAAGATCACTTGATTTTGCTATATCGTTAAGAGGCACTAAATTATCTATAGTAACCTGCTTTACTTTACCTTTTAATATTTCAGCAAGCTTGGTAAAATTACCTTGATCTTGTTCTAGCTTTAAGAGATCGGCTATATTACTGCCGTGAATAGTTTTCCAGCCCCATTCTTGTGATAGAAAAAGATGTAACACCGTTATATCGCTATATCCTATAAAGAATTTCTCTTTATTGGGTTTTGATAGCTTTAGTAAATCGGGAATTATTCTCGCAGAGCCGTAACCACCTCGTAAACTCCATACTATATTATCAGACTCATCAAATAATGTATCCCGCAGGCAATTAAATCTTATTTCATCGCTACTTGCAAGAAAGGGTAGCTTACCTTTAGCAAAACACTTAGAAGGAATTTGTAAATTTAGTCCATTAATATTTTTTAAATCCGACAAGGTTTTATTATCGGCTCCTGTTGCCGGAGCAACAACAGTAATAGAGATATTTTTTAGACTATGACCAGCAGAAAAAGTTGATATTGAAAAAAATAATATTATTAGTAAAGATATATTTTTAAGAATCATGAATATAATTGATAGGTATTGTTATATGTTATATGAACAGGTAAACCTACTATGTCATGCCGTGGCTTGACCATGGCATCCAGTCTTTATTTTATTTTTTCTAGATACCGTGGCCAAGCCACGCTATGACAGAGGCAAGCACTGGATTCCCATTTTAGCTAGGAATGACATAGAAAATGAGAACAACCTTAAGAAACTATTCTAAATAAAAAGCAGCAGCAGCATCACCGGTAAGCTCTACTGCTTTAGCCTTGATTTGGTCAATAGTAAGGCCACTATATTCTACAAACCAACCTAATAAAGTAGCGTCCTGACCAAAAAAATTAATGTTCTTAACAACCGTTGCTTTATCTATATTACCTTTCCTCATATCATATACAAGTTTTAATGCTTCTTTTTGTGCTGGTAGTTCATGAGTATTAGATAGTGCTAAAGTCTTTACTTTTTCTCCAAGTTTATTCGCCGAAGCCTCTGATATTTCATCATCTTCAGATTTATCAGTTGAATTTTCGCTTATTCTAAGATTTTCTATTTTAGGTTTAACAAGCTTTGTCCATAGCTGGTCAGTTGAACTACAATCACAATCGGCTAGATATTTTTTGCTACCTTCTTCTCCAGTTTTTATAGCATTATCAAGAAACTCTTTAACTATCCACGTATTGTTAAATTTGTTATAAGCAGCTTTTATGAATAGTTCTAAATTATTAGAACCTAAATCTAAGAATTTTTGTTTCAGGTCCATAGGGATATGACTTTTTGTATCTAGCCATGTTTGCATTCCTGATAATATTTCTGACATTACCTTATGAGTGTCTTGTGTCAGTACAGTAATATTGTTACTCTTAATAGTAGCCTCAAGTGCATTTTTAGTACTAGCATCCAAGTTAGATACTAAGTTTTCATACTGGGCTGGGTTACTTTTAGCTTCTTTTAAAGTGCTTACTATTTTCTTAAATCTTGGTACTATTTCTGAATGACTACCCGTAGTGCTTGTCATCCAATCCCATTTAAAATATTCAAACCCGCCGGTAGCATGATTTGGCACTTCAACATGTGCAGATTTATGGTCATATCTAATGCCGATTATATCAAGATCGTTTTTATATTTCTTTACTTGAATATCGTTATCATTACGCTGTTTTTTAAAGTGTTGCTCTAATTTTTTCATACTCTCCTCCTTAATTCATATTTTTAATTAGTGTCCATATCATACTTATATATTACTATATGTCACAATAAAACACTAATAGAAATTAATTTTTTGCTATATCACAAGCATGTAAGTCACGCTTAAAGTACAAACTACTATTCTTATTTAAGATTACCCGATAAATCTGAACATTTTCAAGTACTCTTTGAACGTAATCTCTTGTTTCTCGATAAGGTATAAGTTCTATCCAGTCAATAACTTTTCTTGTATCTTTTATACCCCTTGGATCACCAAACCTATCTATCCATTTTACTACATTATGACTTCCGGCATTGTAAGCAGCAATAGATAGAATATAAGAACCTTTATGATCATCTAATAATTTTTTGAAATGATGCGAACCAAGTTTAATATTATATACCGGATTTCTAGTTAAGTCTGCTACATTACATTTAACATTTATGGATCTTGCGGTATCACAAGCAGTACCTTTAATAAGTTGCATGAGACCCATAGCATTTGCATAACTTACTGCTTGATGATCAAAAACCGATTCTTGTCTAATGATTCCATAAGTTAAATGAGGTGGGATAGGCAAACCTACTAGATTATAAGGCGTTGGAAAAGCACAATCCGGAATAAAAGCATTATTTTGGGCGGCAATTTTTGCCACCTCAACCATATGATTAGTATTATTATTTGCTTTAATAATATTCGCAATTATTTGAATTTCTGCAGAATTTTTAGTGTTTTTCATTGCTGCTTTGGAATATATCAGGGCTAAGTAGTTTTTATTATATTTAACCAATAACCTTATTGCTTTAATAATCTCTTTATTTTCTATAATTTTCCTTTCTTCAGAAGTTATTACGGGAATAGGAGGTAAAACTAACTTTGTCCTATTTAATTCAATATTTGCTGCCTGCCCATAAAAGGTAAAAGAATATTTGGCTGCCTGCTCGTAAAATTTTCTAGCCGTTTGCTTATCGCCTTTTGCTGCATAAGTACGACCGAGCCAATAAAACCCACGTGCTAAACTAATCGGAGTCTTAACAACTTTAATAAACTTATTAAAATGTACTAATGCTTGATCAGGCTTTTTTAAAAAACTTAAAGAAAGCCAGCCCGCAAGCCACTCCTGCTCCCTTATAGTTTCAGGACAAGTAGCAAAAGGAAGCGTTGCCATTCTATAGCTATTAGCAAAATCTTTGTAATCGATGAATTCACGAGCATAATAGGACTGCATACGACACCATTTAGCAAAATGTTTACGGTTATTTTTAGCTTTCTTAAACAAAGTAATCATTTCCTTTGTCGGCTTTTGCATTTTTTTAAAATCTAAATAACGATATAATAAACCGGAAGTATAGTATTTTTCAGGAACACTTTTAAAAAGCTTTTCAGCATTTGGCGATTTACCTATAATCGCAATTTGGACTTTAAAAGAATTACGGTAACCTTGATCTACATATTTCAGGGATTGCTCAGCAGATCTAATATCATTTTTCCATAAATGTTCTTCTATTCGCTCTAAATGATCACTCGCAGTTAAATATTTATGCCACTTATTGTAATATGCATTTTCTTCTTCAGGAGTGAAATTGGCGTATACCCAAGCCTCTTTAATAATCGGTAGTAATATCTTCTGATCTTTGATTAAACTACTTGCAGCTACCGCATAAAATTTATAACCTTTGCCGGTAAGAGGAGGATGTTTACTAAACCAATCAAAAATTACTTTTTTATTTGTATTATTATTTAGATATTCTTCTGCTCTTTCTTCAAGCAGCTTATTTTGAGGCCAATCCGGGTTATTGCATAAAAACCTTATTACATATTCAAAACTATTATCTGAATATTTATTATCTAAATATTTCTGAGAAAGTACAATTTTTGTTAAAATTTTATTATTGACTTCTAGAGCTAAATCTTCGGCTTGTGACCATTTTTTTTGATCGATATAGGTAAAAACTTGCTTAACATTATCTACAGAATCAGAATTAGCATTTACTTTCAAAGCTAATAACAAGAATATAGAAGTTAATAATTTTATTGTGATTTTCATAAGTTTTATGATTTGTTGCGTGGATACCTAATAGTCATTACGAGCTACTAAAAGCGTTGTTGCATGGCTCGTTTATGTCATTCCCGCAAAAGCAAGGAATCCAGTAAAACCTATAAAACCTTATTTTTACCTAATATGTAATTTTTGTATCAATATTAAGGTTATTTTTACTGGATTCCCGCCTACGCGGGAATGACATAGAGACCAACTAAACACCCGTAGAACCAAAGCCACCGCTACCACGCATCGTTTCCATAAGACTACTACTTTCTTCCCATAATATACGTTCGTACTTTGCGATTATCATCTGTGCAATTCGCATGCCTTTTTCTATAATGAAATCTTCTTTACCGAGATTAATAAGAATGACCTTTATTTCACCTCGATAATCTGCATCAATAGTACCGGGTGAATTAGCAACCGTGATACCGTGTTTAACGGCAAGACCCGAACGGGGTCTTATTTGGGCTTCACACGAATCCGGTAGTGCTATAGCGATGCCTGTTGGAATTAGCTGTATTGCGCCTGCTTTGATTGTTATAGGTTGCTCGCTTGCGGCTATTAAATCCATCCCCGCACTATGCTCTGTAGCATATTCCGGCAGACTGCCGGAAAAATTTTCTAGTTTTTTAATTTTAACTTGTGTTATTGTCATATTATTTCATATCAAATTTATCGTTAATAATTTTATTTTCTACCGCATAAATTAAAGAATTAGCAAGATTATCGGTTAATATCTTACTTCCCATGCCAAGTTTCTTTTTAAGCCAAGGCTGCTTAGCACACAGATATTGAAACTTAATATTATCACCGAATTTTTCTTTCATTATGCTATACATATCACCTATGCCGTCAATTAAGCCGTAATCAAGCGCCGTTTGCCCTGCCCAAAATTCACCGTTAAATAAAATTTCGTCTTGCTGAGTTAACTTCCCTGCTCTTCTTGTTTTTACATATTCTATAAAATGTTCATAAACCTGCTTTTGCACATCTTTGATAATTTTAAGATCATCTTTATTAATAGGTTTAAACGGATCCAATACTGATTTATTCTTGCCTTCCGTATAAACTCTTCTCTCTATCCCAAGTTTATTAATTGCTTTATGAAAACCGAATCCGCTTGATACTACTCCGATACTACCGATAATCGAACTCGGCAAAGCATATATCCGGTCACCGCTGCAAGCAAGCCAATATCCGCCTGAAGCCGCCATATCTTCAATAAAACTATAAATTTTTATTTTATTTTCTTTAGCAAGGTCACGAATACGTTTTGCAATAAGTTCAGATTGTACCGGAGAACCGCCGGGAGAATTAATAATTAAACATAATGCTTTTAATTTCTTTATTTTAAAAGCTTTTTCTATTAGTTCATTTAATGATTCTAACGTAAGTCCCGATTGCATAGTACTTACTTTACCGATAACACCGCTAAGGCGTAAAACAGCAATCACCTCTTTAGAATCACCAAAAACCGAAGCCAATAATTGATCTAATTTACTTATATGCCGTTTGGTTATTATCTGATCAAATTCAGCATTCGCCATAGTTGATTTATTTACTTCATTCATTAATTTTACTCATTTTTAATTTAATATACTCGTTTCATTTGAAAAATTGTCTACGTCGTCTTATAAGATCTGCGGTACTCACCTATTAAGTATACGCTCCGCTCCTCGCCTTATAGACTCCTTGCTCTTTTCCAAATTACACTTCGTCTATTTACTTGGAGTTACTATAGCATCCGTTTTTATTGGCGGTAAAGGCTTAGCCGGTTTATTCAGAGATTGCTAGTTATAACTATTTTTAGGTTCAGGATAATTTCCGGGAATGGCCGATAAAATAGTATCTCTAACTTTTTCGTCATACCAATTTGTATTGCCGACAAAGCTAGTTACTATTTTGCCGTTTGGGTCTATTAATATACTAGTCGGTAAACTAACAACCCCTAAGGCTTTAAATAATTCATTTCTATAATCATGATAAATCGGCAAATATCTTATTTGATAGCTTTTAAAATATTCTTGCACAACTTTTATGTCTTGATAATCTTCTGAAATCGGAATTACTGAAAAAGGTAATTTCCTAAAATCTTTTTGCAACATATCAAGATCAGGCATTTCTTTGACACAATGAGCACTCCAAGTAGCCCAAAACACTAACAATATAGTCTTTCCTTCAAACTGATCAAGAGAATATTGATTTTTTTCTTCATCAAAAAAAATTATATTATCAGGAACGCTTGAACCTCTTAAAAATGCTAATTTATCCTTAGGCTTCTCATAGAGCTTAGCATGAATTTTAGGAATAAAAATTATTATAGATAATAAAAATACTATAATACATATAAGATATTTATTATAATTTCTTAAGGTCATATAATAATTTATAGTAATGAAGACATTTTATTTATTCGTATTAGCATTTACATTATGTAGTTGTGGTATAAAAAAGCCTTTAGAAGTACCACAGAAAGAGGCAAAACGTCATTGCGAGCAGTCGTAGACTGCGTGGCAATCTCGTCAAATATCCTGAGATTGCTTCGTCAAATTACTTCGTAATTTTCCTCGCAATGATGTACTGTATCAATACCTCTTAAGCGTCATACCTTGCAAAACTAAGTCAAAACAATAAGACAGCATATTTTCTTGCGGTTCAATCAATATCGGATTTACTTCACCGCACTCATTATCACACATATTTTTATCAGATAAGTCTAAGCGTGTTTCGAGAGTAGTAAGACTAGGATGCTCTATTCTTATATTTGCACTTCTCAAATAATGAGAAGATTTATAAGGCAACATGCTAATAAAGTAATATTCTCCTTTATTATTAGTAGTAGCAATACCGGAACCGGTAAAGCTTGAATCGCTTTTACTTGTAAATCTTCTTTTATCAACTCTAGTTTTTAAAGGTTCGTAAGGATATTTACCTCCGCTTCCTGCTTGCCATAAATAAACTTTAGCATCCGCAACCGGCACGCAATTCTGATCTAATACTTTTCCTTTAATTAATATCCTTTCACCGTAAAATTTTGATAATCTTCCTGTTTTACGTAATAAATTATTAGTAGTTTCAAAAACTTTTGGCTCATAATCATTAAATATATTTCTAGTAATTTTACAACGATTAAGCTTATTAGGGTAAGTTTTAGAAGCAGCAAATATGTTTAATGTCCATAAACATAAAAAACAAAATATAAATTTTTTCACTTTTCACCACTATATTTATAAAATTCTGCATCTAAATTTAAATCAATTATTTTTATTAATCAAATTATTTTTATTCTCATTTGATTATTAAGTAATTGATTGTTATAGTGTAAACTTTGTTATACTAAAATATTATATAATATATGCAAAAATTTTTATCTTTAATAATTGTAATTTTAATACTTTATAATATAGTAAAGTTAAAAATATCTCCCGACAACAATAATCCTACAACTGTAGCGCAAACGGCTTCAAATAATTCATCTACCGATGAAAACCAAACTAGTATAAATAATGAACCCCCTATTTCATTAAACGGTAACTTATTTGAACGTACGGTTTCAAAAATAGTAATAAATGCTCTTAAAACCGAAGAAGGGAAAGCATTTTTTGAAAATATTTTACAACCGTTAAATGGACCTATCAATCCTAATGATTACACTATTGAAGTACGTAAGGATTTAGTAAAAACACTGTTCAAAATTAATACGCTCGGTAGCGGTAATATCGGTCCCGCTTCTTGTGGACATGTAGTTACCGTATTTTATCAAATATCAGATATGAACAATACTTTAATATCTGAAGATACTAAGACCTTTACTTTAGGCTCTGCTCCTGTAATGCTTGGCTTAGATAATGTAATAATCGGTATGATGGTAGGAGAAGCACGAGAAGCTATTATTCCGGCAAAATATGCCGTTAATAATAGTAATAATATTATCTTCGATGATGCTTATAATTATAAAGTTAATGTAATTTTAAAATCCATATTACCGCAAAATTTTGTTAAAAGTAATGAAGTTAAAATTTATGACGATGAGATAGCTTATCGTGTTCCTTTATTATGTGGTGAAAAAGTAAGCTTTAATGCTAAAATTACTCGCTTATCAAACGGTAAAATACTATATGATTCAAAAGCAAAAGGACAACAAATAGATATGAAAATCGGCGATATTACATATCCTTTAATTTTTTCTTACGCCTTGCAAGGTAAAGTAACGGTTGGAACACGCAGTGTTATTGCTGCAGGCAAAACATTTAAAACTTTAGGTTCTAACATAAATAAAATTATTTCTCATGAATCGTTACCGATCAATGAATATCTTTTGCTTGAACTAGGAGACTTTAAACAAAATTAAATAAATATGAAACAAAATAAAATTCAAAGACAAAAAAATTATATTTTATTATCTATCCTTGTCATAATGATAATAATTGTATATCTTATAGCATTAATAAAAATTGCAGGATAAATTTTGTAATTATTAAAAATTTATCACTCAAATTAAACGAGTATATAAGCATCTTACTTTAAACTTTAATTACGCTAGGAGTATGGAAATTATTAAAAAAAACAAAAATATTATTATATTAGTAGGTTTAATATTTTTAGCAGTAATTATTTATATCTCTACAAGTAAGAGTTCCGATGATAAAACAAACGATAATATATTAGAAGTAAAGATAGCTATACAAGATCATAAATTTGTTCCGAATATAGTTGAAGTACCAAAATCGACTAAGATACGGTTAATTGTTCATAATGAAGATGATACGGTAGAAGAGTTTGAAAGTCATGATTTACATCGTGAAAAAATAGTTATGCCAAATGAGTCAATACATATTATACTTGCACCTCTCAAGTCCGGAAAATATGAATTTTTTGGAGATTTTCATCAAGATACGGCTAAGGGTTTTATAATTGTTAATGATTAGATAAAAAATATGTTTAAAATTGCTTTAGTAGTGTTTCGTGAATGTTTAGAAATATCCTTATTACTTGGTGTAATACTCGTCGTAACAAAACAAATAGAAAAATCTCGTCTTTATATTATTGCTGGAGTAATGCTTGGAGTAGTATTTGCTTCAATTTTTGCATTTTTTACACGTAAATTATCTATAGCTTTTGGCGGAATAGGCGACGAGTTATTCGATTCTGGAATTATGATACTAATAACAATTCTGATTAGCTGGACAATAATATGGATGCAAGGTTACAGTATAAAAGTAAAGCAACATATAAACGACTTATCAGTAAAAATTCATGAAGGTAATGCCAGTTATTTCATGTTGTTTTTTTTAGTTGCCACTACTATATTACGAGAAGGTGCAGAAATTATTATTTTAGTATATAGCATATCTTCAGTTGAAACAATATCAAGCAGTATTTACCTGCAAGGAGTGATAATAGGTGCTACAAGTGGCTTCTTACTTGGTTTAGTAATATATTTCGGTTTCATTAAGATTGCTAATCAAAAATATATTTTTAAAATCTCTACCATATTATTAATGCTAATAGCAGGCGGATTTGCAGCAAGTGCTGCAGGTATTTTAACCTCTTCCGGTCTAGTTATGTTTTTATCCGATCAACTTTGGGATAGTTCATGGTTAATAGCAGATAGAAGTATGATAGGTAAAATCTTACATATTGTTACCGGTTATATTGCAAGACCTAACGGGCTACAAGTACTGGCTTATTTTACTACTATATTACTGATAAATATTGTCATACAAATAAAATTAAGATATTCCAAAAATAACTTAATATCAGTACAAAAAAATGAATCAAATTAATTTTATCAAAGAGAACAATTAAATATGTTAAAACTTTTATCAGAAATTGGTCCGGTAATAGCATTTTTTGCAGGCTTTTTTTATGGAGGCGGTATACAACACGCTACTCTTTATATGCTTATTACCTCTGTCATTTGTATTACCCTTTGTTATGTTATAGATAAGAAAGTATCCAAGCTTTCTATTATTTCTACGACTGTTTTATTAGTTTCGGGAAGCATTACTTTAATTAGCGGCGATTCAATGTACATAAAAATCAAACCTACTATATTATATGTTATTTTTGGCATAATATTTCTCATGAGCGGTATAAGAAAAAATCCTTTTATCAAATATGCTTTAGAGAGTATAGTACGTCTTAAAGAAGAAAGTTGGATAACCTTAAGCTATAGAACAGCGGCTTTTTTCTTTTTTATGGCTGTAGTTAATGAAGTAGTTTGGCGTAATTTCTCAGATGAAACATGGGTAAAATTCAAAGTATTCGGTGTAATACCTATTACTTTTATATTTATTTTACTGCAATTACCTCTTTTATTAAAGAATAAATTACCGGATAGTAAGATATGATATATATAATACCTTACTATTTTTACTTTATGTCATTACCACGTAGGCTTTGTTGCATGGACCGGTAAAATCCACTGTGTCACCCCGTGGCTTGGACCATGGGGTCCATACAAACAATTTAAAATACTAATATTAGTATTTTAAGCTGGATCCCACGATCAAATCGCGGGATGACACAGAACAGCACTGAATCCCTACTTTTACAGAGATAACACCGATGACTTTTTAAAACTCGTAGGGTACTATTGTTATGATATTACAAGTTCTAATTTTTATAGCTCTTTCTTTTAGTCTATCTGCTTGTTTACCTGCTATTTTTACCGCAGCAACCACTACCGGCATTGTTGCTTCAAAAGATCAACCAATGTCTGAAACATTAAATGATGCAAGGATTTCTGCCAGCATTAAAGCTGATTTAGTAAAAAATAATTTTAGAGATTTAGGTGCTAAAATAAAGGTTGAAGTATCACAAGGAAGAGTATTATTAACAGGAAATATTCAAAAAGAATCTGATGCGTTAAAAGCCGTAGAAATTGCTTGGAATCAAAAAAGCGTAAAAGAAGTTATTAATGAGTTGAAAGTAAATAAAAACAGTAATCATTTTGACTTAGCCCAATATACTAAAGATAGTATGATAACCACGCAAATTAAAGCTAAAAATTTAGTCAGAAAAGACATTAAATTTGCTAATTATACTATTCTAACTATAGATAATATTGTTTATTTATTTGGAGTTGCAAGATCAGAAGAAGAGCTAGAAAAGCTTGCTTCTATTGCATCAAAAATAAAAGGTGTTGAAAAAGTTGTGTGTTACGCTAAAATAATGAATAATTTTAACACAAATAATGATAATAGTGAAGAATCATAAATTCAAATTAGACCTCTTACATAACGAAGCTAATAAAGAGAAATTTGAAGGAAACACGGCACGTAGCACTGCAGCATACACTTTAGTACGTGAGGATGCGAATACCGGATTGACGTATACCGCAGATATTTCAAAAGTTGGAAATCAAATAAGTGGTGAGCCTGCACAGCGTATAAAAATACGTGAACACAGGCGAATCCCGAAATTTGACGTACCAAATCTTGAAGTATCAAAGGTATACAAATTACCTTTAGAAGCAAGTTATGCAAAGGGTTTATTACTTCTGTTAATTTTTTGTTTTGGTCTAAGCGGTTGTAATACCTCAAAAAGATTACCTTATTCCCACAAATATTCTTACAAAGAATTATCAAAAGATGATCCTCATAATCTAACTTATAAAGGACATTATAAAGTCGGTAAAAATTATAAAATAAAAGGAAAGACTTATAAACCTCACAACCCTAAATCTTTTACCGAAACAGGTTATGCCTCATGGTACGGTGGACGTAAAGACGGTTTTCACGGTAAAAAAACAGCTAACGGCGATAGATTTAATAGAAATTTATTAACTGCTGCACATAAAACTCTTCCACTCCCTTGCTTAGTTAAAGTTACCAACAAAGCCAATAATAAAGCAGTAATTTTAATGGTTAATGATAGAGGTCCTTTTAAGAAAAATCGTATAATAGATGTTTCTCAAAAAGCGGCTGAAATTTTAGCATTTAAAAATCAAGGTATAACTAAAGTAAAAATAGAATATTTACCTAATGAAACTGAGAAATTGCTAAAAAATATTCATCTAAAAAAACCACAAAGTAAAACTTTAGCTAAAAACTCTAAAAAATCTTCATCTACTAAAGTTACAAAAAACAATAAATGTAGCGTTAATTGTCATATAAAACTTGTAAATTTAAAGTATAAATTGGCAATAAAGCCTTAAAAGATGTGTGAATATTAAATCGTCAGTAGTCGTAGGCGTTGTTGCATGGCGCGATTTTTAACGTCATTGCGAGGAGACATTTATGTCGACGAAGCAATCTCAGGAGTTTTTGTATTACCTCATGAGATTGCCACGACCACTTTGTGGTCTCGCAATGACGATACATATCAACTACGTATATTCTTTTTCTTTATTATTTTTGATTTAGCTTTTGTAGTAGATTTACTATTAGAGGCAAGCTTGATTGAAGGTTTAGGGACTATAGGCTTAATATTAAAATGCTGATCTAGTAGCCCCATCATCTTTTGATCACGAGATGCGGCACTTTTGCCGCCTGTAACAACGGCAATCAATGATTTACCGTTCCTAGAAGCAGTAGTTACTAAATTATAACCTGCCGGTGTATGAAAACCTGTTTTCATCCCTTCTGCACCTTGATAATTTTTAGTAACCCTATTATGTCCGTTTACTACGTTTCCACGAAATACAAAGCTGGTTTTAGCAAATAACGGATAAAATTTAGGATAATCTCTCTTCAAAGCCATAGCAAGTTTAGCCATATCTCTTGCGGTAGTTTGCTGCAATGGGTCATGCCAACCTGAAGCATTTTTAAAATAGGTGTTCTTCATACCGAGCTGTTTAGCTTTAACATTCATTAAATGAGCAAAAGCTTTCTCTGAACCTTTCATGCCCTCAGCAACCGTTACAGCAGCATCATTAGCAGATTTTATAATTAATCCATTAATTGCCTCTCGAACGGTTATAGTTTCCCCTGCTTTTAAACCCAGCTTACAAGGCGGCATTTTTGAAGCTTTTGCTGATACAAGTAATTTTTTATCTAAAGGTAACTTACCGGCTTCAATTGCTTCAAACATTAAGTATAGAGTCATTAGCTTAGTTAAAGAAGCGGGGTAAATCCGAATTTGTGAATTATGGGCCTGCAACACTTTACCGCTTTTTGCATCAATTACTAAACTAGTTTGAACAGGAGGTTTAGGGGTATTTTTTACGGCTTTTGTTGCTTCGCTTATAGGAGCAAAGAAAAATGTTACGACAAAAATATAAGGTAATAAAAATTTCCTAAACATTTTAAATAAATAAAATATTATTAAAATTAAATAAATCAAGTGTGATTTTTCGTCATTGCGAGGAAAAATTGAAAATTTTGACGAAGCAATCCAGTAAAAAATGCATAGCATTTTTTTATTATTTTCCTAGATTGTCACGCTTCCTACGATCGCTCGCAATGACGATGAAAATAATACTTACTACACATTAACCTTTTTATTAAGATACATTAATATAAACAAAGCAGGCAAGGCTAAAATTATAGTAAAGATGAAAAAACCGTCCCAGCCCATCATATTTACGAGTTTTCCAGCATAAATAGTGACAGTATTGTTACATAAACTACTAGCACTACTAAGTAAAGTATATTGTGTTGCGGAATATTTTTTATTACATAAATTACTTATATATCCGACTAAAGCAGTAGCACCCATAGCGGCAGCAAAATTCTCTATAGTAATAGCAATTAATAAAGCTTCAAAAGAAGGAGGCTGATGATTAAGCCAAATAAATGCAAAATGCGTTAAGCTTTGGGCAATACCGGTAATAATCAAACCTTTCAAACTCCCCACCCTATACATTATAATACCACCGACAAAACCGCCGACTAAGGTTGCAATCAATCCATAAAGTTTAGCTATTATTGCTATTTCGCCTTTTGTATAACCAAGCTCTATATAAAAAGGTGAGGCAACCGCTCCAAGCATAGCATCGCCTAATTTAAAAAATATTACCGCAAGTAAAATAGTTGCGGCAAATTCTCTTTTGAAAAAATCCTTGAAAGGATTAATTACTGTAGAAATCCATGAAGTAATAGAAATAATATTCATTCTTTCTCTTACTAATTCTTTTGCGTTTATGGTTATTATAAATATCGTTGCAACGACAAATATTATCGCTATAACACAGAAAGTTAGTTGCCAATTATTTCCAGTTATTTCTGCAAGGTACAAAGCACCTGCCCCTGTAATAAGCATACCGATTCGATAACCGAATACGGCGGTTGCACTAGCTATGCTTTGTGTTGCTTGATCAAACTTATCTATACGCAACGCATCAACGGCAATATCAAACGTGCTAGATAAAAAGCCTAATAATATAGTCAAAAAATATAAAGCAGTTAAAGAAACTTCAGGATTTTCCTTGCTCATAGCAATTAGTACTAAAGCCATTAAAGAGCTACATAATATAAGCCAGCTTTTGCGATGTCCCCACCTACTTAAAAAAGGTATTTTAAAATTGTCGACTAGAGGCGACCAAAATACTTTTAACGAATATGATAACCTTGCAACCGCAAATGTAGTAATAACGGCGATATCTATACCGGATTCTTTTAACCATACCACAAGAGTAGAAAAAATTATAACCAGTGGCATACCGCTAACTATTCCTAAAATAAATATTTCAAATAATCGATAGTCTTTAAAAATCTTGGTAATGAGCATTGTGATATTTCATTAAATCGTCATTGCGAGGCGGGACATAGTCCCGACGTGACAATCTTGCCAAGCATCCTGAGATTGCTTCGCCAATTACTTACATAATTTTCTCGCAATGACGAAAATATTAGTGTTGCAATAATAATTAAGAAATATAAGCTATTTACTTTATAAATCAACCATTTTCTCTTAACTCCTTATTATACAACCTATAATATTCATCTTTATTCTTAAGCAATTGTGTATGAGTTCCTTGTTCACAAATCTCACCGTTTTTCATGACGATAATATTATCAAGATCGGTAATACTGCTTAAACGATGCGTAATAATTAAAGTGGTTTTTCCTTGGCGTAATTTCTTTAATGATTCTAGAATTTTCTGTTCGGAAGCTTGGTCTAAGCTGCTTGTTGCTTCATCCCAAATTAAAATAGGGGCATCTTTTAAGAAAGCTCTAGCAATAGATAAACGCTGACGCTGACCGCCTGAAAGGGTCGCCCCCTGCCCCCCTATCTGCGTGTCGTAACCATTCGGCAGATGCATAATAAACTCATGAGCATCGGCATATTTTGCTGCTCTAATTATTTCTTCTCTTGTAGCGTTTGCCTGACCGTATGCTATATTTTCTGCAACGCTTGTATCAAATAAATGAGTATCTTGAGTAACTAAGGAAATCTGACCTCTAAGTGAAGTAAGCTTAATATCTTTAATATCATGATTATTAATTAAAATTCTTCCTTCATTTGGATCATAAAAACGCACTAATAAATTACTAAGCGAAGTCTTAGCACTACCTGAACGCCCGACAAACGCAATAATTTTATGAGGCTCCAGCCTTAAATCTATATATTTTATAGCTATTTTACTCTCAAACCTTAAAGCTAGTTTTTCAAAAGTAATTTGTGGATTATATAAATCTACGTCTTTAGCATCTTCATGATCTTTAATAAGAGGCTCTGTATCCAAAATACTAAATACCCTCTTAGCTGCTGCTATTCCTTCTTGTAAATTAATATTTAACGATACCAAACTTTTAAACGGTCTATAAGCCGCTGCAAAAGAAGCCAAAAAAGCAAAAAGAGCCCCTGGCGTACTTTTCCCCTCAAGGACTAGATTACCTCCGTACCATACCATCCCTCCAACTGCAAGACCGCTTAAACCCTCCATAATCGGTGAAACCATCGCATCTAGCTTAGATGTTTTTTTGTAGAACTCTAAAATATTATTAATAATCAACGATGCTCTATTACTTTCTATTTTTTCGCCTACAAAAGATTTAATAATCTTAATTGACTGAAATGTTTCATCAAGCCTAGAGGTATAATGCCCAAGCTCTTCTTGTGACTGTGCAAATATTCTTCTTATCTTTCTACCCATCCTTTGCACCGGATAAACAGCTAAAGGGAAAACAAGAAAAACTGCGCAAGATAATAGCGGTTCTAAATGAAACATTGTTGCTATTAAACATACTACAGTTAGGAAATGTTTAGCACATCCGACCAGTAAGTTAGAAACAGCTCCACGCATCAAAGAAATATCATTAGTAAAACGAGATATTAAATGTCCTGAAGATTGGTTTTGAATAAAAGAAATATCGGCAAATAACAAATGCTTATACATTTTTATCTGTAAATCGTTTAGTACCCTCTGCCCAACAAATTTTATTAGATAATTCTGATAATACTCTGAAATTCCTTTTATAACAAAAGTTACAGTAAGCACTATAGGCATTATTATAAGCATTTTCTTATCATGCGTTAAAAAAACCTGATCAATAATAGGTCTAGCCGCATGTACGATCACTGCCGTACAAAGTGCTGCAACAACCATACAAAATATCGAAAAATATATTTTATTTGCGTAAGGTTTAACATGATCTTTTATCAGCCTTTTTATAACATCTGCGGCTGTGTAGTTATCATTTAAATTATTGTTATTCATTCTCGTTAAAAATATTAAATTGATTATGTGATTGATGCGGTACAGGCATTTTCAAATACTCAAAAGCGGCAATCGTGATTACCCTACCTCTAGGAGTTCTTTGTAGTAAACCTATCTGTATAAGATAAGGCTCTATGGTTTCTTCAAGTGCATCACGTTGTTCAGACAAGGCAGCTGCGATCGTTTCAATTCCAACAGGACCGCCGTTATAATTATCCGCTATGAATTTTAGATAACGATAATCATTGCTATCAAGTCCTATACGATCAACTTCCAAACGATTTAACCCAAAATCAGAGATTTCCTTATCTACTCTTGATTTACCGTCAACTGCTGCAAAATCTCTTATACGACGAAGCAATCTTAATGCAATTCTTGGCGTTCCTCTACTTCTTTTAGCTATTTCTTCAGAACCCGAATCGGTCAAATCAATATCAAGTAGTTTACTTGCTCTATTTAGAACTTGCTTCAATTCCTCGGTATTATAAAAATTTAGCCGCATCGGAATACCGAACCTATCACGCAAAGGATTACTAAGCAGCCCAAGGCGTGTGGTAGCACCGATTAATGTAAATTTCGGCAAGGTTATTTTCACTGACCTTGCGGCAGATCCTTCACCGATAATTATATCAAGCTCAAAATCTTCCATAGCAGGATATAAAACCTCTTCAACCGCAGTATTTAAGCGGTGGATTTCATCAATAAATAATACATCGTTCTTTTCAAGATTGGTAAGAATAGCAGCAAGATCAGCTACCTTAAGTATAGCAGGACCGGAGGTGGATTTAAAATTACCGCCGATTTCGTTAGAGATAATTTTAGCAAGCGTAGTTTTACCAAGCCCGGGCGGACCGTAAAATAAAGTATGATCAAGATGCTCATTTCGAGATTTTGCAGCCTTAATAAATACCGAAAGATTTTCCTTAATCTGCTGTTGACCGACAAATTCTTGCAAATATGACGGCCTTATCGGCAATTCTTGATCATTTTCACTTTTTTCAGGTGATAATATATTAGTCATTATTTTAAATCGAATATAATGACTAATAATAGCTAAAAAATAGTTTTATGCTATAAATTATTTTAGACTTTTATATTAGCCCTCTTCACAGAAACTAGTTACCCCTGCTCTAAGTTTATCTACGGTTTCAAAAAATTTTTCTGTATCAGTGATGCCTAAGTTTTGTAATTCTTCTTTAAGGTAATTTTTAATCCTTTATATAACTTGAAATAATGACCAAATATCTCATTTGATAATATTATATTAGGATTTTCATAATAATTTTTCAAAACTTCTGCTACATCTTTTAGAGTAAGGTTATTTTCATCAGTTATTTCTGTAATTTGTGCGTCCAATTCTTGTCTATCTTGAGATTTCATTCCTATCTTATAACCTAAAATATTACATCCAATTAAGCTTTTATTCTCTTTTATAGCATCCGATAAGGCTTTCTTTGATTCCTCGCTTACTTCTGTACTTAATGAAAAATTCAATCAGGCAAGTTTAGTATTGTTAACAAATGAGGATCAGGCAGGAACATTATTATTATCAAAAAATATCCCACTTATATCTAAATCGCTTATTTTTGTTTCGTTTATATCTTCGAATAATTTTATTAAATTTTCTTGTGTTAGAGGATTTGCAAGAGCTTCAATATTAGATTCTTTAAGAAATTTAATAAAATTATTTATTATTACATTGTCTAATCTTATATTTGTATTTTGCAATTCTAAAGTTTTTATAAATTTCTTAAATAAATTATTTATTAATCTATCTAATCCCTTATCTCTTAAATAATTATGAGCTAGTTTAATATTTTCTATAGTTCCGTTTACTCTTAAGGTATCTAAAAGAACATCTATCTTATTAACATTATTCAAAGCATTTATAAAACTAATGTCGGTAATTCGGCATAGCGGATCTTTAAAAAATTCAGCAAATAATTTTATTGATTTTAAACTCCACAAAAAACTATCAGTGCTTAAGTACTTTATAGTAGCATCTCCTTGTAAAGCATTAAATAACCCATTAAAGCATCTGCAGGAATTTTAGAGTATCCAGCAGCTGCAAATACCGGTGATTGTGGTACAAAATTAACCTCGGTAATACTTAAAGTAGCATGGTCTTTCTCTAGCTTTTTTAATATTTCTTCAGCCTGTATTTTTTCTAAATATTCTATTAACTTGGACATATATTTAGACCTATTAATTTTAGTAATTAAATTAATATAAAATAACTGCTAATTTATCAACTAAAAATTAGAATTTCGATTTTTCAGGGCTGTTTTGATTAATTCATCAATAGAGATTTCGGGATTTTGGGTAATGATGCCTTGCACGGCGTTTTGAGCTTCAAATCTAGAAAATCCTAGATTTACTAGAGCTTTTATTACTTCATTACTTGTAACGGGTGTGATATTCTTAATATTTAAGCTATCTTTAATAATAGCTGAACCGCTTGATATTTTCGCTACTTTACCTTTCAGCTCTAACACTATACGTTCAGCAAGTTTAGCCCCTACTCCGGATATTGCTTTAAATATATTTTTATCTTCATTATTTACAGCAATTTGAATATCCGAAGGCGTAAGGCTTGATAAGATAGATAAAGCCATTCTTGTACCTATACCGTTTACTGATTGTAGCAAATTAAAAAAATTCTTCTCTTCTAGAGTCAGAAAACCGTAAAGATGAATATGTTCCTCTCTAACATGGATTTCGATAAATAGTTTATAAAACTCCCCTGCAGCAAGTTTACCTAAAGTTTTACCTGAAGCATAGACTAAGTACCCTACCCCGTTTACGTCAATTATAACGTAATCATCGCCTTGGGAATCAACTTTACCGCTTAATTTACCGATCATATATTTACTTTTTCTTTTTACTATATATTAAAATTAGTGTCGGTAAAGCGGTAATAATTGCTGCTAAGATGTAATGAATAACAAGCGGTCTATCCATCATATGACACTGCCCATCATTAGGAATAGTTCGAGCCAAAACCATATAAGCAACTATTATCGTCACTACTATATATAGACCGGTAAAAAACAAATATTTTATAAAATTTTTCATGTTAATCTCTTTTTGAATCAGTGATATGATGTTATTCCTGCGAAAGCAGAAATCTAGGGGTAAAGCAAGATAAATCGAGCTTTTAAAGAGCTTTAAAGTACTGGATTCCCGCTTTCGCGGGAATGGCATCAGAGGTTTTTTCTTCTCTTAAGTTAACACTCATACACGAAAGCGGGAATGACATTAAAAACTACACAAACTTATAATAAGTTTGATTCTTATCCCCTTTACTTATTAAAAGTTTACGCTCTAAACCATATAACAAATCTCTACTAGCTGTTGCCGTAGAAATATTTTTATGTACAGTAATATAATCTTTTCTAGAAAACCATTGATCTATTAAATTAACCTTAGCAAATTCCATTCTAGATAAAGGCGTATTTGCCTCATATGTAATATTATTACTATATAATCTTAATGCTGCAACTATTTTATCAAGCATCAACTCGATAAATAAGGTCGATTCACCAAGCTTATCACACTTACTTAAAACACTATAATATTCACTTTGATTATTCCTTATCAAACTTTCAACGGAAATATACTCAAAAATTTTATTAGCTTGCATTAGTAATAATTGTTGCCATAATCTACCGATTCGTCCATTACCGTCTGAAAAAGGATGGATAAATTCAAACTCATAATGAAATATACAAGCTTTAACTATTCCAGAAATTGTCTTATCTTGTGCTATAAACTCAAATAAATCCTGCATTAATAAAGATATACGGCTTGCCGTAGGGGCAAAATGTATAATCTCTGTGCCTTTAAATATAGCGGCATTACCTTTACGCCACTTTCCGTTATCTTCTACTAATCCTTGCATTAATATCTCATGTGCTTTTAATAATGATTCAATTTTGAAGGGATTAAATATAGTAAGATTATTGTATAGTTTTATAGCATTTTTTACTTCTAAAATATCTTTTTCAGGTGCGAGTACACGCTTGCCGTTTATTATATCGGTTATCTGCTCCACGCTTAAACTATTTCCTTCAATTGCTAAAGAAGAATGGATGGTTTTAATTTGATTATTTTTTCTAAGTTTTATAGGTTGAGAGTAAAGCTTGCTACCGGCTAAAATACCAAGCTCATAAGAAATATCTTGTGATAACTCCAAGATTTTATTAGTTATTTGAAAAGACGGTTTACTATTCATTATATGATACTATCATATGATACTATCATTGTCTACGAAGAATATTTTTTCTATATCATTCCCATAGGGTATTAGCCTTATTGCATGACTCCAAAATCGTCATTGCAAACAGCCATAGACTGCGTGGCAATCTCATGAGATAATAACAAACTCTTGAGATTGCCTCATCAATTGCTATGCAATGTCCTCGTAATGACGTATATCTCTTTATTTTACAATATACTCATTAGACTACCTACCTCAATATCTTCTATAACACCACTTTTACGATCTTTTAATTCAACAATATTATTTGCGGCTTTTTTAGGACCAATGATAATTTGATGAGGTGAACCTATAAGATCATGCGTTGCAAATTTACTGCCTGGACGTGCTTCGGTATCGTCATATAACACTTCTATATTTTTATCTGATAGCTCTTTATAAGCCATTTCCGCAAGCTCTACGCATTTATTATCATGAATATTTAAATTAATTAGAGAAACTTTGAAAGGAGCAACGCTAGAAGGCCATATGATACCTTTCTCATCGCAATTTGCTTCTATGATAGCCGCAACTAACCTTGAAATGCCTATGCCGTAAGAACTCATTTCTATAGGAGTTAGTTTACCATGCTCATCATTAATAAGTGCATTCATATTAACCGAATATTTTGAGCCTATATAAAAAATATGCCCGACTTCTATTCCTTTACTGCTGGTTATTTCTTGTTCAGATATAGGTAATTTATTTACTTCATGTTTTTCTTCAGCTGCCGCGTACCAACTTTTAATTTCCTCTACATCAATATCAGGATTATCTTTTAATGTCTTAAATTTTTTATCGTAATAAATAGTACTTTCACCAGTTTCGGCGATTATATGGAACTCATGGCTTAAATTGCCACCGATCGGACCGTTATCGGCAATAACAGGGATAGCAAACACGCCTAAATCCCTGAAAGCATTGATATAAGCCTTATACATTTGATTATAGGTTTTAACGGCATTTTCTTCATTTATATCAAAAGAATAAGCATCTTTCATTAAAAACTCTCGTCCTCTCATAACACCAAAACGAGGTCTAATCTCATCACGAAATTTCCATTGGATATGATAAAGATTTTTCGGCAAATCCTTATATGACTTAATATTATGACGAAAAATATCCGTAATCATATCTTCGTTAGTAGGACCGAATAGTAAAGTATTATCGTGGCGATCTTGAAATTTCAGCATTTCTTTACCGTAATTATCAAAACGTCCCGATTCCATCCATAAATGTGCCGGCTGAATGCAAGGCATTAGAACTTCCAAAGCTCCCGCTTTATTCATATTTAAGCGTACTATATTCTCGATGTTCTTCAATACTTTTAAGCCAAGCGGAAGCCAAGTATAAATCCCTGCTGCTTGCTGCCTAATCATTCCGCTTCTAAGCATTAATTTATGCGAAGTTACTTGAGCTTCACTTGGCTCTTCCTTTAACACAGGTAAAAAGTATTTTGATAATAACATATTTTATTTACTTTCTTGCTATATTTATAACCAGTCATTTTGTCATCCCGTGGCTTGACCACGGGATCCAGTTTTTTTAAATTTTTTTCTGGATACCGCGATCAAGTCGCGGTATGACAAAATTACTGGATTTCCGCTTCCGCAGAAATGACATTAATAACGTATCACCTTTTAGCAGTAAGGTTTAAAAATTCATGACGATATTTCTGCTGTTCGGCAAATATACCCGTATAATGCATGGTATTCATAACGCTATTATCTTGCATTACGCCACGCATTGACATACAGCTATGTACGGCAGAAATCTTAACGGCAACGCCAAGCGGCTTTAAATTCTCCTGCACGCTTTCTGCTATCTGTACCGTCATTTTTTCTTGGATTTGTAGTCTTCTAGCAAAAATATTTACTATTCGTACTAGCTTACTTATGCCTACAATACAATTATCAGGAACATAAGCTATATCTACTGTACCGTTAAAAGGTAATATATGATGTTCACAGAAAGAGGTAAATTTTATATTCAGTAAGATAAAATCTTGAAAATTACAAGTTTCATAAAACTTGGTATTTAATATTTCTGCTACATCCTTTCCATAACCGGAAAATATTTCTGCATAGCTATTAATTACTCTATCAGGCGTTTTAAGCAGACCTTCTCTGCTTGGATCTTCACCAATGAATTTTAGTAACGTTCTTACTGCCTCTTTAGCTTCTTCTCTAGTTGGTTTACTCATGTGCTAGTTTTATACTTTTAAAAAACATTACTTTAACACAAAAATATACAAACATCAAGCCGCCTACTATAGCAATAAACTCTCCTCCGCCCATCATTCCCATTAATAGCTTAGCTGACATCGGCATTACACTATTTGGGTTTTTCCGCATAACACCGTAACCACCAGCGAATGCTAGACCTAGTATGTGCAGAATCTGCCCGAATGTTAGGAGGTAAAATGTAAAATTAATAATATTGTCACTGCGAGGAGGCACGAAGTGCCGACACGGCAATCTAGGGAGTTTTTGTATTACCTCATGAGATTGCCACGCTCTTTTTAGTCGCTCACAATGACGTTGATACCTCCCAATACCCAAATAACTACACCCCATACAAGCAATGCTAATCCCTACTATAGACCCGTGATAATGAGCAGGAATTGCTACATTTATATCTGTGATATTCATTGCTATAAGCCCGCCAAGTAAGAATAAAGTAATAGAGCAAAGTAAGATGGCTTTGATTACTCTGTCATTTATTGTAACCGTGTCATCCCGCGGCGTGACCGCGAGATCTATAACATTATTTGTTTGGATCTCGCGATCAAGCCGCGGGATGACAAATACCCACACCAACTCAACCCCCATACCTATTAAACATAAAACAGGAGCAATGCCGCCTAGATATTTCATATGATTTGTATAGAATACTTTGAAGGCTCCATCGATAATATCATAAAATATATGACCGAAAAGTGTAAGAATTCCGAAAATAAAATTTAAATAAAGTAAGAAAAGATAGAATTTTTGAAATTTCAATGCTCTAGCTATTAACTCTCTAAATAAACTAACCCAAATAAATATTAATATTTGAGTATATATAAATTGCAGTAAATGACCTCCGCTCCAAAAAAGTAATTCATAATAAAATTCTATCTCGATTGGAATAATTTGAATGATGTTTTGCAAGCCATTATAAGACCATCCAAAACAAACAAAGCTTAAGATAAACATTATAATAGTCGATAATACGGTAAAATTAACTAGACTATTTAAGTTCGTCCAATCGAAGAAATATAAAATATTTATAGCGTACAATAGCAACGTAACACCAAATAAGCTTAACCCCAAAATAAATACAATATTTTCAAGCATCGGTATATAATTATTCATCACCGGATTATGCCCGGCTATTGGGGAGATAGCGATTAGAAGAGTAGCTAGAAAAGCAAGTTTGGGGTAAAGGCGCAACACGTCATTGCGAGCGAACGTAGAGAGCGTGGCAATCTCAGAAATTTTGTATTGTTTCATGAGATTGCCGCGTCGAGGCTTTGCCTCTCCTCGCAATGACGTTTCACCCCCCCAAACACTAGCCGTAACGGACAATAACCAAATCAATACCGATAAATTAACATGAATAATTAAAGCAGATTTGAAAATATGCGGATTTGGGAAAAAGCTTGATAATTGCGGGGTACGTAGTACCACCAAAATAATTGAATATAAACCCGCAAATCCCAAGGATAAAATACCAAGCTTAAGCCAAGAATTAGTGAAGCTATTATTTTGTAATTGATTGGTAGAATTCATAACTACAGGTAAATATTAAATATAATCTACAAATAGCTCACGGTATTTAAATAAGCAATATTTTTTTATTTGCTTTAGAAACTAACATACGATATTAATAAGTCAATCAAGAGTTAATAGTTAGATATGACTAACCACCTACGTATCGGTATTTTAATCTTTAATAATAGGAATGAAATTTTATTAGGTAAACGTATTAGTTCCAATGGTGAGTCTAGTTATGCTCCTGTCGGTGGACATTTAGAATTTGGAGAAACATTTGAAGAATGTGCTATCCGTGAAGTTTTAGAAGAAACAAATCTGATCATTGAAAACCCACAATTTATAGCAGTGACTAACGATATTTTTGAAAAAGAACAAAAGCATTACGTCTTGATTTTCCTTAAAAGCTCATTGTTTAAATGAGCATGAATTACAGAACCTTGAGCCTCATACAGTAAAAAGCTGGTAGTGGTTTGCTCTTGATAATTTACCCTCTAACCTTTTTCTACCTTTAAAAAGACTCATTGAGAAAAAATGTTATTTATATAAAAAAAGTATTGATTAACTAAGTTTATCTAATTTTATATCCGGACGCGTATTTGTGTAAAACACTAGCAATAAGCGTTTGATAAGGCATTCTTTACTTGTGCTGCAATTCTTTTTATATGATTTAAATCGTATAACGGCAATCTAATATTAATTCTTTCCGATTTTTTAAAAAAATTAGCTGCGGCAATTTTAGCTATATTTTTTGGTTCTCTAGTTCTTTTTTAGGTAACTCTAAAAGCTCATCTCTTGTTCAAAATAATCTAGTATTTCTTGTTCTTTTTCAGTGAATTTGTATTTTTTCATAATCTAAACCTTAGTTTGACAATATCATCCTAACTTAGTAATTTTAATAAATGATCACCTTGATTTATAATTATGATAATACAGATTTTATTGTTGTAGCGGATTGAATGGTGGGTTTGAGAAGACTTGAACTTCCGACCTCACGCTTATCAGGCGTGTGCTCTAACCAGCTGAGCTACAAACCCACAGTGTAAAAGTATGGTGAGCTCGCCGGGATTCGAACCCGGGACCCTTTGATTAAAAGTCAAATGCTCTACCGACTGAGCTACGAGCTCTTAAATAATTGCATATATTCAAAAATTATGTTTTACTTTATCGCCGAAAAAGGCTAATCTGTCAACAATTATTTTTTAATTTAAATGTAGGAAGTTTATGCAGCATCAGGACGTGGCTATAATTATCCCCTCAAGGCTAAGTTCAACTAGGCTTAAACAAAAACCGCTGCAGCTTATCGGCTCTATAACTTTAATCGAGCGGGTATTCAAACAAGTAAATCAAGCGGGCCTTGAGCATACATATGTTGCGACCGACTCGGAAAAGATAGCAAGCGTTATTAAAAAAGTCGGAGGAAAAGTAATATTCACGGATAGTGCTATCCCAACCGGTACTGATCGTACTTATGAAGCTTTTAAATTAATTCCAAATAATCAAAACATTAATTACATAGTTAATGTACAGGGAGATATGCCTTTCATTGAACCTAGCGCTATTTTGAAAATTATAGAATATTTAAAAAACAGCGAATACGATATTGTTACACCGATAGTAAAAGTAGATAGGGAATCAGTGGAAGCTAGTAGTAATGTTACCGTAGCGGTTGACTCGGCGGGGACAGCATTGTATTTTTCGCGTAGTCTTATCCCAAACGGTGCAGAAGAATTTTTATATCATGTAGGCATGTATGGTTTTCGCAAAAACGCTTTAGAAAAATTTGTATCTCTTAAGCCAACTTTTTTAGAAAAAACAGAACGTTTAGAACAATTACGTGTCCTTGAAAACGGCATGACTATAGGTACATGTTTAGTTGAGAATGTTCCTATTTCCGTAGATACAGAAGAAGACTTAAAAAAAGCAGTAAAATTTTACGAAAATATTAATAAACTAGGTTTATAATAATGGTACATTTCATTTTTGTTACCGGCGGCGTTGTTGCATCACTCGGTAAAGGTCTAACGGCAGCATCGCTTGCTATGCTGTTGCAAGCAAAAGGTTTTAGAGTAAGTGTATGAAAACTAGACCCTTATCTTAACATTGACCCGGGAACTATGAATCCTCACGAACATGGTGAGGTATATGTAACCGATGACGGAGCAGAAACCGATCTAGATCTTGGACATTATGAACGTTTTACTGGAGTTGCCGCATACAAATTTGATAGCATCACAACAGGTGCGATATACTCAAAATTACTTAAAGATGAACGTTTAGGAAATTACGCCGGCGTTACTGTTCAAGTCATCCCGCATGTTACAAATATAATAAAAGATTTTATACTTTCAAAAAACACCAAGGGTTTTGATTTTATTATTTGTGAAATAGGCGGTACAGTCGGTGATATTGAAGGTCTACCGTTTTTTGAAGCTATAAGGCAATTGGTAACAAATTAAAAAGCAAAAATTGTTTATTTATTCATTTAACATTATTACCTTATGTTAAAACCGCCCGTGAATTAAAAATAAAACCTACCCAACACTCAGTTAAAGCATTACACGCTATACTAGTGTGTCGTGCAGAACGTAACATTTCAAAAGGCGCAATAGATAAAATAGCTTTATTTTGTAATATAGAATCTGAGTATGTTGTCCGGCAATAGATCAAAAAAATATATATTTAGTACTGATTGCATATCATAATCCAGGACTTGACAATAAAGTATTAAAATTTTTTAATATTAATGTCATGCCGTCTAAATTAGATAAATGGCATGATATAATTAAGAGGCTAAAAGATTCTAATTCAAAAGTAAGAATCATCGCTATAATAGCTAAATATCATAAATTAAAAGATGCTTATAAATCAGTAATCTAGGCACTTGATCATGCAGGTATTTATTACAAATACAAAATTGATTTAGTATGGATCAATGCTGAAAATCTAACTGAAGAGAATATTAATAAAAAATTATTAGATATAGATGGGATTTTAGTACCAGGCGGATTTGGAGAACGGGCAACTAAAGGAAAAATTATAGCAATAAAATATGCCCGTACTAATAACATACCTTTTTTTGGAATATGTTTCGGTATGCAACTTGCGACGCTCGAAATAGCTCAGAATTTAATCGGTATTAAAGATGCAGTAACGGAAGAATTTAAAGTAGACGGTACAAAAATTATTGAGAAAATAAATAAAAACTGTGAAGACTCAAAAATAACAATTGAAAATGTAAAAAAGACTATGAGGCTCGGCTCTTATCCTTGTAGTTTGGTCGCAAGTACCATCGCAGCTAATGCTTATAAAAGCCTTGAAATAAATGAGATATATCGTCATAGATATAAAATTTAATAATGAATTTCAAAATATTTTTGAAAAACACGGAATAGTATTTAGCGGTTTTTCAAAAGATGAAGAGATTGTAGAAATAATTGAACTACCGCTACTGCGTTGGTTCGTAGGAGTACAATTTCATCCGGAATTTAAATCTAAACCTTTTGAAGCTCATCCGTTATTTATTCAGTTTATTAAAGCAGTGATTGAGTATAATAAATATAATTAATAACAATATATGAGACTATTTTAAAAAATCTTGACATAGTTTTTATTATAGTCTAGGGTGCAAAATAATATAGCCGGACAGTTTCTGAAAAGCGTTTGAGGTCATTCCCGCATATGCAGGAATGACATATAAAGCTCTAAGCCTTGCAAAAACATAACATTTTTAAAAACTATCCGGTACTAAAAAAATAAGCTCATAGTAAATCAATGGATAGCGTGGATTCTAATTTCACAATTTGGAATAAAGCCAGAAACAGTAAATTTAGGCATATAGTATGGCCGATTAGATCGTATGAATTAACCAGGTTCATCCCGATGGCTTTACTAATGTTTTTTATTCTACTTAATCAAAACTTAGTTCGTAGTATTAAAGATAGTTTTGTTGTTACCTTAATTAGCTCGGAAGTATTGAGTTTTATCAAACTTTGGGGCGAAATGCCGATGGGAATTTTATTTGTTATTTTTTATTCTAAACTCTGTAATATTATGACAACAGAGCAAGTTTTTAGGGTAATTACCGGTACTTTTTTATTTTTCTTCGCAATTTTTGGTTTTATTTTATTTCCATACAGAGAGTTTTTGCATCCCGATCCCGAATTAATTAAGCACTATATCACTGTTCTTCCTCACTTAAAATGGTTTTTAATAATTTGGGGACAGTGGAGTTTGGTATTATTTTATATTATGGGAGAGTTATGGCCGGTTATAGTCTTTACTCTTTTATATTGGCAGCTTGCAAATAAAATTACTAAAGTCGAAGAAGCACCAAGATTTTACTCATTTTTTACTTTATTCGGACAAACTAATTTACTCATCTCAGGAACCGTAATTATTTATTTTGCTAAGAGTGAACATTTCTTATTACCTTTATTTTCTCATCTAAACGATACAAATGAAATTCTTTTAAAATCATTTATTACGGTCATTTTAATATCCGGATTAATTTGCCTAGCTCTTCATAAACTTATTGATAAATCAGTCGTAGAAGCTGACAAAAATATTAAATTTAAAAACCAAAGAACGGATATATTAAAATTAAGCTTGGTCGAAAGTGCAAAAGTAATATTAACTTCTAGATATCTCGGTTTTATTTGTCTTCTTGTAATGTCTTATTCTATGAGTATTAGCCTAATAGAAGGATTATGGATGTCCAAAGTAAAGCAACTCTATCCCGCTACAAAGGATTTTATAGCCTATCACGGCAAAGTGTTTTTTTGGACGGGAGTACTCACGTTAGTTAGTGCGTTTTTAGGCAGTAGTTTAATTAGAATATGCGGCTGGTTTTGGGGAGCTATTATAACACCGATTATGATGTTTGGAGCAGGTGTGATGTTCTTTTCATTCACGGTTTTTGAAAATCACCTAGGAAATATCGTAAATACTCTCGGCTATAATGCACCGCTTGTCGTTATAGTTTTTATTGGCGGACTTTGGCATGTACTGTCTAAATCCGTAAAATATTCACTTTTTGATGCTACTAAAGAAATGGTATATATTCCGCTCGATAGTGAAATGAAGACCAAAGGTAAAGCTACAGTTGATGTTATGGGTGCTAAAATCGGTAAATCAATAGGTGCTATTATTCAATTCATATCCTTTAGTATTTTCCCGAACGCCGTACATAACGACATAACCGGTTTATTGATGTTTAGTTTTATTATCGTATGTCTATTATGGCTATATAGCGTGAAAGTTTTATCGAAATATTATAATAAGATGATACAACGTTGATAAGGATATCCATTCCTGTGAAGGCTTGCTTGCGTTGATACCTAATCTTCATGAACTACATAGGTGTTGTTACATGACTCAGAAAAGGTGTACGATGTCATTCCTAGCTCAGCATTGTTGCATGGACCGGTAAAATCCCCTGTGTCACCCCGTGGCTTTTGACCACGGGATGACATCGGGAAAACTGATCCACACCGAAAACGGGGATCTAGCAAAATAACTTTAAATATCGATATAGAAGTTATTTATTAAAAAAATAAACCTAAAAAAACAAAATTTTTATAGGTTTTACTAGATTTCCGCCTACGCGGGAATGACCAGTGCTTTTCAAAAATTGCTTGATGCTATGAATCAAACTACTGTATTTTGAACATCCTCTCCTATTACTATTAATCCTTGATCAAGCAAATCAAAAGCCTCATCCAAGCACTTATATACTGCATTTTCTTGAGCTACCTCCGAATAATCTTCGATTAACCCTAGATTTTGACAAGTAATAACAAGTTTAGCTTTTAAACCACCACTCTATTGATTTTTAATATAATTAAATATTATTTTTAAAACAGCTTGGCTACTATCCTTTGCTTTTTCATATTTATTTTTTAAGCTCTGTAATCTGTCAACATATACTCTTAACGTCTCTACTTCTTTACTTTGATATATTAAGCCCTCTATTTTTTTCAATTTGTTTTATTAACCGCTCTGCCTCTTCATGCGGTTCTTTACATTGTCTTACTAAATTTGCTTTTGTAAAATTAGTATTAGCATTGTTATGCATTAATAGTGAAAGAATAATTTTGTTTTCTACTGAGTTACGACCACAGTAATGTAATACTGCACCCATCTGTTTATAGTCATTCACCGTAGCACCATATTCAAGTAACATTTTGGCTTTTTTAACATTACCTGTAACCTCTAAAGCAGTATCACCATTCTCATCTTGTATATTAGGCTCAATACCTTTTTGCAGTAACTCTTTAAGGTCTGCTAAGTCAGTTACATAATGTAGGGTACTTTTGTTTTCTGGGCTATCTACCGTATCAAAACTAACATCTTTACTGTTTTACTATTACGACTATTGTTAATACTAATGCGTAAATCATGAAACATTTCTGGAGTGGTTTTACATTCTTTTGCATTACTCCCCTTTCCTATACAAGATTTAAAAATATTTATTAACTTAGAAATTTTAGTCATAATTATTTTTTTAGTTATTTTATTAAAATTCCATGTTTCATGGTATTTTTGACTCGGCATTATATTAATCTATTTTAATAAAGTCAATGTGAATGGTTAATTTTTATGAATTAACCAATTAACAATATAATTTAAAAATTCTTTTTTCTTGAATCTATTTGTAATATAGTAATAGGCATATTTAATATTTGTAGAGGGAGTAATGAAACAAAATCCAAAAATCTCATTAATAGGTAGCGGTAACATAGGCGGTACGCTTGCTCACTTAATTAGCCTTAGAGAACTCGGCGATATCGTGTTATTTGATGTGACTGAAGGAGTACCGCAAGGAAAAGCATTGGATCTCATGCAAGCCGGTACAATAGCCGGGTCTGATATCAAAATAAAAGGCACAAACGACTATAAAGATATTGAAGGATCTGATGCCATAATTATTACTGCCGGTTTACCAAGAAAATCAGGGATGAGTAGAGACGATTTAATTAGCATTAACACCGGTATTATGAAAACGGTTGCAGCAAATGTTAAAAAATACGCTCCTGATGCCTTTGTAATAGTAATTACCAATCCACTTGATGTTATGGTATATGTCATGCTTAAAGAAAGCGGATTGCCTCACAATAAAGTAATCGGTATGGCAGGAGTACTTGACTCATCAAGATTTAATCTTTTTCTTGCTGAAGAGTTTAAAGTATCGGTTAGCAATGTTAATAGCACGGTTCTCGGCGGTCACGGCGATGCTATGGTACCTCTTGCAAGATATTCTACAATATCAGGCGTGCCGATACCTGACTTGATAAAAATGGGCTTATCAAGTAATGAAAATATTGAAAAAATAATCGATCGTACTAGAAACGGCGGCGGTGAGATTGTTGCATTACTTAAAACAGGTTCTGCTTATTATGCTCCCGCAGCCTCAGCAATAGAAATGCTTGAGTCATATTTAAAAGATAAACGTCAGATTCTAACTTGTGCCGCTCATTTACAAGGTGAGTACGGCGTGCATGATTTATATGTCGGAGTGCCTATTATGATCGGTAAAGCAGGTGTTCTAAAAGTAATAGAACTACAGTTAACCGCAGAGGAAAAAGCACTATTTGATAAATCAGTCGAGGGAGTTAAAAAACTCATTGAGACGATAAAATAAATGATGAAATTATATTATTGAAGCACAAATGCAACAAGATTTAAAATATTGAATTAATACTAATTATTAGTATTGTTAATTGAACATAAATGATATTACATTTTGGTTTATTTTTATTAATAGAGGGAAATTATGAAACATAAGAATGAATTAGACCGGCTAATAAGAAATCTTTATTTAATAAAAAATACTAATTTAAATAATATTTTAGAAACAAAACTAGCTATAACACGTACACTAATTTTATAAAAGCTCTAATAAACAAAATAGACCCTAGAACGCCGGGACTGTATGTTTCTCAGCAACACGCTAACTTCAAAGTAGCAAATGATAAAAATATACAGGGTGCTAGTAAAGAAATTTATTTAAAAAATCTACCTATTAGTATTGGTAAAGTTGAGGGCTTTAAGGAAGACGGAAAAGGTAGAAAAACAAAGGCTCAACTTGATGTCCTAATATCCCCTTCAGATTTTTCAGCATTATTAAGACTAAGTAATTCACTACCGATCACTAATGAGCAAGAACTAGAAATAAAGGGATTTTTTCTTGAACAACATGAATGGGATAAATTTCAAGAATTAAGAGAGGGATTACACAAAATAAAAGAAAGAGTCTAGAGAACAATTAGATGAAATGAAAAATTTTTATGATGTGATTAATTCATTAGATAAAAATATCATTCTAGGAGTAATGCAAGAGAAACAAAAAGTGCAACAAGTTTCCAATCAAAAAGCACAAGAGATTATAAGAAGTAAATTTTTATACCTTGATAATGCCGGGGATTTTTCAGATGGTTTACAAAATTTATTTGAGAAGTTAAAAAATAAAGAAGAGACAGGGGAAAAAGCACTTATAGAAGCTTCGAAAAATATACACAGCAAAAGTATATCAGTAAATACAAATTACTTCCGTAATACTAATAATTCAAGTGAATTAGATTTACAATATAAGATGTTGTTCATAGATCATGCAGATAATATCTCGCAAAATATAAAGGAGGCTCTAGTCTCATATGCCGGAAGTAATAACAATAACAAGATTGATATATTATCTGAAGAATTAGCAAATAAATTTAAAAATATATCAAATTTAATCAAGCAAAATGAATCGGTACTACAGTTATCACCGGCAAATAGTACATTCCTCAACAGAACTTTTTGCAAAACTAGAAAATTCATTCAATGAACTAGCACAATTCACTGATAAAATATTAATAGATACTGGCAAATCTTATGTACAACAGGCAAATATTAATCCTAAATCTAATACCGTTTCTAGATCTTCTTCTATTGATTCAGGAATAGGCTCAAGTCAAGAAGAATTATCTACCACATTTGGAAAAAGCAGCTCTACTAATTTAATTGAAGCTCTTGATTTAGCACAAGCGAAAATTTTATCAAATTCAAATACAGCAAAAGATAAGTTAACGGCAACAAAAGAACTACAAAAATCTATCCAACAAAAAGAAGTAAGCAATGCAAGACTTACTCAAGAAGCAATAGATAATATTTATAAGACACTAGGTATATTTGAAGAAATTAAGGAATATGAAAAGAGCGACAATGCACGTGTTCCTCGTTTATTAAATAAAAATTACTATAAGCTAACTGATCCTCGTGAGGAACGTAGAAGCGATCATATCGCTTTAGAACGGGATGACACTGGAATGCTGCCTCCTTCCCAAAATAGTGCCGTTTTAGATAAATTAAAAGAAGCAGTAGATGATTATATATCTGAGCTACAAAATGAAAAGCTATATAACGATACATTCCCGAAACAAGTTGAGGCAATAACTCATCCAATGCAGGAAGCAATACCGACTCCTCCTGCTCTTTCCTGGATACTCATCCTATATTCGATGATACAATAAAGTTCTTAAAGAGGTTTAAAGAAGAGATCGATAAATTTCCACAAGATTATACTCAAGCCTCTACCATACCTCTATTAGGAAGAAGTGAATTTTTAGCAAGTATGGTATCGACTTCTCAACAAGATGAGAGCATTAATGATATATTAGATAAACTTCAAAAAATTTCTACTAATTGTAGTAAAATAAGTAATAATGATGATAAATTTAATAAAGAGATTAAAGAATCTTTTGTAGAAATTAATACCACATTAAAAAATATAATAGAATATAAAGGACCCGAAATAGAATATTTAAATTCCAATATAGAAAAAGTTCAAAAGAATTTATCTAATTTAGAATCTTTGACTTATGCATTATCTAAAAATACATCTCCGAAACATATTAAGCAATCAACCCAAGATCAACCTAAAATATCTACAGGAGCAGTTACCAGTATCAAAGATAGAATAGCAAAATTTGAAGTAGACTCTGACAGCAAAATCAAAAAATACTGGACAGAAGAAAAGAAACAGACTGTAGAAAAACAACATGAAAATACTCAATCTGACTATATAACTCCTAAGAAAAATTTTGAGTTTGAAAATCGAGGTAAAGAAATTAAAGAGAATAGCACCAAAAATTTAATAAACAAATTTGAAAAAGGTTTTGATAGTAAAATAACAAGATACTGGGCATCGCCGGCGGAATGGGATAAATGGGAGGAAGAAAAACAGAAAGGTACAGGGAAAGAGAATGAACTAATAAGACCTCGTACAAAATTTACAATAGAACCTTCTAAAACATACTCAATCTAAAGAGCCTATAGATCATCAAACTCCTGAAAAATTGAATATTAACGAAATAACTCACGATTTAAAGCTAAAAGGCAATACAAAAAGCTTAAAAGACAAATTTGAAAACTTAGCAAAAGAAGCGAAGCAAATTGGGACACAAACACAGCAAAGCTTCAAATCTGCAAGTAGTCCTAGCATAAAACCTACAGGTTGCAGTTAAAGACTGAAGAAATATCCAGGACAATTGATGTTATTCTTGTTTTTGGGTCTTGTTGCATGGCTCGTTTATGTCATCCCCGCGAAAGCGGGGATGACATAAACGAGCCATGCAACAAGGCTTTACTTTTGTGAGGATGACATCCTACGTAAAACCAACACTGTACTCATTAATATTATAAGCAAAAATATGAAAAAGCTTAAAGTTAGAGATAGTGACTTAAAATTTTGCCATAACAACATACTAAAGAAAGGAGTAGTTGAGGATAGAATAATACCTCCAAAAGAATGTGATAGACTATAAAGCCTCATTTTAACATTAGTCTTAAATAAGGATTGAACAATAATTTGTAGCGGTACTGCATAAAATGCTGCAAGTCCTATTAATATAACGGGACAGAGAATATTAAATATTTGTTTGTATAACATTATTTGCATTCCTAAAGCAACAATAATGCTGGCAAATAAAGCCCACATAATCTGTCTTAAAGGGTTTATTTTATCGGCAAACAGCCCTGCAAAAACAGCTGATATTCCATAGGTAGTAGTAAGAGCTATATTCATAAATCTTATTTCAGGATGATTTATAAAAGCTATTTTTGTTAAAAAAACTCCTAAGAAAATTACTAAAAAGTGATACACTCCTCCAATAGCACCGCTTATTAGTAATGCTATTATAACGGATAGTTTATTATTCCATATAATTTGCCGCAAGGTACTTTTTGATGATGTTCTTAAAAATTCGCTACTTTCTTTAAAAAAATTTCTCATCAAAATAGCAAATAAACCAAATATTGCACCAATAAAGAAATTAAAACGCCATAAATATTGGATATCGGAATTACTAGCGTAATAATCAGCTATAGCCGCAAGTAATGCACCTACTTGACTACAGCATGAAACTATTCCTATATTTAAATTTTTCCGATTATCTCCTGTTTTTTCAGCTACATAAACCTTTATTCCGTCAACTTCTCCGGCAAGGCTTGCTAAAAAAACCATTCGACATAATGTTAGTATTACCGTAGCAAAAATACCTATTATCTTAAAGGAAGGAGTAATAGCAATTAATCCGGTAGCAATGCTACTTATGAACATCGATATCTTGATAGATTTAGTACGCCCGTATTTATCTCCGATAAATCCAAAAATTAAGGACCCTAAAGGTCGTACTATAACGGCTGCACTAAGAATAGCAAAAAAACCGAGTAGTTGTTTATCTTGCTCTATATTAGGTAAGAAATTTTGTGCAAGAATACTAGCCGATAAACCGAATAGAGCATAATCATAATAACGGATAATCGTTGTAAAAAACGCAACTAAAAAAGCTGAATTAGACATATAATATTTCCTTTTTGTGGCAACATCATATGATACCCACTATTTAGGCTGTGTGAAAGAAAATTAATTTAATCTATTTTGACTCTTTTTGTCTACAAATTATAAGATTTTTTTGAAATAGGAACAACTACAGCATAATTTCAATATAGAAATCTTTTATATTTATTTTACTATTATAGTTTTAATTATAATATATTATATTTATATATTCAATTTTTAACCGTTTTAAAAATATGCACTTAGAATATAAAGTTACTATATCTGAAAATGGTAGAATAAATATTCCTGCAAAAATTCGTGATCAATTACATATTGCTTAAGGAGATCAGTTAATGCTAATACTTGATAAAGAATTAACATTGATTCCTCTAAAAAATAAAATTAAAGAATTTCAAGCATTAGTAAAATCTAGAAATAAAGATAACATATCATTAGTTGACTCTTTAAATTGAATCAAGAAGAAAGGAATTTAATAATGAATAAATATATTTTAGATTCATCTGCTTTACTTGCATTATTTAACTCAGAAACTGGTAGTGATAAGGTCGAAGAATTATTACCGTTATCTATTATGTCTACAGTAAATATAGCAGAAGTAGTAGCTGAACTAGATAAAAAATTGAACATATCTTTTATTCAAAGTAAAGCAATGATCTCAGCTTCAATAAATAAAATTGTAGCCTTAGAGTTTGATCAAGCTATAGAAATTGGACGCTTAAAGAAAGAAACAGAACAATTTGGCTTATCTCTTGGTGACAGAGCTTGCATTAATTAGCCTAGGATTAATTACAGGCTATCCTATATTACTGCAGATAAAATTTGGGCTAAACTGCAATTAAATTGTAAAATTGTTCTAATTCGCTATGCTCTATGAAGATTTCTAAGAAGCTTTAATTTTGGTTATTTTTTGCTGCAAATTATAGGTTTTTTTTGAAATAGGAGTAGCTATTCTTTCAAAAATCTTATTAATTTTCGCTAAAAAAGACCTCAAAATAGCAAATCAATTAGAAATCTTCATAGAGCCTAACAGCTCATTTTATGATAAAATTTGAAAAAAGAGCCATTATGATACTATAATAATTACCTTCCTCTTCCTGAGTTTTGCTTTTCTATTTTTTCTCTTCATGCTTTCATAACTTTTGCTAGTTCTTCTTTATGCTTATTTCCTCCTTGAAGCATTTGTTTACCAATATCCTTTGCCTCTATAGTTTTTGGAATTGATATAGGTGGTGGCAGAGGCGATGGGGGCATAGGAATACCGCTTCCAGGCATTGTGGAGGTGGTATCAGTATAGTACCGCTAGGCATAGTTGGAGTATTTTTTGAAGATTGATTAACAGCTTCTGCTTGCTGCTGCTTTATCTTCTCTTCTTTCATACGTTTTATATAGCTGCTAATGCTCCTTGTTGCTGTAAATCTGCAGCTGTCAGCTCTCTTGTTGTAGAAGTTAAGTGTTTATTTTTATAATCAAACTTTTTTTCTCTATCGGAAGCACTATTAATAGTATTATGTTCTTTTTCTATAGCCTTAAATTGATTATTAATAGCTTCTAATTCTACAGCGATTTTCCATCTTTCTTCTCTAGTAATATTAGAATTAGCTTTTTTTTCTTCAAGCCCCTTTTTCCCCTCTTCTAGTGCTTTCTGTTGTTGCTTTGATTCTTCTATACGTTTTGCATGATTATCTATTTTTTCTTCTGTACTCTTTGTTTGCTGCTCTAAAGCATCCTTTACTTGTCTGCTTTGAACTTTTTTCTTTAACTCTTCATCAAAAGAAAGCGGTTTATTTCGTACAGGTTTTCCTCAATCAGAATGTATTAGATCTTCAAAATTTTCTCTAGAAGCTAACGGTTTTTTACTGGTATCAGGTATTTGAGGATCATGTTTTCGTAAATCTTTTGTAATTTCTTGTATATTTTTATGCAGTTCTGTAATCGGTGCCACTTTACCTATCACAAGTTAATTGACTTTAAAGATATAGTAATTAAACCTCTTTTATAGCTTCAACGCAAGCAAAAGTTGCTATTTTTAGTATTTCATTAGCTGTTGCTGTAGCTTGAAGTATTTGAACGGGTTTTTCAAAACCGTTTGTTATAGGACCTATAAAGCTGTTTGACGAAAATTCTTGTAACAACTCAGTAGAAATAGCAGCTGAATTTAAATCAGGCATAATTAATACATTTGCAGATCCTGATAATCTACAAAATTTATATAATTTACGTAAATCACCATCTAAAGCCACTTTAACCGACATCTCTCCGTCATATTCAAAATCTACCTTCATGCCGCTCAGCTCTTCTTTGTCTTTTCTAAAATTATCTAGTATATTTACTGCTTCACGAATACGAGCTGTTTTTGCCTTAGAAGAATTACCGAATGTTGAAAAAGAAAGAAGTGCAACACGAGGAGTGATTCCCATATTTTTAGCAATTTCTGCAGTTTGGGTTACTATTTGTGCAAGTTCCCAGCTGTTTGGATATTCTGTAATACAATTATCGGCAATAATAATATTATTATCTTTGGCAATCATAATTGAATAGCCAAGGATGCTACGATTAGTTTTTGGTGAAATGACTTTCATGATATCTTCTAAACTATCGATATAACTTTTCGTAACACCGGTTAAAAGAGCATCACCGTCACCGCATGCTAACATACAAGCAGCAAAAATATTCTTATCAGTTTTAACAAACTTTGCACAATCACGGTATAAATAACCTTTTCTCTGAAGTCTTTTATATAAATAATCAGTATATTTCTCTAAACTATCGCTTAAGGCCGCATTCATTATTTGAATTCCATCTAAGCTAATATCTTGACCTATCTTTTTTAACGTAACCTCAATTCGTTCAACACGACCAATTATAATCGGATGACCATATTTCTTGTCTCGCATCATAAGAGCGGCAGAAATTACTTCTTCTTCTTCACCTTCAGCAAAAACAATCCGTTTAAGTGGTGCATTATGAATTTTTTCAGCTAAGAAATTCATATAGTTAGCAGTAGGATTTAATCTGCTACCTAATTCTTTCTTATATTTACCTATACTAAAATCTTTAACCCTAGCAACGCCGCTTTCTACTGCAGCAACGGCAACCGCCGCTGCTACTACGGTAATTAAACGAGGATCAAACGGTACGGGAATGATATATTCCTTACCAAAAACCATCTTACGCCCTGAGTAAGCTTTATACACCTCTTCCGGTACAGGTCTACGGGCTAAATCTGCAATGGCTTTTGCTGCAGCTATCTTCATTTCCGTATTAATAGTCTTAGCTCTTACATCTAATGCTCCTCTAAAAATATAAGGAAATCCCATAACATTATTAATCTGATTATTATAATCAGATCGCCCTGTTGCTATAATCGCATCATCACGCACAAGTTTTATATCTTCCGGAGTAATTTCCGGATCAGGGTTAGCCATAGCAAAAATAATCGGATTACTTGCCATTCTACTCACCATATCTTTAGTTACTGCCCCTTTTACCGATAACCCTATAAATACATCAGCGTTATTTAAGCTTTCCGCTAAAGTTCTAAACTTGGTATCACTTGCATATAGCTCTTTCCATTTATTCATACCTTCTAGGCGTCCTTTGTAAACAACGCCTTTAGTATCACATACAATAATCTTTGATTTATCGGCTCCAAGAGCAATTAATAAATCAATGCAAGCAATAGCTGCTGCACCTGCTCCGTTAACTACGATTTTTAAATCTTCAAGCTTGCGATTAGTAAGATACGCAGCATTTATTAGCCCTGCGGCGGTAATAATCGCCGTGCCATGCTGATCGTCATGAAAGACCGGTATATCCATTAAAGATTTTAATTTTTCTTCTATAATAAAACATTCCGGAGCTTTAATATCTTCAAGATTAATACCCCCAAAACTATAACTTAGATACTTCACGGCATTAATAAGTTCTTCAGGGTCTTCCGTATTCACTTCCAAGTCAATTGCATCAATATCAGCAAATTTTTTGAATAGTACCGCTTTACCTTCCATCACCGGTTTTGAAGCGGCAGCTCCTAAATTACCAAGCCCAAGTACGGCAGTACCGTTAGAGATTACGGCAACTAAATTACCGCGAGCAGTATATTTATATACATCCTCTAAATTTTTAGCAATTTCAAGGCAAGGAGCCGCAACCCCTGGGGAATAAGCAAGTGATAAATCTTGCTGAGTAACTAAAGACTTTGTTGCAGAAATAGCGATCTTACCAGGCTTATCTTTTTCATGATATTCAAGGGCCTCAGCATAATTTATTTTATTCATTTCATCCATTTTAGAAATTCCTGTTTTATTTGTTTGTTTTGGTTTTGCATCATTGCGAGCAGACGCAATAGGCGTCGACTAAGCAATCTCAGGCAACATTCCTGAGATTGCCACGCTCCTTTCAGTCGCTCGCAATGACGTGGTAAATTCACCCCATTATATACATAATAATTGATATAGTAACTACCGAGAAAAAAGTAGTAAATGTTATAATCGACGCCATAGAATCAGGATCACCGTCAAGTTGACGAGATAAAACATAAGCCGTACTCGCACATGGAAGGCAGCTATATAATATTCCTACCGATCTATCTAATCCGTCAATAGACATTAACCATAGTACTACTACACTAACTAGAGGAAATGCAACTAATTTAACAAAGCTTGTAAACATTACATTATGTAAAAGCTCTTGTCTAATAGTAAAATTAAGCCCTGCCCCAACATTTAGCATACCGATAGATAAAGCGGCATTAGAAAGGCTATCTAACGTCTTCTTAAGCCCTAGATGTAATTCAAGATTTGAGTAATTAAAAACGAATCCTACTAAACTTGCGATAATTAACGGATTACGCACAATTAATTTCATCATTAAAACAAAACTAGTTCTAATAGTATTAGTAACGGATTTATTAGGGATATAATAAGCGAAAATCATTACCGATAAAATATTGGTAAAAATAATCATATAAGAAGAAATAACGGCAACGATTGAAAGCCCGCTAGGACCAAGCAAGGGGCTACTTACCCCAAAAAAAATGTAGCTATTATAACGAATCGATCCTTGAAAAATGGAAGTAAATTGGACTTTATCTATGTTGTATTTTTTTTGGTAAATTATAAGACCGATTGATACAAGAATAGTGGATATAATAAGAGCCACTACTAATTTAATTATGGATACAACGCTTAAATCGGCAGTAGATACGTAATTAAACAGCATGGCAGGAAATAGTACAAAATACGATAATTTCTCAATACCACGCCAAAATTCTTCTGAAGTTAACCATTTATTTTTGATAATACTACCAAGCAGCGTAATTAAAAAAATAGGTAATGTACTACAAAAAATTTCATTCATTTGTTAATAGTTTTTATTTTAACGTCATTGCGAGGAGCGAAGCGACGTGGCAATCTCGTCAAACTTCCTGAGATTGCCACACTCACTTCCTTCGTTCGCAATGACGCTTAGATACCCATGCGGGAATGATATATAGGCTACAACTGCCCTTCAACCAGCTTTTTCATTTCCTGCACCCCGTAAAGCTTTATAAAAGTCCCAAGTCTTGGACCTTCATTCTGTCCAAGCAATATTTGATATAAATCTTTGAAGTAATCACGCAGATTTTCATATCCTGCTTTCATTCCTATATTATATATTGCTTTCTGAATTGCCTCAGCTTCGGTTTGATCAGCTATATCAGATAACATATCTAATATATCCCGCAAAATAACCTTATGCTTTTCAGAAGGAGATAAATATGATTTATGTGCTTTAATAAAGTCATTATAATATCTTATAGCAAATTCTGCTAAATGGTCAAGATAAGGGCTAGTATTTGGAGTTGCTTTTGGCTCATATTTGCTAATAAATCCCCAAAGCACTGATTTATCCGAAGGATTACACACAGAAGTAAGATTTAAAAGCAACGAATAGGTAATTCCAAAAGTCTCAATTTTCGGTACATTTCCGTGATGGATGTGATAAACGGGATTTGCAAAACGCTTTGCCCTATCCTCCTCTAAATGATATTTCTGGTTAAAAGTAATATATTCATCAACATTTTTAGGAATTACATCAAAAAACAAACGCTTAGCTCTAGTCGGATTTTGATACATAAATAATGCCATACTTTCAACAGGAGCATATTTAATCCAATCATCAACGCTAATGCTATTACCTTTTGATTTTGATATTTTCTCACCGTTTTCATCTAAGAATAACTCATAACATAACTGCACCGGCGGCTTTCCTCCTAGGATTCGGCAAATTTCTGAATAAAGACGAGCATTTGCCAAATGGTCTTTGCCGTACATCTCATAATCGACTTTAAGCGCAGCCCAACGCATACCAAAATCCGGCTTCCACTGTAATTTGCAATGCCCTCCCGTTACCGGTACTTCTATATAATTACCGGCTTCATCTTTATACGTTACAGTGCCTGCTTTAGCATCCCATTTCTCTATAAGTACTTGCAGTACCTTACCGGTTTTCGGACATATAGGCATGAAAGGTGAATAGGTAGCCTTGCGCTCTTCTCTAAAAGTCGGTAGCATTAGCTCCATTATCTCGTAATATTTCTCAAGCACCATTATCAGCATCTCATCAAACATACCAGCTTTATAACAGTTAGTACTGCTATAAAATTCATACTCAAAGCCGAATTGATCAAGGAATGAGCGAAGCTTTGCATTCATATAATGCCCATAACTTTCACATTCACCGAATGTATCAGGGATAGAAGTAAGCGGCATATCCATATACTGTGCCACCATTTCAGGATTTGGGATATTGCTAGGTACTTTACGAAGCCCGTCCATATCATCGGAAAAGCAAATTAGTTTAGTCGGAATATCGGATAATTGCTCAAATGCTTTCTGTACCATCACCATACGGGCATTTTCACCAAAAGTACCGATATGAGGTAAACCTGAAGGACCGTAACCCGTTTCAAATAATACATACCCCTTCTCAGGAATTTTACCGTTTAAGCTGTCTAATATCTTCTTAGCCTCAACAAAAGGCCACGCGTTTGACTTAATAGCATCTTCCCAAATTTCTGACATTTATTTTTCTTGCATTAATTAATAATCAGTGACAATATACTAAATTTATTTATTTGTAAAATATCAAATTAAATGCCCTCATTGCGAGGCGCGAAGCGGCGTGGCAATCTCATCAAACTTCCTGAGATTGCCACGCGCCTTGCAGTCGCTCGCAATGACATTAAGAACAAAAAAACCATGCCATTTAATACTATTATAAATTACATCAGAAAAGATAGCTATAAAGTTCTACATTTAGGACTGATTGCAATTTCTATAATAGCACTTGCTACCGCTTATATTGCTGAATATATATTCCATTATACACCCTGTCCTTTATGCGTTTACGAACGATTTCCTTATTTAATCCTAATCAAAATTTGCTTAACTGCTTTAATCATCCGACAGTTAAGTAAGTATACTTTAATATTCATTCTCCTAACTATCCTTAGCTCTTGCATATTATCAACCTATCATAGCTTCGTAGAAAGAGGCATAGTACAACCAAGTGCTCTTTGTTCATCAATGATTCGTATCCCGAAAGGCTTGTCTATACAACACATCAAACAAATGTTCTACTCGCAGCCAATCACGTCCTGCACGAAACCCGCCATCAAAATCTTTGGTATTTCTATGACAGAGTATAATCTACTCTTAAATATCGGTCTTCTAATCTGTTTACTCCTAGTTTGGTTTTATCCAAAATCTAATAAATAGTTAAAAAATTAACTATTAACTTAATTAAAAATATTGTGTATAATGACAATTCCAATATTTTTATATATTTTATATTTCAATTTTTTAAGAATTAGTTAGGAATTGTATAAAAATAATAATTTCAACTAATTTAAAAAAGAGAAAAAACTATGATGAATGATCATGAAAATAATCTATTCGCAACACTCGCTTTTGGTGAACTTAGCGAAGTTCAAGCTTGATTAAAAAAAGGCGTTAATCTTGACGAACACAAAAATGCACGTGGAGAAACAGCATTACACCATACATTATTTACAGGATATATGGACAGAGCTAAATTATTACTTGAACATAATGCTAGTCTTAATATTAAGGATAACTACGGACAAACGATTTTACATAAACTCATAGCATTTAATTCTATAGATAAAATGGAATTTTTACTCCAAAATGCTACTAATATTGATTTAGAAATAAAAAATCATTACGGCTTTACTCCTTTATATTCTTCAGTATTTGATGAAAATATTAAGGCTGCTGAGCTTTTACTTAAAAATGGTGCTGATGCTAATTTTAACCATCACACCAATTGAAAAGCAAGAATTAATTGAGATTTTACTTCAACATGGTGCAGCAATTAATAGTAGATAACAATAACCCTCCTGAACGAGTTTGGACATTTGAGCATTTAAATGTAAAAATAAAGAGATTATACTTAAATCTTTATTAACTTATAATAAACCGCTAACCTTTAATAATATCTCTAATAATTTTTCAACTATTAATAATGTTAATATTGATGAGGTAAGACCTAAAGCCATATTTGAATATTCAAATGATATTCATCATAAAGTAGTAAATAACTTTCTTAAAGATGCGATAGTTAACTCAGACAATAAAACAGGAAATAAAAATTTTATAGACAGTTACAACAAATACAAAGGTTTTTTAAAAAAGAATTATGATGAATATAAATATCACATGGATAATAACTTTCCATATTTTTACTCCTCAATTACTTCATTAGGAATATTTGAAGATCCTACTTTTACAAAAAAGATTGAAAGTATTGCCGCATTTTTTAACAACGACACACAATCCTTAGAATATAAAGCATTCAAGACACTTTTATCTTTACATCCTAGTTTTAAAATCACGGGTAGTGATATTATATTAAAGGAAGTAGCAACAAGTAAAGAAACAGAGGAAACACTAAATACCACATTTGATATGAAAAGTACCAAAACAACCCTTATTGGACTGAAACTACAGAGCAAATAATTTATGATTCAGCTAATCTTTTTGAAACTGAACTAACAGGCGATATTGCTTAATTCTTATACCATTCCTGAGGAAACGCATGAGTGTCAACTAAGAATCTATGTCATTCCTGCGAAAGCAGGAATCCATTAACCTCTAATATCATCCCGCGACTTGATCGCGGGATCCAGTCTTTTTTAATTTTTTTCTGGACCCCGTGGCTTGGCCACGGGGTGACAGTCATTTTATGGATACCCGCTTTCGTGGGTATGACATTGAGTAAGACCGCTCTTAATTTGACACCCATACACGGAAGCGGGAATTCAGTCACTAAAAAGTATAAACATACTAAATTTTATTAATTAATAATTAACTATTAGCTTGCAGAAATTCAAAATATTATGTATAGCTCGCACGACAAAATAATACTTAAACATAAAGGAATATTTATATGATGAATCAACCAACAAATAGTGCTAATTACAGACTTCCAGACGGTAGTACGGTTTTTACATAATGCAGCACGTATAGGGAATGTAAATAATGTTAGACTTTTACTTTCACAAGGTGCCGATGTTAATGCTTTAGATGCTAAAGGAAAAAAAACTATAGATTATGCATCTAAACCAGAAATTAAAGAAATACTAACTGATTCCGCTAATGCACGCTCAGCACTGCCTGCATTCAAAGCAGAACAACTTGCTGAGCTGAAGAAAAATATTAAAAATGAGGATGATAAAAATAAAATTATCAACGGATTAATTATGAATCCTGAATTTTATTCTGATATAGATGATGTTACAATAGAGAAATTAATAGAAAAACTTTTTAATTATAATATTAACGACAATAAGCCCGTAACAGCTCCGGTAGCAGCACCGGCACCAGCAACAACCACTACTTCTACAGAAATAGTAGCAGAGGACAATGTACGTGCACCAGACCCTGAAATATGAAATATATGACACCTTAATTGAAGCTGAAGACAACCGTACACCGCTTAGTATAGCAGCCTCAGCCGGAAATGCAAATATTGTTCAAGAATTAATTGAGCAAGGTCATGATGTCAATGCTAAGGATAAAAAAGGACATACGGCATTATTTTATGCAAGCACTAAAGAAATAGCTAAAATTTTATTAGACAAGGGGACAAGTTTTGAAGTTGAGTATGAATATCTATACTCACCTATACATTATGCGACAACAATAGGAAATAATGGGCTTTTTACTTGAAAAAATATGGATGTTATAATACCAAAGATGGCAAGGGACGTATACCTATACATTATGCAACTTATTCTAAACAGCACGAAATAACTCAAATTTTATTACAACCCGGCAGTGAAATTGATACAGTAGACAATTATGGCGGCACACCTTTTTTTTATTTGCTACTAAAGCATAAATCAGGTCAAAATAAAACGTTACTGGACTTCTTTTTAAATAATAACGTTAATCTTAACATTAATGCATGTGGTGAGTCAATTTTTAATCACGCACTAACATCAAGAGATAAATGGTTACTTGAGAAGTTAATATCTAAAGGTGCTGATATAGGACAATTCTATTGCGTAATCCATTCGATCACAGTATAACAGCACTTGTAAAGATAGGTGTTGATAAAGAAAAGATAGTTTATGCATTAAAAAAATATAATTCTCATATTAATGAGCAATTAAAAATTAACACCATACAAAAATACTTGGGTGCAAAATCAGCCAACAATTATAAAGACATGGATGTTAATGATTATAATTATGATTTACCGGATGAAGAAGGGTTTGCAAAAAATACACACGAAAAATTATTAAAAGATGTTATGCAACGTCTTAAAAACGGTGAAGATCAAGATGGCATTATTAATACTTTAATTGAGATTAGTATTAATGAAGATACAAGAGCAGAGTTAATAGAAAAAGTTTTAAATTATAATGTTAATGATAATAATCCTTTAGCAGCTCCAGCATTAGTTACTCCTGTAGCAACCCCTATAGTAGTACCGGCTCCATCAACTTCAACAGAAGAAAAGTTATCGACTGAAGTGAAGATACGCCTTTACAATAGGGAAAATAAGGATGATATTATTAATTTCGTGCTTCTTTATCAGACTACTAACGAGAATGTAAAAAGTAAGTTAATAGATTATATTTGTGAATATTCTTTCGGTACTGAATTAGTCGGACAGATAGGTGCAGATATTCAAGTCTAATTTAAAATCTCTTTAAGTTCTTTTAAAGAAAAACCCGGTGGTTTTAGGTAGTCTAGTACTACCTTACCACTATCTAAGACTATAAGCCTTTCGCCGTAATTTACGGCATCTTCTAAATTATGCGTGATCATAACGGAAGTTATCTTATGTTTCTCTATAATCTCTGCTGTTTTTTTCATCACTTCCAAAGAAGCTTTCGGATCTAAATGTGCCGTATGTTCGTCTAGAAATAATATTTTAGGTGGATGAGCTATGCTAAGTGCCAGCAGTATAATCTGCTTTTCTCCGCCGGAAAATTTACCTAATGGCTGTGCAAGTAAAGGCAAAAAGCGTTTAGGCGAACCTGTAAGCTCTAACAACTCGCTACTTGTTAACCGTTCATTACTAGAGAATCTACTTTCCCACAAAATGATATTTTCTTCAAGGGTTAGCTCGGTAAATAGCCTCTCTTCAGCTTTTTGTGTTAATGTAACTAATGTAGAAGCTTTTTGTCCTTTAGGTATTTTATCGATTCTGACTTGATCTAGACACACTTTCCCGCTAGTAGGTTTTAAATAGCCGGCAAGTATTTTAGCTAAAGTAGACTTACCGCTACCGTTATGACCCAATATTACAACAAACTCTTCTTTAGCAATATTTAAAGTAGTTTCAACAATTATAGGTTCGGTTCTTTCTTTAACTTTGAACTGTATATTTTCTGCATATAAATAAGGTTTCATAAAGCCTCTCTTTTTACAGAACTCAACGAAATAAACAATACTATCCCTAAAATAAGCTTAAGATTTATGGGATCGATGCCAATTCGGAGTAAAACGCCCAGAGCAATAAAGTAAAATAATATACCTATCAAATAAGAAAATATCTCTTTAAACGCATTAAAATTATTAGCATGGATTAAAATATGACGCCCTATAACAATCGCACCGATACCGACTAGTGCCACCCCGAAACCCATATTAATATCGGCAAAACCATTTACTTGTGCAGATAAAGTACCGGTTAAAGCAGCCAAACAATTACTTATGCTAAGACCGATAGTACGGTAAAGCTCGGCAGGTTTTCCTAAATTAATCAACAAATCTTTATTAAAACCAAAAGCACGAAGAAATAAACCGAGCTTACCTTTTAATAAAATTATAACTGAACATATAATAAGACAATTGATTATTACTAAAGGTATTAACCAATTTTCGAGATCTAATATAGATAATAGAGTCGGCATACCAAGAACCGATATATTAGGACTCTGCATAATTTGTAAGTTAACCGAATAAAGCATAAAACTTGCAAGTATTCCGACTATAAGCCCGTTAATGCGGTTATTCTTCTGCATAAAACTAACTATACTGCCTATAATTCCGCCTGCTATTACGACAAATATTAATGCAGGAAATAACCCAAATGAAAGACTGCGGGCAAACACTGCCGCACCCAGTACATAAGTACCGTCTACGGTAAGATCGGTAATTTTGAGAATCCGATAACTTATATACATCCCTAAAATAAGCGGCAGCATTATTAAGGATTGCTCAAGAGCAGTAACTAAAATGTTCATGTGACTACTCTTCAAGTTCTTTACGCGTGAAAGGAAGTACGGATAAATTTTCTTTAGTAAGAATATCTTGTTTAACAAATGATTTAAGGTTAATAAATAAAGTTAAGTCTTTCATATCCCCAAATGGAATATCTTTCGGTTCTATTCCTTGTAAGATTTTTTTTGCCATTAAACCTGCTGCTACGCCTACTTGCTTCTCTTGTACTCCTACCGCAATAGTTGCCCCGCTAATTACCGAACCTTCATCGGAAGCAATTATCGGAATACGGCGTTTAGATGCTTCTTGCTTTAAAATATTAATCCCACTGACTATTAAATGATCTTTCAAAATTATAAAACTCTGCGTATTTTCAGGAGCATTTTTTACAGCCACAGGCATATCATTAAAATTTTGTATCATTACCGTGTGCAGAGAAATATTGTTTTTTCCAGCATATAATTTTAATATTTCTACTTCAGGTATAACTTTCTCGCTACTGCTATAAATTAAAGTGATATTCTGTAAAAAAGGTAATTTACTAATGGTATCAGTGATTTTTATCTCATCGTTAACACCGGTAACTAAAGGTAGGTTTTTACTATTAATTATAGCAGCAGCACAAACAATCGGTTTATTTGTTATATGAGAAATAACAGTTTGGCTGACTGTCGTGCCTATTGGAATTATTACATCAATATCCTGATCTGTTATTTGTTTTATAATGGCAAGTAAAATATTTGAATCAGCATGAGCATTTTTAACTATAATTTCTGCATCTATATCTTTTAGCGACTCTTTAATTCCTGATATAATCTCAGTCATGGCGGCATGTTCAAGTGGAACAATGACTGCTACTTTCTTTTGATCCGCATAAACTGCAGCTGTGATGAATAAAACAAAAAGAAAAGAAAAAAATTTTTGAAAAATATTAGAGATAAACATTTTAATATCCTGTTATAAGTTATAATCAAAATTTAAATTTGCATATAGCAAACACATAAACGCAAAAAATTATCTACGCCAACGCCAATTTTGTATTAAACTATTAACCTTTAAAGATATCATAAATATTTTTAACTGTAGAAATATAAAGTAAAGATAAAAAGCTTATCTTTTTTTGACTAGAAGCTAAATAGTCAAGAAAACTCTACCTTAGAGGCTATCTGTAAATAAATTTTAAGACTAATTAAATTATTTTTTACTGCAAATTGTAAGACTTTTTTGAAATATAAAGTGATATTCTTTCAAAAATCTTATCAATTTTCACTAAAAAAGCTCTTTAATTACCAATTAAAACTTATTTACAGATAGCCTCTTAATTTTTAATGTTTAGCACCATTTTAAGATTATGTCAATCACCAATAAATAGTATTGCCTAAAAGAATTACTTGAGATAGCATATACTTCGATGTCATGACCGCTTTTGCGAAACGTTATTATTGTATAAAGTTGTTGCACGGCTACAAAAAACTTACTCGATGTCATCCCCGCATAACATTGTTGCGTGGATCGAAAAATGCATTTGGTGTCATACCGTGGCTTGACCACGGTATCCATAAAAGTAATTTAAAAATACTAAATTTTTAGTATTTTTAAACTGGATCCCGCGATCAAGTCGCGGGATGATAGGGGTGGAATCGATCCACGCAGGAATGACCTAAACAAGCCATTCATTCTCTTAATGACTATTCAGTACCCATGAAGCAAGGCTTGCAAAATGAAACAGGAATTCATTTCTTAAACTATGCATTTTCTGTTTGTTCTAATACCGTTTGCCCTAGTAATTGCGATAGAACATCTTGACCTGCTTCAGTCCAACTTACAGGTGGCTCTTCGCTTGGTAAACCTGTACCATAACGATCATTAAATACTCTAACTGCTTACTGAGTAAATTGATCAAATGTACTTGTGGATTCTACTCCATAGCCATATTCTTTTAAATTTTCCTGTAAAGTATTAACTTTTTCTCCAGTACTATCAAGACTTAATAATACTTCACTCTTTTGCTCTTGCGTAGTCTCAAAATATCTACCAAAACCAGCTTCAGCTAATTCTTTCCAAGGAAATTTTGATCCAGAAGCTATATGAGCATTTCCTTCTCGGTTTACAGTTACTGCACCAAGACCGACTAAATCATGTTTTAAATCTAAATCTGGATATCTTTCTGCTACATCCTTAAGAAATTCTTTTAATTTCCCTATTTGCTCTTCAGGCAAATCACTTTTTGCATCATTAATAAGCATGACTCCAATACCAAACTTATTCACACCTACTTCTCCTTTCCAACTACTCTTGCCCGCATAAAAAGCTTGATCTGTTAAATCATTATGATATTCTTTTTGAGCCCCATCCTTATCAATTATGTAATGAACACTTGCACCTCGCTCATCCAATACTTCACGAGTAGCCTTAATATCCTTGCTTACAGAATAAGTAATTACTACACAGGTAGGTTTTACTCCTTCCGGTCTTGGAGCCATATATTTACCGTTTAGACTATTGGTATTACTAATACCGTTTTTTCGATAGCCTTACTTTTACTCATAAACTTCCTCCAATATATTTAATAATTGTTGACGGTTCAGAATTTACTAAACCTTAACAAAAATTAATACTGTGGTAATGCTAACAATGAAAATTTAAATATTATTCACAAGGTATCGATACTGATCTGACAAGTTCAATGATTATTTTTCTAATATTTGGATTTTGTACTCTAGTAAATGCTCTAGTTAACGATAAAAGTGCTCTTTCCATAGTCCTTGATAATTCTTTATAATCAAAAGAGATATCATGTTCATATTGCCCTTCTTCTTCAGCAATATTATTTAAGAAATCACTTTCTATTTCTTTGAATAGATATTCAATTTTATTATTAGGAATATTTTCATCGTCAGCTTTTAACTTTTCTTCTTCAGAACTATTAAAGAAATATTTTAAAGGCGTATTTAAAACTTTTGCAAAAACATATAACCTACTTACGGTATATTACTTAAACCTTCTTCATATTTTTTAACTTGGAGAGCACTAATATCTAAAGCTTGCCCTAATTCTTTTTGGCTAATACCTACAGCAAGACATCGTTCTTTTAAACGTTCACTTGCGAGTTTGTCCAGATGTTTTATTGAATCATTCATTTTAATAATAAGCTTTAATTATTAATAAAGTCTATTCAACTTTTAATGTAGTATATATTACTTTATATTTAATCAAGCAACTTTATTAAAAATTTAATATAATAATGCTAAAACCCTTTGGTTATCAAGAATCAAGGCTAATAAATAATTAATTAAAAGTATAAAAACGATGAGTAATAGAATAGTAACATTACCGAATTGCGAGAATATAGTTGGAGAGATTAGTTTTTTAGGAATTAAACCTTGCGTATAATTTATTTCATTTAGATTTAGTTTTTTTATTGTTCTGCCAAAAGGATCTACTATAGCTGAAATACCGTTATTCGCTACTCTAATCATAGGTAAACCGTTCTCTACGGCTCTACTTCTACTAATATGAAAATGCTGATATGGACCGCTTGATTTACCATACCATGCATCATTTGTAATATTAATTATTACATCGGCTATTTCATTATTTGTCTGTACAAAATCAGGAAAAATAGATTCATAACAAATCAAAGGTTTAATTTTAAGATTATATTTTTCAAGATAAACAAGCCCTCCGTTTCCTTCTTTATAATCAATTAAACCATAAGTTAATTTTTTAAACGGTAGTATCTTTTTAAGGGGCATATACTCACCGAAAGGTACTAAATGTGATTTATGGTATTCAAATAATTTATGATTATTTTTATCAAGAGCATACATAGCTGAATAAAGTTCAAACTCATCACCTTGTTTTTTATTATCCGAAATTCCTCCTGTTATCAAAATAGCATTTGTAGAATTTAGCATTTTTAATAATTTTGATTTAACTTGCGGTATATCATCAGGTACTACTAATGCTGCCTCAGACCAAATAATTAAATCGGTAGGTTCCAAATTTGCCGATAAATTAATATGTAGCATTAAATTATGCCAAAATTCTTCTTCATTCCATTTTTCGGTTTGAGGTATTGAAGGTTGCACTAATCGTACTTTTATATCAGTGAAATTTGTATGGTTGTTACTTAGCCTTACTGCTCCGTAAATGACAATTACGGTTAATACTAGGACTGAACTAGCTAGTAATATTTTTAACTGAGTAAATTGCTTGCTAAATAAAGGATAAGCTGATGTAGAAATATATATAACTATAAAACTAAGCCCATATATCCCTATTATACTTAAAGACTGTATTAAAATATCTGAAAACGAAAAAGCATAACCGATCAAATTCCAAGGAAGACCGGTAAAAATCCACGAACGTACCCACTCAAATAATACCCAACATAAACAGAATATAAATTGGTAATATTTATTATTTTTAGCAAAAAAACTAAGCGTGCAGCTTGCCGATATAAAGCAAGCTAAAACTATAGGTAGTCCAAATAACGCAAAAGGAATTGCCCACCAAAAATCTGCAATATAAACGCTAACACCGATACTTATCCAATATATTCCACTTAAAAAATGCCCAAAACCGAATAAATAACCAAATTTTGTAGCTTCTTGCCAATTGGCGGATTTTTGAACTATATAACATAAGTAAGATAACGTGAATAATGCCGGTATAAAGAAAGTCGGAGCAAAAACTAAACCGCTTAATATCCCTAGCAGTAAACATATGATTTTAGGTTTATACATTTTTATCGATTATTTGTTTACAAAATCATACATCATGCTATCATTTCAGCAAGTTTTAATATAATGAGTAAATAAATGACTACAGGATTACTACAAGGAAAAAAAGGCTTAATTACAGGTATTGCAAATAATATGTCAATATCGTGGGCGATTGCACAGCTTGCTAAAAAACACGGAGCAGAGCTATGGTTTACTTATCAATCGGAAGTACTAGAAAAACGAGTTAAACCACTCGCTGAGGAAATAGGTTGTAATGTTGTTAGCGAACTTGATGTTACGAATCCAAAATCAATTAGTAATTTATTTGATGATATAAAAGAGAAATGGGGTAGCTTCGATTTCTTACTTCACGGTATGGCTTTTGCCGATAAAAATGAATTAAAAGGACGGTATGTTGATACTAGCTTAGAAAATTTTCATAATGCTTTACATATATCATGTTACTCTCTTTTAGCACTCTCAAGGTCCGCAGAAGCTTTAATGCATGACGGCGGAAGCATTGTGACATTAACTTACTACGGCGCTGAAAAAGTTATACCTAATTATAACGTTATGGGAGTAGCCAAAGCTGCACTTGAGGCTAGTATAAAATATCTAGCAAACGATATGGGAGAAAATAATATTAGGGTAAATGCTATTTCGGCAGGACCTATCAAAACTTTAGCATCTAGTGCAATAGGTGATTTTAGTACTATGCTTAAATCTCACGCTGCAACCGCACCATTAAAACGTAATACTACTCAAGAAGATGTAGGAGGAGCAGCAGTATATTTATTTAGTGCATTATCTGAAGGTGTTACCGGTGAAGTCCATTATGTAGATTGCGGTTATAATATTATGGGAAGTAATAAATTATTGTAGGGATTAATGTCATTCCCGCCAAAGGCTTGCTTGTGTGGACCAATAAAATCCACTGTGTCACGTCCATAAAAACAATAAAAATACTAATATTATTAGTATTTTAAGCTAGATCCCGTGAATAAATCACGGGATGACAACTGTATTTTCCAAGTTACACAACAAAGTCATCACAATCCATGATTTCTTTTTTTGAGGTGTTCAGGTTTTGGAGGAACAGGCGGTTTTTTAGATTTTGCCTGAACCTTTTTAGCCTTTAACGGCAATGATGCCGGATTATTTAATCTATTTAACTCTTTTGCGATTTGTTTTAACTGTTCTTGTGCTTCTATCTTTAAAGGGGTATGAGAATTTTTCATTTCACTATTTATTATTGTGCCTATTTTCTCAAGATTTTCTTTAGAAATGGAATATGATTTTATACCTATATAATTAACAATCTTTGACCACCAAGTTTGTCTTTTATCTAATCCTTGATATATTACATCTACTAAGTCATTTTTTTTGAATGTTAATATATAATCAGAAGCTCCTTCTAAGGATTTAGATAAATGCCTTTTTATTTCTCCTTGTCTCGTATCTTCAATATTTACTTTTTTGTCTTTCTTGAGTTTTGTTATTGCTTTTTCAATTATTGAAGATATCTTAGTTTCTTTTCCTTCATGTGCTTTATTTTCTAAATTTTCTTTGGTATTAAAATTTATATTAGTGCCTATTTTAGCATCTACTAATGGTTTAGCATACTTACCGTTAGGATCTTGTATTTCTCGCTCTATCTCAGCAGATTTTAAACCTAATTTTGTATATATATCTGATTCTCGGAAAAGTGGAGCATATAATAAAAAATTAATACTTTGAGCTATTCTACTATCTATCAAATCTTTAGAATCTCTTTTGGGATAAAATTTTTCTTGTAACATACTATAGTGATCTAATATTTCCTGTGTTATATCTTTTACATCAAGAGATTGTAATTCTCCTTTATCATTAAATTTTGCTTTCATACCTGAGCGTTTGGCTTCCAATAATAATATTTCTTGAAAAACTTTATTATTAGGAGTACGACAAACGAAATTAGGATCGTTATCCGGCATTAATTCATTTGCATTTTCCATTATTGCTTGATTGAGTTTATGTAATTGCTCTTTATTAAGCTTTTTATCTAACAAACTTATAAAAGCTTCTCTTTGTTTTTGCTTACTTGCAGTACTAAAAGCCTGCTGCATCTTTTGCAAAACACCAAAATCAAAATTTTCGTCACCTATTCCTTGGATAACTAAATTTGCTAAATTTTTTGTTTCAGTATTCACTGTTTCTTTTTTATTTTTTGTAGCCATATTGAGTATTAATCTAACTTATAATTATTTAAATATTAATGATAGATTAAATTAATTTCTAGATGTTTTTACTATATTTATAATCAAAACTTTAAAACAGTATCTAACAAGTCATACTGGTCCTTAGCTATTACCCAAAATTTCTATTGATTCTATTGTTTCATTATGCGATTGACTATGCATTACTAAATCTAAAATATTTGACGATGCTAAATTGCTAATATAAACACCTTGTACATCATTTAATACATAATCAACCACTAATAATTTAGCATCAGCAGAAGTTCCATATAATGACATTTTTGCCTCAAATAATTTTTTAAATGTATCTAATTCAAGTAATTCTTCACATACAGCATGTTCTTTAATATCTCTACTTACAAATAAACCCATTATGCTTCGTGCTAAACTATGTTTAATATAAAATTCTTTTAAGCATTCAATAAAATTTTCCAAAAAATTTAGTTTTTCAAAAGGAATTTTGAAATCAGGTAATAATTTTTGATATAATTTTTTCTGCAATTCCTTGTTTTGAATTAGTTTTTCAAAAGGAATTTTGAAATCAGTGAACAATTCTTGATATAATTTTTTCTGCAATTCCTCCTCCTCAAATTTTTTCAAATAGAAATTATCAATTAATAGCTTGTAAAGCTCAAGTACCCCACTAGGAAAGTTAATTTTCAAAGTTCCTTTTTTATCAATTTCTACAGTAAACCTGTTTTCTTTTGCTTCTAAATATATTAGATCTCGAAATATACTATCCTCTTTTGTTCTACGAAGTAAAAAAACTGCATCTTTAGAATCAACTAAATCTAAAGCATGTTTCATTATTTTTGCATTAAGCTCATGTAACCTATTGTTAGATATCATCTCTTCTACATCTGCTAGAAAAGATTTTTTATCATCTCCTTTTAATTTCCTTAAATTTTCTATAACTTCTAAAGTTATTGCTCCTTGTTGAATTTTTTTAAGTAACTCATAATAGTTGCTAAATTCTACTTCTTGATTTTTGCATCCTAACCCGGCTTGCTTTTGAGCTAATCTAGAATCTTCTTTTTCAATGTCTCTAGGTTTACTAATACAAGAGATTATAATTTCTTTTAGCTTCATATAATTTATTCCTTACATTAAATCAAGGAGTATTATATTGAGTTAAGAAATATTAACAAGTACTTTATACAAGATTAAGATAAATTAATTTTTATTGAGAGGATGATACAACAATGCTTTTTTGAGATGATTAGTGTGAAGATGAGTATATATTTGGGTAGTAGATATATCAGCGTGACCAAGCAGCTCTTGAATTACTCTTAAGTCTGCTCCGCCCTCAAGCAAATGACTTGCAAAACTGTGACGTAATATATGCGGCGAAATATGCTCAGGGTTAAGTCCTGCATAAAGGGCAGCAGATTTTAACAGAATAGCAAAATTTTGCCTAGTCATATAACCCGCTAAAGCTGATGAGGGAAATAAATAAATTAGATTTCTTGGTTTAGCTTTATTTACAAAAACATCTCTAATTGCAAGATATTTAGCAATACTGATAACTGCCTGTTCATTTATTACTATGACTCTTTCCTTATTACCTTTACCAAGTACCGAAAATATTTTTCTTACTTCTCCTTTAGACGTTTTATTAGTCAGAATATCAGCAAGCCTAAGACTAACAAGCTCCGAGACTCTAAGACCGCTAGCATAAAGCAAATGAATCATAGCATTAAGCCTGATACCTTCAGGAGAATTATCTTGAGAGCAATGTTCAAGTAACGATTTAATTTGACCTATAGATAATATTTCGGGAAGTTTATTTTGATATTTGGGCAAATCTACTTTAAGAACCGGATTAAAAGCGGTATGGTTTTCGCTAATTAAAAATTCATAATAACTTTTTATAGTTGAGATTTTTCTGTTGATTGAGCGTGCCTGCAAATCATTACTTGCTAGATACTCAATCCAGTCTCTAATATTCTCAGTAGTAATATTTAATTCGGATAATTTTTGTTTAGCAAGATAATTTTGAAAATCGAATAAGTCACGCTTATAGCTAAGTATGGAATTTTTTGACAATGCTCTCTCGGCTAAAAGCATTTCTAGGAATTGCGAAATAAATTCCATAAGATGTTTTAATTTCTATAATGGAGGCCAGGGTCGGAATCGAACCGACGAATAGAGGATTTGCAGTCCACGGCATTACCACTTTGCTACCCAGCCTAATCAGTGTCATACCACAATCCTATGTCATTCCTGCGAAAGCAGGAATCCATAAACGGATAATTGTATTTTTACTAGATTCCCGCTTTCGCAGGAATGACATGAATACTACCAACATCCATACAAAAAATCCATACAAAAAAACAACTATTTTTATATTAAACTCCTAATCCTTGCAGGATATTTAAACGATTTATCCTTCATAAAATTCAAGAACTGGCTAACTGAATCTACTATATCGTCATTTTTAATATGGGGAAAATTCAGTAATTCCTTTAAAATTATGCTTGATTGTTTAGGTATTAGAACACTAACTGATTGAAATAAAGGAACTACCGAGACGCATCTTGTAACTTTATCAAATCTTGGCTTAATCCCTATCACTCTAATATTATCACCTAAAAATCCCATATCTTGAATCAATTGTTGACCACTTGCTGTATCTTCGCTTAATACAAATTTTGGCTGATATTCTCTAGCTAATTTTTCTGTCAAATTCTTAAGCTCAGGATAATTAATTTTTTCCCGTACTAATGATACTAGATAATATTTCTGTTCAAAAATCCCCCACATAGTACAAACACTATAATCGGAATCTTCGGAAATCTTAATTGCCGTATCCCAGCTTTGCACAAAATAATCAAATCTTGAAGGTAGATTTTCATAAAAGCTAATATCTTCCATATTCAGTAACGATGACCTTGGTGCTATCGGTTCTTGTAAATATTGAGCATTATCATTATAGCTACCTATTTCCTGCTCTAATTTCATTAAACAATCAGGAGGTTCTTTATAGCTGTCTAATACTTTACCACTAAGATATTGATATTCTTTATTCATTAATTTAAAGGAGTAATCTTGAATGCTAATCACTGGAATTTTTAAATGATGCCATGAATTGCTATTATTAAGTAGATAACCGGATAAATCATCCGTATGCAGACGCTGCATAACTCAAACTATCGCTCCCTTATTACGATTATTTCGTCTGCTAACAAAAGTTTGCTCAAACCAATCTATAACTTTCCTACGTGTTTTATACGAATGAATTTGCGTGGGGTTATGAGGATCATCGATAATTAAGATATCACCACCCTCACCTGTTGCCGATCCTCCAACCGATGTTGCAAATCTAAAGCCATTAGCTGTCGTTAAAAACTTACTTTTTTGATTATGGGTTTTACGAAGGATAGTACTTGGGAAAAGTTCTTTATACCAATCAGAATTTAAAATGAACCAACAATCTAGTGAGTGTTTAATGCTAAGTATTTGAGAATAGCTGGCAACCATAAATCCTTTTGGTAGGATTAACCCCCAATAAATAAGCAGGCCAAGCAACGCTAACACAAATAGATTGTAAGCTCCTTGGCGGTATATTAATTATTAAACGATTAATATCACTGCTTTGCACGGCATTTAAATAATCGGTAATTATTCTTATATGCTTACTTGGAAATACTCCGCTCCAGGATTATAGTATTAAGTACCTTAATTATAAAACTATGAAAATCCTGTCGTAAAATAGAATTTAATAGTTCTTTAGAGTAGCATATTGTACCTACATCGTCATTGCGAGGAAAAAATTGTAAGTTTTGACAAAGCAAATCTCAAGCAAGATTCCTGAAATTGCCACGCTCCTTGCAGTCGCTCGCAATGACCTTACAACCTTATAATAAGTTATCATTGCCATTAATCCCCTATAGTATATAATTTTGAAAAATAATATATTTATCTATGAAATTACTAAAAATTATTTTTATCATTACTATATGCATTAATTTTCCTATATTCGCAGAAAATTTAGAGTCGGTTACTACAACCGAAAATATTGAAAATGACGTATTTATCCCTCTTGATGAAAATCATCCTATTTTAAATCCAAACGATAATATTAATGATAGTTCTGAGTTTAAGAATTATACAAATGGCAAGATTATTGCTCTAAATAACATTACTGCTACTTCTGAAGAGATAGATTTTAAAGTCGGGGAAGAAAAATATTTCGGTAATATAAAAATCAAATTGCACAAATGTATAAAAAACCTTGATCCATATAATGAAGATAATTATTTGTTGATGACCATAACGGAATATAAAATAGACGAAGATCCTAATTTACTCTTTCAAGGATGGATGATTTCTTCAAGCATTTCACTTTCAACGTTTGAACACCCAATCTACGAAATTTTTGCTAAAGATTGTTTTTAGATGCAATATTTAATTTCAAGTTTAATATTTTTAATTCCAAGCCTTGGGATGCTGGCGGGCTTATCAGCTGCAGCTACTGTTACAATTTTTTTGCTTATATCATTCCTGCGAGGTATTAATCGTCATTGTGAGCGACTGAAAGGAGCGTGGCAATCCAGTAACAATGTCATACCGTGGCTTGACCACGGTATCCAAAAAATAAAAAAAGACTGGATCCCGCCACAAGCTCGCGGGATGACAATGTTATTCACCGCTTGGTGCTTTATATCTTGTTTATTCGCAATTCATCTTATTAATAGCTTAGCTACTTTTACTCAAGTTTTTATACTCTTATTTCTTGGCTTTGCAGTTAGTAATTCTGCTCCTTTTCAAAATCGCTTACAGCTTAAAAACGCTTTAATATTCGGAATTCTCACAGCAATATTATTATTCTTCATCGAATATTTTTCTCATGGATTTTTAACAAGAATATTCAAAGCTAGTTTTGGCTTATATATGCTCGATCGTGGTTGTGCTTTACTTTCAATTACCGCTTGGGTAGCGATTATAATTTTACTTTCTAACGGTAAAAAACGACATGCATTAATGCTATATATATTAGTGCTTTATTTACTAAGTGTTTCCGATAGTTTAGCAAGTTTTTTAGGCTTCGGTATAGGAGGAGTAATATTTATTTTAACAAGATTTATGAAGCCGATATTTTTCAAATTAATCGCAATAAGTTTAATTACCGGCTCGTTACTATTTCCTGTGATAGCTAAACAAATAGAACCACGAGATTTATCTGAAAAATATTTAGCTACACAACCTTCCGCTGCTCATCGTTTATTTATTTGGCATTTCGTCGCAAACAAAATCATTGAAAAGCCGATTTTAGGCTATGGCTTAGCTTCTTCTAAATATATCGAAGCTGGTGATAGTGAAATGATCGATTACAACGGAGCAAAATGGCATCCTTTGCCGCTTCATCCTCATAATAATATATTACAAATTACTCTTGAACTCGGTATAATAGGTTTAATATTATTTTTATGCTTAGTTTATAAATATCTCAAACAAATTAGTAATCTCAAAAATAAAAATTTCAAGGCAATTTCCTATGCATGTTTTATAAATTACTATATTATCGGCATGATTTCATATAATATTTGGCAAATATGGTGGATATCAAGCGGTATTTGGGTACTAGTTTTAATGAAGCTACTAGTTAAACCTGATATTGTCATTGATAATTGATGCTATTTGAGGTAAATATAGAGTTAAGTGTCATTAAACCTACGTCATTGCAAGCAGCCGTAGGCTGCGTGGCAATCTCATCAAATATCCTGAGATTGCTTCGTCGAATTACTGTGCAATTCTTCTCGCAATGACGGAAAAATATAATAAAAAACATATGCTACAAAACTCAGCACTTTTACAAGCATATCTACCGATTGCTATATTTTTCGGTATTGCGATATTGGTTTCTGGTTTAATAATGATTCTACCTAACCTATTATCGACAAAAAAATATAATAAAGATAAGCTAGAACCTTATGAGTGCGGTTTTAAGCCTTTTAGCGATGCAAGATCAAAATTTGACATACGTTTTTACTTAGTTGCTATTTTATTTATTATCTTTGATCTTGAGATTGCATTTTTAGTGCCTTGGGCTATTAGTCTTAATACGATAGGTAAAATAGGCTTTTTCTCAATGATGTTTTTCTTATTCGTACTTATTATCGGGTTCATATATGAATGGAAGAAAGGAGCTTTAGACTGGTAATAATATGAAAAATAATTTTTATCAAGAAGACGAATTATTAAGTAATGAGCTTTCTAATAGAGGATTCTTACTCACTAAAGTTGATGACGTTATAGGCTGGGCGAGAGCTAATTCCTTATGGCCTATGACTTTTGGGCTTGCTTGTTGTGCTGTTGAGATGATGCAGGCAGCAGCAAGTAGATATGATATGGATCGCTTCGGTATGTTATTTAGACCAAGTCCAAGACAGTCCGACCTTATGATAGTTGCAGGAACGCTTACTAACAAAATGGCACCGGCTCTACGTAAAGTATATGATCAGATGGCTGAACCTAAATGGGTGCTTTCAATGGGTAGCTGTGCCAATGGCGGCGGCTATTACCACTTTTCCTATTCGGTAGTGCGTGGCTGTGATAGAATCGTACCGGTTGACGTATATGTCCCTGGCTGTCCTCCTACCGCCGAAGCATTAATTTACGGGCTTATGCAGTTACAGAAAAAAATTAAACGCACTACAGGTTTTAAGTATGACGCTAGACAAACTCATTGAAAGACTTGCAGCTAAATCTAGCATTTTAATAACTCCGATCACGGTTAAAGATTACCTAGCTTATAAAATCGAGCCGCATTTTTTATTGCCGTTTTTAAAAGCTTTAAAAGAATCGGAAGAATTACGCTTCACTTTACTTACTGATTTATTTGGGGCTGATTTTCCTCAGAATAACGTAGTCAATTCAGTTGGGCTTGGCTACAAGGAGCAAGGCGCGAAGCCTATAACTAATAGGAGAGCGACGAGCAACAATGTAGGCGAGTCCAAATCAATTGACTATAAAAGGTTTGAAGTAGTATATAATTTATTAAGCTTAAAATTAAATAAGCGTCTTATAATAAAAGTATATATATCTGAAAAAGAAACTATACCTTCAGCAATGAATATATTTAGTGCCGCTTGTTGGTATGAGCGTGAAGTTTATGATATGTACGGGGTAAATTTCGAGGGTAATGACGATAAGAGACGCATACTAACCGATTACGAATTTGAGGGGCATCCATTACGTAAAGATTTCCCGTTAACAGGCTATACACAAGTTAAATATGATGAGAAGCTAAAGAAAGTAGCTCATGAATCGGTCGATTTAGACATAGAATATCGTGAGTTTGATTTTAGCTCGCACTGGCATAGCCCGAGTTATGTATTGCCAGGTGATGAGAAGGCAACCGATGTCATTCCTGCGAAAGCAGGAATCCAGAAATAAAATGAATGTCATCCTGTGACTTGATCGCGGGATCCAGAAAAAAATAAAAAGGACTGGACCCCGTGGTCAAACGAACTAGGTGACAGTAGGAAAAATACTATGACTAACAACACCAACACTATAACGCTAAACCTTGGTCCACAGCATCCGGCCACTCACGGAGTTTTAAGGTTAATCCTTGAGATGGACGGGGAAGTAGTAAATAATGCCGCCCCTCATATTGGGTTACTTCATCGTGGTACGGAAAAGCTTATTGAGCATAAAACATATTTACAGGCTATACCATATTTTGATCGTCTTGATTATGTTTCGCCGATGTGTCAGGAACATGCATTTGCTTTAGCTGTCGAGTCGTTATTAGAATGCGAAGTCCCACGAAGAGCTCAGTTTATCAGGGTACTATTCTCAGAGTTAACAAGAATTTTGAACCATACTTTGAATATTGGCAGCCAAGCTTTAGATATCGGTGCTACTACTCCTTTATTATGGCTCTTTGAAGAGCGAGAAAAGATCATGGAATTTTACGAGCATGTTTCCGGCTCTCGTATGCATTCAAACTACTTTAGACCGGGCGGGGTTGCAGCAGATTTACCCGAAGGTTTACTTGAGGATATAGATAAGTTTATAGAACAGTTTCCTCCTAAACTTCATGATATTGAAAGTCTACTAAATGAAAATAGATTATGGAAACAACGTTTAGTAGATATCGGCGTTGCGTCTCAAAAAGAGGCAATGGACTGGGGGTTTTCAGGACCAATGCTTAGAGGTTCGGGTATAGCTTGGGATTTACGCAAGTCAAACCCTTATGACGTTTACGATGAAATGGACTTTAAAGTACCAATCGGCAAAAACGGTGATTGTTACGACAGATATTTCGTTCGTATGCTTGAAATGTACGAATCAGTCAAGATAATCAAGCAATGTATAGAAAAAATGCCGAAAGGTGCAGTTAAAACCGATGATCCTAAATTAACACCACCGACAAGAGCCAAAATGAAAGAATCTATGGAAGCAATGATTCATCATTTTAAGCTCTATACGGAAGGATATGACGTCCCAGCCGGCGAGACCTATAAAGCCGTAGAAGCCCCTAAAGGCGAATTTGGTGTATATTTATACTCACAAGGAGGTAATAGACCTTATAGATGTCGTATTAAAGCACCCGGCTTTGCTCATTTGCAAGGACTAGATTTTATGTCTAAAGGTCATTTAATGGCAGATGTTATTACTATTATTGCAACGCTTGATATAGTATTTGGTGAGATAGATAGGTAATATATTTGTCATGCCGTGGGCTTGTACTTGCGTTGCTCTGTCATTCCTGCGAAAGCAGGCATTCATAAAATAAAATTAAAAAACAAAAAATGTATTGGGTATATATTATGCTCTAATAAGCATGGTACTTTATATATTGGTATTACTAATAATATAATACGTCGTGCTTATGAACATAAACAAAAAATAATAAAAGGTTTTACCTCAAAATATAATATTATAAAGCTTGTTTATACAGAAGAATTTACTGATATTCAAGAAGCACTTACAAGAGAAAAAAACTTGAAAAAATGGCAACGTAGTTGGAAAATAGAACTGATAGAAAAAACTAATCCTGAATGGAAAGATTTAATTGAATAGTGCTATGGATTCCTGCTTTCGCAGGAATGACATAAAACTATACCGTACTAAAAATATATGAATACAAAAATTACAAATTTTACATTTGATAAGAAAAATTTAAATCTAGCAGAAGAGATTATAAAAAAATATCCACCGCATGGAAAAAGAAGTGCAATACTGCCGCTGCTTGATCTAGCACAACGTCAAAACGGCGGCTGGCTACCTGTTCCTGCTATCGAATATGTCGCAAATATGTTAGAAATGCCTTATATACGGGTTTATGAGGTTGCAACATTTTATACTATGTTTAACTTAAAGCGAGTTGGTAAATATCATATCCAAGTATGTACTACTACTCCTTGCTGGCTGCGTGGTAGTAATGATATAATGAAAATTTGCGAAAAGAAATTAGGTGTAAAACTCAAAGAAACTACTGAAGATCAAAAATTTACTTTAAGCGAGATAGAGTGTTTGGGAGCATGCGTTAACGCTCCGGTCGTACAGATTAATGACGATTATTATGAAGATCTAACTCAAGAAAAAATGGAAAAAATAATAGACAAGCTTCACAATGACTAGAATCTTATTATTATTACTGAGATTTTATCAATATTTCATTTCTCCACTACTTGGCAATAATTGCCGGTTTCACCCCACTTGTTCTGAATATGCCAAAGAAGCTATATCAATGCACGGCAGCATAAAAGGCTTATGGCTTACCTTTAAAAGAATCATCAAATGCCAACCGTTTTGCGACGGCGGATATGATACCGTTCCAATCTCTATAAAAAATTCTAAACCACTTAATAAAAAAATATAAATTATGTTTATTGTAAACCTTAAATATACCTTAGGCTTAGACCTTTCTTCTGTTGAAAAATTTATTACGGAACATAGAAAATTTTTAGATACATGTTATGATAAAGGATATTTTATTTTATCAGGTCCTATACATCCAAGAATTGGCGGTATTATTTTAGCTAATATAGAAAAACTAAGTCAACTTAAAGATATATTAAGAGAAGATCCTTTTTATATAAATAATATAGCTGAATATGAAATTACTAACTTCACTCCTACAAAATGGCATAAGAATTTAAATATTTTTTTTCAAAAACATGAATAAACTCATCCCTTTACCTCGTGAATTTTTTGCAAGAGATACTAATGTAGTAAGCACTGAGTTAATCGGTAAAGCTCTTTATTTCCAAGGTAAAACAGCTATCATTACTGAAACTGAAAGCTATATAGGGCAGAATGATCCTGCTTGCCATGCAGCAAGAGGGCGAACAAAAAGAACGGATATAATGTTTGGCCCTGCAGGCTTTAGCTATGTCTATTTAATTTACGGAATGTATTATTGTTTAAATTTCGTAACTGAAGCTAAAGGCTTCCCTGCTGCGACCTTAATAAGAGGCGTACATGTTATTTCGCCTGAAAATCTATACCTCAACGGTCCAGGTAAATTATGCAAATATTTAGGAATTAATATTTCTCATAATAAATGCGATCTTATAAATAACAACGAATTTTTTGTCAGCGATATCGGCTTAAAGCTACCCTACTCTACTACTGCTCGTATAGGTATTACTAAAGGCACGGATCAATTATGGCGTTATGTTGTTACAGAGATCACTAATTTAATCTCTCAATATAATGTATAGCCTTAATAAGGTCATATTGATTTACGGCGAAAGGACCTCGAAAAGGTTTGTCTAATATAAATAATCACAAAAGCTTAACCCTGTTATACCTTACGGTATAAAGCTCTTTTATCTCCTCAATGATTTCCTGCTTAGTCAATAGCTGCATTTGCTCGCTTGCTTTATAAGCTTGTAGTCTCTTATTAATATCTTGGAAGAAACTAAGAGCTTCATGGCCGATTTGCTTGCCGTCTTTCATTAATTACCATTCACGCTGCATTACATCTTTGGTATAACTTTTAATATCTAGATAAATTGCAGGTCTCATTTCATGGGGAAGCCAACCTACACTATCTGCAAGCCTCATTAACACTATAGATCCTGCTGCCACCCCTTCTTGTACTTTATTAAAATTATCGAGGTAAATAAATTAATACAAAACCGGTTGATACCGCGTACATACTACCGACTACACCCGATAAAAACCCACCAAGACTTCCAAAAGCTCTGCTTTTTGAAAATTATTAGGAATAATGTATTTTGTTAAATATAAACATCCCGCACAATCCCGCACAAAAACTCATCAAAACAATATTAGGAACGGTATAGATAAAGTCAATGATATGATTAACCATGTCCTGCTGAATATTTATATAATATACTAGAAATAAGAGTTTGATAAGGTAATCCCTCATAAGCAGCTTTTTGTTTTATTCTCATTAAATCACTACTAAAAATACGAATATTTATTCGAGTATCTTTTTTTAAATAATTAGCTGCTGCCACTTGTGCTATATGTTTCTCTTGTTCAAAATTTTTAATTCTTTGCCATTTATCATTTTCAAAGACTCTAGCAATGCGTTTTCTTCAGCATCTAGTATTATATTTGATATATTCTCTTTATTTCTCATTACTTTTTCCTATTTTTAGATATTTCTGAGTAGCTTTGCGACGTGGAATAATAGTCTTTAAAAAAACTGTTCCATCAACTTCAATAATAAAAGGCACTCAATAGGCGTATTCATTAAATTTAACTATATACATTTTTTGCTCTGAATATTTATTAGGATTTATGTTCTATTATATCCAATAAACAATTACTTTTTATAACTGATATTATTTCTTCAACACGTACCTTGCGCGCACTTATTAACTTATAATTTTTTTCAGCAGAAAAGCTATCATTACATTTCTTTGTCATCTTATGGTATTAGTCAATGTATGATGTCAACACTACACTTCCGTCTCTTCTAAGATCACTGTAGAATCAGCAAGTTTAGTAATTTTTTCAATTTTTAACCGAGCTTCTTTTAGTTTTTTCTCACAATGATTCTTAAGTAAAATACCTCTTTCAAAGCTATTAACTGCCGTCTCTAGACTCTCTTGTCCGTTATCTATTTTTTTAACAATTTCCTCAAGCTCTTTTAAAGCTTCTTCAAAGCTAATATTTGCTTCTAAAGTTTTAGTATTAGTCATTTATTTTTATTTTTTAATGGTTATCTGTAGTAGTGTTGTCTTCAGTTGTTTGGGTTATAAGTAATTTTTTTAGCTCACTACTATCAAAAGTTTTCTTAGGAGCAAAAATACTCCCTTGCATTTTTATATTAAGATGTGCCAAACTATCTTTATCAGAACTTGTATTTGAGGTATTTAACTTAACAAGCCTTGCCGGTACGTAAAATGATAAAATACTAGATGCATCCATATCAAAATTATATATATTAACTGCAAAAGAGGCCGCACCGCTACTATATTGTGTTGCAAATTTTACTTTCTTTAAAAGGGCAATACCTTTTTGTAGTTCAATATCACCGCTTATACCTCTAATATTTTCTTGTCCTGTGGTTATAGCACTATTTATATCTTTATCTAAATTTTGTACCTTATAATCAGCTGTATCAATTTTTTCTATAAAAGAATCAATTGCAAAATTATTAACATCTATATTGTTTATAGCAAATTGTGATTTTGTAGTAAGGTTATATAGCTGGCTTTGAAGAGTGTTACCATTAGTTCCTAAACTACCGCTTATACTTATTTTTCCGCTACTTGCCGTAAATATTTTAGGCATAAGAGCCGAAAGTTTGTTTAAATCTATTGTATTTAAAGCATATACGAAATTTATAGCATAAGGTTCTAATAAAATATTGCCGTTACCTTGAAGCTTACCACCTAATAATTCTGCTTCAATATTATTAAATTGTAATAAATTATTATTATTTGCTACATAAAATTTAACATTTTTCAATATTAAATCATTTTGTAATAATGTCGACAATGTACCGGAAACTTGTAAGGTAGCTTTATCTAAACTATAATCATTTATTAATTTATTTCTTAAATTAAGCATTCCTGCCGGTGATAATAAATCAGTAGTAAGATTACCGTCCTTAATTTCTACGGTCAAAGACGGCAATACACTCGATACATCTAAGTTCCAGCTAGTTGATAAATAGCTGTTAGCAGTTTTAAAATCTAAATTACTAATTTTTATATTAGCCGGCACGATTTTAGCAAGCAAATTCATTTTGTCAAATACATGATCGTTATACTTAACGCTATCTATCAGAATATCTAAATTAGCTAAATATCCTATTGTTCTAATAGGGATGAATTTACTTGGATAATCTAGAGCTTTCATATCTTTAGTTAAATTTTTTGTAAATTCGATAAGCGGCGAAATTATTGGATACGTTCTACTGCTTAAGTCAAGCGAAGATATATTAAGCGTAACGTCTAAACGAGGTGTTTGAGCAATAAATTTACTAGAAAAATTTCCTGATAAATTTAAATTATCTGTTTTGAGTAATAAATTTTTAAAAAATAAATCTATTAAAGTGAGTTTTAAATCCGATGACAAGCTAAAAGGAATAGCTTCTTTAATAGTAACGTCGTTAAATCCTAAAATATTCAGTAACGAATTTATATCGTTGTGCTTTAAATATAGCTGTCCATCGAACATACTTCTAACGGCATTCTGTGTTACATTACCTGTAAGCTTAAATTCTCCACCTGATTTAATATTACCTGAAAATTCATTTATCTTTAAAGTACCCTTTGATAAGTTAGAAGAAAAGACTATTTTTTCTAGTTCTTCATTATTACTTAAAATTATTTCGTTAATTGCCACGTCTGCTTTAAGTAATTTATCGGCAAAAATAAATCTAATATTTGAAGAAGAAGTATTAAATGTTACCTCTGCATTTGGAGAAATTAACGCACTTAAATCTATTTTAGGAAAATCTAGTTTTACATGAGTAGTAATATTATCATTTTTAGCAATGTTAACAAATCCATTACCAATAATAAAAGATGATGCTATTACTATGTCTTTTAGCTCTATTTCATCTTCATTATTTGAAATATTAAATTTCACGTTTACTGCCTCATGTTGATTAAATTTATTAAAAAGATGGTTTAAATCCGGTAATATATTATACATTACCGATGCTAAATTTTTAATCTGATATTCACCACTACCACTAGTAAGCTTAGAATCTTTGTAAATTTGCGATAACTTAAAACCATAATCATTATTATCAATATTAAGACTAAAATCTACTATATCGTCACGTTTATTAATTGAACCTGAAATTTTCCCTATATAGTTACTTGTAGTTTTAAATATGTAATTAGACGATAAAGCATTTTCTTTTTTTAATATACAATTATTAAAATTTAAAATAGAATAATCTTGTTTATTAATAATACTTAGATTAGTAACATTTAGATTTATATTTTGTAATTTATATTTAAAGAAATTCTTTATTAACTCTTCATGATTATAAATATTTAATACATTAGAATGTGAATAAAATTTAGCATCTAATATATCTATTTTATTAATTTTAGGATTAAATTTTATAAGCGACCACCACGAAAAATGAATTTTAATCTGCTCTAAATCTAACTTTCCTTCTTCTCTTATCGTCTCAATAACTAAATAGGACAAAGGAAATTTATTCATCTTTATTTTTCCGATATTTTCTTTCGCAATTCCTAAATGACTGATAAAATTATTAGTAACCGCATTATAGTTAACAAACGATAATGCACCAAACATTATAAATAACAATAATGAGAAACAAATTATGACGCCGGCAGCTATTTTTTTTATCATGTCTGTAAAAAAGTTTTTAAATATATTATTATATATAATTATCAAAATTTAAAGGCAAATTAATGAATTCTTTAGAAAATTTAATTTTAGTCGGTGTAATAAAATCATGTCACGGAATTAAAGGTCATGTAATGTTAAAATCTTTTACCGACCCTGCTACAAAAATACTTGAAAGAAATTTAGTAAATGAGTCAAGAGCAAATATACATATTAAGCTAATGAGCCAAAATGCCAAAGGAGAATTAATTTGTACATTTAATGATATAGCTACTCGAAATGAAGCTGAAAATTTAAAAGGTTATAAAATATTTTGCTTAAGAGCAAGTTTACCGGAACTAGAAGAAGATGAATTTTATATAGCAGATTTAACTCATTTACCGGTATTAAACCAAGATCATAAAGAAATAGGCAAAATTAAAAATATTCTTAACTTTGGTGCCGGTGACATAATTGAAATAGAATTTTCAGATCAAACAACCGAATTATTACCTTTCAATAAAGAATTTTTTCCTATTATAACTAAAGATTATGTGATTTTAAATTATCAAAGAGAAGCTTGAATAATTTACCGTAGTTTTCAATTTCTTTATAGTACCCTACGATTCTTATTCACCTCTGTCATCCCGTGACGTGACCACGGGGACGGGGTGACACAGTGGGTTTTACCGGTCCACGCAACAATACCTACTCGCAATGATGGAAAAACCGATCCACGCAACAACGCCTCGTGGGAATGACATAGAATATCATTATTTCAATCATTAATTGAGTAAATTATATAAAATTGACAATTAATCCTTAAATACTATAATTAATATATGTATATAATATAGAAGGTTAAGCTCTATGCCTAAAACTTTAAAATACTCACTTATTATATTTATAAGTATAATATTATTATTAGTTGTTATTCCTTTCTTTATTCCTTTAAATAATTATAAAGGAATAGTAATAGATAAAGTTAAAGAGGCTACAAATAGAGATTTAACTATTAACGGCGACATAAAATTATCTTTACTACCGAATCCAGCAATATCAATATCAGAAATTAAATTATCATCAATAAACGGTACAAAAGAACCTCATCTAGTTTCCGTTGAAGGTGCTAAAGCGTCATTGCGACTTTTTCCTCTTTTTAGAGGAGCAATTGAAGTAGCTTCTATAGAACTGCAAAAACCGATTATAAATCTAGAAGTTTTAAGTAATGGACAAAAAAATTGGCAATTTTCTACACCTAATAATACATCCAAAACAAATGAAATTAGCTCTGTAGAATCTACCGATACTAAAACTGAATTAGCACTTCCTATTTTGATTAGTCATTTTAAAATTATAGACGGCAAAGTAATATATATAGAAAAAAACAGTGAGAAAATATTTAACGATATTAACTTAGAGACTAAAATTAAAAGCCTTAAGGGTCCTATAGATTTGACTTTAGCTGTAAAGGCTTTGGAACAGCAAATTAATATAGACGGAAATATTGAAGAAATCGGTCAAATAATTCCGTTAAGTGCCAATATTAATCTTGCCGGTGAAAAAATTAAAATCGAAGGAAAATTTGATAGCGAAAATAATTCTTTCATAGGTAACGCAAATATTAAAGGTAATACTAAAACTTTAGGTATGCCTGCTGATTTACAAAATGACTACGAGCTAACTACGGCAATTACTGCCAATAGTAAAAATATAGCTATTAAAGATGCTAGACTTAATTATCCAAATATAGAATTACTAGCAAATGCAAATTATGATATAGAGCGTCATAACCTAAAATCAAATATTATTATCAATCCCGGTAACATTATAACCGAGATTAGCTCTAATTTAGATAAGACAAATATTATGCTACAAGCTGATAGTTTAAAACCTATACTTGATGCTCTAAAACTAAAGACCGATAAATTACCGCCTATTATTAACCAAAAACTTATACTTACTTCTAATGTAATTTGTAATTCTCAAGCAATAAAATTACAAAATATTAATTTATCGGCTGCACATAGTAATCTCACGGGAGATATTGAGCTTAAAAATTTAGCACAAGATATAACTATTTCGCACAATCTAAAAATTAATAATTTTGAGTCGTTTATGTCTCTTATGGAAGTAAGTAATTTAAGTAAGATTGGAGTATTGCAATTAAACGGGGAAGTGCAAAAAATTAAAGATACTTTCCATATTAATAATAAAATATCCGCTTTTAATACTAATATATCTATTAAAGGAGATATTAATTTAGCAACTCAGAAGCCAAATTTTAATCTTAACTTATACAGTCCGTTAGTTAATTTGGATAAAATTCTTACAAGTAATAGTCCTACTCCTGCTCCAAATAAAACTAATAGTCCTGCTACTCAAAACATACCTACAGCTAAAAATAATTCTCCTTGGTCAAATAATCCTATTAATTTAAGGTTTTTAAATGAAATTGAAGGGCAATTATCTGCAAATATTGATAAATTAACTAACGACTCATTAAGCATAAATAATTTAAAAGCAAAATTAAATATCACCGGCGGCACGCTGAATATTACTTCAGTTAATGCCAGCATTTACGGTGGCGCACTAAGTAGCACCGGTTATGTGAGTTCAGCAAAAGATCAAAACGCTGCAATTAAAATCGATTTAAAAAATGCCTATCTCAAAAGTTTCACTCCGCAATCGGGTAAAATAAAAATAACTGATGGGCGACTAAGCTTTAAAGCCGATCTTACTTCTCGCGGTAATAGCGTTTATACATATGTTAATAATCTAAATGGACAATTTAACGTAAATAGCGATAACGGGAAAATAAGCGGATTTGATTTAAACCGAATCGCAGATACGGTAAATAATGCTAAAAATACCGAAGGAGTATTGAGACTTATTAACAGCGCCTTTAGTGGCGGATCCACATCTTTCAAAAATTTAATTGCCAGCGGAAATATAACGCAAGGCAAGCTTAATTTAAATGAATGTAGTTTAGATGCTTCACCTGCCACAACAAATGCAAGCGGTCAAATTAACTTACCACAATATATGATGGATGTTAGTGCAAGCGTTACTATTGCGGATTTACCGCCTATAGCCGTTAAATTATACGGATTCATAAATAATCCGCAGCATAAATTAGACGTTCAAGCCTTTCAAACATATTTAGTTAAAAACGTATTTAATAGCGTTATTAAAGACTTAAAAAGCGGAGAGAAGAAACCTGAAAATATTATTAAAGATGCTTTGGGTCTCAGAAAGAAAAAGGATACAAATACAGAGGAACAAAGCAGCCCTCCGCAGGAAAACCAACAAGCAGATCCTGTGAATAAGCTTCTACAAAAAGGCTTGAAGAAACTGTTTTGATGTGACCGTCACGGGTGTTGTGTGACTTATTATTCCTCTCTATGTCATCATCCAGCAACACATATAGTGTAGTAACAATGTTGAAGTTATTTTTTCTAGACTTAGTTAGCAAGCAAACTAGATGACAGTGCAAAACTCGTAAATACCCACGTTTTGATACAGTGATTCCTGTGCCAAACCTAATGGATACACATCCTTTGTTTCCTCAGTATCTAATACCAAATTAGGTATGTTTTTAGGGAAATCTTGAATTGCTTTAGTAATTTTTGCTGCTTCTTCATCATAATTTGCCTTTTTCAACAAAATAATAAGGTCTTCATATAATGATTTTTTATTTGGATTTAACCCCATAGCTCTCTTGATAGAAGCGAGTGCTTCCTCCGAATTTATTTTATGTAATTTATTAAAAAACTCTTCGTGATAGTATGCTTTACTTGGATCTAGTTCAATAGCTTTCTTTGATTTAATCGCATTATCTTGTTGTTTTGCCATTAAAATAGAACTTAAACTATGAAAAACTTCAGCTTCTCTATTGTTATATTTTTCAGTTTTATCATAAGTTTCAATAAAATTTGAAAGTTCTTCAGGATCAGTTTCAACGAATTTTAGTAGATTGTCTTTTTCTTCTTGATATTGATATCTGTTATGAAGATCGAGATATTTTTTAAACAGCTACACAATTTCATCTTTAGTCATAATCTATCCTCTATTAATCTACTATAATATAAAAACACTAACTTGGTAAAGCTAATATTTACCCATATTGTTTTTTCCATTCTATTTTCATCTTTTTATATTGCTCATGCTCTTCTGCCGCTTGTCATTTTTTGAAAAATATATCGGCACTTTTCACTTTTTTTTTGATCCCCCTCCTCTTTCTAATTTCTTATAATCATGTTCTTTGTTATATTTTTTCCCACCTTTATAATTAGCATAACGTCTACTTCTAGTAAAACCCATCTGCAAATATTTACGCATCATATCAGCTCCAACAAAATCATTATCCTCTAAGGATTTTAAAAATATTTCATATATTTCTACTTTCTTTAGCAATTTCAGGAGTTTTAAACTTCCAATAAGGCAAAATTTCATTTTTATATGGTTGACAGATACATACTCCTTGCTCATCTTTACCTACTCTATAGCTTTCCAGGTATTTACGATACTCAATATCATTTTTCCATTTATAACTTTTATTATCAAAATTTAGATAGCTTGGTTTTGCCATAACTTATGATATATTTGTAATTAATAATTTATAACTACAATTTCAATGTAAGTAAATAAATCTGAAGTTTGTAAAGCTAAGTAAGTATTTTAAATAAACTTTAATTTAAAATCGTATAATTAAGAAAATAGTACAAAATACGAAAACTTTGCACGTACGTCCTAATGGACGATCAGCTGATTACATAACGCCTAACTTCATGTATGGCTGTGCCGGAGGTTGCAGAAATAGTTATTGTTATGTTATGCGTCATAACTATGAGACATTATATATCAATGAAAATATAGATCAAATACTTGACGTATTGGATAAATATACAGCAAATTTACTGACTAAAATTTCCAATCAAACAGATTCTAAATATTGGACATATGATATAGGTTGTTCTACCGATGTAAGTTTGCATTGGAAACACGCTAATTGGTTAAAGATATTTAATTTCTTTAAAGAAGATCCACGTGCTAAAGCAACTTTTGCTACTAAATATGTCAATCCTAAATTACTTAATTTTAATCCTGAAAACAAAATAAGGATTAGATTTAGTTTGATGCCGGCAAGAATGAGTGAGATATTAGAGCCAAAAACGAGTCCAATTATCGAGAGAATAAAAGCGGTGAATATTTTTATTGAAGCAGGTTACGAAGTTCATCTAAACTGTGCTCCTATTATTGCTTATGAAGGCTGGCTTACCGAATATGCAAAGTTATTTGAAGATTTAGCTCAATACATAAATAACTAATATAAACCGTTTATAAAAGCGGAATGCATATTTTTAACGCATAACGATAAGCAGCATGAAAGAAATATTGCCTCAAATAGATTAGAGAGTGAAGCTTTAATTTGGCAACCAAATATACCGGAAAATAAAGTAAGCGAATATGGAGGCAAGGCGGTACGTTATAAAGCCGGTATTAAGAGTAGTTTTATCCAACGATGGAGTGTGTTGCATGACAGGTTGCCCCATGGAATAAAATACGATATATATTCTAACTCTTCCTACTTATCAAAATTATGAAACAAAAGCATAAAATTTTAAAATTACAGTTATAAATAAAAAATCACTTGCATGAAAATAAACTTATGATATGTTTCTTCACGTTGGGTTTCAATTTTATCTTCCATGAAAGTAACCCAACACTATTATCTCTCAGCTAATAGTGGATATAGTGTTAGTTGAGTACAAAAGTAAAAATATAAAAAACAAGTAAAATATCGAATAGGCAAAAAATCGTTTAGCTTGTTTGTTATCAGGGGTATCATAGAATAAAGAGCCTGCATAATATAGAAATACTACTCCAAGAATACCAGAAATTATTAAATATATAAAATTATTCATTCCAATAAAAAAAGGCATTAGCGAAACAATAAATAAAAGAATACTGTAAATTAGAATTTGTTTTTTAGTATATAAAGTCCCTTTTACTGCAGGCATCATCGGTACTTTACAGTTTTTATAGTCATCGTTACAGAATAAAGCAAGAGCCCATGAATGCGGCGGCGTCCAAATAAAAATAATCAAAAATAATATAATCGACTCTAGAGATATAGTATTACTTACTGCTGCATAACCTATCACAGGAGGTAATGCTCCCGATACTCCGCCAATAACGATATTTTGTATAGAACGACGCTTTAACCACATAGTATAAATACAGATATAATAAAAAATAGTGAATAGCAGTAAAAAGGATGCAAGTAGATTAACACATAAAGCCATAAAAAATACTGCAAAAAATCCCGTTATCAAACCAAAAGATAAAGCTTCATCAGACTCTATAACTCCTCTTACTATCGGTCTTTTTTGGGTACGTTTCATTAAGCTATCGATGTCTCTATCGTACCACATATTAATTGCCCCTGCACTACCTGCCCCAAGAGCTATGCAAACAACTGCAATACCAGCAATAAACGGATGCACGGAATAAGGAGCAAGCCACATACCTACAAAACCCGTAAAAATCACAAGCGACATTACACGCGGTTTCATAAGTAAAATATAGTCTTTAACAGTACTTTGTGAATGATTGATTTTACCTAAATTGATTGGCCTTACTAAAGAATTCATATGAAATATTTTTTAATTAAATATAAAAAGTTTTAGGTTAAAAATCAATGATTGACTTTGATGCAAGAAATGTATATATTTATGTGATGCAAATAATAAATAATAAGTTAAGGATATTATCAGTGACAAAAATTGTTCGTTCTAAATATAAAGCTAGTAGAAGACTTGGAGTAAGTCTATGGGGTGATAGCAAGGATGCTTTCAATACACGAAATTATCGTCCCGGGCAACATGGGCAGAATACCATGATTAAAACTTCAGATTATGGTTTACATTTAAAAGCTAAGCAAAGATTGAAATGCCACTACGGTCGTGTCACTGAAAAACAATTTAGAAATACTTTTGCACTTGCTCAAAAAATGAAAGGTAATACCGGTGAAAACTTCATTGGGTTACTTGAAAGTAGACTTGATACGGTAGTTTATAGAATGAATATAGCTCCAACTATTTTTGCTGCAAGACAGTTAGTTTCACACGGACATATTAAATTAAACGGTAAGAAAGCCGATATCGCAAGCATACGACTAAAGGCAGGCGATGTTATAGAAGTTAAGGAATCCGTAAAACAAATACCGCTTATCCAAGAATCCGTTTCAAAACAAGGTCAAACAACACCGGGGTATTTATCATTTGATGTACATTCATTAACCGGTAAATATTTAAGAGTTCCTGCTCTTTCTGATGTCCCATATCCTTTTGAAGCAGCAGTGCATTTAGTAATCGAGTTATATTCTCGTTAATCATTACAAAAAGGCAGGTTTTATTTATCTGCCTTTTTGCTTTCTTCCCTACACCTACATTTTTTCTTTATACTATAATACAACTTATCACCTAATTCGGCAGCGTTTATTATAAAGATAGGTTAGTTAAGAATTTAACGTCTGAGCTAAGAAAAAACTGTAATTTTTGACAAAGCAAGGAAGTATAAAAATGCTAATTTTTAGCATTTTTATTATTTTTATGGAGTGCCACGCTACTTTCAATCGTGCGCAATGTATTGCTGTGTGGATCAGTTTTTCAGTTGTCATCCCGCGACTTGATCGCAGGCTCCAGTTAAAAATACTAACATTATTAGTATTTTGAGTTGTTTTTGGATACCGTGGTCAAACCACGGTATGATACAGAGTGCCTTTTTCGATACACACAACAACGCCTGCTCACAATGACGATATCTATTTTTAATAAATAATGCCCTATATAATAATTGTTTCTACTTACGTATTATTTTTAAGAACATATAATGCTGCTTCTACCTTTTCCAAGAAGTTAGCATATGGAACGCATTTAATAATTAGCGGTATAACTGGTTTTATTGTAAATGGAACAACAGGAAGCAGTCTTTTTGTTTCGGCAACTCTTGCTGATGAAATCTTAATAACCGAAGGGTATTTTCAGAAACATTATCTTACTTCTGCCACATTTAAAGGAAGTTTAATCTACCCTATTACTACAAATCTCATCACAACTTTTCCTAATTATTCAGTACCAATTTATTTAACTTCTACAGCCACAATAGTAGGCTGCTTAGCATATTATGGGACTGATTTCTTAAATTATCAGGAAAATTTAAAAGAAATTCAGACAAACTTAACTCCTAATATTAGGGTAATTGATCCTAATATACTTTCTAACAATTTTAAAAATGAAATTAAAGATGTAACCCAAAGATTTTAGATTTAATTGAAGCATACATAAATAGTAGTTTTATTAACTATACCGGACATGATGGCAATACATTAATTGCATTAACCTTACTTATACAGGACCCTAATGCTGCTATAGGCTGTTTCTTAAGGAGCAAAAATCAGTATTTTATGGTGTGGAAACAATATAATAAGCACACTATTCCAATCATATAAAGCTTCTTTAACACAAAATACTCAAGATTTAATCGAACAAAAAGCTTGAGAACTGTTACTAAACGAGGCATATAAAAGTAAAATCTTAGGATTAAAGGATATAGAAGCTATTACTAATAATTTATTTAATGATCTTAATAATACTTTCACTATTGGAATTTTACAATTAGGGAATTTAACCACTTAAAAAATTATACAGCTTATTGCATTGCAAGATATAATGAATTTAGTTCCAGGAGCTATTATATTTAATGAGTTTGAAAATATTAAGCAAGGATTTTTAAATATATTATATCAACTGGATATTTCTTAAAGGCAAGAAGCAGAGAAAATTAACGAACATAAAGCTTCTATAGTAAGAAATATATCCTCTAATACTTCAAATATCTTGTTAACTGATTCTGCTCAATTTGTACAAAATCAATATGCCAAGCAACTTAAAGCTAAAAAAGAAATATCAAAGAAAATGTTGTTTTTAGATAGCACAAAAAATACTATAACTACTATACTAGACGATAAATTCATAAAATCACTTTACTATATTTATAAAGTAAAAAATGGAGAGATTACGCCTGAGCAAGCTCTACTACTTAATCCTTGGCTTGAAACCTTAAAATCATTCTTAACAAGTTCCTCATTGAAAATAATCTTTAGTGGAGCAGTTATATCACAAACGAGAATTACAAAATTAATAGAGGCAATTTCTTCTGAGAATAAAAAAGGAATAACATGGTCTACTAATGATACAAACGATGAACTTGTAATTTCTGATTATAACCTCATTATAGAAGAAAGAACTATTTTGAGTTTTGAAAAATTAGTATTCAAACTAGGAGCACATTATCTTCTTTCAGCTTCCTCAGGCAAAGGTAACACTACTTTTTTAAAGAGTTTAGTCAATTGTATTGCTGATCCATGCCATAGCGTTGGTGAAATTTCCATACCTACCCATTATCAAAATCCAAAAATAATATTTATTGATCAAAATAGTTATATACCGGTTTAATCTACTTTATTTGAAATAATAACCTCCGGCCTTGATCAATCAATCATTAAAAGTAATAAGCAATTATTAGAAGAAAAAATTAACACACTATTTATAAAATTAGATCTAGGTACATTAATTATGCACTTAAGTGATAAAAATTATGATGTAATAAATGCACCAAGTGGCAGTCAAAAGAAAAAAATTGGAATCATTAAAGCTATTCTATTCAACCCTATATACTTGACTACTTTTCATTTATCATGAGTATATACTAAATCTAGATGTTCAACTATGGGAGTTTTTTAAGATTTCTTTATAGATTGCAAGGTTTTTTCTTAGCATCAGATCAAGAGAGAAATTATTAATTACCGTATGTCTTGCCGCTTCTTGGATTTTCTTAGCAGTATCAGTACCTAAAATCGAGAAACAATAATCGATTTGCTGTGCTAACGCTTCGGCATTATTTGGTGCTACGTGGAAACCGGTTATATTATTATTTATTGTCTCTACTGCCCCGCCGATATTAGTTGCAATAACAAGCTTCTCCATCGCCTGCCCTTCTATAATAGTACGCCCGAAAGCTTCAGGCTCGATTGAGGCAGAAACGATAATATCGGAAATCCCATATAGGTTTATTATATCCGAATCATTACCGAAAATTTGAATTTTATTTTGAAGTTTTAGATTAGCTATAAGCTCTTTTACTCTATTAGTAAAATTGGGATGTCTAGATATATCACCGACCATTAAACAATAAAAGTCTCTATGTTTTAATTTACTTAATGCTTCTACTAGAACAAGATGTCCTTTCCAGCTTGTCATTCTAGAAGGCATGAATATTATCGGCACGTTACTCGGTACATCATATTTATCACGACATTTTTCAAGTTTTTCCGGCGTTAAATTTGCAGGATCGAAATAATCACAATTCACTCCACGCTTAATTACTACTATTTTATCTTCATCAATTTTATAGTTTTCGAGCAAGTGTTGTTTTACAAAATTAGACACGGCAATAACTTTCTTGCCTTTTAGCATTATGCTATTATAATATTTTTTAAAACTATTCGGAATATTATAAACCCCATGAAAGGTAGTCAAAAATTTAGCATTTGTCCATTTTGTTGCTAGATATGAACTCCATGCCGGTGCTCTTGATCTTGTATGAACTATATCAACATTATATTTTTTAATTATTTCTGCTATCAATTTTGCATTATTCAGAATTACAAAAGGATTTTTACTGCTACTATTCATTTCAATATGTAATATATCTTCCTTATCTAACTCTTTAACTAGAGTACCGCCTGCTGAAATTATGATAGGAGTATGACCGAAAATTTTAAGATATTTTGCAACTTCTATAGTACCTCTTTCAACCCCTCCCGAAACTAGAGCAGGAACTACTTGCAAAATAGTATATTTATTGTATCGTTTACTTGACTTTAATGAAGGCATTAAATCTCAATCTATTAAAATAATTATTTAAAATGCACAAGCTTTATAATAAAACACAAGACAAATTTATTGTCTATGATAATTATAGAATAATTAATACAAATATTCCATCTGTAATTTTTTTACACGGCTTGATGTCTAGTATGCAATCAACTAAGGCTATCTATTTAATAGATTATTGTAAAAAAAACAATTATAATTTTATTGTTTTTGATAATTTCGGCCATGGAAACGCATCGGAACAATTTAAGGATCAAACAATTAGTGATTGGTTAGAAGGAGTATCACTAATTTTAGACAAATTAATTAATACGGAGGCGATATTAGTAGGTTCGAGCATGGGAGGATGGCTAGCACTTCTTGCGGCTTTAAGATTTCCTGATAAAATAAAGGGACTTGTGTGTGTAGCCCCTGCTCCAGATTTTACTGAAAATATTTGGCAAAATATATCTCTAAATGATCAAAATAAGATGCAAAAAGAGGGAATACTAGAAGTAAGCGGTAAAAATTGTGAGCATAAATATCCTATAAGCTATAAACTGATAGAAGATGCAAAAAAACATTTATTATTGACAAAGAAACAGATGGATATAAATATACCGGTACATCTAATTCATGGGATGTTAGATGAAGACGTACCTTATAATGTTTCAGTAAAATTATTAGAAAAAATAACGAGCAAACAAATAGTAATGAAGCTAATTAAAGACGGTCACCATAATTTATCTAGAGAAGAAGATTTAAAGGTAATGACAAATTCCTTAGAAGAAGTAATTAGACTCTTAAGTAATATTAAATAAACAATAAATATGTATAGCAAAATAAATAAAGTTCATGATTTTAAAGAAGTTATAGAAGCGGTAAAACAAGCCGATAATACTAGCTTGGTGCTTTTTGATGTAGATGAAGTAATTGTAATGGATAGTGATGAATCTAGGTTAACACATGATTATAGAAAAGAATTAATGAAGAACATTGAAAAAAGACTTACTAGAAAAGAATGTGAATTATTACTTAGTATTGTTCTTAAAGATAGGAAAGCTAGATTTGTTAACCCAGATATCTTAACGATATTTGCTCTACTTACAGAAAAAAATGTACCGGCAATGGGTCTTACTAAACTTCCTACCGGTAAATTCGGCGTAATTGAAGATATGATCGAATGGAGAATTCGTGAACTCACTGAATTAAAGGTAAATTTTCAAGAATTTTCACCTTTAGAAGATGAGATAATAATAGAAGATTTTAATGCCGGCTACGGTAAACCTACATTAAAAGACGGAATAATTTACACTGCAGAATATGATAAAGGAAGCATGCTTGAGTATGTATTACGAAAAACAAATTATTATCCACAATCAATAACATTTATCGATGATATAAAAGAAAATTTATTATCATTACAAGAAATGTGTAAGAAACTAAAAATTAACTATCAAGGATTTGAGTTTACCGGTTCTGCTATCGTTCCCGAACCTGTTCTTGATACACAATTAGAAAAAATCAGATTTGAAATTCTAGAAAAAGAATATCAATGGTTAACGGATGAGGAACTTAAAAAGCATACTTTGTCATCTAGTAGCTTGTCCACAGTATCCAGCTAAAAATGTCACAACAACATACACTTTTAGTGGCTTTTCCTAGATGCCGTGGACAAACTACTAGATGACACCTATTCACCTTAGAGTATAATATTATGTCTGCAAAACTTATTGTTCTTTTTACCTTACTTATCTCGCTTGCTACTATGGCAAGTAAAAAGGAAGAAGAAAAAATTACAGGAGTAAAAGCAACTAAAGTACAAATTGCCGAGCTTTACGACATATTTAATATTGTAGGGCAATGCCAGAATGATAATAGTCGTGATTATTATGCTAATACCACCGGAGTAGTTGAACAAGTCTCAGCACATCAAGGAGAAATAGTAAAAAAAGGGGATATATTGCTAGTTATAGATAAAAACATAGCAGAAACCACTAAATCTAGAGCAGCAGCGTTATTAAATACAAAACAAGAAGATTATAATAGAAAAAAAGCTTTATTCGCTAAAAAATTTGTAAGCAACGAGGAATATAAAAGGTCAAAAAGCGAACTTGAAGATGCAAAATTTAATTATTCCAAAGCTCTAAAAACATATAATGATATGATAATTACTGCACCATACTCCGGTAAAATAGGCGTAATTAAGTCTATGGTCGGCGATGAAGTAAAAATAGGTGACTATCTTTTTAGCATTACCGGAACAGAAAACTCACAAAGTATTTTTATTGAATTGCCGGAGTCTTTAAGCGGAAAAGTTGGAGTCGATACTGAAGTTTTAATTGCAGGCAAAATTAAAAGTACAATCGGGGCAGTATCGCATTACTTATCAGATAATGGTACTTTAACAGCTAAAATTATTTTACCTATGGGTACAAAAATCCTGCATAATAGCTTTGTAGATGTTACGCTTATAATTAACCCTCATAAAAACCTAACCGTTCCTGAAAGTTGTATTCAACGAAATAATCAGGGTAATTTTATTTATAAAATAGACGGTTATACGATAAAACAATTATATGTAAAAATCGGTACACGTACAAAAGGTCTAATTGAAATTATCTCTGACGATATTAAAGCAGGTGACTTAGTCGTTACCGAAGGTATGACTAAAATTGGTGACGGTTCAAAAGTTAAGATACTTGAGGAATAGTTATTTATATATGCTTTTTAAGCCATCTCTGTATTCTAGAGATTGTTGCACGTATTCCTTCTTGCCTTATAGAAGTAATAGTTAATAAAATCAAAATTTTTGTCACAAAGCAATAGGTTCGTATTTTTTGAATTACATAGTTATTTTTGAAAAAAGAAATATTACTTTTTTTATAGTCTTCATTTTTATTTTCTAGTAATCTTAATTGTGTAACAGCTGCTAATAACAAATTAATAGTAAACGGACTAAATTTACTTAAATAAGAATCATTAAGAACATAAGAAGTAATATTTATTAAACCTACTGAATATTTATTTGGGTCCATAAACGTATTAGTACCACCGCTAATTCGTACTTTAGACAATTCTTTGTCTATACCGCCTATTGAGTTTTTACTAGCAATAGATATCCATAAACAACAATCTTCACCGCTTCTTATATTTTCAGGAAATAAATTTTCTTGGAATAATGTCAAAGTTCCCATAACTGTCGGCATTGCTATTGGACAAGTTTGTATGACTTGAGGAAAAACATTGCCACTAAAAAACCCGGAATGAACCGATTCTATATATTTTCCTTTTTCATTTATTTTTTGATATGAAGTATGAGAAAATATAAAATTATTTTCTTCCATAAACTTTAATTGGATTTCTATTTTATCCTTATAAAATAAATCGTCTGAATCAAGGAAAGCAATATATTTTCCTATAGCATTTTTAATACCTAAGTTACGTGCAGCAGCAGGTCCTTCATTTTTTTTATGAAAATATTTGATTCTTTTATCTTTCTTGCATATTGAAGTTAATTCTGATATATCATCAGTCGACCCATCATCTATTATAAGTATCTCAAAATTTTTGTGTGTTTGAATAAGTACACTTTCTATAGCTTCAATTGCCCAATTTATTCTATTATATACCGGTATAATAACACTAATTTTAGTATCATTTAGTATTTGTTGAGCCATAGTATTTGCTAAATCACAGGCTTTTTTATACGGAGTATTATTGGATAAAAAAGTAGCTGTACGAGTTAAAAATAAATAAGGAGAACCTTCCATTTTGATCATTTCTTCTTCTGTTAACTCGTGAAGAAACGATGACCATAATACATTACATTCTTCGTTATGATTTGCTATTTTTTTACTACCTTGCTCTGAATGAAAACGAGATTTAATTAGGATAGATTCGTCAAAATGAATAGGGGCAACACGGAAAATTTTAAACCATAAATCATAATCTTGTGTTGTCGGCAAAGCCTCATTAAATATACCGACTTCATGAAAATATTTAGCAGGAATCAATAACGAACAACCATGTATTAATCCTCGTAATAAAGGTAATAAAGAAATATTAAGTTTATTTATAGGTAGCACACTATCCGGTTTAATATAACGTAGAGAGTTGCCTTTTTCATCGATTAATTCATAACCACCGTAAATGATAGTATCTTTATTATCTAATTTATTTAATATGTCAACTTGATGCTCGATTTTATTAGGATAATATATATCATCATGGCTAAGCCACGAAAAATATTCCCCTTTCATGTTTTTTATACCGTAATTTAAGGCCGAACCGCAACCTCCGTTTTCTTTATGAAAATAGCGTATTTTATCACCATATGATAATGCTACACATTCTGTCTCTCCATTATCTTTTGAACCATCATTAACAACAATAATTTCAATATTTTTGTAAGTTTGTGCTAAAGCACTATTTATAGCTTCTTTCATATAATTAGCCCCATTATAAACAGGTATAATAATGGAAACTAAAGTATGATAAATATTTAGAGGTTTATCTTTTCTAGTTGTCATAACTTTTAAAAATAATTTATAAAGTGTTAGTTTTATTGTTTAAATTTTCTATAGAGCTTTAGAAAAATAGATTTTTCTTCTTCACTAATAATTAGTTTATTTTTAAGAATTTTTATTTCTTCTAAAGCATTATTTAGCTCTGTTACAGTATTATTTAATTTCATAGTTTAAGTTTTTCTCTTCGCTATTTTTAAATGCATCTCTAGTTTGCAGCAATTGTTTTAATATATCTTGGGATTGCAAACCTAGCTTTTCTAAAAATTCCAGAGTCCAAGCTGAAATTGGATAGTTAAATAATTGTTTTATAGGCTTTAAATCTGAGTTACTAGATATACAGATTATAGAATTAGGAGGATTTTGTCAGAATGCGTGTCGTTAGTTACACCATCTACTCCTTATAGAAAAATTCTTTGTTCGGATATGATTCAAAGTCTTTTTCAGTAATGCAATTAACTAAATGATGTATATTCCCTTCCGGTTCATTAAAAGGTACATTTACTATTAATCGTTTTTTATATTTAAGATTAAGTGCTAGATTTAACCCATCTTCAATATGCTCAAGTACATGTCGTGATACAATATAATCATATTCTTCTGTCTTTTTAATAAAACTAACTAAATCAGATTTAATATATTGTATATTAGATGCTCCATAATTTTGTTCAGCATAAATTATAGATTCTTTACTGATATCTATTGCTGTAATTTCTACTCCTAATATATCGCTAACATGAAAGTTCCGTGTCCCGTTCCACAACATATATCTAAAATTTTTATTTTTTGATTTAGCATTAATGGGCTATTAAGTATATCGGCTTCTATAATTTTTTATAGCTACTTTTATGACGCATTACCTCTAAAACATCATAAGTTTCCCCAGGAATTAATCTTTCTCCATCATTATAAATTTCTTCTAACATAAATTATTTAAACTATTATAATTTTAATAAATATTCGGCGATAAATACAGCAGGGTTTTCTACAGGATCAAGCATCTTTTTAAATTGATTTCTGCCACTACTATTTTCATGATAAGGTAAATAATGATTTTGCTTAATAAATTCTATATAGTTAATAATATCTTGCGGCTCATAAGCAAAATACATATATTTTTTTAATTCTTTAGATAGAGCATTACTATTAAATTCATTATTCCAACCATTACTTAAGTAAATTATAGGCTTATCGGCAACTACTACTTCAGCAAGAGATGAAGTACCGTCACTTATTACAATATCTGACACCATTATATCATCCAGTAACGACCTGAATGCATGTGCAGAAACAGTAACATTGTTTAAAGAGTTAAATCTATTTAATATATTATCCATATCACTTTGGCTTAAGTAATTTTTACCGACCGCATAGGTAAATAGTGTAACATGCGGTCTTATAATAAAATGAATATTAGGATGTTGTAATGCATAATTATAGAAAAAATAGTGATAATTTAAGAAAGTAGAACCTCCTTCATATAAATCTCTATTTTTAAATGATAATTCCCATCTAGGAAGCCATAAAATGGTTTCCGAGTTTGGTTTTTCTTTAATATTATAATTTCTTACTTCATAGTATGGTTGATAACCTGAAACAATAACTCTATCCTTAGGAAATTTATAATTACTAATAAAGATATCCTTGGTACTTTCTGAATCAACAAATACCGTCTCTATGCAACTTGATAACTTATCATCATCAATATTTTTTTGATGAAAGATATGCGGACCATAGACTATATACATAATTTTTGTTTTAGTTCCTCTAAAGCTCTTATACAAATTAGCAACCGTAAAAGGTTCTGATATATAGCCTTGAAAATTTTCGTAAGGGTTTTGCGTAAAGATAAAATCCGGCTGATAATTTTTTAGTTCAGAAATTTCACATTTTGTATTAACATTTGAATAAGAAGCATACTTACCGCATGGATATATCACATCTTGTGTATCAAATTTACTAATAAACCCGGTATCTATTCCTCCTTGAATATTGGGATGAGGATGAGGTACTATTACAATTTTGACATCATGACCTATTTTTTTCATCTCATTATACATTGCGTATACGCCTTTGCCGCCGAATGTCTCTGTACTAACAAGGAAAACTATTTTTTGATAAGAATTTTCTTTGGAATAGCAAAAAGAAGATATAAGAGTTATTAGTAAAAAAACACTTAAAAATAAAGTGTTAAGTTTTATTAATTTAAAGAATTTCATGTTTTTGATATGATAATAATGAATAGGATTACTTTTTAAACCATACTGTACGGTTAACATAATCCACATAACTTAACACTATACGTAATATTTTCTTTGATACAAGTCCTGCTGCTGCATAATCCGGCACGATATCTTGCAAGCGTTTATTATTCTTGTGTTCTTCCGTAATAGCTTTCACCGATTGTAGTACCCGTTCAGCCTTAAAACCCGACATAATAAGCGTTCCGGCGTCCATACCTTCAGGCCGTTCATGTGCTTCTCGAATATTTAAAGCAGGTAAATTAAGTATAGACACCTCTTCAGTGATAGTACCGCTATCGGATAAAATACAAAATGCATTCATCTGAAGTTTGACGTAGTCCGTAAACCCGAAGGCCGGCAAAAATCTTATTTTATCGCCAAGTTCTCTAACCCCCTCTAAATCCTCAAGCCTTTTTTTAGTCCTTGGGTGTGTTGAGAAGATTACAGGAAAATTATACTCTTTAATAAGCGTTTGTAAACTACTTAATAATTCTTTCAGATTATTTTTGACATCAACATTTTCCTCACGATGTGAGCTAATTAAGAAATATTGCTTTGTGGTAAGTGACAATTTATCTAAAATATCAGACTTTAATATTTTAGGCATAAAGCGATCAAGGACCTCAGGCATATGTGAACCTGATTTAAAAATAAGCTCAGGCGGTAAACCTTCGAAAATTAAATAACGTCTTGCATGCTCAGTTAACGTAATGTTAACGTCACTAATATGATCAATGATTTTACGGTTTATTTCTTCAGGTACACGCTGATCAAAACAACGATTTCCCGCTTCCATATGAAAAATCGGAATTTTACGGCGTTTAGCGGCCATTGCCGATAAACATGAATTAGTATCACCGTAAAATAAAACGGCGTCGGGCTTTTCTTTCTCAAGTACTTCATCAACTTTTTCGATAATAAGCCCGATAGATTTTGCCGTATTATCTGCTGCTACTTCTAAGAAATAATCGGGTTTTCTAATTCCCATATCATCAAAAAAAACCTGATGTAATTCATATGCATAATTTTGACCGGTGTGAACTAGGATGTGATTAGTATATTTATCAAACTCGGAAATCACGCAGCATAGTTTAATAAGTTCAGGACGAGTACCGACAATTGTCATTACCTTAAGCATTTTTTAGCTCCTCTTGTACGTAATCAAGAGTCAGTAATAACTCTTTTACTTCTTCTAAATTTAAACGTTTTGTATTATGGGAAGTGTAATCCTCTAAAAGTGCTACTTTCTTTTCACCTTCAACAAAATATTTTGCATAATTAAGATCGCGCCCGTCCATAGGAATACGGTAATAATCCCTTAAATCATCAGCTTTTGCCATTTCTTCTGATGATACTAATGATTCGTAATGTTTTTCGCCGTGACGTGTACCGATAAAACGTATTTCATTTTTGCTATCGAATATATCTTGTAACGCTTTTGCGAGTACTTCAATTGTGCTTGCCGGAGATTTTTGTACGAAAATATCACCCTGATGACCATGCTCAAACGCATATAAAACTAAATCCACCGAATCTACAAGCGACATTAAAAAACGTGTCATTGACGGTTCTGTAATGGTTAATTCCTTACCTTGTTTTATTTGATTGATAAAAAGAGGAATTACCGAACCTCTAGAAGCCATAACATTACCGTATCTAGTGACGCAAAGCACAGTCTCACCTGGAGAACGCATACGTGCTTTTGCTATTGCTAACTTTTCCATTAATGCTTTAGATAATCCCATTGCATTAATTGGATATACAGCCTTATCGGTACTCAGTACAATAACTTTTGTCACTTTGTTATTAATAGCAGCACTTAAAACATTTTCAGCACCTAAGACGTTAGTATTTATTGCTTCCATAGGATAAAATTCACAAGTCGGAACCTGCTTTAAAGCAGCGGCATGGAATACATAATCTACACCGTGCATTGCCTCATCAATACTTTTATAATTGCGTACGTCCCCGATATAGAATTTAAGTTTCGGATTATTTAAAGCAATACGCATATCCTCTTGTTTTTTTTCATCTCTACTGAAAATACGAATTTCCTTAATATCGTTAATAATATCAGATTTAAGAAAACGAGAAAGCACCGCATTACCAAACGAACCAGTGCCTCCTGTAATCATTAAAGTTTTATCTACAAACATTATATATAAATACCTATTTTGTTATTATTCATTCTGTCATTGTGTCAATCGAGAAACACTCTAAGGTAGTCATCATGTGGCTTGTCCACAGGGTCCAGTTATAAAAAATACAAACATAAAAAGCTCGATTTATCTCACTTTATGCTGGATTCCGTGTACAAGCCTATAGTACCGTAGTACCAGACATTTTTCTTCTATGTCATTCCCGCGTAGGCAGGGAATCCAGTAAAGTACAGCCTTTTTTAAAAGCTTTACTTTAAAAAAACTATATAATAAAAAATCTTTAAAATGAAAGATTTTTTAGTCTGGATCCTTGCTTTCGCGGGGATGACATTGAGATCTTTTTAAAAACTGTCCGGTACTATAGGACAAGCCACGGGATGACAAGAGTGGACAAACCTATATTCACAATGACAATTTACTTAAACTCACACATACGCTTTACAAGCTCAAGCCATTCAGGAGGCGTATATCCCGTCACCTCATTAAAACGAGTGCTATCTAGTGAGCGATCTATTACAAGCTCATCTGAAGGAATAATATCGATTTCTTTATTATATATTTCTGCTACTAATTTTAACAATTCTAACTTATTAATCGGTTTTGAGGCAACATGATAAAGCCCGTGCAACTCTTTATTAGGTAACACAAAATCCCTTATTATTCTTGCAAGCTCTACTGTCGGGAATCCTGAATAAATAGCTTTCTCAAACCCTTTCACTGAACCTTCTGCACTTAAAAACCAATTGATTAAGCTTCTATTGCCTGCTAGCTCATGACCTATAATGGAAGTACGCAATGTGATAGCATGCGGATAATCTACCTCACCAAGAAATTTTGAACAACCATAAAGGTCATAACAGTCAGAAAAATCGCTTTCCTTATAATTACCTTTTTTTCCTGAAAACACACAATCAGTACTAATATGGATTAACCTTGAATTAGCTAGTTTACATAAATTAGCTAGCCTATGAGGCAGCAAACTATTTATCGGTAATGCTTTTAACGGGTCATTAGCATCTGCCAATTGTTTTACAAGCCCTATACAATTTATTACTATATCGGGTTTTGTTTGACTAAATACCTCAACTAACGAATCATGGTTCTCAACATCTACATTTGTAATTAATTTATCGGATAAATCCTTAGAAAAGTAAGAACGAGCTGAATTATTTCGGGCTGTCGCAAAAATGTCAAATTTTTTATCACTACTTAAAAACCTGAATATGCTATTACCTAGCATACCGGTAACACCTAAAATTAATATTTTCATAGTATATTTTATTTATTTTTACCGAATCGGTTCTATCATAAATAATATATCTTTACAATAGTGCTTTGAGTGCGTAACAATACTGAGTTATAAATAATTAACTTGCCATAGAAAAGGTTCTTACTCTATCTTCTGTAATTTTCCAACCTTCATCTTCTGCAAGTTCTAAATCATATTGGTCTTGCATATTCATCCACCAACGAGGATTAATATTAAAATACTTACCCAAACGAAGGGCTGTATCAGCGGTCATTGAACGATGATGCTTAATTATAGTAACGGGTACATCAATATCACGAGCAAGTTTGCTTTGACTAATCCCCATAGGTTCCATAAATTCTGCTAGTAAAATTTGTCCCGGTGAAATAGGAGGTAATTTGTTGGTCATAAATTCTTGGCTTTGTTGCATGGACCGTTTTATGTCATTCCCGCGTAGGCGGGAATCCAGTAAAACCTATAAAAACAAGTTTTTATAGGTTTATTTTGTCAAATATGCACCTTCTATATCAATATTGAAGTTATTTTGCTGGATCCCCGCTTTCGCGGGGATGGCATTGAGTAGGTTTTTCGATCCATGCAACAACTCCTCAATTCTTTCCTAATTAAATATTTTTTATAGAATCAAGCACGGTTTCAAGAATCATACTAGCAGCTACTGCATCATCGTTATTATTACGGTCTTTTCTTTTCACTCCAAGCGATTTAAGGAAATTATTTGCAGCTTTGGTAGTTAATCTTTCATCTTGTAAATATATAGGCAAGTTTATAGATTTTGCTAGCTCTTCAGCAAATTTCATTACTATATTTGTTTGCTCCGTTACTGCTCCGCTCATATCAATCGGTAGACCTATTATAACACCGCAAACTTTATATTTCTCGATGATATTAAGCAAGGCAGTAATAACAATTTTTATCTCGGTTATAGTATTTAAGGGCATAGCAATACTACGTTCTTGATTAGATAATGCGATTCCTAATTTTTTGCTTCCGTAATCAATAGCGATAAGCGGAGCATTTGGTATTAAAAGCCGATAAAATTCTTGAAGATTTTTTATGATCATGATAGTTATAAAAATTACTTTATTAATTATTATTTATGCTAAAAACTATTCAGAAACATTTAGATACGAAATTAATTAAATTATCGGCGATTTTAGCCTTTATTTATTGTTTATTATTTAATACCGCAATATTGATTTATAAATTTGATTATTATAAAGCAACAATCTTTAGAGGGATATTAGAGTTATCAAAAAATTTTTGCTATATTTATATGTTTTCTTTTATAGCATTTTTCGGTCTTAGCGTACATAGATTAGTGTTAAAAATCGGCATGGGGTTTTTATTTATAACATCCGCTATTGCTAGTTATTACATTTATTTCTTCAAAATCAATCCTACTAAACAAGTAATAGGTAGTTTTTTCTCAACGGATTTAAACGAAGTTTATGAATTAACCAGCATTAAGTTAATAACATGGATAATTTTTTGCCTTTTTACCTGTTTTTATACTCTCAAATCTTTTGCCGCCGAAAATTCTAAATCATTCGTAACAAAATTATTATCTGCCGCTTGCTTACTTATTTTTGTATATAATATTATTACTCCTTCATTTAAGATACTAAAAAATTATTTTCCCATTCAGTATTTACATAATAGCTACCTTAATTTTGCCGGAAATTTCGGTGATAAAAATTATGCATGTATAGATATTAGCAAACAATATAACTTTATAGATAAGTCAGATAAAGATATTATTGGTGTTTTAGTTATAGGAGAATCAGCAAGATTTGATCATTTCGGTATTAACGGTTATGAAAGAGATACGACTCCTTACTTAAAGACTATTCAAAACCTCATTTCTTTCAAAGCTAAATCTTCTTCTAACCTTACCTATCTTTCCGTACCGTCGTTACTTTCACGTTATCCTGCAAGTCAAATTGAAAATAGTAGACAAGAGAACAGCTTTTTATCAATTTTAACAAATCTTGGCTTTAATACTACCTGGATCGGTACTCAAACTTTAATGAGGAGTTTTGCAAATTTTGACCTCAGTAGTATATATAATGACGTTAATTTTACTATAGTACCGGGCGGCTCTGCCCTATTTTCTTTAAATGATCATGATGAAAAAATATTGCCTTTTATAAAAGAAATAATAACAAACTCAGAGAAACAATTTTTAGTAGTTCACACTTCCGGCAGCCATTGGAACTATAATGCGAGATATCCAAAAGAGTTTGAGTATTTTACCCCTACCTGTCCTATTAAGGTTAAGGGAGATGCAAGTGATTGCGATAAGCTTGCTTTAGTTAACAGTTATGATAACTCTATTTTATATACCGATTTTTTTTTATCTCATTTAATAGATTTGCTTAAAGATAAAAATGCATTTTTATTATATGTATCTGATCACGGCGAGTCCCTCGGAGAAAATGGTTATTACGGTCACGGCGGTCCACTACTTGCAGAACAAATAACCGTACCTCTTATAGTTTGGGTATCAGATGATTTTCAAGCCAAATATCCTAAATCAGTATCTTCAATTAAAAATTATGCTAATACCGAAATTAGCCATGATTATGTATTTCATTCAATCCTTAACTGTTTAAATATAGATTCCAACATAATAGATAAAGACTTAAGTATATGTAAATCTAGTAAAAAATTATTGGATTATTAAAAAATTTATATATAAATTAAGAATGCAATAATTATATGATTTATTATTATGTCTGATATACCTAAACTAGACGACTATTATTATAGATTGTTACAAAGTATTTTACTTAAAACACTAGAACAAAATAAAGCTGCTGAAACGTATTTATTGCAGAAAGATTTTAATAGCGCTTTAAATGAGATAAAAAATGTAAATGAACAACTTGAAGAATATTCAAGCATTCTTTCTTTACTCAAAGTAATTAAAACCTATTTTAGTGATAAAACAATGTATAATTAAGTACCGTTTAACTTAAATCCTTTTTTTATAATTAAAAATAATATAGAGTGGAAATAAAAAAAAGGTATTGAATTATGGAATATGCATTATTAATTTTCAGTATTATAGCGATTTTAGTTATAATACAAATGGTTAAAGTTGTACCGCAACAACAAGCATGGGTAGTAGAAAAACTTGGAAAATTCGATAAGGTACTGCAGCCTGGCTTAAATTTACTCATCCCTGTCATTCAGAGAGTAGCATACAAACATACTTTAAAAGAAGAAGCAATAGACGTTACCGCTCAAACAGCTATTTCAAACGATAACGTAACATTATCTATAGACGGTGTTTTATATGTTAAGATCATTGATCCAATGGCAGCATCTTATGGTGTGAATAACCCTTACTATGCCATAACACAGCTTGCTCAAACTACTATGCGTTCGGAAATCGGTAAACTCCCTTTAGATAGAACTTTTGAAGAGCGCGAAACTTTAAACGTAGCAATTGTAGCAGCTATTAATCAGGCTGCTATAAATTGGGGCATACAATGTATGCGTTATGAAATTAAAGATATTCAACCTCCGCAAACTATACTTAAAGCTATGGAATTGCAGGTAGCGGCAGAGCGTCAAAAAAGAGCTCAAATTCTAGAGTCGGAAGGTAATAGACAAGCAAAAATTAACCATGCAGAAGGTGAAAAAGCACAAATCGTACTGAATTCAGAAGCTTCTTATACAGATCAAGTTAACAGGGCCAAAGGTGAAGCTGAAGCAATAGGCTTAGTCGCTACCGCTACGGCTAATAGTATTGAGATTGTCGCAACTGCCGTACAAAAAACGGGAGGAAGTGATGCAGTAGCTCTTAAAATAGCCGAGCAATATATTAGTGCGTTCGGTAATTTGGCTAAAGATACCAACACCGTAATTTTACCCGCAAATCTTTCAGAACCGAGTAGTTTTGTAACCGGAGCATTAACTATATTTAACCAATTAAAAGCTTCTTCGGGAACGAAAATAGATAAGTAGCAATTTATAAAGATTTATTATTGTAATAATAATTAGTTTTATATATCATATCAGATTATTAATTAATAAAAGGTTATGAATATGTCAGTATTTATCGGCAAAACTGCTCCGGATTTTACAGCTAAAGCTATTATGCCTAATAATAATATAGACGATAAGTTTAAACTTAGCGATTATGCTGCAGGGGATAATATAGTGTTATTTTTTTATCCCCTAGACTTTACTTTTGTTTGTCCATCGGAAATTATAGCATTTCACAATAAGCTTGGTGAATTTACCGAAAGACGTACTAAAGTAGTAGCTGTTAGCGTTGATTCTCATTTTAGCCATTTAGCTTGGAAAAATACTCCGCATAATAAAGGCGGACTTGGACAAGTACAATTCCCAATGGTTTCCGATATAAAAAAGGATATTTCTTCCAAATATAATGTACTTAATGAAGACGGTGTTGCTTTGCGTGGAACTTTTTTAATTGATAAGGATTTCATAGTACGTCACATGCTAGTTAATGACTTACCTATCGGTCGTGATATTAATTATACATTAAAAGTAATCGATGCTTTAACTCATCATCAAAAGCACGGCGAAGTTTGTCCTGCCGGCTGGCATAAAGGTGAGGAAGCAATTACCCCATCACATGAAGGTATAGCACATTATTTAAGCTCACATGCAGAGAAGCTGTAATATATTACTGTGTTATTAAAGTGGAAAACTGTCCTACCGTGGCTTGTCTAGTGTTGTTGCATGGTTCTGATGTCATTCGCGCGAAAGCGGGAATCCAGCAAAAAAATAACCTTAACATTGATAAACAATTACATATTTAACAAAATAAGCATATAAAAACACAAATTTTTATATGCTTGACTGGATTCCCGCCTAAGCAGGCATGACATATAGCACTAACGCAATATCAAATAACCCTAAATAATGTTGAAAGAATTATTTTCTGCTCCTAAAATATCTTATAATATTGAAACAATTAATATTTTACGTCTTATTAGAAGTGAAAATATTGGTCCTAAAACTTTCTTTAGTTTAATTAAATTATTCGGTGATACAGCAACTGCCATAGATAACGTTCCGGATTTTTCATTGCGAGGCGGAAAGTCACAACCAATTAAAATTTTCAGTAAAAGCGATGCTGAAAAAGAGTTAGAGCTTCTCGAAAAAGACAATGCTAAGATCATCACATATAAATCTCCGGAATATCAAAATTATTACTTGAAATTTATGATCCACCGCCAATATTAAGCTATAAAGGTAATATAGAGTTATTAAATCATAATAAATGCGTTGCAATAGTAGGTGCAAAAAACGCTCTGCAAACGGAAGAAGCTTTGCTCATAACATTGCAAATGATTTAGTAAAAGAAGGTTATATAACCGTTTCAGGGTTAGCACGAGGAATAGATAGCAGCGTACATCAAGTTGCAATTTCTCAAACTCTCGGAGTTATTGCAGGCGGTATTGATCATATATATCCACCGGAAAATAAAAAACTATTTGAAAATTTAGCAGAAGAAGGTTTAATATTAGCTGAGTTACCTATCGGCTCTACCCCGCTTGGAAAACATTTTCCACAGCGTAATAGGATAATATCAGGACTAGCCTTAGGAATAGTGGTAGTAGCAGCAAGCTTAAAATCCGGTTCATTAATAACTGCAAAATTTGCACTTGAACAAAATAGGGAAATATTTGCCGTTCCCGGCTTTCCTTTAGATCCAAGACGTCAAGGTACAAATAAATATTAGAGAGGGAGCATATTTAGTGGAATCAGTAGACGATATTGTAGCTAATTTACCGCAATATGAAGAATTTATGAAAAAAGATGATGGATTATTTAAGGATTTTGTTGAGCTAGGAACAGTAAATACGAGATATGTTAAAGAACCGTCACAAAAGGAGCGTACTGCTATATTGGAATTATTATCGGCAGTACCCATAGACTTTGAATGTTTACAAAAAGAAATAGAATTACCGCTTCCTATCATATATACGGTAATATTAGAATTAGAACTCACCGGGACAGTAATGCGTCACGCCGATAATAAAATATCATTAGTTTATAATAAGTAGATGAAATTAGTAATAGTAGAATCGCCGGCAAAGGCAAAAACAATAAATAAATATTTAGGTGATGAGTTTAAGGTCATTGCATCATTCGGTCATATTAGAGATTTACCTTCTAAAAAAGGCTCGGTGTTACCTGATGAAAATTTTGCAATGAAATATGATATTTCCGATAAAGCCGGTAAATATGTAGATACCATAGTTAAAGATGCTAAAAAAGCTGATGCAGTATATCTTGCAACCGATCCTGATCGTGAGGGTGAATCTATCTCATGGCATGTTGCAGAGGTAATAAAAGAAAAGAATCAAGTTAAATCCGATGATTTTTTCAAAAGGGTAGCATTTAACGAAATCACTAAAAAAGCAATTATTCATGCAGTTGAAAACCCTAGGAAACTTGACACTAACTTAGTAAATGCCCAACAAGCAAGAAGAGCTTTAGACTATTTAGTCGGCTTTACCCTTTCACCTCTTTTATGGCGTAAGTTACCGGGATGTAAATCGGCAGGACGTGTGCAGTCCGTGGCTCTACGATTAATATGTGAGCGAGAAGATGAAATAGAGCGTTTTAAGTCAGAAGAATATTGGGATATTAGCCTTAAAATGCAAAATAGTAATAACGAACTATTTACTGCTAAATTGACTCACGTAAACGATCAGAAGTTAGAAAAATTCTCAATTATTAACGAAAAAAACGCCAAAGATTTAACCGAAAAATTAAAATCTCAAAAATTTCATGTTGATAAGATAGAAAAAAAACAACAAAAACGTCAACCACAACCTCCTTTTATTACTTCATCACTACAACAAGAAGCAGCAAGAAAATTAGGTTTTAGTGCTAAAAAGACTATGCAAATAGCACAAAAACTTTATGAGGGTGTTGATATAGGTAAGGAAACTATAGGGCTTATTACTTATATGAGAACCGACGGCATTACATTATCAAATGATGCAATAGCAGATATACGTAAGTTAATCGATAAAAGTTACGGCGATAAATATTTACCAACTAGCCCTAGAATTTATAAATCCAAAGTAAAAAATGCTCAAGAAGCTCATGAAGCAATAAGACCCACAAATATTACTTATACTCCTGATAGCTTAAAAGAAAAGCTAGAAAAGGATTATTATAAGCTTTATGAGTTGATTTGGAAAAGAACTATAGCCTGCCAAATGAAAAATGTTATAATGGATTTGGTAGTTGCAAATTTAGCTTCGGAAAATAAAGAATATTTGGCAAAAGCAAACGGATCGACTATAGCCTTTGACGGATTTTATAAGGTTTATCGTGAAAGTGTGGACGATGAAGCTGAAGAAGAAAATAAAATGCTTCCGCCTTTAAAAGAACAAGAGCCACTTAAAACTAAAGAAGTTATTCCAAATCAACATTTTACCGAACCGCCTCCAAGATATTCAGAAGCAAGTTTAGTGAAAAAACTTGAAGAGCTTGGGATCGGTCGTCCTTCGACCTATGCTAGTATTTTATCGGTTTTACAAGATCGAAAATATGTTGCTCTTGAGAAAAAACGATTTATACCTGAAGAGCTTGGACGTTTGGTAACAGTATTTTTAGTCGGTTTCTTCAAAAAATACGTTGAATATGATTTTACTGCAGGACTTGAAAACGAATTAGACGAAATAGCAGCCGGCAAACTTGAATGGAAAGCTGCTTTAAATAATTTTTGGAGCAGTTTTAACCATAATATTGAATCAGTAAACGAGCAGAAAATAACCGAGATTATTAGCTATGTACAGAAAGCCCTTGATTATCACTTGTTCGGTGAGAATAAAGAATCTAAAGTTTGTCCTTCATGTAACACGGGCGAGCTTAGCTTAAAGCTTGGTAAGTTCGGAGCGTTTTTAGCATGTAGTAATTACCCTGAATGTACTTTTAGAAAATCTATTGTTAGCGGTAACAATAATAACGAGAATGAAGGCGAGCCTACCGCTATGCCTAATGAGAATAAAGTTTTAGGTACGGATAAAGACGGAGTAGAAATATATCTGAAAAAAGGACCTTACGGACCTTATATTCAACTTGGCGAACAAGAAGGCAAAGTAAAGCCGAAACGTAGCCCCGTGCCTGCTAGCTTGAACCAAAATGATATTACACTTGATATAGCATTAAAGCTTCTAAGCTTACCGCTAAAAATAGGTATTCATAAAGATAGCGACGAGGAAATTATTATAGGATACGGTAAATTCGGTCCTTACATAAAATATATGGGTAAATTTATTTCGGTGCAAAAAAAATATGATTTTCTAAATTTAAGCTTAGATGATGCGATGAAGCTAATTGAAGAGAATAAAGCGAAATTAAAGAAGAAACAAGCGTCAATGGTTTAGTGTCACCCCGTGACTTGATCACGAGGTCTCAGGACACAGGCTGTGATACAAGATCCCGTGGCCAAGCCACGGGGATGACAATTAATAAAATTACTTATTTATGACAAAAGTTATAACACGATTTGCTCCGTCACCGACCGGTATGTTACATGTCGGGAATATCAGGGCAGCATTACTTAACTGGCTATATGCAAAGAAGCATAATGGACAGTTTATTTTAAGATTTGACGATACGGATTTAGAGCGTAGTAAACAGGAATATAAAGACGCTATCGAGGAAGATCTAAAATTTTTAAATATTAATTGGGATCAGACATTTAATCAATTAAGTCGTTTAAGTAGATATGATGAAATCAAAAATCTATTACTAGACAAAAAAAGATTATATGCCTGCTATGAGACTCCTGAAGAGCTAGAATTAAAGCGTAAATTTCAATTATCTAAAGGTTTACCACCGATTTATGATCGAGCTAGCTTAAATCTAACTGAAGAGCAAGCAAAGAAATATATAGAACAAGGAAGAAAACCGCACTATAGATTTTTGGTAAATCATGAACCGATTAGCTGGCATGATATGATCAAAGGCAAAGTTAAATATGACGGCAAGGCTTTAAGCGACCCAATAGTGATAAGAGCAGACGGTAGTATGACCTATATGTTATGCTCAGTTATTGACGATATTGATTATGATATTACTCATATTATTAGGGGTGAAGATCACGTTAGCAATACCGCCATTCAAATTCAAATGTTTGAGGCTTTAAATACTACTCCTCCGACTTTTGGGCATTTAAGTTTAATAATCAATAAAGATGAGAAAATTTCTAAAAGAGTTGGAGGGTTTGAAATCGCAACTCTTAGAAAAGAAGTCGGAATCGAAGCTATGGCAATCGCTAGCTTTTTTAGTTTACTTGGTTCATCAGCACAAATCTTGCCTTATAAATCAATGGAGAAGCTAGCAAATCAATTTGAGATAAGTAGTTTCTCTAAAAGTCCAACTATCTATCAGCCAAAAGATTTAGAAAGATTAAATCATAAATTACTTATAAGTTTAGATTTTGATACAGTAAAAGAACGCCTTAAAGAAATAGATGCCGAGTATATTGATGAAAATTTTTGGTTATCGGTAAGCCCTAACTTGCAAAAATTACGTGATGTAAAAGATTGGTGGGAAATTTGCCATCAAACTCCGAATGTAGAAAATCTAAATTTAGATAAGGAATATTTAAAGCAAGCAGCAGAATTATTACCGAAAGGTGAAATCACTAAAGATAGCTGGAGCATTTGGACTAAAGAAATAACAAATATAACAGGCAGGAAAGGTAAGGAGTTATTTTTACCTCTTCGCCTTGCTTTAACCGCCAGAGAATCAGGACCAGAAATCACAGACGTTTTACCTTTGATTGATAGAGAAGAGATAATAAAGCGTTTAACTAGTGCATGACTCTCTTATGTCATTCCCGCGAAAGCGGGAATGACATAAGAGAGTCATGCACCTCCTTGCAATGACGATTGAGTATGACAATATTTTAACTATAATACTCTATCATGTTAGTATTAATAGCACCGGCAAGCTCTGCGGTATCACCGTAAATATTATCGGCAATAAGAGAAACTATACCTGCTGTTCCTGCTACTAAACCTTCCACAGTTTCATAAGCTACATATCCTACAGTTAGTCCTGCTTTTACTGTATTTTTTACACATTCGATAGAATCGGACTGCGAAATTAAAATTGCTCCTAAGGTAAAAGCACCGATAAGAACCGGAGGATTGTAATAAGCAAAAGTTGCAAGGCTTACTACGGTTGCTTGAGCAAATGTAGATACAACAGAATAATTAGAGTTGTTTACATCAGAAACAAAACCTTGAACGGAACATACAGTTTTTGCACCGTTTTCTATCACATTAATAGCATGTTCCGTTGCTAAGGTAGCATCACATTGTGAAAATCTGTCGCAGCTTTGGTAGCATTTTGAAAATGAATTGTAGCACTGTCAAAGTAACTAGATGTTTTTTTTTGAAGTTTGTGGCTCCGTATAGTTTTTTATCATGATTTTTCCCCTTAAATTAAATCGTGACGCAATTATAACTTAAATATTGGGTTGTGTCAATGGATATTATTAATAAATAATTAAAAAATTAATAATACTTTAAGATAAAAAGAAGGTTTAGCTGTTAAAAAACTTTTTGATTTTTAGCTTATCTTCTTTAGACAAAGTAGGCTTGAACCTGTATATATCTTTTTTATTAGCACTTTCAGGTCTAAATTGAAACTCGCCTTTAATTGTGTTGATTGTCACTATCTGATCAGGAGAACTCCATTTAGGAAAATCATACTTTATAACTATGTCCCCATTTCTAACTCCAGATTTATAAGCGTTACTATTTTCGTCAATATTTTTTATTGTATAATTATTTATTAAAGCATCTCTATCAAAACCACGATCATATGCCCCCATTGTTATTTTCTCGATCGGCAGCACTTTAGCAACATTAGCTAAATCTATAAGTTTTACCTTGTTCTATATATTCGTTTATCTCTTTATCTATGCCCTTTGGAATATAATTTTTAACTATTTTTTTAAAATAATCGCTTGAAAATTCTTGTTCTTTTGAGGTTTTAAATAAATCAAGCATAACATTATCCAGCGATTTACTCTTATTATTCTCTTTAATGAAATTGTCCAAATAAAATGCCAAAACAAATCCACGATAATATGGCAATCTTTATACTGCATAATCTTGCCAATAATCTGTTTCGATTAAATTATTAGGTTCATTTATAACAGGTGATAAATAATAATTCTCAAAGAATTTATTAAATTCTTCTACAAATTCCTCAAGCGTTATAACACTGGAACGTAAGGCTAAAACCCTGCTATAATAATCGGTGAATCCCCCACTCCACCAATAATTTAATCGTTCTAAGTTATTACGTATTTTCTTCCCTGTCCAATTATGTAGATGTTCAGAGCAAGTAACGTTATATAATCCTGTTTGTCCAAACCTTGAGGAATAAATGCAGTAAAACTATGAGTTAAGCCCGTTCCGCCCATATGTCTAGATTGATTCCCCTCGATTAAGCTTATTAGATAATAAGGAAAATCATTATCATGGAAAAATGTTCTTTGTCCCTTGATAATTTTATTTATATAAGAAGCTATTTCTTCATCTTTAAGATCAAATTGACCATGTAACGAAAGATATACAGGATTTTTTTTGATCGACAATTTTGTAAACATGTAAATCACCCGCTGCATAAACTACACTATATAATTCAATCGGCATAGCTTTAAATTTCACGCTTTTACCAAGACCATAATCTGATATTGTTTTCCAGCTATCAGGAATATTATTCCATTCAATGTTAAACACTACTATATCATGTCCATTTAGATGACCGGGAGTAGCAAAAAGCCCACAACCCGGTAAATGAATTAAATTTTGTCTAATTATTGCTTCGTGAATATCACAAGGATTACCGGTTTTTTGATATATTTCGTATCTTAAACGAATAATATTGATTTTTCCCGTATTTAAAATAGCTTCATTCGAGTCTTGATTTCTAAACTGTAATTTTCCAATAGGATATTCTAGCTTAACATTTTTGATTTGCTTGTAATATGTAGCATTTGCCCATGCATAGGGTAAATCTAAAACAACCTCACCACTCATATTGCCGATTATTTCCGTCTCAACTTTGATAGCTGAAACAGACGTATTAGACAAAGGTGTTATTTTGTAATGTATCTACCTATGAGTATTTGCGGATACTAGATTTGAAATTAGAATTATGAATATTATCAAAAAATTTTTTAGAAAGTACATTTTTAAAACTCATGGATTTTAGTGATTATTTAGAGTGTTGTGCGACTCGCGATACCATTCCTGCGTGGCATTGTTGCGTGGATACTGAGTCGTCATTGCGAGGAAAATTACGAAGTAATTGACTAAGCAATCTAGTTAAAAATTCTGATTTACAGAATTTTTATTATTTTTTATGGATTGCCACACCGCCTATATGGCTGCTCGCAATGACGATATCTATGTAGGCATGTATTCTATTTAATTATTACTTCCTGACCATTAGCCCATAAGCTTCTATGTCTTCAAGCCATTTAGCGTTTTCTATTAAATATGATTCTTAAAATTCGGCAAGTGTAGAATCAGGTTCGCCTGTTAAATTTTTAAGCCCGTCAAATAAAATGTCTAAAAAACCTATTTTATTCTTTTTACAATAATCTCCTACATCTTCAATATGCTTCGCACGATCATCAACAAATACAATAAAACTAGCATTTAGCTCTTCAGAAAATTTTGATAAAGTACCACTTTTTGAGTGATTACCGGTTATAAATATACCTTTATAAAAAATAGCATCATCCTTTTGTCCTGAATTATAAATTGCTAATTTTTCATTATCTGAAAATTCGATACCCAGCTCTTTTAGTTCTTTATATAGCCAATCTTGCATAGAAGGAATATTGCCTAATGCTCCCGTATTCATTTGTGTAAGACCACAAACCGGACACTTTTCCTTGAGCTTGTTTATAACTTCTACCCACTCTTCATCACTTAATATTACTTTTCGCTGCAAACGCCAATTACTGATAATTTCCTCATAATTGTCATAACTACTTTTATTTTCCTTAATTCTATCAATTATTTGATTATAAGGCGGCTTCTTAAAAGTTTTTGATTTAGGCGTTATAAGCGTATCGTCAACATCAATGAATATAGATGCACGAGTAGGAGCATTTTTTATTATTAAATCATAAACTTTTTCGGCACTATCGGCAGTTTTAAAATCTTTCATATATACTCCGAAGTAAAATGAAGAGTAGTGATACGAAGTTTAACTTGGAAAAGAGTAATCGGTCTGTAAGCCGAGGAGCGGAGCGTATATTAAACGTTCAGCATCCGAGGTCTTACAAAGACATTGTTGCTAATTTTTCAAGTGGGGCGAGTATCAAATTTAATATTAAGTTCTTCAGTTAAAATAGCCATTAATGCAAGCCCTGCTCTATTTGTCCATGCGCCTTGTTCATAAAAAAAATGATAAGGACCGCTAACCGGCGACGACAACCAAATTTCTTTGGCGGCACTTTGTTTATGTATTACATATACCCCTTGATCAGTATCAAGGTTTAATATATCGCCTTGTAAATCTACATCTATACTTGCTTCTTTATCCTGCTCTTCTATCTTTTCTGCTATATATGCAATTGTTGTCTCGGCTATTTTACTAAATTCACTATTATTCATGATAACATCCCTTAAGTAGATAAAAATATACGCAAATCAACTTCAAAAAGAGCAAGGAGTCTATAAGGCAAGGAGCGGAGCGTATACTTAATACGTAAGCACCACAGCTCTTATAAGACGACGTAGCCAATTTTGAAGTTCATCGAGTAGATGGTTTTTCAGGATCAATTGCCGGCTTAGGTACTTTAATCAAACTTTTTCGATAAGTTTCAACAAATCTATTATGATCATTAAGATTGTTAGAAAAATTATGCCCGCCTTTACCATCAACTACAAAAAATAATGCATCCGTTTTAGCAGATTTTACCACTGCTTCTAAAGATTTTAACGATGGACAAGAAATCGGACCGGGTGGTAAACCTTTTATATAATAAGTATTATAGGGTAGTTCTTGCAATAAATCTTTTTTTGTTAAAGCTCTTGCTAATTTAAATTTTCCTTCAGTCAAAGCATATATAGTAGTCGAATCGGCTTGTAGCTTCATATTTTTCTTTAAACGATTAATGAATACTGCTGCTATAATAGGCTTTTCTGCATTTGAGCCGGCTTCTTTTTCAATTATTGAAGCTAGCGTTAATACCTCAAGTCTAGTTTTTAATGGAGAATCTGGTGCAAGATTTTTCATTACTTTATCTAAATTAGCAGACATTAAATTTCTCATGTGATCAATTATCTGCTCTTTTTGATCACCGTAAGAAAAAAAATACGTGGAAGGCATTAAAAAACCTTCAGGTATTATCCCTTTTATTTCTCCAAGTAATCGACTTTCTTCATTAATGTTCTTTATAACCTCACTAACTACCGTACCTTCCGGGACAATTATCTTGTGTATTATAGATTTACCGCTTGCTAATATTCTTAAAGTTTGCAGAGGCGATATATTACGAGTAAACACATATTCACCGCTTTTAAGAGGTCTTTTTATAGAATAAATTTTAGCAATTACCTTAAAAATTCTTGGATATTTGATTACTTCATTAGAATAAAGTTTTGTAACTATTTGATTTACGGATAATTTAGGTTCAATAATTATCGTTTTATTTTGAGTAAGATTACCCGGCACAAAAATATAAAATATACTAAAATTTAGCAAAGTAATAAATATAGTTAGAGATACTATAACTATAACTAAAAAAAGTTTAGTTTTTAATAGGTTGTTTAACATAATAACTATTATTTTTATCAGGCTTAGAAATATTGATACCACGAAATATGGTTTTTCTTGACATTTGAAATAACATATAGTAAAACTCACTTTTTGTTAAATTATATAGTTTTTGCTAAATCAATCAATAGTTTTAATATTTGGTAATTAAACTATTAAAATTAGATGACTAATGGAGCAACAAATTAATAACACAGACCAATTTACTATAACAATAGTATACTATTGTAAAATGAAAAGTTAGAATTTTTATTACAAACAAAAAATATAAATCTTTATTCATAGTTCATATTACTATACCGGCGTTAATACTGATCTTATAATGGGCATTATTATATATTATGATACAAGATCACAATACCGATCTAAAACACGAAGAACATACTGAAAGATTAAAAGCTTTACAAAATAAGTTAGGATACTTATCCGGTTTCTTGACAACAATGCGTTCTGATAACAATGAGGAATACAAAAAAATTTCCAATGATTTAAAAATTTTAATGAAACAAATTAATACTATAAGAAAAAACATGGAAATATATTTTGTTATTATATTAATATTAATGTTTATTATAATTCAGAAAATGTTGTGGACCACCGGTTTCAAGTACTAATCCTTCTCTTTTAACAACTTTATTTTAGGTTCTAAGAACTCCTGTTTAATAATTGCTGCAGCTATATAAGAAGGTACAGCGTTATCTCGATCACTTGATACAAGCGAATTTTCCAAGCTAAGCCTGTGTTCACGTACTTTTGTACGCCTAGCTAGCTTGCCTTTAAATTCATCGTGTCTAAAACTTTCTGAATTCAGCTGTAATCGGTTTGATTTAAATCCTAATTGCTGCAAAATTTTTTGGCTTTCTATTACCTGCTCATAAGCTTTTTTCGAATTAAATAATAATTCGTGAAGCTTATTACTAATAAGATTAGCTCGGCAATTAAATTGGATAAATTCCGGAATTATTTCTTTATCGGCTATAATATTTATCAACGTAACATATTTTATTTTTATCAATAGCCTGATAATAAAAAAGCTTATAAGATTAACTTTATAAGCCACAATCATAGGAGTACCGGAAGCTGCTATCTCTAAAGTATTAGTACCGGATTTTGCTAAAGCTACATCCGCAACAGCATAAGTTTTAAGTCTCTCACTTGAAAATAAATAATTAAACTTAACATCTTCTAGAAATGGTTTTATTATTGCCTCATGAGCAGGATTTGCAAGAGTAAATATAACTTTAAGATTATTACAACTCTTGAATATTTCTTCAATAGAAGAAACAAAAACCGATAAATGCCTTAAAATCTCACCCTTTCTACTACCAAGAGTAACACACAAAACTCTCTCATTCTCATCTATTTTAAACTCTTCACGTAAAGCTATTTTATCACTATAAAACTCTTGCTCCATAATCGGATGACCTATATATCTACAATCAAGACCGACTTTAGTAAAATATGGAGGTTCAAACGGTAGTAAAGCAAATAAACAATCATAAATTTTAGCGTATTTTACTGCCCTACCCTCTTTATATGCCCAAACTGACGGTGCAACGATATGAATCATTTTCAGCTTTGGTAAAAGTTTCCTTACTCGCTTTGCCACACGATAAGTAAACCCTGGTGAATCTATGGTAATTAATAAATCAGCTTTACTATTTATTATATCCTCCACAGTTTTATCAAGTAATTTTTTAAGCTTTAAAATATGAGGCAAAATTTCTACAAAACCCATTAAATTTATGGAAGTAATAGGAAATAAGCTTTTAAAGCTACCGGCTTTCTCCATATATTTGCCGCCAACACCAACAAACTGTACAGTGTCATTCACAAAGCTTGATACAGGTGAATTTAGTTGTACTCCTGTATTGTTTTTTAAATGCTGAATTATACGACCACCTACAAAGTCTCCTGACACCTCACCAGCTATAAAGTAAATTTTTGTCATTAAAGATAGTTATTTTTTAAGGTTCTCAATTTCTGTTTGTAATCGCTCTATTTCTTTTATAGAATACTTCAGTAATCTCATGTATTTCTGCTATCGAGTTTTTTTGCATTAACATCTTTTTTGCTATTGTTATACTTTTTGTAACTTCGCCTTCTCGTATACCTTCTTGTTTACCTTTTTTCCTCCCCTCTTCTATTCCTTTTGCCATCCCTTGTTCTCTACCTTTTTCTTCAGCAGAAACTATATAATCACGCTCTTTATAGCTTTTATTCATATAGGCACGAATAAATTATTTGCTCTTTAGGAGTCATCTTAAGTATATCAAGATGTTTTGCTACATATAGCCATTAATCCAATTCATCTCTTACAACATCATTAAATAATGGTACTGATATTACAACATATTCTGGAAATACATTTATAAATCAAATATTTTACCTCTCATATCTCCCAAAGCAAATTTCATAGGGTGTTTTTTATCAACTTCTCTAAAAATAGTCTTACCGTGATATAAAGGTGCTTTCATATTATCAAAAGGAAAATATAATAAATTAATATGAAATATTTTTTTATAGTAGAATAATCCTCGCTCTTAGAAATACTATCAACTATTAATCTACTAGAATTAAAACAAGCTTTATGTATAAAAAGATTTGTATAGGATTTATCTATTTCTACTATATGTTTATGCCCTTCTTCATCTTCCACAATGACATCTGCTACACTAGATTTTAAGCTATCATTTTCTTTATTACTGCCACTTTCTAGTAGTATAACCAGCATCTTTAAGAATAGCCGAAATAAATCCCTCGACTATTTCATAATCCCCTTTATCTTTTAATAAATATTTAAAATCAAAACTTATTATAGTACTCATATCTTTTATCCTTAAATCATCTTAAATATATTGCAAAAAATAAAGACAGTATACGAAGAGCAACTTCAAAAAGAGCAAGGAGTCCACAATACGAGGAACGCAACGTATACTTAATACGTGAGTACCGAAGCTCTTGTAGGACGACGTAGCATTTTTGAAGTTGCTCTTCGTATACATATTATTAAATTCCATTTTACGGTAACTCAAAGCTTCCGCAATATGCACTTTCAAGACCTTATCAACATTCTCAAGATCGACAATCGTGCGCACTACTCTAAGTATTCGGTTATAAGCACGCATTGATAAACGCAATTTATTTGCTGCTTCATTCAGTAAATCTTTACCTTCATCCCCAGGCATAGCGTAATCTATTAACAACTGCCCATCTAATCTGTTATTTGTTTTAATATTATAGCCCTCATATCTCTTTTCTTGAATTAAACGTACTTTCTCGACTCTTCAGCTATATATTCAGATTCTTCCTCAGAGTTATCTACAATCAAGTCATAATTATAAACATTAATACTAGATACTTCCATATGCAAATCAAATCTATCCATAATAGGTCCCGATACTTTCATTTGATAGTCACTAGCACATTTTGGAGCTTTCATACATTCTTTATAAGAATCGCCTCAATAACCGCATTTATAAGGATTCATAGCTGCTATTAACTGGAAATTTGCCGGATATTTTATATGAGCATTTGATCGTGAGATTAGTATTTCACCGTTTTCAATAGGCTGTCTTCATGCATCAATAACATGCTGTGGAAATTCAGGTAGTTCATCTAAAAATAATACTCAGTTATGAGCTAGCGTAATTTCCCCAGGCTTTAATTTTTGTCCGACACCGCCACCGACCATAGCGGCTAGTGAGCATGAATAATGTGGAGTTCTGCACGGCCTTGCTTTGGTAAGTTTACCGTCTAAAAATTTTCCTGCAATACTTGTAATCGTGCTACATTCTAAAATTTCTTTTGTAGACATTTTAGGTAGTATACTGGGAAGACAGGCAGCAAGTCTTGATTTACCGGTTCCAGGAAGACTGAACATTAAAAGGTTATGCCCACCTGATGCTGCAATTTCTAAAGCTCGTTTAGCAATTTTTTGACCTTTTATATCTTTAAAATCGGGATAATTTATCAGCTCATCTTGTAGCTTAGCTTCCGGAGGAGTTAAAACTTGTGAACCTTTAAAATGATTTACTATTTCAATTAAATTACCTGCAACAAGGATATTATCATTACCCGACCAAGCAACTTCCGCGCTGTTTTTACTTGAACAAATAAGACCTTTACCTCTAACAGAAGCCCCAATCGCTGCAGGTAAAGCTCCGCTTACCGGTAAGATTGAACCGTCTAATGATAGCTCTCCTATTATCAAATATTCCGCAATTTCAAGTTCAGGTAAAATATTCATTGCGGTAAGTATCGCACAAGCAATCGCAAGATCGAAGTGGCTTCCTTCTTTTACTAAATCTGCCGGAGCTAAATTTATTAAAATCTTTTTAGTAGGTAGTGCAAGCCCTATAGAAGATAACGCTGCTTTAACTCGTTCTTTTGATTCAGCTATAGTTTTATCGGCAAGCCCTACTATAGTAAAAGCAAAGATACCCGGTGATATTTGTACCTGCACGTCAACATCGATAATATCAATTCCATTAAACGTTAGACTTGCTATATGCATTATCATGAAATTTTTCTTAAAATGCTATTTTGCTAGGTTATAGATGTTATTGCATGGATACTACTAAATCGTCATTGCGAGCAGACATAGGTTGCGTGGCAATCTCATGAAATAATAACAAGCTCCTGAGATTGCTTTGTCAATTACTGACGTCATCTCCTCGTAATGATGAAAAATAACAATTTTATCTTAACCATTGATTGAGAAACATACTATAGAACAAACTTAGCTAGGTCAAGATTAGTTATTATTTTTGATAATTGATTTTCTACGAATTTATCATCGATAGTTATTTTGTTGCCTTTCATTTCGCTAGCTTCAAAGCTTATATCCTCAAGCAAATTCTCAAGTATAGTATGCAGCCTTCTAGCCCCTATATCTTCGACTTCTAAATTAACGGTGATCGCATAATCCGCTATCTTCTCAATAGCAGAAGCAGCAAATTCAAGACGCACGTCTTCAGTACCTATTAACGCCGAATATTGTTTTATTAAACTAGTTTCAGGCTCAAGCAATATTTTAATCATATCATCTTTGGTAAGCGAATTTAATTCTACTCTAATCGGTAACCTTCCTTGTAACTCCGGTAATAAATCAGAAGGTTTAGCAATATGGAAAGCACCGGAAGCAATAAATAATATATGATCGGTTTTAACCGGTCCATATTTAGTATTAACCGTCGTGCCCTCTATCAAAGGTAGCAAATCTCTTTGCACTCCCTCTCTACTTATTTCGGCATTTTTTGCTCTGGAACTACCAGTCGAAGCTATTTTATCAATTTCGTCAATAAAAACTATACCGTCATTTTCAGCTAAATTTATAGCTTGCTGAATAATTTTTTCTTGGTCTATTAATTTTTCTGATTCTTCAGGTATAATAATAGCCATAGCATCTTTAACTAGCATTTTTTTTGTTTTAGTCTTACTGCTGCCAAGGGCTCGTCCAATCATATCGCCAAGATTAAGCACGCCCATAGATGCTCCCGGCATACCCGGTATTTCAAAACTTCCACCGTCGACAGGTGTAGTATCAGCTACGCTAATTTCAATTTCCGTATCATCAAGTTCGCCGTTTAAAATTTTTTCTTTGAACTTTTCTCTAGTCTCATTACTAGAAGTTTTACCTACTAAACTATCTAATATTCTCTCTATCGCTTTTTCACGGGCATTAATATCTACTTTCGTTTTTGCTAAAGTTTTTTCAGTATTAACGGCTATTTCGACTAAATCACGAATTATTGATTCTACATCACGCCCTACATATCCGACTTCGGTAAATTTAGTTGCTTCAATTTTATAGAAAGGAGAATTAGTCAGCTTCGCAAGGCGTCTTGCTATTTCCGTTTTCCCGACACCGGTTGAACCAATCATTAAAATATTTTTCGGTACTATTTCATTACGTAAATTACCTTCTACTCTTTTACGACGACAACGATTTCTAAGTGCAATAGCAACGGCTTTTTTGGCCTTTTCTTGACCTACGATAAATCTATTAAGTTCATTCACTATTTGAGAAGGGGTAAGCCCCATAGGGTCTTTTTTATAAGTAGTTTTAGTAGCTTTCATACAACTTTTTCCATTATAATATTATGATTAGAAAATACACACAAATCTGCAGCTATATTCATAGATTTTAAAGCAATTTCTTCAGCAGTTAAATTATTCTCGTAAGACATTAGAGCGCGAGCGGCAGATAGTGCAAATAAACCGCCTGAACCTATTGCGGCAACATTATTTTCAGGCTCTACAACATCACCGTTACCGGTTAAAATTAATATATGACTACGATCAGCAACAATCATCATTGCTTCCAAACGTCTCAAATATTTATCGCTACGCCAATCTTTTGCAAGCTCAACTGCACTTCTAAGTAAATTATACTTATGTTGCTCTATCTTTACTGCAAGTTTTTCAAATAACGCAAGACCGTCAGCCGTAGAACCCGCAAAACCGGCAATAATTTTATTATTTGCTATAGTCCGAAGTTTTCGTGCTGTAGATTTTAGTACGGTATTACCATGCGAGACTTGTCCATCTGCTGCTATAATTATTTCTTCGTTCTTTTTTAAACAAAGTATTGTTGTGCCGTGTAAGGCTAAATTATCTGACATATATAAAATTTATTGATATTAAGTTGTGAATTAAGTACTATTAGAATTACTGTTAAGTAGACGAATAGACGAAGTGTAATTTGGAAAAGAGCAAGGAGTCTGTAAGCCGAGGAGCGGAGCGTATATTAGTGAGCATCCGAGGACTTACCAAGACGACGTAGCCAATTTTCCAAATTAAACTAGTATACTTGACTAATCCAATTTAATTAATTATTGTCCCTTGAATTTTCAAGGCTTAAAATTAAATAATGAATATATACGCAATATACATTAACTCCACACAAAAAAATAATAATTTTATTGTTATTGAAGAAGGTTTTTCATGGATAGCAGCTCTTTTAAGTATATTTTGGGCATTATACCATAAAATGTGGTTAGTTGTTGCTATTGCCGTAATAGCGAATATAATCGTTACGGCGATTAATATCGAAGAGTTAAAGCTTATATTTAAGATAGTCTTAATATTAGGCTTCGGCTTTTTTGCTTCAGATATTAGAGAAAATTATTTAAAAAGAAATAATTACCGACTAGAAGACATAATAATTGCCAACTCTAGAATTGAAGCTGAATTAAAATTTCTAAAACGTAGTATGCTTGTTTAACAGAAACGTGGTTTCATAAATATTAAATCGTCATTGCGAGTAGTCGTAGACTGCACGGCAATCCAGTAAGAAATGCTAAAATGAGCATTTCTTACTGGATTGCTTAGTCAAAACTTTACATTTTTTACTCGCAATGACGGAAAATCAAGCCATGCAATAAAGCTTTTAACAGAAATAAAATGATGTATAACAAAGAAAATGTTTTTGCAAAAATCATAGGTAAAAATCTTCCGGCAGAAATAATTTATGAAGACGAACAAATTTTAGCATTCAAAGATATAGCACCCGTAGCACCTATACATATTATCGTTATACCTAAAAACGAATATATAGATTATGCCGATTTTATCTCTAAAGCTTCTATAGACGAAATAAAACATTTTTTTGCTAAAATTTCTGATATAGCAAATGAAGCGGGTTTAGATAAAGACGGTTATCGTTTAATAACTAATAAAGGCGAGAAATCGGGACAAACTATTTTTCATTTCCATTTCCATATTATCGGAGGTGACAAACTCATTGGATTAATAAATAATGACTAAAAAATACAATATTGCAGTAATCGGAGCTACAGGAAATGTAGGGCGTGAAACTCTAAATATTCTAGCTGAGCGTAATTTCCCCATTAATAAAGTTTATGCTATAGCTTCAGATAGCTCTCTAGGGCGGGAAGTAAGCTTTGGAGAAAAAATACTACAAATTAATAGTTTAAAAAGTTTACATTTTGACGATATTGATATTGCTTTTTTTTGTGCAGGTTCAGAAGTTGCAAAAGAATTTATACCAAAAGCTACTGCTAGTAATTGTGTAGTTATCGACAAATCCTCACTTTTTAGAGTTGATAACCAAGTGCCGTTAATTGTACCTGAGGTTAATTTATCAACACTTAAAGAGTTTAATACTAAAAATATCATAGCTAACCCTAACTGTATCGTCATTCCGCTTGCAGTAGCATTAAAACCGCTAGATAATGAAGTAAAGATTAAACGAGTAGTGATATCTACTTATCAATCAGTATCAGGAGCAGGTAAAGCAGGAATGGACGAACTCTACGACCAAACAAAATCTAAATATGTTTTTGGAGAGAATGATCCTAAGAAATTTCCAAAACAGATTGCATTTAATCTTTTTCCTCATATAGGTGATTTAAATAAATATGGCTATACAAGTGAAGAAGCAAAAATTGCTTCTGAACTAAACAAAATTATAGGTAATCACTTTAAAGCTAGCGTTACTTCTGTTAGAGTACCGGTATTTATCGGTCATTCTATATCGGTTAACATAGAATTTAACGACAAAATTGATGCCAAAGAAGTCGAAGAAATATTACAAGATGCCGATGGAATTGTTACAATTTCTAATAATAACCTTGCGTATATCTCACCCGTTGAAGTAGTAGGCGAAGATGCCGTATATGTCTCCCGAATTAGAAATGACGTAAGTAGAGAGAACACGATAAATCTATGGATCACATGTGATAACTTACGTAAAGGAGCAGCTTTAAACAGTGTTCAAATTGCTGAAGAATTAATTAATAATTATTTATAATAATATAACTAATATGTATAATAAAAATAATAATCTAAATAAAAAAAACCCGCTAGTAATAGCATTAGGCGAATGTAGAACAGCTTTTTGGATAGTCTTTTGGTTTGCTTTTGTAATCAACTTACTAATGTTAATTACTCCTCTTTACTCGCTACAAGTTCTTGATAGAGTCCTTGGAAGCGGTAATCTACAAACATTATTATTTTTATCACTAATAATCGCATATATTTATTTTGTTTACGGATTATTACAAATTGCTCGTTCTTTTACACTTATAAAGGTAGGAGAATGGCTTGATAGAACAGTAGCTCCTGTAATTTTTGCTTCTTCAATTTCTGCAGCTGCAACACGAGCAAATATGGGTTCTAGCCAATTATTACGTGATTTTCAAGCCGTCAAAACATTCCTAACAAGTACCGGAATTAATACTTTATTCGATGCCCCTTGGAGCCTTATCTATATTGCGGTTATTTTTTCAATTCATCCATATATCGGTCTTATTACCGTTTTTGGTGCAATTATAATAGTTTCAACCGCTTTCTTTAACGCTGTAGCTACTAATAAAACGCTCGGTGAAGCTACCGAATTTTCGATAAAAGGTATGACACAAGCCGATATTGCAAACAGAAATGCAGAAGCAATTGAAGCAATGGGAATGATGAAGAATGTTACAAAAAATTGGCATAAATTTAACATATTAGCACTTGATAAGCAATCGGTTGCTAGCTATCGTAACGGTGTTATTTCTAACTTTTCAAGGTTTATCCGTAATATAATGCAAATGGCTGTTACCGGAGTCGGTGCTTACATTGTTGTAAAATCTCACAGTACAGATATGACTCCCGGTAATATGATTATGAGTTCTATCATAGTCGGTAGAGCTCTTGCTCCTTTCGATAATGCTATTGATTTATGGAAAAGTATGAGCGGTGCTATTAAATCATACAAAAACATTAATAATTTATTTAACACTTATTCTTCTAGAGACGAAACAATGCCAATTCCGAACGTTGATGGTCATCTTACTGTTGAAAATATTTATTATGCTCACCCTATACCAAAACATTTACCGCAACCTCCCGTACCGAAATATATCTTAACAGGCGTTAGTTTTGCAGTACAACCAGGCGAAGTTTTAGCAATTATCGGTCCTTCGGCTACAGGAAAATCAACTTTAGCTAAAATCATAGTCGGGGTATGGAAAGAATCATCAGGTTCCGTACGTTTAGATAGTGCTGAAATTTATCGTTGGAATAGAGAAGATTTCGGTAGACATGTTGGCTATCTTCCTCAAGGAATAGAACTTTTTAGCGGTAGTATTAAACAAAATATAGCTAGAATGGAAGAAGATGCTGATCCGCAAAAAGTTATTGAAGCAGCTAAAATAGCCGGAGCTCATGACATGATATTAAGATTCCCTGAAGGTTATGATTCTGATATCGGTCCTGCAGGCTCTAATCTATCAGGTGGTCAAAGACAGCGTATCGGACTTGCTAGAGCTTTTTACGGTAATCCAAAACTCATCATTTTAGATGAGCCTAATGCTAATTTAGATGAGGCAGGTGAAGTTGCCCTTGCAAGTGCCTTAAAACAAGCAAAACTTAAAGGAATAGCAGTTCTTGTAATTTCACATAGACCATCCGTATTATCCGTTGTTGATAAAATTCTAATATTACAGGATGGAGTAGTTGCAGTTTACGGAACGGAAGAAGAGATTCAAAAACACTTTAAAACTTTAAAAAGCGGTACAATTCATATTAATAACTAAAGTGTCATATCGTAACTTGATTGGCATTGTTGCGTGGCTTCCAAATCATCATTACGAACGAACGTTAGTGAGCGTGGCAATCTCATGAGTTCTATCGAGATTGCTTCGTCAATTACTACGTCATGTCCTCGCAATGACGCAAAATACAAACAATGCTGACTAAATATAATAATGATTAAATATTATGCAGGACTTAAAACACAATAAACCTCAAATTACTCCGGCACAATTAAAACAATTATTGTCCTTAAGAGAAGATGCGTTAAACCTTAAAGGTCAAAGTTCTAAACGTAAAGCTTTAATAAATACTATATTAAAGAAAACCTCTCATGCTATAGAATTCTTATTAGTAAAACTTGATAGGTTTGTTAATTTTATTACCAAGAAAACCGATAAAGATCGTAATAACGTAACCCAAGCTGCAAGGTCACCTATACTTTTCGGTATTTATGTTATGATCTTTTTAGTATTAATAGGCGGATTATGGTCGGCTCTTGCTCCGCTTGATAGTGGTGCTGTAGCTGTCGGTATCGTAATGCCAAGCACAAATAAAAAAACGATTCAACATCATGAAGGCGGAATAATAAATGCTATTTATGTGAAGCAAGGTGATAAAGTCAAAGAAGGCGATAAATTAATAGAGCTTGAAGAAACTAGAATAAAAAGCGAACATGAAAATATTCTTGGTCAGTACCGTAATTCTTTAGCAACTGAAAATCGTTTAATTGCCGAACGCGATAATTTAGAACAAATCGAATTCTCTGATTTTCTAATGCAGGATATCAATTTACCGGAAGTAGCTAAAATAATTCATACGCAGGAAAATTTATTTAGATCTAGAAAAGAAGTATATAACTCAGAGAAAGATGCATTACATCAAAATATTGCTCAACTTGAGAAAAAAATTGAAGGTTTAGAAGCAAAAAAAGTTGCCGCCTCCAAAACTGCTGAAGTTTATCAAGACCGTTTAAAAGCTTTAAGGACGTTAAAAGAAAAAGGCTTTGTACAAAAAGCAGCCTTATTAGACCAAGAAGCAAAAGTGGCCGCTTCAAAAAGTGATGTTGCAGCAACTGAAGCCGAAATAGCAGGAATACGCCATGCTATTACCGAAACTCAAATTAAAATTATAAATCAACAAAATAAATACACTGAACGGACTTTAACAGAGCTGCGTGAAGCTCAAGTACAAACCGCATCTCTTAAAGAAAAATATAATGCCCTGACGGATTCGCTTAATCGTGTGATAATCAGATCACCTGTTGACGGTATAGTTAATAATTTAAAATATCATACAATAGGCGGTGTTATAAGTCACGGACAACCTATTATGGAAATTTTGCCAACTAATGACCCATTAATAATAGAAGCAAAGGTATCTCAAAAAAACATTGACTCAGTACATGAGGGATTAGTTGCAAAAATACGTTTCAGTGCATTTAAATCAAGAACAACTCCAACATTTACCGGTAAAGTAGTAAGCATATCTCCCGATATCGTACAAGATGAAAGACAGCATCCGGGACAACAGCAAGATAATTATTATGTTGCAAGAGTTGAAATCGATATGGATGAATTTAACAAAGTTGCTAAAGTTAAAAATCTTGAATTACACCCCGGTATGCAAGCTGAGGTACAAATCGTAACAGGTACTAGAACACTACTTAGATATTTACTTGATCCCGTTACTGATACTGCATTTAAAGCTTTCAGAGAAAAATAGATAATTTGAAAATTTTAAGTTAGATAACTTTACGGAACCTAAATATTTTGTAACAATATTTATATTTATTAAAAATTATTAATCTATTGACTTTGAACCAAAAGAATTATAGGCTTATTTTGTAATCTAATTATATGTAAATGTTATGTTAGGCTATGAAAAAGAACAAAGAAGTTTAAATACAGCACAAAAACAAGCAGTCGGATTACTTTCTATAGGTACATTTCTAGAGTATTTTGACCTTATGCTTTATGTGCATATGGCGATGCTTTTAAATAATTTATTTTTTCCGGAATATGATCCTTTCACTTTTTCTTTGCTTACTGCCTTTTCTTTCTGTTCTACCTACTTGCTAAGACCTATAGGAGCATTAATATTTGGGTATATAGGCGATCATTTTGGACGTAAGATTGTAGTTGTTTTAACTACCCTATTAATGGCTATTACTTGTGTGATTATAGGCAGCATGCCAACATATGCACAGATAGGTATAACAGCCTCTTGGGTTCTTACTATATGTCGTATAATTCAAGGTATGTCAGCAACTGCAGAAGCACGAGGTGCAGAACTGTACTTAACCGAAAATTCATCTCCTCCTATACAATATCCATTAGTAGCAATTATAACCGTATTTTCTGCCGTAGGCACTACGGTAGCACTAGGTATTGCATCAATTTTTACTAATCACAATATTTATCACCATGAATCAAGTTGGCGTATAGCCTTTTTCGTTGGTGCAACTATCGCTTTTGTAGGTACTATTGCAAGGACTAGTTTAAAAGAAGCAGATGCATTTTCAAATAAAAGAAACAAATTAAAACTAAGACTTCAAGAAAATAATATTATGCTTGAAGAAATTGACGCAGATATTCTAGATCAAAAAGTTCCAAACACCACTTCTATTTGGTATTTCTTTATCCAGTGTGCTAGACCACCGTGTTTTTATTTCGTATATATATATTGCAGTGATATATTAAAAAGAGAATGCGGCTTTACTCCAAATCAAATTATAAATCAAAATTTTTGGGTATCTATAATAGATTTACTCGGTATTATCGGTCTTGCATTTATTAGCTATAAAATCCATCCTTTAAAAATCCTAAAGGTAAAATTATATCTATTTTTTACCTCTCTCATTTTTTTTCCTATAATGTTAAATTATAACCCTACTCCTTTATGTATTTTTATTTTTCAATGTTTGGCTGCATTATTCGTATTTGATCACGTACCGGCAGCTCCTATATTTTATAAATATTTTCCGGTTTTTAAGAGATTTACATATACTAGTATGCTAAGTGCAATAGCAAAATTATTTACTTATATTATAACTTCATTTGGTTTAGTTTATATTACCAGTTATCTAGGATATTGGGGGTTATTTTTAATTTTCATACCTGTAGGTATAACTTTCTTTATGGGAGTAACTTATTTTGAGAAAATGGAAACGAATCGAAATTTATAATTTTATTAAAAGTATAATTTATATTAAACTTTAAATTATTTTTATAACATTCAGCATATATCAGCTCTGAAACTGAAGGTATTTCAAGTATTTCACTTAACACTAAAAAGCTTTTTAATGTCTCTTTAATTATTTTATGAGCTTTTTCAGGCGATTTTACTTCTAAAGTTTGTAAATTATGTATTCTATCAAAAAGTTTTATAAGAGCAGTATCGTATCTTTTTTGTTTAATTAATAAAATAAGACTTTTCTCGCTACTTATTTTTCCCCAAGGTTTAATTCTAGTTAGACCTGCTACATGCCTTGTTACTTCTTCATCAAAAATATTGCTAATCATTTCTTCAGTAAGTTCAGTATCTTCAATAGTGTCATGAAGTAATGCAGCTTGTAGCATTCTAAAAGTAAAGAGTTTAGGCACTTCTTTTGCTACAAATTCCGCTACCATAGTTGTTACTGCGATTGGATGAGAATAATAAGGGTCACCTGATTGACGCATTTGCCCACCATGATATTTACGAGCATAATAAATACCTTTTTTAACTTCTCTAATATCGATAGGTTGTTTTACTTGGGTATTTAAAAATAAAAGTCTTTCGATTAATTTATCTGAATATTTACAGCTTTCAAAATTTTTTTCCCAATATTCTATATCGTTCATAAAATCGCCCCATTCTATACATATTTTCTATACATATTATTTTATTGTCTTTTTTATGATTATCTTTTATATTTTCTTTTTAAAATCCAATTATTATTTATTAAAAATCTCTATATTTAATAATTTTTCTATTTTTAATGCTAACAAATAACTATATATTAAAAATAGTTTTTTACAAAGGTTTATATAATGTCATCCTTAATATCACCTACATTTTATTACAACAATATTTCTTTTTCGTCTGTATGGCTGAGGAAGTATTCTTTCGAAGGTTTTACAAAGAACATTACAAAATCTTGTACCAAAACAGCAGATTTTAGCTGTTATTATAGCATCTTTAATATTTGGGATCGCGCACATTTTCAAGGCGCACTAATATATATAGCTTTAAGCACTATATGCGGTTTTTTCTATGGTTATCATATATAAAACAGGTAAAATATTATGCTCTATGATAGTTCATTTCGGTCTAAATTTATGCCATGTATTATTATTTACTTATCCTGCTCTTAAAACTTTGTGAAGTAAATGTAATTTTAATAGACAAAGTTATAGAGTTTTTTTATTTACAAATAGTAAACATACTAACTAAGTTTTATGAACAAAGACATCCCTACGGATATTTATTACCTTCAGAATATGAGTTAGCAAGCTCTAGTAATGCTGCTTTGACCCTATTTTTAATGGAAGTAACCTTATTATTCTTGTTTGGTTATTGCTGCTACTGTTGTTTCAATAATGAGCAAAAAGATATGGGGCTTGAATTAATCGGTGATCACCACAAACATGATGAATAATATTTTTTAATTATTGCATGGTGCTTAATGTTATTCCTGCAAAAGGCTTGCCTACGTGGCTCGAAAATAGTCATTGCGAGGAAATTGCATAGCAATGAACGAAGCAATCTCAGGAGTTTGTTATTATTTCATGAGATTGCCACGCAGTCTACGACTGTTCACAATGACGGGGTGGTATCCACGCAGGCAATGCCCACTAAAATTTACTTGGATCAAAGCTAAAATTAATCTCTTTCCAATGGTTAAAGCGTGCAGAGTCAAGGTTTTCGATAGGGCTTGCTTGCCATACCGCTCTAATGGCATTATCCGCCAAAGCTTCACAAACACTAGCCGGAATATTAGGACAGATTTTTTCGTTAACCTTTGCCTGCTCAACATTACCTGCTTTATCTAGCGTAATACTAATAATGACTTTTACCTTATTATTACCTCTAACTCCTGCCGGTACATTACTCCAATGTCTTTCAATCTGTCTTTTTATCAAAGATGTTTCACTATCGGAAAGAGGCAGCCCATCCGTATAAACCCCTTTAGCTTCTTTTGCATTATCAGCTTTTTTTGACCTTTGATGCTTATTGGATTTTAAATTATCCCCTTCCGAAGATTGCTCTAAATTCTTCAGCAAAGAATCAAGCTCATCGGTTTTAGTCTCTTTTTTCTTCACCTCTTTAGGTTTCTCAGCCGGTTTCTTTGCTTCGGGCTTCTTCTTTTCTTCTGCTTGTTTTTTTTCTTCTTCTTTAGGTTTGTCTTCCTTTACTTCTTCTTTCTTCTCAGGTAACGCTTCTTTTGCTTTTTCAGACTTTGGTTCTTCTATAGTTTTTTTCTCTTCTATTTTAGGCTTTTCTTCCATTGTTTTAGCCTCAGGCTCTTTTGCTTTTTCTTCTTTAGGCAAATCTTGCGGTGCTTCTTCTTTTGGCTTACTCTGCTCAGATTTTTTAGCGTCTTCGTTTTCTATAGGGGCTTCTTTTTGCTTTGTCTGAGTTATAATATTTGATTTATCGCTAACAGGTAACATTTCAAAAGTTATAGTTTGCTCTTCCGGTAATTTTTCAAAAAGTGACGGCATACCGAATAGAAAAAAATATAAAAGAAATAAGTGCAGAACAACAGAGAAGCTAAGGAAAACCGTAAAATTATCCTTATTTTGATTACTTTTCATTATTTTTAATATTTGAAATAAGAGCTACACGAGAAAAGCCGGCAGCATGAATTGCGGCAACTATCTCTACTACCTGCCCATAAGAAACATTTCTATCGCCTCTTACAAAAATTCTAGCATCCTTTTTTTCTTTAGTGATATTTGCAAGCTTGTCGGTTAAATACATTCTTTCTATTGGAATTTCAAGTAAGAAAATCTTGCCTTTATTATTGATAGTAACAACCAAAGGCTCATCCTGACCTGAGATCGGACTTGAATTTGTCTCAGGCAAATCCACGTTTACTCCTGAAACAAGCATTGGAGAAGTAATCATGAAAATAATTAATAGCACAAGCATCACGTCAACAAGCGGCGTAACGTTAATTTCGCTCACTACCGCTCTTTTACTTTTTCTATTACTTCCGGCAAGCTTTATAGCCATTACATTTTCTCCTGATCAATTGCCTTAGAAAGTATAGAGTTTAACTCACTAATAAAATCTTCAATCTTATTATTGATAAGAGTAATACGGGAAATCAGATAATTATAAAAAATTACTGCCGGAATAGCTGCAAATAAGCCTATCGCAGTTGCAAGTAACGCCTCGGCAATTCCGGGAGCTACTACGGCAAGAGAAGTATTGTTTGAAGTAGCAATCGATTGGAAGCTATGCATAATCCCCCAAACGGTACCGAATAAACCTACGAAAGGAGAACTTGATCCAACAGTTGCCAAGAAGCTTAAATTTTTCTCGAGCTTTTCGACTTCCCTATTTTGAGCTAAGTACATTGCACCCGTTATACGCTCTTTATGGTTGTTTTTTAAGCCTTCAGAAAGCCCTTTAGTGCTTAAGCTTTTACACTCATCCATAGCTGAGACAAAAATTAAAGCTAGCGGATTATTAACCGACCTCTTTATGCTTTCATATAACTGCTCTAATACTCCACCGGACCAAAACACATTTTCAAATGCCCGCATGCTTTTCTGCACTTGCACTAGCTTAAATATTTTATCCAAAATAATAGCCCATGACCAAATAGAGGCAATAAGCAACATCAGCATAACTGACTTACCGATAATGTCGGAGGAGCTTATTAAAGAAAAAATCGATAAATGATCTTGCGTAACGACCTCTAAACCGTCACTAATATTAGTATTTGCACTCATTGAATATATATTATTTAAATTATTCTAAAATTAAATAATATATTCATATTTTATTTTTGTCATTAGGTTATGTGAAAAATTTTAGTAATCAATTTAATATGGCTTTTGAAAAACACTTCAGTGTCATACCGTGGCTTGACCACGGTATCCAGAAAACAACTAAAAATACTAATAATATTAGTATTTTTAACTGGATTCTGTGAATAAATCACGAGGTAACACATACTTTTTAAACCATTAATTTAATATCTCTTGACTTACGTCAATTCTTCATATAAAATGCTGCTCTTAAATTTAACTTAAAATTGCACATACAATTAATTCAATATTAAAAAAACTTGAATCTATAGCTTTTGATCCATGGCTTAATAAATACAAACAATTATTTACCTCAGACGAATTAGAAACTGAGCTGTTTGATATAATCATTCAAGCTCAAGAAAATAAAAAACATTTTAATAAAGAGTTATTTATATTATCTAATAACGTTATTGAAAGAGAGAAAAGAGCAGAGATAAAATAATCAAAAATTGCTGTCATTTTTTCTTCGGACTATAGAGCAAATTTATATTCTATATTTACTTGGTTAACTAACTTTCAGTTAGAACAATATGCTAGATTTATATTAAATCTTCCAAAGAATTATAAGGACTATGAAGATTATTTTTTACAAGAAAAACAACAAGACGGATATTCAAAAATCAAAGTTTTTAATAATGTTCAAGATAAGAAATTCTTAGCGAGAACATATTTCAATTTATCAAAGCACGAACCATCAAATAATTACCCATTGTTTCAAGAAAATACTTTAAAATTGCAAAAATATTTAGAATATCCTTATGCATATAATACTGCAATTGATAAATCTGAATTGCTAGGTTCTGTAGATAGCTATTATAATTATTCTTGTGATAATATATAAAAATTATATATTAATAAAACAATCATTTATTAATAAAATTAATATGCTGAAATCAGAAAACATACAAAAATCCGATAAAGCTCCTAAAGTTATATGTAAAGACACTTTTTTTAGACCTTATGGCCTTCCATCTTATTCTATTTACTATATGGATGACGGCACAACTATATATCGTGAATCTGAATCACCTCATCATTATGATAAAGTTAAAATGATAGGTCATGATACCGGATATTTTCATAAATATTTTACTGGATTTGGGTTTGAATAGACATTCTTAGAAACATTGCTTTGTGAGTTAATTGAGCCTCTCGATGTCATTCCTAGCTAGAAGCAGGAATCCAGTAATAAAAAGTTCAAACACTGTAAGTTTTTAATAATAATTCTATGTAAAATTTTAAACCTTTCCTATCACATTGTAGCAGTTCTTAAGCCCAACTAATACTAAATTATATTCATGAAAAATGCAGAGCCTTCAATTACTTTTAAGCTTGATATTCACCCCCAATATATTATCAGAAAGTAACATAAGCAATTTTAGAAAAAACTTTTCCGGTCTTGATGTAGTAGAAATGGATAAAAACTTTTCATCTATACCAACTGTTGGTACCGCTATAGAAGTAATGCATTATATATTTGGACATTTAAATAGTGAAAAATCTACAGTAAGTAGCAAGAAAGCTACAGAAATTAAGCATTCACTAATACATAAATTAATACCTAAGTATCCATATGAAAGTTACACAAATCATGAATTGTTGAAAAATTATGAAATAATACAGAGACCAGGCTTTTTTGAATATCAATTAGATGGTGAACTCATAAAATGGATGCCGGATCAAATCATTTCTATACCACCTGATACGCTAACCAAAATTCAAATAATGAGTCTTGCCTTTCAATGTAGTATATTAAATAGACACAATGAAGCTGCTAAAGAGATATTTAAATTTAAATCTATATTTTAATTACTTTGCACAAGAAGTTGAACAATATAGCAAATGTGCAGAATATCTACTCCCCGTGCTAAAGCTTATTGAACCGGAATCTAAGCTTAAAATTACCCAAGCACTAGTACCGTATATAAAATCCAGCTTAGATTTGTCAGGTCAATTCTCTGATTTATTAATGGAAAATAAAAATTTTGAAGAGGCAAAAGCTTTACTTGCAGAATCTATTTTTTCGTTAAATACTAATACTGAAAAATCAGGTTTTAGCCCAGTGGTATTATAGAACAGGTCGTGTTTATGAAGAAACCGGAAGCTATGATATGTCCACTAAATATTATGAACATGCTTTTGTGCTTCTACCCACAAACCCAACAGCAGCCTATCATTTATGGTCTAATTATAGAATACAAGGCAAATGTGATAAAGCTAATGACTTAATACAATATGCCGGTAGAATATATAAAATACATTCTAGAAATGTTAACTAATCCATATGAAATTTCTTATAAGACGTTAGATGTAATTAAAAAAATACCTTAGTTCCTTTCTATTCATCAATATATGATGGCTGTGAATACATGGCTTTTTATAACAGAATTTCCAATAAAAAAAATTAACAAAAACCAGCAATCAATATTAACTGAAAAACTAAAAGCAATTAGTGATATCCCAAACAATATACTTCTAGCATTCTCACTTGCCCTATGTAGTAAGCAATTTAAAACAGCTTCTGATCTTTTAAATAAGATACCTGAGCATCAAATAAATTTGTATGAAAAGGCTATTATAAAACTGCGGAGTTACGTGGACCCAAATTATATGTTACCTCAAAATAATACTCTAACGTCCAATGAAAAAGCAGAGGTTCTTAACGCCGTTAATACCGCTTTAATAGCAGATAACGAGACTAAATTAACTTCTGAAAAATCTGAAAAGATTTTCCAAAATGTTGAAAATGCTCTGCAAAATGATTCTTGCAATGAAAACACTTTAGAAATTGGAAGTAGTTACCGCCTTATTAAATAATATAACCCAAAAAAGTATAAGAATATGCAAGTAAATTAAGTCCAAAAAAAAACAAGGAGGGATTATTGCAAGCTATTCCCCCGATAATAAGCAAATAGAAAACTTAGAACAATTAACCCTTCAATATGATACAAAAAAAATCCATCAATATTATCAACTAAAAAAGAAACATGAATTTTATCTAGCCATTCAAAAAATTACCAACTTCAATAATAATTCTTGGAATATTCCTAAAGAAGGTCAAATTAAAATTGATAATCAGGAAGTAACAAAAGATACGGCTAAATTTCTTGGCAAATATAGAGGATTTGATTGTTACGGTACAATGTCTAAAAAAATCTATAATACCTTTGATAAAAGTAAAGTTACCTCTTGTGTTTCTGCTTTAAAAAAAGGAATAATATATCACAAACACGGAGTAAACGGAGTTAAACTTATTAAGGACAATGCTTTTAAAGCTAAGTGGGACTGTGATGACCGATTATTTACAAATATATTATATTTGAATGAACAAGGTTATTATTAAATGTTGATGAGTATGGTAACCATGCTGAAGTAAAAAAGTTTATTAGCGGTCATCATTTGGAGTTTTATAATGTAGAGTAATTAACTTTAAGATTCTGCTTTGTTGCATGACCCGATGTTTATCGTCATTGCGAGGAAATTGCATAGCAATTAACGAAGCAATCTCAGGATATTTGACGAGATTGCTACGCAGCCTATGGCTGCTCGCAATAACGATATCTATATTTAATGAGCAATGCCTAAAACTTAGGATAATTTTGTCGTAGAACTTAAATAATCGTTGCTGCATTTCTCAATATAATCATCATATTTACCTTTAAAATCAACAATCTTTTTCCTATGGGAAAGAGCAATAATTCCGATCGTGCGTTACTAATATTACCGTACCATCAAAATCAATTAGAGATTTTTTAAGAGCTTCTCTTGACTCTATATCAAGATGATTTGTCGGTTCATCAAGAACCAAAATGTTACTTTTTTCTAGCATCATTTTAGCAAGTAATAATCTTGCCTCCTCACCGCCACTTAAACTTAAAATATTTTTATTTACTTCATCACTGCGAAAGAATACTTGTCCGAGCGTATTTCTAATTGTATTTTCCGTTTCTTTTTCAGATTGCTTTTTAAATCAATAATACTAATATTTTCATTAAGTAGCGCATGATGATCTTGAGCACAATAAGATATTTGCGATTCATATCCCCACTCATAGCTACCTTGATCTGCTGATATTTTATTCATTAAGATTTTTAATAAAGTAGATTTACCGATATCGTTTGCACCGATAATAATAATTTTTTCTCCTCATGATACGTTAAAACTAACTTTATTTAATATTTGCTTATTCTCAAAATCTTTAGTTATTTGATCAATTTTTAATACTAATTTTCCTGAATTGCTTAGCTGCTTAAATCTAAATAACGGACTAATTCTTGAAGATTTCTGTATATCCGGTAATACTATTTTCTCTAACTGCTTTTCTCAGGCGGCACTTTGCCTTGCTCTCGTCCCTGCTCTAAATTTATCAACCCAAGCCTGCATATTTTCTATTTTCTTTTCTAAGAAATTTTGCTCGCTTAGCTTCTGAGCAGCTATTATCTGCTTTTCTTGAACAAAATTATCATAATTGCCCGTATATAGTTTTATTTCTCCATAATCTATGTCCAAAATATCCGTTGCGACATTATTTAAAAAAGCTAAATCATGCGATATAAAAATTAATATTCCTTTAAAAGAGTTTTTTAAATAATTCTCAAGCCAATATATTGAAATAATATCAAGATGGTTTGTCGGTTCGTCGAGTAGTAAAATATCGGGATTATTAAATAGACTTTGTACGAGTAATACACGAAGCTTATAACCTTCTGACAACGCAGAAAGCGGCTCATAATGGTATTTTTCGGCTATTCCAAGACCTACAAGCAAGCTAGCTACAAAAATTTCAGCAGTATAACCGTCATTATCGTATATTACCTGTTCAAGTTCACCAAACTTATACCCATCTTCATCGCTACATTCCTGCCGATTTAATATCTCTTCTTTTTCCTATAAAGCTTTCCATCACTCCTTATTCCCTGCTATTACCGTATCTATAATTTTAGTATTTTCATAAAGAAACTGATCTTGTTTTAAACAACCTATTTTGGAGTTTTTTGGTATGTTAATCTCACCGAAAGCTGGCTCTTCTTCTTAGTTAAGACTTTGAAAAAAGTTGTTTGACCTGCTCCGTTGGCACCTACTAAACCATATCGTTTATTGTTTTTAATATGCAAATTTACATCGGTAAAATAGTATTCTTATACCATAACTCATGGCTAAATCGTTTATAATAATCACATTTTTAGATGTCGTGGTTAAATGTGTTATTGTATAGACACCTAATCGCCATTGTGAACAACTGCAGCTCTTGTTGCATGACTCGTTTTATGTCATTCCAGCGAAGGCGTTGTTGCGTAGATACCGCCCCATCATTGCGAGCAGTCGTAGACTGCGTGGCAGTCCAAAACAATAATAAAAAAATTCTGATTTACAGAATTTTTTACTGGATTGCTTCGTCAAAACTTACAGTTTTTCCTTGCAATGATGACCTTCAGTATCCACACAACAAGACCTATGCAGACATAACATAAGAACCATGAGGGCAATGCCGAACTTGTGGCAAGATTCATAAATGCTTATTACTTAAAGTTAGTTTTGATGGATACCATGTAAGGTTCACGGTATAACAATAAAAAATCTTATTTCTTCAATAGCTCAAGAGCTTTTGCAAAATCTACTATATATTCTTCTTCTTTTTTTAAGTCTTTGATTTTTAAGTTATTATTCGCCTGCTCTTCGTCACCTATAAAAATAATAAATTTAGAATTTTCATTAAAAATGCGTTGCATTCTTTTAGCTATTTTACCTAGGGATTCTATGATAGTAGCAATATTTTCTGTTCGCAATTTAGCTACAATTTCTAAAGCATAGCAAATATTATTTTTGCCTATAGGTAATACAAATACTGGCTTAACTTCAGATATATTATATTCCCGCATTAAAGCAATTCGCTCAATACCGGCAGCAAAACCGATAGCCGGCACATCATCGTTATTACCCATGATTTTAGCAAGCTCGTCATAACGTCCACCGGCTAGAATAGTAGATTGGCTCCCTAGCTTTTTTGTAGTGAATTCAAAAGCAGTATGGCAATAATAATCAAGCCCTCTAACCAAGCGTGGATTTATGCTATATTTCACGCCTAAAATATCTAGATACTTTATTAACTCCTCAAAATATTCTTTGGATTCATCAGTGTAATATTCAGATAAAACCGGTGCGTTTGCTATTATTTTCTGATCGGTCTCACTTTTAGAATCAAGTATCCGCATTGGATTTTTGTATAACCTTATTTTGCTTTCTTCTGATAATTGATCTTTAAAATCATTTAGATATTCTACTAATTTTTGCTGATAAACGCTTCTTGATTCATGACATCCAAGAGAGTTAAGCTCTAAGGTAGTATCCTGCTCTATTTCGAGTGCTTTTAATATATCAACGGCTAACTTCAAAGTGTCAGCATCAGTAATTGCTCCTTTAGCACCGATATACTCATAATTTAGTTGGTGAAATTGTCTTTGACGCCCTGCTTGCGGTCTATCATAACGAAAAACAGGACCGGTAGAGAAAAACTTTAATGGTAATTTATGTTGTAATCCGTTTGAGATGAGGCTTCTTATAATACATGCTGTAAATTCAGGTCGTAATGCTACGGAATCATTGCTTTTATCTAAAAAACTATAGATTTCTTTGCTGATTACGTCAGAACTTTCACCCATCGAACGGTTAAAGACCTTAGTATACTCCAAAATAGGAGTACTCATTTGTTTATAGCCGTACAATACTCCAACATCTCTTGCTTTGTTAATTATATAGTCGTGAACTTTATAATCATCCGGCAAGAGATCTTTCATTCCTCGGAGTGGTTGCAGCTTTTCAGTCATTTGGTTAATTTTGTTTGCGTGGATACTACTAACTCGTCATTGCGAGGAGGGGCAAAGCCTCAACGTGGCAATCTCAGGAATTTTATACTACTTCATGAGATTGCCACGCTCTCTACGTTTGCTCGCAATGACGGATAGCCCCCTCTTAATTCTGCTCTTTTTCCATAAAAAACGATCTTATAATATATAAAACAAATATTGTAATAAACCAATATATTAATGCACGACCTGCAGTTAATAGATTAAATTCACCGTCATATATTTGAATAAATAGTAAATATGCACAAGCAATTAAAATAAACGGTACGATAATAAATACTAAAGGACATCTAAAAGGTCTTTGAGCACCAGGTAGCGTTACCCTAAATAATACCACGATTATTGTAACAGTTATATAATCAATAAGAGCGCCCATTGAAGTTAACTGCGTTAATAATTCCGTAGAACAAAATCCTCCAAGGATAGCGGCTAAAGAAGCAAATATTATAATCGTAATATACGGACTATCATATTTTGGGTGCAGCTTTGCAAAACTTTTCGGTAGTAAACCGTCACGTGCAATAGCATAAAAAATACGAGAAGTACCGTAAACATTCATCATCAACACCGTCATCATACCGCAAACTGCTCCGGTTGCAACAATAGCAGAACCGATCTTGCTATTATTGATAGTTAAAGCATAAGCAAGCGGTTGATCGTTATTTAACTGCTCAAAAGGTGCAATACCGGTAACAAGCCCTGCCATCGTTACATAAACTATAGTAGTTAGAACAAGTGAGCCAATAATACCGATCATTATATCGCGTTTTGGGTTTTTACATTCCTCAGCTGCGGTTGCAATCGTTCCAAAACCCGTAAAAGCTAAGAATAAAATAGACGCACCTACTAAAACATTACTAAAACCGAAAGGCATAAAATTACTCCAGTTAGTAGCATCAAAATGAGGGGCAGCAGCGAGTATAAATACGAATATTGCAGCCATTTTTATGAAAACTAAAATTGCATTTAGTCTCTTACTATCTTTAGTACCTAAATATAAAATAAATCCAATAAATCCCGAGATTAAAAATGCCGGTAAATTTATCAAACCGCCGTTTGTCGGTACAGTAGTTAATTCTTTCGGTAAATTGATTCCACCTGCTGCTAGTATTCCTTGTACGTAGCCCGACCAGCCTGCAGCTACTATTCCTGCAGCAAAACCAAGTTCTAATATTATAACACTACCGATCATCCAAGCAAATACTTCGCCAAATGCTACATAGGAATAAGTGTAAATACTTCCTGATGTCGGAAGCATTGCAGCAAGTTCAGTATAAACAAGCGCTACAAAGATACAGGTAATACCTGCAATCGCATAAGATAACATTACTGCAGGTCCTGAATATTTAGCAGCAATTATACCGGTAACGACGAATACGCCCGTGCCGATCATCGCACCAAGACCCAGTAATATTAAATCGAATGCTCCAAGCGTCTTGCTAAGACCGCTTGAGCTGCCTATCTCTTTTACTGATTCAAAACTTTTCTTCCTTAAAAAACTCATTAGTTTCTCCTGTTTTAGTGAGCTTATTTTGTTGTGAATTGTGTCATTGCGAGCAACTAAAAGGAGCGTGGCAATCTCAGGAGGTCTAACTAGATTGCCACGTCGCTTCGCGCCTTACAATGACACAATTACCTTATCTCTCTAGTAATCCATCCGCCGCCAAGTACTCTTTCGCCGGCATAAATAACGCATGCTTGCCCAGGAGCAACGGCTTTTTCTTCGCATAAAAATTTTACTTTCATTTTATCATCACCGAGTTTACTTATTTCGGCTAGACGCGGCGGTCTTGTCGAGCGAATTTTAACTGCTACTTCTAACTTTTCGTTATCTTTAATCTCATCTGCAAGCCAATTCACATCTCTAATGATAAATTCCTGCACGTTTAATGTGGACTCCGGTCCTACATATACTATATTGTCCTTAGGATCAATCTTTACTACATATAAAGGCTCATTATAAGCTATACCAAGACCACGACGTTGCCCTATGGTGTAGTTAATTATACCACTATGCTCTCCTAGCTCAAACCCGTTTACGTGAATAATTTTACCGCTTTCACTGCTATTTGGACGTATTTTATTTATTAAGCTCTTATAATTTCCGTCAGGTACGAAACAAATATCTTGGCTGTCGGACTTATCCGCTACCTCAAGTCCAAATTTACTAGCAAGCTTTCGTGTTTCACCCTTAGTAAGCCCTCCTAGAGGGAAACGTAAATATTCTAATTGCTCTTTAGTTGTCGTAAATAAAAAATAACTTTGATCTTTTGCTGGATCACGCCCTGTATGTAATTCCGCTCCGTTATCACCGTTTATTTTTCGTACGTAATGACCGGTAGCAAGCTTATCTGCTCCAAGCTCTCTAGCCGTTTTAATTAGATCCCTGAACTTTACCGATTTATTACATTGCACACATGGAATAGGTGTTTCACCTTGTAAATAGCTATCGACGAAATTATCTATTACCGACTCTTTAAATTTGCTCTCATAATCAAGTACGTAATGGGGAATACCTAGCTTATTTGCTACCATTTTAGCATCGTAAATATCCTGACCGGCACAACATGCGTTTTTCTTCCCTACTGCCATACCGTGATCATATAGCTGCAAGGTAATACCTATCACATTATGTCCTTGTTCATGCAGCATTGCGGCAACTGCCGAACTATCAACCCCGCCTGACATTGCGACAACTATAGTAGACTGCTTATCCCCTAAATTAATCATACCAACCTTAAACAAACAGCAAATTATACTAAATTTATAATTAAATTACAACACTATATTTTAATATATTAAAATGCTATAATTGGTGTTGTTTAATAATTACGTCATTGCGAGCAACCGTAGGCTGCGTGGCAATCTCATGAAATAATAACAAACTCCTGAGATTGCTTCGTCAATACTTCGTATTTCCTTGCAATGACGACTTACTAATCCACGTGGGAATGATAAAATGCTTCAAATAATGCAAAAATTATATGTTATTTAAAATATTATACAAAACAGTTATTACATTAGCTCTAACTTATTTTATACTGATTATTTTAGAATATGCACGTCAAGGTTTTATTAATGACTTATCGTTACAAAAAGTAGATTTATCTATTCAGAATTCCATAAAAGAACCAATTTATTTAGTTTCTTATGCCGACGGTCCGGAGTATGTTTATCGTAATCAAAATGCAACCACTCATTATGCACTTAATAAAGGTATAGACTTCATATTTAACTATAAGAAAAAGCACATAAATCAAGCGTTTATAGAAAAAAACCAAGAAATTTTTAGTGAACCTGCAGGAGCGGGGTTATGGCTATGGAAGCCTTATATTATACTGGAAACAATGAAAAATGCACCAGAAGGAGCTATTATAGTATATTTAGATTCAGCATTTGTTATTAAAAAGCATATCAGTAATTTAACAAATCTTTTAGGCGATAATGATATATTACTGGTACATGATCGCAATCGTAAAAACGGTAGTTTTGTTAAAGGCGAAACTTTTGCTTTAATGGATTGCCTTACAGACGAATGCAGAAATGACGATCACATTTGGAGTGCCGTTATTATTGTGCGTAATACCAAGCTTTCTCGTTCTTTCATTGAAAAATGGCTAAAAAGTTGTGAAGATATTAGAATTCTTTCAGGCAATGATTATAATATCCATCCTAATTACGATGAATATAAATGGCATCATTCCGATCAATCGGTACTTAGCCTTATATATCATAAAAATCCACAATCGGTTAAAGTAATAGAATATGAAGAAACAACATCTTCTTTATCTTGGTTCCACCGTAAATATTCAAATAGCTCACCGTTAAAACCTTGGTATAGCATATACGGTATAGATCCTATAATTAATTTTAATACTAACGGCAAAGTTTTACCTTCTACCGCTCTTATAAATACTCCGCCAATTGTTAGACTTCGTAAATGGGTTATCGAGTATACTCAATGAGCCGATGTTGTTGCATAATTCCAAAGCCGTCATTGCGAGCAAACGTAGCGAGCGTGGCAATCTCATGAAATAATAACAAACTCCTGAGATTGCTCCGTCAATTACTTACGTCATTTCCTTGCAATGACGACATCTCTCGTACTTTAAAAAAACTATAAGATAAAGTAAGTACTTTAATGTCTTGCATTTCAGGGTCAAACTCAAAATCCTTATCTATATAAAATGTAACTGGCATTAAGACTTTTTCGCCGGCTTTTAATAATTGTTCTTCAAAACAAAAACAATGAATTTTTACGAAATATTTTCCTGCTTTATTTGGAGTAACATTATATACGGAAGTACCTATTATATCGTTATCGCTTAGATTCTCCGTTTCATAGAACACTAGAGTATTCTGCCCCGGAACAATTTGCACTCTTTGCTGCCTTGGAATAAACCGCCAAGGTAAATCTTTATCAACATTAGCATCAAACTCGATAATTATAGGTTTAGTGCCTTTTACCTTAGAATATACACTCACCGTTTCTTTTGCAGTAGTGCCGCCATATCCTGTAACTTTACAAAATAAATTATAGATAGGTACGGAAGCAAAACTGAGTAACACCATACTAATTATTAATCCCAGCAAGGAAAAAGCTAAATTTTTATTGGATTTTTTAGACATGATTTGATTTTATTTAAAAATACTATAGAAAAAGTTTATTTTAGATCATATATGTGTTAGTATAAAAAAAATAGTTTTTAAGGTTAGTATGACTAATAATATTAATGCATTAGCAATTTCTAGCGAATCAGGATTTTATAGCTACTTACAGAAAATCAATAAAATTCCTTCACTTACGCAAGAAGAAGAATTGTTATTAGCAAAATCCTATTTAGAAGGGAATGATTTACAAGCTGCACATAAATTAGTAACAAGCCATCTTAAACTTGTTGCAAAAATTGCAAGCGGCTATAGGACTTACGGTCTTCCTATTACCGAATTGGTTTCAGAAGGTAATATAGGTTTAATGCAGGCAGTAAAAAAATTCAATCCCAAACTTGGTTTTCGCCTATCAACATATGCGATGTGGTGGATTAAAGCAGCTATACAAGAATATATATTAAAATCTTGGTCATTAGTAAAGATGGGAACAACGGCCGCACAAAAAAAATTATTTTTTAGTCTTAATAAAGTGAAGCATAAAATTACTAATTTATACTCAAGGGCTATTACTACCGATGATTTTGCACAAATAGCAGATGAGCTAGGCGTTTCGGTTAATGAAGTTTCTGAAATGAATACTAGAATTTCAGGTCCTGATTTATCGTTAAATAACTCTATAAATAGTGACGATGCAGAATCCGGAGAATTAATAGAACTATTACCGGAAACACGCCCTACTCCTGAAGCTATGGCTATTAATAAGCAAAATTCTACCAGTAAAAGGCAGTTACTATCAAATGCTATGAAGATTTTAAACGATAGGGAACTTCATATTTTAACAGAGCGTAAATTAACGGATACTCCTAAAACTCTAGATATTCTAAGCAATGAGTATAATATTTCTAAGGAACGTATTAGACAAATAGAAAATACGGCTTTTGAAAAAATAAAGAAGTTTATTTTAAACCATAGTAGAGAAGTAGCTTAAGCCTTATTGGACTGTCATCCCATGGCTTGACCACGGGATCCAAAAAACAACTAAAAATACTAACAATGTTAGTATTTTTAACTGGGTACCGCGATCAAGTCGCGGTATGACAATGGAAAAACGATCCACCCAACAATGCTTTCGTAGAAATGACATTAGTTCAGTACACCTGACCATTCTGGATCAGAAGCATCTGCCGGTGTCATAATTTCTCTTTCATTATGACCTGTTAGATCAATTGCAAAAATTTTGTTTTTTCCCGGAGCTTTAGCTCTCGACGGCCAACCTTTAGCAAACATAATAACTCGTCCGTTAGGCGACCAACAAGGACTTTCGACTAAATATCCGCTTGTTATTATCCTTTCACTATTCTCATCATCTTGGGGACATGCTTTCATAATTCCGATATTAAAAGTTTTTCCTCCGTTTCCTCTAGTAATCTTAGTAAATGCTATATAGTCTCCTCTAGGCGACCAGCTAGGAGCTGCGTAAGAACCACCGCCAAAACTAATACGCTGAACGTCACTTCCGTCTGAATTCATGATATATAATTGAGGCACACCGTTTCTATCGGAATTATATACAATTTTTTTACCGTCCGGTGAATAGCTAGGAGAGGTATTAATACCGAATCCGTCAGTTAATTTATGAAGCCGTTTAGTAACAAGGTCGATTTCATAAATATGCGTCGAGCCGTTTTTAGCTATCGACATTACAGCTTTTCTACCGTCCGGTGAGAATCTAGGAGCAAAAGATATACCGGGAAAATCACCTACTACACTTTCTTTGCCTGTTTTTAAATCTTTTTCATAAACAAGTGCTCTTCTTTTAGTAGCATATGAAACGTAAAAAATCTTATCCGCCGAACGAGCAAATCTTGGGGTTAAGACTAGTGACTTTCCATTGGTAAGGTATTTATTATTAGCCCCGTCATAATCCATCAAAGCAATTCTTTTTATTTTTGGTAAAGAGCTGCTTTCTGATACATACACTATTTTAGTGTCAAAATAACCGGCATCACCGGTAATTTTTTCATAAATTTTATCGGCAATTTTATGTGCTGCTCTTCTCCATAGATTTTCCGGTACTTCAAGAATTTCACCGGCGAGTTGTTTTTCAAGCAACGTATCCCATAATATAAAGCTAATTTTAAATTTACCGCTTTCTAGTTTTTTAACTTCACCGTTTACTAAAAGACTAGCATTAATTTGACGCCATGCAGCAAAAAGCGGTTTATATTCTATTCCTGTCTTCTCTTCTATAAAAGAGGCAGCAGAAATAGGACGGAATAACCCTGAAAGCTTTAAATCATTAGAGATAACTTTAACCATATCGTGACCTAATACATCAGCGGCAGAATTATCGGCATCAAATTTATTGACCGCTATAGGTGTCGGGTCAGCTCGCCCATGCTCAATGTTTATTGTTTCAAGTGCATAGCTGGTAAAGCTAAATAATAGTGATAGTATAAAATATATAATATTTCTCACTTAAAATACTCCTTTTTATCAAATTCCGTTATGGTTGTTGTATGTCATTCCTGCGAAAGCAGGAGTGACATACATTACCCAAAAATCTTCATCAGTTCTTCCCATTCTCTCTTAGTCATATCACTAGTTTCATGGGTAACTTTTTCACCGTTTATCATTCTTTTAATTACATCCAAACCTTTACGTGAAATATTTGCTCCCTGTAAACGATATTCTTCAAAAGCTTCGTAAGCAAAAGGAACCCAAGCTTTGACTATCTCAAGCATCTTTTCAGCATAAACTCTAATTTCATATTGAGCGTGAGGGTCGGCTCGCAATCTTAAAAAATGAAGTAAATTATGTAAATTAATCTTCCAATACCATTCCGTATAATAATTTAAAGTTAAATTCATACGAGCAAGCTCTCTTGCTATCCCTGTTGCGTTCTCATCTATAATATTACCCTCTTCATCGGCATTCATCAGTTCCTTATAATGCCCGTAGCACTGTCTAGCATCTTCCTCTAAAATTGCAAGGACCTTTTCAGCCACTTCTTTCGGTAAGCTATCTCCTGCCCTACATTGTTTATTTACAGCAGATTGGGAAGCAATATTTGCCGGTTCAGGTAGATAAAATTCATTACCTAAAATAGAATACCTTGCCGAATATTCGTTAACGCTAGCTGTTCTATGCCTAATCCATTGCCTTGCAATAAATATCGGTAGTTTAATATGGAACTTGATATCACACATCTCAAAAGGAGTGGTATGATAATGACGAAGCAAGTAGTTTATCAGCCCTTTATCTTGATTTAATTGCTTCGTACCCTTACCGTAAGAAACACGAGCTGCTTGTACTATAGCACTATCATCCCCCATATAGTCGATCACTCTAATAAAGCCGTAATCTAACACTTTTATAGGCTCATATAAGATTTCTTCAAGTGCCGGGACTGTTACTCTTTTTGTGGTGTTGTGCATTCTATTTATCCTTTATGTTTTTCTTTAAATTAACCTTTCCGATGTCATTCCCGCAGAACGTTGTTGCGTGCATCCCGATGTCATTCCTGCATTGTTGCATGGCTCATTTTATGTCATTCCTGCGAAAGCAGGAATCCAGCGTAAAGCGAGATAAATCAAGCTTTTAAAAAGCTTTAAAGTATTGGATTGGATTCCTGCTTTTCCGGGAATGACATCGATCCTTAAGTTGACACCCATACACTTCTACAGGAATGACATAAAGTTATGGCCAATAACTATATAAATTCTTACTGTTTCTTTTTAGCCATAATTTTGCCGGTTGGTATTCGGGATATATATCCTCAACTAGCTCCCAAAAATTTTTACTATGGTTCATTTCTTTTAAATGTGCCATTTCATGAGCTACTAAATATTTCAGTACTTCAAAGGGGGCAAAAACTACCCGCCAATTAAAAACAAGATTCCCTTTGCTACAACAACTCCCCCAACGGCTAACATTTTCCATTATTCTAATATTAGAATAAGTCAAATTATGTTTTTTAGATATATTCTCTACTATTATTTTTATTTCTGCTAATAATTTCTTTTTAAGGAATACTTCTATACTAAGTTTTTTTAGTACCTGACTACAATACACTTCTAACGTAGAATCATTGAATTTTATCTGATTTTTAGACGAATCAATATGTATTATTTCATAAGATTTACCCAAAATAGAAATCTTATCTTCATCTTTTGGTATCACAGTTACATTACGACGTAATTTTTGCCTAACCCAATATTCTTTACTTAACAAAAAATTATGACCTTTTTCGGCTTTTACCTTAAGAGGTAATACAAGCTCTGCACCTTTAGACGTAATGCGGATGGCTATATTTTGAGCTTTGCTACTCCTTCTTACTATAACATTTTGAGGTTCACCATATTTGGTAAGAGTAATAAAATCTTCCATTTAAAATTCTATATACTTATTAGGATCAACTGCTATTTTATTTTTACGCATAGCAAAATATAATTTATGTTCTACATGTCCGATAACACTATTTCTAGCAATTTTATCACCTTTTTTCAGTAATAAATCATCTAAACTCGCATATGCTACTTCTAGATCGTCTTTATCTAATTTAACTATTACTAAATTACCGAATTGCTTATTATAACCTGAATATATTACCGTTCCTGCAGCTATCGATTTAACTTCACTATATTCTTTAGCTGCAATATCTATCCCTTTACTTTTACCGGCTTTAAACTCGGTAATCATTACCCCATTTAACGGTTTTACAAAGTTTAATTGTTCTATCGCTTCTTCATCTTCGTCTTCATTCCAAGACATAGGAATCTCAATATCATCATTATCATATTCTATAATTTTTGCCTTTGGTTCTTCGAGTCTACCGCTAACTTTTTCTGACACAGGATTGTCTTCCATAGTTCTTTGCACTATCATGCCCTCATCGTGATTTAGTTTGGTAGAATTATTATTTGCAGTAACATCTCCTACTTTATACTCAATTGGAGCCGGTGGCTGATCAACACAAGCAACTAAACAAAAACATATAACGATACTAAGTACAACAGGATATTTCATATATTTATATTTACATTTACATTAGAAAACAAATCTTACATAGTATATAATTTTTATCATTATTTTCCATCAAAAAATTAACTATGAAAACTTATAATATTGTCATAGCTAGTGATCATTCAGGTTATGAGCTTAAGTCTGAAATTATCAATTATTTAGAGCAGAAATCTCTAAAGATTTATGACTGCGGAACAAATAATACACAAACCGTTGATTATCCTGATTATGCTAAGAAAGTAGTAGATATTATTATTGAAAAATCAGCACCTATCGGTATTTTAATTAGTGATACGGGGATTGGTATGTCTATAGCTGCGAATCGTAGCTCGGAAATAAGAGCCGCTTTGTGCAACGATATATTAACTGCCGAAAATGCTAAAGCGCATAATGACGCTAATATCTTGATACTCGGAGCAAAAACCATAGACCAAAAAATAGTATTTGATATTATAGATAAGTTTTTAACTACCCAATTTGAAGGCGGCAGACATAGCACCCGCCTATCAAAGATAAAATAGTTGTATAAACTGTTAAACATTGTTATTATCCGTCATTGCGAGGAGAGGCAAAGCCTCGATGTGGCAATCTCAGGCATTTTGCACTATTTCATAAGATTGCCACGCTCCTTTCAGTCGCTCGCAATGACGATTCGGTATCCATGCAATAAAGCCAAACTATAATATAAATTATGCTGCTTAATATGAATCTTCAAGAGTTGAAACAAAAATATAATTACGATGTTGCAACAAAAATGATGCAGCAATATCTAGACATTAAATTTGCTCATTTAGATTGTTTACTACTATTTAGAATGGGTGATTTTTATGAAATGTTCTATGAAGATGCAATTCTAGCAAGCAATGTACTTGGCATTGCTTTAACAAAGCGCGGCAAAAACGGCGAAGAAGAAATTGCGATGTGTGGAGTACCTTATCATGCCCTTGAGAATTATTTAACTAAGTTAATTGAAGAAAATTATAAGGTTGCTATTTGTGATCAACTAGAAACACCTGAAGAAGCAAAGAATAGAGGCGGTTATAAAGCGGTAGTTACCAGGGATGTTACACGTATTATAACTCCGGGCACTATAATTGAAGAAAATTTAATTGCTTCAGCCGAACCTAATTATTTAGCAAGTCTTGTAATACCGAAAAATAAAGAAACAGCTAGCCTTTGTTATGTTGATCTTTCTACTTCCGAAATTGTTGTAGTTAATGTACCGGAAACGGAAATTCTTAATGAGCTGGCTCGTTTAAAACCTCGTGAAATTCTGCTTAGCGAAAATCTGAGATCTTCTAATCTTGCGGATAGTATTTTCAAACAATTAAATTTTCGTATTACCTATCAAGTTGATAGTTTTTTTGCGGTTAATAAATGCGAAAAAATCATTTTAGATTTTTATAAAATGAAAGATATTAAAGGAATCGGCGAGATATCTAGTAGTCAAATTTGTGCCATAGGTAGTGTTTTAGAATATTTATCGTTAACGCAAAAACAAAATATTCCTCATTTGCCAATCCCTAGAATTATCAATTTTCATAGCTATATGACTATTGATTTCTCTACTAGACGCAACCTTGAAATTGTAACAAACTCACAAGGCGACTTGCAAGGAAGTTTATTAAGCACCCTTAATCATACGGTTACTAAACAAGGCGGACGTTTACTATATAATTTTCTTTCAAGTCCTTTAACCAACATTGCTAAAATAAATCATCGTTTAAATATTACCGAATTCTTTTATTCCAACTTAGAAATAGTAAAAAAAATTAGAGAACTTCTAAAAAAAACTAGTGATATAGAACGCTGCTTAACACGTATTACGATGAACAGAAGTTCAGGTCGTGATTTACTTAGCATTAAATATACTTTAGAAACGGCAACGATTATTAAAGGAGTATTCTTTGACGCTTACGGTTTTAATTTACCTGATTTTATCGCAAAAATTATTAAACCTCTATCAGGCGATACAGAATTATATAATTTAATAGACGAAACAATACGAGAAGACGCACCGAATAATTTAAATGACGGAGGTATAATAAAACATGAATATCATCCGAAAGTAGTCCAATTACATGATTTAATTAATAACGGAAAATTACATATTGAAAAGCTAAAAGATCAATATCGCAAAGAAACGGGAATAGACAGTTTAAAAATATCTCATAATAATGTTATAGGGCTTTTTATCGATATCACCGCTAAAAATGTTAATAAAATCCTTGATCCCAAATTTATTCACCGTCAAACAACGGTTAATCATGTTCGTTACACTACTGCTGAACTACAAAAGCTTGAAAGTGAGTTAGTCAACGCTAAAACCTTAGTAATAAGCTTAGAAAAAGAATTATATGCGGATATTTGTAGCCAAGTAACCGAAAAAACTTCCTATTTACGAATGCTTGCAAGCGCCTTAAGCGGGCTTGACGTATTTTGTAATTTTGCTTACATCGCTGATGAATATGATTATGTTAAGCCTGAGTTTACCGATGATTTAAGCTTTGATATCGTTAAAGGACGGCATCCTGTAGTAGAGAAAGCACTACAGCGAGAAAGCAAAAGCTTTGTATATAATGATTGTCATTTATCGGAGCTTGAGCGTATTTGGTTAATTACCGGTCCTAATATGGCAGGTAAAAGTACTTTTTTACGTCAAAACGCCATTATTGCAATCATTGCTCAAATAGGTTCGTTTGTACCGGCCAAAAGTGCTAAAATAGGGGTAGTCGACAAAATATTTAGCCGAATAGGTGCTGCCGATGACTTAATTAAGGGACAATCGACCTTTATGGCAGAGATGCTTGAAACCTCGGCAATTCTTGCTCAAGCTACAACAAACTCACTAATCATACTTGATGAGGTAGGTAGAGGCACATCCACTTATGACGGGGTATCTATAGCATGGTCGGTGCTTGAATATATTCATGATAAGCTGAAATGTCGTTGTTTATTTGCAACGCACTATCATGAGCTAACCGTTATGAGTAATTTCCTGCCGGCTTTGCAAAATTATACTATTGCTATTGAGGAGTCAGGTAAAGATATTCTATTTTTACATAATATTATATCAGGTGCTGCCGATAGGTCCTACGGTCTTCATGTTGCGACTCTTGCCGGTCTTCCTACGAGTGTTATAAACAGAGCTGAGCAGATTCTGCTTAAATTTGAAAAAACTTCTACAGGTAAAGGAAAAAATATTTTATCAACGGAATCAAATAATTTGAGTTTGTTTAATCTTGAACCTAATAAAACTACTATAAGCAGCAAATTAGATGAAAAATTCAGCACTATCGATCCTGATAAACTATCCCCTAAAGAAGCGCTTGAGTTAATTTATGAGTTAAAGAAGTTGGTTTGATGCGAGTTTAGCAGTGCCTGCGTGGATCAGTTTTTTCATCATTGCAAAAACTGCACGTTTTGACGAAGCAATCTCAGAAGTTTGTTATTATTTCATGAGATTGCCACGCAGCCTACGGCTGCTCGCAATGACGATCTAGTATCTATGCAACCTTGCCTCCCTTTCCAACCAATATTTACTACAGGCGAAAAAATTAGGATTAGCGAAACTTTCTTTACCGTAAGTAATTTCTTGTCCATGCGTATCTAAAATATTACCACCGCCGGCTTTAATTAAAGCATGACCTGCCGCTATGTCCCATTCCATAGTTTGACCGAATTTTGGATATATATCAGCTGCTCCTTCAGCAATTAAGCATAGTTTAATTGAACTGCCTATTGCATTTATTTGACCGAATGAATACTTACTTAAAAATTCTTTAGTAGCTTTATTTAAATTATAAAAACCTATTACCGCATTAAGCTCTTCATGTTTAGGTTCATGATTAACAAATATTTCTTTAGAATTCTGTTCGATTTTTAACCGACCGTTTACATCGGTATAATATAGCTTTGCTGTTTCAGGGTGATATATCAAGCCGACGGTTGGAAAACCGTTTGCAATAAGCCCTATATTGACCGTATATGTACTTTTACCGTTTACATAGCCCCATGTCCCATCAATAGGATCGATTAACCAAAAAGTATCACTGCTGAATATAGGTAGCGGCTGCTCTTCACATACTATAGCTATTTGAGAGGTTAAGGTTTGTAGAGTTTGATAAATTATTTTACTAATTTCCTTATCGGCATTAGTGACTACTGACCCATCTGATTTAATATCAGTCAATATTCCTGCCTTTTTTATATCTAGTGCAATCTTGCCAGTATTAATAATTAAATCTTTTAAAGCATTAATTAAATTGTCATTCATAATTATTTATTTAACATCTTTGCAGCTGTATCATCTTCTAACCACTGACCGGTATTTAAAAACGTAGATTGCTGCAACTCAGCGATTTGATGATCAGGTGATCCCGGTAACATTTGCCACCCCAAATATTCAATTCCATAATATCCTATATCAACCATACTTAAATAAGAGTCCATATTTTCTAAATCTTTTTTATTATTTGCAAAAATTATTATTTTTTTAGGTTGTTTCGGTATAATTTTTAAGAACTCTATAAGAGCTTGTACTCTATTGATATTACCGGTAAATATTATACCTAAATAAAAAATAGGGGCTTCAGCATCGCTTGGATTAAATCTAAATACATCTTTATCATTAACTTTATTAGTAAAATTAATATTGAGTCCGTAAAGTAAGGTATATAACCATCCTTCATAATTTTCAATTAAATTACATGGGGCCGTTATTTCCTGAAGACCTAAAACCGTTGCACCTTGCTGTTTCATCTTATTAATTAAATCTACCCATTTAGATTCAACAAGCATCATTTGACGCTGCACTATCAATTTTGCAATAGTTTTATTAACTGATGCGTTATCCGCTGCAAGACTATATAAATATTTAGTAAAATTTATATAAGCATTATCCTGATATCGAAATAATTTGGATTTCGGTGTTATGATAGTATTATCTATATTGATAAGTACCAGCGTATCTGCATCTATCTTCGGTAATAAGTTTTTCATTGTTACTGAATCTACGGAGTAAGTAGGAATAATTTGACCGTAGCCCGCATACGAAATAACTAAGCAAAGTAAACTCAATAAAACTTTATTTATTCGTGTCATAAGGATTTTTACCTTTTGCATTATTATTCTTTAAAGGGGGATTATTTCTTTTTAGCTTATTCATTTGAGATATTAAATCATTAATCAGTTTAGTATAATATGCAACATCTTTATTTTTCAGAGTATTTTTATTATTATAATGATAACCAATAAATAATATATTAGAACTATAACTACTAAGTTGAAATTCCATTGAGCTTAGCAATTCTATGCTACTACTAATCATTATAAAGCATTTCGGTATAAAATTCATTTGAACAAGGAAATTGAGCATCATTTCCGCTTCCGATATATTATTACTCGTCAATATACCCTTATAAAATACCGGATAAGTATTAGCAAAACTGTCTAAATTATTAAAAATAATATAATTATTGTTTGGAAAACTATTTGAAAAATCAATATCGAAATTTTTCTTTAAATAATCAGCAAACCATATCTCAAATTTAGGAATATTATTAAAATTACCGGTAAACCCATCATTTACTGCTATTATGGGGATTTTACTATTACTCATTTCATTTACAAAATTTGGAAAATCAGATTCTTGTAATTCTTTCTTATAACTATCATTAGTTAAAATCAATTGATTTATATAAATAGTTTTTGGATTTTTATTAATATTAAGTAAAAGAGGAGTTAGTGTAAGATAAATGTCTTGATCAAGCTGTTCAACGATAGGCACTAAAGACTTAAACAAAAATTCATCTAGAACCGTTACTACTAATAAATCCTGAGGTACATAATTTTTATTATAATTTTCTTTAAAATCTTGCTTTATTTTATTTAAACTATCCACTTCTATAATTTCTGCACGAGCTATAGAAGCAATAAATAATATTAGAATAAATATATATTTTTTAAACATTTATGATTTCCATTTTTTTAAAGGCAGCAGGTCACCCTGTGATTTTCTATGTCATTCCTGCGAAAGCAGGAATCCAGAAAAAATAACCTTAATAATTGGTACATGTTTGAAAAAATAAACATATAAAAGCTTGTTTTTTTATATGTTTTCCTAGATTCCCGCTTTCGCAGGAATGACATATATTAGTGTTACCACATCATACGGCTAATATCAATCCATATTAAATTATAATATGGTAAATATGTTTGGAAGTTTTTTTAGTTTGCTTGGCGGTACTGTTGGAAATGTATTTGGCGGCGGCATATTTTCAAGTGTGGGAAGATTTGTCGGCAAAATGCTTGGTGAGTATTTAGATCCACTAAATCACGAACCGATAGAATATGACAATATTAAAACTTTCCAAGAAAGTTTTAAATATGTAACAGCTAATTATGGCGAACCCATACCGCTAATTTTCGGTACTGCAAGAGTTAACGGAAAAATAATTTGGGCAAATCAAAATAAGCAACTAAATTGTTATGTTCTATAACAAGTTCCGTAGCAAGAGCCGGTAGTAAATAAATCTCTTTAGGATACGAGTCTAGAGCTGATAAAATATAACTATTACCGAATAATAATTTGCTTGCAATTAGCTCACTAACAAAATCCGCTCCGGCTTTTTTGGGATTAGGTTTTTTTAGTAAATAATGTACCGGATGGTCTAATATTACTTCTCCGGTTTTACTTTTAAGCACTTTCCACGGAACATGTCCCACCGATTGTGCAATTAAATTAATACATATATATACTATAACATTTTCTCGATAAGTTTCTATGCCGACTCTGACTCTTTTTAAATTACCATATGCAATGTCGTTTAGTTCAATAAAATTTTGTGATTTGGTAGTACTATTCTTCCAAAACTTTTTCCAATAATTTTGTATCATATATCCTAATATATTTGTTATTTTCAGGATTATATAATGATTTGGGAGGTACACTAAGAGAGCTTAATAAGATGTTAATGTTCGTTAATGTAATTAAAATTATTTCTTTACAAATAGAAAGATATACTATTTGTTATAAAACATATTACTATGAAATATAGCAACTTGATAGGATATAAAACATGTCTTTACCATCTGAATATTATTCACAATGACCCACAACAGCTTTGAATAAGCTAATAAAATTTTATAAAAACTAAAAAATATGACGAAATAAAATCAATTTTAGCATCTAAGAACAGCTATAATTTGTTAGGGTTACATCATGCCATTATGTCATTTGATCTAGAAACATATAAACTTATTATTTCTTATGCTAACTCTAGCCACTTTACTTCTGCTGAATACGATAGATATATACATAACATCGATGATACATCTATGCTTGATGTAGCAGCATTTATAAATTTTTATACTATACAATATAGAGATACAAAAAGCAGCATGTTGCAAGAGCTGATTAAGTTTAAGAAGAGAGCAACTGAAGAACAAAATAATAATGCAATTAGTGAACTTCAAATAGAAGGATTTGAATTAAAAAATTAGCTAGTTATTTAAGTTTTCAAGAGTTTAAAAGCTTTATTGAAGATAATAAAATTGAGATAAATATTGAAGAACTTAATATTGCAAAATTTAAAATAGAACAATTATCACCGATTGCATAAGTAATTTATAGCGAAAACTCTGGTATTACTATTTTAATGACAAGGGCTTACAATGTAAGCGATTTAAATGACAATATAATTCTTCATAACTATACAAAGCTTTTGCAATGGGGACCTACAAATAAGTTATTAGCCTATATAGCGGCTAATATTAAAGTGCAAGATAGCCTAAAAATAATATTTGATAATAAATCATTTTCTCATTACGATTGAGACAATAACCTAATATGTATAGGCGAAGAAAAATTAAATTTAGAATCAATAATAGCACATGAATTTGGACATTATGCAATAGAGAAAATTTTTTGCAATGCAAGTATCCCACTAAATAATAGTTTTCAAATTTTGAAAGCAGATTTTGTAAAAAATGCACCATATCAAAATGATGATAAAATATTTTTGCCTAAAAATTTTGAAAGCTTAAAGCGCTTAATTAATAGTTCACATGAATATAGTAGAGCGGCAAAACCAATACTTGATTTAACGGCAATTTTAATATTAACACCAGAGGAAAGAAATAAAATTAGTAGTAAATATAACGATAGTAAAGAATTGATTAAATATTTAAAAAACGAGACTATATTACCTATATTTTACTTTAATAATTATAGACCGGAAAAAGCAGATACAAGAGAATTAGAGGAAGTTATAAAAACTAATTCTCATGCCCATATTATGACCAATTTAATTATTAATTTACTAAAATTACCTTGTGTAAAAGAACAGGATTATCATGAATTATTTGCAACTGATCAAAAAGTTCAATTGCAATGTATATTAACCAAGATTCTACCGCAAATAATAAAAGATAAAGATCTTACTAGCGAGCAAGTTTACTACTTAGAAAGAATTGGAGATCTTATACACAGAGAATCAGATGATAGAGCTGCAGAGTGCATAGTTAGGTATCTAGAAATTAGTATAGGTAATTTATTGCATCCCATCGAAGATTCACGTATTATTAATGCAATTCAACCGCTGGCAAATTTTTGGGAGGAACACATAGTCCCTAAAATAGAATCTACTATTATAGGATGTACAAAGGAATATAATTGTGACACATTTGATGGAGCGTAATTAATTTAGCTATTGTTGTGTGGCGCTTTTTATGTCATTCCTGCGAAAGCAGGAATCCAGTACTTTAAAGCTTTTTAAAGATTTTACTTTAAAAGTGAAACAACATAATAAAAAAATCTTTGCAATCAAGATTTTTTTAGCCTGGATCCCTGCTTTCGCAGGGATGACATCACTGGCTTTTCGAACACTATCCGGCACTATAACAAAAAAACCCTAATCACTAAAATTATACCTAATATTTTTTCTAGCAGAACTTATATCTTTTAAACGTTCACAAACCTTTTCAAAGACTTGTTTAGGCAAGATATTTGAAGCATTAATTTGTAAAAATTTATTGTCTTTTAATTTAATCGAAAAAGAAGGCTCTTGAAATTCCGGCCCATCAATTTCTCTAGCAATTTTTATATAATAACCGATTATATGACTGTTGTAATAATCACTTTTACTAATCATTTTCTTAGCTATTTTATTAATCTGCATGTCAGTTTTAGCAGTATAAGTAACCGTAAGGGCAATACCTAGCATAAGACGCTGTCTATGACTAAAAGGAATATCTGAAGATAATATAAATTCCGAAACAAAATTTGCTCTGAGCGTTTTATCAATATTTTTATTATATTGTGCTAGCATTATAGCGAGTTCAATAATAATAAGAGTCGTAGCATCGGAATTAATTAAAAGATATTGTACTGCTTCAATATATTTTTCAATTTTACATATATTTCTATCAAATTTTACTAATCTCTTCACCCTCTCATAAATAATATCTTTTTCTGTTTCATGAGACGGCAACGAGTCAAATCTTACTCCTTCTTTTAAACCGTAATTTGAGATAATAATTTTTTCCGGTGAAAATACCTTAATCATTGCTTTTATTACTAAAACTGCATTATAATTTATGGCTTGCTGCTCGTAATAACTCAGCTTTAATTTATCGATTTGCGATAATTTCTCTAAATATAACTCAAACTCTACACGATTTATTTCAAAATTATGTAAATTTTTAAGGGGATAATTTATAGACTCCATGTATATACGGCTCATTAGACGTAATGCACCGCCAATTAAATATAAATTAGGATAATGTGCAGCTCCAAATTCTTCCTCTAGCATTTTAGTAATCAGCCCGACATCACCAAAATTGCTACTAGCAATAATTTTTGTACCAAGCGGCAATGATTTTAATTTACCGACTTTTTTATTTCCAATCTGTGCAAGCTCAAGACTTCCACCTCCAAGATCGGCTACAATACCGAAAGCATCACTAATACCGGAAATTAATCCGGCAGCAGTTAAATAAGCTTCACGTTCACCTGAGATAATTTCAATATCAATATTGAATCTCTTTTTAATTATAGCTTTGAATTCATCTGCTTTAGGATGCCCCCTAAGTATAGCTGTTGCAACACATCTAATATTAGTAACGGACAGTTTGGTAAAAATATGAATAAGATATTGTAGAGATAAATATGTTTGATGTTTTACGTCTAAATTATCTAAATTAAGTAAATTTGTAAGATAATTTCTAAATTTATAATTAAAAATTTCCGGCGCTCCAAGCTCATCACTTTCATAAACTACAGCTCTTAAAGCATTTGAACCGATATCAATAATAGCTGAACGCATTTTTGGATCTTACTCATTATTTTCCGGAACAGTTATTGTTTCGGTCTCTTCAGAAGCCTTATTATTATTTGCCCTAGGGTCAAAAGGTACTTGAGTAGGTACAAAAGTCGGCGGTAATAATCTACTAGTAAAAAACTTATCTTTGTAATACTTAATTTTACGAGATTTTATAGGCGGAAAGGATTCTATTAAAACAATTTGCTCATCTCTCGGTAACTGTATTACTTCTTGAGGTAAAAGTAAAGCTCTTTGAACCTGAGAAATGTTTTGGGTTCTAGTAGAAATATTAAGATCAAAAAATAAAGGTTTACTAAATGATCTTTGTTCTACCGTCTTATTACCGACAAGCTGCGATATTAAATTTGCCGTTTCATAGTTATTAGCGGCAAAAGTAATACGATATGTTGCATTAGATAAGAAAGAATTCATCCCTGCATCTTCATATGTTCCTTTTAACTGCTGCGTATCTTGAATAATTAAAAATAAACGAACTCTATAACCTCTAAAATAAGCTATACCGGCTTTAAAAGTATCCATCTTCCCAAGCGTCGGGAACTCGTCAAGTAAGAACATTACCCCATACGGCTCTTCCTTTAAATCCGGCATTTTGCGGCTTAAAAATTCTGTCGCCTGCTGATAAAACACCTGCATTAATTTTTGTAAACGCTGTATATTATCGGGTGTTAACCCTACATATACGGTTGTTTTTACTTTTTTAAATTCTTGTATATTGAAATCAGAAGATGCTGTAGCTGAATCAATAAGTGGATTTGCCCATAATTCAAGCGATGAGTTCATTGTAGATATTACGCCGGAACGCTCTTTATCGGCTTTTTGCAAAAATGCAGCAATATTCATATATGCAACAGGATGTATTACACCACCAAACGTATCGAGTACGACCGCTAGATTATAAACTACGTCGTCACTCCTCATAGTACGCACTACTTCACCGAAAGATTTAGTTTTAGTAGGATCGGCTATTAAATATAGAGTTACGCCTAAAAATAAGCTTCGTGCCTCATTATTCCAAAAATCCTTTTCCGGCATTATAAGATTTGAAATTTTTTGAACGTCATCAACCATTTGACCAGGCTTAGTACTAACCCAATCAATCGGATTATAACAATGCGTAACACCATCAGGATTAGAAGGCTCCCATACAAAAACTTTCTGCCCTTGCTTCTCACGCCAACCACTTGTTAACTCGTGATTTTCGAGCTTTATGTCATGCACCACTACCGAATCACCCCAAAATAACAAGTTAGGTATTACAAACCCTACACCTTTACCTGAACCGGTAGGAGCAAATAATAAAGCATGCTGGAACCCGTCTGCAACAAAATATCCACCGGCATCAACACCGATCAGCATACCTTTCTTAGATCTAAGACCCGCAGCCTCTATATCTGACGAACTAGCCCAGCTTGCATTTCCATATACTTTTTCATTTTGTTTGAAAAATTGTAATGATTTTATTCTTTCAAAATTTTTAATGTAAAATATTATAACAATAATAGCCGGACCGAGAAGAGAGGCAAGTAGCTTCCATTTTAAATAATTATAGTCGGCAATTTTTAACTGCCCCCAAACGTTAACAATCCAGTAAGCCCACTTATAAGCAATATTTATAGCATTTATATCTACACCTAAAGCTCCAACCTCATTAGTAAAAATTGCAACAAATGCACCGCTTATCCAAATGGTACAAAAAATAACAACCGGATGAATTATAGCATGACCAAATATATTTCTAGTAACTTTAAGTATCTTATGCCATTCCATGAATTGATATTCCTAGTTTATGCTTATATATTAGTTTTTGCGTGGAGTAATTTTTACGTCATTGCGAGCGACTAAAAGGAGCTTGGCAATCTCAGATTGTGGCCTGAGGTTGCTTCGTCAATTACTTCGTAATTTCCTCGCAATGACGTTTTTAAACCATCTCCTCAGCATTCTTGTTCTTCTTATAATATACTTCCGAAACATATCTTTTCCCGCCGCTACCGCGTTTTAACTGCACAACGATATCTACAACGGTTAAAATATACTTCTTTACTTCTTCAGGCGGCATACCAAGATCTGCTTGCATAACCATAAGCTTTAACTGCTCAATAGCCATAGCGGGACTATCAGCATGCAGCGTTGATATTGAACCAGGGTGACCTGTATTAATAGCACGCAAAAAACTAAAAGCTTCCTTACCTCGAAGCTCACCTACTATAATCCTATCTGGTCTTAAACGCAAACAGGCCTCTATTAAATCTTGAGTAGTAACATTTGCACGCCCCTGTCCTCCTTTGGAAGCCAGTAAATGCACTCTGTTAGGATGGCTTGATAGCACAACCTCACGAGCATCTTCTACAGTAATTAATCTTTCTATTGCAGGTATTTCAGTGAGTGCCGCATTAGTAAAAGTAGTTTTACCGGTTGAAGTACCACCGCTAATTATGATATTTTTCTTTGAAACGACTGCATGTCTAATAAATTCTTTAATCTTTTTTTCAGCTAAGAAATTATTTAAAATTACTGTATCTTCATCTACTAAACTCTCTGTTGCAGTATCATCAAATGCCCCCATTTTAGCATATTCATCTAAAGTTAGATTCATACCGCTAGGCTTTCTTATAGCATAAATGATTTGTCCTATCTCACAAGCAGGAGGAAATACTATTTGAATACGGTAGCCATTCGGCAAAGTTGCCGAAAGAAGCGGCTTTTCTTCTGAAATCATCTGTTCGGTAGATTGAGCGACTAAACGCCCTAATGCAAGTAGATGTTCGCTATCCAGTTCCGGTATTTGCTTAGAATATATATCGCCTTTTTTTTCAACCCATACTTCTCCGGGCTTATTAACCATAATTTCGTTAATACCGTCTTCAGCAAATAAATTTTTAAAAGGAAGTAAAAACGTCTCTAAGGCTGCAAATTCTTCATTCATTTCATTACCTTCGATTTTAATAAAACGGCTTTTGGGAATTTATAATCCTTATTAACATATATTCTAACCGGCGTACCTTGATTAACCGTTGTCGTCGGCTTAAACTGCTGCTGAGTTATCATATTTTGTACAACATTCGTCACATCCGTAAAAGCTTGAGTAGAAGCTTGTTGTGCTTGCGTCGGGGTTGATGCTATAGAGGTAGTAGTAAGCAAACTTAAAGCTGCCGTATTAACTGCCTGTACTAAGGTTTGAAGTCTCTGCTCAGCAGTATTCGCTGAAGAAGCAGTGTGTGCGGTTGTACATGCTTGAGTCATAGTAGTATAAGCAGTCGAAGTTTTATCGGTAATAGCAGCAAGTATATTAGTACAAATTGTCACTATCCTAGTATTTGCATCCATAGCGGTATTAGACGCAATAGTTTGAGCAGTATTTAATAATTGTGTTGCCGTAGCACTACTGGTAGCCGCTGCCTGAGAATCTATAGGAGGCGGCACTAACTTATCAAGGACTTTAGCAAGCCCTATATTAAAGCCGGATTGTAATACGGCATTTGCAAATTGTTCTTTATATTTATTATCAACTCTTCCTTGTAATCCCGGTCTACCTAAATTATCAACTGCAGGTGAGTCGAATTCTATAGTATAACCGTTAGTTAAATCGATTCTATCCCATATTATAGAAACTCTACCGTAACTATCTGACGAAGTTGAGGTTGCATATTTACCGAATATTTTTGACCCTTTCGGTATCAATATAACTTTATCTTTCTCAGAAAATACGTCTCTACTAATAATGGCTCTTATTTCACCGCCGAGATCACTATTTATTGCCGTCTCAAGGACTGCATCAATTAATTTACCGCGTCCGAGAACCAAAGACATATCACCGCGATCTTTAAAGGTCGCTTCTTCCGTAATCTGTTCCGGTGTTTTTTTAGGCTCTACACCACCAATTAACACTATAGCTGATTTTCTTTTTGCGTCACGACGTTGCTTCTCTGCATCACTCTCAACTAACGTTCCTGAAGTCGAAGGCAACGAAACCGGCGGCAATGGAAGCGTTTTGTCTTTATTCTCTTCTACAGAAGTAGTAGGAGGTAAGACCGGTGGAACTTTTACTACCGGAGGCGGTGGAGGAGCGGTGGGCGTCTCAAGCTTAGGCGGATCAGGTAACTTTGGAATCTCCGGAATATTATCATCAACCTCCGTAACAGGTTTTACAATATTACTCGGTATCTGAGTCTCCAGTATTTCTTCTTTTTCAGTACCGAAAAAAAGAGTATAAAAAATATATATAAAAATACCACAAATTACGACTACTATCGCAATACTCTTATTAAAGCTAACCGAAACTTTTGATAATTCTCTTTGTACTTCAGGAAAATCTGCTCCTGATAAAGAACCGGTATTATGATTGTTATTTTGCTCTTCAGCCATATCTAAATTATATTAGTGAAAGTGTTTTTATTGTCATTGTTGCGTGGATCGGTTTTTCCGTCATTGCGAGGAAATTGCAGAACAATTGTACGTACGCAATCTCAGGAGTTTGTATTATTTCATGAGATTGCCACGCAGCCTACGGCTGCTTGCAATGACGTATCTACGCAGAAATGACATCGATTAAAATCTTGCCATGTAATTACTATTTTTCTTAGGGTAGTAAAATTTAATTACATATACTAAATCCCTTTCGTTACCCATCATCAGTTCCGTAGAAGCGATATCAAATTCATATATTCTTTTATTAGTTATAATAGTCATATTTGTACGAATATCTTTTTCAAGAGGCTTAATAAATAATCTATTTGCCAAAGGAGTTATTTTCCAAGCATAAGCATCCCCAAGAATTATATTTTGGATTTCTTCGTTTTTAGCAAATTCTATATGCGATTGAAAGCCAAAATGCAAAACTAATAAATAAACTTCATTTGGATTATATATATAAGTTTTTATCCTATTATCTTTAGTTATAGATAAATCATCTACATAATTATTACTACTATTACATGGATCATCTACAAATGGACATTCTCGTTGTACTGTAAAACCGCTTAATAATATAAAAACTAAAAAATAAAATCTAACTATTGTCATCGTCTACCCTATATCCGTTAACTTGAAACCCTACCGGATTTACATCAAGTTCTGAATCTGTTAATTGCATAGGCACATAAGCATAACTTACTACCGCTATTTTATTATAAACTAATTGGTTTCCTGATGTTTCATTTACGGAAAATCTAACTATATATTTATCTGCTGCGATTTTTGACCATGATTTTACCACTAAAAATGTAGTATTCTCTTCTTTATATTTTAAAGTAGGATCAAAATCTTTATTTCTTATATAGCCAAGATAATTGTAATAAACACTGCTTGTTGAAAATAATCTTATTGTCGTACGAGCTAGCGTCGCAAAATCAACCGGATTATATGTTTCCCGTGCCGTTATGTATTTCTTTATAAAATACCTTGTAAGAGACTCATCCGCCGTTAACACCGGTGATGCAATAGGTTCTACCACCGAGGCACGTCCGGTATTACTATTAAGCTGAATAACAAAAGGATCAAACTGTTTAGATTTTACTACAAATGCTATTACTAAAGTCGATATAACCATAAAAATGATTAGTAGTATTATTAATATGATAAGTAAGTTACGTTGAACAAGTAACTTATCAGATCTCTCTTCATACCAATTCTGAGTAATTTTTAAAGGATTAGCCGATTTAATACTTTCTTGCGTTTGTGTATCTCCTGAACCGCTTTGCGAGTTATTACTTGATTTAAAGAAGCCAAATATATTATTCATATCAAAGGTATTTTTATTATTACATTGTTATTGTGTAAAACTATTACTTTTATGCTATATTTACTGAATTAACAGGTCTTCTTATACAAGGATTTACGCTTACACTTGAACCATCATCTATATCAGCAGAAACGCACGGGCTTTTAATTTCATAAGGAGCTGAAGGGGTACATGACAACAATTGAGCAAGCATAATTAATACTAATAGAAGCTTTAATGATTTTAACATTCTAATTATACATTATTAAATTATCTTGTTACTATTTTATTACCTTACTATACGATAGTTCACAAGCATTTTTTGAAAAAATCTAAAAATCTATTTATAAATATAAAAAAATATTCAAAAGATTGTAAACTATTATACTCTGAAGTAAATAAAGAGTAGTTATACGAAGTGCCGCTTGGGAGCAGAGCGTATACTTAATATGTGGCTACCTGCGGACTTATAAAGACATTGTCGCCAATTTTTCAAGTGGGACGAGTATAACATAATAACTACCATCAATAATTGTTATTGTATAATTTTAATTTATAATTTATTTATTTTAATTTTAAAGTTAAACAATATTTGGTATTGTAGCAACAATATAAACTTATTTTATAGCTTAAATAACATTAAATTAACAAATCATAATCATATTATTATAATAATTATGATAGAGTTAAAACAGAATAAATTAGATATTAATCTAGTAATTATGGACCCATTAACCAACGCAATACAAGAATATATAAAATCCGGCGCATATTTTATTGATGCAAGAAAATGGTATAATTTTAAGTATATCTTACCGTTAAGTCATAGAAGTCTGCTGCTTTTAATATGCACGATTTTTACCTTATTATTAACCTTAATTTGTATAAATATCCACATATTGCTACCAATAAACAAAAAAGTAAGTTATTTAATAAAAGATGATGCCGAAAAACAAGCTGCTGTTACTAATACTAAACATTCAATATTAGCAAATCCTTATATCTCTGTTGCAAATATTATGCTTCAGAATTATGTAAACCAACGAGAAGAATACAATTACGATATATTAAAAGAACAATTTACCTTTATCAAAAATGCTTCTACGAGTATTGTTTATATGCAATTTGCTAATTTTATGAATATTGATAACCCATTATCACCAGTCATAAGATATCAAAAACTATATAGACGCTCAATTAATATATTATCAATTAACAATATAAACGATAACGAGGCAGTTGTTACTTTTGAATCATTGGCAAAAAATAGTACGGGTGCAATTTTAGAAAATATGGTATGGGAAGCAAGAATCGGATTTATAATGGATTCTATCAGTACAAGTACATCACCTGATATGCCGTTCAATTTTACCGTTACTAGTTACAAGCTAAAGTTATTAAGGAATAAAAATCAGAAATAATATGAAGCAACTAATAATATTTTGTACTTTTATAATACTTACATTAGATGTATTTGCTCTTACTATATCACGACCTCTAGGTCGAGACCCACGTCTAAGAGTTATGACTTATAACCCTGACGATGTTTTCAAATTCACAGGATATTACGGCTATCAAGCAAGTATAGAACTAGCAAGAGACGAAGAAATAGTAAGTATTTCTATGGGAGATACTACTTCATGGCAAATAGTACCTGCTGGTCATAGGATTTTTATTAAACCGATGGAACCGGATGCTACTACTAATATGACTTTAATTACTAATAAACGGACTTACTTCTTTGAACTATATGCCGCCGAAACTCTTGATATGCGTGATCCTGAAATGGTCTTTAACGTAAAGTTTCTTTATCCGGATGACGAAAATGACAATATGAGCGGTCATATGCAAACTTTTTCTGCTGCCCTAGCAAGTCCCGACCTAACTCATCCTGAAAAATATAACTTTAATTACTATATTAGCGGCAGCGAAGAAATAGCTCCTATTAAAATTTTTGATGACGGCGAGTTTACTTATCTGCAATTTAGAGATAAAAACGCTGAAATTTCCGGTATTTTTGCTGTAGATGATTCACTGCGAGAATCTTTAGTAAATTATCGCCTTGCTCAAGATAATCCTAATATGGTGATCCTTGAACAAGTTTTTCCTAAGCTCGCTATACGTAAGGGCAAAAAAGTCACATGCGTATTTAATCAATCTTTCAAAGCGTATTAATGTCTACCAACGTCATTGCGAGCGACTAAAAGGAGCGACAATATAATTATGCATCATTTAATATATTTCTTTGCCTTGATCTTACTAACTAGCGGCTTATTTATAATGCTTACAAGTCGTAATTATATTCATAAAATTATCGGGCTTGGAATCTTTCAAAGTTCGGTGTTAGTATTTTATTTAAGTATCGGAAAAATTAAAACAGGCGGTGTACCTATTTTACAAGAGGGCGTCACTACTTACACTAGCCCTTTGCCTCATGTATTAATGCTAACTGCTATAGTAGTTGGGTTTGCTACTCTTAGCGTAGCTTTAAGTTTAATATATCAAATTTATAAACATTTTGGTACAATATCAGAAAATGAAATTAATTTTGATAAATGATTCTAGCTAACCATGTCCCTATCATACAAATATTATTCCCTTTATTCGGGGCTTTACTCTCAATAATATCTTTTCGCTTTATTACCTTTGCACGAGTAATTACTACGGTTTGCATTTTATCTAGCCTTTTGGTCAGTGTTTATGGATATAGCATTATACAAAATACGGAGCTATCTTATACCATGGGAGGATGGACTTCAAAAACAGGAATAGAATATCGGCTAAATGCACTAAACCAAGCTATTATTATTTATCTTAACTTGGTTTTATTATTCTTTTTAGTTTTTTGTCATAAGATTACTAATCAAACTATCTTAAAATATATAAACAATAATAGAAAATCTTTATTTTACGGTATATTATTATTCGCTCATACGGGCTATTTAGGGATGATTGCTACTCACGATTTTTTTAATCTATATATATTTATAGAGATTTCGGCACTTAGTAGCTATGTCCTGATAGCCTCAGGTAATAATCCAAAATCTTTAATCGGAGCTTTTGATTATTTGATAATAGGTAGTATCGGTGCAACTCTTATTCTTATATCTATAGGATTTTTGCTAAGCATTACGGGTAGTTTGAATATGGCAGAAATTGCAGCTTATTTACAAGAACATAATAATTCCCGTATAATCGCTATAGCTATCGGTTTTTTCTTAATAGGTGCTATTTTAAAAACAGCTTTTTTCCCTATGCATTTTTGGATGATGAGAGCTTATAATAACACGGCTTCAGTTATTTTAGTATATTTAGCAGGGATTTCTACTATAATAGGAATATATATAATATATAAATTTACTTATATTATTATAGGCTATGAGACAATTAAAACGGCTATTACAAATTTTATAAAACCTATCGCTTTAGCTACTCTTATTATAGCCCCGTATTTTGCTTACCAAGCAAAATATTTCAAGAATATTATAATTTATTCATGTTTCACTCAAATAGGTTACGTATTTTTATTATACGTAACCGAAAACGGTATAATAGTTTTACCAAGTTTATTACTTGCGGATAGTATAAATAAAATAGCTCTTTTCTTGATAGATGCTTATAATGCAAGCTATAAAAGAGAGCCTAACAAAGTTTTAATAATAATTGCTATTATTTGCAGCTGTGGCTTACCTATCAGTCCATTATTTTTTATCAAAGTAAATATTCTTGAATTATTATTAACACAAAATCTACTATTAGATTTTATTATAATTTTACTTAGCTCCGTAGGATCGTTATTTTACCATTATAAAATGGTACTATTGTCATTCCCGCGAAAGCAGGAATCCAGTAATTAAACAATATAAACACAGTAAGTTTTTAAAACTAAAAGCACGATTTATCTCGCTTTTTCTGGATTCCCACTTTTAGCTAGGCATGACATAGCAAGCCATACAGGTAATGCTCTAACCATACTATCAAAAAAAGTATAACAGCTTATCATGATTACACAATTTACTACTCTGAGTCTTTTGATTCTATCAACTTTGCTAGTTGGTGCATTAAACTTAACTAGCCCGTATGCCACTCAACAAGATAGCTTTATACGTAATTTTTTACTTATTACTATCGCTATTTTTTTCTTTGGTAATATTTTAATTATAGACTGGTTGTTTTTAAAAGGTATTAGAGCAGGATTTGAATTTAATATATTCGGTAATTACTCTATAGGATTCCATCTTGAACCTTTAGGGCTTATTTTCTTAAGCTTAATAGGCTTTTTATGGATTTGTGCTTTACTTTACACTCCTAAATATCTTGCTATTAATAATATAGACTATTCTTCTAGATTCTTATTTTTCTTTAACTTAACTATTCTAATCGGTGTTTTAATTGCTTTATCTAGCAATTTATTCACAATGTTTATTTGCTATGAGCTTTTAACTATTTCTACAGCTTTTTTAATAGGACATACCAAAAATAATATAGTACTTAGCGGGTTATATAAATATCTAAAAATTCTGATGATTTCTGCCACGATATTATTTTTACCGGCAGTGATAATTATTTATACTAAAGCCGGTAACGGAGATTTTGCAAGTGGGAGTTTAGTAGAAAATTATTTTTCCAAAAACCAGTCAATTATTTTATTGTTAATGTTTATTTGCGGTATTGCTAAAACTGCAATTTTTCCGGTGCATTCATGGCTTCCTGCTGCAATGGTTGCACATTACCCCATTAGTAGTTTGCTGCATGCCGTAATAGTGGTTAAAACCGGATTATTTTGTATTTACAAAATCCTATTATATATATTCGGTTTATCGTATTTACAAATGATATTTGCCGAGTTTAACTGGTTAACTTTTATACCGATAGTAAGCATATTTTATAGCTCAATCAAAGCCCTAAACACGGATAATATCAAAAAAATACTCGCCTATTCTACTATGAACCAATTAAGCCTTGCATTGCTTAGTGCTTTCATGTTAACACCTAAGGCACTTGGAGCCGCAATACTCCATTTAGTTTCACACTCTTTTACAAAAATCTGCTTATTTTATAGTATGGGAAGTATTTACAGTTTAAAGAAAGCCGATCAAGTACAGAATTTACATGGTACATCCAAAGAATTTCCTTTAATTGCTTTTATTATATCTATCTCTTCATTATCATTAATCGGTATACCTATCTTTAGCGGATTTATTAGCAAATTCTCAATATTACTTGCCGCAAGCGAACAGAATCAAATCATTGTTATGATTGTCGTAATAGCTAGTAGTATATTCTCAAGCCTTTACCTGCTCAAAATATTAAGCTCTATTTATAAACCTTCTTTAGTAGAATCTAGCGTAACAAAACCACTCCCCTACTCTATGCAAATTAGTATAATAATGTGCTGCTGTGCCGTAACTCTTTTCTATTTTATTCAAATCTTAATCAGAGAATTTTTAGCTTATATTACATAAACATATTTACATAATTTACACATAATCATATAATTATGTATACCGCAGATACTTCAAAAGTTGGAAGTCAAATAAGCAGTGCGCCTGCACAGCGTACAAATAGTACGTGAGCACAGGCGAATCCCGAAATTTGACGTACCAAATCTTGAAGTATCAAAGATATAAATATGGATGGCACAAATTATTAGAGCGAATTTGTACGATCTTTTTCAGATATTATGAATAGAGTTTACTATAAAGGCGAAAGCTTTGACGTTCAAAAAGGTAATCATATCGTAGCAAGGATTACGCCTGCAGAAATCAAGCCTTCTGTAGCAGTAAGAGACTTAGAGGAAGCTTTTAAAAATGGTCCACATCTTGATCCTCAAGATGCTGATCAATGCATGAAAAATCTCGAAGAAATAAGACGCAATACAATACTAAACAAGATATTAAAAAATTGGTTGAAAGATGGGATTAATTATTGATACTGCTATAATCATAGCTTTAGAAAGAAGAAAGGTAAGTACTAAGCAATGGTCACATTACGGTCATGCTTATATTAGCCCTATTGTGTTAACTGAACTATTAATAGGAGTAGATAGAGTCAAGAATGAGAATAAACGTATAAAATGTTTAGCTTTTATAGAATACGTAAAAAGTCTGTTTACTATATTACCTTTCGGTATTGGAGAAGTATATACATGATGCACGTATTATTCATGATTTATACACACAACGTATAACTATAGGAACTCATGATATGCTTATTGCAACAATAGCTATTACAAAAGGTTTTCCGATATTAACTCTAAATGTAAAAGACTTTAAGAGAATCCAGGGACTAGAGGTTTTAACAGTTTCTTCTAAAGATTAAAATGTTTATTCAAAATACCAAGTGTACATTTCCGCTTACTAATTTTGAGCTTATGTTTGATTTTCACCCACAAAATCAGCTAATAGCTCTAGCATTTCTAATTGTTACTGCTATCTTAAATCTTTATACAATTTCCCAAAATAGAAAATTAGAATGCTTAATAGGTAGTTTATACTGTTTATCCTCTATTGTATGCGTATTTGCAGCTGATTTTATTTCCATGATAATCTCGCTTGAATTCATGACGATTTTTGCCTGCATAATTATTTTTTGTGACCAATTAAAGATAAAACCGGCACGTCAATATTTTCTCACTCATTTATTCAGCAGCGGGCTAATCTTAATCGGTATGACTCTTCTAATCCAAACAACAAGCAATACGACTTTTACTTCTTTAACGGCATCAGTAAATAATTTTGAGTTACCAGCAATATTCATACTTGCAGGTTGTTTAATTAATGCCTCGGCTATTTTTGTAAACGGCTGGGTGGTTCATTGCTATCCTATAGCTTCAAGTAGCGGTATTGTATATTTAATTAGTTTTACTACTAAAGTTACTTTAATTATCATTTTAAAATTATTTAGCGGTCTTGAGATACTAAAGTTTTTTGGGATATCAATGATCATTTACGGATTAGTATTTTCTCTAATTGAAAAAAAACTTAAACGATTAATATGTTATCTTACCGTATCACAGCTTGGTTTTATATTAACGGCTATTAGCATCAACTCTCCAAATATAGCTTATCTTATTACAAGCTTTATATTCATACATATATTATATAACGGGTTATTTGCTTTATATTTCGCTTATATAGAAGATGAGTATGATATTAAAAATTACCAAGATCTTCAGAATACTCAAATTAATTTTATTTTATTAAGCGGATTTGTTATTAGTATATTGATCTATACATCTATACTGCCTATTAGTTCTTCTTATATTAAAGATGAAATAGCTAATATTTTAAACGAGAATAGTGTAATGCTCTTTTCCAAGATAGCGACTTGTACCGTATTATTTGGGTTGTTGATGGAGAGTTCTCAGTCATTCCCGTCTCTCTTTATGTCATTCCTGCGAAAGCAGGAATCCAGGAAAAACCTTAAAAATAAAAGCTTTATAATATTTCTGGATTCCCGCTTTCGCGGGAATGACATAAGAACTATAACCTACCTCTCTTTCTGCATCATAACTTTATGCATATGTTTATTCTACCCTATTCAAATATCACATACTGCTAACTTTAAGCTAGTTATCCTTGCAATCTCACTGTTATTGGCTTTAATATTTAGAAAAATACCGCGCATTTCGACAGAAAACATAAACTTTGACCTATACAAATATATTGAAAAATTTATATATTTCAGTATCGATAAATATAAAGAAACGGCAGACAATAACGAAGATGCGGCAGAATATCTTAATTTTAAGGTTATTTGGGATAATATTTTAAGTAAAATATCTGCTTGGCATAATCAGCAAACTGCTATATTGATTGTATTATTCCTATTAATTAGTTTGATTTTAACACTACAATAATTTGATGTCATTGTTGTATAGATACCAAAATCGTCATTGCGAGAAGAAACTGTAAGTTTCGACGAAGCAATCCAGTAAACAATTCTGATTACAGAATTGTTTTATTATTTTACTAGATTGCCGCGTCGCCTACGGCTCCTCGCAATGACGACTTTAGGCATAACAACACAAAAAAATAAAAAACATGAAACCACCAATCACAGACAAACAAAATGACAGTTTTAAAGTTCACGAAGCAACAATAAACGATGATTATCACTGGCTGCGTGATCCTAAGTGGCCAAATGTAGAAGACTCTAAAATTTTAGATTATTTAAAAGCTGAGAATCAATATACCGAAAATTTCTTTGCTGATCTGCAAAATGATAAGGAAAAGATTTTTGAAGAATTAAAAGGACGGGTTAAATTAGACGATGAATCGGTTTATGTTAAGAACAAAGATTATTACTATTACAATAGAGTAGAGGAGAATAAAAATTATCCGATATATTGCAGAAAGCATAATAATATGGATTCAGCGGAAGAAGTAATATTAGATGTCAACCTTCTTGCTCCAAATAGCGGTTTCACTGATGTTGCTACAGTTGCAATATCACCTGATCACAATTTAATGGCTTATAGTGTTAATTTTACAGGTAATGAACAATACAATATCAAAATATACAACCTTAAAGAACAAAAATACTTACCTGATGAATTAGGCAATGTACAGCTAAGTCTCGATCGCTTCAAACAAGATGAATTTCAGGAAGAGCCTACGGAACGTACAAATGTACGTGAGCATAGGCGAATGCCGCAAAATTCGCTTGTATCAAGCGATCGAGATTTAGCTGTAGCTCCTACTATAATTTGGCATGAACACTTAAACGGCTTTTTCTATATTACTATTAATGAGAATCAACGCTGGGATAAGTTAATGTTTCACCGTCTAGGTGAAGAGGTCACTCAGGATAAATTAATATTCGAGGTAAAAAACCCTCTTCATTTTATCAGCTGCGAGAAATCAGCAAGTCATGAATATATTTTTATAAATTCAGGCGATCATAATGAAAATGAAATTTACGTAATTTCTATGCAGGATGAGAGTTTTACGCCTAAATTAGTACGAGCTGCAGAAAACAAAATATTCTATGAAATAGAATATCATGGCGATTATTTTTATATTAAAACTAATTATAAAGCTAAAAATTTCCATGTTATAAAACTGCCAGTAAATAATTTTGAAAATACTAGCTGGGATGATTGGGATGATATTTATATTAAGGAAGAACAAGACAAATATTTAAAAAGCTTTAATGTTACAAATAATTATTTAATCTTAAACTATCGTGACCAAGGTTTACCGCTAATCAAAATAAAGCGATTTAAAGATTTACAAGAAAACACAATTCATTTTCCCGACGAAAGTTTCCAAGCAAGTAGTTTTTCTACAAATTTTGAGGAAGACGATATCAGAATAGATTACTCTTCTCTAGCAAGACCCAATACCACTTATAGCTACGATTTTAATAGCGATAAATTAACGATATTAAAAAGCCACGAAATACCTTCAGGCTTTAACCCGGAGGAGTATAAAGTAGAGAGAATATTTGCAGATAATGAAGATGTAAAAGTACCTATAACCTTGTTTTATAAAAAATCTTTATTTAAAAAAGACGGTTCAAATCCTTTATATCTAATGGGTTACGGTGCTTATGGCATCGCTATGCCCGTCAATTTTAGAAATACAGCAGTGACACTTGCCGATCGCGGTTTTATTTACGCAGTTGCTCATATTAGAGGTGGCGATGATCTAGGTCATGATTGGTATGAAGCTGCTAAGTTTTTAACCAAAAAAAGAACATTTGAAGACTTCATAGCCTGTAGTAGAGCTTTAATTCACGAGCAATATACAAGTAACAACAATATAGTAATAATGGGCGGTAGTGCCGGCGGTATGTTAATCGGTTACGTACTCAATGAAAAACCGGAAATCTATAGAGCAGCAATCGCGCATGTACCGTTTGTTGATGTTTTGAGTACCATGCTTGACGAAAGCTTACCGTTAACTCTCTTGGAATATAATGAGTGGGGTAATCCGAAAGAGAAAGAATATTTTGAATATATTAAATCATATTCCCCTTATGATAACGTAAAAGCACAAAACTACCCTGCTCTATTCGTTACTTGCGGTATATCCGACCCACGTGTAGGTTACTGGGAACCTGCTAAATGGGTAGCAAAATTACGAGAACTAAAAATGGATAATAATCCCTTATTATTAAAAACAAATATGGAGACGGGACATAAAGGTTCTGCCGGTCGTTTTGATTATCTGAAAGAGATAGCTGACGAATTAGTATTTATTTTCAAGGTGTTTGATGTTGGGGTTTAGTTAGCAGATTTGTTACTGGAATCCTGTTATGTCATTCCTGCGAAAGCAGGAATCCAGGAAAAAGCGAAATAAATTGAGCTTTTCAAAAAATCTTTGAAATCAAGATTTTTATATAGTTTTACTTTTTAAATAAAGCTTTTAAAAAGCTTTAAAGTACTGGATTCCTGCTTTTGCAGGAATGACATACAACACCTCTACTGAATACAAAAACAATGCATAAAAATTATCTAGAACAATTACAAAAATTACCGATTACTTTAATTTTACTAATTAGCTTAATTTGCTGTATTGGTTTCATTGTGCTTTATTCTGCAGCAAATAGCAATTTGCAGCCCTGGGCTTACAAACAAATTATAAATTTTTGTATATTCTTGCCTTTAGCTATTATTATTGCATTAATTGATTTACGCATAATATTTAGGTTATCGTATATCTTTTATTTGTGCGTACTCGCTTTACTAGTAGCCGTGGAGCTTTTCGGCTCAACTGCCATGGGCGGTAAAAGATGGATTGATATCGGTATAGTTAAGCTTCAACCTTCCGAACCGATAAAAATCGCCGTTGTACTAATGCTTGCTAGATATTGCCATTCACTAACAATTGATGATCTTACAAAATTTCATAAAGTTATTATACCTATTATAGGAGTTTTAATACCGGCTTTTCTAATAATTAGAGAACCGGATTTAGGTACGGGAATGATTGTTTTAATTGTTTCGGCAATTATATTTTTTGCGGCAGGTTTTAGAATAAAATATTTTATAATACTAGGTCTTGCTGCTCTTATTAGCCTACCTATTGCTTGGAATATGATGTATGATTATCAAAAAAAACGGGTAATGGTTTTTTTAGATCCCGAACATGATCCGCTCGGTGCTAGTTATAATATTATTCAGTCTAAAATCGCTATAGGTTCAGGTAGCCTATTTGGACGCGGTTTAAATCAAGGTAGCCAAAGCCATTTGGATTTTCTTCCCGAACATCAAACTGACTTTATCTTTGCTACCTTCGCTGAAGAGTTCGGCTTTATAGGAGGAATGTTTTTACTAATATTATATTTTGCACTTATAACTATTTCTTTATTAATTGTCGCAAATTGCCGAGAGATTTTTAGTAAATTAATGGTAATAGGTATTACTTCAATCTTATTTAGTCACGTATTTATTAATATAGCTATGGTTATGGGCTTGCTTCCCGTAGTAGGCGTACCGCTGCCGTTTATTTCTTACGGCGGCACAATGATCGCATCCATGCTAATCGGCTTTGGGCTTGTGATGAATGCTCAGGTACACGGACATACCGCTTTAAACTAGTGCAATTATATTTACAAAATGGATAACATAAATTAATAATAAGTTGCACTTCACTTTCTGATTTTTGTATAAAGCGAAATTTCCTATTGACTTTTATATAAAACAGTATAGATTTCCTTACAATTTAATTTTTTATAAAGAATTTATGCTCGGCTATGAGAAAGCACAAACAAGTTTAAATAGAGAACAAAAACAAGCATGAGGCATTTTGTCTATTGGAACTTTTCTTGAATATTTTGATTTATATTTATATGTACATATGGCAGTGCTTCTCAACGAGCTATTTTTTCCTCAAGCTGATCCTCAGACTGCTCTAATCTATGAAGCAGCTGCATTATGTTCAACATATGTATTTAGACCGATAGGAGCATTAATCTTTGGTTGGCTTGGTGATAATATAGGAAGAAAATCAACTATAATAATAACTACTTTGCTTATGGCTATAGCGTGTTTTATTATGGCAAATCTTCAACTTATGATGAAATAGGAATTGTAGCTACATGGGTTATGATAGCATGCCGTATGGCACAAGGCATGTCCTCCATGGGAAAAGTAATAGGAGCAGATGTATATTTAACTGCATTTATTAAACCACCTGTACAATATCCAACTGTAGCAACTTTAGATAGTTTTTGTATATTAGGTGGTTTTGGAGCATTATGCTTAGCTTCTTTAGTTACTTCATTTGGTTTTAGTTGGCGTATAGCTTTTTTAATCGGTGCTAGAATCGCTATAGTAGGAGTCATCGGGCAAACTTCGCTTAGAGAGACACCGGAGTGGATGCTAAACGATATTTAAGAAAAACTTTTAGAACAAGCTAATATTGATCCTAAGAAGATAAAAGTAATATTAAAACTATTATAGCGTTTTTTTTTATTAGATTGTGCAGGTCCTGTAGCATTTTATGTATCATATATTTATTGTGCTAATATATTAAAAAATACTTTTAATTATAACCCTGCAGAAATTATTCATCAGAATTTATTTGTAGCACAGTTTAATTAATTGTTGTTTTATTTCATGTGCCTCTATATACATAGCAATTTTTACAAAACTAATTAAACTTTCCTCTATCACTTTCCTCATTTTTTCAGGTGATTTAGCACCTAAAGTTTGTAAATTATGCATTTTGTCAAAGAACTTTATTAATACTGTATCATATCTTTTTTGTCTAACTAACAAATTCAGACTTTCCTCACTACTTATTTTTCCCTAAGGTTTTATTCTAGTTAAACCCTCTACGTGCTTTGCTACTTCCGGTCCAAAAATTGTAGTTATTACTTCTTCAGCCAGTTCTGTATCTTCAATAGTATCATGCAGTAAAGCAGCTTGCAACATAATAGCATTATAAAGCTTAGGAGCTTCTTCGGCTACAAACTCTGCGAGCATAATCGCTACTTCAATTGGCTGAGAATAATAAGGATCGCCTGATTGACGCATTTGTAAGCCGTGATACTTGCGAGCGTAGTAGATACCTTTTTTAACTTCTTCTATATCAACAGGATTTTTTACTTTAGCGTTTAAATATTCAATGTTGTATAATAGTTTTTTAGCGTAAACGCAAGTTTCAAACTTTTCTTTCCAAAAGCTTAAATCTTCCATAAAAGTCATTTCTTATTTTTATTAATAATAGTTGATTACAATTAAAACAAAAACTTAGAAATTGCAATAGTAAATAGCTTTTAAATCCTAAAGAAGCATGATAATTTTAACCTTTTGGTATTTAAGCAACTTCATTATGTTTTATTAGTACTGTTATTGCTTATCTCGTATAAAGCTTATTTGCCAAAAACTTTCTTCTTTAGATTATCTTCTTCTAAAAAATATATCACTTTTTTCATTCAATATATCATCACAGTTTGTATATAAAGATTCAATAAATAAATATAGAGTCCTTTAAAGCTAGTTGCACATCTATATTGTCCTTATCATGTCTTTCTATAGCTTTAGGAAGCCCAAATTCTCTAACTACATTACCTAATTCTTTTATATTAGCTCGAAATTTAGTGGAATAAGAATTTGATATAGGTGTTTTTGAGAGATTTATTATTTCGTTTCTACATTCTTGTGTTTTAATAATAGCTATTTTCTTTAAGTTATCGTCTAAATCCTCCATTCCAATTTTATTGCGAATAATATCGTTTATACTAATTACTTTATTTCCATGCTTTCTCTCATGCCTTGCTGCTACTATACTGCAAGCCAAATCTGTTAATATATCTATTAAGAAACTTTGCGTTATTAAATCTATACCTTTTGCTAATATTTTTATTATACCCTCTTTCTCATTAATATTATTTTTAAATATTTTAGTTTCAGCAATACAGCAAGCATTTATGATATTTTTTTATATTCCAATAAAATGCATTACAGTAATCGTATAATAATGGGCTTTCTTGTGCTAAACTTTCAATTTCTCTAAAGATTTCTGCTTTTTGTATTGTTCCACTAGCTTTTAGTGTTTTATTGTGGCTATCTATCTTAATTGCATAGGCATCTAATCTTTTATTTGCCCCAGCATCTAGTAATTTAAAATTACTGGTTTTCAACCTTATTTTTGCATCTTGAATTATTGCACTTGAAAACTTCAGCTTACTACTATGTTTAAATATCTGTTTTTCTTCTTCAGGCTCAAGCTTTTCATTCTTAATAAAGCAATCACATGGTTCTTGGACTGCTAATTCGTTAAATAGTTGCCTCTTAGTTCTGTGTTAATTTCTGCTGGATAAATAGTGGCTATTTTCTTTAAATTATCCTCACCAAATTTATATATTAGATGATCACCGAAAAGACTTCTTTTTTCTAACAACATTACGAACTTATCTTTATTATCACCTGCATAAGATAAAAGATATTTTTCAGTAAAAAGTTTGTATTTTCATTTGTAATACTACTTACGTAATTAATATCACTGGCTACTATTTTAAGAGCTAATCCTTTGTTTAGGAATAGAGGTTTATGTGTTTTATATTGTTCTACTAACGGATCGTCTGTTTCTGCAAGTAATTTAGTTGCAAACTCCTCTAAACTTACTATTTTGCTTGCTGAACTATCGGTTGTAAATATTGCATAGTTTCTATCTTCAAATATTATCTTGCCTTCTATTCCTGGTTCTTTACTAACCGATACCGTAAAAGTAAAATTATATTTCTTTATACCATTTAAAATAAACTTACTCTCTCACTCATTCATCACATCGCTTTTTAATATGCTTTTACATATTTCTTTTAAAAAGATTTGCGTTTCGCTTATATTCGGTAATTCGTTAAAACTCGCAATAAACCATTCTATTACTTCAGGCTTTTTACTTTTTTCATATTCTTGAGATGTAATCGGTTATTGTGTGTAGAGTGGTTTTGGCGTCTATTTCTGAATATAAATCCTTATCAAACCTTATCAAAATTTTGAGTTCTATGTAGATCAATTATTTTTATTAACCTATTAATTTGTTTATACTTTATCAAATGATCTTACATTTATTATATTAATTAAACTTACAGCAGCTGCATACTTGACATCTTCGTTGTAGTAAGGCTTATTAAGTAGTAGCCCTTTTAAAACACTATATGCTCTTTCTGCTAGATGAGGTATTACTTCCACTATTCCCGCTAAATTCATAATAGCTTCACACCTAATATAATTTATCAATGTTAGAATTTATAATCAATTCTTTTACTCCTATAAATACTTCTATCGCTATATTAGGCTTTCTTTCTATTATCTCGACTAAACTCCAAACAGCTACATATCTGACATAACAGTTAGGATTATTAACTCTTTCAATCCAGTAATTATTTCTTCTGATGGCATCACTTTTACTATTTCTGACTACTAGCAATTTCACACTTAATAAAATCTTCAATATTATGATCAATAATCAGCTTTTTTAAAACACTAAATGCTTCTTTCGTCATACTAGAATTTGCTCTTACTATCTCAGCTATGCTCTTAGCAGCTTCAGACTTAAAATAATTATCAGGAGCAACACCTCTTTTAATATTATAAATACTTCTTCTGTAGTACTAGGCTTTGTTTCTATTACCACAACTAAACTCCAAATAGCTGCATACTTAATACTTTTATTAGGATCTCCAACTAGTTCTGTCAATGCTTTAAATGCGGATTCTACATGCATTGCTTTTACTACTTCCCCTCAGCTTCTAACGGCCTCCTCCTTAACATGACTATGAGTGTAATTATCAATATCAAGATCACTAAGCAACGCTTTTAATGCATCAAATGCTTCTGTTGTGTGCATTATTTTTACTATCTCAATACTATCAACAGCTGCATACTTGACAACATCATCACTAAGTAACTCTTTCAACATTTTAAATGTTTTTTTTTTGCTAAATTAGGATTTGCTTTTACTATCTCAACTATACCCAATAACTGCAAATTTGATACTTTCGTTGGAATCATTAACTAGTTCTTTCAATACTTTGAATGCTTCTTTTGCTAAACTAGGTTTTGCATTTACTATCTCAATCATGCTAGTAGTAACTAAAGATTTATTTTGTAATTTTTGTACTTGTTTTAATAATGCTTCATCTAAATCAGATATAGTATTAATTATTTTAATCAATATTATATTTACACATCTATTTAATTCCCAAATAAATATTTAATAATGATGTTATTGTGTTTACACTTTCTTGTATTACCATCTCGTCTATCGTCTCATCTAATATATGTGCCAATTTTTGTAATACTAGCTTCTTTAATTGCGTATCATCAACTTTTAATAAACCGATTAATCCTTTCATAAATTTTTGTTTTATTACCCGACGTATTTTTATTTATTAAGCTTGTGATTATTTCTATAGCTGTTTTAAATGCTTGAAATATAGTTGCTTTGTTTCGTAATTTCTCATTTATTAGCTTAGCGATCTCTTCCGATAAATATCCGCTGTCTATTATATGTTGTTCCCAATCTGTACTATCTTTTAGTACGATCTCATATATCAACTCTTGTATTTGTTTTAAATATGGTATTCTACTATTAAATTTTCCGTTAATTTTGCTTTGAGCTAATAAATGCATTAAGAGTATAATCTTTCTTTCAATTCCTAGCTCTAATATTCCATCAACATTACATGTTACAGCTTCCCAAAATATTTCTATTAACTCTTGATTATTTTCATTACTTACCATCCATGCTAGAAACTTCAGAATCATTAGATATTTCGGATCGTTTCGATGTGCACCTATAAAATTTGCTCTGTGTATTTTATGTTGTTATCTGCTAACTGATTTTTTAAATAACATGCAGCTAGATATTCTTGAAATGTTAAATGAATAAATTGAAAATTTTGCACTTCTCTTCTTAATGGCCCTTGTTCTATAACTTCGTCTATATCTAATATATCTTTCTTGCTTTCTACTACTTTGTTCTCTACTCACTTCCCTGTTGCAACAAACGACTCATAGGCTATTTACTCTAAAAAACTCATTTTGTTTTTTTTTAAGTGATTATTAGCTTCTGTTTTATTTTTATATTTATTTTGTTTTTGTCTATTATTAAGCCAGTTTATTATTTCACTATATAAATGACTTATATTAAAATCTTTATTACTGTTTTTTTTTGAAATTTATCCCTTATTGCTTGATCGCTCCAAACCAAACATATTAATGCAGTATTGATAGGAACTGCACATATTTCTTTTATTTGGCTATGAGTATCCAAAAAGATTTTTAATGGTGTTCCAAGCTCTTTATCATACTCAAAATTTCCTTCACTATCCCAGCCTGTATTGTCTACTTTCTGCTCAAACCTGTTGCTCATTGCTTCTATAAACGCATTAGGCCTAGAATTCATTACGATATTTCCGAATCCATAATATCTCGGTAATCACTATTACTCTGTGATAAAAACGCTACCTCATCATAACCATCCAGTAGTAATAATATCCTATCTTTATCTTGTATGCTTTTTATATCTTCAAGTTTTATATCTTTAGAATCTAAACAATAATGGACAAAACAACTTAGTATATAGTCATCTACTATATTACCGTAACGTACTGTCCAATTGCTTAACAATTCCTTTAACCTGATTCTAAATACATAATCAAATTTGTCGTTCCACAGTTTTTCTTTTCCCCATTTATAAGATAGATAATGCATTAACGTGGTTTGACCTATATCAACTTGCATTCTGTTTATTTTCTCAACTATATTTTTTATTTCTGAGGTACTTTTTTATTAGTTAGATTTCTGCAAAGTATCGCAAACTTATTTTCTTCATTTAGTGACTTAACTATATTATCAATTTTTTCTTCTTGAACTTGATAATTTTTTCAAACAACTCCCTTATCTTTTCTTCCGTATCTATGGCTTTAAAAATATTCTCTATTTCTACCGACTTCTTTTCTCCGACAACTTTATCGCGTAATGCTGCTTTATCTGCTTCATCGTCTTCACTTAGTAATATCTGTAATTTTACATAATATTCCTCTAAAGACTGAGCTTTGATTTTCTCATCTTCTATTAGCCTTGGTAAAGTATCATGAGAGCTATATAAGGTTTTTAGTCTTGTTATTAATGGATTTAGAATTGAAGTTTGCATATTCTTAGCTGCTACTATAGGAAGCGTATCTTTAAAGTTTAATTTTTTGCTCATATTAAACTATTAAAGGAAAATTTAAAGTTTTAAGTATTAATCTATTTTTTTAGTAAAGCGATCAATTACAAGATTTAAAATAATATTATGCTCTAGAAATGCCTTAGCTCCGGCAAGCACTAAGATAAATCTTTTAGTTGAAAAAATAATCTGTTTTACTACTTCATCACCTATAAAACCGGTATTTGTAATGGTAACAAAAGTTTCTTCTGAACTAATCGAAGTAAACTGCCATTCTACCAATGTTAGGGTTTTTATACACATCCCATGCAATAAGTATTTTTTTTATTTTTTTCAATTTCCTGCACGTTAATTTGAGCTGAGAAGCCGTACATTTCCCATGTCCAAGTAATTTGTTTCTTAACTTCTAGCTTATCGCTACTTTTAGTAAACCAAAATTTTGAGGTAATATTAGGATTTATAAAAGCTTCAAATACTTGATCAATTAGTTTACGAATAAGCATTGCTGCTTTTAACTGATTTATATAAACATCATTATTAATAGTCATTTTTAAAAACTTTTTGTAAATTATTAGAATTCTTTCCAAAGACTATATTACATCGTAATAAGTATTGTAGCCTATAGTAGTCAAATTTATCTTATTTTCAACTTATTTAATCATACAAAAACATAATTTGGCTATAGGTTGTATAAGGTACGGCAGCAAATCCGGTTGGTAACATTACGACAAATAATAAGACAAGTTTTGCAAGTAGCGTTAATAGTAACGGTATTATTACCTTATCACCCGGCTCGGTAAAAATATATTTGCTAACAATATAACGGCTAATAGTGTAGTTGCAAGCGGAGCAACTTTAGTATTTACCAACACACTTGCCTTTAATGGTAATTTAACAGCGGTACTACGATTAATTTAAATGCAGTACCGGTATCATATACCGGCCAAAGCAGTTTTTTAGGTAAGCTAATTGTGGCTACAAGCTATGATCAAGCAAAAAATTCTGGTGGTAATATAGTGATTACACCCGGTAGTAAAATGGATTTATCTTCACTAGATGAATTAGAGATTCAGTTTAACGATACTGACGTACATATAGGAGAAATAAATGAAAATACTAAATATTCACTAATATCTTCAGAGGATGGACATGGACTAATTCCGTTGTCTGCCGATAAAATGAAATTTTTTATTGACGGTAATGACAAGAGTTTCATTAAATGGTCGATAAATACTTCATCATTCACTTTATCGGCTACTAATATAGCCAATGAAATATTGCAAAAAGAAATAGATGAAGGCAGTTTTACACCGGAGGAGGTACAAGATATTGCAACACTGATCCGTGCATCTGAAGATACTGAGGCGGATACGTTTCAAGACGAGTTTGTTTTTTTACTATTGAGCAGTAAAAAGAAACACTAGATCGTGTTACACCAGATATGGTAAGACCGGGAGCGGTAATAACTGCAGTAAATATGCAAGTTGTATCTCATAGTATAGTCGGTAATTCATCTTCTTTAGATTCTCGAATCAATAAAGTTCAGACAAGTCAAAATAAAGTTGCTATTTCTGCTGGTGATGAGACAGAAGTAGATTTCGGTACGTGGGCTAGTCCTTTTGTCGGCAATAGTACTCAAAAGGCACAAAATAATCTAAGCAGTTATAAATCTAACTCAACCGGCGGTACTATCGGTTTTGATAGTTGAGTAGGCAATGATTTCTTACTTGGCGTTGCTTATACTAGAGCTGATACTAAGGTAAAGCAGAAAAATAATAATGTCGGCGATAAAAGTAAAGTACAGAGCAATATTTACTCTTTATACGGCTTATATAATGTACTAAATAAAAATTGGTTGAAGGTATAGCTTCTTACGGTGATAGTAAAGTTAAGAATTATTCACAGCGTAATATTGCTTTGGGTAGGAATTTGATCAGTTATGAAACGGCAATCGGTAAATATAAATCACGTTCATATACCAGACAGAGTTTAGCCGGTTACAGTTGTTTAGCTCCGAAAGCGATTAATTTAACACCGACCGTGGGGATTAGATATTCCGATATTAGAGATTCAGGATATACTGAGACCGGTACGACTTTCCAAAATTTAATCGTTAAAGGGAAGAAGTATAATATGATTAAAGGACTTGCAGGTGTTAGGATGTCAAAAGATATTAACGTAGAAAATATAGTTTTAATCCCTGCAATTTACGGCATGCTAGACTATAACTTTAAAGATAAAACCCCTGCTATCGATGCTAAGTTACAAGGGATGGACAGCCCATTTACGACTAATAGCTTTAACTTTGGTGTCGGTGTGACTGCCCAACACCAAATGATGGAATACGGCGTTAATTATGATGCGAATGTGGCGAGTAAATATTTCGCTCAACAAGGTAACTTAAAAGTGCGGGTAAATTTCTAGGTTCTTGCTTAAGAGTGCTAATTGATTTGCTTTAAATCAGTGTAATCAATTCTGCGGTCTAGGTGAACAAAATTTTTGTGGATACCGATAGCCCGGCTGAATTGCCAAGCCGGAGCAACTAGGTTACCACGGCAGGTGTTACCTTTGGTTGCAACATCAAAGGCACAACATCCGCCTCTCCCTAGTTTTATCAAGCCTCCGAAAAGTTACTCTAACTTCCTTAGTAGTCTTATTTACTTACAATAATTTGTATTCTTTCTAATAGTTTATTTTCAGTGTATTTTTATACTAAAATTTAATTCACAAGAAAAATATGCAAAACTACCGACAATATTTAATTTTAAGTCTTATATTAATCTCTATTCAAATTAATCCAGCTTTGGCATTAGAGGATAAGAGAGACTCTTCAGTATATTATTATAATAAAGGTACTAATTTAGCTATTTTAGGCAAATATGAATTAGCTATTGAATTTTTTAATAAAGCAATTGAGTTAAATCCTAAATTTTCAAGAATATATAATAATAAAGGTCTAACTTTAGAAAAGCTAGGTCAATATATGTTAGTATTTGACGCTATAATAAGGCACTTGAACTTGATTCAATAAATTCTGAGATACAAAATAACCAAAAACGTTTATTAAAGCTTATTAAATAAAAAATAATTAAATATTTTGACCTTTATTTTCTTAGGTTGTTCTGTTTTCTAGATTTTTTCAGTCTAAAATAAGCAAGCCAATGATACCATTCATCTACTGTTATTTGCTCTACTTCTGCAACTGTCTTATATAAAACTTCAGTAAGAGTAAACTGGGTCCTGCTATTCTGATTATGATTTTATGTATAATACATATACCCATTAACTATAGCTGTTAATGATCATTAGGAGAATATTTATGACCTAATTACTTGACCTTATAACCCCTGGTGATGTCTTAATATGAAGAATTTACAAAGCCTTTAAATATAAGTCAAAACCAGCTAGCTCGTGATATTGATGTACCACCTAGCCGTATTCACGCTATAGTGCATGGCAACCGAACTCTTACGGCTGAGATGGCACTAAGATTAGGTAAATATTTTCACACTTCAGCCCAGTTATGGATTAATTTACAAGCAAGATATGATTTAAAATTAGCCCAGCGTAATGAATGACCTCATATTAAAATCGTATTCGTACTATGGAAGTAGCAAGAAAAGCTAGTTGATTATTTCCTAGCAACGGCAAAAGATTCAGGATGTCTTATGGCAATATCGATATCCTGCATAAATCTTATTCTTATACCGTCGCTTGTACCAAGTGCATAAGGGTTAACTAACACATCCAATACGCCCCATTGCCCGACATAAAATATTCAATAATACTTTTTATCACGGAGTAATACATTATAAAAAAGGCAACAAATACTACCTTCATATTTACGAGCCTATTGTTACTAAAGAATTATAGAACAAATAGAAAAAGTTTTTGCATCATTTTTGCATCAATGTATATTGAGCCTGATTTATTGAGCAAAATAATTAAAAGTGTTAAAGAATCGGCAAAATATAAAAAAGATTATTATAACACAAGAATACCAGAATTAAATAAAGAGCTTATCAGTGTAAAAAATAGCCTTGATAAGCTTAGAAGTAAACTTTTAGAAGGTATATTTACAAATGAAGAATACGAAGAAGATAAATATAAATTAACAACACGTCGTGATAAAGTAATGTTAGAGATAGCAGAACATAATAAAGGTGATGATTGTTTTACGGAAAAAATGATAGATGTACTAAATTTAGTGGCCAATGCACATCAATATTTTGTTTTGTTGAATGCTGAGGGAAAAAGACGCCTAATAAAAACTGTGTTTTCGACAATTAAATTAACAGGCAAAAAGCTTGACTTTATGCTGCATTCACCGTTTGATTCATTCGTAAATTTGTCAAAAATCGAGGAATGGCTCCCCGGGCCGGACTCGAACCAGCGACCGAACGGTTAACAGCCGTTTGCTCTACCACTGAGCTACCGAGGAACATTAGAAGCATCTGGAAGATTCAGATACTTCCTTATAACAAATCTTTATTATAACGTCTAGCGTTTTCTTTATATAAAATAAAAAAGTTTTATTCATCACCTATTTTTAAAGCTGCAATAAACGCAGATTGCGGAATTTCGATATTACCGTACTGTCTCATTCTCTTTTTACCTGCTTTTTGTTTCTCAAGTAATTTACGTTTACGACTTATATCACCGCCGTAACATTTCGATAAAACATCTTTACGTAGGGCTTTAATAGTCTCACGAGCGATAATACGGCTACCTATACTTGCTTGAATTGCTATATCAATCTGCTGTCTCGGTATTAAATCCTTTAACCTTACGCATAATGCCCTCCCCCTTTGCTCGGCACGTGAGCGGTGTACGATTGTGGATAGTGCATCAACCGCCTCTGCGTTAACCAAAATCCCAAGCTTAACAAGTTCGGAAGGTTCATAAACATCCATTTGCCATTCAAAACTTGCATAACCTTTAGAACAGCTTTTTAAACGATCGTAGAAATCGTAAACTATCTCATTTAGCGGTAATTTATAAATTATTTTAGCCCTATTTGCTATATAGCTATGATCGAGCTGCACCCCTCTCTTTTCCGTACAAAGCGATAGTACCGCACCTAAAAACTCATCAGGTACCATTATAGTTGCCTTAATCCAAGGCTCTTCCATTGATTCGATTTTTTGTAAATCAGGCAAATCTGCCGGGTTATGTATCTCTAAGCTCTCACCGTCCCGCATATGAATTTTATACACCACGCTTGGAGCGGTAGTGATTAAATCTAAATCGAATTCCCTACTTAAACGTTCTTGGATTATCTCTAAATGTAACAGCCCTAAAAAGCCGCATCTAAAACCTACTCCGAGTGCCGAAGAGCTTTCCATTTCATACTCAAAACTAGCATCATTAAGGCGTAATTTAGCTAGTGAATCCTTTAGATGCTCAAATTCCGAGCTATCCGTTGGATAAAGACCACAAAACACTACGGGTAAGTTTGGTTTAAAACCCGGTAGAGCTTGCTCACAAGGCTTTTTTTCATCAGTGATAGTATCCCCAACTTTACAATCCGCTACTTGCTTTATAGCCGCAGTAAAGAAGCCGATTTCGCCTGCATGTAGAACATCCGAAATATGTTTTTTCGGAGTAAAATAGCCAACATTCTCAACGGTATAAACCGAGTTAGTAGCCATCATTTTAATACGCATATTCTTACGTAAGTAGCCATCAATAACACGTACTAAAAGAACCACGCCAAGATATGGGTCATACCAACTATCAACAAGCAAAGCTTTCAAAATATCAGCACTACTTTCTTTTGGCGGAGGTAATTTATTTACTATAGCCTCTAAAACTAAATCAATCCCTATACCGCTTTTAGCAGAGATTAGCACAGCCTCACTTGCATCGATTCCGATTATATCCTCTATTTGCTGCTTAACCTGTTCAGGTTCTGACGCCGGTAGGTCACGCTTGTTCAGCACCAGTACAACCGCATGATCATTCTCGATTGCTTGGTAAACATTGGTAAGCGTTTGTGCTTCTACTCCTTGCGTACTATCAACTACCAATAACGAACCTTCACAAGCAGCAAGTGACCTACTAACTTCATAAGCAAAATCGACATGCCCAGGAGTGTCCATTAGATTCAAATAGTAGGTGTTACCGTCTTTAGCTTTATATACAAGCCGCACGGTTTGTGCCTTAATGGTTATACCTCTCTCTTTTTCAATATCCATCGAATCTAGCACTTGCTGGCTCATTTCTCTAGCCTGCAAGCCGCCGCAATGTTCAATTAACCTATCGGCTAACGTAGATTTACCGTGATCAATATGAGCGATTATTGAGAAGTTCCTTATATATTTTTGATTATTCATAATTATTGTGATATAATTTGCATTTGTTTATTGTCTGTTATCCCGCGACTTAATCGCGGGATCTCAGGACACAGTCTGTAATTACAAGATCCCGCGATTAAGTCGCGGGATAACAGACAATAAACCACAGTAATATATAACAAAATCGAAATTTATAACAGGAAAAAATAATGCGAGCTGAAATAGAAAATTATGTAAAAAAAATTGAGCAGTCTTTAGAACTACTTTGGAGGTCACTTTGACGTTGACGCATCAACTGAAAGACTGAACGCGTTAGAAGAGTTAACAGCCGATCCTAGTTTATGGAATGATCAGGCTAATGCTCAAAAATTACTGCGAGAAAAAAGTAATCTAGAAGAAAAACTAAACGCTTTTAATAAACTCAAATCCAATTTAAAAGATGCTTTAGAACTTGAAGAAATGGCCGAAGCCGAAAACGATTTAGAAACACTTTCACAAATTGAACAGGACTTAAAAAATTTAAGCATCATTGCTGCCAAATTTGAAACGGAATGTTTGTTTTCAGGTGAAGCAGACGATAATAATTGCTTTTTAGAGATTAATGCTGGAGCCGGGGGCACTGAAAGCCATGACTGGGCGTCTATTATGATGCGTATGTATTTGCGTTTTGCCGAAAGACTCGGCTTTAAAACCGAAATAATCAATATGATTAACGGCGAAGAGGCAGGCATTAAATCATGCACGATTAGGATAATAGGAAAGCGTGCTTACGGCTGGTTTAAGACCGAAGCTGGCGTTCACAGATTAGTACGTATTTCTCCGTTTAATGCAGCCGGTAAAAGAATGACTAGCTTTGCAAGTAGCTGGGTATATCCCGAAATTGATGATAATATAGCAATTACTATTGAGGATAAAGATTTAAGAATCGATACTTTTAGAGCATCGGGAGCCGGCGGGCAGCACGTTAATACTACCGATTCAGCTGTACGTATCACTCATATACCAACCGGTACGGTAACACAATGCCAAAGCGATAGATCGCAGCATAAAAATAAAGCTCAAGCGATGAAAATGCTTCAAGCCAAACTCTATGAGCTTGAAATGCAAAAACGTACCGATAGCGTTAACGAGCAGAATGCCGCTAAAACCGATAATAGCTGGGGACATCAAATTAGATCATATGTTTTGCAACCTTATCAAATGGTAAAAGATTTACGTACCGATTATGAAACTTCCGATACTAAAGGAGTGCTTGACGGTGACCTTGAAGAATTTGTTTCTGCAAACCTTGCTATGAATGCGGGTGGTAAGAAGTAGTGAAAATCAATGAGCAATTCTTTAAGTAATCAATCATATACTGATTTAATTAAAAATTTAAAACAAGAAATTAGCAAAGCTCGTATTAGCGCCCATTTAGTAGTGAATAAAGAATTGATAGTTCTTTATTGGAATATAGGAAAATTAATTTTAGAACGTCAGAATAAAGAAAAATGGGTATTCAAAATATTTCTGATGATTTGCGTAAAGAATTTCCTGAAATGAAAGGGTTATCATATCAAAACCTTTCTTATATGCGTCAGTTTTTTGCAAAATATAATAATGACAAAATTCTCCAACAGGCGGTTGAAGAAATCCCATGGAGTCATAATATTATTATTTTTTCAAAACTCAAAAATATAAATCAAAGAATTTGGTGTGCACAACAAACCATCGAAAATGGTTGGTCAAGAAATGTATTATCTTTGCAAATTAAAAGTAATTTACATGAAAGGTCAGCGCGAAGAAAGGTATAAATAACTTTCTGTACCTGAGCTACAGTCTGATTTAGCAAGGTTGATTATAAAAGACCCGTATAACTTAGAATTTTTAGATATTCAAGGTAAAATAATAGCACGAGATTTAGAAAATAAATTGATAGATAATATTAAAAACTTTTTATTAGAGTTAGGACAAGGTTTTGCATTTGTTGGCAATCAGTATCATATAGAACTTGAGGGAGCAGATTATTATTTGGATTTAGTTTTTTTTATCACATAAAACTCAAATGCTATGTTGTTATTGAATTAAAAACCGGCAAGTTTAAGCCGGAATATGTCGGTAAACTAAATTTTTATCTTAATTTAATGGATCGCACAATTAAAGATAATTCGGATAATCCTACAATTGGGTTAATTTTGTGCGAAGAAAAACAAGGTATTACTATAGAATACGCTATAGAAGGCATCCAAAAACCAATAGGAGTAACACAATTTAAGCTTACAGCAACATTACCTAAAAAGCTTGAAAAATTCCCTACCCCTTAAGATCTAGCAAAGCTAAAAAACGAATAAATTACTAAAAGTTATTTTTCTTGATATCATGGTCAAGCTTTGGTATGACCTTTTCATATTTCAACCTTATTATTTTTATCGCAACATGAAAAACTATACAATATAAAAACTTTACTACTGCTATTTCTATATTTATTATAGCTATAGCCTCGGTTCTAGGATTTCAGAGTTATCAAAAATTTACTCAAGATAAACATTTTGAGCAGGTAATAACCGATCTAAATAATCTAGAGTTTGATCCTGCTAATGAAAAAATCCACAAGAATTTTATCTCAGAAATACACAATATTTATGTAACCGAAAATCCTAAGATAGATAAGAATATAAAATATGTATGGGTTTTATCCGCAAGACATTCTTATACCAAAATACCTATCAATTCCGATACTCAAAATATAGGGGCTGCAGATAAAGAGGACGGATATAATAGGATGAGGCTTGGCATAGAGATTGCAAGAGAAGTAGCAGCTAAAAAACTTAATAAGCAAATATCTAGCCTAACATATGAAGAATTAAAAAAATACGGACCGATGATTTTGTTTAACGGCGGAGCGTATGATAATAAATTACTACAAGAAGCGCTTGATAAAAATATTATTACCGATTATCCAAAAGAAAATTTTTATACCTTTACGAAAACCAAACCAATACCGGCGGACAATTTAAAACTCTATATAAAGAGCATGAAAACGGTAATATTGACTTAAGTAACGCCGAAATTGCTATTGTTACTCATGCTTATCATTTTCCTCGTGTTAATCGATATTCTGATAACAAACCGAACTTTGACTTCTTCTTTATTCATAACACTAAACCTATAATTTTCTTAGTCGATCGAAAATTTGAAACCATGGGAGTAGATAATGAACTAAAGCAGGAGCTAATAAAATTACCTAACTATATAGAGAAAGGTTTTGTTTCAGAAAAATTAAATGCTAATATTTAGCAATGCTTGATTAATCAATTACTATCTCTCTTGCTGCTTGTTCTTTAATCTCAATACGAGGTAGAATAATAGTAAGTATTCCATTCTTAAGGCTTGAAGAGATATTTGCCTGATTTACATCTTCATATAATGATATTACATAATTAAAATTTTTATTCATATAATTATCTGAATCATCAACTTTATTTTTTTCTTCTATGTTCCCTGTAATAAATAATTTATTACCGTTTACTTTAACCTTAATTTGACTTTTATCAAAGCCAGGTACTTCCATAACAATAATATACTGCTTATCTTTAGTAATAAAATTGCTTTTTATGCTATTAGATTCATAAAGCGGCAATCTATTTTTAAATAAATTATCAATATTTGTAATTTGATTATCTATTAAATATGCTACCTGACGCAGTGGCGTTGCATTACCGGAATCATAATTCTTATTAGCTATTGCAATATTACTAGATAAAATCATAGCTGCTATAGACGGAATATATAATCTTACGCCCTTTAACATAAAACCACCATTAATTTTGTTAGTTATATATTTAAATATATAAAATTATCTATTTAAATTCAAGTCTTACATTTCCATAATTTGCTGAAAGTACGCTGCCCAAAATAAAAACTAATAATCTCCGCAAAAATAGTTTGATCTGCTATGCTCCATAATATATTCAACTAGCAGAGCAGAACTTTTTAACGATTTATATTGAACATATTTAACTCCTCCATACATTGCAAAAAAAGCTATAGGCAAGCACGGGTCTTACCGAGCCATTTAAAGCATCAACCCAACTAACACCTGATTTATAAGTGGAGTAAAGAGAATATTGCTCTGCCATTTCTTGTGATATGGTAAGCTCTGTAAAAGTTTTAGACTGATTAAGTTTGTTATTCGCAATTTGACAGTCTAAAATATTTATCTCGTGTTTTTTGCCGTTAATATCTTTATATATTTTCAAAATTTCAGGAATTATTGAACTAATAAATCCTGTGATCGCCGCAAGTAAAGTAATCATAAATACCTATCTATATAAATTTTAGGATAAGTATAGCAAAGATAAGTCATTATACTAAGAAAGAGGCAAAAAGGGGCAACATGGACTGATTATTTATATCATTTCTACGAAAGCAGGAATCCAGTAAAAAATGATAAAAACACAGCAAACTATATAAAAATTTATTATATAATTAGATTAAAAAACTGGATTCCTGCTTTCGCAGAAATGACATCGAACATATTTAATGATCCATGCAACAACGCCAATAATAGGGAAACTGATCCACTCAACAATTACTTTAAATTAGACCAAATGCGGTTTTTTGCAATATAGAAAAAGATAGTAAATACCGCTAAAAACATCATAACTTTAAGACCCATAGATTTACGATGTTCCATTTCCGGCTCAGCTGCCCATTGTAGAAATACCGCAACGTCTTGCGACATCTGCTCTACACTTGCGTTAGTACCGTCCATATAGGTTACCTGCCCGTCTGTAAGCTGCGGCGGCATTGCTATTTGCTTGCCAGGGAAATAGGGATTATAATGAGTTCCCTGCATCAGCTTAAAATCTGCCGGCGGTTCGGTATAGCCGGTAAGTAGCGAATATATATAATTAGCTCCGTCATGACGTGCTTTTATTATCAACGATAAATCAGGAGGATGGGCACCGTTATTAGCTGCTCTTGCTGCTTGCTCATTAGGGTAAGGAGGTACAAAACGATCAGAGGGAAGAGCGGGGCGGTCAAACATCTCACCGTCATCATTAGGTCCGTCTTTTATCGTATAGCCTTTGGCAATCTCTTTTATCTCGTCATCCGAAAAGCCGATATCTTTAAGATTACGGTAATACAAATGGTTTAAACCATGGCAGACACTACAAACTTCTTTATAGACCTGAAAACCTCTTTGTGCTGCTTCACGATTAACTGTACCAAATACGCCGTCAAACGACCATTTCATCTTTTTTGGATGTAATACTTCTTCGTTGGCTAAACTTAAGCACGAAGTTAGTAGTATGATGATAGAGATAAGTAGTTTAGTTTTCATAAATTTTTTTGAGTCATCATTGCGAGAAAAAATTGAAAATTTTGACGAAGCAATCTCAGGAATTTATTATTATTTTATAAGATTGTCGTGTTGAGATTTTGTCTTTCCTTGCAATGATGTTTTTATTACAGAATAATTTCATTATACAAATCATCCCAATTTATATTTGTTTGTTCTATTAATTTAATTTTTTTGTCTCTTAAACCGGCTTTAATTTGTTTTTCTCTATTTATTGCTGAATGCATAGTTTGATGAATCTCATAAAACACTAAAATTTTGCAATTATACTTTTTACTAAACCCCTTAATTGTATCATTTTTGTGTTGATATATTCTTTTTATTAAATTAGAAGTAACACCAGTATAGAGTATACCATTTTTCTTGTTAGTTACTATATATACTATTGGTTACTTCATAAATTTGTATAATACAAAAAACGTCATTGCGAGCAGCCATAGGCTGCTCGGCAATCTCATGAAATAATAACACACTACTGAGATTGCTTCGCAATGACTTAACTCTTACAACCCCTCCGGCAATGGCAGCGGTTTTTCATATTTACCTATCAGCGGCAGAGCTACTAAGAAATGAAAAAAGTAATAACAAGCAGCAAAACGGCTAATGGTAATATACGGCTCTTCTGCCGGCTGCCCGCCTAAATAACCAAGCAATAAACAATCTGCCATAAATATCCAAAAAGCAATGCGGTATATCGGTCTATAATTGCTACTTCTAACTTTTGAAGTATCAAGCCAAGGTAGTAAGAATAACACAAATATACTTCCGAACATTAATAGCACCCCACCGAGCTTAGACGGCACGGCTCTAAGTATTGCATAAAACGGCAGAAAATACCATTCAGGGACAATGTGGGCAGGTGTAACTAACGGATTTGCCGGAATGTAATTATCGGGATGTCCTAAATAATTAGGTTCATAAAAAATAAAATAGGCAAATATTATGAAATAAACTCCGAAACCGACAAAATCCTTTACGGTATAATAAGGGTGGAACGGAATAGTATCTTTAGGGCTTTTAACATCTATACCTTTTGGGTTATTTGAACCATGCTGATGCAAGGCCACTAAATGCAGCATCACTAAAGCAACAATAATAAACGGCAATAAATAATGCAGTGAAAAGAACCTATTTAATGTCGGGTTATCAACAGAAAAACCACCCCATAACCACGTAACTATGAATTCCCCTATTAACGGAATAGCGGAAAATAAATTAGTAATAACCGTTGCTCCCCAGTAGCTCATCTGCCCCCAAGGCAGCACGTAACCCATGAAAGCAGTAGCCATCATGGTTAGAAAAATGATGATACCGATATGCCAAAGCAGTTCTCTAGGTGCTTTATAAGAGCCGTAATACAAACCTCTTGCTATGTGTAAGTATACGGCGGCAAAAAACATCGATGCACCTACCGCATGAGTATAACGCAGTAACCAACCATAATTCACGTTACGCATGATTCGCTCAACACTATCGAAAGCATGATCAACATGCGGAGTATAGTGCATAGCAAGTATGACGCCGGTGATTATCTGAATTACTAACGCAATACCGGCAATAGAGCCTAAATTCCACAAATAACTAAGATTTTTCGGAGTTTGATAATGACTAAAGTGCTTTAGGAACGCAAAAATAGGAAGACGATAATCTATCCATTCTATAATAGCATTAGGCTTTTTAGGGGTAATATCTTCATTCATAAATAATTACCCGATTCTAATTTTTTTGTCGCTAATAAAAGTGTAAGGCGGCACAGCTAAATTTAAAGGAGCAGGACCTCTTCTAACTCTACCTGAAGAATCATATTGTGAACCATGGCACGGACAGAACCATCCATCATATTCACCTTGATTAGCAAGCGGCACACAACCTAAATGCGTGCAGATCCCGATCGTCACTAGCCAATTATCATGCCCTGCTTTCACACGTGCTTCATCTGCTTCAGGATCAATCAGCTCTGACATTTTAACGGCTCTTGCTTCAGCTATTTTGTCAGGCGTACGGTTAGTGATAAAAACCGGTTTACCTTGCCATTTAACCGTAACTGTTTGACCTACCGCAATATTTGATAAATCAACCTCAATTGATGATAAAGCTAGCACGTCCGCAGAAGGGTTTAAAGAATTAACGAGAGGCCAAAGAGTACATACTGCCCCAACTGCTGCAACACTACTAGCCGTTAGAACCATAAAATCACGACGTGTTGTTTGTTTGTTTTTATTATCTTCAGTATCCGACATATAATATTAAAGTGACATAAATTAACGATTATTATTACTACCGCTTGGGGTATTATTAAGATTATTTAGATTTTCTAGTTCTTCATAAGGATTTATTATAGGACGTTCAGCGTCTGCAGCACTATCTGCTTGTTTTGGCGTAAGCTTATTTATTTCATCTTCTAACACTTTGGCTCCTGTCCCTGCTTCATGCTTATATTCGCCAGGATCACCTAAGCAATTCCAAAAACGAACTAAATGATCCCAACTAGGACCGAGTTTTGTAGTACAATTTTGAGCAACTGCTTTAGTTATATCTAATATCTCGACTGTAGTTTCAGTAAAATAATCTGTAAACCCAATTTTTTTTAAGCCCAATACTGTATAATATATAGTAATTAAGGAAGCAACTGCTATAATTAAATACCATTTAGTTATAATAGACCACAGAAAAAATCCCATAGGATTTGCTGCCATTAACCTTCGTAAAGCCTGCCACATATATTTTGCTCAAAAAAATTTAATAATATTCATCTTATTTTATATCACTACATTAGTAAAAATAAAGCAAAATCACATAATATTATAAATATTTTTAATTAAACAGGAACTCAAGAAGAATGCAATCGGTAAAAATACTAAATTAATTCCTATCATAATAAAAATTAATTGTAAGTTATTATCTTGTAATATTAAACCTGTCATTATAATATTCGGAATTAATAACGGCATGATAAATGTACCGACAAAGTTAGCATTCTTCTTAAAATAACATTGCACGCTACCGGATAACACTACTAAACTACTTGATAACACTAATATCATCCATACACTAATAAAGAAAAATATTATCTCAAGCAAAGTTTGATCAAAAAAAACATAAATAATGGGTAAAATAAAAACCAGCCCTATCGTACTGCTGATAAATATAGCAAAAAATTTAGCCAATATAATTTTTTCATGACTAACAATTGATAATAATAACTCTAAGCTTCCGTCTTCCAAATCAGATTTAAATATAACCGAAGAAAAACCGATTAATGAAATTAATAAACAAATTACCGAAAAAATTAAACCGAATTTGTTAATATCCCTTTCACTGTTAATTAAAACAGTACTAATTATGCAAAATAAAAAAAATATAACTAGATATTTAATTATATTATTAACGCGATTCTGCACTATAAATTCACGCTTAATTAGTACAAATAGACTATTCATAATTATTAAATACGTTGTAAATTAAGTACATAATAGCTGCAACAGTTAAACCTATACCAATTTCAACAATAACTATCGCAATATGCTGAGCAAGTAGCTTATCATTGATAAAATTTGTTAGTGAATAATAATTTAAATAATTATCGTTAAAAAAGAGTGATATTGTTCCTACAATTGCATATATTGCTACACCTAAAACCGCAATACAAAATAGCACGTTAGGAGGAAAATATCGGCTTAATTTTCGATTACCGTAAACTAAATCATAAGCAATAAGGCTAGATGCAAATATAACACCAGCTTGAAACCCACCACCCGGCGAAGACTCACCGTTAAGCTGAATATATATACTATATAAAATTATATAAGGTATTATAAAACTAGTAATATATTTTATTATTGGATTTGTCATCCCGTGGCTTGACCACGGGATCTTGTATCGCCTGCTGTGTCCTGAGATACCGCGATCAAGTCGCGGTATGACAACATCATCAGACTTTCTTGAAAATATCAACAGCACGGCAATTCCTGCAATTAAAATTACACTAGTTTCACCTAAAGTATCATACCCACGATAACTTGCAAGAATAGCCGCAACAAAAGAAGGTACACCTATATCTCTAGGGGTATTTTCGATATAATATTTACTTGAATGTATATGAATAGGAGCATTATCATCACCGTAATTCGGTAATTCTAGCCCCATATAAGCAAGAGTTACTACAAACAATAAACATATTAAACTTGCTGGAATAATATTAGTTCTCTCAATATTCTTTAAATCAGAAGGTAATTTACGCAATAAATTCAAATATACGCATGTTGATAAGCAAGCTCCAAGTGCTGCCTCGGTCATTGCGACATCAGGAGCATCCATAATAAGATAGGATACACCAATTAATAAGCTAAATACAGAAGCAGCAATCACTGCATTTAGTAAATTTTTAGCAAAAATTATTTTTATCGAGATTAAGATCAATAAAAAAACAATTAAGTTAAGTAGGTAATTGCCGAGATCAAAATTTAAAGCTGTCTTTACTGTCATATGGTTGTTAAAATTTAACGTCATTGCGAGGAGAAACGTAATTTCAACGTGGCAATCTTATCAAGCATCCTGAGATTGCTTCGTCAATTACTTCGTAATTTTCCTCGCAATGACGGTGCTATAAGCTCTAATTTTCATAAATAAAGATGCTTTACCAAGTGCATGAGTTGCTACCGGATTTAGTATAAAAATCAATAAAGCCGCTAAAATTAATTTAACAGAGTTCACAATATCTACTTCAATGCACGCAAAACCTATTAAGCAAATAGGCACGCCGAAACTCTCAATAACACTTGCTGCATGTAATTTAGTATAAAAATCAGGAAATCTAAAAAAACCGATGATTCCTGAAAATATAGCAAATAATCCAATAATTACTAATAAAATTCCTATATAGTATAGTGTCATTGTGTTGATCCTTTTTTAGTGTCATTGTGTTGATCCTTTTTGCGTCATTGCAAGGAAATTATAAAATAATTGACGAAGCAATCTCATGCAAAAGTCCTGAGTATTGCCGCACGAACTAAAGTTCACTCACAATGACGTTTTTACTCACCTTGAGCCAAGCTATAACCTGCAACCCCGTCAAATTCAAACAGATTCTCTACTTTGATAAAATCGATATTTGCTGTGCTTAAAGCTTCAAGCAATCTTGTTATATCTAAATGCTTTATTTCTGTGCCGTCTTTATTCATAAAACGACAACACCAATGATCGGAAACAGTTTCAAACCTTGTATCACGAGGCCACAGCTTTAATCCTTTTGACGAGATTGTTTTTAACTCAAAATTACCAAGATCAAGTTTATTAATTTTATCTGCTATATCGTGAGCGGAAGATACATTCATATTCACAAATATATCCGTACCGACCAATTTCTTAACTTCTTTAGTATCAATTTTATAATCTATATTGCTGTCTTGCTTCTCAGCAATTAAGGGATAATCTGCTTTAGGTAGCTTTGTCGGTAACTGTCCTAATCTTTTCGTTACTTCTTCGGCAAATTCTTGTGTACCGACTTTTTTACTAGAACTCTGCTCGTTATATATATCGGCTGTATGAACGCCATCCTCTATAGTTTTTTTCCAAGCATTTTCGATTAATGTAGCGATATCACCCTGCCCTATATGTACTAGCATCATTATTGCAGCATTTAAAAACCCTGACGGATTTGCGATATCTTTACCGGCAATATCGGGAGCACTTCCATGTACCGCTTCAAACATCGCATAATGCTGCCCAATATTTGCAGAACCTGCAAGACCTACCGAGCCTGAAATTTCAGCAGCTACGTCAGATATGATATCACCGTATAAATTAGAAGTTACGATAACGTCAAATATTTCCGGTGTGGTAGCAAGCCTTGCCGTCCCGATATCGATAATATAATGCGCGTTATTAATTTGCGGGTATTCTTTTGCAATCTCATTAAATACTTTATGCAAAACCCCATCGGAAAATTTCATAATATTATCTTTGCTTAAACACGTGACTTTTTTACGGTTATTTTTTACTGCATATTCAAAAGCATATCTAATAATCTTCTCACATCCTATATGACTTATCAACTTCATGGACTCATACATATTATGCGTTTGGCGGTATTCTATACCTGCGTATAAATCTTCCTCATTCTCACGTATAATAGTTAGGTTCAAATTTGGATGTAATGTTCTAGTAAAAGGATGAAACGAAACGGAAGGACGAATATTAGCAAAAAGCTGTAATGTTTTACGAATCGTGACATTTAAACTTTTATATCCTCCACCTTGCGGAGTAGTAATTGGGGCTTTAAGTATAATACCGGTGCGTTGTATTGATTCCCAACTTTCCTCGCTTATGCCTGAAGTATAATGCTTCTTGTAAAGCTTTTCACCTACTTCAATGGTTTCTAAACGAATACGAGCCTCGGCTTTACGTAATATATAAAGCACTGCCTCCATTATTTCAGGACCTATACCGTCCCCGTATGCAATTGTAATTGGTGTAAATTCTGCCATATTAAATACTTTCTTGTTTATGTCATTCCCGCCTACGCGGGAATGACACACAACAATCCATACAACACTATCAATAGTTTATTGTTACTTCTTTTAATCTCTCATTCAACATAAAAGTCACTTCGGAAGTTATATTCAAATTATTTTTGGCATATAAGACTTGAGCACTTGGAATTACCAAATTAAGGTTATATTTCTCGGCAAGTTCACTAATTATTGTAATAGTTGTTTCATGGACTCTACTCATAGCCTCAGCGTGGGCTTGTTCAAGCTTTGTTTTCTTAATCTGAATTTCTTTTCTAACGTGGCTAACTTTTGCATTAAATTCGTTTACTTTATGCTCAAATTCAGTTTCACTTAAATGAGAACGCTCATTTAGCAGCTTCTCTTCCAGTGGTTTAAATTCTGCTTCTTTTGCAGCAATATCCTCTTGAATTTTATTATTAAGCTTTTCGATTTTATTACGCAAATCTTTTATAGCGATCGAACCTTCCAATATAGATTGTACATCAGCAACAGCTACTCTAACTTTAAAATTATCTTCTTTAATGGGCACATTTTGTGCCTCCGTAATCGTTGAGAAATTTATTATGAATATGCATAAACATAATATTCGGTATATCATCCTTGATCCTTTTAGATTAAACGGTGTCGGCTCGGATTGTCACCCCGTGGCTTGACCACGGGATCTTGTGTCACAGGTAGTATCCTAAGATCCCGCGATCAAGTCGCGTGATGACATTCAAGATGACTGGATTCCCGCCTACGCGGGAATGACACTGGAGCAACACCCTTATTAATCTAAGAATAAATAACATCAAGCAATTTGTCTATAATTAAAAACTTAACCTTTACCTAACATTGGCACATTCCCACCTCCCCATGGTGTATATTCGCCATCCGAATAATAATCACTAGAAATAGGTTCAAACGCAATAGCTTTTATTGCTTCAGGACTTAAATAGGTACTCTCTTCATCACTAAGCAAAGGTTCAGTAGCCGGTTCTTCTAGCTCAACATAAATTTCATGCTGTTCATTAAATTCATATAAAAAATTAAAAGCTTCATGAATATGCTCTGTGCCTTTGTTCTTAACCAAAACTGCTGTAATACCATAGTCTTTTGCAGCATTGACATGTTTAATATCATCATCCATGAAAAATACGTTTTTTTTATTAGTTATTTCGGTATTATTAATTATTTCTCTTATATATTCTTTTTTAGTACAATTTTGTATTTCTTCAAAATTATTAGAAGGTAAAGCTGATTTTATATAAATTTTTGCTGCCTCTTCCTTTCCTAGTAACCTTTCTAATGCATATTTTACAGCATGAGGATAATCATTAAATGATGCTATAGCTATTTTATGACCGGATAATATAATATTCTTAAAAAGGCGTGCTATTTGCTCTTCATTTTTCCAACCTAAATTTTCATTATCTAGGAATTTCTCCATCAGCTCTATAGAAAATTTTTGTTCAAGCCTAACTTTTTCTTGCTCTCGTTCTTCATAGGAGCTAAAAAAGCGATTTTGTATATTACGTGCTATTAAACCTCCTAACCTCTCTCCGATATAATTATGCGAATTGTCACAATCAAATATAAATAAAGCTGTATTATCGTTCATTAATTTCTCTTATTTTAAAGTTTAAGAATTCTTAGTAATTTTTATTCTGCAGTTAAATCAATTGCTTTTTCAAGAACTTATATTCCAATTTTGGGTATTTTAGTGTATAATACGAAAAACTATTGTAAACTTGTGAGAATTTTTAAAGATGACATCTATTCGTAATATAGCAATTATTGCCCACGTTGATCATGGGAAAACTACGCTTGTTGATAACATGCTTAAACAAAGCGGAACATTTAGAGCTAACCAAGCAGTTGCTGAGCGTGCTATGGACTCTAACGATCTTGAGCGTGAGCGTGGAATCACGATACTTGCCAAATGCACTGCTCTTATGTGGAACGATATCCGTATCAATATAGTTGATACGCCAGGACACGCCGATTTTGGCGGTGAAGTAGAACGCATCCTTAGCATGGTTGACGGTGTAGTGCTACTTGTCGATGCATTGGAAGGACCAATGCCGCAAACAAAATTCGTGCTTTCTAAAGCGTTAAATCTCGGCTTAAAACCTATTGTCGTTATTAATAAAATCGATAGAGATGACCAAAGAATTAAAGAAGTTATCAATGAAGTATTTGAGCTATTTGTGGCACTTGAAGCAAACAACGATCAACTTGACTTCCCTATAGTTTATGCATCAGGTAGAGCAGGCAGAGCATCTTTAACCTTTGATGATAAAATGAATCCTTTAGACAATTTAGCAGATGATTTAGCACCGCTTTTCGACCTTATAGTACAGCATGTACCAAAACCCTTAGCCGATGACAAAGCACCGTTTTCTATGCTTGTTACTACTAGAGAATATAATTCTTTCTTCGGTAGGGTTTTAACAGGTCGTGTACAAAGCGGCACTGTTAAAATTAACCAAAACGTAAAAGTATTAAATCGTGAGAATAAAGTACTTGAAACCGGACGTATCACTAAAATATTAGCCTTTAGAGGCTTAGAGCGAATCGCTATAAATGATGCTACAGCCGGCGATATTATTGCCGTAGCAGGCGTTGAAAACGCCAACGTTGCCGATACTATTTGCTCCCCTGAGGTAACCGAGGCCGTACCGTCTCTACCTATCGATCCACCGACTTTATCCATGACTTTTAGCGTTAATGACTCACCACTTGCAGGAAGCGAAGGGACAAAAGTTACGTCGAGCTTAATTGGAGCTAGGTTAATGCGTGAGCTTGAAAGTAACGTTGCATTAAAAGTTACTGAAGCTGCCGAGAACAATGCTTTCCAAGTTGCAGGGCGTGGTGAGTTACAACTTGGTATCTTAATTGAAACTATGCGTCGTGAAGGGTTTGAGCTATCTATTAGCAGACCCGAAGTATTATTCCAAACTGATGAGAAAGGTAATAAGCAAGAACCGATGGAAGAAATCCAAGTTGACGTTGATGATGATTATGTTGGAGTAGTCGTAAAATCTTTAGCACTGAGAAAAGCTGAAATGACTGATATGAGGCCGTCAGGCGGCGGTAAAAGCCGTGTTACGTTTATCGGACCGTCTAGAGGGTTAATCGGCTATCACAGCCAGTTTTTAACCGAAACACGAGGCACAGGGATTATGAATCGTATTTTCCACGGATACGCTGATTATAAAGGAAACATCGAGGGAAGACGTAACGGCGTGCTTATCTCTAACGGTGACGGGGCAGCGGTCGCATATGCTCTATGGAATCTAGAAGAAAGGGGAAAAATGTTTATAAACCCTAGTGACAAAGTATATAGAGGCATGATTATCGGCGAACATAACCGTGATAATGATTTAGAGGTAAACCCACTAAAAGCGAAACAACTGAGCAACGTTAGAGCAGCAGGTAAAGACGAAGCCATAAGGCTAACTCCGCCAATGCTTTTAACGTTAGAGCAGGCAATCAGCTATATACAAGATGACGAGCGAGTTGAAGTAACACCGCAATCTGTTCGTTTACGTAAAGCTCTACTTGACCCTAACGACCGTAAAAGAGCTGCAAAGTAGGTATGCCTAAAAAAAGTTGACATCGTCTAAGCTAATATTAAATACTATAATAACAAACCTTTTTAACGGCTTCTATTACATCGCTCTCACTCGGCAGAGCTAGTGTTTCTAAATTAACAGCATAAGGAAGGGGAAGATCTTTGCCGCTTACAATCTCTATCGGAGCATCGAAATAATCAAATGCTTCTTTCATAACAATAGAAGCTATACTTGCACCAACACCTGCAAAAAACCACCCTTCTTCCACTACAACTAAACGATTAGTTTTTTTCACTGATCCTATTATTGTCTCAGTATCAAGCGGTTTAATAGTGCGAAGATCAATAACCTCGCAATCAATATTATCATTCTGCAAAACATTTGCAGCATCTAAGGCAAGCTTTACTTGAATCGAGAAAGTTACTATAGTGACACTACTACCCTCTCTTAAAATTTTTGCCTGACCAAAGGGTATAGGCTCTATTGTTTCCGGTACGTCAAAACTATGACCGTATAAAATTTCATTTTCTAAAAAAACAATGGGATTATCGTCCCTAATAGCTGTAAGCATAAGTCCTTTATGATCTTCTGCACTATAAGGAACTACTACTTTTAATCCCGGAATGTGGGAATAACAAGCTGTATAATTTTGGCTATGTTGTGCAGCTACTCTACTTGCTGCTCCGTTGGGTCCTCTAAATACTATCGGACATTTGACCTGCCCGCCTGACATGTAATGCGTTTTTGCAGCTGAATTAACTATGTGATCGAATGCTTGCATAGCAAAGTTAAAGGTCATAAACTCCACGATCGGGCGAAGTCCTGCAAAAGCTGCTCCGACTGCAAGCCCTGCAAAACCATATTCCGTTATCGGTGTATCAATTACCCTCTTAGGACCAAATCGCTCTAGTAATCCTTGAGTTACCTTGTAAGCTCCTTGATATTCTGCAACTTCTTCGCCTATGACGAAAACCTTGTCGTCTCTTATCATCTCTTCTTGCATTGCATCACGCAACGCTTCACGTACCGTTATTTGCATTTTTCTTTTTTATTTGATTAAATTAAACGTCATTGCAAGGAGGCTTGCCTGCGTGAACGTCATTGCGAGCAGCCGTAGGCTGCGTGGCAATCTCATGAAATAATAACAAATTCCTGAGATTGCTGCGTCAAAACTTACAGTTTTTCCTCGCAATGACGCCTTAACAGTACACCTGTGTATACAACTCCCCTTCATCAGGTAGCGGTGAATTTTCTGAGAATTCTACTGCTTCTTTCACAATTTCTTTTACCGACTGTTCTATTTCTTTTAAATCTGCTTCGGTTACATATTTATTGTTGAGTATCGTTTTTCTTATTATTACCAACGGATCACGCTCTTTATATTGGTCAACTTCTTCTTTACTGCGATATTTTGCCGGGTCGGACATCGAATGCCCACGATAACGATAAGTTTTTACCTCTAATATCAGCGGAAAGCTATTTTCTCTAACATACTCGGCTGCTTGCTTAGAGCCGTCATACATTTCTTCAAAATCCATACCGTCTAGCTGAAATCCTTTAATCCCAAACGATGCCCCTTTCTTATATAAATCACACATAAAGGTAGAACGTGCTACAGACGTCCCCATCGAATATTCGTTATTTTCAATAATATACACTACCGGCAAACCCCATAAAGCAGCCATATTAAAAGCTTCATATACCTGACCTTGATTAACGGCACCGTCACCTAAAAAAGTAAAACAGATATTATGCGTATCGTTATATTTTTCAGCAAACGCAAGCCCTGTGCCTACCGGTACTTGAGCCCCTACTATACCGTGTCCACCGTAAAATTTGTTTGGTACATCAAATAAATGCATAGAGCCACCCTTACCTTTCGAGCAACCTGTAGCACGCCCCATAAGCTCGGCAAGAACATACTTAGGCTCAGTTCCTGCTAAAATAATATGAGCATGGTCACGATAGCTAGTAATAGTGCTATCACCTTTTTGTTTAACCATATCTACTGCAGAAATTACTGCTTCTTGCCCTATATATAAATGACAAAAACCACCGATTTCTCCCATTCCGTATAACTGACCGCATTTTTCTTCAAAACGACGCAGTAGGAGCATATCTTTAAAGCTTTTTATATATTCTTCCTTTGTCGGCTTATATTTTCCTAACTTAATATCCACTAATTACTCCTTAAGACTATTGTCATCCCGTGGCTTGACCACGGGGGATCCAGTCTTTTTTTTTTATTTTGAACTGGACCCCATGGTCAAGCCACGGGGTGACATCTGTAAATTAAAAGTCACAAAATATGGTACATGATCCGAAGGGGGAGACCAATCACGTGCTTCTAGTAGTAAATGCATAGAAAATAATGCATCTTTTAAATTATCGCTAACCCAAATATGATCAAGCCTTCTACCTCTGTTAGATTTTTTCCAATCTATATTTCTATAACTCCACCAAGTATAAAATTTTTCGTCAAGCGATACGAAATGTCTGCTACTATCAATAAAACCTAACGCATTTTGTAGCTCTACCAATAACGAGCGTTCAATATCGGTATGGCTTATAACATTTCGCAACTGCTTACTAGACCATACATCATGTTCATGCGGAGCAATGTTCAAGTCCCCGACAATAATCATTTTATCGTTTCTAGTATGGTTAGTCGTTAACCATTCCTGCATTAACCTTACATATTCGAGCTTATGCTTAAATTTTGTATTTACCTCGATATCAGGTATATCACCGCCGGCAGGAACATAAAAATTATGTATTTCTATATCATTAACTATAGCTGCTATATGCCTTTTATCACTATTATATAACTCCAATGAAAAAACATTATTCAAAGGAAATTTTGAAATAATAGCAACACCGTTATATGATTTCTGCCCTGAATATATTACATGTTCATAGCCTATATTTTTAATAACTTCAAGAGGAAATAATGAGTCAGCTACCTTTGTTTCTTGAAGTAAAATAATATCCGGCTGATGTTCATATGCTAATTTTCTTAATAAATCGATCCGTAGACGCAATGAATTAATATTCCAAGTAACTATCTTCATTAGACTTGTTGTATAACCCCCTTCTAAAGGTAATTTGTATGTCAATCCGGTACTCGCATCCTCACGTACTAAGTGTACGCTGCGGTGCTGCGTTCCGTGTTTCTTGCAAATTCCTCTTTATAAGATAGGTTATACAACAAGTCTATTTAATTTTTTATAGCTGCCCCTATTATTGCATCTCTAAAATAAATTATTCCAAGTTGATTTAAAGGATTTTTCATGTCAATTTTATCTTTTTCTTCTTCAGGAATTTTCATCATAGTATTACTGAGTATAGCAAAATAAAGATTATCAGGCAAAACATATCCTGCTTCACTTTGTATTCCAAGGGCTTTTCCCGTATAATGAATCATTAAACGCTTAGAATCAAGATCAGTAAGAAAAATACCGTAACCCATATAAGACTTACGCCCTTCTATATCTTTTGCTAAAAAATATTTAGTAGTCATAAGTTTATACGACTTCTTAGAAAGAATTTTCTCCGCATTTAATGCCCTATACCATCTAATAAGATCAACCGGTGTTGATATTATACCACCGTCAGCACAAGGAACTGCTAAAAAATCAGCAGTTACAGGAGTAAACAGAGGTTTATTACTATTATTAGGCGTTAAAAAATATCTTACCGGATAATTAGAACTAATAACATTTTTTTGGATTCTAGCGGCTTCACTATATGAAGCAAAACTAGTAGATTTCATATTAAGCGGTTTAAAAAATTCATCATAAAAAAAGTTAGCTAAATCTTTTTTAGCCACCTTTTCTATAATCATACCGAGTATAACAAAATTAGTATTACTATATTTAAATTTTTTCCCTATAGATATTTCTAAAGGCTTAGAAGAAACAAATTGTAATATTTTCTTGTGAATCTCTTTCTTAGGCATATTTAAATCAAGTTTAACAAAACTAAAATATTCAGCAATACCGCTACTATGCGTTAATAAATGATGAATAGATATTTTATATGCCCAATCCGGCACTTTTCCACCCCACATTTCCGGATCAAGATATTGATAAATTTTATCGTTAATATTTAATAATGCCTGTTCTTGTAATTTTAAGATTCCTGCTGCTGTAAAAGGCTTTGTAGCAGAAGCAATAGGCATCATTTCATTTGCTTTTAATGGCTCACCGTTTAAAGCAAAAATTCCTTTAGCACCGGTTAATAAAGGTTTATAATCATCGGCAAACATAAAAACGGCATTTAAAAATCTATTACTTATATATTCTTTTTCTGCTTCATTGATTCTTTGCTGTATATCTGCAAAACAATCAATACAATTAGTAATAAAAAAAAGCAGCAATAAAAAATATCTACGAATCATAGCTTCAACATTCCACAAACTTATCAATAGACGTCTTACATAACGCCGCTAATAAAGAGCAATTTGAAGAAGACACGGAACGCAAAACCAAGCGTACACTTGACATGAGGATTCGAGCACCGGATCGACGTACAAATTACCTTTAGAAGCAAGTTATGTAAGACGTCTATTAAAATAAAATGGTAATTTTGCTTCTAACTTAATCTCTTTACCAAAAATTGTTTCAGATAAACATATATTATTAGCATGCAAGAACATATATTTACTATATGGCATTATTTCTTTATTACCATATTTATCATCTCCAAGTATCGGACAACCTAATAATTTAGCATGCAACCTTAATTGATGCATTCTACCTGTCACCGGCGTAAATTCAATTAAAAATAAGTTATTATCAAGTGATTTAAGTACTTTATAATAAGTAATGGCAAGTTTACCATTTTCACTATCAATATCAGTAATTTTAGGTGTACTGCCTTGACTCTTTTCTATATTACTTCTAACTTCACCTACATTTTTAATTGGCTTCCCATAGGTTACGGCAAAATATGTTTTTACAACCAATTTTTCTTTAAAAGCATCATGAAGTTTTACGCTACTTAAATAATTTTTGGCTATTAAGAGCAAACCGCTTGTTTCCTTATCTAATCTATGTACTAGCTTAAAATCAGCACCTTTATAATTCAAATATTTTAATGCAGAGTCAATAGATAAATTTATTTTACTGCCGCCTTGAGTAGCAAGACCTGCAGGTTTATTTATAACTATTAAATTATCATCTTCATATATCAAATAATCGGTAGTAATTTTCTTCGCTAGCTTAATTTCAGCGTCGGTAAAAACTAATTTTTCAGGTTGCTTAATAGGTAAATTAAACTTATCGTTAATAAAAATTTTATCGCCGCCCTTTACTCTTAAACTCGCTTCTGCTTTCTGAGAATTAACTGTAATTTGTTTTTGACGTAATGCTTTCTCTATTACTCCTTGAGTCAATAAGGGATATAGACGTTTTAAATATTTATCTAATCTAGAAGAAATAGGAGTATTGACATCGATGATCATATTTTTAATAAATTAGGAACTTTTTATTAAAAAATAGCACCAAATTATTATAGATAAAAGGATTATAGCAAAAAGCTGATGTATAGAGGCAATTATTATAGGTACAGAGTATAAAAGAGTCATTATTCCGGTAGATACCTGCATCAATAATGCAATCATTAGAAAATACGCTATCTTATTTAATTTCGGATGTTCTATTTTTAACAAGCAAATTATCAAAACTACAACAACCAAAAATACGCTATAGCCGCCTAAACGATGTATGAATTGTATAAAAACCGGATCATACCAATTTTTAAGATCAAAGAAATTATCTTTTATCTCCATCGGGATAAAGCTATCATCCATTAGCGGAAAACTATTATATATCAGCCCTGCATCAAGCCCTGCAACTAAAGCACCTAAAAAAATTTGCACATATACTACAGTAATAGCAATACCAGAAAATATTAATGGTAATTTTAAATCTGTTTGTGACGGGATTAACAAAATATCACAACGATTTTTTATTAGTTGATAAAAAAGTATGTGATAAATAATTACGGCGATAATTAAATGAAAAGCAAGTCGAAAATGACTAACATACGGACTATTCAACAAGCCGCTTTTAACCATATACCACCCCATAAAGCCTTGTACGCAAAATAACAACAAAGCAATTATATAAGATAGCATGTCACGATTTTTTATAACATCTTTAAAATAAAAATATATTAAAGGTACAATATATATTAAAGCTGTAATTCTACCGAGTAATCGATGTATAAACTCTAACAGATAAATAAACTTAAACTGTGATAAAGTAATGCCGTAATTAACGGAGTTATATTCAGGAAAAGCTTTATATTTAGCAAATTCCGCTTGCCAGCTTTCAAAACTAAAAGGCGGCAAAATACCGGTTACCGGACGCCACTCAACTATAGATAAACCAGAACTGGTAAGCCTTGTGATCCCCCCTATAACAATCGTCGCTATGACCATTATACAACTTATACACAACCATTTTGTAATTAAACTTTTCTGCACTTTTATTTTAAGTTTATGTTTTTTATCGCGTCATTACGGCATTGCTATATCATCCCCGAGTAGGCCTTGTTGCGTGGATAGGTTTATCATTTATCATCTCGCGACTTGATTCGCGGGATCCAGCTAAAAATACTAATATTATTAGTATTTTTATGGACCCCGTGGTCAAGCCACGGGGTGACATTAAGGACTACTGGATTCCTGCTTTCGCAGGAATGACATAAAACGAGCCATGCAAGGAATGACACATTTATAGCCCTCAAATCAAGACTCTGCATTCTTTTCCATATCTTCAACAGTATTAGAAGGATGTTTCTTATTTGATGTTTTATTACGATATCTACGTTTTGTCTTTTTTGGAGCAGCTTGTGCTTCTTCTAAGCCGGCATTACTTTCTACAACTTTTACCTCTTCCACAACGCTTACGATTTGCTCTACCGATTCTTTTGCCTCTAAACTCTTATCTTTTACTTCATTAGCAATATTATTACTATTATTAGTTGTTTTCCATTTATGTTTATTTTTGCGTAACTGTTCTTTTTTCAGCTCTTCTGCAGTATAATCGGCACTATGATTCTGAATTACCGGCTTAACAGCATTAACATTATTGTCATCTTTCTTCAACAGCTTCACTTTTTCAATCGAATAACTATCTGATGTAGCATTAGGATCGGAATAAAAATTAAGCTTTATATTATATTTTTCTTCAATAAATTTTATCTCAGCACGTTTATTATTAAGTATATAAATAACTGAAACGATATTGGTAAAAACATTTATTACATCAATTCTTTCTTCAAAAATTTCATTCTCTATAGTACGTAAAATTAACATAGCATTAGCGTCACTCGCTCTAATGACTCCTTTACCGTTACAATGAGAACAAATTGCCGAATTAGTTTCTAAGAAAGAAGAACGTAATCTCTGCCTTGAGAATTCAAGTAGTCCAAACTGACTAATATTACCGGTTTGTATACGAGCACGATCACGACTTAAAAACTCTTTAAAGGATCGTTCAATAATTTTACGATTCTTAGCTTCGCTCATGTCTATAAAATCAACAACTATCAAACCTGATAGATCTCTAAGCTTTACTTGCTTTGCTACTTCTTTGGCTGCTTCTAAATTAGTTTTTAGTGCCGTTTCTTCAATATTTTGTTCAGAAGTTGATTTACCGGAATTTACATCAATTGAAATAAGAGCTTCCGTAGGATTAATAACGATATATCCTCCTGAAGGTAACGTCACTACAGGCTGATATAATTTAACTAATTGCTCTTCTACTTGAAACTGAGTAAATATAGGAGTTTTACTTTTATGCTCTTTCAGCTTTGCAAGTTCTGAAGGTAATAAATCCTGCATAAATTTTGAAGCGTCTTCATAACCCTCTTGTCCTTGAATTACCACCTCTTTAACATTGTGATCGCACATATCACGTATGGTTTTACGTATTATACTATCTTCCTCATGAATAAAACACGGAGCCGAAAATTTAATAGTACTTTTACGAATTTTATTCCATAACCTTGCTAAATAATTATAGTCTTTCTTTAAATCTAAGGTGCTACTTCCTCTACCTGCGGTTCTAACAATGACGCTATAAGCATTTTTGTCACCGCTTACTATTTTATTTAAAATATCTTTCAGTCTTTTTCTTTCTTCCCCGTTTGATATTTTACGCGATATACCGTTTTGCGAACCTTTATTAGGCATTAAAACACAATATTTACCAGCCAAGGATATATAAGTAGTAAAAGCGGCGCACTTATTTCCTCGTTCTTCCTTAGTAACCTGCGCTAATAATATTTGGTTTTTTCTTATTACTTCTTGAACTTTATATTGTTTATATTGCGGAATATTTGACTCAGGGGTACCGCTTTGAATAATTTCAATATCATCAGCCGCTTCTAAATTAAGTTCTGACTGGAATTTACTCTCTACTAAATCTTCTATGGTTTTTAGGTCAATTTCTTCACTATCAACCAAAGAATCATATATAGCAGCCGGTTTCTCTTTATCATCCTCAACCGTAATATTTGAAAGAGCTATTTCAGGAAAAGCATTAACCGGAAAATTTCTCTCCGAGGTAGGCAAATTGTAATAGTTAGGATGGATTTCACTAAAAGGTAAAAAACCGCTTTTATCCATTCCGTACTCTATAAAAACAGCTTGTAGCGACGGTTCTATTCTTGTAACTTTTGCTAAATAAATGTTACCTTTATTTTGTTGTCTTACGGTTGTTTGAAATTCAATATCTTCTATATTATTGCTTTGTCCTAATAAAACTACTCTTGTTTCACTTGGAAAATTAGCATCAATTATAATCTTTTTATTCATTTATCTTGCTCACTAACTTCTTGGAAGAACAAATAATTAATATAATGCTTGTATCTTAAGAAAAATCATTGTTTATCTTGCATTAATTTATTTAAATAGATAATTTATCTATGAGTAAAGAGCAAAAATGAAATTCTAGATAAACTTCAAATAACACCTCTTTAAAATACTAAAAAATATATTATTATTTTTCTTACATTAAAATATTTTCATATTATTTAATTCATTAATTTTTTTAAAATTCAACAATAATTATATACAAATTATAAATAAGACTACCATACTTGATTAAAAGCTGATAACCTAATAACTATCCATATATACTTAAATAATGGAATTACGAATCTCTTTAACTTTTAAGATAATTATCTTAAAAATTATAATTATGAGTTATATACCATGTATTTATGTTTAGCAAACACTTAATTTATGACTTTAAAAAACGATTACAAAACTATTTTTTTCTCACTTTTGGGAATATTTATTTTTTCCTGTATCAATGCTATAAATTTTTATAATTTTAAAATCTTTTTACTGATCAATAAAAATCTAGGCGGAGAACAAATAAATCATATAAATCAAACGAAATTTATAGGTTCGATAATCGCAGGCTTTGCCTTAACACAGTTAATTAATAAGTTAAGTAATCAAAAAATTATTTTAATTAGCTTATCTTTATTAATTATTTGTACAATAAACCTAATTTTATTAAACAATTATACTCTAATTAAAATTAATTTTATTGTAATTAATTTTGGAACATTTTCATATTTCACTTCTATAACATTAGACATTATTGAGAGTAGCAAAGAAAAGAAATATTTTTTTTTAGCTTGTATAATGTTGTTATGGGCGGGTGGAAACTTAATGGTAGATTTATTAAATCCATTTATAAAACCGACAAATAATACTATAGTAATTTGTGCATTGTTATATTGTATCAATATACTAACCGAATTTCTGCATTATAATCCTACATCGCATAAATTAAATTTAAATTCCAAATTTTCATCCTTAATAAAAAATGTCGAATTACAATTATTGACAGGCTTCGTAGTTGCTTATGTCACCTTGGATATATTATGGTATTATGAAGCTTTTGCATTAAAGAAAGAATTAGCATTAATTAATTTAAGACTTATACTAAAATATATTTTTCTAGCAATATGTTTTTCTATAATTCCTATATGCTATATATTAAGCAAAGTAAATAAATATTTGGCTAATTTATCACTAACTATAATTCTGCTCGTCTGCTTTATTTTACTACCACTTCATGGAACTAATAAAAACCTTAATATATTATATATAATACTAATCGGTAGTTGTTTAGGATCCATTTATATTTGCAATATTTTAATACTAATTGATAAATTTAGGGATTACGAACTTAGAACAGCTTTATTTTCGTATTTTTCAATGTGCAGCATCGGTATATATGCCGGAGCTTTATCATCTCATGTACCTTACGGCACTATTAACGGCAGTGATTTCTTATTTTCCGTTTTTGCCGTAGTCGGTAGTTTTGTAGCTTATCATTTTTGGTATTTTATTAAGTATACATTATATAGATTTTAATAAGACTTCTTGCATACCTTGCTTCTAAGGGTAATTTGTACGTCGATCCGGTGCTCGAATCCTCACGTTACTTGCGTGTACGCTGCGGTTCTGCGTTCCGTGTCTCCTTCAAATTTCTCCTTATTAGCAAGTTACGCAAGAAGTCTTATACTAACATAGACGAAGATCAACTTCAAACAGAGCAAGGAATCCACAAGGTGAGGAGCGGCGCGTATACTTAATACGTGAGTATCGCAACTCTTGTAGGATGACGCAGCCAATTTTTGAAGTTCATCGAGTATATGTGTAATATTCTGTAACATAATATAACTTGTATAATTTGGCATTAAATATTAATATTTAAATATATTTTTACAATACCTAAAATGCAGCAAAGTACATTATTAAAACCGGTTAGTTGTTACGGAATCGGGGTTCACTCAGGAAAACGTACCCAGTTAACTATAGAACCCGCTAAAGAAAATACCGGAATTATATTCATTAGAACCGATATATCTTCTGAAAATAATCATATTGAAGCTAGCTATTTCAATGTTTCCGATACCTTGTTATCTACCACTATCAGTAATGATCATAAAGTTCAAATTTCAACAATTGAACATTTAATGGCAGCACTTTGGGGATGCAGCATTGATAATGCAATTATTAAAATTGACGGTCCTGAAATACCAATTATGGACGGCAGTAGTAAACCTTTTGTGTTTATGATTGAGTGTGCAGGCAAAAAATTACAAAATGCTCCTAAAAAATATCTAAAAATTTTAAAAGATATAAAAGTAGTGCATAAAGATTGTGAATTATATTGTACTCCTTCCGATCACATGACTGTAGATTTAACCATTGATTTTAGTAGTAAAGCTATAGGCAGACAAAATCTAAGTTTTAGGGATCAAGAATCTTTTACTAAAAATATTGCGGATGCTAGAACTTTTGGCTTTACAAGAGATGTTGATTATTTGAAAAGCAAAGGGCTTGCCCAAGGTGCCTCATTTGAGAATGCTATAGGAATAGATGAGCAGGATAAAATCTTAAACCCAAACGGCTTACGTTATGAAGATGAATTTGTTCGCCATAAACTATTAGATTTATTCGGTGATTTATATACCAGCGGCACTAGCATTGTAAGTGCAATTAAAGGCTACAAAACCAGCCATGCTCTTAATAATGAACTATTGCATAGAATATTTAGCGATACTACCTCTTACAAATTTGTAACTAGCAGTGAGTTATAATAATCATTTCATATTGTTAAATTTCGCTTTCTTTTTTGCATCCTTTTTAAATTTTCACTTTTTGTCCTTTTTATTTCAGCATTATTAACTTTATCTTTATCCATAGCTTTAGTTAAAGGACTATATCCTTCGGCTTTACTAGGATTTTCATAAAATGGATTCATTACATTTTTAATATCTTTAACATAGCTCTCTTTTCTATTATCCATTGTTATTTTATTTTCTCTAAAAAATTCTTCTAAACCGTTTCTTTTTATTTCAGAATTAAAACTGCCTCTTATTTCTCGAAATTGTTGTATTTTTTGGTCTTTATTCATACTCCAATAATTCTTATCCGTTATTAATTTTTTTAAAGCTAATGTTTGCAATACTTGATTCTTAGTATAATTCTCTAATTGTTCTAAATTTTCATATATAGGAGTATCTTGTTTTTTATATTCTTCATTTATATTTAATTTAAATATTGCTTTTATTTCTATTTTTTCCTTTTCAGTAAGACCGTCGATAATTAATGATGCGGTCGTAACTACACCGTAACCCATAGCTTTTAATATATCAAGCACATTACCGCTAGCACCTCTAATAATAGAGGCGGCCAAATTTGCGGCTCCACCTAAATTATTTCCAAATATTCGTCCTGTACTTTTCAATTTATTTACATTTAACTCATACTTATCTTGAGTAGCATCCTTACCTGCCGTTTGCGGCGTATATAATTCATTTTTCAAAATATCTTTTAAGCTCGGTTCTAATGATAATATATAATCTTGCTGACTTTTAGCATTTCTGTTATGTACTAATAAATTATTCTCTTTATGAAGTTTACGCAAATCATGTACTTTCAAAGTCTCATTTACAGCTTGAATTCCTACGCTCACTCCTGAAACAACAGCTACAGCTATAATTATCGGTGATATAGGAGTAAAAAGTCCAAAAACTGCAATTGCTATAGAAGCTATGGAAACTGCATAACTTAAACTATTGCTAAATAATATTTTACCGATTTTACTTTGTATAAAACTAGTCCAATAAGATTTCAACTTATTAAATATTTTTCTAACCCTTGATTTTTTTGAATCAGACATTTATTTTTTTCTCCAAAGAACAAATATTTTTATAAATTTTTCTTTTATTTATTTAATTAACTTCTCTTACAACTCAAATTATAGTATAAATTCTAATAAAAAAACAAAATAAATGTCTGGAAAAGAATTAAATAAAATTGTTGCAGCCATCTTATTTGCTAGTTTAATTGCTATGATGGTTGGATTTGTTGCAAATATATTATACAAGCCCACTCTAGAGTTACAACACCGCGGCTACAGCGTTGCGGTTCAAGAATCATCAGAAAATCAAAATACTACCGCACTAGAGCAAGCACCGATAAATATACCAGAATTAATGAAGACTGCTAACGCCAATCACGGTCGTGAAATAGCCAAGAAATGTTTAATGTGTCATTCTCTTGATAAAGACGGTCCAAATAAACTAGGACCGCATCTTTGGGATGTAGCAGGCAGACCAAAAGCAAGCATAGCAGACTATAAATATTCCCCTGATCTATCAAAACTTGGCGGCGTATGGGATGATGATAGTTTATTTGCTTTCTTACATAAACCAAGTAGCTATGCACCAGGAACTAAAATGTCCTTTGCCGGTATCTCAAAACCACAAGACATAGCTGACGTAATATTATTTTTAAAAACTTATGTTCATGATAAATAATTATCTCACCGAAATATGGTTAATAATCGGCATAATTTGCATAGTTGTTGAATTCTTTGCAGTTCCAAGTATTGGATTCTTATTCTTTGGGCTTGGAGCGTTATCAAACACTCTTGTGGTATATAACTACCCTCTAGTTAGCTTAACAAAGCAAATAACATTTTTTGGTATATTATCGCTTATTTGGTTTTGCATATTATATTATCCTCTTAAAAAATATGTTTATAATAAAAATGATAAAACAAAAAATTACTCGGATATGATAGGCAAAACGGTAGAGGTTTATAGTTCTACAGTTTCTTCTGATACTATAGGACAAGTAAGATGGTCCGGTGCTATTATGAATGCTTACCTTGTTCCAAATGAAATCGATGCAAAAACAGGCGACCGACTTTTTATTATCGCAGTTAAAGGGAATGTACTAATTTGTTCTCGAGAAAAACCTAATAATAATTCTTAGCAAAATATTTCTAAATGACATCGCCCGCGTAAATACAAGTCCTCATTGCAAGTAAGTATTGTTGCGTGGATCATTTTATGTCATTCCCACAGAAGCGGGAATGACACTAAATGCATTTTCCGGTCCAACGCGGGCAACCTCTCTAAACATTCTCTTTAAACCAATCAAAAGCTTTTTTAAAGAAGCTACTCTTTGCATCAAGTCTAATATGAGCAAATTCTTTTTGCTGTTTTAGAGCATGAATTTTTAGCATTCCTATAGTTGCTGAATACATGGCTGGATTATAGTCTTCTATAAAACCGGCAATAATCTCCGGTTTACCGATTCTACTCTGTTTTTCAAAAATTTTATTTGAAAGCTCTTTAAGTCCTCTAAGTTGAGACCCACCGCCGGTAATTACAACTCTCAAAACTTCAATCTGCCCTTTTGTTGCTTTATCATATTCGGCTTTTACCATTGATAATATTTCTTCGACTCTTGCTCTTATTACCGCAGCCAATTTATAAATTGTTACGGAAGTATTTAAAGTATGATGAGTATCAACCTGAAAATCCTCCATATTTATAATACTATCTTTCTCAAATAAAGGTATCATTGCATTACCGTATAAAATTTTTAATTTCTCTGCCGTAACAAGATCAATACCAAAGACTTTAGCAATATCCGAGCTAATATGAAAACTACCTATATTTACATGCCCCGTATATATTAATTTACCGGCAAAAAAAATGCCGAAAGAGGTAGTTTTATCCCCCATGTCGATGATAAGTGAACCTAGATTTTTTTCATCATGCGTAAGACAGCTAATAGCAGAAGCATAAATTGCTAGAGTAATATTTGTGACTTCAACATGACATTTAGCGAAGCATTGTACAATATTTGATAACATATTTGAACTAGCAGCAATAATATGTAATTCACAACTAAGTTCTCTACCGTACATACCTATAGGATTCTCAACTGAATTATTATCAAGGGTAAATTCAAGAGGAAAATAATGAATAATTTCTTGGTTTTTAACTTTAAATTCAAGTAATGCTTTTTGTAGTAACTTTTTAATATCCTGCTGCGTTACGGTTTGCCCGTTAACTTTAATGGTATAATTAATATAATAAGATTTAGTGTCGGCACCTGATAACGATAATATAACTTTTTTTATATTTTTACCGCAATCTTTTTCAAGTGCGTAAATTGCCGAAACAATGCTAGTTTCAGCATTTTTTAAATCTGATATAACTCCTGATTTAATACCTTTAGAATGATGCAAATTTTGGCTAGCTACTTTAATTTCACCTTTTTTACTAATATAGGCAGCAATTACGGCAATCTTACTACTACCGAAATCAAGTGTAACAAAATTTGATATTTTCTCTTTCATTTTTTTATGCTTGTTATTCCAAAAACGTCATTGCGCGAAGAATTACAAAGTAATGCGACGAAGCAATCTCAGGATGCTTGACAAGAGTGCCACGTCGAAACTACGTTTCTCTTCGCAATGACGATTCTCAGTACTTCTCTATATAATACTTATTCTTATCCCTTAAATCCAAAGCCTTATAATTTTGGTTAAATAGCTTGTTAGCTTTATTTAGTGCATCGACATATTTTAATGCTTCTTCAAACTCTTTTTCAGGTAACTTAATATTTATATTACCTTTAAGATTTAAATCCCACCTTCTATCTCCGAGTCTTACAGCAGCTGAAGTTTTATTCATTAATGCCGGATATTTCTGCAGCTCTAATACTAATGTACCTGCATAGATATTCGCCCCTTCCCCTACAACATGTAATAAATGAGGAAAAGGTTGAATATTTTGACTAATTTCGTAACCTTCTTCATCGACTAAGAAAAGCTGATTATTAATTTGCCAAATAGCAATAGGTTCTCTTTCAAATAATTTTATATATACCGTATTTGGTAATCTTCTACTGACATATACTTCCTTGATCCATTTATTTTTCTTTAAATTATTTCTAATTTCGTCTAATTTAAGAGCAAAAATAGGACTGCCCTTATTCGCATTTAAAACCTTTAATATTGTAGGCTCATCGACATTTTGCTGTCCTTCAATGATAACATTCTCAAGTTTAAACCCAAGTTTTGTTGTTATTTGGTATATATTTGTTGTTAAGTAGGTTTTGATGCCGGCAAAATATTTTGTAAAAACAAATAGACATACAAAGATAATTAAAGCAATCTTAAGCCCTAATATTGCTTTTTTGTAAATTAGTCCTAATTTTCGGCGTAACGAGATATTATTAGTTTTTTTTGTTTGTTTTTTTTTATTGGAGCTTGTTTTTTTTCTCATGATTCAAAGCTTGCCGTCTTTATAATTTCTTCAATTAAGTTAGTAAAATTTATCCCTACATAAGCTGCAATTTCCGGCACTATTGATAAAGGCGTCATACCTGGGTGAGTATTTATCTCCAAAGCATATAACTTGTTTGTCTGCTCTTCTAAAATAAACTCTGCTCTAGCAGGACCTTTACAATTTATTGTTTTATAAATTTTTTCTGATTCTATAAGTAATTTCTCATATAAATTAGCAGGTAGCGGAGCAGGACAAAGATGATCAGCAAATCCTTCGGTATATTTAGTTTCATAATCATAGAAACGATTCTTTAGTAATTTAATCTCTAAAACTCCAAGAGCTTTGCCGTTTAATACCGCTACTTGCAATTCTCGCCCTTTTATATATTGTTCTATTATTACCTGATCACCGTAAGGAAAATCATAATCGGCAAAGTTAAAATCATCTTCTGCAAATATCACCTCAACACCAATACTTGAGCCTTGCGTAATAGGCTTAATAACGTACGGTCGTTTCATAGGATCATTTTTTATATTATCGCTTTTATTTACAACAATGCTTTCTGCCATATTAATATTATTTGTTAAAAACCAGCGCCTAGAATGTATTTTATCGAATGCTAAAACTGAAGATAAAACGCCGCTATGAGTATAAGGAATCCGCATTATATTAAGTAATCCTGGTAAACAACCGTCTTCACCGTATGTACCGTGCAGGCAATTAAAAACGATATCAGGTTTTATTTCTTGTAATCTAACTGCAATATCCACTCCCATATCAATAAAGGTAACTCTATATCCTAATTCAATTAAAGCTTTACTAACTCCTTTGCTTGACACTAACGATACTTCACGCTCAGCAGACATACCGCCCGCCATTAATGCTATATGCTTTTTACCGGTACTACTTAATATTTTGACTATAGAGTGTTCCACCCAATGTGTTTGATATTTATGCATGTTTTTTCCTTTTGTATTAAATCCATTGTAATTCCCAACTAAAAGCGGCCTTGTTGCATAGCTCGAAAAACCTACTTGATGTCATTCCCGCGTAGGCGGGGATCCAGAAAAATAACTTCAATATTGATATAGAAGTTACATATTATAAAATAAACATATAAAAAACTTGTTTTTTATATGTTTTACTGGATTCCCACCTTCGCGGGAATGACATAAAACTAGCTACAACAACGCCATTTTTAATTAGGGATGACGTCCTATTCTCTTAATCTCCCACTCTAACTGAACCCCGCTATCTTCAAATACTTTCTGCCGGACGAAATCACCTAAATCTTCTAAATCCTTAGCAGTAGCATCACCGTTATTTATCATAAAATTACAATGAAGTTCTGACATCGAAGCACCGCCTATTCTATAACCTCTAAGCCCCGCTTTGTCAATAAGTTCCCAAGATTTACGCCCTTCAGGATTTGCAAAAGTACTACCGCCCGTACGCTCTTTAATAGGCTGTGTAGATAATCTTGCGTTATTTATTTCATTCATCCGTAATAATATATTTTCACTATCGCCTTTATTTATTTTAAAAACAGCTTTGAGAATAATTAAATTCTTTGGTAAATTATTACTGCGATATTTAAAACCGATTTCTTCATTTGTGAATGTTAAAAAGTTTCCTGCAAAGTCAATCGCTTCAATCTGTACTATAATATCTTTAAATTCAGAGCCGTAAGCACCGGCATTCATAGCAACACCGCCGCCTATAGTCCCTGGAATACCTACTAAAAACTCAAAACCGGAAATAGAATTTGCTTGACAAAATTTTGCTAAATTATAATTAAGGCAGCTGCTACCTACTATTAAATGATTATCTATAAACTCAATATTGCTAAAATTCTGACCAAGTTTTATAACGAACCCTTCTATGCCGCCGTCTCTTATAATAATATTTGAGCCTGCTCCAAAAGTCTTTATAGGTAATTTTTGCTTATTTTGTATTAAGAAACTTTTTAAATCTTCGCTATCTAAAGGTTTAAAGAAAATTTCAGCATTACCGCCTACTTTAAACCATGTTAAGTGTTTTAAATTATAATCTTTTTTATACTCGCCTTTTACTATCGGTAAAATTAACATATTTAGTCCTGCTATGCACTGTACTGTTATCTTCACTCTTTTGTCCCCTAGTTCGCTTGACCCTATGTTATACGAACAGATGTCATTCCCGCTTTCGCGGGAATGACATAAGAGCCATGCAACAAGACCGGTCAAACCACGGGATGACAGCTGAAGCCACGGGATGACAATCTCCCATCTAATTCATTAGCAAAACTTGAAATATTACCTGCTCCCATCATAATTATCATATCACCGGAAGCTGCATTATCTATAATAACTCCAAGCGTATCATCTAGCTCTGCTAGAAAATTTGCTTTATCGTGATGTTTATTCTTAGTAATTTTATCAACTAAACTTTGTCCTGTAATTCCTTCTATAGGGTTTTCACCTGCAGCATATATATCGGTAATATAGAGTATATCGGCATCAGCAAAGCAAAGCATAAAATCATCAAATAAATACTGCATTCTTGAATATCTGTGAGGCTGGAAAATAGCAATAACTTTACCGTTTTGTTTATTTGCTATATTTTTAGCCGTCGCAAGCGTTGCTTTGATTTCCTCAGGATGATGAGCGTAATCATCGATAATTGAAGCCTTATTATATTCAGCTACTTTAGTAAATCTCCTCTTCACTCCTTTAAAATTATTAAAACCGTTTTTAATAGCTTTAATACCGAAATCTAATTCTATCCCAACGGCAATTGCAGCAAGACTATTTAAAATATTATGTCTTCCGGGCGTTGGAATAGTAATTTTTTCAATAATCGTTGTACCTAGTACATTTGGTAGACTAATTTTTACGTCAAAAGTAGAGGAGGCAATATCAGTGTTAAGATTAAACGCTATAATATGAGCATCTTCCGAATCGATGCCATAAGTAACAATCTTCCTTTCAGTAATATCGTCTACTAACTTACGAACTATTTTATGATCGATACAACAAACGGCAAAACCGTAAAACGGCAAATTAGTAATAAAGCTTCTAAAAGCACCAATTAATGTTTCAAAATCTTTATAATAATCTAAATGTTCAGGATCAATGTTAGTTATTATCGCAATAGTTGATGGAATATGAATAAATGTTGCATCCGATTCATCGGCCTCCGCAATTAAATAATTACTTGAACCAAGATATGCATTAGTCGATTTATTATTTATGATCCCACCGTTAATAACCGTAGGACATAAACCGGCTGCCTCAAATAAACAAGCAACTAAAGAAGTAGTAGTGGTTTTACCGTGCGATCCCGAAACTGCTACTGAACATTTTAATCTCATAAGTTCAGCAAGCATGTCCGCACGTCTAATAATTGGAATTTTACGCTCCAAAGCTTCTTTTATTTCAGGATTCTTTGGATTAATTGCCGATGAAATAACAACATACGACACATTGGTAATGTTCTGCTCGGCGTGTCCTAAAAATATTTTAATGCCGTATGACTCAAGCCTTTTAGTATTATAATTTTCTACTAAATCGGAACCTTGTACTTTATAACCTAGATTATGTAATATCTCGGCAATACCGCTCATGCCAACGCCGCCGATACCTATAAAATGTATAGTTTCTAAGGTTTGATTAGTTTTTTTTAATTCAAGTAACAGCATCTAAGTTTAATCATTTAAAATTGAGTTCTGCATATAGGTTTTAAGTAACATTGTCAAGCACTAACTGTGTCATACCGCGACTTGATTGCGGTATCCAGTTTAAAACATTAAAATCATTGATATTAAAAGTTATTTTTATGGATACCGTGGTCAAGTCACGGTATGACATCAGAGTCTTTTTCAAGAGCCATGCAACAAAACCGGTTCAGTATGACAATCATTAAACCTCATCCACCCTATCAAATTTTGCTTCGGAATAGAAGTTTCCTTGTAGCCCACCGACTTTTAGATCAATTAAAAATTTAGCTATTTCTCCGTTTTCTACGAATTCAGCTACCGTTGCAATACCTAAATCTTCTGAAATTTTAATTAATCTTTCTACGAAATACCTACTGTGTACATCACTTGTAATACTACGCACATATTTACTGTCAATTTTGATAATATCAATTGGTAAGCTTTGAAGTTGTTTAAAAGAAGTAAAACCCGCACCAAAATCGTCTAATGCAAATTTACATCCGTACTTACGTAGTTTATTAATAAATAAAGTTATTTTATCGTAATTCTCATTGCAAGAAGTTTCCGTAATTTCAATAATTAAACGATCCTGAACATTATGAGCTTTTAATAAGTTTTCTGCTATTTCCCATAAAGCTTCATCGCCTGTTCCTATATTTGAAATATTAACGGCTAACATTAAGTTTGGGTTGCGGGCAAGTTCATTAACAGTCATTTCTAAAACAATTTGATCAATTATAAAAATTAATCCTTTATTTTCAGCAATAGGGATTATAGGACCTACGGAAATATAAACACCGTTCTCGTCAGGTATACGAAGCAGACATTCATAATAATGAATCTTCATAGTATTGCGATCTATTATAGGCTGATAAGCAAATCGCATAGTCTTTTTTGCTAAGGCTTGTCGTAATAAGTTAAGCTGAAGATTAGATTTTCTTATATTTTCCAAATCATGTTCTGTACTGCTATATTCACGGTAATAATAATTATTATTTTGTGAAAGTAACATATTTAATGTTTTTGCAACTTCTTTAGCATTATTACTTACTTTTGGAAATTTAATACTAGCAATATAACAATTCATATAAATTGCCGGCTTCTGTTCATTAATATAAAGCTGCAAAAATAAATATAATTTTCTAGCAAAATTTTTAATTAAGTCAGAATCAGTAGTATTTAGGATAAATAATATTCTATCTTTCTTTATTTTCTTAAACTTTGAAAAAATATTAAGTTCTTTGCTTACATCTTCAATGATTTGATCTAAATCTTCAATTATAAAATGCTTACCCTGCTCTATAAATTCTATTTCATCATAATTAACTAATCTACAAGCAAAACATACGCCTTTTTCCAATTTATCTATAGCATCTTGTAAATCTTTATAATCCGTTATTAATTCCGACATTGCCATGTGTATCATAAAATTATATACTTAAGAATATTAGGACATTTTTACTGTAAATGAAATAAAAATATGAGCCGCATAGAAAGGATACAAGAAAAATTAAGTGTGTTAAAACCACATTTTCAAGAAATAATAGATGAAAGCTATAAACATGCTAGTCATTATAACGGAATTCACAGCCATATAAAAATAAGAATTTCTGCAGAAACATTACAGGGAAAAAGCCTAATTGCCAATCATCGCACTATTAATAACTTACTTGCCGATGAATTTAATAGCGGCTTGCATGCTTTATCGATAGAGGTACTATGAAAACAAATAATATTTTAAAAGTAGCCGTTGGAGCTAGCAGCGTAGCACAAAAAGCCTTAAATATTATAACGGATAAAAGCTGTGGCATAATTGAGGATAAAATACTTAAAGGTAATTACGTCACTCGCGAAGAATTTGAAAAATTACAAACTTTAGTAATAAAACTCAAGAACGAATTAGCAGAGTTAAAGAGCAAATAATTAATCAACTAGTTTCAGAATTTTCTATTTTTGCTTTGAGCTCTTCTATTTCTTCTATAGTTAGCCCTGTTGAATCTGCTATTATATTGACATCTATATCTTTAAGTAACAAGTTCTTTGCTATTTCTATGCTTCTTTCAGCTTTGCCTTTTTCATACTTTTCTTCTAAAGCTATTTCCTCGGCATCTTCCATTAATTTCGCTCTTATATAGGCATAATATTCTTCGGCGGTGAGGTTTTATGCATTTCTATTATATTGTATGCATCTAATACTTTCTCGCTCTTTATATTTGCAGGTGGGCTGTTTTCTGTTTCTGCACACTTAAATAAATGTAGCCACTCATCTATAGTAGTTTCAAGCTTATCTTTATCAAATTTTTTAAGCTCTATAAATACATAGGAAAAATCAAATAAACATTGCTTATTTGTTTTAGTTTCAAGCATTTTATGAAGACTTATACAAGGTACTTCATCATCAAACATTTTAGTCTTAATAAGTGAAATAACTATTACTGATAATAAATCTTTATGCTTTATTCCTTGTGTGGCTGTACGTAAGAATGAACAGAATAATATTGCACTCTTTTTAAGTAATCGCTTTCATTTCTTTTTTGCATCTCGATTATAGACCAGCTACCGGCTTCATCTTTAACCTTTAAATCAAATATGCTTTTTATTCCCTTTATCAAGCATAGGTACTTGCGCTACAGGTATAAATTCTATTGCTTTAATTCTAAGCCCCTCAGGTAGTTCAAGAACTGCATTGATAAATTCCTTGAACCTCTCTAAATCACGAAAGATTTTTTTAAATACACTATCATGAGTGGGATCTAAATATCTTTGCATATTAATTATTACTTTTGGTATTAACCCATATTATATAGCTTTTTAAGTAATCAGTAAATAATACTAGAATATGTACTTTTAATAGAATAATTATTGCTGTTTTTTAACAAAAATTACGTACCTTGATCCGTTCTAATGGATACGATTGCTGACATGCCGGGAACTAGATTAGCATTTGGGGATTCAAAATCTATTAACACAGGTACACGTTGTACGCTTTTAGTAAAATTACCGGTAGCATGATCTGGTGGGATTAAGCTAAATTTAGAGCCGGTAGCAGGAGCAATATTACGAATCTTCCCGTAAATTACCTTTTTAGGCAAAGCATCAAATTCAATTTTGACTTTCATGCCGGACTTAAATTTCTGAATTTGTGTTTCTTTAAAATTAGCCTGAATATACATAGTATTATCTTGAACTATAGAAAACAACACCCTGCCCGGTACTATGTAATTTCCGACTTCTAAACTACTATTACTGAATATACCGGGTACCATAGCAATAAGTTTAGTATTTTGTAAGCTCCTTAAGGTTACTTTTTTATTTTCTGTTAGCTCTTTAAGTTTTTCCTGTTCTGCTGCTTTTTCAAGCTCAAGAAGCTGTAAATGTTGCTTAGATATATCTAAATCTAACTGTGCTTGTTTATAATCCGTTTTGGCTTTTTGATATGCGTTTTTAGAATCATCTAACGTTTTAGAGCTAGCAAATTTTGCCTTATTTAATTCCTGCACTCTAATAAAATCTGTTGCAACAATATCAAAGCTTATTTTATTAAGCTTTAATTTTTCAGCTGCTTGCTCTAGGCTAATCTGCCCTATTGAGATTTTTTGCTCTATAATTTCTATATTTTTTATGCAAGCTTCAATAGATGCTTCAAGGGCTGCAAGCTTTGCCTTATAATCTCTATCGTCAATTTCACCTATCAGATCACCTTTATTAACTTTAGTATTATCGGTAACAAATAACTTTGTTAAAACACCGCTAACTTCAGCACTAATATTTGAAATATCTGCATCTATGTAAGCATTATCCGTGGCTTGTGTATTTGCCCAAACATAAATTCTATATCCCAAATAAATAAATATGATTAAGGCTATAATAATTACATATTTAGTAAATGGATGATGTTTATATTTATCGATAGTTTGTTGTAATACACTCGGCATAATTCACTTTACCAATACCCTCTATGTTTTAAAAAATAACAAATTGGTATAGAAAGAATATATATAACTGCAATTAACGGCAGTGAATACCATGGATATATGATAAGATTTATAATAACAATAGCAACTAAAATCATTGCAAGCGATAAATATTCAGGTTTAATACTCAAATTTTTTGTTGAGATTGTAGGAAGCCTACTAGCAAGTAGAAACGCTATAATAGCCAAATATATATTAATTGTTATAGTGTGAGTACGGATATTGATATTTAATAACGTACCGATTTCAAAATCTATCATTACAGGCGTTAAAGCAAGCAAAGCACCGCATGGGGCAGGTACACCGGTAAAAAAATAGTCAGTTTTTTTATCTTGTGTCGGTTGATAAATACCAACGTTAAAGCGAGCTAAACGTAGTGCCATACACACTATCAATAATAACATTACCGCTGATGAAAATACCTTATACTCATATTGTTGAAAAGACCATAAATATATCAGATAGGCAGGAGCTATACCGAAATTAGCAAAATCGCATAATGAATCAAGCTCTGCACCAAATGGGCTAGCTGCATTTAGCATCCTTGCTATTCTACCGTCGATACCGTCAATAATTGCCGCTACTATAATGCAATATACCGCAAGTTCCCATCTGCTATCCAAAGCAAATTTTATAGAACTCATACCGGTTACTAAACCAAGCAACGTAATAAAGTTGGGAATTAATTTTATTAGAGGTACAGGCTTAGTTATTATAGATTTACGAATTTTTAACAATTTTTATACTCAAAATGTATTTATAACGTCATTGCAAGGCAAAAACAGTGTGGTTGTATGGCTGTCAATGTCTCATTCCTGCAAAAGCAGGAATCCAGAAAAAAATAATCTTAATTGGTACAAAAATTATATATTTGATAAAATAAACATATAAAAAACAAGTTTTTTATATGTTGCACTGGATTCCCGCGTAGGCGGGAATGACATAAACAAAGCCATGCTTACGGCTGCTCGCAATGACGGTTTTAAAGTTATGAGGCTACTTCCTCTCAAACTTAAATTCTGTTGTCTTTTTACGTCCAAAATCAGCAATGATAGTTTCACCGCCTATAGCAGTCTGCCCTTTACTCACTAATAAAGCTGTTTTCAACGGTAGATAAACATCTACTCTGCTACCGAAACGAATTATACCGTATCGCTCGCCCGTTTTAACTTCACTACCCTCTTCTAAATCACAAACTATACGCCTTGCTATAAGTCCGGCTATTTGAACAAAAACAATTTTCTGCCCTTGAGCAGTTTCCATTAATACTGATTGACGCTCATTATAAATACTAGCTTTATCGAGTGAAGCATTAAAAAATTTTCCCGGATTATAATGAAGTGCTAAAATTTTCCCGTTTGCCGGGATTCTATTAACATGGACATTAAAAATATTTAGAAAAATACTAACTCTAATCATTTCCACATCACCAAGCCCTAATTCCGGAGGCGGCAATGCTTCCTTAATTTCTTGAATTATTCCATCTGCAGGACTTATTACCAGATCATCACTTATAGGCACAAAGCGATCAGGATTACGGAAAAAATAAATACACCAAACAGTAGCAATACATCCAATACAGCCAAGTTTTTCATTAAATGATGCTAATAAAAAACTTACTAATGCAAAGCTAGCAATAAATATATATCCTTCGCGGTGAATAATTTTAAATAAATCATTATATTGTTTCATTTTAATCTCTATGAATCTCCTTATTATTTTTAACTATGCCTGCTCTGCTTTATCCTCTTGGTTCTCACTCTCGTCTTTATCTTCGTCTTGAGGGGTAGCTTGGGCTTCTTGCGCGACACCAAGAGCATATACGCATAAATCCGGAAGTGGAACACCGTTTTTTTTGGCAAGATCATTTAGCTGTGATATTGCTTTCATAACATCATCAGGAATAGTACCGCCTCTTTCGTCAGATAACCATTTTGCTTGAAATTGTAGCGGATGATACCCTTCTTGAGGCGTACCTATATAAAACTTAAACTTGGCTCTTTGTCCACCAAAATCGCAGTCAAATTCAAACTCTTTATAATGTGCCATAACTTTATGAATTAATAATTATATTAATATTATTATAACAATAAAAATGCAAATCTAAAATAATTTCTTGTCTAATATTTTTTAAGTCTTTGAGTAATATAACGATTTGAATATAGAAATTTATCGCTAGAATCTATAATTATCCCGCCTGCTTCCTTAATAAAAAGCTCAAATGCATGATATAATGTAAAATTTAATAATGATAAACATATTAAATCCGCTTTACCTGACGCTACAAGCATAGCCCCGTAGCAAGGAGAACCAAAAGATCTAATATTATCTACCTCTATCTCCTCCAAATCATTATGATTTACATCTTCAATAATTGCTAAACAGTTTTTTAAATCGGCATTATCGGAAACTCTAAGTCTTAATCCTTGATAATTAGAGTTTAAATTATTTTTTTCTATCCAAGCTCCCTTACCTTTTTCAGCATAATAAATTTCATTAAGAGCAGGAAAATATATTACTGTAGAAGTAGGAGTTAAAACTTCTTGATTCCTTTTTAAATAAGTTACGGATATCGCAAAAAAAGGTATGCTTCTGGCGAAATTATTTGGGCTATCTATAGGATTAATTAAAAAAACACTCTCATAATTATTATTTAAATCGAATTTTGCCTCCGGAAAAAATAAATATTGTGTATGTTTTTGTAATTCTTCACATAATAAAGTTTTTAATTTTAAATAAGATCGCTTACAAAATTCTTCATTTCTTACAGAATTTTTTTGTAGCATTTCGAGTTCTAAAAAATCTCTATGCAAAAACTTAACAGCTTTACGCAGGGCATTAATTAATAAATTAGTTATAGGTTGCATTTGATATTTTTAATTTAAGATATTAGTTTTAGAAATTATGTCGTATGGCTTTAAAAATCGATACCATTCCTAGCTAAAAGCATCGCCTGAGTGGATGCTAAAAGTCGTCATTGCGAGGAAAAACTGTAAGTTTTGACGAAGCAATCTCAGGATATTTGACGAGATTGCCACGCAGCCTACGGCTGCTCGCAATGACGGGGTGGTATCCACACGGGCAATGCCTTCACTGGAATGACATCCATAGTTCAATAAAACAGCTTACTTCGCTCGCTCGACATATGTCATATCATCAGTTTTAACAACAATTTTTTCTCCTATTTCTAAATATTGCGGGACTTTAACTTTAATACCATTTTCTAAAATTGCTGGTTTATAAGAAGCGGTAGTGGTTGCTCCTTTTATTACCGGATCAGTTTCACTAATTTCAAGTATAACAATTGGAGGAAGCTCAATATTTAAAGGCTTGTCATTATAAAATTCGACTTTAACAATCATATTTTCAGTTAAGAAAGATAATTTTTCTTCTAACATTTCCTTGGGAATATTTATTTGATCAAAATGTTTGGTATCCATCAATACCAAATCATCACCTTCAAAATATAAAAATTTATAATCTTTTTGTTCAAGTTCGGCTTTTTCTAAATAATCGGAAGAACTGAATCTTTCGTTACGCTTTGTCCCTGTTTTTAAATTTTTCATCTCAACTTGTACATAAGCTCCACCTTTCCCGGGTTGAGTATGTTCCGGTGTTTTGCTTACAACCCATAAATCATTATTATAAACTAATATGTTACCTGTTCTAATTGAATTTGCTGAAATTTTCATATATCATACATTTAAGACTTAAAATTAAAGTATAAATATAATACAAATTATTTCCTTTAAAAACAAGAATTTAATCTTATGACCACAATATTAGTAGTAGATGATATAGAACCCAATATTAAGTTACTAACAGCCAAACTTTTAAAAGAATATTATACGGTTCTTACTGCAAATAGCGGCAAAGAAGCACTAGCAATTCTTAAAAAGGGAAAAATTGATATTATACTACTTGATGTTATGATGCCGGAAATGGATGGATTTGAGGTATGTAAAACGATAAAAACCGATCCGGAAACTACTCATATACCGGTTGTAATGGTAACTGCACTTTCCGATATTGATGATCGAGTTAAAGGTCTTGAGGCAGGAGCTGATGAGTTTTTAACAAAGCCGATTAACGATACTGCTCTATTTGTAAGACTTAAATCGCTATCTAGAATGAAAAGCTTAATTGATGAGTTAAAGCTTCGTAATAGCACTAATGCATTATTAGGCGTAACAAATATCGAAATGCATGACACTTTTGCAGATAAAAAAATATTACTAATTAATGATGATGTGGTACAAGCTAAAAATATAAAACAAATGTTACTTAAAATTACCCAAAACGTAAAGGTAATAAGTAATTCCGATGAATTAGATATTATAAATGAATATACCCCCGATTTAGTAATTATCAGTAGTACGCTCGAAAATGACGATCCTTTGAGGATCAGTGTTATTTTAAGAGGTAAAACAGAAATAAGCGGCGTGGTAATCATTTTACAAATTGATGAAGACGGTATGCCTTTGGTTGTGAAAGGTATTGAACTCGGTATTAATGATTATTTCGTTTATCCTATAGAGGAAAGCGAATTGCTTGCTAGAATTAGAACACAATTAAAACGTAAGCAATATCAAGATAATTTACGTAATGATCTTGAACAAAGTGTCAATTTAGCAGCTAAAGACGGTCTAACCGGCTTATTTAATCGTCGCTATTTCGATATACATCTCAAACAAATGATTGAGAAAGCTAATAAAGAAAGTATTAAATTATATTTACTTATGTGCGATATCGACAATTTTAAACATGTAAACGATACTTACGGTCATCAAGCAGGCGATAAGGTTTTAACAATTGTATCCCGCATTTTGAAGAATACTCTCAGAGTAACAGACTTAATAGCAAGATTCGGCGGTGAAGAATTTACTATACTCTTAACGGATATAGATATTTCTAAAGCAATTGAAACTGCGGAGAGAGTTAGAGTTAAAATAGAATATATGGATTTTCACATTGAAGATCAAATTGAACCTTTAAAACAAACTATTTCAATCGGAGTTACGAAATATAAAAAAGAAGAATCAATAGAATCTTTCATTGAACGTGCTGACAAAGCTATGTATGAAGCTAAAACAACGGGTAAAAATAAAGTAGTAAAATTATAATTGATTTTTTAAAGTAAAAAAATAATGAGCAATTCTTCCAAAAAACATCTTGATTTACCATATAGACCAGGGGTCGGCATGATGATATTAAATGCCGATAACAATATATTCGTCGGTAAAAGAATAGATACAAAAATATCTGCATGGCAAATGCCGCAAGGTGGGATAGTTCCCGGCGAAACACCAAGTATTGCAGCAATGCGTGAGATGTTAGAAGAAATAGGCAGCGATAAAGGATATATTATTGCCGAAAGCAAATGCTGGTATAGTTATGATGTACCAAGCTTTTTAATACCTAAACTGTGGAACGGTAATTTTCGTGGACAAAAACAACGCTGGTTTTTAATTAGGTTTACCGGAAATAACGAAGATATTAACATAAATACCTCTAATCCGGAATTTGACCAATGGCGTTGGGCATCACTTGATGAACTCTTATCTATTATAATACCGTTTAAACGTAAACTTTACCAAGCCGTCGTAAAAGAATTTGAATCATTAATTCAGTAAAAATTTTATATATATAGTAAAAGAAGTTGAATTATGTTCAATTTCTTTTACTATACTTAATTATTTAGAGCCTCTTGATCCTCTATTTGCCCTAGACATATATTATGTTGATCGCTATCATCATGGTAATCAGAATTTATATATACCTTAATTTTAGCTATGTATCTTATGCCTAATATACTTAATGTTACTGCTGTTGTAATATAGATAAATATAGTACTTGTAGCAGTACTATTTACCTCTTTATCACCTTCAATTCATTCATTTATAGCACTAAATAATGAAGTATCCGTATCATTGCCTAAAGTAAATACAGCACACTCATTTGTTCCTCTAGACAATAAACTAATATCTTTATCGCAACTAGATTCAATCATATAATATGTGCTATCATTCTTTATTAGGTTATAATTATTATCACCGATTATATGTACAGTAAATGCATTTGCTAGATTAGATATAGTGATATTAGCAATAAAATCTTTTACTTATCTTATATGAAATAAGTTTATAATAAAATTACTTAGACAGTGATTTGTTGTTGTTTCAGTTTCTCAATTAACCGTATCAATGTGAGCTTCCGGCATTAAAAATCATGAATTTATATCTTCAAACGCACATTTTAGCTCTCTAACCAATCCACATAAAATATATTTTTTATCAGCAATAATGTACAAAGGTATGATCAGGATGCTCATCTAAAAAATATGTAGAGGTATTAAAAAAAGGTTTTAAATGTACAAAATATACCTTATTTCTATCAAGGCTTTGGTCATAACTATTTTCACTAGAATCAGCTGGTATTAAATTTGGTAATAAACTAAGCCTACAAAAATAACCGATTAAATTAACTATAATTTGGTAAAATTTAATATGATAATTTGGCATAACGTTACTTTATGTTTATTATAACATGTCTTATTATTAAGATTATTGTTATAATTCAATGAATTTAAGAAACCATCGTTTAGCTGTTGATACTTGTGTGATTTTTGCTATTATTCTTTTCACTTAAGCAATTAATTATTACAACCTGAAAATAATTAGATTTTACTTTCTATCTTTGCAGCCAATATAAAGTCGTTTTCCGTAAGACCGTCGATTTTATGCGTCCATATTTCCACACTACATGCTCCCCAAGATATAGTTAAATCGGGATGATGTGCTTCCTGCTCTGCAATTTCAGTTATCTTATTTGCAAATTCCATAGCTTTGATAAAATTAGAAAATTTATATTTTTTATAAAGAGGCCCTAATGCATTCACTTGCCACTCACTTTGTAATTGAGCTAATAACTTTAACTTATCAATTTCTTTTTTCTCAAGTGGCGGAACTCCACCCTCACATGGTATGCATCTTTTCTCACTTAATACTGTCATAGTTTTTTTTCTATATCAAAGTTAAAATATTAATCTTTATAAACGCCAGTTTAGGATAAGAGAAAATAAAAACTTGATGCTTTTATAACGCGCATTTAGAGTATAAGAAGGATATAGAGAGATGATAATATAGAAGTGGTTGCAAGGATTTGAGTGTTGAGATATATAAGATTTATTCAAAAAATATACTCTCAACATGAAGAAATGTATCATAAGTTTATTCTGCATACTAGATAATTTTTGCAACATAGTATGAGGAATGGGAGCAAAAGAAATCAATACCAAAAGATAGGCAACGTCAGAGAGAAGGGAGTTTAAAACTCTGCGAGTTACTAACTATAGTATTATATTTTTATTTATCACCGTGTAAGGACTTTAAAAATTACTATTTATATTATTTATCATACAAATGCAGAGGTTATTTTAAACTACCGAGTTATAGTCGGATAATACAACTATGGCCGAGGCTAGTTTTACCGCTTGTTATAATGCTACAATTATTTAGGGGTGAAGATACAGGGGTTTATTTTATCGATTCAACTAAATTATCTATATGCCATACAAAGCGTACAAGTAATAATCGAGTGTTTAGTAATATTGCTAAAATAGGTATGAGTAGCTATGGTTGGTTTATGGGTTTTAAGTTACATATAGAATTAATAATAAAGGTCAAATTATGGCAGTCAACATTACCAAAGCAAATAGTAGTGATTTATCAGTAGCAAGCAGTATAACTACCGCATTAAAAGGCAAAATCTTTGGTGATAAAGCTTATATCTCTAAGGATTTATTTAGCATATTAAACTCTAGAGGCTTGCATTTATTTACAGGAATAAGGAAAGATATGAAGAATCTATCTATTAGATTTAGAAGATAAGATACTACTTCGTAAAAGATCGTTAATTAAGTCTATTCTTAACGTGTATTAAAGAAAAACATGAATCTTGAACATTCAAGACATAGGTCACCTAACAACTTTTTAGTTCATATTCTAGCTTGTGTTAATGCTTTTAATCTTACTAAAACTAATAAATTTATACCTTTTTTAAACAATTCACAACTTCCCTTATCCTAAACTGGCGTTATTAGGCTCATCTGCAAGTGTATAATACCACCACTCAATTTTACATGCTTTAAAAATTATGTTTTTGCATCTTAGAACGTAAATAATTACGTTTTGCTAAATATTGCTTATCAATTAATTTACTGTCATGAGGTAAAGCTTCATCAAATAAGTCAAAAGAAGTATACATGTCTACCGTATTGTCATCTAAATAGGATTATAACACGCTCGTCTTTCAGCTTGCTCTTAATGACTTCAGGATTATTATTAACTTCCTTCTGAAGCTTTATTATTGATCAATCTACAGTACTCCCCTACTATGACTAGAGCTTTCAGCTATATAACCTAATATAAAACATTTAGACTTATCTATGCATGGGTAAAAGCTTTCCTTATTTTTTTGATCAATATTATCTTTGCTCCATCTTAAAAAATGTTGTACAGCTTTTTGTGGTCTATATGCATCATATATAATCAGTGAATAACCATCTTTTTGTATCTCAGCTTGTACTGCTTTAAGAGCCTTAACAGCTTCTATGGTTAAAATTGCTTCCGGTGCTTTATAACCATCTACCTTTTTACCAACAAAATTTTCATCTAAATAATAATGCATATTTTGAATAATTGTAGGATCGATATCTTTCAGATACACGAACCCTTTAGGTAAGGTATTGAGCATATATTGGAAGAAAGCTCATAAATATAAAAATTAAACTTGTTAAAATCAATTTCATAAAATGCTAGGCTTTGTAAAGATTTCTAATTGATTTGTTATTTTGAGATATTTTTTAGTGTAAATCAAATCTTTTTAGAGATCTTCACAGAACCTAATATAAAATAGACTTCTTGCATAATCTCTTTCTAAAGGTAATTTGTATGTGTCGATCCGGTACGAATCCTTACATAGATTTGGCTACGCTCCAGTTCTATGTTCCGTGCCTCCTTCAAATTCCTCTTTATAAAATAGGTTATGCAAGAAGTCTAATATTTATCTTATACAAAATTTTATTAAATACTATGGGACTGTTAACAGTACTATAGTAAACCCCATTTTGTGACAGGCACGAAGGTAGGAGCCTATATATATAATAGACGAGAGGATAAACAACAAAACACAAAGTTCAAATCAGTTTACTATAGAACTGTCAAAAAGACAAATGAATGGTAGCGAGGGAGGGATTTGAACCCCCGACACACGGATTATGATTCCGCCGCTCTAACCAGCTGAGCTACCCCGCCAGGGGAAAAGTGTTGATATAATTTGTTAAGAAGTGTCATTCGAGATAAAAGCGGTTGCATGGCTTAGAAAATGTACTTAGCATCATACCGTGGCTTGACCATAGTATCCCCAAAAAAATAACTTAAAATACTAATAATTTAAATATTTTAAGCTGGACCCCACGATCAAGTCGCGGGATGACAAGAAAAAAATTGATCCATGCAACTTGACTAGCAACTTCTCAAATTTTATCTTAACGTTTAGAGAATTGTGTTTTCTTACGTGCTTTACGTTGTCCGTATTTCTTACGCTCTACTACCCTAGAATCACGTGTTAAAAGACCGCCTTTACGCAAAATAGCATGAAAATCCGGAGCAGATTTATCTAAAGCTTTAGAAATTCCATGTAAAATAGCACCTTTCTGTCCTGAAATTCCTCCACCTCTAACAGTACAAATTACATCATACTGATCAATAGTTTTTGTTAAGACAAACGGCTGTAAGATAGTTTTCACATAAGTTTCAGAAGGAAAATACTGGGCTATTGTTTTTTTATTAACAACTATTTTTCCTTGTCCTACTTTAAGCCATACTCGTGCTATAGCATTTTTTCTTTTACCTGTAGCATAAAGCTTACCTGAATTATCTATTTTTTCTTTAGGAGTTTTTAATACTAAAGGTTCTTTAGTTAACTGCTTTTCTACTTTTTCTGTTTTAATTTTTAACTCGGGCATATTCTATTACTTTTTATTTTTTGGATTTTGGCTTGCAAAATCATAAACAGTAGGTTGCTGTGCCATATGAGGATGATCACCATTTACATAAACATACAAATTACTCATTTGCTTAGCACCTAAAGCATTTCTTGTAATCATTCTTTTTACGGCCATTTTAATAACTCTCTCAGGGTGTTTACCACTTAAGATTTTACCTGCCGTAGTATCTTTTATCCCACCTGGAAATCCTGTATATCTGTAATATATCTTTCCGTCTTTGGGATTCGCTTTTTTACCTGTTAATTTTACATGCTCCGCATTTATTATGATTATATTATCACCACAATCTAAATGAGGGGTAAAGCTAGGCTTATGCTTACCGCGTAGCATATTAGCAACTCTGCTAGCGAGTCGTCCTAGTACAATATTTTTTGCGTCTATGACCCACCATTTCTTTTCAATTTCCGATGGCTTTGCCGAGTAAGTTTTCACAATAGTATCTTTTTAATTAGAATTTAAAATTAAAGAATCAAGCAACATACACATTTAATAGCATTAATACCCGCTATCTGTCAAGCTAAATATAATTTATTTACTTCCGAATATTATTTTTCTATCGGTAGAAAAATATAAATTATTATTTGCTCTTAGCCCATAATAACGAATATTTTTTATAATTTTGACAATATGAGGTATCATGTTTAATCCATTATTATCAACATCAAAACTATATAAAACACCGTTAACGGCAATAACATTTAAACTTCGCTTATTGTTATTATCAACTCCAACAAAAGGTACTAAAAAAGCAGCAGATTTTAGTTTCTTAGGATCTTTTCCATCATTTAAATCAGCTACAAACTTTACTTTCCCTGTTTCAGGATTAAATGCTGCTATTTGTCTAGCATTATTTGTTACAAATAGGCTATTACCGATTAAAGACATTGATTGAATATCCTCGGCATTTACCTGCCAAATCACACTGCCGGTTGCTACATTAAGCTTAATAAGCTTACCAAGACCGGTTGCTATATACAGATTCATATTATCATGAACGGGAGTACATAAAATACTTGATTCGTCAAAATTCGGTATAGCTGTACGATCATTAAGATTTGCAAACTCAAAATTCCATTTTACTTCACCGTTTGTTATATTTAAGGCAAGTATTTGCCCGGAATTATAAGTTACTATTACATTGTCATACTGTACTATCGGCGTCATAAAATAACTAGCCGACAAAACTTCCGTTAGACTTTCATGTTCCCATACGGTTTTTAAAGTTTCTGCATTTAAAGCAATAGTTTGATTACTGATAGTTTGCACTAAGACAGTATTATCATTGAGCACAATAGGCTTAATTCTAATAATATCCGGAAGTTCTTTTCTAATTATTTCATAACCTGATTTTGTATCTAGCACTACTAACAACCTTGAACCGTATGTTACGTATAATTTTCCGTTGTGGTGTAAAATTCCGCCGCCTATATAATTATCTTTTTTATGTCCACTTAAATTATAAGACCAAATAATCTTATTTTTCTCTATAGAAAATGCAGAAATATTCGATCTAATATCCAATGCATAAATCATATCGCCTATAAAAACCGGCTCGGTAATCGTTTTGCTTCTAGCGAAACTATACTGTTTATTCTTAAGCATATTTGCATTAAATGCATATATATTTGCATTAGAATCTAAATATATAGGCTCATGAGTCTGAATTGCTAATTTAGGAGTCAACTCAACAATATTTTTTACCCTTTTTGGTCCAAGCCCGTTACATGAAATTAAAATAAACGGTAATAACAGAAGTGCTATTTTTTGTGTCATATTTTTCCTTAAGTGCGAATTATTATTTATTTAAATTTACAAGCAATGCTTTAGCCTGATCTTTTATTAGATCAGATACATTATTTGAAATTAATAAATTTTTTAGGTTTTTTTCTACTTGTGGTTTCATATTATTCTTAATATCCCACATAGCTTTTATAATAGTTGCTGTAGCCCAAAAAGGTTTTTTCGCGTCATCAAAATAGTTTAAATATTTGGTCAATTTCTCTTTATCTTGAATATCTAGATTTTGATCATCAATAACAAGACCACACCATGAAATACGTGCATAAGAAGTAGAAATTTCGGAATATTCTTTATTTTCAATAATTTTATTAAGCAGGTCTTTCGCTTCTGAATATTTTTTTTCTGAAATCTTTATGGCTACTTGTTCTAATGCAGCTATTTCTTTGATTTTAGTATTACTAGTAGTAACTAAATTCTCTAAAGTATTAAAAGCTAATTCTTCATTATCTTTTGTTGTTTCCAAACCAACAGTCTTAACAAGAATATCTCCGTTTTTTTGGTTATTTTTAATTCTTTTATCTTTATTATTATTAATAACAACCATTATAGTAATAGCTATTATAGAAATGATTATTATTATAGGTAAAAGCTTTTTGAAAAAAATTAACCTTTTTTCTTCATTTTGATCACTCAGTATTTCATCCAAAATATCAGTCATATTTTATTATTTTTATTTATTTTTACAGCTAAATTTAATCTTAGCATCTTCTGCCATTTTCTTGGATGCGGCAGTTCTATTAGTTGGGAATTCCTTATCAAGCTTAGCAAGCATATTACATGCTTCCTGAGTTTTTTTTAGTGCGCCTAAGGAAAGTGCTAACTTCAATAACCCATCGGAAGATTTTGCCCCTTTCGGTGACTCTTTATAGCCTTTTAAATAGTTAACCGCTGCCCCGTTATAGTCTTTTTGTTTAAAAAAGCATTCCCCATACCAGAAATAAGCATTACTAATTAGCGAACTGTTAGGATATTTTTGGATAAAATTTTTAAACTGATCTTTTGCTTCAGTAAGTTTATTATCTTTATAAGCAGCAAGAGCCAAATCGTAAGCTTGCTTATCAGGAGCTATATCCTTATTAACTGCAATAGGTTTTTTAGGAGCATTATCCGGCATATCTTTAAGCAAAGCTATATCAAACACATCTTGTTTTTTTGAATCACCGGCTTCTAAAACTTCAGTATTTTCTTCTTGATTTGAAATATTTGAGTTCTGCGTTAGCATATCAATTTTATGCTGTAAAACCTCAACTTTACCAATTAGCCTTCTGATTTCTTGTTCCTGTTCATCGAGTCTATTTTCAAAATCATTATTTGCTGCATATTTTAAAGGCTTGCCTTTAATAGTTTCGCTTTCTCCGAAAGAAAACATAGAAAATAAAAAAGTCAATAATAAGACAATCAGTTTCATATATTTTGTAAAAATTTATAATTTGTTTTATAATACCGAAAATTTTTTAATATTCCACACAATTTTTTATATTTCAATACTACCGTCATATGTAAAAGTTATTGTTATGGTGGTACCTTCATTTATCTTACTTTGCAAATCAAATTTACCGTTCATAAGTTCAACCAGCTTTTTAGTAAGCGGCAACCCAAGACCGGTACCTTCATATTTTCTACTAAGCTCACTATCAATTTGACCGAACGCCGATAAAGTTTTTGGGATATCTTTTTCCTCAATACCGATACCGGTATCTATAACTTTTATATATACTAATTTTGCTAACTCATCTTTTTCAAGTGCAATAGTAACACTTCCTCCGGAATTTGTAAATTTCACGGCATTTGATAAAAGATTTAAGAATACTTGTTTTAGCCTTTTTGGATCAGCCTTTATAACCACATGCTCTTTCGGTAATCTACTAATTAAAGCCACTTCGGCTTGAGCAGCACGAGGTTTAACAAGTATCAGCGAAGAACTAATTAATTTATTTAAATCAAGATCTATACTATCTACTTTTAATTTATCGGCAGAAGCTTTAGAAAGATCTAAAATATCATTAATCATACTAAGCAAATGCTTACCGGCATCATTTATATCTTTAATATAATTTTTACTTTTTTCCGCATCTCTTTCCGACATAAGAATTTCCGAAAAGCCTATTATAGCATTAAGCGGTGTACGCAATTCATGACTAATATTAGCAAAAAACTTTGTATTTGAAGAGCTGGTTTTTTCTACTTTTACTATTTGAGCTTTTAAATTTCTATTTGTTTCAAGCTGCTCCTCAATAATTTGTCTAGCATAGTTAGTATTACTAATAATTATAGTGCAGAATATTATAAAAATAATGATAAAAGTTATAAAAACCTTTTGCTCAAGAGAGGTTATATTTTGCCACTGGCTGGTAATATTAGTGTTAATCTCAAATACTGCATCTACGGGAAAATCTAAATTATTATCTATAACAGGGATATAGCTAGTAACAAAAGAAGCCTCTTCCACTGTTAAATCACTTTCATTTTCTATTACTACCCTTGGTAATAATATATGACTTGTAATACCTTCAAAAGCATCTCGAAGCGGCGCTTTTGAAGCAAAGGATTTAAAAAAAAATTTATCGATTTTTGCGGCAACTATCTCAACCAAACTATCATCTTTATAATTGTCTACACTATACATATATAACATATTACTAGTGATGAATTTATTACCTTTGAGATCGTAGAGAGAAATATTAATATTAAGATTGGTGAACCATTGAGCGGTAATCTTTGCAAAATTAATAAAATCTTGATCTTGTAATAGTTTTAAATAATCGAATTTATGTAATTTACTGATTACGTTCTGATGAGTCTTCCAAATATTATCAGTGTAAAGTTCTACAATTTTAGTATGTTCCAAAGCCACTTGTTTTACTATCATTTCTTTTATCATAAAATAATGATAAAACATCATATTTATGACAATATTAAGAAACAATATAATGAATGACAATCTTACTATATACTTATTATGGTTCATTATAAGACCTAGTAGTTATTTTTAGCTCAACTGATGTCATCCCTGCGGAAGGCTTGCTTGCATACCAAATCGTCATTGCGAGTGACTAAAAGGAGCGTGGCAATCTCATAAACCAGGGGTCCTGAGATTGCGTACGTACAAAACTTACAGTTTTTCCGTAGCTTATGACGAAGAATCTATCCATGCAGCAAAATCGAGAATGATATTATCCTCTCTACTTATCTTCTTGTTTAACTTTCTATTTTGTTTCCAGCTTCTTATTAATAATCAACCCTGTAATTACATCATAAGCACGAGCAAATTGATAATCTTTTTTGTATAATTCCGATAATTCATTCTCTTCTTGTTTATTATTTTTGGCTTTTGTTTCTTTTTTGCTATCTTTGTTTTTAGATGAATTATCTTTGTTTTTTTCATTATCATTCTTCAAATAATTTTTTAAAGAACTCTCAGAAAAACGCTTATCTATTTTTTTCACTTCTGGATACTCAACTTTCGCCGGCTCAATTAAAATATCAGGCTCTATTCCTTCTGCTTGAATAGAACGACCGCTTGGGGTGTAATATTTAGATATAGTCAGTTTTACGGCAGCCCTAGAATTGATTTGCGTTAAAGCCTGAACTGATCCTTTACCGAAAGACTTAGTGCCAAGTATTATTGCTCTTTTATGATCTTGCAAAGCTCCGGCAACTATTTCCGAGGCAGAGGCAGAATTACCGTTTATTAAAACTATCATAGGTACTTTGGGAGCTTTTAATGAAAACTCATTTGCTTTAGTTTCACTATTACTTAATGTAGTTCTACCTTTTGTTGTTACAATTACACCGGAATCAATAAAATAATCACTAACAGCAATAGCTTGATCGAGTATACCTCCGGCATTATTACGTAAATCTAGAATTATACCTTTAAGGTGATCTTTACTCTCAGTTTTTAACTTCTTTACTGCTGCCTTCAGCTCAGAAATTGTTGACTCATTAAAAGTAGTTATACGTATATATGCAATATTATTTTTTTCTAAATGTGCTTTTATCGGCTTGATTTTTACTATTTCGCGAGTAAGCTCTAGCTCTTGCGGTTTTGCCTTTTCTTCCTTAATTATCAACAATTTAACCTTAGTACCAGGCGTACCACGCATCTCTTTTATAGCTTTATTAGGACCAAGCGTAGAGACTAACTCGTCATTCACGCCTACTATATAATCCCCGCCTTTAAGCCCTGCTTTGAAGGCCGGCAAATCGTCGATAGGCGATATTATCTTAATTGCTCCGCTATCATACATTATTTCAACACCGATTCCGCCGAATTCACCTTTTGTAAAAGTAAAAATATCTTCTAAATCCTCATCGGTATAATAGCTTGAATGAGGATCAAGTGAGTTTAACATACCGTTAATTGCTTCATCTATCATTTTTTGCCTATCGGGTACCTGTACATAATCCTTTTCGATACGTTCAAATACGTCTTGAAATTGCTTATAAGCTTCCTGATTTGATATTTTATTTTCAGTTTCTTTTTCTCCTTCTGCAAATGCACAAATAGAATTTATAATAAAAAATAGTGTTATAATTAAACGTAATAACATAATACTCCAAATATGTGTGTTTTTTAAGCAAAGCGTTATTGCGAGGAAAATTACGAAGTAATTTGACGAAGCAATCTCTGGATATTTGACGAGATTGCCGCGTCGCCTACGGCTCCTCGCAATAACGATTAAATATCCAGCTCACTAATAATTTTATCCATTTTAACTAAAGCCTGTTCATAAATAAATTGAAATCTTTTTTCCGGCTTTTTACCCATTAAATCATCTACTATTTTATTGACATTTTGAAAATCTTCTAAAGTTACCTTGAAAAGCGATCTTTTTTCCGGATGCATAGTAGTTTCCTTTAATTGTGCAGGCATCATTTCACCGAGACCTTTAAACCTACCTACTTCAATTTTAGCTTTACTAGCTTTTAATAATTTATCCGTTAACTTAGCTTTTTCCTCTGCATCACCTGCATAATAAGTTTTATTAGACTGCGTTAAACGATAAAGCGGAGGCTTAGCTAGATATAAATGCCCATCTTCTACCAATTTCGGCATTCGTAAAAAAAAGAAAGTCATTAATAGTGAAGCTATATGGGCACCGTCAACATCTGCATCAGTCATAATAATTATTTTTTCGTAACGCAGATTTTCTTTTTTATAATTCTTTAAACTACCGCAGGCAAGAGCTATTTCTAAATCTTGTATTGCTTGATTATTAACGATTTTCTCAAGCGTAGAACTCGCAACATTTAGAACTTTACCCCATAGCGGTAATACTGCTTGCGTTTCTCTATTACGTGCTTGTTTTGCAGAGCCTCCTGCCGAATCACCTTCTACAATAAATAATTCTGTCCCTTCAGGTGAAGTGCGTGTGCAATCGGCAAGTTTACCGGGTAAACGTAATTTTTGAGTGGCATTTTTACGGGAAATATTTTTTTCGTTTTTCTTACTGATTCTAAACTCAGCAATGCTAATTACATGCTCAAGTAAATTAGTAGCTAAAGCTTTATCGCTACTAAGAAAATGGTCAAAATGATCTTTTATTATATTCTCGACCGGTTTACTTACACCGTTTGATACTAATTTTTCCTTAGTTTGTCCTTGAAAAGACGGCTCAGCTATAAAAATAGAAAGTACGACACTTGCGGTTTCTAAAATATCCTCAATAGTTAGATTAGCAGCTTTTTTATTCCCTATCATTTCACCATATGCTTTAAGCCCACGTAAAATAGCCGACTTAAGTCCTTGCTCATGTGTTCCTCCTTGAGGAGTCGGAACAGTATTACAATATGATTGAATAAATGCCGAGCTATCGTTATTTTGCCAACAAATTGCCCATTCAAGTTTTATCCTGTCCGGCGTAGACTCTATATGACCTGCAAAAATTCCTGGAATAACTAAATTATCTAAAGTTATTTTTGAACTTAAATAATCTTTTAAACCGTTCGGGAAACTTATTAATGCCTTTTTAGGTATATCTGACGGTACTTCTACTTCGCATGCCCATTCTATAGTAACACCGCGATATAAATAAGCTTTTGACCTTGCAAGCTCATAAATCTTTTTAGGATTAAAATGTAATTTTTCACTAAAAATTTCCGGATCGGGAGTGAAATTTATTGATGTACCTCTTAGCCTTTTAGATGCTTCTTCACATATTAAATCAGTTAATTTTTCTCCTTTAGAATAACTTTGGCTATATAATTTACCTTGTTTATAAACCTTTATTTCTAAATGTTTAGATAAAGCATTTACTACCGATATTCCAACACCATGCAATCCGCCTGCAGTATGATAAACATTATTTGAGAATTTACCTCCTGAATGAAGAGTAGTTAAAATTACTTCTAAAGCTGATTTGTCAGGAAATTTAGGATGATTATCAATAGGGATACCGCGACCGTTATCAAATATAGTAATACTATGATCATGATGCAGTTTTATCGTGATGATACTTGCAAAGCCGGCGACTGCTTCATCCATAGCATTATCCAGCACCTCAGATACTAAATGATGCATAGCATTTGAATCAGTACCCCCGATATACATCCCCGGTCTTTTACGAACAGGCTCAAGCCCCTCTAATACTTCAATATCTTTTGCACTATAGTTATTATCGACTAGCTTATTTTTCTTTTCTTTGTTAAAGCTGAATAAATCGCTCATATATTAGAGATTTAATTAATTATTTTCTCTCCTAAGTTAAACTATTTAACATAGAAAAGCAATTAAGCTTTAAAGAAATTGTTTGAAAATTCTACGTCATTGCGAGGCAAAACTGTAAGTTTTGACGAAGCAATCTCAGAATTTTATACTATTGCATGAGATTGCCACGCTCCTTACAGTCGCTCGCAATGACGATAAAAATAATCTTATCACTGATATCCCTTAGCTTTGATTAACATACAAGCTATGTTAGCGTTGCCTTGAGCTAATGCAATATCTAATGGATATTGGCACTCATCATTTAGAGTAGAAATTTTAATACCTCGTATGACCAAAAATTTTGCTAAATAGTAATTATCGTTATAAATAGCAGCAGTTAGTAATGTCTCACCGCTTCCACCTTTTTCTTGCAATATAGGATAAACGTCAAGTAACGCACGCAACCCAAAAAGATTGTTTCTATCCACTGCTCTAAAAGCATTCTCTACTGCACTACAATAAGACAGATTGGCATAAATATCTTTCTTTTTATTTATATCATTATCATATTTAATAAAACTCTCTACAACTTTTCTTCTTTCGGCACTTGCTATCCATTTTTCTTTCTTTTGGAACAGCTCTATATATGCATACATATCCATCTGCTCTAAAGTTGCCTGCTCTGTTAGTTTACCAAGAACTATATCATCATCAGGTAAAAGTAACACTTGTGTTTCATCTTTAACAAATTTTGTTACTAACTCCGATGTTTCATTATTTACGTTATTATCTTGTTTTTGAATCGTGACATTTGGAGAGCTTACCGGAGGTGATTTCTCTTGATTATTTGTAGGTTGATTATTATTAATTTGCTTCTCTAAAGGCTGAGGTTGATTCGGCTTCATTACAATAAAGGGTATAAGCGGCGTATTCCAATCTTGTTTTTTTGGGACATCTGAAACAGCCACAAATGTCTCTTGCGAGTTATTGAGTTCCGCCGAAGAATCGGTTGTAGGAACTACTTTAGACGGAGTAGTAACGGGTGTATTTGGGCTAGTCGGTGTTATAGGCTGTGTAGACGGTTGATTTGTAGGCATTACCGGAGGTGCAGGTACATTACTAGGTACTGCCGGAGTTCCTGCAGGAGGTACTGTTGTCGGCATAGTACTTGATGTAGTATCTTGGGTTACCGGCGGGCTAACCACAGGCGGCGCAACAGCAGGCATATTAGGTATAGAGGGCGGTACTATCGGTGCTACGCTTTCTTCCTCTTTAGTAGCATCAGAAGGGGGATTAAGCGGAATAGGCTTATGCATAGGCGGCAAATTGGTTGGTTTATATATTTGCACCGGTCGCTGCGGAGGCACTACATCACTTCCTGCTTGAGCCGGAGGCATAGATACTATCGGTCTCGGTACGTTAGGAGTTATAATATTAGAAGCTAAATTTGTATCATTATGCTCATTAGAAGCAACTTGTTCTTCATGCATTTTATTACTTGTAACACTAGGTAACGTTGCACTACCAATATCCATAAAAGGTTCAGATGCCTCGGCTTTATTAGATTTCTGAATGTCATGAGAAGCTAAATTTACACTACTTTCATGACTGGGATTTGTATGAACGTTATCACTTGTAGCACTAGGCAATACTGTATTACCGACATCTATAAACGGCTCAGTTTGTTCATTGTCATTAGGCTCTTGGAAAGCTAGCGTTGGTTCTTCTTGATGGGCTGCTTTAGTTTGTTCATTTGCTTGTTTAGGGGGTATATCTTTCTTTTTTGGTTTACTAAAAAATTGCTTAAATTTATCAAAAAAAGAAATATCGGCACTAGAGCGAACATCCTTATCTTTAGTATCTACTTCGACAGCCAGTAATGATGGCGGTAAGGGCGGAGGTGAAGCATAACTTTGAACTGTCACTAATAACAGATTTATAACAAATAATATCTTACATAATTTATTTAACATATAATTCCTTATTAAATAATTTATTTGATAGCAGGAGGTTTGTTCGATGTCATGCCTGCGAAAGCAGGAATCCAGGATAAAGCGAGATAAATCGAGCTTTTAATATTAAAAACTTACTGTGTATATACCTTTTAATTGCTGAATTCCCGCTTCCGCGGGAATGACATAAAGAGCCATACACCTCCCCCCGCTTTTAGCTAGCAATGACATTCACTCCCCTACCTCTTACTATTCTGCACCAATTTCTTTATCTCAATCTCTACTAACTCTTTAACAAGTACAGGTAGATTTTTATCAAGCCAAGCTTTAAGTTCTGGTTTTAACATCTCAACGACTAATTCTTCAAGTGCATTTTTAGATGAGATATTATTATCCAGCTTTTTATCTTTAATAGTATCGGTAAAATTTTTAAAAATATCACCTACCTCTTCAGCAGATTTAGTTGATATTAACTTTTCTTCTTCATCTTGATTTACTATTTCCGTTAGCTCTAATACATCTTCATCTTCGCTATCATTTTCATGAATAGGATTTTTACGCTCATTTATTACTCCTTTAATCGATTTTAATATATCTTCTATCGACATGTCTTGGTTCTTTTTATTTTCCTTACTCACGTTAGAAACCTATAAACATTTTCCTTTTAATAGTCTTAAACTCTTCTTCAGGACTAAAATATTTTACTTTAAGTTTTAAACTTTGAGCCGTTAGCTCGCCGGTTAACAATTTCATTTGATATGCCGCAAGTACTGAAGATTTATACGCGTCCACACGAGTTATTTTTGCTTCGTATAATTTTTCTTCGGCAGTTAAAACATCTAATATTGTTTTAGATCCGACTATTTCCTCTTGCACAGTACCGTCATATGATATTTGAGCAGCATCCACTCCTTGATTAGCGGCAACAATACGAGATTTTGCTGCTTCACATCCCTCCCACACGCTTACAACCCCTGCTTGGGTCTGCTTTATCACACTATCAAGCTGAACTGCACTATTTCTTGTTTGATTTTTAGCCGATCTGATTCTTGAATATTGAGCTCCTCCCTCAGGATAAATAGGGATATTTACCGAAAGAGTAGTAGTATAGCTTCTATTATTTATAGCATTTATATCATCTTGTAGATTGTAGTGTATTCTACCGGATTGCAGTTGCACACTTACTTGCGGTAATAATTTCCCTTTTTCTGCCATTTCTAAAGCTTTAGCCGAAGTTACATTATGCCTTGCCGAATCAACATCAGGATTGAGCTTAGCAGCTCTTCCGGTTAACTCATCTAATGAAGCAGGTAACATTTTAGGTAACTCAGGCATAGTTATATTAGTCGGCTCTATTCCAAATACTCTAATAAAATTTGCTTTTTTTCCTTGAAAATCGGCATAAGCAGCTAGTTTATTCGTTTCTGCTGCTGCAAGCCCCGCTCTTGCGGTTGCTATATCTACTTCCGTTGCTTCTCCAAGTCTTAATTTTTCCTCAACGGTGTTAACTTGTTGTATGTTAGTGCGAACTCTAGTTTCGGAAATATCATATTTCGCTTTGCTCTCAAAACAATCAAGATACGCAGTTATTAAATTTAATAATATTTTTTGTTCACTGGCATAATATGCACCCCGTGCGGCTCTAAATCCTGCTTGAGCAGCTTTAAGAGCCGCAACGCTAGAACCACCATTAAATAGAGATTGTTGAATTGTTAATGCACCTTGATCACTATCTGTTGCCCTTGGAGTAAGACCAAGCCTATCAGCATATTTTTTATTATATTTAGTCTTATTATTTTGTCTATTAATCTGTAATCCAGCACTAGGCATAAACCCCGCAAAAGCTCGCGGAAACTGCTCAATCGAGTCTAAAAACTTAATTCTAGCAGCTTTCAGCTCCGCATTATTCTTATATCCTTCAGTTAAAGCTTCCTGCAAATCAACTGCTGCAACCGAACTAGTTAGTAATAATGTAACAATAAATGTAGTTAATTTACGCATAAATTTCTTGAATAATTGATAATATGTTAGTTAGATTAGTTTAATCTTTCGAATATACCTATATCCTAACAAAACAATATAAATCTATTGTAGCAATGTTAGCACGTAATATAACAAAAATTAATCTCAAGGGCAATGATAACTATTTTACATTTTATTTTACGGTTATAAAGCTTTAAGATTAATTATAACAAAATAATAAATTTTATGTCTATAATTGATTTTTCTAGTTTCAACGGATTAAATACAGAACAACAAGAAGAACTACAAAGACTTTTAATAAAATTAAAAGGTTTTACAAAATCTTTGAAAATGAATGTAAAAGATTTAGAAGATCATTTATTTTATATTTTACAAAATTCTTTAAATGAATTATCTCACACTGAAAATATCGATATAGCGAAAGTAGAAAAACTTTTTAATAGGACAATCCACGAATCTATAACTACTTTATCTGTATCTGAAGCGCTTGAGAAAGCATATCAAGAACAGTTAAAAACAAAAGATATCTTTTTATTTGACGGGATTATTGTAGAAAAATGTTTAAATGTTTTAGAACAAATTTTAAAATTTCAGCAAGAATTAGATAAACTCTATCCTGGAGCTTCTAAAAAAATTATAGAATCATTAGACAATATATTAGTCGGGGTTATATCGACTCAAATACCGATGCTTGGAATATTTATACAAACAAGCGGAATACTTGAAAAAGTAAATAATCTTATTGACTCTGAAAATTATTGCCAAAAATAACAAAATTGCATAATGATATAAAAGAAATAAGGGAAGAGGCTAAATCTCATGAGAAGCTTGAAAACATCTATGAAAAAGCCAAAAAAGTTGCCGCAATTTCAGAAATATCAAAAGAACCGCCTCGAAAAATTATTGAAATAGCAAATAAAAACCCTAATAACCAAGCTTCATTAGAGAATGTTGTAAAAGCTGCTAAAGCTATACCAAAAAGCAAAGATGAAGTAGAAGAAAAAATAACAGAACTAAAAAGTAATATTGAAAGTACAATTCCACAAGATATAAATATTGACAAATTAAACTCTGTAAAGAATACTATTGCTGGTAATCTAAATGAAGCTAAAACAGAATTATTAAAAGTATTAAATCCGGAAGCTTCTTGTGGCGAAAAGATAGAATCCTTATGTAAAGCAGCAGAAAAAGCTACGGAAATTGCAAACGACATAAACAAATAGTAGGAGTAATAGTAATACCAGGAAGTAAAGAACTTGGAAATGTTATAAGTCTAACAATAAAAACTAACTTATTACCGCCTCCGGTCTTAGCAATTGCAAAGCTAACTCCTGATATAGCAACTAACTTAGTTAATATAGGTAAAGCAGTGGTTACTATACTTTCTAAAACACACAACTTAACTCAACAACAAGGAAGAACAAAATAGTGTCTAATTCTAATACTCACATTTTAATTGCCATAGGTTGCTTAGTATTATTATTAATATTTTTAATGTATAAGAAAATAGCAGCACGTAAAAAAAATATATTACCTGCTGAAGGAGGTAATAGTGATGATTCGCCAAATGTTGCCCTTAATAGTCCAAAACCAGAAAATAAAAAGCTGACATTACAAGAGAGAATAGAACTATCTTGGAAATTCCTTTATAACATCACGGAAGTTATTTTAAATAAATTCTCTAAAGAAGATGTTATTCAAGTGAATAAATGCGGTCAAGTTTTATTTGAAAATGGCGTTAGATATGAACATGTAGTCGATCTTGCAATCCCTCAAGTTAAGTCTCATACTCAAGCAGTTGAACAAGAACAATCTAAAGAAAAAAAAGCCTTAGGGGTATAACTCTTTTCTTTGAAAAGTAGTATTTTATACTTTTCTTTAAAGCACATGTTTAGTAAAAAACTGTAAAGCAAGCGGTAAGTCAATAGCCATAAAGTTACTAATGACAACAAATACTTTAATATTATTAGTAAGACCCAGTGCAATACCGAAAAACAAGGTAATGAATAACGGTTTGCTTAATTGATACTCGATTGCTTGGTGCATTTTATAATAATTATCACCTATGCCCCGTACTCTTCCAACGATAGAACCGGAAAGGTTATTTTGAAAATAAGTATACGGCAAATTAAAACAGTGATTACATATTTTATTCATCATGCCTTGAAAGAGATGAGGCATTGCTTTAAGTTGTGCAAAGTTATGAGCACGCCAAGCACCATCAAGTATAGCTTGTGCTGCTACAAACCATATTATCGGTTTATAACTTTGAGCAAATATAATCTTTTCATTTTGGGTAAATAAATCAAGCAAAAGCTTTACGGCATAATTATATATAATAGGATGAAAGCCGCTTGCAATAGGGGCCCAAGCATCATAACAAAATACCAATATTTATACGGCTTTATAACAGACCATAAAAAAGAAACAGGATAAGTTTTGATTTTCATAAGTTGAGAAATGTATGTTATTCTTAGATAAAAGCGGCCTTATTACATGGCCCGTTTTATATCATACCTGCGTGCCCTTGTTGCATGACTCTGATGTCATGCCCGCAAAAGCGGGAATCCAGTACCTTAAAGCTTTATTTGAAAAGTAAAATTTATAAAAAAAATCTTGGTCTAAAAGATTTTTTTTGGAAAGCTCTATTTATCTTGCTTTACCCTGGATTTCCGCCTTCGCGGGAATGACATTGATCCTTAAATTGTCACCCATGTGCGATCAACGGAATGACATTATTGTAGATAATCTATTAATATATTAGCATCAAAGGTAGTTTTCATTCGTTTCACTCATTACGTAATTTAGCCTGATATTCTAAACTATCTAGATTTTTATCTTTCCAGAGTCCAAAAGCGTTTTCAAATGCCTTATTATTGTGATCATTACTCGCAATGTAACTAGTTAAAGCTTGCCCAATAATTTTATCTCTTGATATTTTTTTCTTGGATAGTTTATCTAGAATTTTAATTTGCGAATCAGCTATATTAATAATTAGTTCTTACATAATCTCCTTAGGATTTTTTCCTAATTGGGATATCATATCCCTATGATACGTATTATTATCTTATATCATCCTTTAGATTTAAAATCTACAGATATTTCTCATTCTCTTCTTTAACCACAGCTATTAACTGCTCAACCGATAATACTTCTTGGTCAGTGGTTCCGAGCCTTCTAATCGCTACTTGTTTATTTTCTTGCTCTTGTTTACCGATTACTGCAATCATCGGTATTTTTTGATTAGAAAACTCACGAATCTTATAGTTAATTTTATCAGGTGAGATATTAAAATCCGTTCTTACCCCGTTATCAATTAAAGCTTTCTGCACTTCCAAAGCGTAATCGTTCAAATCGCTGGTAATAGTTGCAATAGCAACCTGCACTGGTGCAAGCCAAAGCGGAAACCTACCTGCATATTCTTCGATCAATATACCAATAAAACGCTCAAGTGAACCAAGGATCGCTCTATGTAGCATTACGGGTCTTTTTTTCTCTCCACTTGCTGCAACATAGTTAGCGTCTAACCGCTCCGGCAAAACAAAATCCATCTGAAGCGTACCGCATTGCCATTGCCGCCCTATCGCATCGGTTAATACAAACTCAAGCTTCGGACCGTAAAATGCCCCCTCGCCTGGGTTTAGTGTATAAGTAAACCCTGCTTGTTCTACTGCTGCTTTTAAAGCATTCTCAGCCTTATCCCAAACTTCATCGCTCCCTGCTCTGATTTCAGGACGATCAGAGAATTTTACCTTTATATCAGTAAAGCCGAAATCCTTATAAACTTCAGTCAGTAATTTACAAAAACTAACCGTTTCATCAGTAATTTGTTCCTCAGCACAAAATATATGTGCATCATCTTGCACTAAACTCCGCACCCTCATTAAACCGTGCAACGCACCGGACTCCTCATTACGATGGCACAAACCAAACTCCGACATACGAAGAGGTAAATCACGATAACTCTTGATACCTTGTTTGAAAATCTGCACGTGGCAAGGGCAGTTCATCGGCTTCAAAGCTAATGTCTTGTTGTCTATTTCTAACGCAAACATATCATCACGAAACTTTTCCCAATGTCCTGAAGCCTCCCAAAGGCTTTTATCGACCAAAACAGGAGTCTTAACTTCGGTATAACCGTTTTTACGAATCTTTTTCCTAATATACTGCTCAATGGTATTATATATACTCCAGCCTTTATCATGCCAAAATACCATTCCTTGAGCTTTTTCTTGGAAGTGGAATAAATCAAGCTCACGCCCAAGCTTTCTATGATCACGCTTTTCAGCTTCTTCAAGCATCAAGAGGTAACTATCTAGCTGCTCCTTCGTGGCCCAAGCAGTGCCGTATATACGCTGCAACATCTCATTACGACTATCACCTCGCCAATACGCTCCTGCAACTTTCATCAACTTAAAATGCTTAACAACCCCTGTAGAAGGAGCATGCGGACCTCGGCATAGATCAATAAAATTACCTTGCCTGTATAAAGTAATTGGCTCACCTGCCGGAATTGAAGCAATAATTTCGGCTTTATAATGCTCTCCTATCGATTTAAAAAACTCTACGGCTTTATCCCTATCCCATAGCTCTCTTGTTACTTTCTCGTTCTTTTGTGAAAGTTCTTGCATTTTAGCTTCTATAACGGCCAAATCATCAGTGGTAAAAGGTTTATCACGAGCAAAATCGTAATAATAACCGTTTTCAATTGCAGGACCAATCGTTACCTGAGTTTCAGGGAATAGTTCCTTTACTGCTTCTGCTGTTAAATGTGCTGCATCGTGCCTTATTATCTCGAGACATTCAGGATCTTTCGCAGTTAAAATACGAAGCTTGCAATCATTTTCAATTACGATACTTAAGTCTTGAAGCTCACCGTTTATTTCAGCAACCATTGCTGCTTTAGCAAGTGACATTGAAATTGCATTTGCTACTTCATAGGCGGTAATGTTTTTTGCAAATTGTTTTATACTCCCATCGGGAAAGGAAATATTAATCATTCTTTTATAACTTATTTTTTCTTCAAATTGTTTACTTGTAGACCTTATCTCGTAGCGCTTATGTCATTCCTGCTTTTGCCGGAATGACACCTTAGACTACTTTCTGTCTTGATCTATCATAGCCATGGCATTCATAAATTCTAATACTCTTGCATCACTAAGGATCTGATCAATAGTTTTATCGTTAAAGGTTAGTCCGGCGTCTTTACTTTTTACATCAACTACTAAAGATTTACCGTCTTTTAATTCAGAATTTTTACTAAAAACTTCTATTGCCCTAAAGCCGTATTGCTTTATTACTGAAGATTGTTTTCCTAGATTTAAAGCAAATTCCTTAGAATCTTCTATTTTATTAAGCACCGGTATAATAGCATTATTAGTATAATGCACAAAATTATTTATAACCGCACTCGGATCCGATAATTTTATTACGCTTTCTAGATTCAGAGGATTATCTATAGTAGGCATATCAATATCAATAGCAAAATTAAAATCATCCATTACAAGATTAGTTTTACCGGATAATTTTTTTGCTTCAGGATCAAACGCACCTTTTAAATTAAATTCGGAATTATTTATTTTTGCAAAAACACCCATTACTCTTTCCCCATCTTCTTGAGTAATAGGGCTAGTTAGTTTAAAAATTTTATCTAACTCAGCTCTTTTGTTTAAACCATTACTAAAGTAGCTTCCTAAAGCTTCAGCTGCCGTTTTTTGGTATGTTTCAGAAGGTTCTATAGTAGATTTAATATTTAAAGCAAAATCAAAAATTTTATCTTTTTCTATATTTAATTTATATAAATTACTTTCTACTTTTCCTTTTCTTTCAATATCACAAGCAAATAAAAACGGCTTACCTTTTACTAATTCTCCTAACAGCTGCATAAAAATAACAGCATGCATATTCTCATCTTGCTTTTGATCTAGAGAAAAATTTTGAATTAATAATTTCCCAAGAGCTACTAACTCATCACTATATTTTAGTTTTAATTTGGAATTGTAAGAAATAGGTAAATTCAATATATCTAACTTTGTCAAACCATACTCAAAGAAAGCAGTATCAGAGTCATTAGCTATTTTATCTCTCAAAAATTCAAAAATTTTATCATATAAATTTCTTCTGTAATTTTCAGAAATAAAAGAAACAGTATTTTGTCCATCCAAAATTAACAAATTAAGGTTATCCGATGTCTTAGTATTAGTAATTACAGAATTACTAATATCACTCTCTGCTAATTTTTCTGCATCTAGAGAACTATAAAGAGTTGATTTATTGTCACTCAAGCTTAATTTCCAATAATCAGGCTCTCTATTAAACAAAGATTTGCTAAACCAAATTGTTGTATGATGATCAGGTGAGTAAAAAATATTTTTTTCATCTTGAGCGGTAGTAATTTTTACATTATTTCCGTAAGAATCAATTTTTGTAATATTCAAAAACGGTATATGTCTAATAACTATTTCATCACAATAAAAATCTATAGGTTTTAACATTACTTTATTTAAAGTAACACTAAATCCATATTTATTAACTTTTATTGCATCATAAGTTATATATTCTTCATATTTATCAAGAATAGAGATAATATTTTCTTTACTTTGACATTCAAATTTATAGGCAGCATATCCCCACCCTACTAGGATTAGAGCTATAAAGCTTATTATAATAAATCGTATTTTCATCTTTTTTACTGTAAAAAATTATTAAAAATCAGAAATGCTGCGTAGACACCTAATCGTCATTGCGAGCAGCCGTAGGCTGCGTGGCAACCTCGTCAAATATTCTGAGATTGCTTCGTCAATTACTTTGTAATTTTCCTCGCAATGACGAAAAACCGAACTTTGTAATAAAACCTTAAACAGTTCAAAGTAGCATATATCGCTTAAAAAATATATTTATTTTTCTTTTAAACGATCAGCTATTAGCTGATATGATTCAAAAACCTTATTTGGTTCTTTTTCGAGCAATTCAAATCCCAATTTTTCATTACTGTTAATATGCCATAATCTACAATTATCCGGACTAATTTCATCAGTTAACATAATGATAGATTCTTCACCGTTAAACACACGCCCAAATTCTAATTTACACTCAACAAGCCGAATCCCGACACCGATAAATAAGCCGCTTAGAAAATCATATATACGCAAAGCCTGCTCTTTTACCGCTTTAATTTCATCCCTAGTTAACCAGCCGAAATTTAATATTTGATACTCATTAACTATCGGATATTTAAACTCACGACTTCGGACCTTAAAATCAATTATAGGTTTATCAAATACATACCCTTCATCCATTCCGAATTCTTTTACAAATCTACTACACGCTACTGATGATATTATTACTTGTATCGGGAAAACCTCTACATATTGAATTAATTGCTCCCTCATATTTATTTTTTCGATAAAATGATTTTCAATGCCGATCATTTCCAGTTTATTCATTAGAAAGGCAGAAATATTATTATTAAGTACTCCTTTACCTGATATATCAACAGTCTCACCGGTTTCTAAAATAGCCTTATCGGAAAAAGCCATTATAAGTAAAAAATCTTCTTCGGCAGAATATAAAATTTTACTTGAACCTTCATATATTTTTTTTTTCATTTATTTGTCTCAAAATTCATTTTCCTCGTCATTGCGAGAAAATTACGCAGTAATTGACGAAGCAATCTCAGGAGCTTGTTATTATTTCATGAGATTGCCACGCAACCTACGGCCGCTCGCAATGACGACTCTGGTATCCACACAAGCATATCATTAAAATCCCTGAAGATCATTCGGACCGATAATTGCCGACGTAGTAGTACCACTAAATATTTTATTTGCCGTATTAATAATATCATCAGCTTTTATGCTCATGATAATTTCCATAATCTCTTCAGGAGAAATATATTTACCGAAAACAGAATAATTTTTACCTATTTCTTCTGACTTATAGGTATTTTTCTCTTGAGCCATTTGTAAATTACTACGCATTTGTGTTTTAGCTCTAAGAATCTCTTCTGTACTTACTTGGTCAGTCATTTTTATTATTTCGTTTTTAATCTCTCTATATAATAATTCTAATTTATCATGTGCAGTGGATGCATAAATTGTAAACACTCCACTATCAAAATAAGCACTATTATAACTACCTACTGCATATGCTAAACCTAATTTCTCACGAATACTTTGAAATAAACGCGATGACATACCGCCACCGAATATTATAGAAAGTAGATGGGTTTGGTAAAGCTTTTCTAAATTAATATATGATGTACCTTCAAACCCTAGCACTAAACTAGTTTGCTCTAACTCCTTATTAATAAAGCCGTTTCCGCCTATATATTTTGCCGGAATAAAGCTACTTTTTACTCCTTGCTTCAAAGAAGAAAATAACTGTTCCGCTATAATTACTATTTTATCATGATCAATATTACCGGCAATTGATAAATAGAGATTGTCAGCATTATAATGTTTATCTATAAAATTAAAAAAATGTTCTTTCGTAAAAGTTGCAAGGGTTTTAGCAGTACCTAAGATTGACTTACCTAACGGTTGTGCTCTATAAACCTTATTATAAAATTTCTCATATACTAGGTCATCTGGATTATCCTGATGATAAGCAATTTCCTGCATGATCACCTGATAGTCCTTAGCTATTTCCTCATCAGAAAAAATAGAATTTTGAATTATATCGGCAAGTATATTAAGTGCTTTATCACAATTTTCAGACAAGACGCGTGCATAATATACCGTATTCTCATGACCGGTATAGGCATTAAAATGTCCGCCTATAGAGTCAAACTCTTCCGCTATCTGTTTTGCCGTTCTAGTTTTTGTACCTTTAAAAGCCATATGCTCAAGAAAGTGAGATATGCCTTCCTCTTCTGCATTCTCATAACGTGCTCCAACTTTAGCAATTAAATTTATTGCTACCGAATTAACATAAGGCATATTATATGTTAAAATTGTCAAACCGTTGTGTAATTTACTAACATTAAAATTTTCTTTCATAATTTATCTTTTATTTTCTAAATCGTCATTGCGAGGAGATGCATAGCATCGACGTGGCAATCTCAGGAATTTTATATTACTTCATGAGATTGCCACGCTCCTTATAGTCGCTCGCAATGACGTTGTTTGATTTAAGCGATGACTCTCTTAACTTCGCAAACCTTAGAAATCTTGCAAAAGCAAAAATTATTGAATCTACAAAACCGTCAAAACCAAATACAAAATAGCGTCTGATAAAAAACGCTTTAAAAAACCACCATATCATTTCAGTGGTTAAACGAAAATTTGAAAGCTTTTTTCCTTGCTTAACTAGATCTTTTGCTTGCTCGCTAGAATAAAAATTTGCTTTAGTGACCAACTGCTCAATTGAAGTACCCGAATAATGATAAGCAGCTTCATTTAATAGATAAATTTTACCTGCAAAATCAACATCTTTATTAAATATTACCGAATCATGAGTAGTACTATTCACGGTATTTGCAAAGCTTGCAAATTTTTTATTATACAACCGAGTACATTTATTAAATGGAGCAAACATTCGTGGCTTTTGGTCATTACGATGCATTATTAACAGCTTTATTTGATAAGCTAAATAACAATCTTGATTATGAGAGGCAAAAATATATTCTATTTCGTCTTGTAACTCTTTAGACAACTCCTCATCGGCATCAATATTAAGAACCCAATCATTTACGCAAAGGCTTTCGGCAAAAGATTTCTGTCCTACATAACCAAGCCACGGTTTTATTACTACCTTTGCTCCTAATTTTTCAGCTATTGCTACCGTATCATCAGTACTTTCGCTATCGACTACTATCACCTCATCAGTAATATTTTTTACGCTATTTATAGCTCGTGCTACCCTTGCAGATTCATTTTTGGTAATAATAAATGCTGAGATTTTTTCAGTTAATGACTTATTCATAATGCGTATACATTCTAAGAATTTTTACAACTTTTTCTTGTTTATAAACTTCATAAACCAACCTATGTTGAATATTAATTCTTCTTGAATAGCAACTGCTAAAGTCACCAACGAGCTTTTCATATGGAGGGTAAATTTTCCAGGGATCAGTACTAACTATGTTTAATAAAACTTCTACTTTATTCTTTAAACCGGCTTGCACTATTTTCTTAGCATCTTTTTGTGCTTGTATAGTATAACGAATTATATACATTTATAAAAAATTACCAATTTAATTTATCGCTACACTTTTCTATAGGCTCTGCTCGTCCTTCAATTATAGACTTATGCATATTTGGAATAGATAATAAATATAAAGTTTCTTCCATATTACGATAATCTTCTTCTGAAATTATAACTACATTATTTCTTTTACCTTTAATATAAACAGGTTTGTGTACGTCAGAAACATAATCTATAAGTTTATAAAGCTTACTTCTTGCTTCGCTTGTATTATATATTTCCATTATTTTTTCCTTATAGTTAGTGAGACTTAATATTAATAACGTACTATAAACAGTACGTTTTGTCAAGATTATATTCCTACTATCACCCTAAACACCAGCTTAACTACATAAGTTAAAAGTAATGTGGATAATAATCCGCTAAGCCATAGGATAATAAACCATTGCCACCCTTTGAGATAAGAGGTTATTTTTTTAAATTTTTTAATATATCGGATGATGAGATGATTTGCCACGGAATATATAATAACAATAGAATGTGTAGCCAAGTATAACAGGTAAGAATATCCCAGCCCCTATCAACAGTAAAGACTGTGACTCCGGTACTGCTGCTGCAGTTTCAAGCGTAACTTTATAAGGAACGATATATGGCCATATGCTGATCGCGAGCCCTAAATATCCTAATAAAAATAACAAGATCGTATAAATAAACGGCTTTACTTCTTTTTTCTGCTTAACGGCTTTAATTAACTTGATAAATATTAAAGCAGTTACAATAGGTACAATAGATAAATAGTAAATATTAGGTACACTAAACCAACGATGATTTATGTGGTTATTTAAGAAAGGAACCCATAAGCTTACAAGCCCCATAAAAAGTGCAACGTAAAATAAAATATATAAAGCAGATTTATAAGCCCAATCTTGTGTTGTCTTCTCTGTTTTCAGAATAAGCCAAGTAGCACCCAAGAGTGCATAACCGAATATTAATGCTATCCCAGTCATAACGGAAAAGGGAGTAAGAAAATCAAAGCTCCCTCCTGCAAATTCTCGTCCTTTTATCTCTATTCCTTGGACAAACGTACCAAGCATTAAACCTTGACAAAAAACAGCAAGCATAGAACCGAAATGAAAAGCGTAGTCCCAAATATAACGATGACCTATATGAGCCTTAAAACGGAATTCAAAAGCTACACCACGAAATATTAGACCGAGTAACATCAATATAATAGGAATATATAAAGCCGGCATTAATAGCGAATATGCCAACGGGAAAGCCGCAAATAAACCACCGCCGCCAAGTACTAACCAAGTTTCGTTACCGTCCCAAAAAGGAGCAATAGAATTGATCATTTTATGACGGCAATCATCGGTAGGTGCAAACGGAAATAAGATTCCTACTCCTAAATCAAAACCGTCTAATAAAACATATAAACAAATAGCGGTAGCTATAAGCCCACCCCAAACAAGCGGTAAATCTATATAAGGTGCAAAATTTAACATAAGCTTATTACTTTTCTAATAATGGGTTATTCAAACCACTCTCTCCGTACATTTCTTGATTATCTATCGCTTCTATACCTTTCTTTATCAAATGCATTATATAATATATACCCGCTCCGAAAATGATCACATACACTACTATAAAAGCAATTAGAGAAATAAATACATATTTGCCGAGTACCGGTGATACCGTATCCACGGTTTTTAAAATATTATATACTATATAAGGTTGTCTACCTACCTCGGTTACGAACCAACCGGCAAGTACTGCAATAAAACCTGAAGGCGACATTAATATATACCAATATTGAAACCAATGCGTAGTATATAATCTTTTCTTCAAGTAAAGATATAACCCCACAATACCTGTAAATACCATTAAGCAACCGATTCCTACCATAATACGAAAGCTAAAAAATACTACTGCAACCGGCGGACGCTCTTCTTTTGTCCATTCTTTTAATCCTTTCACTTCACCGTCTAAGCTATGCGTTAAGATTAAACTACTAGCATAAGGTATTTCTACAGCATATTTTGTTTTTTCTTCTTCCCCGTCAGGAAAGCCGATAAGATTAAAAGCTGCTCCTTTTTCTGTATTCCAAATACCTTCCATAGCCGAGACCTTGACCGGCTGATATTTAAGAGTATTTAAACCATGCAGATCACCAATAACTATTTGAATAGGTGCAACGATTAACGCCATTAACACCGCCATAAAAAGCATAATTTTAGCATGCTCTTTACAACGATTATTTAGTAAATAAAAGCTAGCTACACCACCGATAACAAAAGAAGTAGTTAAATAAGCCGCCATAATCATATGGAAAAAGCGATATGGGAAAGAAGGGTTAAAGATAATTTCTAGCCAATTTAAAGGATAAAAGAATCCTTCGCATCGCAGTTCAAAACCAGCAGGCGTATGCATCCAGCTACTAGCTGCAAGTATCCAAAAAGCTGAGATTACAGTACCAACGGCAACTATTAACGTAGAAATAAAATGTACTTTTTTACTGACTTTATTAAAGCCGAATAACATTATGCCTAAAAAAGAAGATTCGAGGAAAAAGGCAGTAAATACTTCAAAACCGAGAAGCGGACCGAGGACATTTCCAACCTTATCTGAAAAATTCGACCAGTTAGTACCGAATTGATAAGACATTACAACGCCCGAAACTACTCCCATACCGAAAGTAACGGCAAAAATCTTCACCCAAAATTTGTATATTTCTTGATAAACCGACTTTTTTGTTTTTAACCATAACCCTTCAATTACCGCTAAAAAGCTTGCAAGCCCTATAGTAAAAGCAGGGAATATTATATGAAAACTTATGGTAAAAGCAAATTGAATCCTTGATAATAATACTTGATCAAATTCCATATTTAAGCTGCTGTTTTAAGATAATAAGATTTGTGACAATAACAATATACTCCCAGTGTAATAACGTATACTTAATACGTGAGTACCACAGTACTTATAGGACGACGTAGCCAATTTTTCAAATTAAACGAGTATACAGTATTTGATTTAATCATCCACCTTTGCTATTATTAAATTCTATCTGACTAGTTTTAACAAATTTTCCTTTTTCGGAGTTCCAATTATAATGAACATTTACTATTCTTACTTCTGTAACATTAATATCACCATTGGGCAATTGCGTTATATCATACCCTTTTCGTATAGAATCCGTAATTAATAAACTTGCTTGACAAATATATTTTACATCAAAGAACGGAGAATCGTCTTCCCTAGACTTTTCTTGTTCTTCTAAACAATTATTAGATAATTCTTTTTCTTGCATTTCTAATTATGTTGAAGTTATTTTCTGAGTTTTGTAGCATTATTTAAGGTAAGAAGCAAGGCTTGTTTATTATTTTCCACAGATTTAATATCTTTAGGTATATTTTTGCAAAATAATTAAATTAAAATATGCTCCAAAATAACACGAATTAATATATTATTTTAAAATCGAGGTACATTATCGTGATAAAATACCCTACTTTATCTAAATCAACATTTAGCTTAGGTATTTATTTTTTAAAATTCGATAAAGTTAAAATGACTTTATTGACTGTAATTTGTATTTTACTCGGTATGATTCCAGCTATTGACAGTATATTACTTCAGAAAATCATTAATTTAATAGAATCTTTCAGCGATGAGAACGCTAATAATCTTTTATCTTCCATGATTTACTGGGCAGTATTTTATGCTCTTTGGTGGGAGAGTATTAATATAGCATATCGTTCATATGATTATTTGTATCTCAAGACTATACCCGTAATAAAAGGGAAAATACTAAATGAACTTTATAATTATACCCAATATCATAGCCATAAATTCTTTCAGGATAATCTAACAGGACATATTAGCAATCGTATTACCGAAACTGCAAGATCGTTTGAGATGATTATTTCAATATTCGGTGAAAAAATTCTTCGTAAACTCGCTATTATTGTATTTGCATTAATTGCTTTATATTCGGTACATTACGTTTTTGCTACGATATTTATTTTATGGATTACGGTTTTTTTAGGACTTAGTGTTCTTTTCTCGGATAAAATCAATAAATACTCATTAAATTATGCTAGAAGCCAATCTTTTGTTGCTGGTAGTATCGTAGATGCAATTAGCAACATTAATGCGGTTAGAATGTTTACAGCCCATAAATTTGAACGTCAACATCTAGAAACAAGAGTAGAAAATGCCGTAGCCGATGAGCAGACTATGCAATTCTTTATGTTCAAATTGCGTTATGCTCTTGGGACTTCTTGTTCAATAATGATTTTTATAATGATTTATTATTTATCTAAACTCCGTAGCGAATTATCTATAAGCATAGGTGATTGCGTATTAGTGCTAACATTATGTATAAATGTAGCAGACGATATTTGGGATTTAACGCAAGAAATCGGTGATATGTTCGAACAGGTCGGGGCATTTAATCAAGGCTTATCTTTAATGGCACCGCATATTATAACTGATATTGAAAACGCTACTCCATTAGATATCAAAGAAGGTGTTATTGAATTTAGAAATGTTACATTTAATTATCATCATAATAACAATCTATTTTATAATAAATCGGTATTAATACCGAGTAAACAAAAAGTAGGACTAGTTGGATTTTCAGGTTCAGGGAAAACCACTTTTATTAGTTTACTCACTAGGTTACATGATATAGAAGAAGGAATAATTTTAATAGATAATCAAAATATTAAAAACGTAACTCAAGATTCTTTAAGAAAAGCCATTAGCCTTATACCTCAAGAACCGGTGCTTTTTCATCGTACCATTTTGGACAATATCAGATACGGGAAAAAAGAAGCTACTCTTGAGGAGGTTATAGAAGCAGCAAAAGCTGCACATATTCATGATGTTATCGATAATCTACCAGACGGTTACGATACTATGTGCGGTGAACGGGGGAATAACTTATCAGGCGGTCAGCGTCAAAAAATTATCATAGCAAGAGCCATCTTAAAAAATGCTCCTATTTTAATTCTCGATGAAGCAACAAGTAGCTTAGATAGCGAGACGGAAAGCCTGATTCAAGAGTCAATGGATTATTTAATGCAAAATAAAACCGTGATAGTCATTGCCCACAGATTATCTACTTTACTCAATATGGATAGAATTTTAGTTTTTGAAAAGGGAAGTATAATCGATGACGGTAGCCATGCAGAATTACTAAAAAATAGTAAGCTATATCAAAAATTATGGAACTCTCAAGTTAAAGGGTTAATAGTGTGAGGAGGTATTACCTAGGTATTATGTCATTCCTGCTTTCGCAGGAATGACATAATACCAGCCTCAACCTTTAAACTAAATCATTATGAGCCACTGTTTCTCCTGTTGCTTCAACTTGAAGTAGTAGGTACTCTGTCATCGCTTTTATTGCACTCTCAAGTAATTCTATCTTATCTGTAGCGTTACTATCAATAATGTCTTCAATTTTTAAAATGCATAAAAACTCTAAAGGCGGTATCAATTTAGCTATCTTTTCTCCTCATTCTATTAATGGTTGTTTTATAGAATCATCCGAATCCAAACTCATTTGATTTGAAAATTTATATAGTTCTAATAGGCTTTTAATATACTCATCCTTAGAAACATCTTTTGCAACCGGTAATATTGCTGTTTTCCATTGAACAAATGCAGCTAAATCTTTCTTGTCAATAGCCTTAATTTTCTTGTAATCATTTTACGAAATGCGGATTCAAGCGTTAAAAGAGCTTTCAGAGGTTCATAAATTGCTTCCTTGTCACGGACCATTTGACCGTCAGGATCGAGTATATCCGGATTAGCACCATATTGTAAAAATACTTTTACCATATCTGTACTCTGCTTCCTATCATTAAGATCTCTAGTTAGGTCTACTAAACTTTTAAATGCGGTTTTTTCACAACGGATAAATTCCATATTAGCACCATAAGCGAGCAATTTAGTTACCATGGCTAGATTTAGGTATAGGAACGTACATATTTCTAAATAAGTCATATTGTCTTGTCACCTGTTACGTAATTAGGATCCGCACCATTTTCAATTAGAAATGCTGCCATATCAAAATGTTGAGCTGTTAGGGCAGTGTGAAAAACGATCATACCGCTGTTGTGGTCAAGGATTATATTTGCACCTTTTGCAAGTAGAAGCCTTACTATCCCTTTCTGATTATTATGACACGCAAAATATAAAAAAGATTTAGCCTCACCTTCCAATGTATATACTTCTGTATTTGGATCAATATTTAAAGCAGTTAACATACTATCAACTAAATCATAATCACCTTGATAAATTGCTTTAACTATAGCAGTGTCAGGAGATCTTGCTATTTTATCTACAGTGCAGTATGCCATATTGTACACACTAAAAATATTTGTATTTGGATCTTCAATCAAAGCTTTGAATTCTTTGATAAAACTTTCTCTAAAAAATTCATATCTTTTTATTTTATATATATATATATATATCTTTACTGCTTAATATCTCATGAAATTTATTTCTAATTATATCATCGGTTATCATAGTATTTCCCTTAATGATTCAATTGATAGTATTTTGTATCGTACAGAAAAAAATCATTTTATCAACAAATAGTTTATTTATTAGTAAGCAATCAATAAACTAAAATATTATATTAAATATTGTCATATGCTGTTATAATCACTTTTTTAGCCACTAATATTTAAACAATGAAACTGTCTGATTTTGACTTTGATTTACCAAGCGAACTGATCGCACAATATCCATATAGTGAACGTGATAACTCAGATTTACTAATTGCTGTTACGCCGCCTATTAAAACCAAATTCTACAATATAATAGATTACTTAAAAGAAGGGGACTTATTAGTCTTTAATAATAGTAAGGTAATAAAAGCAAAGTTAAATTTGGGGAAAAATATTACAATAAATTTGAATCAAAAATTATCAGATGATAGTTGGTCGGCTTTTGCTAAACCAGCTCGAAAGCTTCATGTAAATGATGAATTTTATTTTGATAATCATAAGGTAATTATTACCGAAAAACTTGCAATGGGTGAGATTAAAGTAAAATTTGAGTTTAATAATATTTCTATATTCGAGTTCTTAAATAAATACGGTGAGATGCCGCTACCGGTTTATATTAGGCGGTCACACTCATTATGTCATCCCGTGACTACGACCACGGGATCCACAAAATATTTAAATAATGACTGGATACCGTGGTCAAACTACGGTATGACAAACACTCAAAACGACAACGACCGCTATCAAACTGTCTATAGCCAAATAGAAGGTTCAGTTGCAGCACCGACGGCAGGCTTGCATTTTACAAAGGATATACTTGATAAGCTTAAGGCAAAAGGCATACAAGCTACATTTTTAACATTACATGTGGGAGCTGGAACTTTTTTACCTGTAAAAACCGAAAATATTCATGAACATAAAATGCATACCGAATATTGCTCTATTACTCCTGACACTGCTGAAATCATCAATAAAGCAAAGCAAGAAGGGAAACGTATTATCGCAGTCGGCACTACAACACTTAGAACACTTGAGAGTTCTTGCAATAACGGCATCGTAAAAGCAGGTAGCTTTGAAACCGATATTTTCATAACCCCAGGTTTTAAATTTCAAACAGCCGATATGCTACTTACTAATTTCCATTTTCCTAAATCTACTTTATTTATGCTTATATGTGCTTTTGCCGGATTTAAAGAGATGCATGAATTATATAAATATGCTATAAAAGAAGCAATGCGTTTTTTTAGCTACGGCGATGCAACGCTTTTATGTAGGAAATGATAATCACAACCATCATTGCGAACGACTAAAAGGAGCGTGGCAATCTAGCAAAAATAACAAAAAAATGCTAAAGGTTAGTATTTTTCACTGGATCCCGTGGTCAAGCCACGGGATGACGGAGGTGAAATTGATCCACGCAACACAGCCTTCCTGCTTTTAGCTAGGAACGACATCTTAGAAAAAACCTATAACAGACTAAATAAAAAAATATTTTGGATGATTAAATCCTCTACTTCATTAATACTAGATTCAAAACAAACTGCTTTACGAGAAGAATTAAAACAGCTGGCAGCAACACTTAATAAGCCTAAAAGTTTATTCAAATTCTTTAATCAAAACAACTTAAAAAGCGGAATTTATTTATACGGTCCGGTGGGCAGCGGTAAAACTATGCTCATGAATTCTTTTTTTGAAGAATTAACCACACCTAAAATAATAATACATTATCAGAACTTTATGCAGGAAATTCATAAATCTATGCATAAATTACAAACAGCAAATCAGAAAGATATCATCCCTAAAATTGCTAAAAACTATGCTAAACAAACTAAAGTGTTATGTATAGATGAGTTTGAAATTAAAGATATTACTGATGCAATGATAATCGGTAGATTATTTAATGAATTAATAAAGCAAAATATTTTTATTTTTATAACTTCTAACACGAGTCCCAATACTCTGTACAAAGACGGATTACAACGAGAATCTTTCTTACCTTTTATAAAGATAATCAATAATACATTTTATGTTAAATATCTAGATAATCACCATGATTATCGATTTGATAAAGCGTTAGGAGTTAAAGAGGCAAGGATAATTTATCCTTTAACTTTAGAAAACCAAAACAAACTTGAAAAAATTATCACGGATATTAGTGATAATAATCTTGCTCCTCAAAATATACAGGTTCTAGGTAGAGAAATATCCTTTCAAAAAGTGCATAAAAAAATATTAGTAACAGATTATAATGAATTATTTACAAGAGACTTAAGCTATAGCGATTATGTTAATATTTGCCAAAATTTCAACGTTATTATAGTGGGGAACGTTCATACTATCGATGCTAACGATACAAATACAGCCGTTAGATTTATCAACTTTATCGATAATGCCTATTTCTATAAAATACTCTTATTTATAAGCCTAGAAGATAACCCAAATAAAATATATCAAGGTTCAGCACGAGCCACAGAATTTAAACGCACTATTTCAAGACTAAATGAAATGAATAGCGCATCTTATTTATTAAATAATGATTTTAAGAATTAACTTCCTTAAGAGGTTGAAATGAATGTTAATTGATGTTTATTCTTTAATGCGTAAGCATTACTAATATAGAGAAAGGTGAAAATTATGAATATAAAATATCTCCTAAAGAGAAAGAAAGATAATTAAAAACTTGCATTGCAAGCTTGGCAGCGACTTACTCTCCCATGCCTTATGACATAGTACCATTAGCGCTATAAGGTTTCACGTTCGAGTTCGGGATGGGATCGTGTGTTTCACTCATGCTATAACCACCAAGCTAGCAATACAAACTTTTAAAAAGATAGATTTGTATTATAGTTTGCTGTTAATGTTGTTGCACAACTCACAAAAGTTCTTAATATCATATCTTAACTTTTACTACGATACTCAGCAAAATAATTTTCGCTGGATATCGTGGCGGGGTTACAGTATAACATGAGTTATGCAATAACATTTTTATTAGTTGATAAAGCTATTTAACCTGATAACTTTGTGAGTTGATACTACACTCTTATAGCATTAACACTATATGCATATGTAATCTCACAGCAAAGTAAATCAATCGAGCTATTAGTATCGGTTAGCTACACACATTACTGTGCTTCCACACCCGACCTATCAACGTGGTGGTCTTCCACGGCTCTAATGGGGAAGTCTAGTTTTGAGGTGGGTTTCCTGCTTAGATGCATTCAGCGGTTATCCCTTCCGTACTTAGCTACCCAGCTGTGCCGTTGGCACGACAACTGGTCCACCAGGGGTACGTCCACCTCGGTCCTCTCGTACTAAAGGCAGATCCTCTCAAACTTCCTACACCCACGGCAGATAGGGACCGAACTGTCTCACGACGTTCTAAACCCAGCTCACGTACCACTTTAATCGGCGAACAGCCGAACCCTTGGGACCTTCTCCAACCCCAGGATGTGATGAGCCGACATCGAGGTGCCAAACGATTTCGTCGCTATGGACGCTTGGAAATCATCAGCCTGTTATCCCCGGAGTACCTTTTATTCGTTGAGCGATGGCCCTTCCACTCGGGACCACCGGATCACTATGACCGACTTTCGTCTCTGCTCGTCTTGTCAGACTCGCAGTCAGGCTAGCTTATGCCATTGCACTCTAAAAGTTGATTTCCGACCAACCTGAGCTAACCATCGCGCGCCTCCGTTACTCTTTGGGAGGCGACCGCCCCAGTCAAACTACCCACCATGCATTGTCTCGGACCCTGATTCAAGGATCTCGGTTAGATGTCAAGAACCAAAAGGGTGGTATCTCAAGGGTGACTCCACAAAGGCTGACGCCTTCGCTTCACAGTCTCCCACCTATCCTGCACATCTGATTCCTAACACCAGTGCAAAGCTATAGTAAAGGTTCACGGGGTCTTTCCGTCTGACCGCGGGAACTCCGCATCTTCACGGAGAATTCAATTTCGCTGAGTCGATACTGGAGACAGTGGGGAAATCGTTACGCCATTCGTGCGGGTCGGAACTTACCCGACAAGGAATTTCGCTACCTTAGGACCGTCATAGTTACGGCCGCCGTTCACTGGGACTTCAATTCAGAGCTTGCACCCCTCCTTTTAATCTTCCAGCACTGGGCAGGCGTCAGGCCCTATACATCGTCTATTGACTTTGCAGAGCCCTGTGTTTTTAATAAACAGTCGCTACCCCCTAGCTTGTGCCACCTGCACATGGTTGCCCATATACAGGTCATCTTTCTTCCGAAGTTACAGATGCAATTTGCCTAGTTCCTTCAGCATCGTTCTCTCAAGCGCCTTGGTATACTCTACCTGTCCACCTGTGTCGGTTTCGGGTACGGTCTATCATGAAGGTGTTATTTCCTGGAAAATATTCACCGCACAATCAATCCAATAAGACTGTACAATTTACTATTTTCGTCACATCCTTCAGGTTCAGGAATATTAACCTGATTCCCATCGATTACGCCTTTCAGCCTCATCTTAGGGGCCGACTAACCTTGCGCAGATTAACTTTACGCAAGAACCCTTGGACTTTCGGCGAGAATGTTTCTCACATTCTTTATCGCTACTTATGTCAGCATTCTCACTTCCGATACCTCCAGCAAACCTTACGGTTCACCTTCGCAGGCTTACGGAACGCTCCGCTACCATTTATGCCAAATACATAAACCCGCATCTTCGGTACATGACTTGAGCCCCGTTACATTGTTGGCGCAAGAAAACTTATTTAGACTAGTGAGCTATTACGCTTTCTTTAAATGATGGCTGCTTCTAAGCCAACATCCTAGTTGTTTTGGTCTTCTCACATCCTTTAACACTTAGTCATGATTTAGGGACCTTAGATGGCGGTCTGGGCTTTTTCCCTCTCGACTATGGACCTTAGCACCCATAGTCTGTCTGCTATGCTGTACTCATCGACATTCGGAGTTTGATTGAGTTTGGTAAATCTGTGGGACCCCCTAGCTCATTCAGTGCTCTACCTTCGATGGTAATCGCTATAACGCTCTACCTAAATAGATTTCGCGGAGAACCAGCTATATCCGAGTTTGATTGGCCTTTCACCCCTAACCACAGCTCATCCCCTACTTTTTCAACAGTAGTGGGTTCGGTCCTTCAGTGGATTTTACTCCGCTTTCAACCTGGCCATGGCTAGATCACCCGGTTTCGGGTCTAATTCATCTAACTAAACGCCCTATTCAGACTCGCTTTCGCTACGCCTACACCTAACGGCTTAAGCTTGCTAGATAAACTAAGTCGCTGACCCATTATACAAAAGGTACGCCGTCACAAGACATATAAATACGCTTGCTCCGACTGCTTGTAAGCATTTGGTTTCAGATACTATTTCACTCCCCTTGTCGGGGTACTTTTCACCTTTCCCTCACGGTACTTGTTCACTATCGGTCACTAGAGAGTACTTAGGCTTAGAGGGTGGTCCCCCTATGTTCAAACAGGATTTCACGTGTCCCGCCTTACTCAAGGACTTCAAACTTTTTACCTATACGGGACTATCACCCTCTATGGTCAACCTTTCCATGTTGTTTTAGTTATTTTTTTGAAGCCACTGGCCTGGTCCGCGTTCGCTCGTCACTACTAACGGAGTCTCGGTTGATGTCCTTTCCTCCAGCTACTTAGATATTTCAGTTCGCTGGGTTTGCCTCATATAGCTATGTATTCACTATACAATACCTAATAAATTAGGTGGGTTTCCCTATTCGGAAATCTTCGGATCAAAGTTTATTCGCAACTCCCCGAAGCTTATCGCAGCGTATTACGTCCTTCATCGCCTTCTAGTGCCAAGGCATCCACCAAATGCTCTTATTATATTTACTTACGCTTTTAACTTGAGATTACACGATGCATACAGAATTAATTTCACAATTATTTTCAGCATCTACTCACGATATAAATTTTTATTATCGCGGTGTATTTAGTTTTAGCTTTATCAACTTTTTAAACAGCTACAAAGTTTTACGTTTCAAACTTTGTGTGATGATTTTATATCTATATTTTTAAAGCTTGTCAAACACTAATTTCAAATAATTTTAATTTTATTTCTTATGAGAGGACTTAAAGTTATTTTAACCTCTTTTTAAAGTAGGCTTTGTCGACTTTTTGTTTAGATTTGCGGTCCCTAATTTTGTATCTACCTTACCGCCTAAATCTTCAAACAAAAATCTGCCTTTTTGTAAAACATGATTTACTGCTGTCATTTCTCCTTCTCTGTTTATCAAACCGCTTTGAGTTTTAACAAACAATAATTTACCGTCTTTTCTAAAGACTAGATTTTCATCAATTGCAAAATCTTTAGTTATACTTAAATTACCGTTCTTATCAAATTTACCTAAAATATTTTTCTGTAAATCAGCAAATGCAGCATAAGTGTATAATTTTGAAATTTCTTTTATTTGCTTTGGATCGTTTATATGTTCGCCGGCTTTGTTAATAAAGCCGCTAATTTCATATTGAGATGTTTTACCATGTGGAGTTTTTTCACAAGAAATTGAGTTTCCATAAATAGCTTAGTTTGATCCTCTACTTCATCATCTACTATATTAATTACTTTCCTTTTTACAGAATAAATATCACTATTCTTTTCAAGCTTTGAGGTAAACTCCTTAACGTCTCAATTATCATTAAACCTAAATTCTTTTTTATCTTTACCCATAATAATACTCTTATTTTAATACTGTATCTTTTAAAATATTTGTACCACGTAAAAATTCTTCTATATTCAAAGCTTTTTTACTCTCTTGCTGAAGTTTTTTCACTCGTAATATACCGCTTCCACAAGCTATTTCCAGCTTATCGCTAATAACGGTACCGGCAGTAAAGTGATGATCCGCATTTAAATATTCTGCTTCAAGGATTTTAATTATTTTATCATTATAACTAAAATATGCTCCGGGCCAAGGATTCATGCCCCTTATTTTACAATCTATTTTATATGCGGATTCATGCCAATTAATTTTTCCTTCTTCTTTAGTTAATTTACGAGCATACGTAACGCCATCACTTGACTGTTTTATTGGTACTATATTATCGATATTTGCAAGTGTTTTAATTAATAACTCCGCTCCGAGATTTGCACATTTGTTATGCAGTTCTTCCAATGTTGTTCTTGCTTCTAAATCAAAATCTTCTTTCATCAATATATCACCTGTATCAAGCCCTGTATCCATACGCATAATACATACACTACTTTTCCGGTCACCCTCTATAATAGTACGCTGCAGAGGAGCCGCTCCTCTGTGACGAGGCAAATCGGATGGATGGATATTAAGACAGCCGTATTTCTTAGCTTCTAATATAGCTTTCGGCACAATAAAACCATATGCAATAACAACTATAATATCAGCATTAACTTTATTAATTAGATTTATTATTTCATCATTACGAAGAGTAGAAGGAGTATAAACAGACATTTGATGCTCAAATGCTAATTGATGTATTGGAGATTTAGCTAAGTTAAGTCCTCTGCCCTTAGCTTTAGGTTGCTGTGTAAAAACAGCTTTAACTTCGTGATGAGTTATAAGTTTTTTAAGAGCGGGAACAGCGAATTCAGGCGTTCCCATAAAGATTACTTTCACACTATATTATTTTTGAGTTTCTTAAGCTTACGAAGTACTACATCTCGTTTTAAATTACTTAAATAATCAATCATAAGCTTACCTTCTAAATGATCATACTCATGCTGGATAACTCTTGCAAGCCAATTATTTGCTTTAAGCTCTTGCGATTTACCATGATAATCTAAATACCTAATCTTTATAGATTCCGGTCTTGCCACCTCAATACGTTGCTCTGGTAATGAGATACAACCTTCGTTAGCCGTAGCTAGCTCTTCTGATTTTTCTATTATTTCAGGATTCACTATAAAAAGCGGATAAAAATCTTTTGGTCTTGCTACCGAATCATGATCTTTTATATCAATTACTAAAATACGTTTCAATACCCCTACTTGTACTGCTGCAAGTCCTGCACCGTCTTCATGGTACATAGTTTTAAGCATATCATCCATAAATTTTCGTGTTTGATCGGTAAACTCTAAAACCGACTGAGATTTCTGCTTTAATCTTTCATCAGGTGCCGTTACTATCGGTAATATTGACATAATTAAATCTTAATATTTTATTTTAATATACCATAAAATCACCAAAATGTAAAGAAAGCAAACCTGCCTAATTCCGGTAATAGTTGCATAATAAACTCACCTATTTGCAATAATTTGTCGAATTAATATAATATTTAGTAAAAAATAATAGCAAATATCAGATAACATGTTAATAAATAAGGATTGCATAAAATTAAGGAGGAATAATAATGCATTGGGGTGATATTGAAGAAATTGCCGAACAACTCGAAGAACATTTTAGCGATCAGTATAATGAAAAAAAAATTTCATTATTAAAGCTAGAGAAACTGATCAGAGATTTAAAGGACTTTGAAAATGGAGAGAAAAAAGTCGAAGAAGTTACATTAGAAGAAATTTTAGACAAATGGGAAGAATTACGTGAAGAAATTAGAGAAATCGATTAAGTAGCTTTTGAGTTATTTTCAGACATTTATAAATTAACTTTATAAAAATACATTATAATCAATAAAAATATAGCAACTGTCTGAAAAAAAACTCTTAAAGTCATTAACTTTGAACTAAATTTCTTATCAAACCTTTCTCCGATAGCCATCGACACTACCCCTATAATAAGAACCACAACGGTTAAACCAATCGCAATTAATAACCACATCATAATTTATTACCAATATATCACTTTCCACACAAAGATTATATGCTTTTTTTCTTTTAAATCAATTATCTAATTAATATTTGAGATTTGGTTAAGAAATCCACTAATTCTTCGTAAAAAATAATAATTCAAGGAACACCAATATCTAATTAATCAAATATAGATAATTCAACAATTACTTTAAAAGAAAAAAGAGATATTAGGCTCTTGCGTTCTTATTAATTTTTGCTCAAAAATATCTAAAAATACAAATAATTTAATTTTCTGCACGCAAGAACCTAGAGTATTTTTGAGAAACCTCGTCCTATTGCTAAAATATTTATTAATGCTCACGGTGAAACATGACTTGCTCCATGCAAATTTGCTTAAATTAAGCTTTCTGAGTTACACTATATATATTATCTATCAGTTTAACAAAAGCACCATTTCCTAAAACATGAGCACAAGTGATCACAGGATCAAATAAGATATAAAGAGCTGTAATCAGAGACATCATATTAGTATTAAAACCTAGATATTGTTCAAGTATAGGAAGCATTACAATAATTCCGCCACCTGGTATAGCTGCTACTGAAAACTTTGCCAATACAAAATAAAAAGTAAAAATAAAATAAAGTAGGTTCAGCTAATCCATAACTTTTGAGTATAGCATAAGTCAAAATCGGTATGGCAAAACAATCGCCAACAAGATGAATATTTACTGTTATTGGTACAACGATACGAGCGAGTGCTTTATTATTTGTATTATTTTCCGCCCCTATTATACTAAGTGGCATACTTATAACACTAGACATTGCACTAAATCCACTTATGGACTCTGGCATCATATTACTGAGGCTAGGCTCTATGAATTCCTTAACTCGACAATTACTTAAAATAAGCAAGAAAGATATAACCAAACTGAGCAAATGCGATCGTCACAAAAATGAACATATAATCTTTAACAATTATATCTAATACTTCATCAAACTGTAGTTTTACGATAAAGCCCATTATAAATAAGGGAATTATATAGATAAACAATCGCAATATTTTTGCAACAAATGCTTCTAACTTGCAAGCCAATCCAATTGCAACTTCAGCACACAATTTTGAGGAAATAAAGCCTAAGATAATACTACTAAATACGATTTTATTATTAGAAATAATATTAGGAAAATTAAGCAACCATAAAGGCTTTAAGCTATCATTTTCTATAGGAGAGATCATTGGATAAATCGAATTGATATATGTATGTATATATCCTACATAATGACTTATGAAGGTAGAACAAAATTAGACCCACATATTAAATAATATTAAGAAAACTATACGTATTGCATCTTTGGCTAGCATTACAACAGATTTAAAAAGTAAGCCAAAAATAATTAAAGGCAGAAATAATCCAATTATAGATTTAATAGATAGACTTATTGAATACAATAACCTTTGTACTTCTCAACTCATTAGTGGGTTTAACAATATGATAGCTATGATAATAGCCATTAAAATAAGTGGCATTTTACGCAACATAAAACTTACCTAATAATAATAATTAGTTAATTTAAATAGATGGATATAATTAAAAGAAAGATATAGAGATATTGTTACCGGCTTAGACCGGTTGTAGTAGTAGAAAAAGACTGGAAAGTTAATATTTGCATATTCATAAATTCAATATACAGTTATTATAGAGAGAAAAATTAGTGTTGCAATACTTTTCTAGAAGTTCTTTGGGGGGGTGTATATTGTTAACTAAAAGCAGATCAATTAATAAATTAACGTCATTGCGAGGAAAATTACAAAGTAATTTGTACGTCCGCAATCTCAGGAGTTTTATTATTTCATGAGATTGCCACGCAGCCTATGGCTGCTCGCAAGGCATTGTTGCGTGAATCAATTTCACCTCTGTCATCCCGTGTCTTGACCACGGGGCGACGCAGTGGGTTTTACCGGTCCACGCAACAATACCTCCTCGCAATGACGACTTAGGTATCTACGCAAAATGCTTTCGCAAGAATGACATCGAGAGCTTTTTAAGAGCTATGCGAGAATAACAACGCCTTAGCCCTTACACCTCTTCAGATTGCTCTCATCCCTCTTCCTCTAACTCACTATCTTCTTCACTTTCAGAAGTTTCAGCAATTAAAGAGACAGACACCACTTTTTCACCATCATCTAGCTTAAATAGGATTACGCCGCTAGTGTTACGTCCCGTAATACGTACTGACTCAAGTTTACAGCGAATTAACTTACCGCTATTGGTAATCAGCATTAACTCATCATCCATTTTAACCGGCATAACACCGACGACTAAACCAGTTTTGTCGTTAATATCCATATTGATTATACCGCTGCCGCCACGGTCAGTAATTCTATAGCCATAAGCTGAGCTTCTCTTACCAAAACCGTTCTCAGTGACGGTTAAAATGAATTCTTCGGAATTTGCCATTTCCAAAATAGCCGGGGCAGTTAAGCTTACGCCAAGTTCTTCAGGATTAAACGCCTCACCTTTAGCAATCTCTAATCTCTGCTCCCACGGCACGGATAAATAAGCATCTCTAGCCTCTTTTGTACTACTAATACCTTTAAGCACAGTCATAGAAATTACGGAATCCTCTTTGGCAAGCTTCATACCTCGTACCCCATCGGAAGTACGGCTCTTAATAACACGCAGCGATTCAACAGGGAATCTTAAAGCCTTACCGGCTTTGGTAGCAAGTAAAATATGCTCGTCTTCTTTACACAGTTTTACGTCTATTAATTTATCGTCCTCATCAAGCCTAATAGCAATTTTACCGTTCGACTGAAGCTTTTTGAAATCTAATAAATCACTTCTTCTGATATTACCCTTAGCAGTTGCGAACATAATGTTTAAATTATCCCTCTCATCCTGATTTTCAGGTAACGGCATAATATTCGCAATATGTTCATTTGCTTTCAACGGTAATATATTAACCATCGGTCTACCCTTGCCCTGCGGATTACTTAAAGGCAGTTTATACAGTTTTAAACTATAAACCTGACCGATATTTGAGAAGAACAACATAGGGGTATGAGTACTACCGACAAAAACTTGCGTGGTAATATCTTCATCACGCATTGAAAGCCCTGATCTTCCCTTACCGCCACGTTTTTGCGCACGATAGCTACTTAGAGGTACACGCTTGATATACCCGCCAAGCGTTACGGTTACAACCATTTCTTCACGCTGAATTAAATCTTCTATATCTTGATCAAATTCGCCGAATTCAATTGAAGTAAGACGAGGAGTCGCAAATTCTTCTTTAACTTTAATGAGTTCTTCCTTTAAAATTTCAAGTAACCTTGTACGAGAGCCGAGTATATTAAGATATTCGGTGATTTCCGTAGCGAGGTTCTTTAAATCCTCTTCAAGCTTGTTTTGTTCCATAGCGGTCAGGCGTTGCAATCTCATTTCTAAGATTGCCTTAGCTTGCACTTCGGTAAAGTTACATTTACCCTGCTCGTTTAACATTGCTTTATCATCTACCAACTTTACAAGAGGTAGGATATTTAATGCTTCCCACTGACGAGCCATTAATTCTTGTTTAGCTGCATTCGGGTCATTTGAAGCTTTAATAATACGTATTATTTCATCGATATTACTAACGGCAATAGTTAGTCCTAGTAAAATATGAGCTCTATCTCTTGCTTTATTGAGTAAATATATAGTACGGTTAGTAATTACTACTTCCCTAAAACTAACGAAAGCTGCAATTACTTCTTTCAAATTCATCACTTTCGGTAGCCCGTCTTTAAGAGCAAGCATAATAACACCGAAGCTAGTTTGTAGCTGCGTACATGCGTATATTTGATTTAAGACTACTTCAGCAACTACGTCTTTCTTTAATTCAATAAAAATCCTTAAACCGTTTTTATTCGATTCATCACGTAAATCACTTATACCTTCTATACGCTTTTCCTTAACCATTTCAGCGATTTTCTCAACGAGCCTTGCCTTATTTACCATATACGGTATTTCGGTAATAATAATTGCTTGACGGCTATTACCGATATTCTCAATCTCGGCTCGACCTCGCATAATGATACTACCTCTACCGGTAAGATATGCCGATCTAATACCGCTAATGCCTAAAATCATTGAACCTGTAGGAAAATCCGGTCCTTTAACGACTTCAAGTAAATCTAATATTTCTATATCGTTATTATCTATATATAAACAGCACGCATCGATAATCTCACCAAGATTATGAGGCGGGATATTAGTTGCCATACCGACCGCAATACCTCCGCTACCGTTCACCAATAAATTGGGAAACATTGCAGGAAGTACGGAAGGCTCTTCTTCAGAACCATCGTAATTAGGGTTAAAGCTGATAGTCTCTTTATCGATATCCTCTACGAGCTTATGCGAAACTTTGGCCATTCGAGATTCGGTATATCGCATTGCTGCCGCCGCGTCACCGTCCATCGAGCCGAAATTACCCTGCCCATCTACAAGCGGTAAACGCAAGGAAAAATCTTGTGCCATACGTACTAACGAGTCGTAAATAGCACTATCGCCGTGCGGATGGTATTTACCCATCACGTCACCGACTATTCTAGCGGATTTTCTATAAGGTTTACTAGCATGATTACCGGCTTCATGCATGGAATAGATAATTCGGCGATGCACCGGCTTTAAGCCATCCCGAACATCCGGTATAGCTCTACTTACTATAACGCTCATAGCATAATCAAGATAAGATACTTTCATCTCATCTTCGATATTTACCGGTACTAAATTAGAAGAAGATTTATCAGTCACGATTACTTAGCCTTAAATTTAATGAATTAAATTTAATAATAGAGACATAATAAATTTCTTTCAAGGATTGCTTGTATTTATAATCGTGGCATTGTTTCTAAGTTACCGATGTCATTGCTGCGGGGCATTGTTGCGCGGATGCCGATGTCATTCCTGCGAAAGCAGGAAGCTAGTTTTTTAAGCAAATTATATACTAAATTTTTATATTTTCTTTGTTTTATCATTTTTTACTGGATTCCCCCGCTTTCGTGGAAATAAACGAGCCATACAACAAGGCCTTTAGTCGCGTACAATGACGACATCAACCGTTTCTAGGCAATAACATAATCGTAAGAGTTAACAAACTTTATTATATATTAGAATTATTTTATACTTTCTAAATATAATGAACACTGCTCTATTCTTGTTATCTCATCTACCGTTACCTGTTCTTCTAACCTTTGTTTAAACTTAGATCTTAGTTTTTCTAAATCTTTATTTTTCTTAGAGAACGGTAATATTTTAGATAATAATTTATTATTTTTGAAGTTTTAACCACCGAAGATTTTAACTTCGGGTGGTTGGGACGTTCAAAGAACCGTCACAGAACAATTAATAATAGCTTTTAGATTTAAAGCTTACACTTTAAACCCTGGACATAGCTACATCACCCCGACCATGAAGTCGAGGATTATACCATTTATACGGCTGATAATACCGCTTAGGATAGAGGCTTTGAACCCCCGGAATAACGTCATCGCTATTCTTGCAAGAGATTTTAGCCAATTTTTTGAAATATCAATTAGCTATCCATGTCATTCCTGCGTGGATCAGTTTTTTCGTCATTGCGAGGAAAATTACATAGTAATTTGACGCAGCAATCTTGAGAAGAATTCCTGAGATTGCCACGCTCACTAACGTTCGCTCGCAATGACGACTTAATATCCACGCAACAAAACCTCCGCAGGAATGACATCGAGCTGGTTTTACCAAACCACTTAATAAAGCTTGTAGTTGATATAATGATAAATTTTAAGAATGTTCCTCTTCTTGCTGTTTATACCAAAGTTCGGCATAATAGCCTTTGTGCTGTAGCAAGGTTTTATGGTTGCCCCGCTCAACTATATAACCGTTATCTAAAACGATAATCTCATCTGCATCGATAATAGTTGAGAGTCTATGGGCAATGATAAGAGTAGTATAATGAGCCGAGATCTCTTTAAGGCTTGCTTGAATTAGCTTTTCGGTTTTAGTATCAAGCGAACTTGTTGCCTCATCAAAAACATATATTGCTGGATTTTTTAAGATGGTTCTTGCAATTGCAATACGCTGTTTCTCACCGCCCGAAAGCTTTAAGCCTCTCTCGCCTACCTGCGTCTCATACCCTTCGGGTAACGTGCTAATAAACTCATGAATATGAGCATTTTTTGAGGCTGCTATAACTTCATCGTAGCTTGCTGCATTATTACCGTATGCGATGTTGTAATATATCGTATCGTTAAACAGTACCGTATCTTGCGGGACAATTCCAATAGATTTACGCAGCGATTGTTGTGTGACTTCTCTTATATCCTGACCATCAATAGTAATATTGCCGCTATTAATATCGTAAAACCTAAAAAGCAAGCGTGATATCGTCGATTTCCCTGCCCCACTACTACCAACTACTGCTAAAGTTTTACCGCTCTTGATCATAAAACTTATATTATGTAAAATCGGATGTTCCTGATTATAAGCAAAACTAACATTATCAAAACTAACCTCACCTTTTAAGATAATTAGCTCCTTAGCATTCAAAGCATCCTCTACTTCTGCCGGTATATCAAGCAGCTTAAACATATCTTCCATACTAACTAGAGCGTTTTTAATTTCTCTATACGCAAAGCCAAGTATTGAAAGCGGAATTGATAGCTGAAATAGATAAGTATTAACCATTATTAAATCGCCGACTGTCATTTTATTTTGGTTAATAGCATTTGCTGAAAGTATCATAAGGCTAACAAGCCCTAAGGATATTATAACATCCTGCCCGATATTTAAAATCGATAGGCTGTTAGTAGTTTTAGTAGCTGATTTTTCATAAGTTTGTAAAGCCTCATTAAACTTTATCGCCTCATATTCTTCATTACCGAAATATTTAATGGTCTCAAAATTCAGTAAACTATCGATTGCTCTATTATTGGCGGTGTTATCGCTTTGGTTCATTTCCCTTACAAAAGAAATACGCCAAGTACTGATTAGGCAAGTGTAACCAACATAAACTATCATTGTTATTAAAATAGTTACGGCAAACCAAATACCGTAAACATACCATAACATCCCGCTTACTAATATAATTTCTACGCTTGTCGGAAAAATATTAAATAACGAATACCGCAGTACCGCTTCAATACCTTTAGTACCACGCTCTATTGACCTACTTAAGCCCCCTGTTTTCCTAGTAATGTGAAAACGCATACTTAAATTATGCATGTACTTAAAGACATTTAGAGCAACTAAGCGAGTTGCTTGATGCCCTACTTTTGAAAAAAAGATATTTCGTAATTCACTGAAAATTTGAACAAGTATTTTTGTTCCACCATATGCAACAATAATCCCGATAATAACCGAAAGAGCAAAGTTTTTATTTAGCCCATCTATTATATATTTATAAACAATAGGAACGAAAGTATTTATTACTTTAGCTATGACTAGACAAATAAGAGAGGTAACAATACGCAGGCGTATATCAAAATCCTTCGACCATAAATACGGCAGAAGTAGATAGAATGAATTTTTGCGAGTTTTGTTTTTGGACATTTTGAAGTTTTCAGCATCATTGCGAGCGGGCACTGCTCGCGTGGATACTAAATCGTCATTGCGAGCGACCGTAGGGAGCGTGGCAATCTCATGAAATAATAACAAACTCCTGAGATTGCTTCGTCAATTACTTCGTAATTTCCACGCAATGACGTTTTTATTAATTACGCTCTGGCAGCAGGTGAAGTCTTCTTTGGCTGATTTTCTAACAGCTTATCTAGCCTTCCCTCTTTTTCAAGATCAAACAGAGCATCACAACCGCCAACATGCATATTATCTATAAATATCTGTGGAACGGTCTTTTTTCCACCAGATTTCTTAATAAATTTTTCTTTCTCTTCCTGAGTAAAATTACTTACTTCAATTTCCTCATAAGCAATATTTTTCTCATCAAGCAATGCTTTAGCTTTTATACAATAAGGACAACTAGCGAGAGTATAAATAATAATTGTGTATAATATAGCTTTATTCATAATGTTATATTTTTTTATGAGATTTTAATATATTATCTTAAACTATAGTTTTTAAAGCAAGTAAAAATGCATGAATAATTTTTCTATTATCTCAGAATATAAACCGGCAGGTGATCAACCAAAAGCAATAGATGAAATTATAGCAGGGTTAAGTAGCAAAAAACGCTCACAAATGTTGCTTGGTATTACGGGATCAGGCAAAACCTTTACTATGGCAAATATTATAGCGAGAACTAATCGTCCTACTCTTATTATGGCTCATAATAAAACTTTAGCTGCCCAAATCTATTCAGAGATGAAATCAATTTTTCCAAAGAATGCCGTTGAATACTTTGTCTCATATTATGATTATTACCAGCCCGAAGCTTATATAGCACGCACCGATACTTTTATAGAAAAAGACTCATCAATTAACGAACAGATTGATTTAATGCGTCATGCCGCTACAAGATCGCTATTAGAACGCCGTGACGTTATAGTAGTTTCTTCCGTTTCCTGTATTTACGGGCTTGGCTCTCCCGATTTATATTACCAAATGATGGTTAATCTAGAGCCTGGTCAAAGCTACCCTCGTGATCAGCTACTAAAAGATTTGATAAATCTACAATATGAGCGTAACGATATCGGATTTGAGCGTGGCTGTTTTAGAGTTAAAGGCGACAACATCGATATTTTCCCCTCACATTACAGCGATAAAGCTTGGCGTTTATCGTTTTTCGGTAATGAACTCGAATATATCCATGAATTTGATCCCCTAACAGGTGAAAAACTTGCTAAGCTCGATAAAGCTATGGTTTTTGGTAATTCACATTTTGTGATGCCTCAAGAAACGGTCAATAATGCCATATCAGGTATTGCAGAAGAATTACAAAAACGCTTAGAGTTTTTAAAGTCACAAGACAAACCACTTGAAACTCAAAGGCTAAATCAACGTACTCAATATGATCTTGAAATGTTAACGGAAACTGGCAGCTGTAAAGGCATTGAAAACTACTCTCGCTTTTTCACAGGACGTAGTGCCGGTGAGCCGCCTCCTACATTATTCGAATACCTACCAGAAGATGCATTATTATTTGTTGATGAAAGCCATGTATCCGTACCGCAAATTAGAGCGATGTATAACGGCGATCGAGCAAGGAAAGAAGTTTTGGTAGAGCATGGGTTTCGTCTACCCTCTGCACTTGATAACAGACCTTTAAAATTTGAAGAATGGGAAAAATTGAGACCACAAACTGTGTTTGTATCTGCAACTCCAGGACCGTTCGAGTTAGAAGAAACCGGCGGCACGGTTGTAGAATTGATTATCAGACCTACGGGGCTGCTTGATCCTGAATGTATTATCAAACCTGCTACTAACCAAGTTGAGGATTTAATTAGCGAAATTCAAACCACTATCGCTAAAGGTTTTCGTGTTCTAGTCACCACCTTAACTAAAAAAATGGCAGAAGATTTAACCGCCTATTTGCAGGAGCTAAAATATAAAACTTCTTATTTACATTCTAACGTTCATACTCTAGAGCGTATAGAGATTTTACGAGATTTAAGGCAAGGTACTATTGATATTTTAGTCGGTATTAATCTATTAAGGGAGGGGCTTGACCTCCCTGAATGCGGCTTAGTTGCTATACTTGATGCAGACAAAGAGGGGTTTTTGCGGTCGGAAGTATCGTTAATACAAACAATAGGAAGAGCTGCAAGAAATAGCGAGGGTAGAGTTATACTTTATGCCGATAAAATGACTATGTCTATCGATAAAGCCGTTAGTGAAACGTTGCGTAGAAGGCAAATTCAGCAGGAATATAATGAAAAACACGGCATAATTCCAAAAACCATCAACCGTACTATTCACACTTTAGCAGAATTTGAGAAAATCGATAGTAAACTTGATAAAAAACAAGCTCATACTTTATTTGATAATCCTGCTAAGCTAAAAACCCATATTGATAAATTAAAGAAAGAAATGCTTAAAGCCGCAAGTAATCTTGAATTTGAACAAGCCGCAAAACTTCGTGATCAGCTAAAAACTCTAGAAGAGGCAGCACTCGAGTTGAGTTAATGGTGTGCGTTGTGGATACCAAAATCGTCATCGTCATTGCAAGGAAAAACTGTAAATTTTGACGCAGCAATCTCAGGAGTTTGTTATTATTTCATGAGATTGCCACGCAGCCTATGGCTGCTCGCAATGACGATTCAGTGTCCACACAGGCAATACCATTAACAACATCTAAAACTCCTACGATGATACGGTGATAAGCCGTGCATATTAATAGCTTCGATATGTTCTTTGGTACCGTAGCCGGAATTTTTGTGCCATAAATATTGGGGAAATTCAGCACTTAAGTCTAGCATCAAACGATCCCTAGTAACTTTTGCAACAATAGAAGCCGCAGCAATCGATAATGATAAATTATCACCGTTAATTATACTGACAAATCTTTCATCCTTAAACTGCATATTACCGTCAACTAACACTATTTCTGGCTCAAGGCTAAGATTTGCCACAGCAATAGAACAAGCTTTTTTAGTTGCCTCTAATATATTAATATCATCAATTTCGGTATGAGAAATAATAGCAGTTACCCAAACATAATTACTAGTGATTTGTTCATATAGTAATTCTCTTTTCTTTTTGGAAAGCTTTTTAGAATCTTTAATGCCCGTTATAATATTGGCGTTATCTATTATAACGGCACTTGCTACTACCGGACCTGCGAGCGATCCTCTACCTGCTTCATCTATACCTGCTACAATACAGTTATGATATTTTTTTTCAAAATGTAATAGATCTACTTCCATAATTGTATTTTTTTAATTTTTGATATATGATAGAGCAGTTTAGAATTACAAAAAAGGAAAAGTGCAAAATTATTTTCAATTATTAGGACTTCCGCAAGAGTATAATATTAATTTAAAGATATTAGAAAAGCAATATTTTGCTATGCAGGTAAAATATCATCCCGATAAAGCAAAAACTTTGCAGGAAAAGGAACAAAATCTAATTACTGCGGCTGAATTAAATAACGCTTACTCTACTCTTAAAGATGACTTAAAGCGTGCTGAATATATGCTGCTTTTGCAAAATATAAATTTGAATGACGAAAAAACACGTAGTTTACTTTCGCCGCTAGAATTAAGCATATTCTGGGATGAAATGGAAATAATCGAAAATACTATCTTATTTAGTGATTTAGAAAAAATAAAAGATAAATATGAATTAATGAAAAAGCTTGAAATTGATTCTTTAAAACAAGCTTTTGAAGAACAAAATCTATCAGACGCAACTATAAAAACTAGCAAGCTTAAATATATTGGGACATTGCTGCATAAACTGCAAGAAAAAATAAAATCATGCAAATAATAGAAATTAGGGAACCGGAGCAAGCTGATTTGAAGCAAGAACGGCAAATAGCAGTCGGTATCGATTTTGGCACTACTAACTCATTAATAGCTATTGCAGCTAATAGAAAAGTTAAAGTTATTAAATCTATAGATGATAAAGAATTAATCCCAACTACTATAGATTTTACAAGTAACAATTTTACTATAGGTAATAATAAAGGACTGCGTTCTATTAAAAGACTATTCGGTAAAACATTAAAAGAAATTCTAAATACTCCAGCACTTTTTTCGTTAGTTAAAGATTATCTAGATGTAAATAGTAGTGAGCTTAAGCTAAATTTTGCAAATAAACAACTGAGAGTCTCTGAAATTGCAGCAGAAGTTTTTATTTACCTAAAAAATCAAGCAGAAGAACAATTAAAGACTAATCTAACTAAAGCAGTAATAACAGTACCTGCACATTTTAACGATGCAGCAAGAGGCGAAGTAATGCTTGCGGCTAAAATAGCAGGTTTTGAAGTATTAAGGCTAATTGCCGAACCTACTGCAGCTGCCTATGCTTACGGCTTAAACAAAAATCAAAAAGGCTGTTATTTAGTATATGACCTAGGCGGCGGCACTTTTGACGTATCCATTCTTAATATACAAGAAGGTATTTTTCAAGTTATAGCAACAAACGGCGATAATATGCTTGGTGGCAACGATATAGATGTAGCAATTACACAATATCTTTGCAATAAATTTGATTTACCTAATTCTATAGATACCTTACAACTTGCAAAAAAAGCAAAAGAAACTTTAACATATAAAGATAGTTTTAATAATGATAATATATCAATTAATAAGCAAACATTAGAGCAACTAATTTTGCCCTTAGTAGAACGTACTATCAATATAGCTCAAGAGTGTTTAGAACACGCAGGAAATCCAAATATAGACGGAGTTATTTTAGTAGGGGGTGCAACCCGCATTCCTTTAATAAAAGACGAATTATATAAAGCATTTAAAATAGATATTCTATCAGATATCGATCCTGATAAAGCAGTTGTATGGGGGGCTGCATTACAAGCAGAAAATTTAATAGCACCGCATACAAATTCATTATTGATTGATGTAGTACCTTTATCGCTGGGTATGGAATTATATGGCGGTATAGTTGAAAAAATCATCATGCATAATACTCCGATTCCTATTTCGGTAGTAAAAGAATTTACGACTTATGTCGATAATCAAACCGGTGTACAATTTCATATATTGCAAGGTGAACGTGAAATGGCTGCCGATTGCCGTAGTTTAGCCCGATTTGAGTTAAAGGGACTTCCTCCTATGAAAGCAGGATATATTAGAGCCGAAGTTACTTTTGCTATTGACGCAGATGGTATATTATCCGTTTCTGCTTATGAGAAAATCAGCAATACATCACATGCTATAGAAGTAAAGCCAAATCACGGTATTGATAAAACAGAGATTGATATTATGTTAGAAAACGCGTATAAAAATGCTAAAATAGATTATACTACAAGATTATTACAAGAAGCAGTAATTGAAGCAGAGGCTTTAATCTTTAGCATAGAACGTGCTATAGCGGAATTAACAACTTTATTATCGGAAAGTGAGATATCTATAATTAATTCTTTATTAGATAATATAAAAGAAGCCGCACACGCTAGAGATCGGATCTTAATTAATAATTCTATTAAAGAGTTTAAATCCAAAATAAAAAAATCTATGGATACAAAGTTTAATATAATAATTAATGATTGGCTAAAAGGCAAAAATATCAATCAAATTAAATAGCCTCAGTTATATATAAAATATTATATATAATCGAACTAATTTAGATAAGGAAAAATAAGAAGAATGTCAGGAAAAATAAAAGTAACATTTATTATAAATGATGGAGAAGAAAAAACAGTAGAAGCACCGATAGGGCTTTCTATTTTAGAAATTGCCCATAGTAATGATCTAGACCTTGAGGGGGCTTGTGAAGGATCGCTTGCTTGTGCTACTTGTCATGTTATTTTAGAAGAAGAATTTTACAACAAATTAAAAAAACCTACGGAAGCAGAGGAAGATATGCTTGACTTAGCTTTTGGTCTTACCGATACTTCTAGATTGGGATGTCAAATTATTTTAACCGAAGAATTAGACGGCATAAAAGTACACCTTCCTTCTGCTACTCGTAATATAAAATTATAATGGATTAAAAAAGTGATACGTAAAATACTTCTTTTTGTGTTTTTAGCCTTTACTATAATATGGTTTGCAACTGCATATACTATAAAAAATAACGTTATAAGTTTAATTAAGAATTCTGAATCCGATAATCTTAAAATATCTTATAATGCAGTTAAGTTTTCAGGCTATCCTTTTAATTGGAAAATTACCGTAACGGATCCTAAAGTAAAATTAATTGATCATGTAAATTCTAAAGAATTTACATACAAAAATATTGTCCTAAATATAGCTTTTAGTACTAAAAGAGCCGCTCTTAATTTCGGTCCTTTTATTAGAGAAGTCGATAATTACGGCGACAAAACATTTACCTATGATGTACGCAGCGATGATGACATAAAGGGTATAGGAAAATTTAATAAACCTTTATATAAAATATCAAAAGATGATAATTTAAAAGAAATATTAAAATCAATTCAGCTAAATAATAAAGCATTATTGATATTTAAAGATAATCAAGAAATCTTTAAAATTAATGATTTAGCATTTCTTATAAGAAAAGAGAATTTAGCAAGTAAGGAAAATATATCCTTATTTTTAAATATGAATTATTATTCAGAAAAAGATATTTTGAATTTTAAAAATGCTAATTTAGATATTGCTGCTTCTTTAAAATTTGCTGAAGACGGAGAAAATTCAGCTATTTTACAAAATTTTAATATAGAAAGATTTATTTTTACTTGTGATAATGATTCTAAAGTTAATTTAAACGGTGCTTTACAACTCTTTGCCAATAAATTACCGAAAGGAAAACTATATTTTGAGCTGGAAAATTATAATTCCATAGTTGATAAATTATTACCGAATAATATTAGTTTTTCTAAGAAAATAATTAAAACAATTATTGCTAAAGCAATTAATAACGCTTCCGACGCGCAATTAAATACAGAGCAAAATGATGCAAATTCGGCTTACAACAATACAGAAAAAGCTAAGTTTGATATTGAGTTTTCAGACAAAGGAATAAATATCGGTTCTATTCAGTTATTAGAACTAAAACTTGGTGAACATAAAGAAGACCAAAATACCGCAAATAATTCAAATTAGTTTTATGAACAATTTTAAACTAGCGACTATTATTAGCATATTTCTTATTTGCAGTAATGTTTATGCTGCTCCAAAAGTCATTAAAATCGGTACCGGCTCTATTTTAAAAGGATATTATGCTATTGGACTTGATTTATGCAAGACTATTACAAATGACGATAAAAATAATGAATATATTAAATGCGAAGTTGTTGCAACAAATGGTAGTATAGAAAATTTAAAATTATTACAACAAGGCAAAATTGATTTAGCCCTAGTGCAAGCTAATATTGCAGTAGAAGCATATGAGGGCATAGGTTATTATCACGATCAAGAAAAAATGCAAAATTTACGTCAGGTGCTTAATCTACATGATGAGTTTTTTACGGTTATTGTAAAAGATGAGGATAAAATAAAAGTTTTTGCTGATATTGACGGAAAAAAAATAACTAACGGTCCGGCATTTTCCAGTAGTAATATTACTTATGATGCCGTACGTTCTTTATATAAATTTGCTAAGGAACCTGAAAAGCTACACATTAATTATGCAGATTATAGTGATAAATTCTGTAATAAGGAAATAGATGCTATAATAATGATGGTTGGACATTCTAACCCCTTAGTAAATTTAATAGCTAATAAGTGTGAAATTGATTTCGTTTCAATTGACAATGATAAAATAACGGAATTAATAAAACAAAATAGCGCTTTTCATAAAGCCATACTTCATAAGGGCTTATATCCAGGGATTACCGATGATCAAACTACAGTAAAAGTATCGGCAATCCTAGTAACTAGAGATGAGGCGAATCGTGATATTTTAGATAAATTTATCGGAGCTTTTCATAGAAACGTAGTAAATTTTAAACTTTCTAATTACTTATTAAATAACCTGGACATTAACTATTTCGCCGATACTAAAAATTTTGTTCTACCAAAACATGATTCAGTAAGAAACAAAAACTAACAATATCTTATGTCTGAAAATACTATATTTAAAAATATACTTATACCTATAGATTTAAATGATAAAAAATCTATAAAAGGTATTCTTTCTAAGGCTTTAATGCTTGCGACAAACTTTCAAGCAAAATTACATTTTATGTATGTAATTTCTGAATTCGGTATGAAAATGTTTGAAGATTATTTACCTAAAAATTGGAGAACGGAGAAAAAAGAAAAGTATAAAGCTCAAATTAAAGAGCTTATCAAACAATATATTCCCGATGAAATTGAAACAGATTATTATATAGGTAGCGGTGCCGTTTATGATGAAATAATTAAGCACTCTAATGAAATTAAAGCCGATTTAATAATAATCTCTGCAGTCAGACTACAATTAAAAGATTATATGCTTGGACCTAATGCTTCTAAAATCGTCCGTCATTCAGATATATCAGTGTTAGTAGTAAGAAACGAGTAATAAGTATTATTTACGACTCTTGGGAGTGCATTGCCAGCGTGGATCCATAATCGTCATTGCAAGCAGCCGTAGGCTGCGTGGCAATCCACAAAAAATAAAAAAAAAATGCTAATTTATAGCATTTTTTTACTGGATTGCTTCGTCAAAACTTACAGTTTTTTCTCGCAATGATGATTTTGGCTGTTATAACTTCACTTTCAACTTCACAAAGCCTTGATCTTTTGTAAATGACAGTTATATTCAAGTAATACGCTTACATTATCTTTTTCAGTTAAAACGCTAGCACCGATATTATAAGCAACTTTAGGTTGCTTCGGTCATGCGATAGTTTCATTAACTTCTCTATCTTTTCATTTGACTTTAGCATTAAGTTTTTTACTATTATCATTAAAGTAATGTTCTACAGATGCTTGAAGTGCAGGCGTAACACTGAAACCTTTAGCTATTTTCTACGGTGCTAAAGCTACCTTACCACCTAAAATACCGCTCTATAAATGCTGCTTTTTAGAAGCAATACTCAAATGCTGAATACCTACATCACTTTCTTGATATATATCGTCTTTAGAGTGGCCGTATCTTATACCAAGATTTGGAGTAAGAGTAATATCACCATTCATAAGATGATTATAACTTAATAAAGTTTCAAAGTTATAATTATTATTCTTATATTTACCGGTTGCAATAGTACCTAAACGGTTGATTTTACTCTTTACTATATTATGATTGTAAGCAAACATAGCTTGTATCATAAAGTTTTTCGGTAATTCTTTTTGTCCGTATAAAGTTACGATATGGCTATCGATATTAGTATTTGACCTGCTACCGTTAGATTTAAACTTTGAATCCAATTTAGTATAAGCAATACCGACTAAATCTTTGTAGTTATCAGAACCAATATCAAAACCTATAGTACCGCCCGAAGCATGACCTTTATAACCGGCAAAACCTTTTTGTGTATTAGTATCGTAAGTACCTGCAATCTAAAGGCTTTTATCTAACACTTTTTCATCTTCATCACCCGTAGCAACCGCAGCACTAGAGAACATTCTATGCGATATAATATTACAGCTCATTTGAGTGATATCATGAATCGGATTATATATTGCTCCAATCATTTCTTCGTCTTGTTTTACTGCATTTTGCATTTCTACAACTTCAGCAGCTTCAACTCTTACAGCTTCAGCAATGCTTGCTTATGCGGCTTCCTTTATAGAAGCAACTACTTTTGCCTCCTCTTCTTGTCTAGCTTCCTCTTGCTTCGAGTTTTCAAGGCTAACTTCAGAATCCTTAGATTCTGATTTATTTGTACTACTAGATACTTCTACTTTTGTTCGCTCCTGTATTATATTATAATTATAATCATCAAAGCCTTCAATATTGCCCTCTACAGGAACAATCCTCTCTATACGTTGAACAATCATAATTTCTGCACCAGTATGTGGAGCTTCTTCCACCGGAGGCGGAACTACCCCTACATCTTCCATATTAATAACTACCGGTGCCGGTGCTAATGGAGCTGCAACTGCAGGAACATCTATTACCTCTTCTGCATCCTCTTCAGGATCTGCCAGTCAAACCAATGGTTCAACAGGAGCCACAGAAGCAACAGCAGGAGCTACTACAACTACTCCACCATAGCTTACGTCTCCATTTGCTACTGCTTGTGCTGCTGCCTAACTCAGGACGTCTTGTAGCAACTTCTGCTTCATTTACAACTGCCGCTTTGTACGGCGTCTGTTATATTTTTCTCTGTAATGGTTTTAGAAGCTTTAGATAAACCAGCTGCATTATCGGCTAAAACTTTTCTTAGTAATCTAGCGTTAATATCAACTGCCGTTTCATAAATTCTTGATAATGTTGCCGGTGCAGCTTTATTTTGTAAAAATGTTAGCCGCTATCTATATTACTTTCCACTGTTAAATTAACAATATTGTTATTAATCCAATTATTTATTTGAGTATTTACTTCGTTTGCTTTAGGAGTAAGGGCTATATTATCGCGTACGTCTACTTTATTAATAGCTAGATCTAGTACATCGGAAAATTTTAAAGTATTAAAATTATCAACAATTCTCTCTATTTCATTATTTAAAGAATTTGCTCCTAAAACATTTTCATTTTTAGCAATATAATCTATTCTTGATATAATTGTTTTCTTATCTTGTAGTTCATCTTTTATTTTTATTTCAGTACTTCTTGCCGTAATATGATTTTGTAAGTCCAGCGGTAATTTATCAAAAGTATAGTTTAAGCAGTCTATTGCATTATGTTCTTCTTCATTAAATAGCTCTTTAAAAAATTCCTTGTTGGCTATTTTATTATTTAAAGTTAAAGCTTGCCTTGAAATTTGCTTTATTACATCATCATCTTTTATTCTATTCCAAATATTCTCAGCTTTTATCATTAATTGTGCTCTATCAGGCTTTAAGTGGACTTGTCCTTTCTTCTAAAGTTAAAAGTGTTTTGATAGTAATCCCTAAATCTGTTTCTGCACCTAATGTTCTTACTTCTAGCTTTCCGGGATTTCCATTATTTTTAGCTAAATACATCTCATTATGAAATATTCTGTCTAAAGTATTCGGAGCTACAAGAACTTCTGCAACTGCTCTGCCTACAACCGATGCCGGTGCAGCTATTCTTCCCCTTAATGCAGCATCTTCTTTTGCCTTTAGATTATACCTGCTAATTTTAGTTCATCATCACCTATGGCATCTAGATTTGCTATATCCCTAGCTATTGCAAGTCTTATACCTACACCTGCCGGAGGAGGAGCTGCTACTCCACCCGGTAGAAGCGGAGGAGGCGTTACTACTCCTGCCATTGCTTGAGGTACTATATTACAAGACCTACTAGACCCTCGTTATCTATTCTTATTTCACCTACAGTCTTTTTTAGGACAAGTACCAGATCGCTCATTGTTAAAGCATCGAAATTATTTATCAATGCCTGCATTTTCTTACCATCCAAATCTTTAGTTATTAAACCGGCATCTTTTAAAATCTTGTTATAACTCTTTAGACCTTGCTCATCAACTACCTTATCGTTTTCATTCACTATCTTAATTTTACCGTTATCAATATATGCTTCTTTTAATTTAGCCATCTGCTCCAAATAATTAACTACTATTGCAGGATCAGCTAACTTCATTATGGATTGTCTTATGGGAATACTAGATTGTTTAGACTCAAGCTCAACTAAGTTTTGATTAACATAGTTTTTAAATTGATCTAATAATTTATGTTTTGCTTCCGGAGTAGCGACGCTTTTAAACTTATTTAATAAAGGACTGTTGCCTGATTCAGAGTATTTAGCATTAATATCGATGCTTCTTACAGTAGGATCAGTAATATTAGTACCAAAAAATACATGTTCAAAAGCTTCTGTTGTTAAAGGAGCTTCAACATAATTATTTACAACTTTTAAATTGTCATTAGCATCTACACCGCCTGTCATAGCTATATATTTTAACTGCTCCAAAAGTGTATTTAAATTTTCTATATTATTAAAATGTATAGCCTTTTTAATTTTATCGTTAATACTGACAGCATTTGCCCCTTCCGCTTTAGCAAGGATTTCCAATACTTGAAGTCTAATTTTCTAGAGCCATCTCTTGCTCGTTACATCCTGTTTCTACTGCTGTATTACCTGTTAAATCAACAACTTCAACACCGGCTGCACGTGCTTCTCTTCTTTCTCTGGCACCGTTAAGTACAGGAGCAACTGCTTGAAGTCTAGTGACTTCTATTATTTCGTTATTGAATAATCTTCTTTCCCCCGGCATAAGATCGTCAACAAGGTTACCAAAATCCGTACGGTCCTGAATTCCTTTTATAACATTAAGCTTTTGAGCAGGAGTTAATATTTGGTAATCAGCAGTATGGTTTAATATATCATAGATTTCTATATATCTGCTCTTGCTTCCCCGGTCACAGCGGTAAGGATTGCAGCATTAGCACAGCTAAGTAAGAATAATTTTATAAGTTTAGAATTTATAGATTTAATATTTTTAATATCTAATTTCTCTTTAATCTTAACAATTACTTAAAATATTAATACTTTTTTTGTTATTAAAGATAGTGATACATGCAAAAAATATTATGTCAAAAATTTATATTGATGGGCTATAAAATATGGTAGTAACGTGGATTTTATATGATATTTTAGTATTTATAGGCAGTGTAAAACTTATTGTTAACGTTTGGTTAATTTATTAGAATCTCGTAGAGCATTATACGATATTACTTCTATATATGCAAGCTATATTATTAAAATTTTCATTATTTTTAAAATGCTTTATAATGATTGTTATATAACATGATGTCATTCCCGCATGAATACCCAAGTCGTCATTGCGAGCGAACGTTAGTGAGCGTGGCAATCTCAGGAATTTTTCCAATATTGCTTAGTCAAAACTTACAGTTTTTCCTCGCAATGACGACAAAATCGTTCCACGCAACCGCGCTTTCTTGCCTACGCGGGAATGACATTAAACTATAAGGTATATACTTTGTCTCTCAAAACCAAATTACTTTTTATTACAATCAGCAGCATTATAATATTATATTTTGCTATTCCTCCTGCGCCTTTACTTAAAGACGTAAGTTTCTCACAAAGAGTATTTGACCGAAACGGCGAGTTAATGCGTATTTCGCTTTCTAAAGACGATAAATATAGGATATTCACTCCTATACGTGAAATACCGGCAAGTTTTATAGAAGCAGTACTATTATATGAAGACAAGCATTTTTATAAGCATTTTGGCGTTAACCCCGTTTCTTTAGCCAAAGCTTTTTATTCTACTTATTTACAGAATAATCGTAAAATAGGCGGCTCTACTATAACAATGCAAGTAGCACGTTTAAGATATGAAATAAACTCTTCTACTATTCTTGGTAAAATCCATCAAATCATTAAAGCTCTTCATGTAGAGCTACATTATTCAAAAGATGAAATCCTAGAAGCTTATCTAAATCTAGTGCCTTACGGTAGTAATATTGAAGGGATAGCAGCCGGCAGTTATATTTACTTTAATCGTGACCTAAAAGATTTAAATTTGATCGATATTCTAAGCCTTGCAGTAATCCCACAAAATCCGCTTAAAAGAGGCGGGAATGATATTAATATTTTTAAAGCACGTAAATATCTATTTACCAAGTGGCTCACGATTCACCCACAAGATATTATTTATAATAAGTTAATTAGTTTGCCGATTAAATTTAATCAAAATAAAAAGCTTCCTTTTATTGCACCACATTTTACTTTAGACATACTAGCAAATAATGATAGCCCTATTATACGCACTACTATAGATAAAAATCTGCAAGCTACTATAGAAAAACAAGTGCGGCTATATATTAATGATCGGCAAAAATATGGCATTAATAATGCCTCCGTAATTCTTATTGATTTTACTACTATGGAAGTGCTTGCAAATATTGGCTCCGGAGAGTTTTTTAATAACGATATTTGTGGACAGATTAACGGCACTAAAAGCCATAGATCTCCAGGCTCAGCTTTAAAACCGTTTGTCTATGCACTTAGTTTTGATCAATCACTAATACATCCGTTAACTTTACTAAAAGATACACCTACTTACTACGATCATTATAAACCGGAAAATTTTGATAGTAGGTTTGCAGGCGGTTTAAGTGCTAGAGCATCGTTAATAAAGAGCCGTAACGTACCTGTAATATTTCTAGCGTCTAAGTTAAAAAACCCGAATTTTTATGAGTTCTTACAACAAGCAAAAATTAGCGGCTTACGAAAACCTGAAAATTACGGTTTATCTATAGTACTCGGCACAGTAGAAATTACTCTTGAAGAGTTAACTACTCTTTATGCTATGCTTGCTAATTTCGGTACTTATAAACCGCTTAGAAAAGTATTGGATTCTACTATGTCATTCCTGCTTTCGCAGGAATCCATAAAAAATGACCTAAATGTTGGAACAAAAATTTCATATGATTTACTGGATTCCTGCTTTCGCGGGAATGACACAGGAGAGGACAAGGATGACACGGGCACCGTACTACTATCCCCCGAGGCAAGCTATTTAACACTTGATATTATAAAAGATACGACTCGTCCTATTACCTATAATAATACAAGGCATAACTTACCGATTTATTGGAAAACAGGTACTTCCAGCTCATTTAGAGATGCACTTAGCGTCGGCATATTCGGAAAATACGTACTTGCTGTTTGGGTTGGGGATTTCAAAGGGCAAACACACGGAACATTTACGGGTAATATTTCTGCAGCCCCTTTATTCTTTAATATTATCGAATCCATAGCTAGACCAAATAAAGATGAGGATTTAATCCTTTCAAAAATTAATACACTAAATATTACTAAAGTAAAAGTTTGTGCAGATACGGGAGATATCGATAACGATATGTGTCCGGTTAAAGCAGAAACCTTATTCATTAAAGGCAAATCACCGATAAAACAATCCGGTATTTATAGAAAAATATTGATAGATTTAAAAACCGGTATGCCTGCTTGTAACTTTATTAAAGGACAAACAGAATATAAAACAGTAAATTTATGGCCAACAGATATGCTTTCGGTTTATCAAAAAGCAGGAATACATATATTACCGAAACCGATACCTACAAACCATTGCAATAGGTTGATAAATTGGCATCATCAAAAACCTCAAATTATACACCCGTTAAAAAATTCCGTACATTCAATTAAAAATAGTGATAACATTACTTTTAGTGCGATTAGCAATAATAAAACCAACAACATTTTTTGGTTTGTGGAAAATGAATTAATAGCAACCGCAAAACCAAACGAAGCAGTAATATGGAAAGCAAAAGCCGGTAAATTTATTATTAGAGCTATCATCGATAGCGGCGAAAGCGACAGTATAAAAATTTATATTAAAGAATAGGTTAACGGTTATATATGAAATTTAAAATTCCCACAGAAGTTGATATTAAACCTTTCACAGAAGAAGAAACTGCTCTTGATTCTTTAAAAGCAAATATTCTAAATGCATTGACTGAAGTGAATTATTCACTAATACCAGCAGGAAAAACACCAGAAGCTACAGCAGTAATAGGATTACCTTATAGTGGAAAAAGCATATTTTTAAATGCTCTTAGGAACAACCTTAAGATTATCGAAAACGGTGAAGAATTTACATTTGATAAATTATTTGATTTTGAAACAACGCTGGAAATTCAGCATAAATATGAGCCGGCTATATATGATCCCAAAAAATTTGAAATTGCAGAAAAAGTATTTTGGGAATGCTCTAACGGAGTACCCGATACAATGCAAGAGTTAATCAATGTATTTTTCATTAAAAAGCTAGTTCAAATGACCGATAAATTAAAATTTATCATAGTAGCAAAAGAAGAGACCGTAAAATCCCCTAGTATCTTTAACAGGATTATAGAAGACTTTAAAAATATTTTTCCTACAGAAGAACATAAAAAATTAAAAGGAAATGTTATATGCATAATAACACAACATAATGCAAATAATCATGAAAACATTATACCGATGTTACAAAATAGCATTGCTATTAACAAGGATATATTAGAATTCTCTGATATAAAATTTTTCTATAAACCTACTTCTCAAAATGGGGAAATAAACCTCTCTCTAGAACTCAAACACCTAGAAGAGAGAAAAGGAGTACAAAATTTAGAGATAAAGAAGCTAAGTTCATTGCTCAGACAGTGAAAATTTACATACACAAATACAGATAAATGTAGAATGTATAATTAATACTATCCAATCAATTTTTGAAGACTTTAATGTATATACACCTTTAACTACTCAAAATTTTTAGATAATAACTATGATGGTTATATTAAACCATATTTACCAAGTTCTCCAATACAATAATATCCGGCTATAGCAAAAACTCTTTCTTGTTTTGAAGGATTAGCACAATTATCAGAATTTCAAGCTATCATATTAAACAAACAAGCTAATAACCTTATAGGGGTAATATTTCAAATTTTAGACTCTATTGAGAAATTCACAGACAGTAAACCGGTTATTCAAGCTTACCGATATGTATTAAACCTACAAATTAAAGAATTATCATTATTTGAAGAAATGTTATCTACAACATGTTCTCAATCCAATGATTGCTATAGTGCCTTAATTGAAATATGTGATTTATTCATACAAAATAACTATCTATCTTCTATAAAAAATATAGAACCTAAACACAATCAACCAGTGCAATATATAAAGAAGCCATAGAGTGGTTAAATAAGTACTCGGACAAAGCAGAAGTGACTCAAACTATAGCTAGCTGCTACTCTAAAATAGGCGATATATTGAGCGAAGAAGAAGATTATAATGGAGTTTTAGCTAATTATAATGCAGCTCTAACATGTAATGAAGAACTTAAAGAAATGTACAATAAAATCGGCGATATGCTATTTAACTTAGGACGTGAAGACCTAGCTATCATATTTTATAGAAAAAATAATAAATTAGACTCTATATTAAAATGTTACGACAGTCTTATAAATAAGGCTGAAAAGCCTACAAAAATATGATTTATATATGGCCCAAGGGAAACGAACTTTGCTTTCAAAAACAACAGGAAACAGATTCTGCAGAATCATATTTTAAAGCAGCTGGTGTTGTACGTGATCCTCAAAAACAACGAGGTGTAATGCTTATGGCATACAATACTTTCTTAGGAAACCCAAATAATAACGCAATTCAACAAACAGATATTTCAGAACAACAATAAAGAGAGGGATATCTTAATGGTATAATCGGCGATATTATTGATCTGTGACCGTTCACTGGTGTTAAGCGGCTTATTATTCCTCGCTGTCATCCCGTGATTTATGCACGGAATCCAGTAAAACATATAAAAATTTATTTTTATATGTTTATTTTGTTAAACATGTAGTGTAGATAACAATATTGAAGTTATTTTTTCTGGACCCCGTGGTCAGGCCACGAAAAACCCATGAACGCTCACATTGATCTATCTATCTCAGTAAATCATTTATGCTTACTTTAGCTCTAGTAGTTTTATCGACTTGTTTTACGATAACTACACAATAAAGTCCAGGCTTACCGGCTTCCTTAGCAGGCAATACTCCTGGAACTACAACGGAATAAGCCGGAATTCTGCTGTAAATAATTTCACCTGTATCTCTGTATATTATTTTTGTAGAGCTACCGATAAACACCCCCATACTAATTACTGCTCCTTCCTCTACTATTACACCTTCTGCTATTTCCGATCTTGCACCAATAAAACAATTATCTTCAATGATAACAGGCTTTGCTTGCAACGGCTCAAGCACCCCACCTATTCCCGTCCCGCCTGCAATATGGCAATTCTTGCCGATTTGAGCACATGAGCCGATAGTAGCCCATGTATCAATCATTGTTCCCTCATCTATATAAGCACCTATATTAATGAAAGAAGGCATAATTACAACATTTTTAGCTATATAAGTACCTGTTCTAACAACAGCTCCGGGCACTTTGCGTATAGCTGCTTCTTTGAATGTATTTTTATCAGTATCTGCAGAAAATTTAGGAGCAACTTTGTCATACCAACTATTATAATTGTTATTATAAAGTTGTGATTCTGTAGTGATAAAATATAGCAATATAGCTTTCTTTACCCATTCATTAACTTGCCAACTATTTTCTTTCTTTTCACAAACACGAATCGTACCTTGATTTAAGCGTTCTATACTATCATTAAGAGTTTGCTTTAATGTTATAAGCTTTGAAGAATCTTGAAGAAGTTTGTCCTTAATTTGCCAAGCTTCTTCAATTTCTTTAATAAGAGAGGACATATCTTTTAACTGTTTTATTGCCAAAAATAATAAATGAGATTATCATGAAGTCAAACATAATAATTATAATTAACTATGTATATTACTTGCCCAAATTGCCAAACAAGATTTATTGTTACAAGCAATCAAATAGGTATTAACGGACGACGAGTAAAATGTTCCAAATGTAGCCATTTGTGGTATCAGAAATTAGACTATAATACTAGTACATTAAATGACTTTAAAGATAAAGTAAATACGGGCACTATTAAAACTCCTATTAAAAATCATTACAATGCTAATGTGCCGGTTATTTTACCGTATATTCCTCCTAAGACAAAATATAATATATTTCCAATATTATGGACTAGCTTTATAATTTTTTGTTTAGTGATATTACTAATAGATAGCTTTAAATTCTTAGGTAAATATGATCAATTAAAGATAGAAGAAATTAATTTAGGCAAATCTCGTCATATAGGCGGTATGAAGATATTTTATAAATTATCTAATGAGTCTGATTATTTAATTTTTGATCCTATAATCAAAGTGAGAGTAATGGACACTAATAATCAAGCTTTAGATGAATATGTATCAATTACAAAACTACAAACAAAAATCCCTGCAAAACAAGCAATATATCTAGAAATGAATATTGAAGGGATCCCTATTACAGCAAAATATATTGATATTGCTATAGGTAATAGATTAGGACTTTTATTTAAGTGAGGACGTTGTTGCATAGACCGACAAAATCCACTGTTATCCCGTGGTTTAACCATGTGGTCCATCAAAACAATTAAAACACTATTGAGTATTGTATGAGTGTTGCCGTTGACCTGAGTATAAAGGCAATTGATGTCATGCCCATGTAGGCGGGAATCCAGTAAAACATATAAAAACAAGTTTTTATATGTTTATTTTTATTAAATTATGTAATCTATATTCAGGTTGTCTTCCTTTGCAGGAATGACATACTAAACGTTCATACAATAGAGAGTCAAGCCACACTATAACACCTAACGCATTTTTCGACCCACGCAACGATGCTATGTGGGAATGACATAGGGGCTATGCAACAACGTCACTTAAAAATAAAAATACCCATAAGCTTTGGCTTATGGGTATTACTAAAGATATAATAACTTTCGTGTATTAGGAAGTACAATTTGTGCTAGTATCACTTGATACCATATTAACAATCTCTGGAGCTTTAAATAATATAATGATTGCAGTAACTACCACTAAAGCTACTTCCCACTGCAATTTTCCTCTTAATGTTTGAATTCCCAGAACAATTATACCGATAACAGCTATACCTTTTGCAGTATTGCCTCTGAATACTTTAATTAACTTACATAATGTCTCACCTACAGGATCGGCCGCCGTATCACCTAAGCTATCAAAAGCTACTATAATAATAGCCACACTTAGAATAGTAAATAATATGCGTAATGATAGATTATAATCTATTAATTCTTCGTTTAATTTACGAATAGGAAAGTTCATATGTTTTACCTCAATAAAATAATTAGCATTTAAAAAGTAATGTATAATTTATTTATATATAAATCAACTCCTAAATATATGCAATTTTAATTAATATGCAAAAATATTTTAAAAACACTTATTTTAAGTAACATTATAATCACATATAGTATAATTTAACTTCCAAATATATAAACAAACGTAAATAAAAATAACCAAACCACATCCACAAAATGCCAGTACCATGCAGCACATTCAAACCCTAAATGTCCATTACCTTCTGTAGTAAAATCTCCTCTTTTTGCTCTAAAGTAGCAAATTATTAGAAATATAGTACCTATAATTACATGGGCTCCATGAAAACCCGTGGCTAAATAAAAATTAGAAGCATATATACCATCTGTAAATTTAAACGCCGCATGGTAATATTCATATGCCTGCATAGTTGTAAAAAATATTCCAAGCAATATGGTAAGAGCAAGTGCAGTTACACAATCTTTTTGATTTTTTTCTTCTAAGGCGTAGTGAGCCCAAGTAACGGTAGTGCCTGATAAGAGTAGTATTAAAGTATTGATAAACGGAATATCAAACGGCTCAAAAGTTTTAATTGTAGGTGGAGGCCAAATGCCCTGCTTTACAACCCATACACCGTCTAAAAGACCTACGGGTGATAGACTTGATTTAAAAAAAGAAGCAAAAAATACACCAAAAAATACTATTTCCGTTAAGATAAATAACGCCATACCTATTTGTAAACCTTTTCTAACAGGACTAGTATGCTGATGTTCGACTATTCCTTCTTTCACTACATCTCTCCACCAAGAATATAAACAGTAACCTACTGAAATAATCCCTGCAGATAAAATATATATATTAAATTTGTAGCCATGCATGAACGAGACACCGCCTATAACCAAAAGAAGTAAAGCAAAAGATGTTAGGACGGGCCAAGGGCTTGGGTCTACTATATGGAATAAGTGCGATTTAGTAATAGAATCTGAATTATTTAAAATTATCTTTTGACTCATATTGTTATTTTATATTGCCGAGTTATCACCAATAACAAACTACAAAAGTAATCTGCTATTCGCATGAGTGAAAATAAATATAAATTATTATTGATGTAAAAGCAAATTCTAGAAGCAGATTATATAGAAAATATACCCCGTAACTCAGAATTACATTATTTATTATTAATGACAACTAAAATCTCTTGACTCTTTATATTATTCAACTAATACATAGAACGCTAATAATGTTTAAGCTCCATTGTTGTAAGACCAATCTGTCAAAACTTAATATTAAGTTTTGACAGGGGTCTATTATTATAAGTGAGTAAAATCATGAAGTATAATGGAGGAGGTTGTTGTCTTACAGCAACGGAGCTTAACCCCTGGCACCTTTATTTATTAATTCTAGATTAGGTTTAGGCATAAATTAAATAAAGGAATTGCAAGTAGTATTAGCTATGTTTGATAAAAATAAAGATTTATTAATTCTAAACAATACAAACGCAACAATTAAAGCAAAAATTAAAAAAAGTTTTTCTTTTCATCACCATTTCTAATAATATTAATTAATGTTTTTTTATTATCTTCTTAATATCTTAGAAGTAAAATATTGCGAGATTTTTCAACTAATTAAGCTGTTAACTCTAAATTTTCTTACTTAAAATTATAGAGATACGACAAATTATCTTCACTATTTTACTAGTTATTTCTGCAAATATTGCCTCAGTACTATCATTCATTATAGCAATATTTTTATGTTCAATTTCATCAAGTCGAAATTTGATAATATTATTTAATAATTCTGGCTCAACATTTTTATTTTCTAAATAATTTATTTGCTGTTCATAATGTTTTTCTATTACTTCTTCTACACTCTCGGTAATAAGCATCGCCGTTTTTATTCCCATCAAGGAAGATAAAGCACCAAGTAAAAATCCGTAATGATGCCAAAAAAATAATAAAAACGTGGGTCTTACTTCTTTTTCCAGTAATTTTTTTTCAAAATAATTTAAATGCACTTCTTCGTGGTCAAGCATTTCTTTAATCAATATATGATCATTTTGAGATTTAATATATTTTAGCTGTCCTTGATAAATTCTTTTTGCACCATATTCTCCGGCGTGATTAACTCTAATTATCTCGTGAATCTGTTTGTCAGGGTCAGAAAAATCAGGTCTAGGCATAATGTATACTCGTTTAATTTGAAAAATTGGCTATGTCATCTTATAAGAGCTACGGTGCTCACGAAGTATACGCTCCACTCCTCGCCTTATAGTCTCCTTGCTCTTTTCCAAATTAAACTTCGTCTACTCTTCATTTATTTTGGAGTATACTTTGGAATAAATCAAAACTAGCCGGATTTAACTTATAATCCACTTCTGCCTGTTGTAGCACTTTTAAAGTCTTTAGACATTCAGTGAGGCTAAGACCGTTTGCTATCTTCGTAAAATCATTAATATACTGATAGAAAATCGGTGGTGATAATGATTTTATTGCGAGTTCCAAACGCTCACCGTTTTTTACTTTCGACAAAACTATATATAAATTTAAATAATGCCTTATTAATGCTCTAATAATTAAAACTTCATTGATATTTTGTTTTTTTAATATATCAAGCTCTTGCAGAAAATTACTATAATCTTTTTTTGAAAAATACATTGCTAAATCACTGCCGTTTGCCGTAATTTCGCTACTTATAACTTCTAGAACGTCGTTTAAAGTAATTTCGCGTGCGTCGTGAACAAAATATATTAATTTATTTATTTCGCTACAAATTAAATCATGATCACCTTTTAAATGAACTTTTAAATAAGTGATAGCTTCTTTACTTATAACTTTATTAGTTTTTTCTACTTTACCTAAAATAATTCGTTCAATTTTTGCTTCATCGTCATGATAACAAGCAACTGCCGCTAAATATTCTTCCGTTTCAAAAAACTTTCTAATGCCCCCACTAGAAGTCATTTCTTCACCTATAAATACAGGAAAATTTATATAATCACTGCTTAGAATTGTTTTTAAATTCTTATCGATTAAATTCCCAACCGATCTAATTTTAATTAATTCTTTTTGACCAAAAAAATTAGACGAATTAAGTAATATTTCTAAAGATGAAATATTAAGATCTGCATATTCTATAGAAGTTTGTAGCATATTTAAGCTTTTTACTAAATGCTTACAAATTTTTTCTATATAACCTTTATCAGGACCATATAGTAAAAGAGCTCTAATCTTTCCAGATGTTATTAGTTCAAATAATCTACCTATTTGTGAAAAATAAAATTTCATAGCTTAACTATTTCCGTGTAAAATATAAAATTAATCTGCTACGAATTTCTTCTGCTGCTTGATATGCCAAGTCTATTCCTGTTTCATCTCTTTCAACATTTGTTGCATATGGTGTAAAAATAGCATTATATGACGTGTTTTGGTAAAATTTCTCTTCAATTAAAACCTTTTGGCTTTCTATATCAATTAATTTATATCTAACTAATTGATTAATATATTCCCTTAAAACATTGGAGTTTTTTTCAATAGTAGCAGGCATAGTTGTTGCAATAAGCTTTACTTTAAGCAGGTATTTTGCTTGTACTTTCTGAGGTAAAATACTAGTTAAACGATGATAAAACTCAGCTCCTTCAATTGTTCGAATCGGTGCAACTTCAATAGCTTCTAAATCATTATTTCTGTATTTTTCACTATATACCGGTTTTAAATTACAACTACTCATTAGAAAGAATATAATTATTACAAATAAAGAACGCATATATTAGATTAAGATTGGTTTTTTATATTAATAACAGTTTATTTCAATTTTGTGAAAGAAAATTATAAAATTAGCATTTATTAATATTTATAGTAATAATATGTTAATTTATGTTGACATTAATAAGTGAGGCTTGTACACTGCCGCTTCACAATTTTTAAGGTATTAGATGGTATTAAATAAACTTGTTCTCAGTATTCCACCAATACAAATAGCATTAAAATAAGAACATGTTTTTCCCTCGAAGTAACTTTAACAAAATATAGCTCAACAAAAAATATTGAAACACTCAAAGTAAATACAGATGAAGCTAAAACTGTAAAGATTACAAAAGATGATTTAGAAAAATCTTTTGAGTTATATGAAGAAAAATTGATAATATTAGCACAAAAACTATCATCACAAACATCAATGAGTTATGATGCTTATAACCCTCAAACAGAGTATTACCCATTGATAGGAGAAGATGGAAATATCAAGTATATCCCTACTACTGAATTATAATTTTTTAAGCTTTAAATTTAATCGGTAAGTTTTAAATACTTACCGTTTTTTATTAAAGAACTCTCTATATCTTCCTTGCAAATCTAATACTCTATGTTAAATTTACAAGGAAGATGCTTGTCCGATAATTTACAAAATTTTTATACAAGCTCCATTATTGTATGCTTATTTTTTCCGATTATAGACATATCATCTTCTAAATATTTGTGCATATCTTCTGCCCAACCGTGCCATGGTTTTTCTATATTAAGCCAGTCTATAATATCTCGTTCACAATTTTGCAATATTTCTAATATTTCTTTACTAGTATTATAATATGATGGAGTAAGACCTGCAGCATCTTTGATCATTACTAAATAAGGATTTTTTGCTAATAAAGCTTTGATAATCTCTTTGTTAGCAATTCCTGTAACTGCTGAATGTAACACTGTTGAAGCATTATAGGTTATCTCTGTTACGTATTTAGCTAATTCTAATATTTTTTCAACTAATGTTTGTTCTTTATCCTCAACCGCATCATGTAAGATATACTTATTATTTTTATCAAATAGAAATGCTTTTAGTTCATCGGCATCATTCTTGTCTATTAATGCTTTGCATTTTCTTAAGAAGCTTCTTTTTTAGAAACATCCCTCTCTATAGCATCATCTGAACGTGGTGATGTTAGTGAATCTAGAGTTATTACGATTTTTTGTAAAAAACTTAAAAAAAGATGTTTTTTGTTTTATCTACTGTAGGTATTTGTTCTTTAATCATTAATTCTCCTAAATTTATTAATTATTTTAGGGGGGAATTGTTAATATTATTTCATGAGATTGCCACGCAGCAACAATGCTGTCTCGCTTTTGCAGGAATAAAATAAAATCCACACAAAAATGACCTAGTTGGCGAACTACTCTGAGCTAATTTGCAATTCTCCTAAAATATAAGATTATAAATTTAAGAATAATAACGCAACAAACCAAGTTGAATTACTTCATTGATTAAGAATTGTTAATTTATCACAATGTCATTAGTTACTGAAGTTTTATATTTTCCATATCCCAATCATGAGAAATAGTATTATACTTTAATATATAAGGCTTAGTATCTATAGAATCTAGAGTTACATCAGCAATCATATCATCATGCGACGAGATAAGTTCATTATAACCGAAATTAGCATAATAAGGTTGATAATTTCTAAATCTAACCGTTATAAACTTCTCTTTAGTAATAGCAGGTAAGAATTTCACCAAATCATCAAGATTACTTAAAGCTAAATCTTTCATCTCAAAAATTTGCAATCTATAAACATTTTTATAATCTTTAGTAAAAAATATTGGTATAGAGCTAAAGCTACTACCGGATTGAACGGAAGCTATACTTAGAGCTTTAAGCGGAATACCTGATTTATTACTAAAATAATCATCGGCTTCAAAAAATACTGCACCGCCGAAATTTATCATTTTAGCGATTTTATTATTGTTCACATCATATAAATCTACTGCTTGTTCTAGCTTTTTTCCGTCACGAAATATAGTAAGTTTAATAGCTATTCCTTTGAAATTATCCATTTCTCTATCAAATAATGCTAGATTGCCGCCGAGTTCCTTATCATTAACTGCCCAAATAATATCACCGGCTTTTAAAGATTTTTCAGCAGGTGATCCGGCTAGAACTGCCTTAACGCTTATCACTCTATTTCTACTATCAGGAAATTGCTTTATATATTTATCCATTTCTTCTTTAGGGAAATTGTGATGTCTAACTGCTTTATTTAAAGAATATAACTCGCTTATTATTCCTATATGTTTTCTGCCTGGTTGTTTATTATTCTTTAAACTTTCTAAAGTGCGAGCTACATAATCACCGTGCAGCGCTAGAGAATGAGTTTTACCGCCACCATATAATACTCCTATAGCCTCAATCTTATCGTTTAATACCGGTGAACCGCTAGCACCTCCTGTAGTATTTAAATTAATAACATAAGTACATTGTGGCATTAAACCTTCAATATTATAAAGATCGGACAAATAACCGGTATGGAAAGAAAAACCTTTTGCTTCTGTGTTACCGACTACAAAAACCTTTTGATTTAATTTTGGCAGTTCGCTTGCAAAAGATATTTGCGTTGCTGATGCCGGTATATCTTTACTCTCTACTTTTAAAATGGCATAATCTTGCCAAATATCGTAATAGATAAGTTTTGCTTCTGCCTGCTCACCGTTATAAAAAGTAACAAAATAAGTTCCGATAGACGCACCGCCGACAACATGAGTATTAGTAATTATATAACCGTTGTTCTTATCGTTGATAAATCCCGTTCCAGTCCAACTACTTGTATCGTCATATGCCGATACGGCAATTCTAGTATCGATCGTTACGATTGCTTGCTTTGCTTTTTCAAATATAATAGTGCTTGTTTCGCTAGATGCTAAAACTATATTATTTAGGAAAACTAAATTAATAATAAATAAAAGTTTTAGTAAAATCGGTAGTTTTTTCATTGTCACCTCTTGTAAAATCATTTAAGCCACACTATATCAAATCAAAAGTCATAATAAAATATAAAAAAGAAAACGAGGAATCTTATGGGAAAAGTAATAGGTATCGACCTTGGGACTACCAACTCTTGTGTTGCGGTCATGGAAGGTAAAGAACCAAAGGTAATAGAAAATGCAGAAGGTGAAAGAACTACGCCGTCAATAATAGCTTTTGCAAACAGCGAAAAATTAGTCGGGCAATCTGCCAAGAGGCAAGCAGTAACTAACCCTCGCAATACTATATATGCGGTAAAGCGATTAATCGGTAGAAATTTTATCGATCCTATGGTTAGGAAAGACCAAGGTATTGTACCGTATAATATAGTTAAAGCCGATAACGGGGATGCATGGGTCGAAGCGGATAATAATAAATATTCACCAAGTCAAATTAGTGCATTCATTTTACAAAAAATGAAAGAAACTGCTGAGAATTATTTAGGGGACAAAGTAACACAAGCAGTAATTACCGTACCTGCTTATTTTAATGATGCACAGCGTCAAGCAACGAAAGATGCCGGTAAAATAGCAGGTCTTGAGGTCCTTAGAATAATCAACGAGCCGACTGCTGCAGCTCTTGCTTACGGTTTCGAGAAATCGGCAAGTAAAACTATTGCAGTATACGATCTTGGCGGCGGAACATTCGATGTTTCAATTCTTGAAATCGCTGACGGTGTTTTTGAGGTGAAATCAACAAACGGCGATACATTCCTTGGCGGTGAAGATTTCGATACAAGAATATTAAACCATTTAATAGATGTATTCAAAAAAGAAAACGGTATAGATTTAAGTAAAGATCCTTTAGCACTTCAACGTTTGAAAGAAGCCGCGGAAAAAGCTAAGAAAGAGCTATCTTCTGCAGTAACTACCGATATTAATTTACCTTATATTACGGCTGATAGTAGCGGTCCAAAACACTTAAATATTAAATTTACTAGAGCTGAACTAGAAAAATTAGTAGATGATTTAATTGAAAAAACAATTGAGCCTTGCCGTAAAGCATTACAGGATGCAGGTTTTAAAGCTTCTGATATTCAAGAAGTAGTATTAGTAGGCGGTATGACTAGAATGCCGAAAGTACAAGAAGCCGTAAAAAAATTCTTCGGACGTGAGCCGCATAAAGGCGTAAATCCCGATGAGGTTGTAGCTCTCGGTGCTGCTATTCAAGGCGGAGTACTTAATAAAGAAGTAACGGATATATTATTATTAGACGTTACACCTCTATCCCTTGGCATTGAAACTCTCGGCGGCGTATTTACAAGATTAATCGATCGTAATACTACTATACCTACTAAGAAAAGTCAGGTATTCTCAACTGCTGATGATAACCAGCATGCCGTAACTATTAGAGTATTCCAAGGTGAACGTGAAATGGCAAAAGATAATAAATTACTTGGTCAGTTTAATCTCGAAGGTATACCTCCTGCACCAAGAGGTTTGCCGCAAATAGAAGTAACGTTTGACATTGATGCTAACGGAATAGTGCATGTTTCAGCTAAAGATAAAGCAAGCGGTAAAGAGCAGAAAGTAACTATTCAAGCTTCCGGTGGTCTTAGCGATGCAGAAATTGAACAAATGGTTAAAGATGCCGAACAAAATGCTGATGAAGACAAAAAGCGTAAGGAACTTATTGAAGCAAAAAATGCTGCCGATAGTTTAGTTTATTCTACTGAAAAAACTCTTACAGAATATGGCGATAAATTATCATCAGACGATAAAGGAGCTGTTGAAGAAGCACTAGCCGCTTTAAAAGCCGTGCTTGAGTCGGAAGATGCTGCTTTGATTAAAGAAAAGACCAAAAGTTTAACTGCAGCTAGCATGAAAATCGGTGAAGCGATGTATAAAGCACAAAGCGAGAGCCAACCTGCTGAAGAAAGTACTGCTAATGATGAAAAAATAGTAGATGCCGACTTTCAAGATGTAGAGAAGAAGTAGAAGTAATTTCGTCATTGCGATCAGCTATAGGCTGCGTGGCAATCTCGTTAAATATATCCTGGATTGCCTCGTCAAATTATTATGTAATTTTCCTCGTAATGACGTTACAATCTCATTTTATAAATTAAATTATGTCACAAGATTATTACCAAATACTAGGGGTTAGTAAAACAGCTAGCCAAGCTGACCTTAAAAAAGCCTACCTCAAGCTAGCCAAGCAATATCACCCTGATACTACTGATGCTAAAGATGCTGAAAAGAAATTTAAAGAAATCAATGCCGCTTATGATGTTCTAAAAGATGAGCAAAAAAGAGCTGCTTATGATCGTTTTGGACACGATGCTTTTCAAAATCAACAATCACGAGGGGGAGGAGGAAATCATGGCGGTGTTCACCCCGATATTAACGACATATTCGGTGACTTCTTTAGCGACTTCATGGGAGGCAGCAGAAGATCATCACGCCCAACTTCAGCTAAAGTTAGAGGCTCAGATTTAAAATATAATCTGACAATTAACTTAGAGGAAGCATTTCACGGTATAGAACAAAATATTAGCTTTTCTAGTGCAGTAAAATGCGATACTTGTCACGGTAGCGGTTCTGAAAAAGGTGAAACCGTAACTACTTGCGATGCTTGCAGCGGTGTTGGAGTGACTAGAATGCAGCAAGGATTCTTTACGATCGAACAAACTTGTCATAAATGCCAAGGTAACGGACACATTATAAAAAATCCTTGCAAGAAATGTCATGGCATGGGACGCTACCATAAACAACGAAATTTATCGGTAAATATTCCTGCCGGTGTTGAAAACGGTACTAGAATAAGACATACCGGAGAAGGGGAAGCAGGTATTAGAGGCGGTAATAGCGGTGATTTATACATTGATATAGCAATAAAACCACATGATATTTATAAAGTAGACGGAGCACATCTACATTGTAAACTACCTATTAGTTTTGTGAATGCTGCTCTTGGAGGAGAGGTAGAAGTACCGGTAATTGAAGGCGGAAAAGTAAACTTAACAATTCCTGCAGGCACACAAAATGGTGATCAATTAAGGCTACGCAGCAAAGGTATGTCTAAAATGAGATCAACTATTAGGGGTGATATGCTTACGCATATTCATGTCGAAGTACCTAAAAATTTATCTAAAAGACAACGTGAATTACTAGAAGAATTCAAAAAAGAATCCATAAATGAAAAAGAAAATGACGGCAGCTTTTTTAATAAAATGAAAAGTCTGTGGTCGTAAATTTTATTTACCTTTCCTATAGAAATGAAGCCTCCAATATTATAAAATATTATTTGCATAATATTACCGGAGGTTTTTATGCCTTATAAAAATAATAACAATTTACCTGATTCAGTTAAAAATCATTTTCCGAGCCATGCTAAGGATATTTATCGCGAAGCTTTTAATCATGCATTTGAACAATATAAGGGTGCCGATAAAAGACGTGGAAATGACTCTAGAGGGACAGTGGCACATAAAGTAGCATGGTCGTTGGCCGTAGAAAAAATACCATAAAAATGATAAAGGATATTGGGTAGAGAAATAAGTCTAAGAATATAGACCTATTCAGAAACTCTACTTCTAGGGGTAATCTGTACGTCGATCCGGTACTCGAATCCTCACGTACAAGTGTACGCTGCGGTTCTGCGTTCTGTGTCTCCTTCAAATTCCGCCCTATAAACAAGTTTCTAAATAGGTCTAATTTATAAGTTTATGAGATTTTAAATTGAATCCTTGAAATTCTGTAAGCCTATATGTATATTTAGTTATTAAATGAATTTAAGTTCTTATGAAATTAACAAAATTATTGAGTACCCTTTTAGTTATAGGGTTAGTTTTAGGCGGGTGCAAAAACAAAAAAAACAGTGATGACATAGTAGTCCCTATCCCTACCCTTTATAATGAAGGTATTACCTTATTGGAAAAGAAAAAATATAAGAAAGCTGCAGAAGAATTCGGAAGAGTATTTTACCAGCATCCAGGTAATGAAATGACGCCGCAAGCCGAATTGATGCAGGCTTATTCTTTATTTCTTGCCGCTCAATATGAAGAAGCGGTTGATGTGCTTGATATGTTCATTAATTTGCACCCTGCAAATGTTGACATTGCTTATGCATATTACCTTAAAGCATTATCATATTATATGTTAATTTCAGACATAAATCATGATCAATCTAGAACTTTCCTAGCTAAAGATAGTTTTGAAGACGTAATAGCAAAATTCCCAAATACTAAATATGCTATTGATTCATCTTTAAAAATTGACCTAGTAAACGATCATTTAGCAGGTAAAGAGATGATGGTAGGTCGGTTTTACTTAAAGAAAAAGAATCCGATGGCAGCTATAAATAGATTTGAAGAGGTAATTGATAATTATCAAACTACTTCTCACGCGGTAGAAGCTCTTTACCGTTTAGCCGAGAGTTATATGATGCTCGGACTTCCGGATGAAGCAAAAAAATATGCATCAGTGCTAGGTTACAACTATCCTGATAGTCAATGGTATAGTTATGCGTACAGGCTAGTTCAGAACCACCAAAATTAAGTGGCATATGTTCTGCAGTCTCTCAGTTAAAAACTTTATTCTGATAGACGAGCTGGAAATTGAGTTTAATAAAGGTTTATGTGTTATTACCGGTGAAACGGGAGCCGGTAAATCTATTTTACTTGATGCTATTTTATTTTGCTTAGGTTATAAAACTTCAAATAATATAATAAAGCATGGAAAAGATTACGCTGTTGTTAATATAATATTCTCTTTAAATGAAGAAATAAAAAATTTTCTGATTCAAAATTTTATTGAACCTGAAGAGTTGTTGTTTGTAAAGTGTCTGCAAAAAGCCGAAGGACGAAAAAATTTTTTCATTAATAATCAAGTGGTTACTAAAGCTCTTATGCAGCAATTAGCTACTTATTTATTCGAACTTCATGGACAAAATAATAATATTTCTCTTCTAGAAGCAAATACGCAGCGTGATATTTTAGATAGTTATGGAAATCTTTTAGACTTTCGAGCGGAGCTTTCCAAATGCTATCAGACTTGGCAAAATACTCGGAAAGAAATGGCCGAAATAACACTTAAGCAAAATTCTATAGAACAAGAAATTGATTATTTGAGCTTTGCAACGGAAGAATTAACTAAACTGAACATTCAAACAGGTGAAGAAGAAAAATTAGCAAATCTACGAAAAGATTTGCAAAATAAAGATAAGGATTTACAGCTAATAAAAGATATTCTAGAACAGATTAATAACCCTGAAATAAATACATCGATTAATAGAGCAGAAAAATTATTAGCAAGGCAAGGCAACAATGAGCGTTTTGAAGCTATCTTTACAAGTTTAGAGGAAGCCTATAATAATCTAGAAGAAGCACGCCAAGAATTATCAAATCTGTTAGATAGTTTTAATTATGAGGAATATAATCTTGAAGAAACAGAAGAAAGATTATTTTTAATAAAAGCTATTAGCCGTAAATATAATGTTCCTGCTGATGAGTTAGGTGTATTTTTAGATAAATCTTTAGAGCAGCTCAGTATATTAAAAAACAAAATAGCAAATAGTAATGAGTTGAAAGCTCAAGAAATGCTACTGCAGAAAAAATATTATGAACTAGCGAGTAATTTGTCTGCAAAGCGTCTTATTGTTGCAAAACATCTAAAAGAATCATTGCATCAGGAGCTAAAGCAGCTTAAAATGGCGAAAGCAATTTTTGAGATTGAGATAAATGCTAAAGAACCAACAGCCGACGGTAATGACGATGTTGTGTTTAAAGCGTCTACTAACCCGGGAACGGCAGCTGCAGCAATTAATAAAATCGCTTCCGGCGGTGAATTATCAAGATTCATGTTAGCTTTAAAAACTTCTTTGTTTGATAAAATGGTAAAACCATCTATTATATTTGATGAAATAGATGTCGGGATTGGCGGAGAGGTCGCAGATAAAGTAGGTGAGCGATTAAAAAAACTTAGTAGCATTACTCAAGTAATAGTTATTACGCACCAGCCGCAAGTAGCAGGTAAAGCGGATTTGCATATAAAAATCGAGAAAACACAGCTAGAGAAAGAAACAAAAGTAACGGTAAAAGCTTTAAATTTAGCTGAAAGACAGGAGGAACTCGCCCGCATGATTTCAGGTAAAACAATTACCAAAGCAAGTTTAAAAGCAGCAAAGGAGTTGTTGCATTTGTAATAGGCACTAGCGGTACGGTTTTTATGTCATTCCTGCGAAAGCGGGAATGACATTATAGGGAACATATGAACAACAACTACACAAAATTAGAAAACGAATTTGCAACCATCTCACATTTTAATAATATCTTGAGCATATTATACTGGGATGTTGCCGTAAATATGCCTATGGGTTCAGGTGAGAGTAGGACAAACGAAATAGTAACTTTAACGTCGCTAGTTCATTCTATGCTCAAATCTCCTATTCTAAAGGAGCTACTTAGCAAGGCAAAAGAAGAATCAAAGAACCTTGATGAATGGCAGAATGGTAATATTAGAGAGATTGAGAGAAAAGTAACAGATGCAAATTGTATTGACGAGCAGCTACAAAAGAAAGTGGTAGCTGCTACTACTAAAGCCGCACTTGTTTGGCGAGAAGCAAGAAAACATAACGACTATAATTTATTCAAATCACACTTACAAAAAGTCTTAGATTATACGAAAGAAGTTGCTAAAGTACGAGCAGATGCTTTTAATTGCGGATTATACGACTCATTAATAGATATGTTTGATCCAAGCAGAAAAAGTAGCGAGATCAAACAAGTTTTTTCAGTACTTAAAAAAGAACTCCCGCAGCTCATAAATAAAGTTTTAGAAAAACAGAAAAGCGAGAAAGAACTAGTAAAGAACAGCGCACTAGCTCCTGAAATGCAAAAGCGTATCGGAAAACGCATTATGGAAATTATGCAGTTTGATCTAACAAAAGGACGATTAGACGAATCGACTCATCCTTTTTGCGGTGGAACGCCAAACGATATACGTTTAACTACTAGGTATGATAAAGATAGTTTCATAAGCGGTTTAATGGGAATTATTCACGAAACAGGACATGCTTTATATGAGCAGAATCTACCGGAAATGTATAAAGGGCAGCCGGTTGGGCTTGCTAAAGGTATGGCCTTCCATGAAAGTCAATCTTTATTTATGGAAATGCAAGTAGGTAGATCAAGAGAATTTACCGAATTTTTAGCTAAATTACTTAGAGACGAATTTGCTTTTAAAAGCGAAGAATATTCAGCGGCAAGTTTATATAGAAAAATTACAAGAGTTACGCCTGATTTTATAAGAGTAGATGCAGATGAAGTAACTTATCCGATGCATGTAATATTACGTTTTGAGATAGAAGAAATGCTTATCAATGACGACTTGAATCTCGATGAGTTACCAAGCTGTTGGGATAGTAAGATGCAGGAATATTTAGGTGTTAAACCTATAAGTTTTAGTAACGGCTGTCTTCAAGATATTCATTGGTCACACGGAAATTTCGGTTACTTTCCCGCCTATACAAACGGTGCAATTATCGCATCAATGGTGATGAAAAAAGTAAAAGAGATGCATTCAAATATAAAAGATGATATATTAAAGGGTGATTTTAGTAATCTAAATAATTATCTAAATAAGAATTTTAGAAATCTCGGTTCGTTAAAAAATTCAGCCGATTTATTAAAAAGTGCTAGCGGTGAGGCAAAAATTAGCCCTGAGGTGTATATAAGATATTTAGAAGGGAAGTATTTATAGTCAAAAAATCGTTATTGCGAGGAAATTACAAAGTAATTGACGAAGCAATCTCGGGAGAATTACTGAGATTGCCACGCTCCTTGCAGTCGCTCGCAATGACGATTAGGTATCTTCGCAATGACGGCTTATGACAAAAACTAAACAATACAAACAATAATATGGAAGAAGACTTAAAAAAAACAGGTTATTTATTTGGTGGGAATGCTGTTTTTGTTGAAGAGCTATATAAGCAATATCTAGCCAACCCTGCCTCGGTTGATCAAACTTGGCAAGAATTTTTTGCCGGCATTAAGGATAATAATACTTTACTCAATAAAAGTACGGCAAAAATAATTATCCCTGATGAAATAAAAAAAGAATCGTTAAATAATAATTTATCTTCTGAAGACTTAAATAGTTTAAAAGCTAAGGAAATGATCAATGCTTATCGCAAGCATGCTCACTATTTAGCGAATCTTGATCCGCTTGGTCTTGAGCTACGTAAAACAAAAAATGATTTAAAGCTTAATATAGAAGCTTTTGGTCTTGATAGCGGTCAGCTAGAAGAAAATATCAATATTACGGATGAATTTGTCGGTACTTGGAACTGTAAATTATCTGAATTAGTGACCAAGTTCGATAAAGTTTATACAGGTTCTATAGGTGTAGAGTTTGAGCAAATAGAAAATGTAGAAGGAAAAAACTGGTTATATAATAAGCTAGAAAGCGAAGTTACGTTTTCTTCTGAAGACAAAAAAACTATCTTAAATGATTTAGTAGAAGTAGAAGGGTTTGAGCAGTATTTACATACAAAATTTCCTGGAGCTAAGCGTTTTTCCGTTGAGGGTGGTGATGCTTCTATAGTTGCTATGAGTAAAGCTATAGATTTATCCATGCATCAGGGCGTCTCAGAAATCGTTATCGGCATGGCACATCGAGGGAGATTAAACACTCTCACTAAAGTAATAGGTAAGCCATATAAAGCCGTTATTGCAGGCTTCATAAGCGGCAGCGTATTTCCTGATGAGCTAAATGTTTCAGGCGATGTAAAATACCATTTAGGCTATTCGTCCGATAGAACTCTAGAGGATAAGAAAATATACTTGTCGCTAGCCGATAACCCTTCACATTTAGAAGCGGTAAATCCTATAGTTGCAGGAACAGTAAGAGCAAAGCAAGATATTCTTGGAGATACTAAACGCAGCAAAGTCAAAGCTATTTTAGTGCATGGCGATGCTGCTTTTTGCGGTCAGGGCGTGGTTGCCGAGAGTCTATCAATGTCACCTTTAGCTGCTTATGATATCGGCGGGATATTGCATTTCGTCATTAATAATCAGTTAGGTTTTACGGCTAATGCTGCAGATACTAGAACTAGTAGATATTCTACGGAGTTTGCTAAAATCATAGCTGCCCCGATTTTACACGTTAACGGTGACGATATAGAAGCAGTGTTAAAAGCCACCAATATTGCGGTAGAATACAGGCAGAAATTCGGTAAGGATGTTGTAGTAGAAATTATTTGTTACCGTAAATACGGGCATAATGAGGGCGATGAGCCGATGTATACTCAAGGCAAGATGTATAACATTATTAAAAACAAACTGACCCCTGGAAATATTTACGCAAATGAGTTAGTAAAAAGCGGTGTAATCGACAATAATTATTTTGCTAAGTTAAAAGAAGAATTTAAAGCAAAACTAGATAAGGAATATGAGCAGGCAAAAAGTTATAAGCAAGAAGCACATTGCTTAGGCGGATTATGGCAAGGTATTGCTCGTACTCGTACACAAGCTACAATAACGGGTATCAGTAAAAAAACATTACACGATTTAGGAACTAAACTATGCGAAATACCGAAAGATTTTGCCGTTAATCCAAAACTTGTAAAACTATTTGAAGCTCGAAAAGCCACTCTAACAGCTGATCAACCTATTGATTGGGCGACGGCAGAGCAGCTCGCTTTTGCAAGCTTGCTTGCTTCAGGCACAAATATAAGGCTAACCGGACAAGATTCGGGGCGCGGTACTTTCTCGCATCGTCATTCAGTGTTGCACAACCAAATTGATGATACTACCTATATACCTCTAAATAATTTATCTAAAGAACAAGCAAAATACGAGGTAGCCGATAGTAATTTATCTGAATATGCGGTGCTTGGTTTTGAGTATGGTTATTCACTCGCAAACCCAAAAAATTTAGTTTTATGGGAAGCACAATTCGGTGATTTTGCTAATGGAGCTCAGATTATTTTTGACCAGTTTATTTCAAGCAGCGAAACTAAATGGCTTCGTATGAGCGGGCTTGTGGTTTTGTTACCTCATGCATTTGAGGGACAAGGACCGGAGCATAGTTCGGCAAGACTTGAGAGGTTCTTACAACTGGTGGCTGAGAATAATATGTATGTTACATACCCTACTACCCCTGCTTCGATTTTCCATCTGCTACGTCGCCAAATACTTGATGATACCCGTAAACCGTTAATCGTAATGTCGCCGAAATCATTATTACGTCATAAATATGCCGTATCTAAACTTGACGAGCTAGGTGAAAATACTACTTTCTTACCGGTTTTAGATGAAGTAACTAAAGTAGATACAAACAATATTACTAAAGTAATTTTATGTAGCGGTAAGGTATATTACGATCTATTTGAAATGCGTGGCAATAACAGTAATATAGCGATTATTAGGCTTGAGCAATTATACCCTTTTGAAAAAAAACTTGTAGCATCGCTATTAAAAAAATATAATAGGACGCAGGAGTTTATTTGGTGTCAGGAAGAACCAAAGAATATGGGAACTTGGTGTTATATAGTTTCTCACTTAAACGATGCTTTAAAAGAAGCAGGAATTAATAATGAATTTAAATATGTAGGTAGAGAGGAATCAGCCTCTCCGGCAGTAGGTTCGCTGCAAGCACATAATAAACAGCAAGAGAAGCTATTAAGGGCAGCATTGGGAATATGATTCTTAGGGTATTGCCTAATAATCGTCATTGCAAGCGACTAAAAGGAGCGTGGCAATCTCAGGAATTTGCCTGAGATTGCTTCGTCGAGGCTTATAGCGTCTTCTCGCAATGACGATAAAACTATACAGGGCGATGCTATACAAATATAGGAGTAAAATAAATTATGAGCGTTAAAATTATAGTACCGTCGCTTGGGGAGTCCGTAACGGAAGCAACTATTGCCAAATGGCATAAGAAAGAAGGCGATTCGGTTAAAACCGATGAATTACTGTTAGAAATCGAAACCGAAAAAGTGACTTTAGAAGTTAATGCTCCTTGCAACGGTACTATAGGTAAAATATCGAAAACTGACAGTGCAAATGTAGCAGTTGGCGAAGAAATAGGCGAAATAAATGAAGGGGCAACTGCAAATACTACCGATACTAATAATGCATCTGCTAAAGCTCAAGCAGTGACGCAACCTACTTCAGAAAAGCCTGTAGAAAAACCTGCCGTGGCTAATAATACTCTTGCTCCTTCTGTACAAAAATTAGTTACCGAAAATAAGCTTGACCCCAATAATATAAAAGGAACAGGTAGAGACGGTAGAATTACCAAAGGTGACGTGCTTGAAACAATAAACACTACGGCTACTTCTGCTCCTGCAATAAGTAAATCTAATGAAGAAAGAGTGCAGCGTGTTCGTATGTCACGCTTGCGTAAAACTATTGCACAACGTTTAAAAGATTCACAAAATACAGCAGCTATTTTGACTACTTTTAATGAAATCGATATGTCAAAAGTAATTGCTTTGCGTAATCAATATAAAGAAGAGTTTGAGAAAAAGCACGCTGTGAAACTTGGGTTTATGTCTTTCTTTGTTAAAGCAACAATTGAAGCTTTAAAGCTTATTCCGTCGGTAAATGCTGAAATAGACGGTGATAATTTAGTATATAAAAATTACTATGATATAGGTGTAGCTGTTGGAACAGAGCAAGGGCTTGTTGTACCGGTTGTTAGGAATGCCGATAAAATGGGATTTGCCGAAGTGGAGAAAGCTATAGAAATTTTGGCTAAAAAAGCTCGTGAGGGTAAGCTTTCTATGGCTGATTTGTCAGGTGGGACATTCTCGATTTCTAACGGAGGCGTATATGGCTCATTATTATCTACACCAATTATTAATCCTCCTCAATCAGGTATTCTAGGCTTACATAAAACCGAGGAAAGAGCTGTAGTTATAGACGGTAAAATTGAAATACGTTCGATGATGTATATAGCTTTATCTTACGATCATCGTATAATTGACGGGAAAGAAGGAGTATCGTTCTTGGTAAAAATTAAGCAGCTTATTGAGAATCCTGAAAAGTTATTGTTAAATTTGTAAAAAATTGTCATTGCGAGCAGCCGTAGGCTGCGTGGCAATCTCATGAAATAATAACCAAACTCCTGAGATTGCTTCGTCAATTACTTCGTAATTTTCCTCGCAATGACGTGGTCCCGTTTTTACTCTTTAAAAAAAGTAAAATCATTCAAAGAAAGGAAGTATATAATAATGATAAAATGTACTCGTCGTATTGAGTTCGATGCAGGACATAGAATTATAGAACATCAAAATAAATGTCAATTCCTGCACGGTCATCGCTATGTTCTTGAGATCGCTATAGCTGCAAACAAAACCGATAAACTTGGTATGGTAATCGATTTTGGTTTAATTAAGGATTTAGCTAAAAAATGGATTGATGAAAATTTTGATCATAGCTTAATCCTACATCAAGACGATAAGGAAATGGGGCAGCAAATAGAAAATTGTACCGGTCAAAAAATATATTACATGCAAAATAACCCGACTGCAGAAAATATAGCGACGCATTTAAAGAATGAAATTTTTCCTAAACTTTTCGTAAGTCAAAACTTCTTCATAACGAGCCTCAAACTATATGAAACACCAAATTGTTTTGTTGAGGTTTAGGCATGCAAGATTGCTGTGTAATTTTAACTACTACTAATGATTTGCAAATTGCCGAGAAAATAGCATCTGTTTTGTTAGAATTAAATCTTACTGCTTGCATTCAAATTGACGATGTCAAAAGTTACTTTAGATGGGATGGTAGAGTAACTTTAGAAACTGAATATAGACTTGTAATTAAAACAAACTCTTCTAATTATAATGAAATTGAAAATAAACTCCTTGAAATTCATAATTATGAATTACCGCAAATAATAAAAATAAATATTGACTATGGCTTCCAAAAGTACCTAGAATGGATTAATCAAAATAATAAATAGATTTATAGTTGAGCAAATTTAAAAATTAAGTAAGTAAATTATGAAATTATGGCAAAAAGTTACCTTAGGGTTAATTTTAGGTATTATATTTGGTATATACTTACCACAATATGTTAATTATATTAAACCTATCGGTGACATTTTCTTACGTTTGATAAAAATGATCATTACCCCTTTAATTTTCTTCAGTTTAGTTTCCGGTATCACTAGTATGAATGATAATTCTGCCCTTGGTAGAGTAGGAATGAAAGCGGTAGCCGCTTTTTTAGGTACTACTTTTTTTGCCACGGTTTTTGGACTCACTGTTGCCTTAGTATTAAAGCCCGGAGTAGGCGTACATATAGATTTCACCTCTTCAGGAACGACAAGCAGAACTTCATTTAATATAATTGATTTTTTTGTAAATATCGTCCCTGATAATGCTGTTGGGGCTTTTGCAAACGGTGATGTCTTACAAGTTGTATTTTTTGCTATTTTTGTTGGAATTACCTTAAACAAAATGAAATCTATCGGTGAACCTATTACTGATTTAATTCATGTAATGTCAAAATTAATATTAAAAATGATATCGTTTGTTATTCAATTATCCCCTTACGGTGCTTTTGCTTTAACAGGCTGGATTGTAGGCATGCAGGGAGTTGAGGTAATGATTAGTTTATCAAAACTTGTTGTAGCGGTAGTTGTGGCAATGACATTCCAATATTTAGTTTTTGGCTTACTTATATGTGTATTCTGTCGTGTTTCACCTATACCTTTTTATAAGAAAAGTTTTGAGTATCAGATACTTGCTTTTTCTACCTCAAGTAGTAAGGCGACTCTTGCAACTACTATGCAAGTTTGTCGTGAAAAGCTTGGCATTTCAGAGTCTAGTACTTCGTTCGTACTTCCGATAGGTGCGTCAATTAATATGGACGGCTTTGCTATAAATTTATCTCTTACCACCATATTTTTTGCTCAAATGATGGGAGTAACGCTTGCTCCTCACGACTATTTAGTAATTATTCTTACCTCAACACTTGGATCTATCGGTGGTGCCGGTATTCCCGGTGCCTCTTTGATAATGCTTCCTATGGTTCTTTCTTCGGTTCACTTACCTATAGAGGGAGTAGCAATTATTGCTGGTATTGACCGAATACTTGATATGCTACGTACTACTATCAATATTACCGGCGATGCAACAATTACTATGATTATAGATAACAGCGAAGATACTTTAGATAAGGAAGTATATTTATCTTAATGATATTGCTAACTAAGACCAGACATTGTCATTGCGAGCAATTATAAGTATTGTTGTCTGGATTGACAAATGCGTTTTATGTCATTCCCGCAAAAGCGGGAATCCAAGGAAAAGCGAAATTAAAATATAGTTATCAAAATTTCTTTTCTTGTTTTTAACTTTTAATTAAAAAAACTATTGATTTTAGAATCTAAAGCATGTATTACAATAGTTATATTAACTTAAGGTTAAAGATATATGTTAAATTTCCTAAGTAATGCAGTACAATCAAAAAGGTTTGTATCTATAAATAATAGAACTGCAGTAAGTGATATACCTGAATCGTTTTGGTATTCTATCGCTAAAAATAACTGTGATATTAATTGGGAAAATATACCATTACAAAAAAGTCCTTTTCAGATTATTACTACTCAAGGTTAAATTCAAGCATTAAAACCTAAAACCATAATTGAATTTAGAAGTTTTAAAGGAGCTTCCGCCCTTTGGTTAGCAGATATACAAAGTTTATCGGTAAAAGACAGTAAAGTTATTAGTATAGATATCGATTTTGAAAATATTGATCAAGCCGTAAAAGAAGATAATAGAATAGAATTTTTACAAGGTGATTCTAATAAAGTAGAGGCAATATTCCCAAAAGAAAAAATATCTGAAATAATACATCCTATACTTTGAATAGAAGATGCTCATATTAATAATAGGTATTTTAGAATATTTTCATAATAATATTTTTGAAGAAGGGGATTATTTCATCATATTGACTATAATAATGCGTGCTATGATGTTTGGGGGAAAATTTTAGATGAAAAAACTTGTATAGTAAAATTAGAAAATTTAAACAATAAAATCGTTAGATTAACTAGCTGGTTAAAAGAAAACAAAGCTTTATATTTAGTAGATACAAAATATGTAGATCCTTTCGGTATTATTAGTGCTTCTAAAAACTGGAACTCAGTTATAAAAAAGATTTAGATAAATTATGAGAAAGAAAATTTATCTAAAAAATTTTAATACTAATAGTGATGAGGTTTTAAACAATTTTACTAAAAATCCATATAAATCTACTGTATTTTTTAAAAATTTTTTAGAAACAAAATATGTAAATTATACAAAAGAAATTAAAGATGCCATAAATAATAATGCAGAAATTATACATATAAAAAATAAAAAAAAATTATAATATAATGACTCCCTATGACGGGTGAGGTACGGATTAGCGGAATAGAAGAATTAATTTATCATATGTATGGAGTAATAGGGATAATTGGTAGTTTGCCTGTATTATATAAAGAGGAAGATAAGAATATTATTAGAGCAGTAGCATCAAGACGTAATTCTCATAATGAACGTAGCTCTCAATCGCCGTATAATGATTGAGATTGGCATGTAGATACTGCATACCGTCCAATGACCAAGAAAAGTGATAACTTATCTCCTATAGTTGACTATTTATTTTTGGGATGTACATAAAGGACATGAGAATCTACCTGTAGTATATATTAGCCTTAAAGATATATTAAATCAATTGAGCTACCAAGATATCTTAATCGGACTTAGTAATGAATTTACAGTAATAAGTGCAGATTCTTTTTCATGTAAAATAGTGAGCAAGAACCTCCCTTTATTAGTAGAACATGCTACCGGTTATTATAGCAGAATAAAAATGGTATTCCTGATACACAAAGAGCAGCAGGGTTTTTAAATCAAATTAGAGAAATCGTAGATCAAAAATCTATTCAAAACTATATATATGTTACGTCCGGTGATATTGTTGTATTAAGCAATAAAACGGTTTTACATAAAAGAGATAGCTATAGTCCTAAATGGGATGGGCAAGACCGTTATTTTATTAGAATATATTCAGTGAAAGATATAAACCAAGGCATATTAGCAAATGCTCCTCAACCTTGGATATAGATATAATAAACATCATACCAGACGGCTTTATGTAAATCACGTAAAAACGTCATTGCAAGCATTCATAGAATAGTAATAATTGTCCAGTAGATAGGATCTCTTGTTGCATGGATCGATTTTTCAGTTGTCATACCGCGACTTGATCGCGGTATCCAGTTTAAAATACTAAAATTATTAGTATCAAAAGTTGTTTTCATAGATATAATAGTCAAACCACAGTATGACATCGCATGCGTTTGTCCGATACATGCAACAAAATCGCAGTCGTAGACTGCACGGTACTCCCCAAAAAATAATAAAAAAATTCTGTAAATCAGAATTTTTTCTCTTCCTCACTTCGTCAATTGCTATGCAATTTTCTTGCAATGACAGAGACAGAACATAAGGCAGAAAATTAAGATAGGTTTTTATCCTAACTTGTAAAGTATAAATAGAAACGCTACAAAAATTTAACGGTGAGAATTGAGAAGCTTTTTTATTTCTTTTTTTCTTTGTTTTGAGTCTTTATGCTATTTTTTTCTTTTATAATTGTCAGTTTAGTTTTAAATGGAGCAACAAATAAAGCAGTATAGTATTCTGCGTCAGAAGCATGTAAAGTTCTATTAGCATCCACCGCTATCCAATCTAAAGCTCTTGTCCCTTTGAAATCTTTAATTTTGTGATTCTGCTCCATATTCTAATAAAATACGAGTAGTTTCAACATTAAGATATGATGATGCATAATAAGGGAAGTCATTCCGGTTTTAGAATTTTGAACATTAGGATTAACACCTAACTTAAGCAAAAGTTTTACTAAATCAAGATTATTTCTTTCTGCGGCTAGCATCATTCCGGTAATACCGTCTTCATATCTTAAATTAGGACTCATTCCCTGATTAATTAAAAGTGCAGCAATTTCCGGCTTCATGAATCCTATATATTTATATGGATTAAATTCATGGATGCACCACACTTTAATAAAAAATCGGCAATTTTTATATTATTATTCGATATAGCATAATCTAAAGGAGTCCAGCCCAAGTATGGTTGATTTACTCCATATCCCTCATCTAATATTTTTTTACTTCATCAATATTATCTGCTTTAATAGCATCTGCTATCGGTGTAATTGGATTTCCGACTTTTTGATCATACTCAATACCATTCACATATATCTTTTCGCGCTTAAACTTAAGTTTACATTCCATAACATGAACAGAAGAAATAATAAAAATAATTATAAACTTTATTACTTGAATAATTTTCATATAATCAATCTAGGTACTATGTAGCTATGCAGCATTAAACCTTTGTCGGTAAGATAGATATTTTCATCTAGTCTAATTAAGTCTAACGCTTGATAATGCTTAAGATTATTCATGTCTAAAATATTCTCTAATTTCGTGTTTAATTTCTGCTCTAATGTAGAAATATGTATACCTTTGCTAAGGCGTAAACCCATCATTAGCATTTCTTCAATAATCTCTTGATGTGTTAACTTAGTATTAGTTTGAATACCAACATTTTTTGTTTTAACCGAATCTAACCATTTTGCAGGTTTATGCCACATCATAATTGCCGATACCGAACTTGAGGATTCAATGATTCTACTATGAGCTCCGGGACCTATACCTAAATAGCTATTATAATTCCAATAAGTTAAATTATGCAAACATTCATGCCCTATCATAGCATAATTGGATATTTCATATCTAAAATACTTTTTAGATTCTAGATAATGATTCGTCCATTCATACATTTCAGCTGCCGCATCTGAATGCGGCAAAATCAGATTACCATCCTTAAATAATTTATAAAACGGCGTACCTTTTTCGATAGTCAATTGATAAAGAGAAATATGCGAGGTAGCGAGCTGCATAGCTTGTTTTAATTCTTCTTGCCAGTCTTTTAATGTCTGACCGCTACGTGCATATATTAAATCAAATGACACCTGTGGCAAAATCTTATCTGCCGCCTCAATTGTTTTAATGGCCTGCATACAATCATGAGTTCTACCTAATTTTTTTAAATCGTCTTCTTTTAAGGATTGCACTCCTATTGAAACACGATTAATTCCGGCGGCTTTGAATGCTTTAAATTTTTCAGTTTCAAAGGATGTGGGATTAGTTTCTAGAGTTATCTCGGTTTGATTATTAATAATTGCTAGATTACTGATTTTATTTATTATCCCTTCAACTATTACGGGATTCATTAAAGAGGGAGTACCGCCCCCAAAAAAAATAGATTTTATATATTTATTTTGAATAATATCCTTAAAATATTCAATTTCAGTTTCATAAGATTTAAGCCACTGATTATGATCTATAGTACTTGCCACATGAGAATTAAAATCACAATACGGACATTTTGACAAACAAACAGGCCAATGAATATAAATACTTAAATCATTAGTCATAACTCTCATATTTTGTATTTTTGCTAGTGCTAGCTTAGGTTTTGTGAACATTTCTCAAAAGATTTAATTTTGGTTATTTTTTGCTACAAATATAAGATTTTTTTTGCAATATGAATAACTATTTCTACAAAAATCTTATTAATTTTCGCTAAAAAAGACCTCAAAATAGCAAATCAATTAGCAATGTCCACAAAACCTAGCATTTTCTTTGAGTTTATTCAAGGTGTATGATAAAACACTATTCTAATTCAAAGAAAACTCCTTTTGGTGCTATACGTAAAGGTTACGTGTATAATTTTTGGATGGATTATAAAAACCCGCAAGGGTTATGGCGTAGGACATTGGTTGAGAATTACTCGAAAGATAAACCAAATTGGGAAGTTCTAATCGATTTTGATAAATTATCCAAAAAACTCGATAAAAAAGTAATGTATCGAGGTAGGAGTGATTGTTTTCAAAACCCTAATCGTTTCTTAATTACCATGTCATTTGGCGGTAAGGATGAGATGTTTTTTAGAGAATGGGATTTAGAGAAAAAAGATTTTGTAAAAAATGGTTTTGAACCAAAAACAAGTAGCGGAAAATTACTAGAAGGTAAATTTACTGTCCCTACTTGGGTTGATCAAGATACTATTTTATATTTAATCCAGTTTTGCATCAAGAGGAAGTGACTGACTCTTTATATCCTAGCTTGCTCTACATATGGAAGCGAGGAGAACCTATCGAGAAAGCCAAAAAATTATTCGAAATACCAAAGAATTATATACGTGTATCAGCCAGTAAGCTTGTATCCGATAATATTTCTTCATCTTTAATATTTATATCTGCAGATAAGGATTTTTATAATTACGATAATTATATTTTAGATACTAAAGATGCGAGCTTAAACTTACAAAAAATAAATATGCCATCAGATGCAACACCTGAAGGTTCTTTTAAAGAATATGTATTTTGGCTACTGCGTTCCGATTGGCAATTTAAAGATAGTAATATAAAGCAGGTTCACTTGTTGCCATACACTACGCTGATCTTCTAAAAGAAGATAGCGATAAAGCTAGCTTAAAAATATTATTTACCCCAACAGAGAGGGAAGTATTGTATTTTGTAGGAATGACTAAAGATACGGTATTTTTAACTAGCTATGAGAATGTTATTTCAAAAGTAGTAACATTTACATTAGAAAATAATGAAAACCGGTCACTTTAAAACTGCCTTATGAAAATACAATTTTTGGTATGTTGTCTGATGATGAGGAAGAAGATGCATTAATTACTATAGAAAATTCTATAGTTCCTCCAACTATTTATTTATGGGATAAAACTCATGCATTAAAAGTTATTAGAAAGCCTTTATATCCATTTGATAGCAAAAATTATGTTGTAGATCAAAAGGAAGCTACAAGCTCGGATGGAGTTAAAATACCATATTTTATTGTCTATAAAAAGGTACAAAATTTGATGGTAAGAATCCAACATTACTTGAAGCATAAGGTGGTTTTCAAGTAATCAACTCTCCATATTTCTCTCGCATGGAAAATGAAGTATGGATTAAACATGGCGGGGTTAGTGTTCTTGCTAATATTAGAGGTGGCGGAGAGTTTGGTCCTGAGTGGCATAAGTCGGCTCAAGGAATAAAACGTCAAACCGGCTTGAATGATTTTATTGTAGTAGCAGAGGATTTAATAAAGCAAAATATTACTAGCCCTGAGTATTTTAGGAATTAAAGGAGGAAGTAACGGCGGATTGCTAGTAAGTGTTGCACTGACGCAGCGTCCTGATTTATTTGGAGCTATAGCATGTGAAGTGCCGATACTTGATACGATATAAAGAATTCGGAGCAGGACATTCATGGGTTACAGAATATGGTGATCCAGCAAAAGTAGAAGATTTAGTACATATCAAAAAATATGCACCGCTAGAGAATTTATCTTTAACGCAACAATACCCAGCTGTGTTAATTACAGATTCAGTATTAGAGCAGCGTGTACACCCATAGCATGGAAGAATTTTTGAGTATGTGTTTGAGAAAAAACCCAAATACTAAAACTTACTTTTTAGCAAGTGTAGATAGTGGGCATGGTAGTAGTGATTTAAAAGATAGTGCCAATTATTTGATCAATATTTATACATTTTTTGCAAATGCTTTGAAATTAAAAATTAATTAAATTTAATACTAGGTCAATATGTGTTACTTATTATACTACCGGATAGTTTTTAAAAAAAACCGTCGATGTCATTACTGCGAAGACACATGGGTGTCCACTTAAGAAAAAGGTCACCCCGTGGCTTGACCACAGGGGCCATATAATTTTAGTATTTTTAACTGGATCCCGCAATCAAGTCGGCATTGTTGCATGGATCGGAAAACCTACTCGATGTCATTCCCACGTAGGCGGGAATCCAGAAAAATAACTTCAATATTGCTACAGCAGTTACATACTTGATAAAATAAGCATATAAAAACTTGTTTTTATATGCTTGACTGGATTTCCGCCTTCGCAGGAATGACATAATGTAGATATAATATAAATTCAAGAAAACAATTTTCCAATTCCGCTACGTAATAGATTTTTAGGATTCACTTTACTGGCTTTTTTCATCATCTCGCTTATTTGTTTATATTGCTTTAGCAAAATATTTACCTTTTGTACCGTAGTTCCTGCTCCAGCAGCTATACGTTTCCTACGAGAAGCATTAATTATATCGGGATTTTTACGTTCTTTTGGCGTCATAGATAAAATAATTGCTTCTTGATGTTCAATTATTTTACTATTTAATTTTGATTGATCTATTTGATCTATAATTTTACCGCTACCCGGTAACATACTAAGTATACTTCCAAAACCTCCCATTTTTTTTATACTTCTCATTTGCTGAAGATAATCATTTAAATCAAACGTACCCTTTTTTAATTTAGCTGCCGTTTTTTCGGCTTCTTTTCTATCAACGATACTAGCTGCTTTTTCAACAAAAGAGATAATATCACCCATATCCAGTATTCGAGAAGCTAAACGTTCAGCATCGAATTCTTCTAAATCAGTTAGGTTTTCACCGCTACTTAAAAATTTAATCGGCTTTTTAGTAATATATTTTACACTGAGTGCTGCACCACCCTTGGAATCGCCGTCAATTCTAGATAAAATTAATCCTGAAATTTCTAACTTTTCATTAAAACTACTTGCCGTAACTACTGCATCCTGCCCTGTCATACTGTCGATTACTAACAAAGTTTCTGTAGGCTCCACTATCTTTTTTATTGCAAGCGCTTCCTCCATCATCGCTTTATCAATTTGTGTACGACCTGCAGTATCATAAATTACGACATCATAAGCAGAAATTTTAGCCTCGGCAATAGCTCTTTTGACAATATCGAGGGGTTTCGCACCTTGCACAATAGGTAATGAATTAATCTGTACTGAGTTTGCAAGTATAGCGAGTTGCTCTTGTGCGGCCGGTCTGTAAGTATCCAAAGAAACAAGTAAAACTTTCTTATTTTGATTTCTAAGCCGTAAAGCAAGCTTACTACTCGCCGTAGTTTTACCGCTTCCTTGCAGCCCTACCATTAGGAAATTTACGGGCGGCTTTGAATTTAAATTTAGCTTTGCCTCACTTTCACTTGAAGCTAAGAGATTTATCATCTCTTCATGGATAATTTTAATTATCATCTGTCCAGGTGAAACAGACTTAATAACCTCCTGCCCTAAAGCTTTCTGTTTAACTTCCGCTATGAAATCTTTTATCACCGGTAATGCAACATCTGACTCTAAAAGAGCCACTCTTATATCCCGCATAGCAGCATCTATTTGGGCTTCCGTCAAAATGCCTGAGCTAACTAGCTTATCAAAAATCTTCGTTAAATTTTGTGTTAAAGTTTTAAACATGCAAATAATTTAATTTATAAAGTTCCTAAAACCTAATATATACTACGAGTAAATGAACAATAGTCAAAATAAAACATAAATTAAATTTATATTCTAGAGGGAAACCGCTTTCTATCTTGAATATCTATTAACTATTTTTTTAAAAAAAAGGAGTATATTTCTCTTAATATATTTTGTTGTTTTATGGATAACATGGAAAGAAACGTAGTGACATTGTGTTAATTACTAGAAAACTCATTCACCACTAATATATAACTTGTTCTTAAGTCCAAATCATAATCAATGGTATTATATATTAACTTTTTTATGTCGGTAAATTTTTGCAGTAAATATGAAGGGTGTCTATTTAATAGTTTATTAAAAATCTTATTTTCCAAATCTAGAAGTTCAATATTAACGTTGGCAGATTTTTTAAGGATTCTATTCATTAATAATAATAAATTATCAATAAAATCTAGCCATAATTCTCTGTCTTTAGTAGTAAAGCGATTAATAAAATCTAACGTTTTGTTATCTGCTATCGACTGAATAAACTCGGAATATAATTCGTTTTTAGTATGATGGATAGATGATCTCACATTAATTTTAAAACATCTTGATCTAATTGTAGAAATAATACTTGCAGCTCTTGAAGTAATTAAAAAAATGTAACTATTCTTTGGTGCATCTTCAAGAATTTTTAAGCATGAATTCGCTGCATTCAAATTCATAAGATCCGCCGAATAAATTATTGCAACTTTATAACCTGAAATTGCAGAAGTTTTACTTAAGAAGTCTTGTAATTTTCTTATTTGTTCAATAGAAATATTTTTAGCATTAGATGTAGCTGAAGTTTCCCTAGCGATGAAATGATAATCAGGATTGTTTTCAAGAGGAATGCTATTCTTAAAAAGCTTAATATATATAAACTCTTCTAAATCTTTTAAAGCTTGCTCTATATTTTCTGCTGCGATAAGCCAACTATTGTATAGCTTATTATGTTTTAAGTTAAACTCTAGGCGTTCAATCATCAATGGTTGTAATATCGTTATGAATTGTACTTAAGAAGTATTCTATATCATTCTGGCTTTTGCAGAGCATTGTTGCATGAGCCGGTTTTTCTATTGTCACCCCGCAAGCTTGTAACGGGGTTTGGAAATTATTAGTACTGTAAATACGTTACTTCTTTTAATTACAAGCTTCTTTCATTTTTCTTCCGGCTCTAAAAGTAGGTTGATTGTAAGCATCTATTTTCATTTTTGCTCCGGTTTTTGGGTTACGACCCTCACGTGCTTTTCTATGATGTATTTCAAATGAACCAAAACCTGTTATATTAATATTATGGTGGCTCTTTATAGCACCAATCACACTATCAAGAACCAAATTAAGTGCTTTCTCGGCCTCAGCTTTTGTTAATGTTTTGTGTGAAGCATGTTTATGATTATGACCATAGTCGGTCATAAATGCTATAAATTCGGTTTTATTCATTTTTTTTTGTTCTTTTTTGTTATGTGTACTCATAATAAAATCAACGCTCCTTTGATAGGTTAATATGTATTGATGTTTTTTTATAAAACAATATATACAACTGGCAATAATATACATCAATATATTTTGTATGTGAGTTAATTATAACAAACTACCCACATACTGCAAATGCCAGTTATTTACAAAGTTTAAATATATACGTTATTATATTAATTTATAGAAAAATGTAGCCATTTTACATCAGTTATACTGTTAAAACTATCTTAATCAAGTAATTAAAGTGAAAATTCATCATTAAAACCCTAATTTATTGTCAGTAGTAAATTACAAAAACTAATTTTCTACTCTATAAAAAATTATAAGTTTTTTAATAAAAAACAATATATACTTAATATACATCAAAAGTGGAAACCATCTTTCACCTTTTATATAGAATATTTCTAACCGAATAGCAGATTATGTAATAATTCGCTATTCACATTAATTTAGAATAAAAGTTTTAAAGAAAAATATATTAAATCCAATGTTATTGTCTGAAATTTGTATTAAACGCCCTGTCTTTGCTACAGTTTTGAATTTGGTTATCGTAGCTCTTGGAGCAATTTTTTTTACCAAACTACAAATTAGAGGCACTCCGGATATTTCGGTTCCCATTATAAATGTCGAAGCTCATTATGCAGGTGCCGATACCTTATATATGGAGCAAGAAATAACGACACGTATAGAAAAAGCTTTAAAGACGGTTAAAAATTTAGATTATATAACTTCTCAAAGTTCTACCGGCAAAAGTAGTATTACTTTATCGTTTCTATTATCTACCGATATTGAAGTAGCACTAAACGATGTCCGCGCCAAAATATCGGATATCACTTATATGTTCCCGCAAGATATGAAAGCCCCATCAGTTGCAAAACTTGATGCCGATAGTTTCCCAAGCCTCTTCATAAGCGTTGAAAGTGATCAATATAGCGATTTAGAATTAACAAAGATCGTCGAAGATAATCTACAAACACCGTTAGATAAACTTGAAAGCGTAGGACAGTCACAAATTTACGGCGGTCGGGAATATATAATGAGAATAGAACCCGATTCTAAAAAATTATATCAACATAAAATTTCTTTATTGGAGATTGAATCCGCAATAAAAGAGCAAAATAAAGATTATCCCGTAGGTACGATTAAAACAAAAAGTAATAATTTTATAGTAACTCTTGAAGGTTCTTTATCTACACCGGAAGAATTCGGTAATATTATTCTAAAAGTACAAAACGGAGGTATCATAAAATTACGAGATATAGCAACAATATCTTTAACTTCTCCCGATGAGGACATAATTTTTAGATATAACGGCAAAAGCTCTATTGCCCTTGGTCTTATAAAAGAATCAAAAGCTAACGTCATAGATTTATCACATGAAGTAACTAAAGCACTAGAAAGAATTAAAGAATCCATGCCCAAAGGAATAAGCATGGGTATCGCATATGATGGAGCAACGCCTGTAAAAGCATCAATTTATGCAGTATTTCAAACAATTTTTGAAGCTTTAATATTAGTAGTTTTAGTCACTTATTTATTTCTTGCTTCTGCTAAAATTACCTTAATTCCGTTTGTGACGATTCCGGTATCGTTGATCGGTACTTTTAGCGTAATGTATGCTTTTGGATTTTCTATTAATATATTTACGCTCCTTGCTATGATACTTGCTATAGGTTTAGTGGTCGATGATGCGATAGTTATGCTTGAAAACATTTTTAGATATAATGAAATGGGACATAAACCCATGGAAGCGGCTATGCTTGCTTCTAAAGAAATCAGCTTTGCAATCATTGCTATGACTATTACGCTTGCTGCCGTATTTTTACCCGTGGGTTTTATAGAGGGTTTGATCGGGAAATTATTTATTGAATTTGCTTGGACTTTAGCATTTTGTGTTTTATTCTCAGGATTTGTTGCTTTAACTTTAACTCCTATGATGTCAAGTCGTATGGTTACAAAACATAATACGGACTTACCGAAATTCTTAGTAAAGTTTAACGACATTCTACAATTTATTCAAAATAAATATATTTACTATCTAAAGCTAACTTTTGACAATAAAAAGAAATTTGTCATCATTATTGCATCATCATTTATAGTGCTGATTATTAGTTTTAAATTTACTCAAAAAATTTTCGTACCCCAAGAAGATGATGGATTTTTACAAGTTTCTCTTAAAGGTCCTGAAGGTTCTAGTTTAGAATCTTCTACTAAAGTAGTGAAAGAAACCGAAAAAATCCTTGCTAATTATAAAGATATATTAGGTTATCTGATGGTAATAGGTGCAGGCGGTAGCGATAATGTTTTTGGATTCATTCCTCTAAAAAATTGGGGTGAGCGTTCTCGTTCCCAAGAAACTATTAAGAATATGTTAAATAAGCAGTTTTCTGAAATACCGGGTATGTCGATTTACGCTATGGATCCACGTTCAATGGTTAGTGGGAATGCAAGGAGCCCTATCGAGTTTACTATTCAAACGAACCTTGAATATGATGATCTAGATAAAATATCACAACAATTTATTGATATAATGAAAACAAATCCTATTTTCTTAAACGTCAATAGAAATTTACAATCGGCAATACCAACTATAAATATAGAAGTCAACCGTGATAAGGCTTATTTATACGGAATGGATTTGGCAAATATAGGCAAAACGGTACAATATTTACTTGCAGGTCAACAAATCGGGGCTTTTAGAATGAGTAATGATTTATATGACGTTATATTACAATTTAATCAAAAAGATCGAAAAGATATTAGCGATTTTAGTAAAATTTTAATCAGAGCAAAAAATAATAATATGTTACCGCTTGAATCGATAGCCAATATTACGGAAAAAATATCAGTAAAATCATATAGTCATTATAATAATTCAAAATCCGTTACTATTGCTTCCGATCTTGCTCCTGACGGAAAAATTGATGATGCAATTAATGAAATCAATAAAATAGCCGCTAAATTACTTGATCCTAGTAATACTATAATTGAATATATCGGAGAAATTAAACAAATGAGAGAGGCAGACAGTAATATGCTTATAACATTTGTGTTTGCTCTTATATTTATCTATTTAGTGCTTGCAGCTCAATTTGAAAGCTTTACTGACCCTTTATTAATATTACTCGCCGTACCTTTCTCAATAACCGGCAGTGTACTTGCTCTCTGGCTTGCTGGTAATAGCCTTAATATGTATAGTAATATCGGAATTATTACTTTAATTGGATTAATTACTAAGAATTCTATTATGATAGTAGAATTTGCTAATCAGCTAAGAGAAAAAGGAGTAAAGGTTCAAGAAGCTATAATAGAATCCTCAAAACTTCGCTTGCGTCCAATTCTTATGACTACTCTTGCTGCCGTAGTCGGAGCTTTACCTCTAGTTTTTGCAGACGGAGCCGGTGCTGCTGCTCGTAATTCTATAGGCTTTGTAATAGTTGGAGGATTAAGCATCGGTACTATATTTACAATTTTTGTTATACCTGTAATATATCAAACTTTTAAGAAGGATTAATAAATTATAGAATTTAGTAGACATATAGCTCAAAATGAGAAATGATTATTTTACGTTAGTTTTGTTGCATGGCGCGGAAAACGCACACAGTGTCATCCCGAGGCCTCGCCACGGGATCTAAAAATGTAACCCATAATACTAGTAATTTTAGTATTTTAACTGGACCCCACTATCAAGTTGTGGGATGACATAGGTATGCGCCACGCAACAAGGTCTTTTACATTTAACTAAAAGGAGTTAAATATGTTAATAAATACTTCTAATAATCCGCTTATTACTACTGTACATTTATTATCTTCTATAGGTGCTATAAATTGGGGCTTAGTCGGATTATTTAATTTTAATTTAGTCACACTTTTATTTGGCTCATTTCCAATTATCGTTACAATACTTTATATAATTATAGGTTTTTGTGGTGTATATTCTTTCCTTTGTTTAGGTAAGCTATTTTGTAAACCCGGAATAGAAAAGGTGCAGTAACTCTACCTTTTCGTCATTGCGAGCAGCCGTAGGCTGCGTGGCAATCTCATGAAATCATAACAAACTCCTGAGATTGCTTCGTCAAAACTTGCAGTTTTTCCTCGCAATGACGACCTAACAACCTCACTTGTGCTATAGCAGTTATTGCTGCTGTTTCAGCACGTAATATATTACTTCCTAAACTTATAGATTTTGTATTCTTATATGAGGCAAGAAGTTCCAGCTCATCATTAGTAAAGCCTCCCTCCGGTCCTACAATAATAGTTATATCACTATTACTAAGTGATGATGAAATTCGTAATATAGAATTTTCTTCTTTTTCATGTTCATTAGCATATAACATCAAATTATTATTCTGTTTTAGATAATCTTGTATTGTGATAGCTTTTTCAATTATCGGGGGAGTAAGACGTTCTGATTGCTCTGTTGCCTCAATAACACATTTTGTTAAACGTTCGATATTTACCGATCTAAATTGACACCGCTTAGTAATTAACGGAATAATTTTAGTTATACCGAGTTGCGTAGCCATATTTATTGCAAGCATTAATTTATCTTGCTTTATTATAGCAACAGCAAGAGTTAACGTAGATTCTGTATAAGGCTTTTTTAACTGTTCTTTAAGTCTAAACGATAGGTTATTTTTACCTATATCATTAATTTGTGCTAGAAATTCTCCATCCGTACCGTTAAAGAGACGCAAGCCATCATTTACTTTAAGACGTAGCACCGTTTTAACATAATGAACATGATCACTTGCTAATTCTATCTTGCTATTTTCAGCTAAACGACTATTAATATAAACACGGTTATATTTCATATATTTAGTACTATGGACGATAAAAAAGATAATAGACATCTTTCCAAACCAGCTTATAGAGAGGAATTTACAGGAGACACGGAACGCAGCACCACAGCGTATATGGACATACGTGAGGATGCAAGTACCGGATCGACGTCTAAATTACCTCTAGAAGCGAAGTTTGTAAAGATGTCTAATAATATATCAGAAGAAGAAAATTTACCAAAAGAAAAAGAAATTGGCGGTGTTAAAGGTCTAGAACCGACAAGATACGGGGACTGGCAGCATAAAGGTAAAGTAACAGATTTCTAATGCTTTGCCTTCAACACACTAAAATTTTACCCTATAAACCGCAAGAATTGTTTGATTTGGTCTGGGACGTAAAATCTTATCCTAAATTCTTGCCTTGGTGTTCTGCTTCTAGAATTATTTCAGAAAATACTCAAGAGGTTATTGCTGAATTAGTAATTCAGTTAAAAGGCTTTTCAGAAAAATATAACTCACGAGTTACAAGCGAAATAACAGATGATGGAATATATTTGATTAATACGGTAGCTATTTCAGGACCTTTTGAATATTTAAAAAGTACTTGGCAATTTGTTCCATGCACGGCAGGAACTGAATTAAAATTCTTTATTGATTTTAAAATGAAATCCGTAATACTGGATAAATTAATCGGCACTTATTTTACCAAAGCAACCGAAAAAATGATTATAGCTTTTGAAAGGAGAGCTAAAGAGGTTATTAAATAAAAAAGAGTAAGGCTATAGATCTATAACCTTACTCTCTAGAAAGTTTTGTATTTAGTTAGTAGGCAATATCAGATATATATCCTTCATCTCCCTCATCTCCTAAGATTTGAGTTTGATCATCATTAATATGATAATCAAGGCTATAAAACTGCTCTTCTTGTTCTTCACTAGTACTGGAGTTATGATAATTAAATAATGCTTCATAAGCTTCATTTATTTCAGCATATTTCTGTATTTCTTTTGAAAGTTCTACTTCTTTATTTTGCATAGCTTTTTCCGTACCATGCCATAACTGACTTGTCAAATTTGGCTTGTATTCTGCTAATTGCTTATTTTTGTAACTTTCTCTCTTTGCAACAGTTTCTAAACTTAAAGCTTTTTCAACATCTTCACTTGAATAGCCATCTTGTATTAGCTGCTGAATAATACAATCATGTAAAGAAGGAATACTAGTATCTGGAACTAATTTATTTGTATATTGTCCTTTCACACCAGGTATTTCCTGATATAACGCACGATCTGTTGATTCTAATATTTCATAGCCACCATTATGTTTGTAACCAACGCCGTCTGCCGTAAAACTTAAGGTTGGTACGCGAGTTATTGCATTAGATATTATCTTACCGTTTATTCCTTCAATATATTTACTGGTAAATTTATCTATACCGTTTTTATCTACAGCAGTACCGTATATAAAACTTCCTAACCCCGCAGTAGCCAAATACCCTTCAACTTTAGTTGCTTCATGAGCTCTAGTAAAAAGCTTTATTTGTTCATTACTATCCATAATGCCTTTTGCCCCATAACTAGTACCAAAAACAGCCCCTGTTATTAAAGGTATTTTGCTTAACCAACTACTAGATGAAAAAAAACTACTTATTCCTACAAAAAAGCTTCCTGATGCTAATTTTGTATAAAAACTATAATCTGCTTTTGCTTTTTCTATTAAAGATAAGTAAGTAATCGGTTTATTACTTCCGAATAAATTACGTACTAATAATGTAAACATAGTCTATCTCCTCCTTATTTAAGTCACCATATCACCATATTTCATGGTTGTTATTGTTAATGTTAAATATAACACAAGTGCACTATATAACAAAAGTAATCAAATGTCAATCTTTATTTAATAATAGATTAATCAGTATTAATATTTGACTTGACATTTTTTAGAAAAAACCATATTTTATGGTAATATTGATCAAAAAGAGGTAGATATGTCTAGGTACAAAAATTCTAAACACATTAGCACTAAAAAGCTTGCTTATATAGGGTTAGACCTCGCATATAACACAGATGATTTAAATATTTATAAGCTAAAAGCATCAAAGGTCAATGAACAATTAACAGATAGCGGCTGGGAAATACTGACTGCTTCATGTGATAATATTAGCACTGCTAAATATAATTATAAAGCCGTCGCATTTATAAATAAAGAAACTAAAGAAGTGCATATTGCTAGTGCCGGCACAAAATTCAATATATATGATTTATTAGACGACTTGCTTATCGCTCTGCACTATTTACCTACTAAACTAACTCCACTTCAGGATTTTGTTAATGAAATAATTAACAAATTAGGCGGCTTAAGTAAAGCCACAGAATATAGTTTTAATACTAGCGGTCATTCACTTGGAGCAATAATTGCAGATTTAACCTTAGTAGAAATATATTCTCGCAACCTACATTTTAATAAATCTACAACTTTTGACAGCCCTGGCTCAAAACCAATAATTGAAAGAGGCATAGAAAAAAATTTATTTACCGGAAAAGTAACAACTCCAATAAAAGAGCTAGCTACCCATTCTAAGATATATAATGCAAAACATAATCTTATTAATATTACTAATAAGCATTTGGGAAAAACAACAATGGTACTTCCTGGTAAAAAAACAGAACTATCGCAATCAGAAGAATGGGCATCATATTTATATAATTTTGCCAAACAAAAAGTTACAAAATATCTAGGAATTAATGGAATAGTCGAAGGCTTTGAAGAAATCATAGCCGGAATCAGTAAACATGGACTTGTTAATTTTTCTGATTTGAAACAGAATATTACTTTAACCGTAGATGATTGGGAAGCAGCAACACAAAAATATGCTAAAAATACTCTAAATTTAAAAAATAATTTATATAATCAAATAGTTGAAACTGAAACCGGAGCTAATTTAGTTGGGATGTATAATAATTTTCAAAGCTGCAGTCAAGAATATGCTCAGGAAGTCAAAACAACAGGAGATATAAGTAATTATCATCTATATCCCCTAATATGTTAAATAAAAAAATAACATATATAATAAATTTATATAGAAATCACCTTGCGCCTTTCATATTCAGTATTTCTTATTTAGAGCAACTAAATAGATTTCCGTAGATTCACTGCGGCTAGATGAAGGTTTAAAATGTCTCACTGTTTTAAATTCACGCTTTACTTTATTTAATAATTCATTTTCTGCACCGCCACGAAAAATTTTAGCAATAAAATGACCGGAGGGTTTTAGCACTTTTAAAGCAAATTCAAAAGCTTGCTCACATAAAAGTAAGGTTCTTATATGGTCTGTAGCTTTATGACCTATGGTATTTGATGCCATATCACTCATTACTATATCAGCTCTACCGTCTAAAGCCTGAATAATTAATTCTTCCGTATCTGCTTCAAAAAAGTCCTTTTGAAAAAATTCAACTCCAGCAACAGGTTCGATTTTTAACATATCGATAGAGATTATTTTATTATTTAGGTTATTATCCGAAGCTTTAATAAGCTTGGAAGCTACTTGACTCCATCCCCCAGGGGCTGCTCCTAGATCAACAATTTTCATGTTAGGAGTAAAAAGTTTAAATTTTTCATGAATTTCAAGTAGTTTATATGCAGCTCTCGACCTAAAGCCGTCTATACGTGCTTTTGCAACATACGGATCGTTTAATTGGCGTCTAAGCCAATTACTAGAAGAGACAGTGCGTTTTTTAGAAGTCTTAACTCTAATGAATTTATTTCTATAACCGCTTAAATTATTTGTCATAAAATCTTTTATACTTATAAATAAATGAAGAATAAGTAGACGAAGTTTAATCTGGAAAAGAGCAAGGAATCCACAAGACGAGGAACAAAAGCCGTTAATAATACTGAGTACCACAGTACTTGTAGCCAATTTTTCAAATTAAACGAGTATGCTCTTTTGCTATTTTATCTAATACAGAATTAACAAAACCAATTTCATGCTCATTTAACATATCATTTGCTATGTCCGTATATTCGTTGATTACTACTTTAGCAGGCGTAGTAGGGCAAAATAATAGCTCACATATACTAACACGCAATAAAGCTCTGAGTAAGATCGGCATATGTGCAGGATCTTTATCATTTGTTAAATGATTGTCGATAACTTCGTCTAGTTTATTAATATTTTCAAATACTGACTTTACCAACATTTTAAAATGACTTATACTTAATGATATTTTTAAATGCTCAGGTAAATCTGTTATAGAATTATTATTTTGATAAAAAGAAAGTACATTTTGCATGATATCATCCATATCGTCGTTATTTTGCAATATGTTTTGATAAATAGCTTGCACTGCTGCAATACGTGCAATCGACTTTTTATTAATTTTATTTGAACTCATAGAGAAAAGAAATTTAAAATTTAATTTTCGTCATTGCGAGTGTGATATGGCATGATATCATTCCCGTGAAAGCGGGAATCCAGTAATTAAAAATATAAAACTAATACATTTGGATTATTTCATTTTTTTCTGTGGATTCCCGCTTTCGCGGGAATTACATCGGAAACCAAGGAGCAACATCCACTCACAACGACGAAATGATATCTATAACCTTGCAATATATACCTTAAAATAATTTATTAGTAAACTTATAAAATTTTTATGCTCTCTATAATAGGATTTATTATAACAATTAGTATCTTGGTATTTATCCATGAATTTGGGCATTATTGTATTGCTAGATATTTTAATGTAAAAGTTGAGGAGTTCTCGATAGGTTTCGGTAAAGCACTAATAGGTATTACCGATAAAAAAGGCGTTAGGTGGAAGATTTGCCTTATACCGCTTGGCGGTTATGTCAAGATTTACGGCTATGATCGCAGCCTCATGGATAAGACTAAAGAAGTTAACGAAAAAGTAGCTTTTGATTCTAAATCTTGTTTAAAACGTTTTTTAATAGTTGCAGCAGGTCCGTTAATTAATTATTTACTTGCCGTAATAATATTTGCAGGTTTTTATTGTTACTTTGGAAAAACAGAGATTCCTCCTATAATAGGTGATGTAGTAGCTTCATCACCGGCAGAGAGAGCAGACTTAAGAGCAGGAGATAAAATTGTTAAGGTTAACGATAAATTTGTTAAAGATTTCGGGGACGTGCAGAGAGAGATATTAATTAATGGTTTTAGCTCTTCTACTTTAACTATAGAAAGAAAAAGTGAGGAATTTATCGTTAATATAATGCCTCAAGAAATAATTATATCACCTCCCGAAGAAAAGCAAGTTAAGAAAACTCTTCGCATCGGTATTATAGCTAAAAATGAACCTATTCATACTAAAATAGGAATTTTAGGAGGATTCTGGGAAGCTATTAATACTACTATAGATATGTCTGCTTTAACTCTAAACGCAATATCGCAAATGATTGTAGGAAAACGTTCATTCGATGAGATAGGAGGGCCGGTAGCTATTGCTAAAGAGTCAGGCAAATCTATAGCTGGTGGAACCCAAATGTATCTGTTATTTATAGCAATGCTTTCCGTTAATTTAGGGTTACTTAACTTACTACCTATACCGGTGCTTGACGGCGGACATTTAGTATTTATATTATATGAAGCAATTACAGGTAAATTACCGAATCCTAAGATTAAAAATATTTTGTTACAATTAGGAGCAATAATCATAATTTTTCTTATTATAATTTCTGTTTCCAACGATATACAAAATTTGTTTTCCTAAATTATAGATTTGCTTGCTCTCGTTTGTATTATCTACTATAGTGGAGTACATTAATTATGTTTGAATGCATTAGTTAGGAGAACTTTGTATTATTCTTAGCTAGAAGCGGGAATCCAGTTCTTTGTCATACCGCGACTTGAACGCGGTATCTAATTTATTATTTTTACCGTGGTCAAGCCACGGGATGACATCGGGTTTAAACACAGAAATTTAAATTAAATCTTAAAGAAGGTTTTAGGTGACAATCAGATCAATTAGTAAGTTAACAATTTTATTATTAACGATTTTTTATTATCATATTTCATTAGCTGACTCTGTAATTCGTAAAATAACTATCGAAGGTAACCATAGGGTTGAGCGTTCTACTATTGGGAGCTATTTAAAGCTTAAGGTAGGAGAAACCTATAATAATTCTAAAGAAGATGAAGCAATAAAACGTTTATATGCCACCTCACTTTTTAGCAATATAAATATGCATATAACAAATGATGGTCATTTAATAGTTAACGTTACTGAAACGCCTTTTATAAGTAGTGTAGTATTTAGCGGTAATTCTAAAGTCAAAACTAATATGCTCGCTAAAGAAATTTATACAATGTCGGGCGAATCTCTTAGCCAAGCTAAAATTGAATTAGATGTAAAGAAAATATTAGAAATTTATAAACGTAGCGGACGTTTTGCTACTACGGTAACACCTAAAATCGAAAATTTAGAAAACAACAGAGTTAAGGTTATTTTTGATATAGCAGAAGGGCCAAAAACCGGTATTAAATATATTCATTTTAGCGGTAATGAAAATTATAGTGATTCAGAACTTAAATCTATTGTTTTAACTAAAGAATCTCGTTGGTTTCGTTTTTTAGAAAGTAACGATACTTACGATCCTGATAGAGTGGAGTATGATAAAGAATTACTGAGAGAGTTTTATCAATCTGTAGGTTTTGCAGATTTTAGAGTAATTTCGGCATCGGCAGAACTCAATAATACTAAAGAATATTTCACCCTTACCTATTCCATTGAAGAGGGAGAAAAATATAACTTCGGTAATATTACAATAGACAATAAATTAACTAATATAGATATAACACCGCTTAATAAAATTGTTAATATTAAGCAAGGCAAGGTTTTCAATATGAAAAAGGTTGATGATATAGCTGAAAAAATCGGAGAATATTTTACAGCGAACGGTTACCCTGCGGTAAATGTTTATCCGGATATAATGAAAAATGCTACTCATACTGCAGATATTAAATTTATTATTGAAAAAGCCGATAAGGTTTATATTAATAAAATTAATATTATTAATAACCTTAAAACCGAAGACCACGTTATAAGAAGAGAATTTAAAATAGAAGAAGGTGATATAATTAATCGTTCATATATTGAAAAAGGTGAGCGTAATCTTAGAAATTTAGATTATTTTGAGAAAGTAGCAATTAGCTTAGCTCCGACTAAAGCTAAAGATAAATATGATGTTAACGTTGAAGTTGATGAAAAATCTACTTCCTCTATAGGTTTTGATTTAGGATATAATACTGCCGGCGGTTTATTCGGACGTTTCTCTTGCTTAGAGCGTAATTTAGTCGGTACCGGGAAACTGCTTAATGCCGGTGTACAAGTAAGTAAAAATACTACAAGCTATTACGGTGGTATTACCGCACCGCACTTTTTAGATCGTGATTTATCACTGGGCGTAAACACATTTAGAAACTATACCGGACGCGGTGCTAGTGTATTAAATACAACTGATCAAAGCTATAAGTTACACTCTATAGGAGCCAAAACTTCTCTTGGTTATGAAATTCAAGAGGATTTAGGTCACGAAATAGATTATTTAATCAAACGTGATATTTTAAGTGCTCCAACTCCATCAAGCTCAATATTCTTAAAGGAGCAAATGGGAAGATTCATTACTTCTGCTATAGGACATACTATTACTTATGATCAAACCGATAATAAAATTGTTCCAAAGAACGGTTATTTAGTAAGCGGCACACAAGAATTTGCCGGCGTTGGAGGAGGTGATAACAAATATATAAAACATGAAGTTGACGGTAAATATTATAAATCTTTCATACATAACAAGCTTACTTTAAAATTATCTGCTTCCGGAGGCGATATTGCAGGGCTTGGAGGACACATTATTAGAATTTCCGATCGCTTTAATTTAGGTGATTATAGTTTAAGAGGCTTTGCAAGCGGTGGTGTAGGACCTCGTGAAAAGGTCACTAACGAAGGACTTGGCGGTGAGCGATATTACACATTCTCAACAGAGCTTAATTTCCCAACACCTGTACCTGAGGAATTTAATTTAACCGGTGCAGTCTTTATGGATTTAGGAAGCGTTTGGGGAGTAGCCCTAAATAAGAAACAATATCAAACTCCAAACGGTTTTTATAACGATAAATCTCTTAGAGCTTCTGTTGGTTTCGGCTTTATTTGGGTAACACGTTTTGCACCGATAAGAATGGATTGGGGTTTCGCGGTGAAGAAGAAGAAATATGACGATACGCAGCATTTCCATTTAAGATTTTCGACGCATTTATAAAGATGTTTCATTGTCACCCCGTGGCTTGACCACAGGGTCCAATTAAGGATGCTAGTCTTGAGCATTTTAAAATTTTTTATTGGATTGCCACGCTCCTTGTCAGTCGCTCGCAATGACAAAACATGTCTCGTAGGAATCCATATCTCAGCATAATATAATCATATTTCAGCCGATGTAGCTCAGCTGGGTAGAGCGGCGCATTCGTAATGCGTAGGTCTGGGGTTCAAATCCCCACATTGGCACCATTTTCTAAATAAAACTATAGCCATATTTGTGATAGGCGTGGTAGAACCTGATATACTAATAATGTGTAGAAAAACGCATTCGTGCCATACCGTGGCTTGACCACGATATCCAAAAAAATAACTTAAAATACTAATCATTTATTATCACCATCAATCCAAGTGGTCAAAAAGTCCAGCATCTAAAGAACCTAAAGCGGTTTTAAAAAATGCTTATAAAATAAGTAATGATACTGAAAGACTTATTGCTGTTGATATAAAAAATGACCAGTTTGTAATATTTGATAATACAGGTGGTAATAATGTAGCTCATGTAAGGACATATAAAGAAATAGAGAGAGACGCTGTTTTAAAAAAAATAACCTAATCACAACAAAAACATGCAAATAAGGTAATAAAAACTTTAATGAAACCTCGAAACGGTATAAATTATTGGAATAACAAAATGAAATAAACAATATTTCTGATCCAAATATAAAAAACTGAAATAAACAATGACAGATAAATTATGGTATGAAAAAATAAATGAAGAAGATGCATATATCAGAAAAACACTTCAAGAATATATAGATTTATATTTCTTTGATTCTGTAGAATTTAAAGCAGTAGAAGATATAACCTGAGAAAATTTAGGTGAATTTTTAGAAGTAATGTTAAAAAATTATCAACAGTATCATTTTCATTTAGGCGAATTATATGATACTGGAGAAATATTAGAAGAATATTTCGATTATGTTTTTATGGATGATGAAAAATATATAAATTATCCTAAATATTCTAAAGAGGATAAACGTAATTTAGGTTGGTTATTGATAGTAAATTATATACAAATGTGTAATCCAAGACTATTTCCAGCAGATGTCCCGCATTTAATAGAATTTTTACACGCTAAAGATGGAGGAGTGACAAAGGCTCAAGAAAAGCTAAATACCTACCTTGCCCAATTTGATTTAATGAAAAGACAAGATGAAGATTACAGATGCTGGGCAGCAATCACGAAAGAACGTCAGCAAACTATAGCAGAAAATAAACCTTTACCAATAAGACCTATGAGTATTGAACTATCAAAATGCTTGAAAGATTGAAGTTGGAAACTTTTTTAAGACCATCATAGAGCTAGCGAAAGCATCGACAGCTGGCGAAGATGATAGCGATAGAGAAAGTAACGGAACTTGCAGTAAATGCTGTAAATAACAACGCACTATCTGGTTTAGGGCAAAAGATAGAGAATAAAATAGCGGGGAGCGTTACTCCGGCTTTAAATTCTAATAACGGGATATTGCTAAGTGCTTACAGTCGTTTAGAGCAGGACAGTAACAAGAGAACATGACGCCATTCGTGATTCCCTGAGCCATAATATAGGCAAGATTGCAGCAACTGCGGTAATGCACTTTATTAACCGCAAGGTCACCTTAATATTTTAAACTGGATCTCGCTACAAATGAGCTAGGATGACAGGGTGGAATTAATCCATGCAACAACACCAATGCTACACGGAAATGACAATAAGGTCTTTTTAAGAGTGGTGTAAAACAACACTACCTTTTTTAGGTAATTCCATTATACTTTGTAAAGAATTATAAGTTTTTGCTAAAAAATAATATAGACTTAGCTTTATATAAAAAGTGAAAGCCAATTGTCACCTTTTATATTCAACTTCTTAAGCCGAATAGCAGATTATGTAATAATGCGCTATTCGTGTTAATTAACTATTATCTTTTTTCTTGGAGGAATATAGATTGTTTCATCTTCAGCATGCGAAATCTTTTCTAAAAGTCCGATAAAACGGTCTTTATTAGGTACTAGCTTTACTATCGCCCACCCCTCTTCTATTGATTTCTTTATGCGTTCTATATCAGATTTATGCTCTGAAAAAGATATAACTTTTTGTGCTGGGTTTTGCATATTGATAAATCAATTATAGTTAATCTCTCAGGGTTTAATTCCCCGAAGCTCTGCTTCGTGATATACTAATTAAAACTTTTTGAATAGATACCTCGTAGCTCCGCTGCGAGGAGCATCATTTAGTATTATAGTTAATATTTTTAATAAATCAATCACATATTTATTATTTGCTAAATATAAAAAATGATTACCATATATTATGTCTTGTCTACTTATATCCTAATAAATAGTTTAATTAAAAATTAAAAGTTGTATAATAATTTTTTATTTTAAACATATATGTCACTTATTAACTTTATTTAATTTAAACTGTATAATTTAATTATGTCAAATGATAATTTACAACCGCCTGCTCTTTCTAAAAAGCAATTATTTGCTTTTTTTGGTATGGTTGTCGGCATGTTTATGTCGGTACTTGATATTCAAATTGTCGCTAGCTCATTATCCGTAATAGCTGCCGGTCTTGCCGCTTCAAGCGATGAACTTTCTTGGGTTCAAACATCATACTTAATAGCGGAAGTTATCATTATTCCTATTACCGGCTTTTTAGCAAGGTTACTTACTACTAGAATTTCTTATTTTATTGCAGCTTTAGGGTTTACGGTTATGAGCGTATTATGTTCGCTTGCAACTAATATTGAATCCATGATTATCTTTAGAGCATTACAAGGTTTTTTTGGTGGTGCTATGATACCGACGGTCTTTAGTACCGTTTTTATACTTTTTCCTGCATCGCAACGTCCTATCGTTACTATCTTAATTGGACTTGTAGTAACTGTTGCCCCTACTTTAGGACCTACACTCGGTGGATATATTACGGAGATTTTATCATGGCATTTTATGTTTTTATTAAACGTCATACCCGGTATTTTCGTATGCACGGTAGTTTTTTTATATGGGGATTTTGATAAACCAAATTATAAATTACTGAAAAATTTTGATTTTCTCGGTATATTATTAATGGCTTTAACGCTCGGCTTATTACAGTATGTGTTAGAAGAAGGAAACAAAAAAGGTTGGCTTGAGGATAATTTAATATTATTCTTAAGTATTGCAGTAGTTTTAGGTTTTATTTTATTAATCATTAGAGAACTAACCTTTATTAATCCAATTTTAGACTTAAAAACATTTCTTTATAAAGACTTTACTTTTGGTTGCCTTTATTCGTTCGTTATGGGCATCGGATTATACGGGGCAGTATATATATTACCGCTATTTCTCTTTACTATTGCCGGATATGATACATTACAAATCGGGGCTACTATGATGGTAACGGGCGGAGCACAATTTTTATCTGCACCACTCGCTGGTAGAATGTTAGGGCTAGGGGTAGATTTACGCCTGATGCTTATTATAGGGCTTGGAGGGTTTGCTCTTGGATGTCATTTGAATAGTTTTCTAACGCCTGATTCTAAATTTGCTGCATTTGTGCTTCCTCAATTTGTTAGAGGGTTTGCATTAATGTTTTGTTTTATACCGACTAATAATATAGCTCTTGGCAATATGCCGAAAGAAAGAGTAGGCAACGCTAGCGGGCTTTATAATCTTACTCGTAATTTAGGAGGAGCGGTAGGGCTTGCAATAATCAATACTATACTTACTAATGATACTAAAACCTTTATGCAATATTTATCGGAAAATATCTCGTCTACTTCTATAATGGCATTAGAACAACTAGATTCTTATACTGAATTATTAAGCGGGAAAGTTTTGAATCCCGAAAAAGCATCATATTTGTTATTAGCAAACAAATTAAATCATGATGCTTTTGTAATTGCAATAAATAATATATTTAATATGATAGGGCTGTTATTTATATTTATAATGCTACTAATACCTTTTACTTCAAATATCAAATTAACCGCAAATGTTAATGCTCACTAAAATTAAACTTATATCATATTTTCCTTGGTTATTATTAGAAATATGGAAATCGGCTTTCGCGGTTATTAAAATAATTTGGCAAAGAAAGATAGGAATAGAGCCGGTTTTTGAATGGGTGGACGCAGAAGGGCTAGAAGAAATAGGCGAAATAATGTATGGTAATTCGATTACTCTAACTCCAGGTACAGTAACACTTGATATAAATAATAATATGTTATTAGTGCATGCACTCAATAAATCATCGATTACCGACCTACAAAGAGGTATAATGATTAAAAAAATTAAGCAGATATTAAAAACAACTTGCAGTAGAAAATGATATCAGATATACACGCTCTAAAGTATAAAAAAGTTTTACTTAAAGTGTCAGGGGAAGCTTTAATGGGAGATAAGCAATTTGGGCATGAATATGACGTAATAAAAAAGATTGCCGGCGATATTAAAGAAGTTATCGATTTAGGAGTAGAAGTCGCTATTGTAGTCGGCGGTGGAAATATTTACCGCGGGATTAATGCAGCACTTGTCGGTATGGACCAAGCTTCAGCGGATTATATAGGTATGCTTGCAACGGTGATTAATGCTTTAACTTTACAAAACGTTATGGAAAGCCTCAATATCTATACAAGAGTTCTATCGGCTATTCCTATGATGAGCGTGTGCGAGCCTTATATTCGCCGCAAAGCTAAAAGACATATGGAAAAAAAGCGTGTAGTAATTTTTGCCGGCGGTACGGGTAACCCGTTTTGTACAACCGATAGTGCCGCAGTACTTCGTGCAATCGAAATGAATTGCGATATTTTATTAAAAGCAACTCAGGTTGACGGTGTATATGATTCCGACCCTAAAAAAAATCCGGATGCTAAAAAATATTTCACTATTAGCTATAAAGATGTTATAACTAATAACCTGCAAGTCATGGATACGGCAGCTATTGCAGTTGCAAAAGAAAATAAATTACCTATAAGGGTATTTTCGATAAAAGAACAGGGAAATTTTGCTAGAGTAATACAAGATAAAGGGGAATATACGATCATTGAGGAATAATATATTGTAGTGTAAATTGTTATATGATTTTTATGTCATTCCCGCATAGGTGTTGTTGCGTGGAGACCAAATCGTCATTGCAAGCAGCCATAGGCTATGTGGCAATCTAGTAAAAAATTCTGTAAATCAGAATTTTTTACTAGATTGCTTCATCAAAACTTATAGTTTTTCCTTGCAATGACGGGAAAACCAATCCACGCGGGAATGACATCGGGGGCATTGCCTAATACACATAACAATGTCTCAATTCGTGTACTAATAATAATATATGGAGCAATAAAGATGGAGAAAGAGAATTTAAAGAAAAACTTACAAGAAAAGATGGAGAAAGCTCTAAAAGTTTTAGATCATGAGCTTAAAGGGCTACGTACCGGTAGAGCTTCAGTTAATTTACTTGATAACGTAACCGTGGAAGCTTACGGGAGTAAAATGCCGCTTTCACAAGTTGCTTCTCTATCCACCCCTGATGCACGAACAATTAACGTGCAGGTTTGGGATAAATCTATGGTATCATCGGTAGAGAAAGGAATTACGATAGCAAATCTCGGCTTAACTCCTGCAACGGACGGTCAATTAATCAGACTGCCGATACCGGCTTTAACTGAAGAAAGACGTAAAGAACTGGTCAAGCTTGCTCATAAATACGGTGAAGATACTAAAATTGCATTACGTAATATTAGAAGAGACGGCAATGAAGAACTTAAAAAGCTAGAAAAGGATAACGTTATCGCAAAAGATGAGCATCATAGCTTATCTGAACAAGTACAAAAGCTAACCGATGATTATAGTAGTAAAGTTGACTCGGTAATAAAACAAAAAGAACAAGAAATAATGACTGTTTGATTTTCTATGTCATTCCTGCTTTAGATTTGGTGGATACTGAATCGTCTATTGCGAGGAGGCATTGTTGCGTGGACTGGTAAAATCCACTGTGTCACCCCGTGGTCAAACCACGGGGTCCATAAAAACAATAAAAAATACTAATAATTTTAGTATTTTTAACTGGATCCCGCAATCAAGTCGTGGGGATGACAGCGGTGGAATTGATCCACGCAACAATGCCAAGCGAGAATGACATAAATTGAATCTATACTGACAAAATTAGTTAGAGATTTAATTCCAGAAATTATCTTAAAATCAGGCATGATACCAGTTACTCATATTGCTGAATCATATGAGCATAAAGAATTATTAAAAAATAAACTACTAGAAGAAGTAGAGGAATTTTTACAAGATGGTATATGGAGAAGTTGCCGATATATTAGAAGTACTTGAAACAATCTGTAATATTAATGGCTATAAACTAAAAGATATATTAAAAAACAAAAAAAGAAAGTTAATGATGGTTTTGATGATAAGATAATTTTAGAAAAAATAACTAATTAGCTTTTTTACCTTAATAAAATAAAGGAGTCATGCAATAAAATCGGCTATAGAACCTCACAAGCTGTATCTAGGATCTAGCTCAGAACAAGTCACAGGATGACAGAAATACCGTTACACACAGGCAAGCCTTCACGGGAATAACATCAGACTATACCACTTAAAATAATAAAACTATGATAACAAAAGAAGAAGCACAGAAAATAGCAAAATTAGCTAGATTAAAATTTGAAGAAGATACTGTAGAAAAATTTTCTACTCAGCTTAGTACTATTATGGATATGATCGATATTTTAAATACAATAGATTGCAAAGATATAGAACCTTTAACTTCGGTTTCTAATATGAGTGCTAGAATGCGAGAGGACGCCGTTACAGGTTCTGATTTATCAAGTGAGTTATTTGATAATGCAAGTGGAAATAGTGCTCAGCTGGCTAAAGAAGTAAAATATTTTATCACTCCAAAGGTTGTTGAATAATTATGACGGAACTAAACAAGCTAACAGTAGCAGACAGTATAAAAGGTCTAAAAAATAAAGATTTTACAAGTACGGAATTAATAGGTGCATATATTAAACAAATAGAGAAGCATAGAAACCTAAATGCTTATGTTACCGAAACTTTTGACTTAGCTTTAAAACAGGCTGAAGCAGCCGATCAAAATTATGCTCAAAATCACGCAAGAACCCTTGAGGGTATCCCGTTTGCCGCTAAAGATCTTTTCTGCACGAAAGGAATTAGAACTACGGCATGTTCTAATATACTGAAAAATTTTATACCTAATTATGAATCAAGTGTTACACAAAATATTTTTGATAAGGGCGGTGTGATGCTCGGCAAAACCAATATGGATGAGTTTGCTATGGGTTCAGCAAATATCACTAGTTGTTTTGGAAATGTAATTAGCCCTTGGAAAGCAAATGATGATAATGCTGATTTAGTTCCAGGCGGTTCTTCAGGCGGTTCAGCTGCAGCAGTTAGCGGATTTATGGCATCTGCTGCTCTTGGTAGCGATACGGGCGGCTCAGTACGTCAACCTGCCAGCTTTACAGGTTTAGTCGGTTTTAAACCGACATATGGTCGTTGCTCAAGATACGGAATGATATCGTTTGCTAGCTCCCTTGATCAAGCAGGAATATTTACTAGAAGCGTTTTAGACAGTAGCATTATACTTGAAGTGATGATGGGGTTTGACGAAAAAGATTCTACTTCAATTAAAGCAGAAGTGCCAGAGCTACAATCCGCTATCGGAAGTTCTATGAAAAATATGAAGATAGGCGTACCTCTTAGCCTTGGTGAGGGCAGTATTATTGAACCGGATATTATGAAAATGTGGCAGGATACCATAGAACTACTTAAAAACGCCGGTGCTGAAATAGTTGATATTACTTTGCCGCATGCTAAATACGGTGTTGCTGTTTATTACGTAATAGCACCGGCTGAAGCTTCTTCAAATTTATCTAGATATGACGGCGTTAGATACGGTCTTCGAGTAGAACGTGAAAATATGACGCTTGACGAAATGTATGAAATGACTAGATCAGCCGGATTTGGGGAGGAAGTAAAACGTCGTATTATGATTGGAACATATGTGCTATCATCTAGTGGTATGGATACATATTATCTAAAAGCTCAAAAAGTACGTCGTTTAGTTGCAAACGATTTTAATAATGCTTTTGCAAAAGTTGATGCCATTTTATTACCAGCTGCCCCGACCGCAGCTTTTAAGATTGGTGAAAAACAAAATGATCCGACTATGATGTATTTAAACGATTTATTTACTATTCCTGCAAGTTTAGCCGGTTTACCTTGTGCATCGGTTCCTGCCAGATTATCGGCACGCGGTTTACCTCTTGGGATGCAGATTATAGGTAAACAATTAGACGAATATAATGTTTTGAAAGTAGCATCGACAATTGAGTCAGGTGTAAAACATATTAAATTTGAGCCAAAGGGTTTTTAATTATGACATATATTGAAGGTAATACGGGAAAATGGGAATATGTAATAGGGCTTGAAATCCATGCTCAAATTTCCTCAAAATCTAAGCTTTTTTCAGGAAGTAGTACTATTTTTGCAGCAAGTCCAAATTCGCAGGTTTCCTATGTTGATGCAGCAATGCCCGGGATGTTACCGGTATTAAATAAGCATTGTGTACACCAAGCAATTAAAACAGGGCTTGGGCTTAAAGCTAAAATAAATAAATATTCGGTATTTGATCGTAAAAATTATTTTTATGCCGATCTGCCTCAAGGTTACCAAATTTCGCAATTTTACTATCCTATAGTACAAAACGGTACTGTGGAAATACCGACTAGTACCGGCAATCTTAAAACTATTCGTATTAACCGTTTGCATTTAGAGCAAGATGCGGGTAAATCTATGCATGATCAATCACCACATTACAGCTTTATCGATTTGAATCGTGCCGGTATTGGGCTTATGGAAATTGTGACCGAACCTGATATATCATCACCGGAAGAAGCAGCTGAATTTGTAAAAAAGCTAAGAAATTTGTTACGTTATATTGGCAGCTGTGACGGTGATATGGAAAAAGGCTCGATGCGTTGCGATGCTAATATTTCAGTAAGACGTAGCGGCGAACCACTCGGCACAAGATGCGAAATTAAAAATATTAATTCAATTCGTAACATCATTAAAGCAATAGAATTTGAAGCTAAAAGACAAGTAGACTTGCTTGAAAGCGGTGAAGCAATAACTCAAGAAACACGCCTATTTAATGCCGATAGCGGCGAAACAAGAACTATGCGTTTAAAAGAAGAAGCACTTGATTATAGATATTTTCCTGATCCCGATTTATTACCGCTTGTTATTTCTGATGAGTTAATAAATGAGCTAAAAGCAAATTTACCTGAGCTACCTGATCAAAAGATTGAGAAATATACGAAGGAATTTAGCTTAAGTAAATATGATGCTGAAGTAATAGTAGCCGATGAATCGGTTGCTGGGTATTTTGAGAAAGCAGCAAATGAATGTAACCCTAAAATGCTTACTAATTGGCTAACTAGTGAATTGTTCGGCCAATTAAATAAAGCATCGATAGGAATAAATGAATGCAAAATTACCCCTAGTAACTTTGCAAAACTGGTAAAATTAATAGAAAATGATACTATTTCCGGTAAAATTGCAAAAACCGTTTTTGAAATTATGTTTGAAACCGGTAAAGCACCTGATAAAATAGTAGAAGAAAAAGGACTTGTACAAGTTTCGGATAATAACGTGCTAAACACGGTAATTGACGAGGTAATAGCTGAAAATCCTGAATCAGTAGAGGGTTATAGAAGTGGTAAGGATAAATTATTTGGTTTCTTTGTAGGGCAGGTAATGAAAAAAACCGGCGGTAAGGCTAATCCGACGCTTGCGCATCAGCTTTTAAAGGAGAAATTGAGTTCGTGATGCTATTCCTTTGAAGGTATTGCCTGCGTGGATAGATTCTCCTGTCATTGCGAGCAGCTATAGACTTTGTGCTCGGTTTCATCGTCATTGTGAGCAGCCGTAGGCTGCGTGGCAATCGCGCCAAATATCCTGAGATTGCTGCGTCAATTACTACGTAATTTTCCTCGCAATGACGATTTGATATCCGTACAACAAGGGCAATGCCTCGTAGGATGACACAGAACATACTCAAACTTAAAGCATTGTTTTTATGAAATTGCTGAAAATATTTTTACTATCTTGCTTACTAGTTTCTTGTGAAAAAAAAGAAACGGAAAAAACTTTAATAGTCGGTACTGCCGCAGATAATCCTCCTTATGAATTTATCCAAGACGGAGAGATTGTTGGGATTGATATTGATATTATCACAGCAATAAGCAAACGTCTAAATAAAAAAGTTATCATAAAAAACTTCGACTTTAACGGTTTACTTGCAGCTTTAGTTAGTGAAAATATTGATGTTGCGGTGGCGGAGCTTTCCGTAACACCGGAGCGTGCCGAATATATCAGCTTTTCCGATAATTATGCTACTGCAAGATTTGCCATAATATATAGAACAGGCGATAATATACAAAATAGCAAAGATCTAGAAAATAAAATAGTAGGGGTACAGCTCGGTAGTGTTTTAGAAAAAAAAGCACACAATCTATCACAGACTATAAATATTAAAGTTCATTCTTTAGCAAATCATTTAATGTTGGTTGAAGAATTAAAAGCCAGAGTCATAGATGCTATTATTTCTGAGGAATTTCAAGGCAAAAAATTAAAAGAAAATAATTCAAATTTAGAAAGCAGTACTTTAGAAGAATTTTCATCTGATTTTGCTATAGGCATGTCTAAAAACTCAGGACTAATTAATGAAATTAATGAGGCAATCGATTCATTAAAAAAAGACGGAACCATTAACAAAATTATGAAAAAATGGCTGGGACAGTAACAGAAAGTCAATTTAAAGATGCTATGAGCCGATTCCCTCAGGGAGTGACTATTATAACAACAAATTGCAATAACGAACTTTTTGGCTTTACTGCTAGTTCTCTTACTTCCGTATCTTTAAAACCGCCGTTAATATTATTTTGCCTTAATAAAAACTCTTTTAGTATAAACAGTTTTCAAAAAAGTGACAAGTTTGCAATTAGTATTTTAGCAGAGAATCAAATTGATATCTCAAAACATTTTGCTAAATCACAATCTAATAAATTTACAAAAATTGATTATGAGCTTGGCAATAAAACTGATTGCCCTTTAATAAACGGTGCAACTTATCATATAGAGTGTAATAAATATGCTTCTTACGATGCCGGTGATCATGTTATATTTATCGGTGAAGTAATAAATACCGCTATTAAAAATGATTTAAAGCCTCTATTATATTTTCATAAATCTTATACAAAGATTTAATTTTGGTTATTTTTTGCTGTATAAGTAACTATTCCAGCAAAAATCTTATTAATTTTTGCTAAAAAATACCTCAAAATAGCCAATCAATTAGAAATATTCACAGAACCTAGTTTAATTTGAAAAATTGGCGTCGTCTAATAAGATCTGCGGTTCGAACTATATTAAGTATACACTGCGATCCAAGGACTTTAGACTCCTTGCTCTTGTCCAAATTAAACTTCATCTACTTACTGTTCATTTATTAGGAGTATACATTGCCAATATGTTAAATATCGGTCTTAGTGGTTCTACCGGTAAAATGGGAGCAACCATTCTAGAGAGAATAGATAAATTTAAAGATTGCAAAATTTCAGCAAAATTTAATAGTACTAATAGTTTAGATGATTTAGATAATTTTTGTAAAAATTCTGATGTGATCATCGATTTTTCTACCCCTGAAATATTAGAAAAATTAATTAATTATGCATTAAAACATAATACAAAATTAGTAATCGGAACCACAGGTCTCCAACCTCAACATTTTAAGCTTTTAGAAAAAGCAGCTCAAACTTTACCTGTTTTATATTCTGCCAATATGAGTATAGGAGCTAATTTGCTTAGCTATCTAGCTAAAGAAGCAACAAAAATACTAGAGGATTACGATGTTGAAATTCTAGAAACGCATCACCGTAATAAAAAAGATTCACCCTCAGGAACTGCTTTTATGCTTGCTGAAACAATTGCAAGCAAAAAAGGATTAAATATAACATTTAATCGTGGTAATAGACTAAGAAGCGAAAAAGAAATAGGTATTTCCTCGCTTCGTGGTGGAAATGTTCACGGTATACATGAAATATCTTTCCTAGGTGACGATGAAATAATCACCTTAAAACACGAAGCTCTGAATAAAAATTCTTTTTCTATTGGTGCAATTAAAGCCGCTATTTGGCTACAAGATAAACCTTCTGCTTTATATTCAATGCAAAATATTTATAAAATATAATTAATATAGCTTGAAAAAATACCTTTAAGAGGCTATCTGCAGAGATATTTTAAATGATAATTAAAGAACTTTTATAGCGAAAATTAATAAGATTTTTGCTGGAATAGTTACTTATATTTCAAAAAATCTTATAATTTGCAGCAAAAAAGAATTTAATTAGCTTTAAAATATCTTTACAGATAGTCTCTAAACGACTATATTTTATTATGTAAATAACATAATCCTAAGGTTACTTATGATCGATTATACAAAAACTTTAACTGCCGCCTCAAAAAATAAAACTTTTGATGAAGGCTTAAGAAAATACATGCTTAAAGTATATAATTATATGGCTTTAGCACTTTTACTAACCGGTGTAGCAGCCGTAACGACTATATCAGTTGAGCCTATTTATAATTTAATGTTTCAAACAGGTTTCGGTACTATTATAATGTTTGCTCCGCTCGGTATTGCTTTATATTTCTTTATGGGCTTCGGACGAATGAACCTGCAAACGGCACAAATATTATTTTGGGTTTATGCCGGTTTAACCGGTATGTCACTTGCATATTTAGCTCTTATTTATACCGGTGCATCAATAGCTCGTACTTTCTTTATTTGCTCTTCCGTTTTTGGAGCAATGAGTTTATACGGTTATAGTACAAGTAGAGATTTAACATCTATGGGTTCATTTTTTGCAATGGGTCTTATAGGTCTTATCATTGCTTCATTAGTCAACTTGTTTCTAAAAAGCTCGGCTCTTTCTTTTGCTACTTCTCTTATTGGAATAGTAATATTTATGGGATTAATTGCTTGGGATACTCAAAAGATTAAGTCTATGTATTACACGGCAAGAAACGATGAAGTAGGACAAAAGCTTTCTATTATGGCAGCCTTTACTTTATATTTAGATTTTATAAATCTTTTCCTATATTTAATGAGATTTTTAGGCAATAGAAGAGATTAATTGGTATCATTCTTGCAAAGTCATGATTTTATTTCATTGCTTCGTTTTTTCATTGTTATATCACGATCAAATCTATAGTACTGAATAGTTTTTAAAAAGACCTCGCTGTCATATCCCCGCAAAAGCGGGGGCCTTGTTGCACGGCTTGAAAAACTTATTCAATGTCATTCCCATGTGGCATTGTTGCATGGATACCGCATCGTCATTGCAAGTGGTCGCAACGCACTCGGCAATCCAGAAAAAATAATAAACAAATTCTGTAAATCAGAATGTTTACTGGATTGCTTCGTCCATTGCTGCATGGTTTCCTCACAATGATACGGATTTTGACCCACGCAACAACACTTTTTCACTATTAGTTAGGTTATTTTTATGTCTAAAGAGAAAACTCAACAGGCGTTATTATTACAAGAGCAACTTTTTCAAACCCTGAAAACTAACGATACAGAATTGAATGCCAAAATATCTAGAGCCTGCAAAGGCATTGCCGAATCTGTTATTGACCTTTCTAATGACCAATCTCCTACTGCTGAAAGCCTATATATTAGCTATATGGCCCTAGCCGATTTAAACACTAAGGATTTAGCTAAAGTTACAACAATAATAAAAAACTCGTTTCCAGGAGATCAAAACAAGGAATTAAGGGAAATAATCGATGCACCTCTTTTACAGCATTTAGTTATGGCAGAGGCAATTGAACGACAGGTTGGATTAGATGATATCCGATATAACGCAGATTACAGAACACTTGAAGGAATAAGAAATCCTAATGACCCTAAAAAAGTAATTGATGCTATGCTACGTGATAAGAGGGTGGCACAGCAAGCTGAGTTTGAGGGGCAAGGAAAAAAGACAGCAGGAGTCTCGGCCGGTTATGTTGCTAAAGATAATGCCGGTAATACTTTTATTTTAAAACATTTTTATAAAACTCATGCTGCATGCCAAAAAATACAAGATAATAAGGCACAAAAACAGGCTATTGCTGACCGAAGAGACGGAGTACAAGAATTAATAGGATCTACTATGTATCAATTTTTATTACATGATCGCGCACCAAAAGAAGGGCTGGTAACAGCGGACGTAAAACACCCTGATTCACTTTATGTACGTTCTAAATTTTTTGATAATGCTGTAACACTAACAGAATTTTCCGGTTTATCAGGTCAAACTAGAGTCAGAGCTAATGATCAAAATTTAAAAAAGTTGGAAGGATTTGAAAAAGTCATAGCTGCTTGTCATATGCTGGGGGAAGTAGATTATCATGCTGGTAATTTAATGGTGCAGGATGGTAAAACAATAACCAAAATTGATCATGGTCGCTCTTTTTTAGCATTTCATAAGAATTTTGGCAGTATGATTCAATCAACAGCTAAAATGTTTGCACATCCTGGTGTTGGCTACAGTGCTGCTATTAAAGCAGGTAATTTCTCATTTAGTATCGATAAATATAGCGAATCGTTAAATCAAATGATAAGTCAATTTGATGAGAAACAGATGGAAGCAATAGTTGATCAAAAAATTGATGAATTAAAAAAAGCTGGGTTTGATCCAGAAAATATTGCGTTATCCACTAATATTAAAAATTTTGATGATTTGAGAAAACACTACAAAGACAGTATAAAAGAAAATCTTGTTAATATGCAAGAAGTGGCCAAAGGAGCTGAGATAGTAACAAAATTCAGTAATGTTTTACCTGAATTTAACAATGGTGGTTGGTTAGAGGCTTTCGCTAATTCACCTGTAAAAGACCCGATACTCTATGCAATAGATAATAACATTACAATTGAAGGTAAAAATGCTAAAGAGTGGGCGTATGAAAATAATTACCAAATTAAAATTTCTATAGGCTTGAAAAAAGAAATAATCAAGGAACAACAATGGAGCAAAGGTTTGGACGGAAAATGGAAAGAAAAAGAAGTTGATGTTATTAAGACAGGTAAAGTAGAAGTACTAATTTCTGATCCTGCAAAATCAATGCGTATACAAGACAAATCTACAGGCGAAAAATTGGCATCACTAATTGTTGATTTTACAAAGCAGGCAACAACTAAAAACGTAACCGATAAAGCAGTAGCAAAATTTTACGACAATATAATGAAAGCACTAAAAAAAGCAAATTATCTTACCGAGCAAGATATTGAGGGTATAAAGAAAAATTTAAAATATCAGGATAATATCGAAAACACGACCAACTTATTAAATGCTAAATCTTTCAAGTTAACTGCTAAAGATACTATATATTACAAGGTAGGAAATTTTTGTGAAAAGAGAGGTTTATCTAGTATCTCAAATTATTTTATGAAGCAAATTTCTCCTGAGAATTTAAATAAAATTCATAATACAGAAAAACTTATAGCGGAAAGTATAAAAATTGGTAATGTACTACAACAGAAGAAGCAAGAAGGACTCCAAACAAAAAGAGTAGAAACGGTAAAAGGAATCGCATTCTCTAAATTACAAGCTAGGAAGGAAAGACATCAACAAAGGTAAGCACTGTTGAGTGTATACCTTAAACGTCATTGTGAGCAGTCACAGAGTCGTTGCATAGTCCTAATGTCATTTCTAGCTAAAAGCGGAAAGCCAGTACTTTTCGCTGTCATACTGTGGCTTGACCACGGTATCTAGAAAAAAATTTAAAAAAGACTAGATCCTGCGATCAAGTCGCAGGATGAGATTAATAGTTACTGGCTTTCCGCTTTTAGCTAGAAATGACATACTACAGGCCAAGTTGCGGTATGACATAATAACATACAACAACTATAAATTCTTATTCTTTTTCTGCATTTTTTCTAGCAGACGGTGAGAGCATGATACTTAGCTCTTTTAGAGCTTTATCCTCTACATAGCTTGGGGCGTTCATTAGCAAATCTTCAGCCTGCTGGTTTAAAGGAAACGCAATTATTTCCCTTATATTTGTTGCTTCCGCAAGCAGCATAACGATTCGGTCAATACCGGGGGCTATTCCACCATGTGGTGGAGCTCCAAACTTAAATGCTCTAATCATCCCTCCAAATCTCTTATCAACTTCCTCTTCACTATAACCTGCTATGGAAAATGCTTTATACATAATTTCCGGCTTATGGTTTCTAATAGCACCGCTGGAAAGTTCAATACCGTTACAAACAATATCATATTGGTATGCGGTAAGTTCTAATAACTCTTCAATGGTTTTAGCTTGCTCTAAAGCATCTATGCCGCCCTGCGGCATAGAAAACGGATTATGGCTAAAATCAATTTTTCCTGTTTCTTCATTTAACTCATAGAATGGAAAATCGGTAATCCAGCAGAATTTAAAACAATCTTTTTCAAGTAAATCAAGCTCTTCACCAAGTCTTACTCTAACCTTACCGGCAAGTTTAGCAGCTTTCTCTTTCTTATCGCTAGCAAAAAATACAGCATCACCATTACTAATACTAGCTGTAGCTTTTAGACTCTCTAATTGCTGCAGGCTTAAGAATTTTACTACCGGTCCTTTTGCTTCACCGGTTTCACTAAACTGAATATAGCCAAGTCCACCTGCTCCTTCTGATATCGCAAACTCTATCATTTTATCGAAGAAACTACGAGGCAGTACAGCTGCCTTAGGTGCAGGAATTGCACGAACTATGCTACCTTTTTTAATATTCTCTCTAAAGATTGTAAAATCGGAATCTCTAAATATCTCAGTTACATCGGCAATTATAATAGGATTACGCAAATCAGGCTTATCAGAGCCGTATTTTAGCATAGATTCATTATATGGAATACAAACGAAAGGAGTCTCTGATACTTTCTTATCCGTGAATTTAGTGAATAAATCATACATCACAGGCTCAATAGTACTAAATACGTCTTCCTGTGTAACAAACGACATTTCTACATCTAGCTGATAAAACTCGCCGGGTGATCTATCGGCTCTTGCATCTTCATCCCGAAAACAAGGAGCAATTTGGAAATAACGATCAAAGCCTGATACCATCAATAACTGCTTGAATTGCTGAGGTGCTTGCGGTAATGCATAGAACTTACCCGGATGCATTCTACTCGGTACTAAAAAATCCCTAGCCCCCTCAGGTGAGCTTGCTGTTAAAATCGGAGTTTGAAATTCGGTAAAACCGCTTGCCGTCATCAAATGACGAATATGAGAAATAATTTGTGAGCGGAGTATTATATTATTATGTAATTTCTCACGTCTAAGATCTAAAAAGCGATGTTTAAGCCTAGACTCTTCGGGAGCGTCTTTTTCGGTATTAATAACAAAAGGTAGAGTGTCCGCAGCTGACTCAACACTAAATTCCACAGCTAGTACTTCAACATGACCTGTCGGAAGCGTATTATTAATCGTGTCCTCTGATCTTGCTACAACTGTACCCCTTACCGTAATTACTGACTCATAACGCAAACGACTTGCATCCTCCATAAGCTGAGGGTTTTGATCGGTAAACACGATTTGAGTTATACCGTAATGATCACGTAAATCTATAAAAACTAGATTCCCGTGATCTCTTCTTCTATGTACCCAACCGGATAGCTTAACTTCTTGTTCTACATCGGATATTTGTAATTCGTTACAATTATGAGTTCTGTATTTATGCATTTTTATTTTTTTATTATACGATTTCCCCTATATTATATACATAAAATCGCAAATAAAAACTAAAAATTTACCTTGCCAAAGTTTTATCTTGATATTGCAGCAGCTTTTGGCTTTGATGGGCGTTGCTGATAATTTTGTTGTTGAGGTTTTACTTGATTTAACTCACCTTCAATTCATTCATATATTGCTTTCTTAGGATTTTTAATTATCTCTGCAACATTTTCGACTAGATTTATTATTCCTTTAACTAACGATAATACATCTTTTGCTATTTCACCTATAGAATTATTACCTGCTTGTAGTTTTTCGTGGTCTTGCCTAGACAAATTACTACGTATCCTATTCATTCTTGATTTAAGCTCATCTTGTTCTAGCTCTTCTTTTGTAAAATGTGACTTAAGTTTTCTATCAACAATTTTTTGTTCTTCCGGAGTTAAATTTTTATATTGATCAACAAGCTTATTAACTTTTTCTTGTGCTTCCGGTAGTTTTGAAATATTTTCAGCAATATTTGGCATTTGTTTCTCTTATAAAGTTACAACATATCAATTTTGCACATTATATATATATATATTTTAACTTTATACAAGAAAAACTTTAATAGAAATTAACCTTTGAACGCAGCCTTAATATCTAGAAAGTCTAAAAAATTTCGTAATTCTTGACGTGCAAGCACGTGTGAGCTATTAAATGCTCTATCATATTTTGCAGTTTTTAGATCAAGTAATGTTAGACCTTGTAAAAATAACTCCCTATATATTACACGTTCACTAAACCCTTCTGCGAGTTTAAAGTTAATTCTTTTAGCAAGTTTAGCTAATACATTTCCTACGCGTCTTTTATTTAATGCATCAATATTACTTAAACGATTACGAAGTATTACCCAATCTATACTAATTCTATCACGACTAGCACGTTCCATTTTCTGCTCCCAAATCATTTGACTATATATTGATGGGCTAATAATTTCATCCTTGCTATCGACTTTTGCTATTACGTCTAAATCTAGAAAGCTATCATTAATCGGTGTAATAATTGTATCGGCGTAAGAATGAGCAACCCTTGATAAAGGAGTATGACTGCCTGGGGTATCAATCACTATACAATCGACATCCTGATTATTTTTGAGTATCTGCTCAAAACTCTTTGCTTGCTCTTCTACTTCGCTTTCCGATATATGAAAATGTTTCGGTACTAATACAGGTTTATCAGGATTTTGTTTATTATATAAATCTCGATTTTTTAAATAATTCGTTAACGAACTTTGACGTGAATCGGTATCTATACTTACTACCGAATAATTTTGATAAAGCAGAGCGATTATTAGATGCATAGAACAGGTAGTTTTACCTGCTCCACCTTTCTCATTACCTATAACAAATATATAAGGTTTATTTATTGTGTTCATAATTATATTCAGAATAAACGAATAGTCAATAGATGAAGTTTAATGTCATTCTTAGCTCAGTATTGCCCATGTGGATAGTTTTTTCCGTCATTGCGAGGAAATTACGAAGTAATTGACGAAGCAATCTCAGGATATTTGACGAGATTGCCACGCAGCCTATGGCTGCTCGCAATGACGACTCGGTATCCATGCGGGCGGCAATGCAACGCAAGAATAGCACTTAAGTATATTCTTTGATAAATTTCTCTAGTAATCTCACGCCGTATCCTACTGCCCCCTTAGGACCGAGTGCTGAAGCTTTATTACTATTTGCAACGCCTGCTATATCTAAATGAGCCCAATCTACTCCATCTTTAATGAAACGTTTAATGAAATGTGCAGCTATGCAGCTTCCGGCAGCTCCCGGTACGTTCCCGATATTTGCCATATCGGCTATGTCGGAGTTAATCATTGCATCATACTCATCGTGCAGCGGCATTCTCCAAAGTTTTTCATTCACTTCTTCCCCTACTTTTATTAACTTATCAGCTAACTCATCATTATTGGAAAAACAACCAGCATATGTATTACCAAGTGCTACGGTTATTGCTCCTGTTAGAGTTGCAACGTCAATCACGCATTTAGGCTTAAATTTTTCTTGTGCATACCAAACAGCATCAGCAAGTACTAAACGCCCTTCTGCATCGGTATTTAAAACTTCGGCAGTTTGCCCTGACATGGTAGTTACTACATCCCCTGGACGCTGTGCATTACCGGACAGCATATTTTCGACAAGCCCTACAACACCGACTATATTTATAGGTAATTTTTGACCGGCAACCGCAATGATGGTACCCACAACTGCTGCAGAACCTCCCATATCGTACCTCATTAAGTGCATATTACTTGACGGTTTTAATGAAATACCACCTGTATCAAAAATCACTCCTTTACCGACCAAAGCAATAGTCGGAGCATCTTTACTGCCGCCTTTATATTCCATCACCACTAACTTTGACTCGTTTTGTGAACCTTGCCCCACACCAAGTAATGCTCCCATACCAAGGTTTTTCATCTCACGTTCACCGATAACATCAACATCTACCCCTAGCGGTTCAAGTATATCAACTATTCTTTCGGCATAAACTTGAGGGGTTTTAATATTTGACGGTTCATTACTTATATCTCTTGTAAAAAATACTGCTTCAGCAATTAATTTTTTGATTTCAAATAATTTTGCCGTTTCAGTGCTATTATCGGTAAAAATTTCAATTGACTCTACTGCGAACTTCTCTGCTTCTTTTAAGGTAGTTCTATATTTATCAAATCTGTAAGAAGCAAGCAACGCACCGCTAGCAACTAAAGATGCAAATGTTTGAGATGTAAACCTGCTAATTCTATTTGTAAGTTTTAAGCCGATAGTAGAAATTTTACAACCGGTTGCATGCTGTAAGATTTTGCCGCCTAACTCTTCAATTTGTGCTTCAGTTAATTTTGCTTCATTTCCAAGACCTGCTATTATCAAATATCTAACCTCGCCTGATTTAATGACGGACGGAATAACCTTAATCTGTCCATATTTACCGGTAAATTGCAGTTTATTCTGAATAGTTTTAGAAATTAATCCATGATGTTGTTGATCAAGTCCTATTAAATTACTATCAAGCTTTAACTGTTCATCAATAAAAACTACTAGACCTTGATTAGTAGATGATTCTTCATTCACAAAGTTTATGTTAAGCATATTTACTCCTTCATATTATTTTTGACTTTGGATCATTCTATTTATCTTGATAAAACTTTGCAAGTATTATAAACAAAATCTCATTAAATAGCATTTGACAAATGTTAACGTTTTTTATATCTTACTGATACTGACGAATTAATTAAATTTTAAGTAATAATATGCCAGTATATGACATCACTTCTCATTTAATTAAGCAGAAGTATACAATGATTAGAGCATCATGTGAGTTAAACCAAAATATGGCTAAGATTTATAGTCTCACGCCTCATCCAATACGGTATACTTGCCTTAACTATTTAAAGTTATTATCTCTACCTATATCGCTAGCATTTTATGGAATAAAGCTTTGTTTTACGGCTAATCCGGCATGGACATGGCTCGGGGTTAATATTTTGTATGAGAAGATGGGTCAAGCAACAGCCAAGAAGATATTACACGGCTTACCTGACGAAGTAGAACCAGATCAAAATATACCTAAAATTGTCGAGTATATATTTAGAAAATATGAAGAAAATCCTACATTAACCCCTCTTATTGAACCTACCTTTATACAAAAATTTTTAGCAAAGGCCGGTAAATATATTCCTGCTTTGTCTAAAATAGTAAAGTTTTGGAATGAAGGAGGAATTAACTATTCTGATGAAATACAAACAAAACGAGCATTAATTGACTTTATTTATAAACAAATTATTGCTAAAGCTTATGAAGTAGGTAAAAAAGGAGGAAAACTTGAAATAACGGATGTGACAGCACTTTTCCCAGAGATAAATTTTGAAGAAAAAGTCAATGCTGAATCAGAAAATCTTGAAGTAGAGAAGATAGAAGTAAGCAATGAAGAGTCTTTAATTTCTGAATTGTCTGTTAGACATCTTTCTAAACCAACTTATAGAGAGGAATTTAAAAGAGATACGGAACGCAGCACCGCAGCGTATATAGACATACATGAGGATGCGAGTACCGGATTGACGTCTAAATTACCTCTAGAAGCGAAGTTTGGAAAGATGTCTATTGATCAAAAACACGAAGAAGCTACGATTACTACTAATGCAAATAATGGTATTAACCCATTAGTAAACTTACTCATGTTAAAAGCTTTACATGATGAAATTCGTCAAGAAGTACTGAAAACTTATGTTGAACATTGTGTAGCAGAAATTCAGATATCTAAAAATCAAGAAACACTTGAAAACTTCCAATATGAAGATTCTTTAGCAAGATTACAATTATATGGTAATTATAATTATGATAACAATAATACGTATACCTTTGAACAACCAATATCTTATTTAGGTCAAACCTACGAGCATTTAACAGTACCGATTGCTTGTTATTAAAGCGTCATTTCTGCAAGCGCGGGAAATAAGAAAAAGCCTATAAAAACCAAGTTTTTTATAGGCTTTTTTTGTCAATAATGCGTAGTAAGGTTATTTTTCTGGATTCCCGCTTCTAGCTAGGAAGGCATTGTGTTGCGTGGATACCCCCGTCATTGCGAGGAAATTAGCCATCTCAGGAGTTTATTATTATTTCATGAGATTGCCACACCAGCATAAATGCTGGCTCGCAATGACGGATTTTTTATAAACTATCCGGTACATACAAAGATCAACTTGGAAAAGAGCAAAGAGTTTGTAAGTCGAGTAGCGGAACGTATATTAAACGTTCAGCATCCTAGGACTTACAAAGACGACACAGCCAATTTTTCAAGTTCTATCTTAGTATATTTATACATTCTCTTCATCAAGCTTTACGGCTGCTTTACGCATTTTATCCATAAAGTAACCGGTTCCGGCAGGTACTAATCGTCCAACTATCACGTTTTCTTTTAGTCCTCGCAACTTATCTACTTTACCGGCAATAGCTGCTTCAGTTAAAACTCTAGTAGTCTCTTGGAATGATGCCGCAGAGATAAACGATCTAGTTTGCAGAGAAGCTTTAGTAATACCTTGTAATATTAATTGTGCTTCAGCAGGTTTTAAACCGTTTTTCATAGCTTTTTCATTTATCTCATCAAATTCATGTCTATCTATTTTTTCACCTGCTAATAACGTAGTTCCACCTGAATCTGTAACCTCTACTTTTTGTAACATCTGACGGATAATAACTTCTATGTGCTTATCATCAATCTTTACACCTTGTAGACGATAAACGGCTTGAACCTCCTTAACAATATAATTTGCAAGAACCTCTACGCCCATTACTTTTAAAATATCTTGAAGTACCGGATTACCGTCAATCAATAAATCACCTTTTTTAACAAAGTCACCTTCGTTAACTACAACATGCTTGCCTTTTGGTACCATATACTCAATAGACATTGTTTCATCAACCGGATGTATAATAATACGTCTTTTAGATTTATAGTCTTTACCGAATTCTACTCTACCATCAATTTCGGCAATAACTGCATGATCTTTAGGGCGTCTTGCTTCTACAAGCTCGGCAACTCTCGGTAAACCACCGGTAATATCTTTAGTAGTGGTTGATTCTTTCGGTATACGTGCAATGATATCACCTACCGATATTTGTACTCCGTCTTCTACGCTTAAAACTGCTCCAACCGGCAAGTAATATCTAGCTTCTAAACCGTTTGATAAGGTGATAACTTCACCTTTAGCATCTAAAAGCTGTATACGCGGGCGTAATTCTGCACCGCGTGAATATTGCTTTGATTCAATAATAACTTTACTCGGTATTCCGGTAGCTTCGTCAGTTACGTCACGAATAGAAATACCCTCAACCATATCTTTGAATAAAACTTTACCTGACTTCTCGGTGATAATCGGTATAGTATAAGGATCCCACTCTGCTAGTTTTTGAGTTTTAATCACCATATCACCGTCATCAACAAGTAATCTAGCACCGTATGGAATTTTATGACGAGCCTTTTCATTACTGTTATTATCAAGCAATAATAATTCACAATTTCGGCTCATAACAATTTTGCGTTCTTCGGAATTAATAACAACGTTACGGCTTATAATTTTCACTTTTGCGTCATAGGAAGCGTCTACGGAAGAAACCTCAGCACCTTTTGTTGCCGCTCCTCCGATATGGAAAGTTCTCATTGTAAGCTGCGTACCCGGTTCACCGATAGATTGAGCAGCAATAACCCCGATTGCTTCACCCTCCGATACTAATGTACCGGTAGCAAGATCCCTACCGTAACATGTGCTACATATACCGGTAGTACTTTCACAGGTTAATACGGATTTTATAATAATTCTGTCAAGTCCCGCTGACTCAATCTGCTCTAACTTTGCTTCATTAATAAGCTCGCCTTTATTGAGAATTAGATCATTAGTTACCGGATGAAATATATCAATAGCAGCAGTACGACCTAAAATCTTTTCAGCTAAAGGTACTATAACTTCTCCGCCTTCAATAACACTCTTAACTTCAATTCCTTTATAAGTTCCACAATCTTTTTCAGTAATAATACAATCTTGTGCAACATCTACTAATTTTCTTGTTAAGTAACCTGAGCTTGCCGTTTTTAAAGCCGTATCTATTTGCCCTTTACGCATTCCGTTAGCAGAATTAAAACACTCAAATTCAGTTAATCCTTCCTTAAAGTTAGAAATAATAGGAGTTTGTATAATTTGACCATTTGATTTGGTCATTAAACCTCGCATACCGCCTAGCTGCTTAATTTGCTGGAAAGAACCTCTTGCTCCGGAAATAGCCATCATATATATAGCATTTATTTTCTGATGATTTGGATCATCATTAACCGGCGGCGTAGCAATCTCTTTCATCATGTCGTTTGCTACTCTATCGGTACATCTTGACCAAGCATCGACTACTTTATTATATTTCTCTCCGTAAGTAATTAAACCGTTTGAATATTGTTGTTCAAATTCTTTTATTTCAAGCTGAGTTTCGTTGATATGAGTACTCTTAGATTCCGGTACTACCATATCGTCCATTCCAAAAGAAATACCTGAAGAACAAGCATATTTAAAACCCAATTTCATTAGCTGATCGGCAAAAATTACTGTAGCTTTTTGACCGCAGTGACGATAAACTAAATCTATAACTAATGATATGTCTTTTTTAGTTAGTTGTTTATTAATAAACTTGAATTCTATATTAGGGTTAGAAGGCAATAACTCACCGACCATTAACCTACCGTAAGTAGTATCCATGATAACAGGAACCATTTTACCTTCGGCATTTAACTGATTTCTGCGATATTTTATCTTTGTATGAATAGTTATAAATTTATTATATAAAGCATGTTCCATCTCAGCTAAATCTGAGAACATCATTCCTGCGCCTACTTCATTATCAAATGCAAGGGTTAGATAATATAAACCAAGCACTATATCTTTATCTGGTACAATGATAGGACGACCGTTTGCGGGGCTTAAGATATTATTTGTAGACATCATAAATACCCTAGCTTCAAGCTGTGCTTCAATCGATAACGGGATATGTACTGCCATCTGATCACCATCAAAATCCGCATTGAACGCAGCACACACAAGAGGATGCAGCTGGATCGCTTTACCTTCAATTAATAGCGGTTCAAATGCTTGAATACCAAGCCTATGTAATGTCGGAGCCCTATTAAGTAAAACCGGATGCTCTCTAATTACCTCTTCAAGCACGTCCCACACTTCGGATTTTTCAGCTTCCACCATTCTTTTAGCGGCTTTAATAGTTGTAGCGATGCCGTACAACTCAAGCTTAGAATAAATAAACGGCTTAAATAACTCCAGAGCCATTTTTTTAGGTAAACCGCACTGGTGAAGTTTAAGCTCAGGTCCTACCACGATAACCGAACGTCCTGAGTAATCAACCCTCTTACCTAGCAAGTTCTGACGGAAACGCCCCTGCTTACCTTTCAGCATATCACTTAATGACTTAAATGGACGCTTATTAGTATTTTTTGCTGCTCTACCGCGACGACCGTTATCAAATAACGCATCCACCGCTTCTTGTAACATTCTTTTTTCGTTTCTGACTATTATATCAGGAGCTTTTGACTCTATTAATTTCTTTAAACGATTATTTCTATTAATTACTCTTCTATAAAGTTCATTTAAGTCTGAAGTAGCAAATCTTCCGCCGTCAAGCATAACAAGCGGTCTAATTTCAGGAGGAATAACCGGTAAAACATCCATAATCATCCATTCCGGCTTGTTTTCCGACTCTAAAAAATCCTCTACTAATTTTAAACGCTTTACTAATTTTTTCTTTTTGACTTCTGAAGAAGTGATTTGTAATTCCTCGTATAATTCTTGCTTTAACTTTGAAAAATCAAGCTCTTTAAGCATTTGTTGTATTACTTCTGCACCTATAGAGGCAGTAAATGCATCTTCACCGTACTTATCTTTTGCTTTCTGTAATTCTTCCTCTGTTAAGAGTTCGCCTTTTTGTAAAATCGATAGCCCTGGGTCAACTACTACATAATTTTCAAAATAAAGAATCTTTTCTATATCTCGCATTGTCATATCAAGAAGTGTACTAATTCTTGAAGGTAGCGACTTTAAAAACCAAATATGAGCAACGGGAGCTGCAAGTTCAATATGCCCCATTCTTTCACGTCTTACTCTAGAAACCGTAACTTCAACGCCGCATTTCTCACACGTAATTCCACGGTTTTTCATCCGCTTATATTTACCGCAGAGACATTCATAATCTTTTACCGGACCAAAAATTCTTGCACAAAATAAACCATCTTTCTCAGGTTTAAAAGTTCGATAGTTAATTGTTTCAGGTTTTGTTACTTCACCGAAAGACCACGAACGTACCTGATCGGGACTTGCTATATTAATCCTTATCTGATCAAATTGTTGAGTATTACTTAATTGTCCGTAAAAATTTACTACGCTCATAAATACTTTTCCTTAAAAATTACTCGTATATACTCGGTGAATTTCAAAAATTGGCGTTGTCGTTCTACAAGTTCTGCGGTGCTCACGTATTAAGTATACGCTCCGCTCCTCGCCTTGTGAACTCTTAGCTCTTTCTGAAATTGACCTTCGTCTACCATGAGTTCTTATTGCACCCTATATGTCATTCCCGCAAAAACGGGAATCCAGTAAGACAGATAAAAAACTTGTTTTTTATCTGTTTAAATGACCTGTTTTTCTTAACTTGAAGTTACTTCAAGCTTTACGTTAAGACATAAAGATCTAAATTCTTTTATCATAACATTAAATGATTCAGGAATGCCTGATTCAAAATTATTTTCACCGCGTACTATAGAATCATAAGTTTTGATCCTACCGTTTACGTCATCCGACTTAACCGTTAACATTTCCTGTAACGTATAAGCTGCACCGTAAGCTTGTAATGCCCAGCATTCCATTTCCCCGAAACGCTGTCCGCCGAAATGAGACTTACCTCCAAGCGGTTGCTGCGTTACTAAGCTATAAGGTCCTATAGAACGGGAGTGAATTTTATTATCGACTAAATGATGCAATTTCAGCAAATATTTCTGTCCGACGGTTACTAGACGGTCAAAATATTCACCGGTTCTACCGTCAATTAATTTCACTTGTCCTGAAGGGTCTTGACCGGCAAGCTTTAGCATATCTTTAATGTCCTGAACTTTTGCTCCGTCAAATACAGGAGTTGCAAAATGTACGCCTTTACTTACTTTCTTACAAAAAGAGATAATCTCTTCTTCCGGTCTTTCAAGTATAGCATTAATATTTTCTCCATACAGTTCAATTAAGAATTTCTTAATCTGCTCAATACCTATATGTTTATTTTTATATTCCTTTACTAAGGTAGATATTTTTTTTGCTAAATTTATTGATGCCCACCCAAGATGCGTTTCTAAAATCTGTCCTATATTCATACGGGACGGAAGACCTAGAGGGTTAAGAACGATATCTACCACAGTTCCATCTTCTAAAAACGGCATATCCTCTTCAGGTACGATACGTGAAATAACACCTTTATTTCCGTGTCTTCCTGCCATTTTATCCCCGGGTTGTAATTTATGCTTAGTTGCAATAAATACTTTTACTACTTTTAAAGCTCCCTGAGGTAAATCATCACCACTTTGCAATTTCTCTACCTTAGTAGCAAATCTTTTATCAAGAGCCTCTTTTTTCTCATCATAATGAGTCTTTATCTGCTCTATTTCATTCATTACATTTGCATCTTCCACGGTAATCTGCCAAAATTGCCCTTTAGATAAGCCTTTTAGTATTTCAGTAGTAATAGTTTGTCCTACTGTTACTTGCTTAGGACCGTTAATAATCACCTGCCCTACTAAAAGCTTTTCAAGCCAACTAAACACAAAATGCTCAATAATTTCTAATTCATCGTCTCTGTCTTTTGCTAATTTTTCAATTTGTTGTTTTTCAATAGCAATAGCTCGCTGGTCTTTTTCTACACCTCTACGAGAAAATACCCTTACTTCTACTACAGTTCCGCTAACTCCGGAAGGTACGTGCAGCGATGAATCTTTTACGTCAAAAGCTTTTTCCCCGAAAATAGCACGTAGTAGCTTCTCTTCAGGAGTAATAGGCGATTCACTTTTCGGTGTTACTTTTCCGACTAAAATATCACCAGCTTTTACTTCTGCACCTATATAAATTATTCCGACCTCATCAAGATGATGCAACGCTTCTTCACTTACATTCGGTATATCACGGGTAATTTCTTCAGGACCAAGGCGTGTATCTCTAGCTATTACTTCAAACTCTTCAATATGAATAGATGTAAACACATCCTCTTTTACTATACGTTCGGATATTAAAATTGAATCTTCAAAATTATAACCGTTCCAAGGTAAGAAAGCCACAAGCACGTTTCTACCTAAAGCAATTTCACCGTTATCCGTACTAGGACCGTCAGCTATAATATCGTTTTTCTTAACGTAATGACCAACCTTAACTAAAGGCTTTTGATTTATACAAGTATTATGATTGGATTTTTGGAATTTTAGTAAGTTATAAATATCAACCGAAGGAGAACCGTTAACTTTTTGTTCTAGAGTTCTAATCACGATTCTATTTGAATCTACCTGCTCAACAATACCGTCATGTAATGCAAGCACTGACGCTCCGGAATCTTTAGCTACTACCCCTTCAACTCCGGTACCTACAAAAGGTGCATCCGTTTTCATTAAAGGAACGGCTTGTCTTTGCATGTTTGAACCCATCAAAGCACGGTTAGCATCATCGTTTTCTAAGAAAGGTATAAGAGAAGCCGCAACCGATACTACCTGCATAGGGGTTACATCAATGAAGTCTACCTCATACGGTGCTACCATTACAAAATTACCGCCTTCAACACGGCAATTAATAAACTCTCCTTGCAGTTTTCCGTCTTTATTAACTTTAGAATTTGCTTGTCCGATTTTGTATTTACCTTCGTCAATAGCAGAAAGATATACCACTTCATCGGTTACACATCCATCTTTAACTCTTCTATACGGACTCTCTATAAAACCGTGTTTATTTATTCTAGCATAAGTAGCCATAGAGTTAATTAACCCGATATTCTGACCTTCAGGTGTTTCAATAGGACAAATACGACCGTAATGAGTCGGATGTACGTCACGCACCTCAAAACCTGCTCGATCTCGACTAAGACCTCCGGGACCGAGTGCCGATAGCCTTCTTTTATGAGTTATTTCCGATAATGGATTTGTTTGATCCATAAATTGGGATAATTGGGAGGTACTAAAAAATTCTTTTACTACTGAAACTAAAATTTTAGAATTTACTAAATCATGAGGCATTACGGTATCAACATCACCTGCCGACATCCTTTCAATTAAAGATTTTTCCATTCGGACTAAACCTATTCTAAATTGATTTTCTATCAATTCACCTACCGATCTAACCCTTCTATTACCTAAATGATCAATATCGTCTATGATACCTTTACCGTCTTTAAGCTCTACTAAAACTCTTACGATATTTTTAATATCATCAATTGTTAAAACCGTAACTTCTTCAGAAACATTCAGCTCTAACCTAGAATTCATTTTTATTCGCCCGACTTCTGAAAGATCATATCTTTCCGCATCAAAGAATAAATTATAAAACAGGCTTTCAGCCGCTTCTATATTAGCAGGTTCGCCTGGTCTTAGAACTCTGAAAATATCACATAATGCTGCCTCACGATCCTGATTTTTATCCGCAAATAAGGTGTTCCTTATATATGGACCGGATTGAGGATTGATTACTAATACGTTAACATTTTTAATTTTAAGATCATTAATAACATTTAGCATATCAGCAGTAATCATTTCACCGATTTTTGCTAATACTTCATCGCTTGCAGGATCTCTTAAATCTTCGTATAGATATTTGCCGATTAAAGTTTCATGAGCTACTAAAATATTATTAAGCCCTTCCCCAAAATATTTTTTAGCCAAACGCGGAGTAATTTTTTGCCCTGCTTTCAGTAGAATATTTCCGGTATCTGCATCTACTAAATCACTTGTTAAACGATGAGTAGTAATATGCTGAGGTATAAATTTAACCGCCCAACCTTTATTTTTAACAAGCTTATAAGTTACTGAATTATAATAAAATTTTATAATTTCTTCAGTACTCATACCTATAGCTCTAAGCAAAGTAGTAGTATAAAGCTTTCTTTTTCTATCAATCCTGAAATAAATAACATCCTTAGCATCGAATTCTAAATCAAGCCAAGACCCTCTATATGGAATAACACGAGCGGAATATAAAAGCTTGCCGGAAGAGTGGACTTTGCCTTCATCATGATAAAAGAATACACCAGGTGAGCGATGCATTTGTGATACAACTACTCTTTCCGTACCGTTGATAATAAAAGTACCGTTTTTAGTCATTAATGGGATATCACCCATATATACTTCTTGCTCTTTAATCCCTTTAATTTCTCTAGTACCGGTATCCTCATCTATATCCCAAATACTTAATCTTAAAGTAACTTTAAGAGGAGCAGCATAACTTAAACTTCTTTGACTGCACTCTTCTACATCATATTTTGGAGCATCGAATTCATATTTTACAAATTCTAAATTAGCAATATTGGAGGAATCTGAAATAGGAAAAATTGAGTTTAATATAGATTGTAAACCTTTGTTTTTTCTTTCAGAATCTTTAATATTTAACTGTAGAAAGTTTTTCTCATATGAATTTTTTTGAATTTCAATCAAATTCGGTATATCTGCTACTAAATTTATGTGACCGAAATTTTTTCTTATTCTGCTATTATGTGACAAGGGTTGTGCTTCTATATTATCCCTTAATGAAACCATATAATCTCCTGATTGATAACAATTACTGCCCGTACTGCAGTGATTAGGTCCTATGCACTTTTAATAGCATAATCATAATTATGGCTCTTTTTAGCTGTAAATCATAAGATTTTTTTTGAAATATTAATAAACTCTCCTCTCAAAAATCTTATTAATTTTCGCTTAAAAATATCTCCTCATTATAATCATTAATCAAAAGTGTTCAGAACCTAGGTTCTGTATATAAAATTTAAATTATTTATATTTTAAACAGTAAAGTTTTTATTGGAATAGCTACCTATTTCAATAAAATGCTTATAATTTGCAGTAACTTATAATTTGCAGTAAAATAAAATATACTGTTTTAAATTTTTTTATATAGAACTTAAATTAAAGAAACCTAATAAGTTTCTTATTTAGATCTTGTGTAGGCTCTACGAACATTTCCAAAAAGCTTTGATTTTGGTTATTTGTTTGTTGCAACAAATTATAATATTTTTTTTAAAATAGGTAGCTATTCCTTCAAAAATCTCATTAATTTTCACTAAAAATCAATTATAAATGTTCACAACACCTAGAAAATTTCAATAATTTAAATTTCTAGACGTATGGTACGTTAACAAAATTATTTTAATCAATAAGATTTTTAATGTAATAGCTTTATCCTATTTCAAAAAAATAACTTAAATTAGCTTTAAAATAATTTTTAAACAAAAAAGCCTTATTCAAATTTAATTGCTAAAATAAGGCTTTTTGGATTTTAAGAAGTTAATTTAAAGCTATAAAATATTTCATCTGTAATGCAAAAACATTAGGTCCTGTAAAGAAATTAATCTATACTTAGTTGTTTTTGCAACTGTTTCAACAAGAATCTTATTAATTTTTACTTAAAAATATCTAAAAATATGAATAATTCAACTTTTCCTTACAGAACCTAGTGCAGAAATAATTATTTTAATTCAACTTTTGCTCCGGCAGCTTCTAACTTACCTTTGATTTCGTCTGCTTCTGCTTTTTTCACATTGCTTTTAATCGGCTTTGGAGCTTCATCAACTAATTTCTTAGCTTCAATTAAACCAAGACCTGTGATATCTTTCACAACTTTAATTACTTCAACTTTCTTGTCACCGGCAGCTGTTAAAACTACTTCAAACTCAGTTTTTTCAGCTACTGCTTCAGCCGCAGGAGCTGCTGCAACGGCAGCTGCTACAGCTACAGGAGCTGCTGCAGATACACCCCATTTTTCTTCTAGCATTTTCACAAGCTCAGCTGCTTGCATTAATGTTAATGATGATAATTGTTCTTCAATTTTAGCTAAATCTGCCATAATTTTTTCCTTTTTACTTTTTTTATATTGAGAGGTTACTGCATCAGGTATTTTAAAGTTAATTAAATTCTTTTTTGCTTCAAATTATAAGCCTTGTTTAAAATAAGAATAATATCCTAAAAAAACCTTATTAATTTTCACTATAAAAGCTCTTTAATTATCAATTAAAATACCTGATGCAGTAACCTTTAAGTTAATTTTTACTAGCATGTGCTTGTATTACTCTCGCCATACTCGAAGGCGGGGCTTGTAAAACACCTACAACCTTAGTAGCCGGTGCTTGTAATAACCCAACAGTTTTACCCCTAAGCTCATTAAGTACAGGTAGCTTAGAAAGTTCTTTTATTGAATGTTCATCTAATACGTGATTATCGACTATTCCACCTATAATCTTAAGATTATCATTAGCCTTAGCAAAATTAACTACTAATTTTGCCATCTCAACCGGTTCTTTAGAATAAACAATAGCAGTAGGACCCACAAATAAATTAGCAATACTATCAAGCCCTGTTTGATTTGCAGCTATTTTTGCTAAAGTATTTTTAACTACTTTAAAACCTGCTTCTTTAGATTTAAGTGATTCTCTAAGCGAACTCACTTGACTAACGGTTAACCCGTGATAATGAGTAATAATTATAGAAGGCGATTCTTTATAAATATTTATAATATCCTCTACTGCTACCGGTTTTTCTGATCTTAACACCTTTTAATTCTCCTTTTATAATACAGTTTAATATATTTAAACTGATACAAATGCTTAAAATAACAAAATTTTTTTATTATTACTATACTACCGTTAAACGGCTATAAAAATTATGCTATACTAGTTAAATCTATTTGTACCGATGCTCCCATAGTAGAAGATAAATACATTGCTTTTAAATAACTTCCTTTTAATCCGGCAGGTTTTGCTTTAATTACTGCCTCAATAAACGCATTTAAATTTTTTAATAAATCTTGGCCTGAAAAAGATAATTTTCCAAGCCCTGCATGAATTATACCTGCTTTCTCTGCTCTATATTCTACCTGACCGCTTTTAGCATTTTTAATAGCATTTTTAATATCTAAAGTTACGGTACCAAGTTTAGGGTTAGGCATTAAACCTTTTGGTCCTAAAATTCTTGCAACTGAACCTATAGCTGCCATCATATCGGGAGTAGCTATACATACATCGAAATTACTTTTCCCTGCTTTAATTTCATCAATAATATTTGTTGAACCTACTAAATCTGCTCCGGCACTTTTAGCTTCTTCTTCTCTTTCTTCTTTACAAATAACGGCAACCCTTACGGTTTTGCCTGTACCGGCAGGTAAATTAACTACACCACGTACCATTTGATCGGAATGCCTAGGATCAATTCCAAGCTTCATAACTATTTCTAAGGTTGGGTCAAATTTAACATATGATGCTGATTTTAATCGTTCAACTGCATTTGTTAAATTATATAAAGTATCTGATTTTACTTTTTCTCTAGCTTCTCTTATTTTTTTACCGCCGCTAATTTTTACAGCAACATCTTTCTTATTTGACATAATAATTAATTCCCTACTACTTCAAGTCCCATAGATGCAGCACTACCACAAATAATTTTTGTTGCTGCTTCAATATTTTTTGTATTTAAATCAGGCATTTTTAACTTTGCAATTTCACGACAATCATCCATAGTAACTTTACCTACTATGGCTTCTTTTTTAGTAGCACTAGAACCTTTAGTAATTTTAGCATACTTCTTTAAAAAGTAAGAAGCAGGAGGAGTTTTTATTTTAAAAGAAAAACTCCTATCTTCATAAACGGTAATTACGGTTGGCAGAGGTATTCCTTTTTCCATAGCTTGCGTAGCATCATTAAAATCTTTACAAAATGCTGCAATATTAACTTTTCTTTGTCCTAGGGCCGGTCCTATAGGAGGTGCAGGAGTGGCTCCGGCAGCCGGAATTATCAAGTTAATATAACCTTTTATTGCTTTCTGAGACATTTATAAATATCCTTATTTTTCTCTTAAATTAATATTACTTTGTAACAATTGCATGGATCTTGTTTCCCATCATTGCGAGGAAAAGCTGTAAGTTTTGACAAAACAAGGAAGAAAAAAAATTCTGTAAATCAGAAGTTTTTTATTATTTCTTCTAGATTGCCATGCAGCCTACGTCTGCTTGCAATGACGACGCATTATCCCGCAACAATGACATCCTGAACATGCGTACAATACAGCTTAAGTAATTTGATAAACCGTATTTAGCCCAACTTTTAATCATTTTTCTTTACTTGATTAAAATTTAGTTCTATTGGAGTTGCTTTACCAAATATTGCAACTGAAACTTTTAACCTATTTTTTTCTTGATCTATTTCTTCTACTGTACCCATGAAAGTTTCAAAAGGACCGTCTGTAACAGTCACTATTTCACCAACTTCATACAATTTAGAATTCTTTGCTTCTTTAGCTTCTGCTTCCAAATTATTAAAAATATTTTGTATTTCACTTTCTGTAAGAGCTTTTGGCGTGGTTTTGCCTCCTAAAAAGCCGGTTACTCCAGATATATTTTTTACTAAATGCCAAGATTTATCAGTCATATTCATCTTTATCAAGATATAACTCGGCATTAGTTTTTTTTCTACCTTGACATTTTTACCGCGTTTAACTTCAGAAACTCCAAAAACAGGTATTAATATATCTTCAAAAAAATCCGTCATTTTCTGTTTAGCGATTTTTCTAAGCATATCTTCTTTAATGCGTTTCTCTGCTCCTGATGCCGTATGTACTACATACCACTGCTTTACATTTTTTTCAGAAGAAGGTAATATACTATCTATACTCTGTTCTGTCACAATTTATTCCTTATACTATTTGCCGATATTAAGCAAAAGCTGCATTATGTTATGTATACTATAATCAAGTACCAAACACATTAAACTAAAAATAAAAACTGCTACTACCACTACTAATGTTGAAGCAATAAGCTCTTTTCTAGTTGGCCAAACTACCTTATAAGTTTCTTGTTTAACTTGTTCAAAAAACTTATAAATTTTATATTCTTTAAACATATTTTTGTTAGGTAATTTATTAGACTTCTTACAAAATTCTATATTTTATAGCAAAAAAGCTCTAAGCCTATAATGGCAGGAGCGACAGGCATCGAACCCGCAACCTCCGGTTTTGGAGACCGGCGCTCTACCAATTGAGCTACACTCCTATCATATTTTTAATAAAAAATCAATAAAATTTATATTTGTTATTATTAAAAAAATTACTATAACAAACAGTACTTCTAATTTATAAGCTGCCACAGCAAAACAACATTTATTTCTATAAGACGTAACATCTCACTCCTAAATTATTTTTTAGCTTTAATAATATCAGCTACTTGACTCGGCACTTGATCATAATGAGAGAATATCATACTAAACTGAGCTCTACCTTGAGATAAAGACCTAAGCGTATTAACATAACCAAACATTTCCGCTAAAGGAACATTCGCAGTAACTACTTGAGCATTCCCTCTTGGATCCATGCTTTGAATTTGTCCTCTACGACTATTTAAATCGCCTATAATATCACCCATATATTCATCAGGAGTGATAACTTCAACTTGCATAATCGGCTCAAGTAATTTAGGATTACCTTTCGGCATCCCTTCTCTAAATGCTGCCTTTGCAGCAATTTCAAACGCAAGTACACTAGAATCTACATCATGAAACGCACCGTCAACTAAAGTTGCTTTAAAATCAATCATAGGATAACCGGCAATAACACCGGTTTCTCTAATATTATTTAATCCTTTTTCAACACCTGGTATATATTCTTTAGGCACGGCACCGCCGATGATTTTACTTTCAAATACAAAAATTTTATTTTTATCTTCATCTTTTAGATCTTTTACCTCTTTTAGAGGCTCAAAAATAATTTTTACACGAGCAAATTGTCCTGCACCGCCAGATTGTTTCTTATGGGTATAATCAATTTCACAAGCTTTTGTTATAGTTTCACGATATGCTACTTGAGGAGCTCCAATATTTGCTTCGACCTTAAACTCTCTTCTCATACGATCAATGATAATTTCTAAATGGAGTTCTCCCATTCCTTTTATCACTGTTTGTCCTGTTTCATGATCAGTTGACACTCTAAATGATGGATCTTCAGCTGCTAAACGAGAAAGTGCGAGGCCCATTTTTTCTTGATCGGCTGTTGATTTAGGTTCTACCGCAAGCTCAATTACCGGCTCTGGAAATTCCATTCTTTCTAAGATTACTTGCTGATCAATATCGGATAACGTATCACCTGTGGTAGTATCTTTAAGACCTGCTAAAGCTACTATATCACCTGCTGATGCTTCTTTTACGTCTTCACGATTATTAGCATGCATTAATAGCATTCTACCGATTTTTTCTCTTTTATTCTTTACGGTATTAATAACAGTTGTTCCTGAAGTAATTTTACCTGAATATATTCTAATAAAAGTTAATGACCCGACAAACGGGTCATTCATAATTTTAAATGCTAAAGCTGCAAAAGGCTCAGTTACCGAAATAGGGAAATTTTTTTCTTCACCGGTACTTACTTCCATACCTTTTACTATACCTATATCAATAGGCGAAGGTAGGAAATCTACTACGGCATCAAGTAAAGGCTGCACCCCTTTATTTTTAAAAGCACTACCGCATAAAACCGGATAAAATGCTGCTGAAATAGTACCTTTTCTGATTAATCTTTTAATCTCTTCTGCTGTTACTTCTTCACCTGATAAATATTTTTCCATAACATGATCATCTAACTCAACAACCATATCAAGTAATTTAGCACGATATTCTTCAGCTTTATCTTTCATATCGGCAGGTATATCTTCTTCCAAATACTCAGCTCCAAGTGCTTCATCTTTCCAAACCACTGCTTTCATTTTAACAAGATCAATTATACCTTTAAAATTTTCTTCAATCCCTACAGGCAACTGAATAACAAGCGGTTTTGCTCCTAAACGATCTTTGAGCATTTCAACGCATCTATAAAAATCTGCTCCCATTCTGTCCATTTTATTGACAAAACACATTCTAGGAACATTATATTTATCTGCTTGCCTCCAAACCGTTTCTGATTGCGGTTCAACACCTGCTACACCGTCAAATACTGCAATCGCACCGTCAAGAACACGAAGCGAACGCTCTACTTCGATAGTAAAGTCAACGTGTCCAGGAGTATCGATAATATTAATTATTTTATCTTGCCATCTACAAGTAGTAGCAGCTGAGGTAATGGTTATACCGCGTTCTTGTTCTTGTTCCATCCAATCCATGGTAGCACCGCCCTCATGAACTTCACCTATTTTATGCGATTTACCGGTATAATATAAAACACGTTCGGTAGTTGTGGTTTTACCGGCATCAATGTGAGCACATATACCGATATTACGAATATGCTCAAGTTTATTTATTTTACTCATTATACCCTACCTTATTTCATTTTTTTAGGGCTAAAATGAGAGAAAGCTTTATTAGCTTCGGCCATTTTATGAGTATCTTCTTTCTTCTTAATGGCAACGCCTCTATTATTAGAAGCTTCAAACAGCTCTTCGGCAAGTTTATCAATCATCATTTTTTCAGAACGTTTTGACGCAGCATTAATAATCCAACGGCTAGCAAGGGCATAGCCTCTTCTTTCATCAACATGAGTCGGAACTTGATAATTAGCTCCTCCAACCCTAACCGAAGTTACTTCTAAATGCGGCTTCACGTTATGCATAGCATTCTTAAAGGTTTGATACGGATCAACTCTATGCTTCTTTTCAATTTTATTAAAGGCTGAATAAACAATTTTCTCTGCAAGGGCTTTCTTCCCTTCTTTCATAATATTATTGATAAATCTTGACAGTAAAATACTGTTATATTTCATATCAGGTAAAATTACTCGCTTTTCCGCGGCATGACGACGTGACATTTTATTTTTTCTCTCTAACTAATAATTTATTTTTTTGTAACTGCAACTTGTTTACGAGGAGCACCGTAACGTGACCGACCTTGCTTACGTCCTTTAACTCCGGCAATATCATAAGCACCGAGTACGATATGATATTTCACCCCCGGAAGATCAGGAACCTGACCGCCTCTTACTAACACCCTATCATGCTCCTTTACACTATGCTTTTCACCAGGAATATATGCATTTACGGTTCTTTTATTACTTAAACGCACCGTTGCAATCTTACGAAGCGCAGAGTTAGGCTTTTTAGGGGTAACGGTTTTTACAACTAGGCAAACACCGCTTTTAAAAGGATTAGATTCTAAGGCAGGAGATTTGGTCTTACGAGTTTTTGACTTTCTCCCAAAACGTACTAATTGATTATATGTCGGCATTTAAAAAATACTCCAAAAAATATATATACGATAAATAAAGGGTGGAAGTATTTTCCACCCTTTATTTTTCAATCATTTCTAAATACAAATTATAAGAATTTGTAAATTACACTAAATTTAAATTATAATTACTTTTTCCATAAAAGCAAGTATGTTTTAATTAACAATCATTTTTTTCTCAATTATTTTTGCTATAAAGCTGATTAACATAACTAAAATATAGTAACAGCACGCAGCAATAAGCATTGGAAAAAAATAATTATATGTTTCAATTGATACAATTTGTGCTCTACGCATTAAATCCATTTCTCCAAGCATAGAAATAATGGCTGATTCTTTAATCAAATTTACAAGCTCATTTACTAATGACGGAAAAATATTTTTAACTGCTTGCGGTAGAATTATATCTTTCGTTATTAAAAACTTTGGAATAGCAAGAGCTTCAGCCGCTTCAAACTGCCCTTTATCAACTGCATTAATCCCTGCCCTAATTACTTCGGAAACATATGCTCCCGAATTAAGAGAAAAAGAAACAGCTCCCGCCATAAACACACTAAATTTAACGCCTATGATATAAGGTGAAGCAAAATAAATAATACTTAATTGAATTAATAAAGGCGTTCCTCTGAAAATAGAAGTATAGAAATTTGCAAAAAGCCTTAAAGCACGATTTTTATTTACCTTACAAATAGCAAGCAGCATCCCTATTACTAAACCGAATATAACGGCAATAACGCTATATTTTAAAGTTACCAAAGTTCCCTCTACAATAAAAAAGATTGTTGGATAGAATTTTATTAAATACTCAAACATATTTTATATATATTTTTTCCTTGTCATACCGCGGCTTGACCGCGATATCTAAAAAAATAAGCATTTTTGGATCCCGCGATTAAATCGCGGGATATGACATTAAAGGTTTCTAGATTCCTGCTTTCGCAGGAATGACATAAGAACATTAATTAGTACACTCTCTTCACCGGCGGGACTGCTGTTACTTCATCGGTTAAAGTAGTTAAAGTCACAGGTTTATAATCAAGAATTACTTTACCTGCTTCATCGATAGAGCTAAGAGTATGCTTCATCCAATCCCCATCATTACGATCAGGATAATCTTCACGTGCATGCGCTCCTCTACTTTCTTTTCTTGCAGCTGCCGAATATACCGTTACTAAAGCTTGATCAAGTAGATTATCTAGCTCTAAGGCTTCCACTAAATCGCTATTCCAAATTAAAGATTTATCGTTAATTTTTATATCTTTATAGCCGCTTCTTATTTCGCTAATCATTCCTGCTCCTTCATCTAGTACCTCTTGATTTCTGAATACCGAAACATGGCTTTGCATAGTTCTTTGCATTTTAAGCCTTAACTCTGCAACTAAAATATTACCGTTAGCGTAACGGACTTTATCAAATCTATTTATAATTTTTTCAAGGCTTTCTTCTTTTATAGACTTGTGGGGACTCACAGGCTTAATAAGCTCAGCTGCTTTTAATGCAGAACTTCTACCAAATACTACTAAATCAAGCAAAGAATTTGATCCTAATCGGTTAGCACCGTGTACCGATACGCAAGCCGCTTCACCGATTGCCATAAGCCCTTTTACTACGCTATTATGATTTTTACCGTCTTTGATTATGACTTGACCGTGATAATTAGTCGGTATCCCGCCCATATTATAATGTACCGTAGGAAGTACCGGTATCGGCTCTTTAGTCACGTCAACACCGGCAAAAATTTTAGCCGTCTCAGAGATACCGGGCAAACGACTATGTAAAATCTCAAGCGATAAATGATTTAAATGTAAAAATACATGATCTTTATGCTCGCCAACTCCTCGCCCCTCTCTGATTTCTATAGTCATTGCTCTTGAAACTACATCTCTTGAAGCTAAATCCTTTGCAGCAGGAGCATAACGCTCCATGAAACGCTCACCGTTTGCATTAACGAGATATCCCCCTTCGCCTCTTGCCCCCTCGGTAATAAGACAGCCCGCCGAATATATACCTGTCGGATGGAACTGTACAAATTCCATATCTTGCAGTGGAAGACCGGCTCTAATCGCCATACCGCCCCCATCACCCGTACAAGTATGAGCAGACGTCGCCGAAAAATAAGCACGCCCGCATCCGCCCGTTGCAAGCACTACATTATGAGCTCTAAAACAATGCAGACTACCGTCATCTAAATTCCACGCAACTACGCCTCTACATTCACCATCTTCCATCAATAAATCAATAGCAAAATACTCAACGAAAAACTGTACTTTATGTTTTAGTGACTGTTGATATAAAGTATGAAGTATGGCATGCCCCGTACGATCTGCCGCAGCACATGTACGCTGAGCTGCTTTTCCTTTGCCGTACTCTGTTGTCATTCCTCCAAAAGGACGCTGATAAATTTTTCCCTCTTCAGTTCTTGAGAAAGGTACGCCGTAATGCTCTAGCTCTAAAATCGCATCGGGAGCCTTTTTGCACATATACTCAATGGCATCCTGATCGCCTAACCAATCAGAACCTTTTACCGTATCATACATATGCCAACGCCAATCATCTTCGCCCATATTCCCAAGAGCCGCACTAATTCCGCCCTGAGCAGCCACAGTATGACTACGGGTTGGGAACAGCTTAGTTATACAAGCGGTATTTAGCCCTTCTTTAGCCATACCGAATGCAGAACGAAGACCTGCTCCGCCTGCACCTACAACTACTACGTCAAATTTATGATGAATGATATTATACGCTTTGGTCATTAAATTAATTTTTTCTATTTTGATACGTGAATTGTCTACCTCTGTCATCCCATGGCTTGACCATGGGATCCAGTAATTCAATACACAATAATGCTATAAATTATTTTCTGGATACCGAGGCCAAGCCGCGGTATGACAATTTTTATCCTTTATAAAACATCGCTACTACAAAAGCTACAATAGTCATAATGCAAAATAATTGCACTATTATAATCAATGTATTACGTAATTTGTGACAACTTATATAATCCTCAACTACTACACGCATACCAAGCATCGCATGATACAACGAAATAACCACCGTAATTAACAAAGCTACTACATTAAAAGGCTTTTTAAGCTCCCACATAATAATATTGATATCATTATTTTTGTTGGTTAACGTAAAATATATTAGCCACACAGAACATAAAGCTAATATAATCCCCGTTACTCTTTGCAATAACCAATGATGAGAACCGCTTTTAGCAGAACCGCTATTTTTTGCTTTTACAATTTCTGCTTTAAAATCATATACCATTAATTTTCTCTATTATTTGTTTTAGCTTTTCGTCATTGCGAGGAAATTGCATAGCAATTGACTAAGCAATCTCAGGCATTTGTTATTATTTCTGAGATTGCCACGTCGATGCTACGCATCTCCTCGCAATGACGTTTTTAATTACTACACCCATAACAATACCGTTAATAATACAGATCCTACCACTACACACCAACCAGTGATATTAACCAATTTTATAGAAAAACCGTAACCGATATCCCAAAATAAATGCCGAATGCCGTTACATAAATGATAAAACCAAGCATAGCTAACAGCTACTAAGCATATTTTTATAATACAGCATTCAGCAAGCTGTAAATAATTATTGTCATATTTACTAAGAATCAACCACCACGCCAAGATTGACACCGCAAAAAACAAAGCTACGCCTGTCATACGATGCAAAATTGATAATGTAGAACTTATTTGCGGCTTATATATAGTTAAATGCGGCGAAGTGGGACGCTTATTATAAATTTCTTGTTTGGTTTTAGTCATATATTTCTAATAAATAAAAAAGGGCTATGTCATTCCCGCGGAAGCAGGAATCCAGAAAAAAGAGAGCTTTTAATTTTAAAAATTCAGTATATGTGTATTTTTTAATTACTGGATTCCTGCTTCCGCGGGAATGACATACTACACGTTTCAATCGGTCAACGACATCTATCTCTGCAACCAATGTCTTTCTACGGGCGATAAATCATCTGTCACTGCTCTCCTATCATCGAAGACAAAACATTCACCTTGCCATAAATTGTTCTTGTTTTGTGTATCTTCTAGATATTGCAGTATTCCACCCTTTAAATGATATACCTCATCATAACCTATGCTTTTAAGTAAGCTGGTGGATTTTTCACACCTGATACCACCTGTACAAACCATAGCAATTTTCTTACCTTTGAGCAATTTTTGATTCTGCTGAACCCAAGCAGGAAATTGTTTAAATGTTTTGGTATTAGGATTAATTGCTGATTTAAATGTACCGACCTCTACTTCATAATCATTTCGAGTATCTATTACTATAACATCTTGTTTTGTGATAAATGCATCCCAATCTTTCGGCTCTATATATTCGCCTTTAAACAAATCAACATTTAAATCATTAACGTTCATTGCTATAATCTCTTTCTTAAGTCTGACTTTCAATTTCTGAAAAGGATGAACATCACTATAATTTATTTTAACGTTAACATCTTTGGGACCGGTTAGCTTTATCAATTCTTCAAGTACAAGATTTACATTTTCATATGAACCTGAAAAAGAGCCGTTAAAGCCTTCATTAGCTAATAAAATAGTACCTCTAACATATTTTCTTTTACCGATAAGCAAAAGTTTCGGTATCAAATTCGCCGGTTCTTCTATATTAACAAAACTATATGCACTTAAAATTGCTATTTTTTCATTCATAAATTATTTAGGTATTATTTTTACATTCTATGTCATTCCCGCGAAGGCGGGGATGACATAGAAAACTATATCTTACATAACCTGCAATGGTACGAACATATTACTACTACCCCTTTCAATCAGGAGCAAAATATTTTGCTTATCTGATTTTTTAGCATTTTCATATAATTCTTCTAGCGTACTTATATCGTCTATGCTTTCCTGATTAATATTGGTTATCACTATTCCCATTTTATCTTGAGGAATAGTATATTTTTGTCTTAGTTCTTCAATCAAATTACCAAAAGTACTATTATTTTAATTATTTTCTTCTTTATTTGTTATTTCTTTCTTATTGGTCTCTTCTGTAGAATCTTTGGTAACCTCTTCATTATCCGAAGTAATTTTAATAGGTAATTCAAGCTCCTTTTTATCGCGAAGTATTTTCACTTTTACTTCCTGATCAATAGGAGCATCTGCAATAATTACACGTAATTTTTTAGTATTTTTAACCGGTATATTTGCAAACTCTATTATTATATCACCTGTTTTAATTCCCGCTTTATCACCTGGACCGTCTTCTTGTACTTTAGCTACTAACACCCCCCTAGTATCTTTAAGTCCTAGCCCTTCAGAAATTTCCTCGGTTAAATCTTGTATTGTTACTCCAAGGCGTCCTCTACTTACTTTTCCATCTTTCTTAAGACGTTCGATTATAGGCTTTGCAGTATTTGACGGTATTGCAAAACCGATACCTATATTAGTACCGAGCGGTGAAAAAATTGCCGTATTGACGCCGATTACTTTCTGATCCAAATTAAACATAGGACCACCAGAATTACCGTTATTAATTGCAGCATCCGTTTGAATAAAATTATCGACTATATTGTCCGTATCTATATCGATATCCCGCCCTTTAGAAGAAATAATACCGCTTGTCACCGTACCGCCTAGATTACCGAACGGATTACCGATCGCAATCACCCAATCTCCTACTCTTGCATCATTTGAATCTCCAAACTCAACAAAAGGTAGAGGTTCCTCGCTATCTATTTTTAAGAGAGCTAAATCGGTTTTAGTATCGTTACCTATTAATTTAGCCGATAATTCGGTATTATCTGCAAGTTTTATATTAATTTTATCAACATTAGCAATTACATGATAGTTTGTCACTATTAAGCCGTTAGGTTCAATAATAAATCCTGAACCAAGCGGAACACTTTTCGGAGTTTGATCTACCTCTTCCAAATTCAGCGGTATATTAAGCTTTTCTAAAAAATCATTAACTTTTTCTTGCAGAGGATCTTTCTCGGCATTTTCCGATTTACTATTAACATATTCTATTGTTGAAATATTAACGACTGCAGGAATTAATGGTTCAACTATATCGGCAAAGCTATAACGGGCGGCTTCACTTACTTTTAAAGGAGCAGAATTTATTGCCGTAAATTCATTCTCTTCTTGATCTGCTACTTTTAAAGACTTACTATTTTCTTTTGCTAGAACAACGTTACTTGATATTAAAACTATTATAACAAGAACTATTTTCACATTAACCATATACTCCAAGTAAATAAAAAGTAGATAGACTAGTATACTACTTAGTTAGATTTAGATATTTTAAAACTTCAGCATCCGGTGAAATTACAAAATTAGTATCCTCTTTCTTTAAAGAATTTTTATATACTAAAAGTGATCTATAAAATTTATAAAATTCCGGGTCGACTGAATAAGCAGAGTTATATATTTTTGCTGCTTTCTCATCGCCGTCACCTTTAATAATTTGTGCATCTCGATAAGCTTTAGCAAGTATTATTTTACTTTCTTTATCTGCTTTTGAACGAATACGCACGCTTTCTTCTTGTCCTTCCGCTCTAATTTGGGTTGCTTCTTTTTCACGTGCCGTTTGCATACGACGATAAATAGCGGCACTATTTTCTTTTGGTAAGTCTGCTCTTAAAATTCTAACATCTACAACATCAATACCGAAGCTTTTAGCTTCACCGTCCACTTGATTTAAGATATTTAACATTACGTTACTACGTTCCTGACTTAAAAGGCTACTTAGCGAGATTTTACCTATCACCTTACGCATTGACGATTCAAGATTACGAGTCAGCCTAATTTTTACACCTTGATAATCATGTACCGTTTTATAAAACATTACGGGATTATTAATTTGGAATTTGGCGTAGGCATCAACAATAACTCGTTTACCGTCAGCAGCCGTTAATTCTTTTGCCTCAACCTCAACATCTAAAAGACGCTTATCAAAAAATTCAACATTTTGAATAAATGGGATTTTAATATTTAGTCCTGGATTTTCTATAGTTCTAACTGCCTCACCAAACTGGAATACTACTGCAGATTGGCGTTGGTCAACTGAAAATAAGGAGCTAGAAATCAGTACCAGCCCAAAAACAATTATAAAAATTATATAATAAATCTTTTGTTGCATTTAATATTCCTTGTTGTTTAGATGTCATTCGTGTATAGAGTGAAAAACACGCTCGATGTTATTCCCGCGAAAGCGGGAATAACTATCGCACCCCTATGGTTTAATAGCCATGTGCGGCAGTAGTGCATTATTAATAATCGTTTTATTTGAACCGCCTAATATCTCTTCGACTACTTCTAAATATAATCTATCTCTAGTTACTTGCCTACCTGTAGCATATTGTTTATAAATAGCATTAAATCTTTGGCTATCACCTTCTGCTTTCGATATAACTTCTTCTCTATAACCTTCTGCTTCTTGTATAATCTTTGCAGCCGCTCCTCTAGCTTCCGGCAAAATCTTATTATTATAGGCTTGAGCTTGATTTATTTCTTTTTCTTTATCTGCTTTTGAAGTTTGCACATCTCTATAAGCATCTATTACTTCGGCAGGCGGCTCGGCTTTTAATAATTGTACTTTCTCAATCATAACACCGGCATTATAACTATCCAATATCTTCTGTGCTAATTTCTCTATTTTATAAGTAATCTCCTGCTTTTGATCGGATAATACCCAAGAAATAGGAGTATTGCCTATGACTTCCCTAACGGCACTCTCAACTGTTGCTTTTACTGTTTCTTCAGGTCTTTGTAAGTTAAAAATAAAATCCTCAAGATTATTAATATGCCACATTACGTCACAATTTAAAGCAACGATATTTTCATCACCGGTGAGCATTATACTTTCACCGGCAATATTTTTAGTATTATCGCCACCGCTACGCAGAGAGCTATTTGTACGATAACCAATCTCAATCCGGCGTGATTGTTTAACTTTCTCAACTATTATCTTTTCAAAAGGCACCGGTAAATGATAATTAAGCCCGGGGTAACCCTTACGCACAAGACGCCCAAATCTTATTACCGCTGCTTCTTCGCCTTCTTTTATTTCATAAATACCCGAAGCGAGCCATAAAGCAACCACTGCGACAACAGCTAAAATTATTGTTTTAGCATTGAAATTAAACGGGAATTGAAATTGATCAAAATTAAATTGATTTTTACGCGGTCTTGTGAATATGTTATCTTCTTTATCAGAATCAAAATCTTTCCATGGGGATTTTTTTAAAATTGAGATATATTTTTTATTAAGCATTTGCTTTGTTGTTTTATATTATTTTAAAGATGAGATAATTATATATATTATAGTATATAACGTCAAGTTACGAGCTTCAACAGCTTTAAAAAGGAAATTTAATTATGGCGCATTTACACCAACGACAAATTATAGATAAAATTCAGCATATTACCTTTAAAGACGGTACTTTTTTAAATGAAGTTATATCGGATATTATAATTAAAGGTAATAATATCGGTTTCTCAATAGATATATCAGGTAAAAACAAGTTAGAAGCCGCAGAAATTAGACTTAAGGCAATTAATAAACTTAACGAGATTTCGGCAGTAAATAAAATAACAATTGTTTTTACCGAAAGTAAACCGATGGAGAAAAAAGTTCAAAAACTAAAACATTTTGTAGAAAATGTAAAAAAAATTATCTTAGTAGCGTCAGGTAAAGGCGGAGTCGGAAAATCTACAATATCGGCTCTTATTGCTCAGCAGTTAAGTCTAGAAAATTACCGAGTCGGGATAGCAGATGCGGATATTTACGGTCCGTCAATTCCGCATATATTCGGCATTAACGAAGTACCTAAAACGAAAGATAGACGAATAATACCGGTACTTGCTCAAAGCATCGAAATTATGTCTATAGGCTTCTTCGTTAAAGACCATTCGGCAATTATTTGGCGTGGTCCTATGACGAGTAAGACTATTTATCAATTATTATCGGTAACAAAATGGGATAATTTAGATTATTTAATTATCGATATGCCGCCGGGGACAGGTGATATTCATTTAAGTATACTAGAAAATTATCATTTAGACGGCGTAATAATCGTAACTACACCACAAAAAATATCAGAAATAGACGTAATACGTTCTATAGATTTATATCAAAAACTAAATTTACCTATTTTGGGACTAATTGAGAATATGAGCTATATGCTTAAAAATAATAGCGGCGGACATTTATCGCAAAAATATAATATACCACTAATCGCTCAAATTCCGATCACACCACAAATAGCCGAGGCTTGCGATAAATCACTACCTCTAACAAACTTATTAACATTACCTTTAGAGAAGTATTTACAATGAAAATACACGTATTGGCAGATGATAGAACAGGCAATACCCATCAGGCTATTGCACTTGCTGAAAAATTAACGGAAGAATATACAACAATTAAGCTTGAATATAATTGCTTAGCTAAGCTACCGAACTTTTTACTAAAATATTATCCTATTCATATAAAAAGTGAGCTATTGCAGTATCTTTTGGATAAGTCCCCACCTGATATGATAATTACCGCTGGAAGAAGAACGGCAGTACTAGCATTTTATTTAAAAAAGAAATTTAAAGATATTAAGTTAATACAAATAATGCAGCCTAATCTTCCTTACAATACATTTGATGCCGTTATTCTGCCTTATCATGACCAACGTCATTGCGAAGCCACAAAGTGGCTGAAGCAATTTCAGGGCTTTTTTACTAGATTGCTTAGTCAATACTTCGTATTTCTTCGCAATAACGACTTTAAAACCATCATCCCCATCAACGGAGCTATCAACAACGTAACCGAAAAGTTCGCCACGGCGAACTTGGAACTCCAAAAACATTATCCTAATCCTAAACAGTTTATTGCAGTGATAATCGGTGGGAATAATAAAAAATTTAATTTACATGAAGATGAAGCAGTTTTATTTGCTTCATTATTAAATAAAATATATACTAATCAAAAAATACCTTTTTTCATTAGTTTTAGTAGACGTACACCACACACTGTAAAATCAATTATTAAAAATAATATGCCGTCTTCCACAATTATTTATGACCCAAACGAAGACGCAGGCTATAATCCTTATATAGCTATGCTCTCCAAGGCAAAATATATAATCTCTACGGCTGACTCAATCTCAATGTGCAGTGAAGCAGCTTCAAGCGGCAAGCCTCTTTATATATTCTGCCCACCAAACTTTAATTCTTCAAAGCATAAGATTTTTATAAAGCAGTTAGTAGAACAGAAGATAGCAAGAATTTTTGATAAATCGACTATTGCTCTAGAAGAATATAACTACAAACCCTTAAATGAAGTAGAAAGAGTAGCTGAAATTATTAAATCTTTAATCAAAAGCTGGTAATTATATGGATAAAGATATACAATCATATATATTCATTAATAAGCTAAAATCTTTACCGTTTGTCAACGAAATATGGCTTTTTGGCTCTCGTGCTAGAGGGGATAACGATGAGCGTTCCGATATTGATATTGCAATTATCTGCCCTAATATTACAGATCAAGAATGGCTAGAAGTTATGTCTATTATAGAGAATGCCGACACGCTTTTAAAAATAGATTGTATAAGGTTTGAAAGTACTAAAATAAGCTCTGAACTTTATAAAAATATATTAAAAGAGAAAAAAATTATATATGTCAAAAATAAACCTTAAACTTGAAAAATTTCATAAAACTTTTATGACGCTTGAAGATATTTATTTAAAACCGACAACAGAAGATAGGGCTTATATTGATGCCACTATACAAAGATTTGAATTTACTTTTGAACTCGCTTGGAAGTTTTTAAAAGAATATTTTTCTCAAAAAGGCACAGTGCTTCACTATCCTAAAGAAGTGATAAAGGAAGCTTTTGTTGCCGCTATTATCAATGATGAGAGTTTATGGATTTATATGCTTACTGATCGTAATATGACATCTCATACTTACGATAAAAAGCTTGCCGATGAAATATATAACCGAATAAGAAATTATGTTCCTGAACTTAAGAAATTACTAAATATCATTGATTTAAAGATTTAATAATACCTTGCAGAGTTTGGACTTCAGGGGAAGAGAGACTATTGATACGTGTAAATATATTAGTGATATTTTGTTGCATAGTAGGTTTTTTGTTGGGAGCCTTGAAGAATCCGGCTTTATCGAGTTTACCGAATAAATTTACTAAAAAATGCTCTATTTCTTCTTTAGTAGCTAATTTTTGAATGTTATGTACATCCTCTCTGGGCGTAGAATTACGAAACAACTCATAGCATATAATAATAACCGCTTGAGCAATGTTTAATGAGCTAAATTCGGTTGTATTAATAGTGATAATCTTATTAGCAAATGCGATTTCTTCGTTGCTAAGCCCATTATTTTCCCGCCCGAACATTATCCCGACTTTTTCAGAATTTGGATAATCTAAAGGTAAATTTTGTGAAAATACATAACCTTTATTCATAGCCCTTTTAACGCAAGTAGTAGCATATAAATATTCGAGGTCTTTAATGCTATCCTCTAGGCTATCAAAAATTTTTGCATGATCTATAATATTAACCGCTCCGACTGCATTACTACGTGCTTGCTCATTAGGCCAGCCGTCTCTTGGAGCTACGATTCTAAGCTCATTTAAGCCAAAATTCTTCATTGCTCTTGCAGTAGCACCGATATTCGCACCCATTTGCGGGGCAACTAATATTATTATTGGATTCATTTTAATAATTTTTTGTAACTAAGCAGGTATAGGCAATCGCTACAGCGTCAGCTTCATCGGCATTGGTAATTAAGGAAGTGCCAGGCAGCAAAAGCTTTATCATATGCAAAATTTGGTCTTTCTCTGCGTGCCCATATCCTGTTACGGTTTTTTTTACTGTATTTGGCTTAAACTCTCGCATGTCCACATTATATCTACCGATCAGCGACATTATCGCCCCTCTAGCATATCCAAGCTTTAAAGAAGTCACGCTATTAGTATTAACAAATGTTTCTTCAATCGCTGCCATATTTGGTTGATATTCTAATATTACTTTTTCTAATGTACTATTAATAAAAGCAAGTCTATGATGAATTTCATCCTTACTATTTGTTTTAATAATACCACTAGCTAAATATTTCAACTGTGCGATCTCCTTTGCCACTACTGCCCATCCAAGACTCCCAAGTGCCGGATCAATCCCAAGTATTATCATGATTATTTAATGTTATTTTTATTGGCATTATTATATGGCTTTTATACCATTCCTGCGAAAGCGGGAATTCAGAAATAGTCTTAATATTGATAAAATAAACCTAAAAAACAAGTTTTTTGTAGGTTTTACTGGATTCCCGCTTTCGCGGGAATGACATCGAAAACCATCAAACAAAGCCTGTCAAGCCACAGGATGACAGCTTTATATCTTCATATACTGATAAAATTCTTGATTATTCTCCCACAGCTCACGCACCTTAACGAATAAAAATAAATGAACAGGAAATCCAAAAAACCTCTCCATTTGCATTCGGGATTTTGCTCCTATTTCTTTGATTTTAGAGCCGTTTTTACCGAGTATTATAGTTTTATAGCTCTCTCTTGAAACTACTATAACTTGATTAATCTTTACGGATTTGTCTTTAAGCTCTTCCCATTTTTCGGTTTGTACGGTTAATTTATAAGGGAGTTCTTGCTGCAAATTTAAAAATAACTGCTCTCTTGTAATTTCTGCTGCAATAAAACGCATAGGTAAATCCGTTATGTCGTCTTCCGCATAAAGCCAACGAGAAATTTTGGCCTTACTTGTTATATATTCAAGTAATACATCAATATTTCTGCCTGATAAAGCAGATATAGGAAAAAGCAAGCTATCAGGATGATTTTCTGTTAAAAAAGCTTTAATGTCATTTAGATATTTTGATTCGATGTCTATTTTGTTCAATAAAAATATCGGAACAATATTAAGTGAGCGAAGCTTATATAAAATATTATGCGTTATATCATCAAACGACTTTATACTATCAATAATTAACAGCACTAAATCCGCACTATGCAAACTAGACCACGCACATCTTACCATTGCTTTTTCTAAGCTCCCTTTCGGCTCAAATATACCGGGCGTATCGTATAAAATTACCTGCGTATCTTTTAAGGTAATAATACCGGTAATAATTGACCTAGTAGTTTGAACTTTTGGGGTAACGATTGAAAGCTTCTCACCGATTATTCTGTTTAATAAAGTTGATTTTCCGCTATTAGGTCGCCCGATTATACAAACCGATACCGTTTTCTGATTAGACATCTTCCCAAACTTCACTTCTAGAGGTAATTTAGACGTCGATCTAGTACTCGCATCCTCGCGTACTAGTGTGTACGCTGCGGAGGCAAGTGCTTCTGTGTCTCCTTTAAATTCCTCTCTATAAGCTGGTTTGGCAAGATGTCTATTAGTCATTTTTAAGTCTATGCAATAAGCTTCGTGCTGCGTTTTTCTCTGCTTCTTTTATTGCGTGACCAGTGCCTGTTTGTTCATAATCTTTTACTTTTACAAGAACCGTAAAAGTCGATGAATGGGAGGCTCCTTCTCTTTTTATCAGACGATATATCGGTAGGTGATGATCACTAGCTTGAGCCCATTCTTGTAAAGCAGTTTTTGGGTCATAATCCGTTAAATTCTGAACTTTTATAAATTCTGCCCATAACTTCTCGATAATATCATGGGTTGTTTCAATATTGCTATCAAGATATATAGCTGCAATTAAAGCTTCCGTGGCATTTTCTATATTATTAAGATTATCACGCCCGCCTGCTACTTCTTCGCCATGAGTCATAATTATATAATTTTTTAAAGTAAGTTTAGCTCCAACCATGCATATTGTTTCTTTGCAAACCAAATATGATCTAATTTTAGCTAAATTCCCCTCATTATAATTTGCAAAATTTCTAAATAAAATTTCTGTGATTACTAAATTTAATACGGCATCACCTAGAAATTCTAATCGTTCATAATCTTTATCATCCTTGTACTCGTGGTGTTGCCTTAAAGACGGGTGACTCAACGCCTCTATTAAAAGCTCTTTATTTTTGAAACTATAGCTAAGTAGCTTTTCTAACTTCTCAAATGATTCCATTACGCATCCGTGTTATAAAGATTTCTGAAAATTCTATTTAACCTAACAGATTCAATCCATGGCTTTAACTTTAGTACTAGATTAATAACTCCTATATCATTATCCCACCAAGTTATTTTTGTTGAGAACCAAATAAATTGTGCTTTAGCAATAAAATTTTCAAACGGTACAAATCCAAGACTTACTCTACTATCATTTGACTGATCTCTATTATCCCCTAAAAAGAAATATTTCCCTTCAGGTACATCAAAAACATCCGTATTACCGTATCTATCATTATATATAACGCCATAAATAGGAGCAAGCTTATAAGAAAAATATGTTCTACCGTTTGGCAGTGTTTCTTTAAACTTTAAATATTTTATTCCCTCTTCGCTTATATAAGTTCCCACTTCCGTGCGTTCTATTTTTTTGTCGTTAATATATATTACGTCATCAATCAATTGAATTTTATCGCCGGGTAGCCCTATTAAACGCTTTATATATCTAACACTCATATCGTTAGGCGGACGAAAAACTACAATATCGCCACGCTCCGGTTCACGAGCAAATATTCGCCCTTTAAAAAGAGGAATAAAATCAAAAAAAGATAAAGAATAATTACTATAACCATAACTATATTTCGTAGAAAATATATAGTCATTCTCAAGTATAGTTGCTTTCATAGACCCGGTCGGAACGGTAAATGGCTCCATAATAAGTATTCTAATAAGTAAAGCGATACATATTACAAAAGCAAAAGACCTACACTCTTGCTTAGCTGTTTTATTAGTGTTTGATTTTGTATTATCTGTTTGCATAATCTCTTAATTGTTTATAAATTGGAATCGTCATTGCGAGGAGAGATTGCCACGCTCCTTTCTCCTTTCAGTCGCTTGCAATGATGGCTTAGTATCCACACGGGCAATCTCTCCTCGCAATGACGATAAAGTCAAACCACGCTATAACTTCTTTATCCTCGCCTCAATCTCGCTTCTAAAATGGCGTATCAGCCCTTGAATCGGCCAAACTGCCGCATCACCTAAGGCACAGATAGTATGCCCCTCTATTTCTTTCGTAACGTTAAGGAGTTCGTCTATCTCAGATTTTTTGGCATTACCTTCAACTAGCCGCATCATAACTCGCCACATCCAGCCCGTACCCTCACGGCAAGGAGTACATTGCCCGCAAGATTCATGCATGTAAAATTTACTAAGCCTTGCTATTGCATAAATAATATCGGTAGATTTATCCATAACTATAATACCGCCTGTACCAAGTCCGGAACCTGCGGTTCTTAAACTATCAAAATCCATATCCACTTCACATAATGACTTAGGAAGTAAAGGCACGGAAGAACCACCCGGGATTATGGCTTTAAGATTATCCCATCCACCACGAACACCTCCCGCATATTTCTCAATCAATTCTTTTAACGAAATTCCCATTGCTTCTTCAACATTACAAGGCTTGTTAACATGCCCTGATATGCAGAAAATCTTAGTTCCCGTATTGTTAGGTTTACCTATATCGGCAAACCAGCTAGCTCCTCGTCTTAAAATGGTTGGCACTACTGCGATAGACTCAACATTATTTATAGTAGTCGGGCAGCCATATAACCCAAAGCCGGCAGGAAAAGGCGGCTTTAAACGAGGCATACCTTTTTTACCCTCTAAGCTTTCAAGCAATGCCGTTTCTTCGCCACAAATATAAGCACCCGCCCCACGATGTAAATAAATATTACAATCAAAGCCTGAACCGCAAGCATTCTTTCCTATTAACCCTTCTTTATAGGCTTCATCTAAGGCACGCTGAATATTAGAGGCCTCATTATAAAACTCACCTCTAATATAGATATAACAATTATTCGCTCCTATAGCAAAGCTTGCAAGCAAGCAACCTTCTATTAATTTGTGTGGCTCAAACCTTAATATATCACGATCCTTACAAGTGCCAGGCTCAGACTCGTCGGCATTTACTACTAAATAGCAAGGCTTCTCTGAATTTTTAGGCATAAATGACCATTTCATACCGGTAGAAAATCCGGCACCTCCTCGCCCTCTAAGCCCTGACTTCTTAACCTCTTCAACGATGCAATCTCTACCTTTATCAAGCAAAGCTTTAGTATCCTCCCAATCGCCTCGTTTCTTGCTAGATTTCAAATCATGGCTTTGCTGCCCATGCAGGTTAGTAAAAATTTTGTCTTCTTCTTTTAGCATAAACTATTCTCGTTATGGCTTAAAAACGTCATTGCGAAGAAAAATTGAAAATTTTGACTAAGCAATCTCGTGCCAAAATTCTGAGATTGTCACGCAGCCTACGGCCACTCGCAATGACGATGAAGCCGGTCCACGCAACAATGCCTGCTCGCAATGACGATTCTTTACCTTTCTATTACTTTTTTATTAAACTTCCTATTAACAAACATTGTAAGTATCGGAGCAGAGATAAAAATTGAGGAATAAGTACCGGCTATTATCCCAAAAAATACAAGTACGCTAAAACTACGGATTGCCTCACCGCCAAAAAGAATAAGGGCTAAATTGGCAAGTAGCGTGGTAATGACAGTTAAAATAGTTCTTGATAAAGTCTCATTAATACTTAAATTTATAATTTCCGTGATATTTTTTTTATGATATTTACGTAAATTTTCTCTAATCCTATCATATATTACTACCGAATCATTAACGGAATAACCTATAATAGTTAACACTGCAGCAATAGTACTTAAGTTAAAATCAAGCTTTGTCATACTCATAAACCCAAGAGCGAGTATTACGTCATGCACTAAGGCGATAAGTATACCAAGACCGAAATACCACTCAAAACGCACCCAAATATAAACCATAATCGCTAAGAAAGAGAATAGCATCGCCATAGCCCCCGCTTCTATTAGCTGCCTACCGACTTGCGGACCGACAAAATCTACCTTACGATATTCAAACTTATAAGGAAAATTACTTTGCAAAGATGCTTTAATTAACTCAATATTTTTCATGAGATTTTCTTCACTACTACTACCGAATCTAATCGATAAATCACGCTCACTACCGAAATTCTGTAAGACCACCTCACCTATTCCAAGCTTGCCTAGAACCCCACGCATTTTTGGCAAATCAGGAGCTTGATCAAGCCTTACTTCAATAACTATACCACCGGCAAAATCAATACCGAAATTAAATTTATATATACCGATCCAAATAAAGCTAATGAGTGATAAAATCATTGAGAAAGTGTAGCTAACTTTTTTAAAATGCATAAAATCAAAATCGATTTTATTAGGTAAAAGTCTTAAAGGATAAATTTGCATTATTATATATTTTGTTGAATAAGGATTATATTTGTATTATATAGTAAATTCAAAAAGGTTAAATGATTTTTTATGTCAGAAGTAGTAGTAAAAGAACAATTAGAGCAATATATAAGCAAAATAGAAAGATTAGAACAAGAAAAAGCTGATTTATCTCAAGAAGTAAAAGATATCTTCCAAGATGCTTCTTCACATGGATTTGATGTTAAAGCTATGAAATCTATATTGAAACTAAAGAAATTGGATAAAGATAAACTTGCCGAGCAGGACGCTATGCTTGAGCTTTATAGGGATACTTTAGGGATTTGAGGCATACGTCATTACGAGGAAATTACAAAGTAATTGACGAAGCAATCTCAGGAGTTTGTTATTATTTCATAAGATTGCCACGCAGCCTACGGCTGCTCGCAATGACGTATTTAGTATTCACGTAGCAACGCACTCTTTCGCAGTAATGACATAAGAAGATACAAATTTTAAGCTTTTGCTGCCTTAGTTTTAGCAATAGGGATATGTCTCTCTTTAATTCTAGCCGACTTACCGCTTCTATTTCTTAAATAATAAAGTTTAGCACGACGAACTACTCCGTATTTTACTACATCAATAGAGTGTACTATCGGCGAGTAAGTCATAAAGCGTCTTTCGACTCCTTCACCGTGGCTAATTTTACGTACTAAAAAAGATGAAGTAATACCGCGATTTCTTTTTGCGATAACTACACCTTCATAAGCTTGAAATCTTTCCGTTAATTTTTCCTTACCGTCTTTCTCAATCGATCTATCAATAATTCTAACAGTTACCTTAACTGTATCGCCGGCTTCAAAATCAGGAATTTTTTTATTTGCAGTACGCTTTGAAATGTTTTCCTGTTCAAAGCGGTCAATAATATTCATTTTTTTAACTCCTTAACTCTATAAATCTTTAAGTAACTCCGGACGGCGTAATTTAGTAATCATATGTGATTGCTCTTTTTTCCATTCATTAATTAGCCTGTGGTTACCGGATAACAAAACACTCGGTACAGCTCGATCACGCCAAATTTCAGGTCTTGTATATAGGCCGCATTCAAGCCCGCCCTTAAATTCCCCGTCTTCTTCGAAAGACTCGGAAGATAAGGTATTTTGGTTCATTAAAACACCTGGCAGTAGTCTAATTAAGCAATCGAGAATGGTGAGGGTAGGTATTTCTCCGCCGGATAAAATGTAGTCGCCTACACTAATTTCTTTAACATTATACTCTTCAATTACACGTTCGTCAATCCCTTCGTAACGTCCACATAAGAATATGAGGTTTTTATTTTTCAACATCTCTTTAGCAAAGTTTTGGGTAAAGACTCTACCGCGAGGTGAAGGATAGTACATTTCAGCATTAGGATTTAAAGCAAGAGCATGATCTATGCTACTACCTATAACATCAGGACGCATTATAAGCCCGTTACCACCACCATAAGCCTCATCATCAATATTTTTATGCTTAGTTAAACCGAAATCTCGAATATTAATAACGTCATATGACCAAATATTTTTATTTAGTGCTTGTCCTGCTAAAGAATGTCCTAGAGTCCCAGGAAACATTTCAGGAAAAACGGTTAAGATTGTGGCATGAAGTATAGACATACGTTTAAAATAGTAGACAGCACCAATTAACGCAATAAAATTATAATTTAATTATTTACCCCACCCACCTGCCCTATAATCTTCTTTTCTTTGTTTTTTAGCAGCAGCTGTTGCTAAGCATAATTTGACAAGAATTAGAGAGCTGTAAGCTAATATAATGGTTTAAAGATTTAACAGAAGAGAAAACAAGATTATTACAACGACGGAACTATAAAGTTTATTGATAGTTCAATTAAAAAAATGGAATAATCAAGGCATAAGATTGCTCTAAGCCTTGATTATAATAGTGATGGCAATTAATTTGTAAATAATTAAAACTTAAGTTTTGTACCTATAAGCCCAACAGTACCTCGTGTTGTTTTACTAGGTGCTTCAGGGTAATATACAGGTTTACCTTTAGCTTGGAAATGAGAAATTTCAGCATATGGTAATAAACCAGGCATGATCTTATATTCAGTAGCGAGGCTTACAGCATCAACGGTGTTTTTATATCTTGAAGTTTTAAGATATTCAAGACTTGTTTTTATAGGTCCTTGTCCATAAGCAACTGCTCCATTGTAATAATAGGTATCACGACCGACTTTATAATATTCCTTAGCGGTTAAGCTTTTACCTAAATTACCGTAAGAAGCACCACAAGAGAAATTACCGTAAGTAAATACAGCTCCAAGATTATATGCTTTTAAATTAGAAAGCTTATAGGTATTAAGCACTTGAATTGTAGTTCCGTCCATTTTAGCATGAATAAGACGACGAGCAGGTTTACCGTATTCTCCGGTGACAGATAATTTTAAGTCTGCATCTTCGCTAATTTCATGTTCATAAGTTAAGCCGGCAGAAAAAGCATCCCTAATATTCTGATTAATAGTCATGGTTTCGTTATTCTCTAATTTAACCGTCTTTATTCCGGTTTTAGAAACACTAACTCCGTTTCTGCCTGAGCTTTCAAGCGTTAAATTATTTATATCTCTATTACCGCCTGTATTAGCAGTATCGGGAGTATAAGAAACTCCGGCTTGGAAGCCTTGCATTTTAGGCGTGAAAAAATTCAATCTTCTAGCTCTCTCAGCTTTATCATTGATTTGATTAAAAGCATTAGAGTATGACTCAAGATAAAAGCTAGCACTAGTATCAAAATCCGATTTTAAACCGTTATATCGCATATATTGACCGTCAAGTAGAGCATATCTACACCATCCTCCGGTACCTGCAGTTACTTGACTACCGGTAATACGCAGCTTAGCGCTTGCATCAGCAGGAGAGCCGAGTTCTACTTTACCGTAACTAGTTTCAATAAAGATATGTGATCCATTATAACTTGTAGAGGTTTTTGCTTTTGTAGTAGGCTGAAGCACTATTTTAGCACCTGCTATTACATCATTGATAGTTTTAGCAATAGTGGCCGCAAACGCTGCTTCCGTGTAAAACCCTAGCTTTTTCCTGTTATCAGTTACATTTTTATCAAATAAAATTAAATGATCCTGTTTAATATAACCGCTTTCAAATAAATAGAATCCTTCTAATTTTATTTCAGTATCAGAATTAGAAATAACAGGTGTTGAATTTTCTTCGGCAAGACCAGCCGATGCAAGGCAAATAATACTTGCAGCTAATAATAATTTTTTCACTTTAATAAAACTCCTATAAACTTAAATAATAAAATTTACTATACAAAATAAATTGTGTTAATAAATATAAATCAACTACGCTAGAGTATAATAATACTTTCAGAATTCACAATAAAAAACTATTTTAATTTGTAATAATTTTAAGTATATAATGTTGTATTATTATCACTATCATTATTCAAGTAATTTCAGACTTATAGTTTTAAAGAAAAATTTTGTATTGTAAATAATTATGAGTTATAATCACTAGTTTATTAATTAAATCAAGTTTTGATTATGGCTATAATGTCAGATAAGTGGATAAAAGAAGCTGTTATAAATCAAAGTATGATAAGGCCCTTTGCGGAAAAGCAGGTAAGAGTGCATAATAAAGAAAAGATTATTTCTTATGGCTTATCTTCTTACGGCTATGATGCTAGAGTATCTAATGAATTTAAAATATTCACCAATATAAATTCTACTACGGTTGATCCAAAAAATTTCAGTGAATATAATTTAGTTGATAGAGAAGTAGATGTGTGTATTATTCCACCTAATAGCTTTGCCCTTGGCAGAACTATAGAATATTTTAAAATACCGCGTGATGTATTAGTTATTTGTGTCGGCAAGTCCACTTATGCAAGATGCGGTATAATAGTAAATGTGACTCCGTTAGAACCGGAGTGGGAAGGACATGTAACTTTAGAGTTTTCTAATACTACTCCATTACCTGCTAAAATATATGCAAATGAAGGAGCTTGTCAGTTTTTATTTTTAAAGAGTGATCAAATTTGTGATACTTCATATGCCGATCGCCAAGGAAAATATATGAAACAAGTAGGCGTAACTTTACCGCTAACATAACTTTTTTATGTAGGACATTATATTAAATTTTTAATAAGGATTTTTATGAGTACAATAAACACCGGGACTAATGAGACAATGCCGCATATTTCTGTTAATGCACAATATATAAAAGATTTATCTCTTGAGAACCCTTCTGCCCCGTCTTCTCTTGCGGCTTTGGATCAACGCCCTCAAATTGATTTATCTTTAGATATAAATATTACTAATTTATCGGACGAAAATTTCTATGAAGTAGAGTTAAATATCGAGGCAATTGCAAGAAATGAGAAATATAAATTATTTCAGATAGAATTAAAATATGCTGGAGTATTTAATTTAATTAATATTGATTCTGAACAACATGCGATTTTATTATCCGTGCATTGTCCGGCAATGATATTTCCATTTGCCAGAAAAATTATAGCTAGCTGTACTCAAGATGCAGGATTCCAGCCTTTAATGATTGATCCTATAGATTTTGGTGCCTTATATCATAAGAAAATATCGGAGCATCAAAACTAAGAAAATCATTTAATTACTTAATAAATTTCGTTTCATGCTTTTTAAATCACAGATAGAGCTTATAATAGTAGATATTTTATCAATTTGATTGAATATTCTTTACTTATGTTATTAATGAATGTATAAGGCACAAGATAAAAAATTATAGCACAATATAAAAATTGAATTTTATGGAGAAAAATAATGAGAGTTTTGTTAATTGAAGGCGAGACGGAAATGGCTAACTTAATTGAGCTAACTTTAGCTTCAGAAGGGATAGTTTGCGATAAAGCTTCAGTTGGTGTAGAAGGTTTAAGACTTGGTAAAGTTGGTGGTTATGATCTAGTAATCTTAGACCTTATGTTACCGGATATTAATGGTTTTGAGATATTACTAAGATTGCGTGCTGCAAAAATAAAAACCCCAATCTTAATTTTATCTAGCTTAACGGATACGGATCAAAAGATTACTGGTTTCTCTTTCGGAGCCGATGATTATCTAACCAAGCCGTTTGTAAGAGAAGAATTAATTGCTAGAATTAAAGCTATAGTTAGACGTTCTAAAGATCATGCAGCATCAGTATTTAGGTTTGATAAGGTTAGCATAAACCTAGATACTAGAAGTGTAGAAGTTGACGGCAAAAAAGTACATTTGACTAACAAAGAATATGCTATTTTAGAGCTATTAATACTCCGCAGAGGAACTATCTTAACTAAAGAAATGTTCTTAAATCACTTATATAGTAGTGTTGATGAACCGGAAATGAAAATTATTGACGTATTTATTTGTAAACTTCGTAAAAAGTTAAGTGATGCTGCCGGTGGTAGAGATTATATCGACACAGTATGGGGACGTGGTTATATGCTAAAAGAATATGATGAGTTACAACAAAAAGAAATTTTAGCACAAGGAGCATAATTAATGCCTTTATCTACTTCTTTACTTGGTAAAAAAAGTACTTATAAAGATAGTTATGATGTGACTTTATTATTTAAAATTCCACGTATAAATAATCGAAACGAACTTGGAATAAATAGTAATAATCTTCCGTTTTACGGTGTAGATGTTTGGAATACATATGAACTATCTTGTCTTAATAAGAACGGTAAGCCATGGGTTGGAGTAGGCACTTTTTATATACCGACGGATTCTGAAAATATAGTAGAATCAAAATCATTTAAATTATATCTAAATTCTTTTAATAACTTTGTTGTTGAATCAGTAAAAGAACTAGAAAGAATTATCTTGCAGGATCTAAGTAATGTTACACACGCTAAAGTAACAGGACGTATATTTCCTATAAATACAAAAGTAGAATTTGGTGTTCCAAGCGGTAAAAATATCGATGATTTAGATATAGTATGCAATAATTACGGTGCACCCGATAATAGTTTAATTGAGTATGAAGATGTTTTGGTAGAAGAAGAGATTAATTCTAATTTACTCAAATCAAATTGCTTAGTAACCGGTCAACCGGATTGGGGTACAATCGTTATAAAATATAAAGGAAAAAAGTTAAAACATGATTCTTTTCTGAAATATTTAATATCTTTTAGAAATTGTAATGAGTTTGCAGAGCAGTGTGCTGAGCGTATTTTTACAGATATTAAAAACGCTATAAGTCCTGGTTTTCTTTCTATTTATATAGTATATACTAGGCGTGGAGGAATTGATATTTGTCCCTATCGTTCTACCGATAAAAGTTATACTTTACCTAGCGATAAACGATTTATTAGGCAATAATTACTTTTCTAATCCATAAAGAAATCCGTTTGTGAGAAAAGTATTGTCAGTGTGGATTGAAAAACGCACCCGTTGTCATTCCGTGGCTTGACCACGGAATCTAGCTTACAATACTAATATTATTAGTATTTTAGATTTTTTTATGGACCCCGTGGGTCAAGCCACGGGGTGACACAGTGGATTTTACTAGTCCATCCAGCAATGTTCCGACTATACAGGAATGACATAAATGAGCCACGCAATAACGCTGATCAAGGCGGGGTAACAATCAAAAAATAATTCACGTAAGCAAGCTTTTTGCAGGATAGCAGTTAGTATAATTTTATGATTCTTTTGTAGGATTTTGTGGAGGCTTTAGGCTTTCTACTATTTTATTCAGGTCTATTTGACTACAGATCCCCAGTAATACGGGATCACGAGGACGAATAGAATTCATATTCCAATGGCTACGGGTTCTAATAGCATCTATAGTAATTTTAGTAGTACCTATTAATTTAATTATTTGATGGTCTTGGATGTTTGGATAATTAGACAATAACCAATATATAGCATCCGGTTTATCTTGACGTCTTGCTATAGGAGTGTATTTAGCACGCTGTTTTTTCTGATTTTTCATCAATTCATCAGCAGGGCTGCTATATGAAATTTGTAAATTAGCATTAGGATCTTTACTGCAACGCTCAATTTCCTCTAAAGTTAACTGACCGTTTGCAATTGGATTTAAACCTTTTATAGATTGTGCTACTTCACCGTCAGCCATACCTTTTATTTCAAATTCATGAATACCGCAAAAATCGGCAATTTGTTTAAAAGTTAAAGAAGTATTTTCAATTAACCACATAGCCGTGGCTTTTGGCAGAAGCGGTAATGTTTTTTGCGAATTCATGATAATGGTTTTTTAGCTTAATTTAAGAAGTTATAACAAATAGAGTTATTTAAGTCAATCTTCATTTAGAAACTTAACTATCTCCTCAACTACTTTCTTAGCATCGCCGAATAACATAAAAGTATTATCGTGATAAAATAGCGCATTTTTTATACCTGCATATCCTGATGCCATAGAGCGTTTAATAAACAAAATCGTACGTGCTTTTTCGACATCGAGTACCGGCATACCGTAAATTGGACTGTTCGGATCATTTTTAGCAGCAGGATTAGTTACGTCATTTGCCCCAATCACAAGCACTACGTCAGTGGTAGCGAAATCTCTATTAATTTCTTCAAGCTCAAGTACTTTCTCATAATCTATATTAGCTTCTGCAAGTAAAACATTCATATGCCCCGGCATTCTACCTGCTACCGGATGTACGGCAAAACGTACATTAATATCTGAACGTTCTAATATATCAACCATCTCTTTTATGATATGCTGAGACTGGGCTACTGCCATACCGTAACCGGGAACAATTATCACCGATGATGTATTAAGTAGTAAATGTGCCGCATCTTCAGGGCAGCTTGTTTTTGCTATTTTATCGTCGTCTATATCCTTGTTAATTCCAGTAGGTGCAGGCAAAAACGCCCCAAAAATAACCTTAATTAATGAGCGATTCATTGCTTTGCACATTATATAGCTAAGTATAGCTCCGCTACTACCGACTAATGCTCCAGTAATAATAAGTAGGCTATTGCTAAGCGTAAAGCCTATACCTGCTGCCGCAAAACCTGAATAAGAATTTAGCATTGAGACTATAACAGGCATATCTGCACCGCCTACCGGTATTATTAGTAATACTCCGATTAACAGTGATAAAAAGACTATTAGATTAAATAAAAATATATTCTCTGAACGAACAAACGATATTACTAGAATAACCAATATTATTGCCGTTAATACGCATACATATTGCTGACCGTAGAATTTTAACGGGCTACTTTTCATTAAGCCTTGTAGTTTTAGAAAAGCTATAATCGAACCGCTAAAAGTTAAAGCACCGATAGAGACGCCTACTGATATTTCTATTAATGCATTAATCGGTAAACTTCCTGCTATTCCTATAGAAAAATTTTCAGGGGCAAGTACTGTAGCATAAGCTACAAATACCGCAGCAAGACCGACAAAAGAGTGAAATCCCGCTACTAATTGAGGCATTGCCGTCATGGAGATTTTAAGTGCGATAATCCCGCCGATTACAGCACCTAATAATATGGTTGCTATAATGAGTAATTTATGAGTAAAATTCGGTAGGAAAAAAGTAACAACGACTGCTATCGCCATCCCCAAAATACCTATGGTACTGCCTAAACGTGCTTGTTTCTGTGAGGATAAGAATTTGAGTGATAGAATAAAGCAAACAGCCGCAACTAAGTATAATAACTGGATAATTTGTAGGGACATAGGTGAATGTATGTTTATATTATTAGCTATTTAGTGTCATACCGCGGCTTGACCGTGGTATCCAAAAAAAAATAAAAAAACTGGATCCCGCGATCAAGTCGCGGGATGACAAATACGCTTCAAGAACCATGCAACAAGGCTAAAAAGTAAATCCTATACCTATAGAAACTATTAAAGGATTAAGTTTAACTTTAGAGGTCACGGTTTTATTACCTACTAAATTCAGTTTATACTCAAGTTTAGGATTTAAGAAAAATTGTCTTACGTCAATATTGATTAAAGTATCATCTTTAGCATAAAAATCTACACCTATTTGTCCTACGGCACCGTGTCCATTTCTAATTTTAAGACCGGTAGCTTGCGTAAGCATATAAGAACCGTGATAACCTATACCTATATATGGTCTTATTCCACCGTAAGGAGCTATATGAAATTGTCCGGTAACTGTTGCAGGAATCATATAAATAGGTTTGTTTTTTCCTAGTTTGACATTATCAACGCCATAATTATGAGCAACGGCTACAAGAGATGTATATTTAGTGCGTAAAACATTAAAGCCAAGTGATAATTCAGTAGCTAAATAATTATTAAAGAATATAGTAGTGGACGCATCACCTCCATAACCGTTTTTTGCAACTTCTCCTACTGAAACAGGTTGAGGAGAGGTAGGAGTAGGTAATCCTTTTTGCTTAGCACTTGAAACAACACCTCCTAAACGCATCTTGAAAACTAAACTGCCTGCGTTTTCGTAATACGGTGTACTATCATAGTCAGGAGCAGAGTCTACATCATCATACATGCTTTTAGCAAAACTATTAATACTTATGCTCGATACAAACAAAATTATCCCTAATTTTTTCACTATTCTTAACATATAATTATAACCTTTACTTGCTTAAAATTGATTACCGTATTATTATATAAAATTTTTGTTTATATATCTATGCCATTGTCATAAAAGATAGAATTCTTTTACGCTAAAAGTCAAGACATTTAAGTAAAATTATAGAAATTATTGTATAGAAATTATTGGAGCATATTAATGAATGATGCATTAAAAACATATTTAACCGGTATAGGTTGGTTTTTACTTAGTTTAGTAAGTAGTAGTGCCAATGATGTAATGTCTAAATATCTTGGGACTCGTTTACATAGCTTTGAAGTAGCTTTTTTCCGCTTCTTTTTCAGTAGCATAGTTTTACTACCTTTTGTTGTTTATTGTGGTAAAAATACTTTAAAAACAAGTCGTCCTTTTGTACATATATTAAGAGGGTTATTATTATTTTTCGGTATGACTTCTTGGACTTACGGTCTTACCATAGCTCCCGTTACTACTGCAACAGTCGTAAGTTTTTCCATTCCTTTATTTACTTTAATACTTGCCGTATTTTTTCTGAACGAAAATATTATTTGGCCAAGATGGGTAGTTACCGTAGTAGGATTTATAGGACTTGTTGTTACGCTTAAACCGCATGCCGAGGATTTTAACCCAGAAATTTTGTATTTTGTATTAGCGGCTATTTCATTTGCTATGCTTGATATTATTAATAAAAAATTCGTAATAAAAGAATCGATGATTAGCCTGCTATTTTATTCGGCAATAGTAACTGCTATAGTGTCGTTACCTGTAGCATCGCAGTATTGGCTAACTCCTAATAGTTTTGAATTAGCTTTATTGTTTGTACTCGGTAGTAGCGGAAGCTTAATATTATTCTTCCTGCTTAAAGCTTTTTCCATGGTAGATGCAACCGCTACCGCTCCTTACAGATATTTAGAGCTGGTGATTTCGGCAATAGCGGCATATTTCATATTTAACGAATTTCCCGATAAAAGCACACTTCATGGAGCAGTAATAATAATTCCTACCACCTTATTTATAATATATTCCGAAAAAAAAGCTATGAATAGAAAACATGAATCGCAGTAAACTAGTATTTTCAAGCGGTATCGCTAACACTTTTGAATGGTATGATTATGTATTATTCGGTTATTTTGCACCCATAATAGGAACAAAATTTTTTCCAAATGATGATGCTAATACTTCTTTACTGCAAGCTTTTTTAGTATTTGCTATAGGTTATTTGGCAAGACCGTTGGGCGGCATATTTTTTGGTGTTATCGGTGATAGATTTGGACGCAAAGTAGCCTTAACTAGTGCGTTATTTTGCATGTCTGCCCCAACCGTATTAATAGGAATATTACCAACTTACCATACTATCGGTATAACTGCGACTATATTAATGATTTGTGTGCGAATTCTACAAGGATTATCAATTGGAGGAGCTTTGACCGGCTCTATTTCCTTTGTTATTGAGCATACTAGCCATAAACACCAAGGCTTCACCGGTAGTATTTCAATGTCTAGTATATGCTCCGGTTTATTGCTTGGTTCTTTTGTTTCTTATATCGTTAAGCATATCCTCACAGCTTCACAATTTGATAGTTTTGGCTGGAGAATACCTTTTTTACTTGGTTTTTTTATTCTTTTTGCAGCATTTTATATTAAAAAAAATACACACGAAACACCGAATTTTAAAAATCTAAGAGAGCAGAAGAAGATTTTACAATCACCGTTAAAAACAGTCATTACCAATTATTGGTTTGATATATTAATCTCGATTTTTATCAATGCTCCCGGTTCGATAATATTCTATCTAACTACAATTTACTTGGGATCGTTTTTAAAAATCAGCCGCAACTTTACTGAAAATGAGGTAAATAGCCTTGCTAGTGTGTGTTACGTGATTATGATAGCCGTAACTTTATTAAGCGGTTATCTATCCGATATTATAGGTCGCAGGAACATTTTTGTAATTAATCTGATAATAATTATTGTAACAACGCCGTTTTTACTTAATAATTTTGAGCATGGGGCCTTCACAAGTGTAATTATCTCACAATTGATACTTGCTATACTTGCTGCTAGCTATATCGGTCCTGAACCGGCATTACAAGCAGAATTGTATCCTACAAATATACGTAACACTGCTCTCTCTATTTCATATAACACTGCTACAAGTATTTTTGGTGGTACTACGCCTCTTGTCTTTGAATATTTAGTACACAAAACAGGGCATGTAACCTCAGCAGTTTATTATGTCATATTAAGCTGTATTTTTGCATTGATTGCCTTATCTTTTTACAAAAATAGAAGTTTAGATAAAATATGAAAAAAATTACAAAACCTGCAAACCTAGTTGAATTTAATAACAAAATTGTAGTCTTTAGACCTAAGAGTTATTACTATGGCGATGCTTGTGAACATAAAATAACTGAAAAGGGATTATGCCAGTATCTCTGAGGATAACATCAATCATTCCAGAACTTTTAAAGAAGTAACTAGTGACGAAGCAATTTCAAGGATAGATCTAGACTTATTCGGTACATGTCATAGAGTTACTACGAGTGTAACGGCTGACCTTCTACAACAAGAAGAAAACGGTTGTTTGGAAATGAGGCGTGTTACTGCAGAAGAGATATCCAAATTACACAAGTTAGTACAAGATAATAAAATGATATTAGCATGCCAAACCAAAGAAACAACACTAAAGATTTTAAGTGATTATTTACAGAAAGAATTTGGGATGCATGCTAATGAAACTACAGTAGCATCTTATAATGGGGTACATATAAGTGGAGCGAATTAGGAGCTAGAATAAGAGCTTTTTTGTAAATAGTAAACGAATTTCCAAAATTTTTCTTGATTTAATGACAAATATGTGGCAAAAAGGGTTTGAAATAATCTTGCTACTATAGCTCAGGGGTAGAGCACTTCATTGGTAATGAAGAGGTCGGGGGTTCGATTCCCCCTAGTAGCACCACCATACATCCTAAGCTTTGTGAGTTTTTAACCTTTCTTGAAAAACTCATATGCTGATTTTAGTCTAGTTTCTGTCAGATACTATTATTAGTATTATGTTTATTTTATAAAGCTAAGTTGCAAATAATATAAAACTAATGTATGATTTATATGATTTACATTTAAAATACAGCAACTACAGCAACGATTATTTTATTATATGATAGACATTCTTCTTTTTGTACATATTACTATCGCAATATTGCTAATTATAGTTATTCTGATGCAGCGTAGCGGATCGGATGGAATTAGTAGTATAAGCGGCGGTAATAATATGGGAGTAGTCAGTGCTAAAACAGTCGGTAATTTTCTTACTAAAAGCACTATAATACTTACAACATTATTTTTAATAAATGCAATAGTACTTGCTAACCTTTCCTCAAAAAAGAAATCTGATTTAGTTTCTAAGATTAATGAAATTGAAGAAAATCAAGCAGAAAATAGTTTACCTATAGCTAAATAGTTATAGCTTTATCTTAGTAATATCTTTCACACTTGTCATTGTCTACCTTTGTTGGTATTGTCGCGTGGATCGGTAAAATCCACTGTGTCACCCCGTGGCTTGACCACGGGGTGACACATAAAAGTACTGGATTCCTGCTTTTGCGGGAATGACATAACAGGACTCATGTAACAACACCTATGGATCAATGGCATGACATCAGAGAATTTAGTATAGTTTTCAGAACTCCCATATATATTATTAGAGTACAGCAATATTTTTGCATCTAAAATAATTTTAGAAATGTCTATAGAATTTAATATAAAAGAAAAAATTTATATCATTTTATGTACGTTTTTTACAGTTCTTATTATAGTAGGAAACTTAATATATCAAAAATTTGTTTACCTTAATATTTTTAATTTTTATATTCTTGAATTATCTATAGGAGCAATTTTTTACCCGTTAACTTTTTTATTAACGGATCTGAGTTTTACGGTAAAGAAAGAGCCAATTTTTGTGTAAAGCTTGCTATTATTTTTAATAAAATAGTAGTTTTAATAAATAAGTCTCATGGATAAATTGGAAGCTACTAATTGGTCTAATGTTGACAACATAACTTTTCATAAAGTCTTTGGTTCATACCATATATCTTTTTTAGCATCAACTTTTGCCTGTTATATATATAGCTCAACTTGTTGATATTAAATACCTATTTATGGATAAGAAATAATTTTAGTACGGCAATTTCTTTATTTATCGATACTTTTATTTGTAATTGGGATTATGAGCTTATTTAATATTTTTCCTTTTGACTAATTAGGTCATCTTGTACTTAATATCTATTCATTTAAACTATTTTTTACTATATTTAGTACTCCAGTATTCTATGCAGGAGTTTGGTTAATAAGCTTATTCATTAAGAAAGGATAAGCTCTTAGGAAAAGCTTATCCTTATTTAAATTTTCTATTGGTGATTTACAAATTGACTTGTAGTTTAATAAGTCCTTGATGGCTTTGATACTTTCTATGCGTATAATAATCATACTCAAGTAGAATATTTATATTTTTTCTACTCATAAGTATATTACTACCGATATTATATCCAAGCTTAGGTTGTTCTGGTATAATAATTGTTTCTTGTAATGTTTGTCCTTTAAAAGTCGCTTGTGCATTAACTTTTATATTTTTATTATTGAAGTGATGTTCAATATTACCATACAAACTTGGTGTTAATACTATATTGTTTGTGGTCACTATAGGCTTAAACACTATTTTACCGCCAAGGCTACTTTCAAATAATTGATTTGATTTCTTTTGAATCATGAGATTTTCTATATCTACATTATACTCTTTATAGTTGCTCGCTCTTGAATAATCATATTTAAAACCGATATTAGGAATAAAATGTAAATCGTATTTTGTACGATATTTATAATTTAATAAAGTTTGAAAACTTAAATTATTGTTTTGATATTTTCCAATTATATTATTAATGCTTTGAGATCTATTCTTAATATAATTATGACCGTAAGATGTTATAGCCCGCAATGAGAAACCTTTAATTAGTTCTTTTAGACCGTAAATGCTTAAAAGATGACCGTTAACTGCTGTTTTCCCTAGTTTTTTATTATATTTAATTTGGGATTCCAAACGGCTATAAGCTATTCCTATAACATCATGACTATTGATGAATTCAGCATCAGTCCCGATAGTTATGCCGGTTGTACGACTTTGATATTTTGGAATCTTCTTCCAAGTTCCTTGTTTGTTGATGCCGTATAAGCCGCTAATCCATACCCCTCTGTTTATACTAGCTTCTTCATCACCGGCCCCTATTGCAGCAACCTTTAATCTATCACTTAAAATATTATAGTGAACAGGTTTGTGAAGAGTTGAAGTCGCCTTAACTAATATTGCTACTTTCCTACTAGTGTCATCAGATACCTGTTGTCTCTGTGTCGCCTCATCTTGGTCTGTAATTGCTTCAGTTTTGAATGACACATCGATCGCTTCATCTTCGCTTTCTAAAACTATATCTTTTTTTAATTCTTCGTCAGTGGTGCTATTATTGCTTACTTCTAATTCTTCTTCATCAGTTTCATACCCTTTATCGTCTTCATTACTAGATCTTAATGCTAGAAGTGATTTTTTGTCATCTGATGATTTATCATTTTTGCTATCGTTAGAACTCAATAATCTTGGTGATAAAGCGGTTTTTGAATCAGATTGCTCTGACTTTTTATTGCTATCTTCAGGTTGTGTATCATCATTTGTTGAGGATTCATCATTTGTTGAGGATTCATCATTTGTTGAGGATTCATCATTTGTTGAGGATTCATCATTTGTTGAGGATTCATCATTTGTTGAGGATTCATCATTTGTAGCTTCGTTTTCTTGTTGGAATAATCGTAATTTTTTCGGATCTAAACGTCCTATTTTCTTTTCATTGTTACTATTTTCTGATTGAATATCACTACCATAGTTTTGTTTTAGTTCACTAGACTCTACTAGTAATTGTTTAACATATTGAAACAATTCTTCATCTTTTACTAACTCTGAAAGTTTAGATTTATAAATATTATGTACTTCTTGCCCTATTTCAGTTCTAGGACCTATAAAATCAGAGTTAGCAGTATTAAATGCCTCTTTTACCGCTTCTTCTGGATATTTTGTCAATTGCTGTGTATAAATATTATGTATTTTTTGTCCTATTGCAGTTCTAGGACCTATAAAATCAGAGTTAGCGGAAGTAAACGCCTCCGTTAATTTTTGGCTAAGTATAATATGATCTTCAACATATTGAATAAATTCTTTATCTTTTGTTAATTCCAAAAGTTTAGATTTATAAATATTATGTACTTTTTGTCCCATTTCAGTTCTAGGACCTATAAAGCTAGAGCGCATAGTGTTGACTGCTTCTTGGATTTTTGCAAAATACTTATTATTTTGATGAGCTTTAGATAAATTTTTTGAATGCTCACATGCTACTGATTCCATTATAGCTTTTTGCAATAAATCGGTATCAGAGTATTGTGCTTTATGTCCTGCTGCTTTATGTCTTGATAAAGCCAATTCTTTATATCTTACAGCTATATCGGAGCTAAAGTTATAAATTTTTGGAGTTGTTTTAAAAGTAGATGTATGTGCATTGAATTGAGTAATCCCTAAACTTGTTAGATAAGCTAATTCCGAATCTTGTGAACCAGGCAGTGGCGGTGGTGGTGGTGGCATGTTTCCGGTATGGATGTGTTTTTTAGCTTTTTCTTGCGAGCACTCTTTAAGAGCTTTTAATATTATAGGCATATTTAATTTACTAGCAAGAATTCGTACTTGTTCATCGCTCATGCCTGTAAATGAAGGCAAAGCTAATCTTAATTGATCTAAATTATTATTACCTGCTAGTTTGATAGTAGTAGCTTTTAAAAACTCTTTTAATAATTCGGGTTCTTTTTCCTTTACTATAGCAATAAACGCATGTTGAGGTAAATTTGCCGTAATTAATTCTTCAAATTTTATTGTGCTTAAAATAGCTGTTCTTAAATCATCAAGTTTAGCCTGTGCTTGATCAGAATTAATTGTTTTTCTTAAGTTTGTATCTTCTGTTATTAAAAAAGTAGCTTGTTGTACTATAGTTAATATATTAGGGTTGTTAATTAACTCTTCGACTCTATTGCCAAATATATCTTGATCGAAGTGTTTTGCATTAGTATAGGCAAATTCTAATTGTTCAAACGGATTTTGTTTGCTCTGTAACGCTCTAATCAATTCTGATTTATTGAATTCAAGTTTAATAGGTCTCTTTAATTCTTCAGATATTTTACATGACGATAATAAAATACGTTTTACTGCATCATCAGTGTCTTCATTGAAAAGATTTTTAATTATCTCTTCGCTTGTTGTTGTTTTCTTACCATTTACGGTTATATCTTGTATATACGGGTCTTGAACAAGGGTGTTAAAAGCTTCTTTAGCTTTTTCTGCGATTTCAGGGGTTGAAATGCTAAATAAATTTACAAGAGTTTTCTCGTCAGCTCCTTGGTTGGCGTATGATTCTGTTAATATTTGACGTATAACATTTGTAAGATCAGCTTGTCTTTTTATAAGCTGATCTTGTAAATCATCAGCTTTTTTACCTCCTGTCTCAGTTCTATATTCTGCATATAGTTTGGCATAAGCTGTCTCTGGCGTGCTTCTGTCTGTGTTGGTTGCACTAGAAGTTGTGGGTTGAAGTGGTACTTTTGGTTGAGTAGTAGTATTGCGAGTAAACTGAATATATAATGAATGTATGCGAGGATATTCTGCTTGTAACTTATTTAAATCAAAATTGTTAGAGTTGCTACTAAAGCCTTGAGAATTTAAGGGAGGTGGTGGGGGTGGCATGCTTCCATTTAGAGGTAAAGGAGGCGGATTTGGAATACCCACGTTTAGCGGTAGAGGTGGTGGATGCGGAATGCCGCTTTGTGTTTGTTCTAAATTATTTGAATTATTACTTACTACTAACCCTAAAATTTTATTGGCTTCATTGCTGAGTATGTTACTATCAGACAATATTACTTTAATTACTGAATTTAATGTTTGTTTATTTACTGCTTTGGCTAGTTTAATCATATCGTCTTTAGTTAAACTATCTATTATTAGCCCTTTATTTTTTAGTTCTATATTTATTTCTTTTACTACTTCTGGTGTTAAAATATAGATGCTTTTTACAATGTAAGGTTGCATTTTGTTTTTTAACTCTAATTGCAGAGCTAAAAAGTTTTCTACTGAACTCTTATCTTTACTTGCTGCTAGTTTGATAAGATCTAATCGTGCCTTTTCTTCAAATTGACTATTAGATATATTTCGTATTGCATAGTCTTGAATTCTTGCAGCAAATTTAGTTTTTTCTTCAGAAGAACTATTTTCTAATAATTCTTTTAAAATAGGTCTATTTTTAACGTCAATATTGGTATTGAAATCTAATTGTCCCGTATCATTGCTAAATAATACCCTTTGAATAGTATAATCATTAAAATCACTTAAGATAGTCGTTACTGCTTCTTGTTTATAACTACTATCTACTTCAAGATTTAATGCTGCTATAGGATCTGTTTTAATAAGATTTTTAAATTCTTCAATATTTTCTTCTTGTTGTATTATTCTACTTATATGGCGTTGAGACTGCGTTAAATTACCCTTATTTTCTTTATGATTAAAGTAAGTTTTAAAAGTATTTATAGGATTAAAAACATATTTTTGTTTCTTTTTTTTACCCGTGGAGACAACCCCTGAAGATGTTCCTGTATTATTTGTACCTTGATTTGACATATACCAACTGTCGTTTTTGCTTCCGCTCTTTTCTTGAGAGCGTCCGGCAGACGGTTTAGTAGTATCATTGTTGTTTAGAAACTGGTTTGCTGCTATTCCGGCTCTTATTTGGTCTATATAAGAATTTGCTTTTATCTTCCCTATCTTAAATTCATTCATTAATTCGTCAGAGTTAGGGGTAATATTATTAGCTATATAGTACGATTTTTTACCAAGCATCATCTGAGTTGCTATTGATGTGATATAGTTTGTTGCCTCACCTTTATCAGCACCAAATTTCTGCTCTAGCTCTTCTGCTGTAGGAATAATATTATCAGCTATATATTGTGGCTTTTTTTTGTCCATAACTTTAAGTCTTATTGACTTAATATAGCTGTTTCTATTATCATCACGAGATATACCAAACCTATTTTTTAACTCTTGTTCTGTAGGAATATGGCTATCGGCTATATATCGTCCCTTTGCGTTTTCCATAATTTCAGCTCTTATTAAAGCAACAAAAGATTCTGCATCATCTTTATTCATGTTAAGAGCAGTCCTTACTTCTTTCATTTCAGGAATAATAGCATTATCAACATAATGTTTGTATTTAATATCTCTGTTTATTGAGCTGATATATAGCTCGATTACCGCTTTTTTGTCTTTTGCTGCACGACGTACCTTTTGATCGTTTTCTACATTATTGTCTATTTTGCTAGGGTCATAACTTATTCCAAGATTTGTTGCTGCTTCTATAGCTGTAGGAACTACACCTTGATTAATATATTCTTGTTTTTTTGTATCAAAATCCTGTTGTTTTACTCTTTCTATGTATAATAAAATTTTAGCTCTTGCTTGTCTTGCTTTATGTCTAGTATCATCTAAAAAACTTGATAAATCTGTTTCCTTATACTTTATTCCCAGATCATCTTGTGCTTGAGTAAAACTAGGAACTAAATCTGCTTCTTGCCATTTTTTGATTTTTTCATTTGGAGTCAAATCTTCCCAAATATTTTGTTGCTGTGTTGAATTGTGCTTTTCCCATGCTGGGGTTTTACTAACTAAATCTTTAAAGCTTGCCGCTCTAGCACTTGTACTTAAAAGGTTACTAGTCAACAAACATGTTGACATGAAAAAAGTTAAAACATATTTTTTTGAGCGGGCATTTTGTAAATTCATTCAAACCTCGATTAGTTAGTATTATTTTTAATATAAACGAGGCGAGTTATATAATATTTGTTAACTTAATGTAAACTATTAATTACTAATATTTGTTAATCAATGAATTTTTTAGCCAAAATATGTTTAATATATCACATGCTAATGTATACTCCGAATTTTAAACTTCTTTCAAAAGTAGTATGTAATACTACTTTTGAAAGAAATGTACTTCAGTTTTTGGTAAATAAAATATGCAAACTCAATTTCACTTATATAACACTCTTAGCCGTACTAAAGAGGTTTTTAATCCTCAAGATCAAGCTAACGTAAAAATGTATGTATGTGGACCGACTGTTTATGATAATCCTCATATAGGCAATAGTAGGTCGGGAGTAGTATATGATTTACTTTATCGTATAGTTATAAAAATATTCGGTGAGAAGACAGTAAAATATGTACGTAACATTACGGATGTTGACGATAAAATTATCGATAGAGCTGAACTACTTGGTGTTACTATTGATGAGTTGACTGATAAAGTTACGAAAGAGTTTCATAAAAATATGGCATATTTAGGTTGTATGCTACCTAGTATTGAGCCGAAAGCTACAAAGCATATTGATGTAATGATCGCAATAATAGAACGCTTAATAGCAAAAGAGCACGCATATATTGCTGATAATCATGTTTATTTTGATGTTTTATCAGCTCCAAATTATACGGAATTATCTAACCGAAATTTAGAAGAAATGTTTGAGGGAGTACATGTAGAAAATAGTAAAACCAAAAAAAATCCACAAGATTTTGTATTATGGAAACCGGCAAAGCAAAATGAATCGGCAAATATGAATTTTGAAAGCCCCTGGGGACTTGGTCGCCCTGGATGGCATATTGAATGTTCAGCTATGAGCTACAAATATTTAGGTGAGAATTTTGATATTCACGGCGGCGGAGCAGATTTAATCTTTCCGCATCATACCAATGAGATTGCTCAAAGTAGATGTGCTTTTCCAAGTTCTACCTATGCTAAATATTGGGTACATAATGGGTTTCTAACGGTTAACGGTGAGAAAATGAGTAAATCTCTTGGTAATTTTATTACCGTAAGGGATTTAATAGATAAACAAATTCAAGGAGAAGTAGTCAGGTTATTTTTATTAAGTAGTCACTATAGGCGTCCTCTTGATTATAATGATAAAGCTATAGAAGATGCTAAGAAGACTTTAGATTATTGGTATAGAGCTATAGAAAATATTAATGTGCAGAAAATAGATTTACCTCATGATTTCATGCAAAGCTTACTTGATGATATGAATACGCCGCTTGCCGTTAAAATAATTAATGACTACGCTAAAGGTGTTTTTATTTCTAAAACTGAAGAAGAAAGGCAGCTTAACGCCTCTGCTATTATTACTTGTGCTAATTTTATTGGTTTAATGAATAAGACTCCACACGAGTGGTTTAATAGCGGTGTGGATGAACTCTATATAAATGAGCTTGTAAATAAGCGTTTGGAAGCAAAAAAACAAAAAAATTGGTTATTAGCCGATCAAATTCGTAACCAGTTATTAGAGGAAAAAATAATTCTAGAAGATCAACCTGACGGTACTACTATTTGGCGAAAAGAATAAAAGCTTGTAAATTACGCAATATGCGTATATAATTTATAGGCTTATAAGTCATCATTGCGAGGAAATTATGTAATAATTGACGAAGCAATCTCAGGATATTTGATGAGATTACCACGCAGCCTACGGTTGCTCGCAATGACGATTATCCAAAACTTAAGCAAAAAATTCACACGTAAGATATATGTTAGTTCATTAGAATGGACATCTTACGGAGGTATAAACTAACAATTAGGAGAATTTAAAAATGTCAAAAATACCATCTGTTAACATTAAAGAATTATTAGATGCGGGCGTGCATTTCGGTCACAAGACCTCACGCTGGAATCCTAAAATGGCATCTTATATATATGGTGAACGTGATGATGTTCATATAATCGATTTAAGACAAAGTGTCGCTTTAATGAGCGTTGCTTTAAATGCAATATATGAAACCGTAAAAAAAGATGGTAAAATATTATTTGTAAGTACTAAAATACAGGCAAGCGATATTATAGCGGAATATGCCGAAAAATGCGGGCAGTATTACGTAAATCATAGATGGCTTGGTGGTATGCTAACTAACTGGAAAACTATTGCGGGTTCAATAGAAAAGCTAAATAAGTTAGACAAAACCTTAGAAAACGAAGAAGCACTTATGGGTTATACTAAGAAAGAGATACTCGATATGAGCCGTAAGAAAGATAAATTACTTCTATCTCTTGCCGGTATTAGAAATCTTAATTCTAAACCTGATCTTCTAGTAGTCATTGACACTAATAAAGAGCATATCGCAATTAATGAAGCGGTAAAGCTTAATGTGCCTATAGTTGCAGTAGTTGATACTAATTCTAATCCTGATAATGTAGATTATCCGATTCCGGGTAATGATGATTCTATAAGATCAATAAGACTTTATTGTAGTTTATTTGCAGATGCGGCATTACAAGGACTTGAAGAATCAATGAAAGCTTCAGGAGTTGATATGGGTGCTATGCAAGAGCATACAGATAAGGCGTTAACTTCTAAAAATGTTTCTAAATTAAAACAAGCTAAAAAATTCTCTAAAATGAAAAATATTGATGAAGAGATAAATACCGAATTTGAGCAAGCATTAAATGATACCGATAAAAATAAAAATTCTGATAATGCATAAGTGTTGTTGCATGGATCGGCTTTTCCATTGTCATCCCGCGACTTGACCGCGGGATCCAGCTTAAAATACTAATATTAGTATTTTAAATTGTTTTTATGGACCCTAGGAGCAAGCTACGGGGTGACACCGAGGTCGTTCTTCGAGCCACAACCCAAGCCAAATATAATAATTAAGGAGAAAGTAAGGTATGAGTGAAATAAATATAAGTGCTGCAGCGGTTAAAGAATTAAGAGACAAAACCGGTGCAGGTATGATGGACTGCAAAAAAGCATTAATAGAAACCAGCGGTAATTTTGAAGAAGCTATTGATTTTCTTCGTAAGAAAGGTTTAGCTGCTGCTGCAAAGAAAGCCGGACGCATTGCTTCTGAAGGTTTAACGGCTGCAAAAGTTGATGGGCTTACCGGAGTGGTAATTGAAGTAAATTCCGAAACAGATTTTGTTGCTCGAAATGAGCAGTTTCAGGATCTAGTTAAGGATATTGCAAATCTTGCAGTAATTGCAAAAACTATAGACACGCTAAAAACATTTAAAATGCAAAGCGGTAAATTAGTTGAAGAAGAAATTATAGAAAATATCGCTACAATCGGTGAAAATTTAACATTACGTCGTATGGATATATTAGAGATATCTGAGGGAGCAATCGGTTCGTACGTGCATAATGAAGTTGTACCAAATTTAGGAAAAATTTCCGTATTAGTAGGTCTTGCGTCTAACGCAAAAGATAAAGCAAAACTAGAAGCTTTAGCTAAACAAATTGCTGTTCATGTAGCAGGAAATAACCCACAAAGTATAGATGATTCAAGCTTGGATCAAGCACTCGTAGAACGTGAGAGAAAAGTATTTTTTGAGAAATCTAAAGAAGAAGGAAAGCCTGATAATATTATAGAAAAAATGGTAGAAGGTAGAATACGTAAATTCTTCTCGGAAGTTGTATTGCTTCAGCAAAATTTCTTATTTGAGCCTAAACTTACCGTTGCGGAAGTAATTAAAAATGCTGAAAAAGAACTCGGTGCAGAAATTAAAATCGCCAAATTTATTAGATACGCACTTGGTGAAGGTATAGAACACGAAGAAAAAAACTTTGCCGATGAAGTAGCTGCCATTACGCAAGGTTAATGGGCTTGTTTCATAGCTTCAATGTTATTCCCGCATAGATACCAAGTCGTCATTGCGAGTATGAGTTGTTGTGCAGACACAATTCCACCCTGTCATCCCGTGACTTGATCGCGGGATCTAGTAAAAATATAAAAACAACTAATACTAGTTATTTTTATGAATACCGCGGTCAAACTACGGTATGACACCGAGTGCGTTTTTCTATCCACGCAACAATACCTTCCCGTGGTCAATTGAACTAGGTGACAGTAAAAAACTCGTGAATGCTCACTCACACCTTTTCAAAACAAACAAAGGCGCATTTAGGATAAGTGCTTATTCTCGTATTTATAATATCTCTTTAACTACAATCAACTATCTATTAATAAGTAATTTTCGGTTTTTTACTTTATAATAAAAGATTTATATTGACTTAACAATAGAAAATCTTACATTAATTATTATTAGTTTAAATGAAGAGCATTTTATGTCAAGGACAAAAGAGGAATATGCTGCACAAATTTATGCTGCCGAAGAGTATCGTAGGAGATAAGCTAATTATAGTGATAATGATGCCGAACTGCTTGGAGTTATTATAGTATGTGCCGGTTATGCATGTTATAAAGCAGTAGAAGGGGCAGTAAAAGTTACCGTCACAGGAAGTAAAATTATAGAAAACGCCTATAAGATAGGAAGTGGACAAATAGCAGTATTCGGTACTGATGCCGAAAGTAAAATAACTTATATAACAAAGCATCCTGCGTCTCAAGGTAATACGAGTACTCCCACTCAGTCGATGACAACTAATCCTGTAGATCCTTTAGAGCAAACTCCACCTAATACTCCTACCTCTAAAAGAGAAAAGGCTAAAATATACGGAAAAAACTGGTAGATAGTGCAAAGATTGGAGCTAAAACCCTTTCAAACGTTTATAAAGTGACAACCGGTACAATAGAAGTCGTTGGTCCAGGAAGTGATTTTAACAGCAACGGTAAGGAAAAATTTATATTTTCTGAACCTACTAAGCGTAAAGTTGTTCAAAAAGAATTGAAAACCGAAAACGGTTATAAGTGCGGTATTGAGTTGGAAGAGAAAATTGAAGCTTCCTTAACATTAAGATTAAATAACAAGCGTATAGTTAAGATTAAAGAATTTAGAAACATGATTGTCCCTGATACTACAGAAGATACGGGAGAAACTTTTGATATTTCGCTAATTTTAAAATATTCTGATGGGGCAAACATGCCTAAAGCAGATCCTGCTTGTTTAAAGATACATTACGGTAGAGACGGAAAATTAAATAAGTTATCGTTGCCAAACCCACCTATAATTTTTCATAACCAATGGTATCCAGCCTTAACCGTTTATAAAGGTGAATTATGTTCTTTGCCTATAAGTAGTGGGTATTATAATAAGAAAATAATGGAAGTATAGAAATCAGTCACGTAGATCCTGAATTTACTATAGAGCTTTTATAAGAGTTTTTAGTTAAATTCTATCAAAGAAACTTCGTAATTACTTTTAAATATTCATCTAGGACTTTTTGGTTGTCCTTAACAAATTTTAAAGCATTTCCGCGGTAAGCTTTAAGTTCTAGAGAATTATTAGACCTGAGTAGATATGTTAGTTTGGTTAGTAAATCTTCACCGTTTTTGATTTGGATAGCTGATTCATTTTGCAGTACGCCTTTAGCGATATCGGTGTTTTTGCTCATATCGGGACCGAATATAATACAATTAGAGAAATATGCCGCTTCTAAAATATTATGCCCGCCTTGTTTAAAAGAACCACCGATAAAAGAAATTGTAGCTACAGAAAAAAATAGTCCCATTTCGCCGAACCTATCAACTATATAAAGATCATCGCTTAAAACAGGTAAATCATTTTGCGACTTAGCGGTAGCGGATAAATTATGTGACTTACAATTATCGATAATTGATTTAACTCGCTCAGGATGTCTTGGAATTAAGATAATATAGCAGTCTAAAAACTGCTCTTTTAGGTTTTTGATTATAGGCAAAATCACCTCTTCATCTTCGGGGTGAGTGCTGGCAAATAGCACGACTCGCCTATTGTCTAAATATAAGCTTAATTTTGATAACGCTTCTTGATTGACCGGAAGTTTTTCGTTGGCAAATTTAATATTGCCTAAATTCACTGCATCTGATACGCCAAGTTCATTGAATTTTTGTAAGTCACACTCACTTTGCACGATAATTTTACTGAAATTTTTAAGAATAAGCTGAAAAAAGCTTTTTCTTTTTAGCCAAGCTTTAAACGATTTATCAGAAATACGAGCATTAACTAGTAGTAATTTACACTGCTTTGCGCCCTCATTAATAGTACACGGCCATAGTTCCGATTCTATAAAAATGCCTAAATCAGGTTGCCAATTTCTTAAAAATTTTCGAGTAAAAATAATATTATCTATCGGTAAAAATTGCTGAACTGCTATTTTAGGTAATTTGGCAGTTAATATTTTAGCAGAGCTGTTAGTCCAAGAAGTTACTAGAAAACGAACGTCAGGGTAGCGTTTACTTATATTATGTATTAATGTTAAAGCTGCCATAGACTCGCCAACGCTTGCTGCATGAATCCATATCAGCCTTCGTGCATAACTTGCTTCTAAAGGTAATTTATACGTCGATCCTAACCCTTCATCCTCACGTACTAGTGTGTACGCTGTGGTTCGCAGTGAAGTGTCTCCTTTAAATGCCTCTTTATTAGCGGACATTTGCACGAAGTCTAATGAATCGTCTTGTCTGTGTTTGCCAATAGCAAAACGCTCTTGGATGCGTCTTATATCTTCTTTACCTATTAATAAACGTATAAGAATTATGATAAAATAAACAGGTAATAATATAAAGCTTAAAGCATAATATAATAACATCATTTCTTTAAACGCTCTGTTAAGCTTGCTAATTGTTTTTCAAGGCTTATATGGTTTTGTATTTTATCATTTGTGAGTTCTAAAGGCGCACCAACTATGATTTTAATGGTACCAAACGGTAGGGGTATTATTAATTTATCCCAACTTTTTAATCTGAAACATCTAGAAGTGGAGCTGACTATAGGAATAAGTTTTGTGTTATATTTATAGGCAATTTCGGTAATGCTGCTATTTACTTTATATACCGGTCCTTTAGGACCGTCCGGCGTGACTATTATATTTGCACCTTGAGATAACTTACCTATAATATTACGTAAAGCTCCAATTGGATTTTTATTAGTAGAACCTACTATCACTCTGCAACCGAATTTTCCTACTAGATCGTTTAAAATTTTTCCGTCTAAATGCGGCGATATTAAAGCATAGATATTTCTATGTCCTATAAACATAGCCGGACTTAAGGCAAGCATATTATGCCAAAATGCAAAGATGACCCCTTGTTCGTTTAGGAATTTTTCCTTATTGCCGTTATCGTAAAATATAAATTTCTGCTTTGAAGTAAAGTAAACAAAACACAAATACCAATATAGTAAAATAGTAATTATACTAAGTACGTATTTATTATTTTTTAAAAATTTTTTAAAAACTTTCCACATTATTTTTTTGTTGGTTTAGGTGGCTTTTTAACTTTTCCGTCATTGCGAGGAAATTACGAAATAAGTGACGAAGCAATCTCAAGATATTTGACGAGATTGTCACGCAGCCTATGGCTGCTCGCAATGACGATTTGGTATCCATGCAAAGCCTTAAGCAGGAATGACATCAATTGTTCTCTCAATTCTAATACAAGCTTCTTCTAGCTCTTCCATAGAAGTAGCATAAGAGATTCTAAAATACCCCTCTAAGCCGAAAGCGATACCGGGTACTACTGCAACTTTTGCTTCTTCAAGTAAATATTCGGCAAAATCATTACTATTTGCAATAATTTTTCCTGATTTAGTTTTATGCCCAAATATTTTATCGCATTTAACAAATAAGTAAAACGCCCCTTCCGGCTTATAGCACTCAAAATATTTTACTCTTTTCAAAATTGATAAAGCAAGATCACGCTTTTTTTGACAATTTAAAGCATTAGGCTTTATATAATCTTGAGGACCGTTTAATGCTTCAATAGCAGCCATTTGACTTATTGAACAAGGGTTTGAAGTACTTTGCGACTGAATAATAGTCATTGCTTTAATCAAAGCTTTAGAGCCTGCACCGTAGCCTATACGCCAACCCGTCATAGAATAAGCTTTAGATACTCCGTTTACGGTAAATATTCTCTTTTTTAAATCAGGTGCTATTTGAGCTAATGTATAAAATTTAGAATCATCAAAAGTAATATGCTCGTAAATATCATCGGACATTACGTTTACATGTGAATATTTTCTTAAAACTTTAGCAATATTTTCTAGTTCTTCAAAATTATAGCTTGCACCTGTTGGATTACTAGGTGAGTTAATAATAAACCACTTAGTTTTATCCGTAATTGAACGTTCTAAAGCTTCTGCACTTAATTTAAAGTTATTTTCAATTCCACAATTTACAAAAACAGGTGTTCCTGTGCTAAGTGCAACCATATCAGGATATGAAACCCAATAGGGTGCTGGAATAATTACCTCATCCCCTTGGTCTAAAGATGCCATAAACAAATTATATATAACTTGCTTACCGCCGGTGCTTACTATTATTTCATCAAGTTCATAATCTATATTATTTTCACGTTTGAATTTGTCTTTTATTGCTTGTTTTAAAAGAGGCATACCCTCAACGTTAGTATATTTAGTAAAGCCGTCTTTAATCGCTTTAATCGCCGCTTCCTTAATATTGTCAGGCGTATCAAAATCAGGCTCACCGGCACCGAGTGTGATAATATCAACTCCCGCTTTTTTAAGTTTAAGAGTTTGTTTAACGACTGCAAGGGTCGGCGACGGTTTTATCGAACTTAGCCTAGTAGAAATAATTGACATAATTTGAGTCCGTATTAAATGAAAGCTATAGTAAAATCGGTAATTTCAAGAAATAAATATTAATTTTTATAATGAAATCTACAATTATATATTATAATTTGTTTAGTATTGACAGAATATATTAGTCTATGTTCGTGGTTAATTCTACGTGACCATAAACCTGATAATATATGTTTTAAAGCTTCGGGTTTACCTATACCTATAAACGGTGCTTCTTGGATATTTTTTATTAGAAGTTTAATACGTTCATATTTTTTAATATCATATTTTTTCCAACACGCTAAATCCTCCGCTGCTTCTAGTGTCCACTCAATCTCAATCATCTAAATTAACTTTAGCAAACTCTCCTCTTTTTGCTTGTTCGATAGATTTTTTTATTCGATTCGCATTAGCCGGATTAGATAATAAATATAATGTTTCTTTTGTAGATTCATATTCTTCTTCTGTTAAAAGAATAATATTCTTATGATTCTTTCTTTTAATAAGATAAGGGACATGATCGTTTTCTACGGTATTTAGTACAGAGCTTAAGTTTTTTCTAAATGAAGTGCCGCTAATTGAGTTCATGAGCTACCTACTAATGTACATATAACATGTACATCCTAGCTTCAATTCCATTAATTTACAAGTAAAATTATTATTTTATTTAAAAATTTATCAAGATATGCTTTATTAATAGTAAGTAATATTAATTTAGTAATTAAACTATGCTCGGTAAAATAAAAGACAAAATCAAACATTATTGCTTAACTATAATAAATATGCCAAATTTTATTAAGAATAAAATTTTAGAATTTAAAAATTATATAAGTGATTGTAAATATAAATTCTCTCATTTAGCTGAAACTAATTATCAACTTGGACTCGATCATTTATATAGAGGTAATTTAAATGATGCATTACTTAGGTTTAAACTAGTCGATAAATTTTTTAATCCTAATGATTCTAAAGTATATTATCAACTCGGATGGGTTTATTTTTTAAAAAATAATTACAGGCAAGCTATAGAATATTTAGAAAAATCTAATGAAAAATATAAACCTATATTTATAAATTTTTTGAAAAATTATAAGGATATTACTGAAATACCTCAAGAAATTTGTGGAAAATATCGTGATTTAACTGCACAATATTATCCTACTATTTTTAATAACGATAAAAATCTCCATATTCCGTATAGGTTTGTTAATGAAGCACTTAAGCAGATATCTGATTTACCGGATAATTACTCTATTTTGGAACTTGGAAGTAATATAGGGCTTGTAGGTTATGAAATACAAAAACGTTTTCCGGAAAGTTTTACTTTAACCGGTGTAGAAGTTTCTGCTTTAATGAATGAGTTACAAGAAACATATTACCCGAACACTAAAATTTACGATCAAATATATAATATTGCTATCGATGAATTTTTAAAACAAAACTCTAATAAATTTGATATTATTTTTAGTTTTTGTGGATTATCGTTTACTAACAATCTAATAGAATATTTTAATATAATATACTCATCTCTTAATAAACAAGGGTATTTTGCCCTTTGTTTACCGAATGCGACGAAGACACAATTTTCAGTAAAACGCAAAGAATTTATTTTTAACTTGAATGAAATAAATAATTTTTTACAAAAAAATAATTTTACTATATTAACTTCGGAAGAAATAATACTAGCGGAAAACAATAAATATAGTATTATTGTTTGTAAGAAAACAGCATAAATCAATGAGAATATTAATTATATTATCCATTATTTTATGTTCATTATCGATAAGAGCTGATCTTGAGTATGTTGATAATGACATATATAACTATAATGGTGGAAGAAATGAAAACGGTTGCTTAGAAGTTTATGATCCATACGAAAAATTTAACCGTAAAGTGTTTGTATTTAATTCTGTGTTAGATTATATAATATTGCGTCCTTTAGCAATAGGTTATAAGAACATCACGAATGATTACGTAAAAGCACGCATTAATAGTTTCGTCAGTAATGTCGATACACCGCTTACGGCGGTAAATTACGGGCTTCAGTTAAATTACGATAAAACTATGAAAAGCGTTTGGCGGTTTCTCATTAACACGACGCTTGGCATAGGCGGTTTATTTGACGTGGCAGGTAAAGTAGGTTTGCCGTCTGATCGTCAAACTTTCGGTAGTACCCTAGCACATTATGGAGTTGCTCCAGGTCCTTATTTAGTATTGCCGATAATCGGTAGTACTAACGCAAGAGATATGATGGATTCGGTAATTACTAGTTATGCTCTTAATCCATTAATGTACTACACTCATAATGATTTTGACTTAGGAGTACTAGCAGTTAGTAAAATAAACGATCGATATGTTGTATTACCGTTTAGTGATTATGTGATGAAGAATTCTACCGATCCTTATGTGGCTACTAAATCAGCATTACATCGTGCTCGTGAAGCATCGGTTCAATATCCTGAAAATTTTAAATGTCCTAAACCCAAGAATTAATGAAATTTAAAGAGGATTATATGCAAAAAATTATTACAGGTTTATTTTTATTAGTTATGACGTTTTCCGCGTATTCTAATGAAAAAGTGCCTGCCGGTTTGAACAGTTACGTTACTAATTTAGTAAATGAAGCTTCTAGTATATTAAACAATGGTAAGGTATCTGAGCGAGTAAAAATTGCTAAAGCACGTGAGTTAATGTCTCAGAACCTAGATTTTGATTGGATGGCTAAATATACATTAGGCAGAAATGGGATAAAAACTTTATCAGGTGGGCAGGTTCAGGAATTCATCAAAGTTTACTCTAAATATGTTACTAAATCTTATACTGATTTAATAAAAGATTATAAAGGCAAACAGCCTAAAATAGTAGGAGTTCGTCCTTTAAGCTCGACCGATTTTATGGTTGCTATGAATATCATTAGTAATAAAGAGCAAGACCCTATTAAAGTAGAATATCTTGTACGTGAAATGAAAGGAAACGGAAAAGATGTTTTTAAAGTTTCTGATATAATTACGGAAGGTGTAAGTCTTATTGGAGCTCAACAAGACGAGTTTACCGATACTTTAAAAAATCAAGGCTTTGAGGCACTAATACAAAAATTAGCAAGTCGTTCTTAAGCTTATTTCACTGTCATCTTAAATCGTCATTGTGAGGAGGTATTGTTGCATAGACACCTAGTCGTCATTGCGAGGACATTGCATAGCAATTGACGAAGCAATCTCAGGAGTTTGTTATTATTGCATGAGATTGCCACGCAGTCTACGACTGCTCGCGATGACGATTAGATATCCACGCAACAAAGCCCGCTCGCTAATAGCGTTAAACAACATAAATCACTCACATGAAAATCTTAGCAGGCAGTAGTAATAAGTTACTCGCAACGCGTTTAGCTATAGCATTAAATATTAAATATATTGAGCCGAAAATTACCTATTTTAATGATTCCGAAATAAAAGTAGAAATTCAAAAGTCATTTCATAATGAAGATATAATCATAGTACAATCCACATCAAAACCCGTTAATGATCGCTTAATTGAGCTGTTTTTACTAGTAGATGCAGCAAAAAAAGCGGGAGCAAATCGAATAATTTTAGTAATGCCTTATTTTGGTTATGCAAGGCAAGATAATATAAATTCTCAAAATATAATTCCTGCTAAGTTAATAGCAGATTTTTTAGAGAAACTCGGAGTAAACCATGCAATTATTATTGATTTACACTCCAATAAAATAGAGAAATTTTTTAATATTCCTGTTTCTAATCTTGAACCTATAAATTTATATATCCCGTTTTTAAGAACTTATAGCAATTTCGTTATAGTTGCACCTGATAAAGGCAGTATCAATCGAGTGCAAAAAATTAGTAATTTACTAAATATAGATTCAGCTTATATAAACAAAGCAAGGGATATAAATAATAATTGCGAGATGATATCAATAACAGGTAGTGTAGAGGGCAAAAATTGCATATTAATTGATGATATTATAGATAGTGGAGAAACAATCGTAAAAGCAGCGAGATTTTTAAAAGAACATTCGGCTTTATCGGTTAGTGCTTTTATAACTCATGCAGTGCTTTCTGTCGGTTCTAAAAATTCGATATTAGACCTCTTAGAGAACGAAGCTAACAAAGAGGAATTTGTAGGAAACATGGAACGCAGCGCCGCAGCGTACACACTAGTACGTGAGGATGCGAGTACTGGATTGACGTACAAATTACCTTTAGAAGCAAGTTATGCAAGAGGTCTAATAGACAATATTTTTATCACAGATACTATAGAAGCAAGTGACTTATCTACAAAATTTCATATAATACCTGTATTGCCTATCATCGTAAAAGAGTTAATAAATATACTACTATGAGCTTGTGTACTGTAGAAATAAATCTATCTACAATAAAAAATAATTACTTTTTATTACAAGATATTTGCAAAACCTCATTAGTCGGTGCTGCCGTTAAAGCTAACGGTTACGGTCTTGGAGCAGTACAAATTTCTAAAGCTTTAATAGAAGAAAATTGTAGGCATTTTTTTGTGGCCTCAAGTGAAGAAGGAGTGAATTTACGCAACGCTTTAGGATTAGATGTTAATATTTTAGTTCTTAACGGCGTTTTTGCACATGATGCTTTAGAGCTGATAGAATATAATTTAACACCTGTCCTAAATAACTTAAAACAAATAGAAATTTGGCAAAAATTTAGTAATTTGCAAAACCGATTATTGCCTTGTTATTTACATTTCAATACGGGGATTAATCGTCTTGGCCTAAGCTCTGATGAGATAGAGCAGCTAATTAATGATCGTGATTTGTTAAAAGGGCTAGATTTACAATATATTATAAGCCATCTAGCTATATCCGAGGAAATCGATAATCCTTATAATCTAGAACAATTAAACAGATTTAAAGCTTATTTACAATATTTCCCAAACGTCAAAGCCAGCCTTGCTAATTCCGGCGGCATATTTTTAGGACAGGATTACCATTTTGATTTAGCAAGACCGGGGGCAGCCTTATACGGTCTTAATCCCTTAACAAAGAATCCCGTAACCTTAAAAGCTCCTATAATTCACTTACAGAATTTGACACTAGATAGCCATATCGGTTATAATATGACTTTTACAACTAAGCGTGATAGTGTCATTGCAACGTTACCGCTTGGTTATGCCGATGGGTTTAGTCGTAATTTTAGCAATCAAGGCGAAGTATTTATTAACAGTCGCAGTGTTCCTATAGTAGGGCGAGTATCGATGGATTTAATAAATATCGATGTTACCGATCTACCACCGTCCGAGATTTTTCTAGGGCAGGAAGCGGAAATTATCGGAAATTATTGCACGCCCGATAAAATAGCGAGTATTATAGGTACTATCGGGTATGAGGTATTAACTAACCTTGGTAGTAGATATAAAAGAAAGTATATCTGGTAGATATCTGTGTCATACCGTGGCTTGACCACGATATCCAGAAAAAGATTAAAAAAGACTGGATCCCACGATCAAGTCGCGGGATGACATTAGAGGTTACTGGATTCCTGCTTTCGCAGAAATGACATAGCGTACTTAAATTAAAGAGAAAAAATACAAATGTTATTAAATATAGCTAATTCGGTCGGTAAACGTACTATAAAGTTTGCACAAAGTGTAGGTAGTTTTTCTCTATTTAGCTTTGCTGCCGTTAGCAGTATCATAAGACCGCCTTTATATTTGAGTTTAATCATCAGACAATTATTATTTATCGGGTTTCACTCGCTTCCAGTTGTTGCGATGACGACTTTTTTCTCAGGGGCGGTACTGGCATTACAGAGCTATACCGGTTTTTCCCGTTTCTCAGCTGAAAGCTCTATTGCAACGGTAGTAGTATTGTCGCTGACTAGAGAGCTTGGACCTGTCTTAGCCGGACTAATGGTAGCGGGAAGAGTTGGGGCATCAATCGCCGCCGAAATAGCCACAATGAGAGTAACGGAGCAGGTAGATGCTTTATATACTTTATCTACCGATCCTATTAAATATTTAGTTTTTCCAAGAGTAATAACAGCTATTATTGCAATGCCTTGTCTTGTTTTAATCGGGGATATAATTGGTGTTATGGGCGGTTATTTGGTAGGGGTATATAAACTTGATTTTAATAGTGCAGCTTATTTAACCAGTACTTTTCAGTATTTAGAACCGATTGACATAATTTCCGGTCTTGTTAAAGCGGGAGTTTTTGGGTTTATTATTTCTATAATAAGTTGCTATAGCGGCTATTATTCAGGTAAAGGGGCTAAGGGAGTTGGAAGAGCAACTACCTTGGCAGTAGTGAATTCTTCTATCCTTATCTTAATCAGTAATTATTTAATAACCGAATTATTTTTTAAAGTATAGGTATACTCGTTTAATTTGGAAAATTTGGTTTTGTTGTTTATTTGGAGTATGCATGAGTGTAGAAGAATTTAAAATTAAAATTCGGTCATTATATAAATCATTTGCTAATCATAAGGTGTTAGACGGAATAGATTTGGATGTAAAAAAGGGCAGTTCATTAGTTATTTTAGGTAGTTCCGGTAGCGGCAAATCGGTTCTAATTAAAAATATAGTAGGATTGATTAAACCTGATAAAGGTAAAATTTTTATTGATAATGTAGAAATCCAAGATATCTCAAGTAAACAAAAATTTGAGATTATGGACAGCATAGGTTTTTTATTCCAAGGCGGAGCATTATTTGACTCCTTAAATATACGTGATAATATTACTTTCGAGACTAAAAAATTATCTAAGAAAGAAAAAAACGACCTTGCCGGTGCAAAGCTTAATTCCGTTGGTTTATCTCCTAGAATACTCGAGCTTTACCCTGCTGAATTATCGGGAGGAATGCAAAAAAGAGTAGCCCTTGCTAGGGCTATTTGTAGTACACCGTCGATTTTATTTCTTGATGAACCGACCACAGGGCTTGATCCTATCATGGCAAATGTTATCAACGAATTAATTATAAAAATTCAAGAAGAGTTAGGGGCAACTACGATTACTATAACTCATGATATGATTAGTGCCGCAAAAATAGCTAAAGAAGTAGCTATGATTTATCAAGGAAAAATTAAATGGTACGGTAGTACAGATGAAATGCGTAATAGTGATAATCCTTATTTAAAACAATTTATAAATGGATTAACTACTGGGCCTATAGAGGTATAAAATGTTTAAGAACTTAGTATGTATAATAATATTTCTAGGTATAAATCTAAATGTTTATGCTATAAATTCTAGCTCTTATACGATAGATGATATAATAAAAATAGTAATTATTCTTGGAATAGTTATTTTATATCGGTACTATGTTAGGTTTGGCTTATGCCTATTTCACGTATAAATACATCTTACCTATCTTTATTTCTTCACTAAATTAAAATGGACCATAAAGATAAATATTGCTATTAGTGACGCCTCACACCTCAGCTATTTTCTCTTCTAATAGTATCAATTTAATATTCTACAATTAATCTAAAGCTCTAACCCCCCCCCCCGTGATAGCCATCTAATTCAAAAGAATTGGATTTTTACATGCATCTAAACCTATTATATTAATCATATTAGTATTATTATCAATACCATTTAAAATAGTATCTCCCAAGTAAGATGATTCAGGCGAATCATTACCTCCAATTATTCGTACTTTTATTAAATCTTGTTCTATCAATTCATTATGATTAAAGTCAGTAATTAATTGCTCTAACTGTTGTGAATTAATATTGCTAGCTAATGCTATTTTATTTAATTTTACGGAAAAGAAACTACAGGCAATCTCTGCATTTAAATCTTTAGTATAAATTACTAAATCATCATTTACATCAAAAATTTTATATTCTTGTGAGTTAATTTCAATTTGCATAGTTTATTTACTTTGTTGATTATTTTTGTGTAAAGCAATATTTTTATTGCGAAGAGTATAGCTAGGTGCAGCTATTTTTGTCTTAGTACCTATATTTTTTTAATATCTTATCACTTGTTAAGTTTAATTTTGGTTCATTTTTTGTTTTATTACTACTAAAAATATTTATGAACAAATCTTTTATTTTTTGTACACTTTTTTGTATCCAGGATTTTTTAATATTACTATCTTGTTGATAGGTAGAATGAGTGAGTGCTAATGTTTTATTAATTTCTGAACGTACACTTTCCAACGGATTTAAATTGTTAGATAATAAATAATCAGTTTTAGCTATTAAATTATTTACAATTTTTGTTTGTTCTTGATCATTTAGATTCAATTCGTGAACTCGATTACTAATATTTGTAGTTACTACATTTTTTACTAATGTTGAATTAGTTTTTTGAATTTCCTCTGCTACTTTAGTAAGTGGTCTTGATATTTGATTAGATTGCCATGTGTCCATAGAATTAGGATTTTGATTAGATCCTAATAAGTATTGCTGAATAATATGTTTTTGTTGGATTTCATTTAAAGAGCGATTAGGTATATTTTTAGTTAAATCAAAAGCTTTATAAAGTGCAGGAGTATTACTCCCTATACTTAAATGTACTTGTCTAGCAGCGGTTGTTTTATCCTCTCTACCCGGAACAGTTACCTGTTATTGGATCAAATATAATTTCTGATGGAGCTCCCTTGTCTTCTATATCTGTAGATTTTATATTTACGTTAGAATGGTTATTTAATTCTTGTGTTACTTTATGAATATTACCATCTGATACCGCAATTGATACTGCAGATCTATCACACCCTCCTACTAAATAAGCTTCTAATTTAGTATTAGGAGGAAAGTTACTTATTACATCATGTGTTAAAGAACTAGCATCAATAAATCTGTCAACATGGGCTAATGCAGTTTTTTTAGTTAATGGATCATGTAAAATTACAGCAACACATTGTTGAATGTTATCAGTGCCTATCTTTTATCAGAAAACCAACTTTATGCTGTTCCACACGAACAGCTTCATAATCAACTATACCTTGCTGTAACGAGTAAGCATATGCATACTGCGCTATATTGTGAATTTTCTTTACGGTTTTGAGTTTTATAAGCAGTTCCTAAAGCTAAGCTTGCCATTAATTCTTTAGCTTGGTCCATTGTTAGCTTGGCTTTTTATTAAAATTGCTTCTTGCTTTTTAATAAATTTATCTAATGTTCCTTGTTGTTGATGTGCAGTGACTAATTCTTTGTATGCATTTTCTACATTATAATATTGCTTTGCTTCAAAAGAATTCTCTATGCTATCTTGAAATTTTTGAATAGCATTATCAAACATTCCCAGCTGTTCGTCCTATCATAGTATTAATATAGGAAAGAAAATTACTGTCAGTTTGACCTATAGCAATTTGTTCAGCTTGTTGTAGTCGTTTAAGAGCAACAAGATGATTGCCTTTGCTATATAATTTTAATCCTTCATTATACAAAAAAGCTGCTTGATTATGATCAATTTGCTCCTTTGTACTTAATGGTTTTGGAGTAAGATTACTAATATATTCAGGAAAACTTGAAGGCAACTCTCCTAATTTTTTAATTAGTCCGGTGATATTACCTTGAACTGGCTTCCCATTAATAAGCATAGATTTATAATAGTTTAATTAATTTATATTTTTATATAAAACTCTGTTATTTAATAAAAATCAAGCATTAGCTAATACTTAGCTACAAAATAATTATCTCTTGACACTAGGGGAGTATTGCTTTATATCTTTTATCTATTGTATATACTCATATACTCGGTGAACTTCAAAATTGGCTATGTCGTTCTACAACAAGATCTGTGGTGCTCACGTATTAAGTATACGCTCCGCTCCTCGGCTTGTAAACTTTAGCTCTTTTTGAAGTTGATCTTCGTATATGACTCTTCATTTACTTGAAGTATATTTTATAAGTTTTAAGGTATTTAGCTTATGTCTCGTAAGTGCGAACTCACAGGTGTGGGTGTTTTATACGGCAACAATGTATCACATTCTCAGCGTAAAACTAGAAGACGTTTTGAACCTAATCTAAGATCGGTTAAGTTTACAAGTGATATAACAGCCGGGAAATATAGATTATCGGTCAATGCTAGATGTATTAGTTCAGTGGAAAAAGCCGGGGGTTTTGATGCATATATTCTAAAAGCCGATGATAATGTTTTATCAAGTAACGCTAGAGCTATTAAGCAAAAAATAATTCAGACTAAAACGGCAAAATCATTATGAAAAGCGGTATACATCCAGAATATAAAAAGTTTTTGATTAAAGTAGGAAGCGATGTTTTTGAAACAATGTCTACTCATCCTACAGGTGAAATTTTAATGGATGTTGATTTTAGAAAGCATCCGGCATGGAATAAAGATTTCGGAAATGTAGTAAATCAATCGAACAAAAGTGTTAGTGATTTCAATAAAAGGTTCTCAGGTCTTTCTTTCGGTAGTAAGAAAGAAGCTAGCTAGGCTTTGTTTGTGGATAACAAATTGTCATTGCGAGCAGGCATTGTTGCGTGGATCGGTTTCATCGTCATTGCAAGGGAATTGTATAGCAATTGGTGAAGCAATCCAGTAAACAATTCTGAATTGCCGTGCAGTCTAAGACTACTCGGTGTCTACGCAAGAGTGACACTAACAATATTCACGTAGTATTGGACTAAGTCAAAATATAACACAGATAAATTGTCAATTCTCAATTATTGCGGGGTGGAGCAGCTCGGTAGCTCGTCAGGCTCATAACCTGAAGGTCGTTGGTTCAAATCCAGCCCCCGCTACCATATTTTTTAATGTTATGCCTAGCTCACTTATAGCGTTATTGAAGTCTGCTGATACCATTCCTAACTCAGTGTTGTTGCATGGTTTGGTTTTCCTATCATTGCGAGAAGGTATTATTGCGTGGTATTCACGCGGGCAATGCCTAATTACATCCAATACGAAAGCAAATTATGGCTACTCAGAAAATAGTGCCTACAAAATCAACTGATGGCAGTAAGCTTTTTCGTCATCAAGCTAAATTTGTAGCCGGTGCTATGAATATAAATCAAATCCCCAATTTTTCATTACCGGAAATTGCTTTTGTTGGTAAGTCAAATGTCGGCAAATCAAGCCTAATAAACACGATATGTAATAATAAAAATCTTGCTAAAGTTTCTAATACTCCAGGGCGTACTAGGCAAATCAATTTCTTTAACCTTGCAGATAAACTTATTATAGTTGACCTTCCCGGTTATGGTTTTGCTAATGTTCCTATATCAGTCAAAGAGCAGTGGGGAGTGTTAATTAGTTATTATTTACGAAATAGTTATAATTTAAGGTTAGTTAACTTATTGATTGATTCAAGAAGGGGTATAAAAGAAAATGATAAGAAAGTAGCTGATCTATTACTTGCAAATAAAAGAGAATTTCAAATTATTTTCACAAAATCCGATAAAGTTACGGATCATAAAAACCTTAACGATGAAGCACAGAATTTTCTTGCAACTTTAAACTACTCATGTAATGTTATGTATGTAAGTAGTAGGATTAAAGAAGGTGCAAGAGAACTTAAAGCTAGTTTGGCAAAATGCATCAAACCTCAAAAATAAAGAGGTAGATAGTATTTCTTCATTAAATAACATTGCTATAATTAAGAATTATAATAAAGTGTAGTAGTGAGTTGAAGAATCAAGCAATAGTTCTAAAATTATCTGCTACTATTATTATTGATGATAAATTATTTACGACTTTTATTGAATCTGTTAGATTGCTTGAGATGTGCGGTGCTAAAATATATATAGTACATGATCATATTGATTTACGAAGTTCGTCTTTAATATCACAAATAGATGAAAATTTTAGTCAAAAAATTAGTAAAATAAGCGACTATAGTTCTCTAAATAATCCTATTATTATGGAAATTTTATCCAGTTACGTTAACAAGCTTATAGTAACAAAGTTAAGTAGTATAGGTTGTTATGCAGTTGGTATTTCAGGTAAGGATGCTAATTTACTGCAAGCAAAAAAATCAAAACTATCTCACCGAAAAATTGTAAATCATGATGTTATAAATATTGGTTTTTTAAGCGAGCCTATTATTAATCCAGAAATTTTATTAAATTTTGCAGATAATAATATTATACCCGTGGTAGCACCGTTTGCGAGCGACGATCAGGAGAAAACGCACTTATTAAATGTTAACTTAACGGTAGCAACAATTGCTTCTGCATTAAGTGCAGAACATTTAATATTGCCATATGAGATATTACAGGTATCCAAGACATTGCCGTATAATATAAAAATACAAGATATTAACTTGTTGAAATCCATGTTAGATGATAGTAATAATTTCATCGAAGAAGCATTAATTAAGATAGCAGTTAATGCCCTTGAAAATAATAACGGTTAAGTACATTTTGTGAATAGTGAAGCACCGAATTCAATATTGTCAACTATGTTTGATATTAATATAAATTAATAGAGGTTTTTTATGGCAGGAGCATTAGCATCCGATCTTTTATTTGTAGGGTTAACTAGACCACCGATGATATTTGGAGTAAGTATTAAGTTTGCTGCATTAAATATGATAATGACGATGATAGTATTCATTTGGAATAACGGCATTATGATTTTATTCATTGCAGCTGCTTTGCATTTTGTAGCTTATATTATATGTTTTAAAGAACCGAGATTCATAGAGCTATATTTAAATAAAATGTCAAGAACTAGCCAATGTCCTAATAAATTTTACTACGGAGCAAATTCGTATAATATTTGAGTTTTATGTCATGCCCGCGTAGGCGGGAATCCAGTAACATTTAATGTCATACCGCGTCTTGATCACGGTATCTTAGGACACACAGTCTGTGATACAAGATCCCGTGGTCGTAGCCACGGGATGACAACAAAAAATCTGGGTTCCCGCCTACGCGGGCATGACATAAAAAGAGATATAACTGACACAATAAATCAAAATAGTTAAATCAGGTGAGGTAATGAAGTTATTTAGAACTAGAGCAGCTAAAGAATTAAGGTCTAAACAAGAAATACCCACTTCACATTTTATTCCTTATAAATGTCATTGGGATAGTAATACTATTTTAACAAAAGATAATTCTTTATTACAAGTTATTAAAATAAATGGATTTTCTTTTGAAACTGCTGATGATGAAGATCTAGACATTAAAAAGAATATCAGAAATGCCTTACTTAAAAATATGGCTTCGGGAAATATCATTATGTATTTCCATACTATTCGAAGACGTAAAGCAGTAATATTTGACGATACGGAATTTACTTATGATCCTACCGTAAAAGTCCCTAATGATTTTATTACTTATTTAGGTGCAGAATGGCGTAAGAAACATGCTGGGGCTAGGTCGTTTTTTAACGAATTATATGTTAGTATTTTATATAAGCCTGATACTAGCGGTGTTGCTATAGTTGAGTATTTTCTAAAGAAGCTTAGACAGAAATCTAATAAAACCGTTTGGGAAAACGACATGAAAGAGATGAAAGACAATCTTCAAGAAATGTCAACTAGAGTGGTTAATACATTCAGAAGTTACGGAGCAAGATTACTTGGAGTTCGTCAAACGCAGTCAGGTAGTTATTGTGAAATTTTAGAATTCCTTTCATCTTTAATCAATTGCGGCGATTCACCGGGTCCTATAGCATTACCGCGTGGTACTATTGACGAATATTTACCGACGCATCGCTTATTTTTTGATTCTCGTACTATTGAAGCAAGAAGTCCGCTTGGCAAGAAATATGCCGGAATGATCAGTATACTTGAATACGGTCCTAATACTTCGGCAGGAATTTTTGACGGATTTCTGCAAATGCCTTTTGAATTTGTTATGACGCAAAGCTTTGTCTTTGTTAATAGAACAGTAGCGATCGGTAAAATGCAATTACAGCAAAATAGAATGATACAATCCGGTGATAAAGCTACTTCACAAATTGTTGAAATTAATACGGCCCTTGATATGGCCACTAGCGGTGATATCGCTTTCGGTGAGCATCATTTATCGCTTTTATGTTCCGCAAATAATATTAAAGCTTTGGAAGATATATTGTCAATGGCAGCAGTTGAGCTTTCTAATTCAGGAATTCAGCCGGTTAGAGAAAAAGTTAACATGGAACCTAGCTATTGGGGACAGTTGCCGGGAAATATGGATTATATAGTGCGTAAATCCACTATAAATACTCTTAATATGGCTAGCTTTGCCTCACAACATAATTATCCGCTCGGTAAAATTAGAGATAACCATTGGGGAGAATATGTCACAGTATTTGATACTACTTCAGGTACACCGTTTTATTTTAATTTCCATGTAAGGGATGTTGGACATACTCTCATTATCGGCCCAACCGGTGCCGGTAAAACAGTTCTTATGAATTTCTTATGTGCTGAAGCACAAAAATTCAAGCCTCGTATGTTCTTTTTTGATAAAGATCGAGGAGCAGAAATATTTATACGTGCTTTAAACGGAGTTTACACAGTAATTGATCCGGGTTTAAAATGCAGCTTTAACCCTTTACAGCTTGAAGATACTAGTGAGAATAGAACATTTATTTTAGAGTGGCTTCGCGTGCTTGTAACTTCTAACGGTGAAAGTTTAACTGCACAAGATAATAAAATCTTATCTCAAGCGGTAAGCGGTAATTTTAGATTAGAAAAAAAAGACAGAAGGCTTAGTAATGTTATAGCATTTCTTGGTATTGATACACCAAATAGTTTGGCAAGTAGGATTGCAATGTGGGTCGGTAAAGGTTCACACGCTAAGCTATTTGACAATGACATAGATGATATTGATTTACAAAAAGCAAGAGTATTCGGTTTTGATATGACTGAATTACTTAAAGATCCTGTAAGCCTTGCACCGGTATTACTATATATTTTCCATCGTATTAATATCTCTTTAGATGGGCAGAAAACTATGATAGTACTTGATGAAGCATGGGCTTTAATCGATAATCCGGTATTTGCACCTAAGATCAAAGATTGGTTAAAAGTGTTGAGAAAATTAAATACTTTTGTTATATTTGCTACGCAGAGTGTTGAAGATGCCGCAAAAAGTAGCATTAGTGATACGTTGATTCAACAAACAGCTACGCAGATTTTTTTACCTAATTTGAAAGCTACGGATATTTATCGTAGTGCATTTATGTTAAGTCAGCGAGAATATATTTTAATTAAAACTACCGACCCTACTACACGTTATTTTTTAATAAAACAAGGAATAGATGCCGTAGTTGCAAAAGTTAGCTTAGATGGTATGGATAACATAATCAGTGTTTTATCCGGTAGAGTTGAAACTGTAATATTGCTCGATCAAATTAGAGAGAAACACGGCAATGATCCGGATAAATGGTTACCTATATTTTATGAAGCAGTTAAAACATTATAGATTCCTGTCTGTCATCCCACAGCTTGACTGCGGGATCTTGTCTCACAGACTGTATTCTGAGATCCCGTGGACAAGCCACGGGATGACATTTGTACAATGCGAGGCAAGTAACTAGTTATGAAGTTATTTCCTCGTAGTATAATTATAACATTAGTATTAAGCTTTGCCCTAAATTTAGGATTAGTTACTAAAACTCATGCTAAAGATACTCTTGATAGCATTGTAGATATTTTGAGTGGCTTAACTTGCGAAACTCAAGGCGTAGGCAATTTGCTGCGTACTGAATTTTCTCATACATGTATTGTTGCTCCGTTCTTTACTTTTGCGGTAATGAATCTTGTCTCTCCCGTTTTATACATGAATACGTTTTTAAAGCTTAAAATAAACGACAGTGATTTATTTAACGATAGTAATTTTGGGAATTTCCCCGGAGGTCAATGTACTCGTGAAAACAGAATTGATCCTAAAAATCCAGAATTACGCTTTGCTTTATGTAATAATACTAAATTAATTGTATCTCGGGCAAAATCTGTTGCAGAATCGGCACTTGCTATTGCTAAAGCTGTCTTAACAGGGCGCGACCCTTGGGATGATATAAAGAAAGCGTGGACAAATAAAAAAAAGGAATATCATGTTCCATATAGTGGTAAGCCTGGTGATGACGGTTTTGCAGTTGATGTAGGCTTTCCTGTAATATATTGGAAAGTTATTCAAGATAAAGATAGAATATGCGTATCGACAAAAGGATTTACAGGAGACGTGCCCGTCGGCTGTAAATATATGAAAGAGCCGTTTCCAAAATCCATGTATAATAGCTTTATGGATGTAGCAGATAAGGATTTTATTGGGGATCCAAATGAAACTCCTACCGATCCTTTAGCTTTAGTTTCCTGTAGTGCAGCGGGTGATGGATGTTATCAAAAAGCTTATAATGCTTCAAAAACTGCAGTAGTCATGACTTCTCCTCTTATAGAATGTATGAGGCAAATGATTGCTAGATTACTAATTAGTAAAGATGTTTGTAGTTTTGATAATGTAAGCCAAGTGGTTAATTTGGCTTCAAGGCAAGATAGTACATTCTTTCAGTTTCAAGTAGGAATGTATAAAATAGTTACGGCTTTTCTAACTTTATATGTTATGTTTTTTGGCTTTAAACTATTACTTGCAGGTGAAGTACCGCCAAAAAGTGAGTATATAAATTTTATATTGAAAATGATATTCGTAACTTATTTTTCAATAGGAATTAATATAACCCCTGGTAATGGTTCTCCGTATGACCGGTTAGACGGCATGATTCAGTGGGCGTTTCCTTTCTTACTTGACGGTATAAACGGTTTAGCAAGTTGGGTTATGAATGCTGCTCCGTCCGGTTTATGTAAATTTAACAATCTTTCTTATGACGGTACCGTTTCTTATATTGCATTATGGGATGCATTAGATTGTAGGGTAGCTCATTATTTAGGGCTTGATATATTATCTACGTTACTCGTCGAAAATGCTTATCGCAGTCATGATTTTTTAAATTTTGATTTCTTTAGTTTTAGTGCCCCACCATATATTTATTTGCTAATTCCGGCGATAATCTCCGGTAATATGATGTTGGTGTCACTTGCTCTTTCTTATCCGTTACTTGTGATTTCGGTTGCTGCCTTTATGGTTAATGCAACGATTATGTGTATGATATCTATAGTAATACTCGGTATTTTAGCTCCTCTTTTTGTACCTATGTTTTTATTCGCATATACAAGAAATTATTTTGATAGCTGGGTTAAACTAATGATCTCGTTCTTGCTACAACCTATGGTAGTAGTTACTTTTATGATCACGATGTTTTCGGTATATGATTATGCTTTCTACGGTAAATGTCAATATAAGAGCAAGTTAATTCACAATAGTATAGAAGACAAAATTCAAGGTGGCATTACTTCTAAGAGGGATGTTTTAATATTTTACATTAATAATGATTGGGATGATACGTCACAATATCCTGATAAAGATGCCGTAGAAAGCTGTCAAAATAGTTTAGGTTATATGTTAAATAACCCTATTACCACGGCATTTAACTTTGCAAAAGATAGTGTAAGTGAAATTGTCGATAGTAAACCGGGTAATACCCCTACCGATAAATTTCTTGCTAAATTCCAGTTTTTATCGGGCGTAGTTTTGGGTCCCGGAATGTTTTTCACGTCTCCAAAAGTGCTTTTTGAGAAAATTAAAAATATTTTGCTTGCGTTAGTTACGGCATGTTTTACATTGTATTTGATGTATAATTTTAGTAGTCAGCTAGCTGAATTTGCTGCAGATATGACGGAAGGAGTAGCTCTTAATAATGTTGCTATAAAACCGCAAGCAATATTTAAGGCAGCTATGGCAGCACTTGTTACTGCGGGTGCTGCAACTAAGGGGAGCGATCAGATAGCAAGTAGAGGAGGAGTTGGTGATTTAAAAGCTAGTCAAGGTGGAGGAGCCAGTGATTTAGAGGTAGGGAAAGGTGGACTACCAAATGATAATATTGCTGCAAGCGGAGGTACGTCGGCACCCGCGGTAACAACGCCGATAGCTTCGTCTTCTGTAGCAACTTCTAACCCAAAAACTGTAAGTAGTGAAGCAAGATCAGATGTTGTTACTCCTCCTCCTGCTCCTACAGAAGCTGTTTCACCACCGCCTGCTAGTATTAGAACTTCTATTTCTACACCTGCACCACAAAGTAATATTGAAGCTGAAAGTGTTGAAAAAATCATAAGCGATAATAATCAAGAAAGTAAAAAAGAGATTGATAATACTCCGCCTTCACAGAAAAAAGTTGATAATGCAGTTCCACAAGAAAAAGTTGACAGCACAAGTAAAGGTACAGGAGTAATTGATTATAGTTTTAACTTACAGAAACATGATAATCCGACAGGAGTAAAGCAAATACGGGAAAATGCAGAGATTCGTGATAAACGTGCAGAAGTAGAGAAAGCGTGGAACGAATTAGTAGCAAGCGGGGGAGAAAGAATAAGAGACCAGCAAGGCGAAGAAACATCGGAACAACATGCGAATGCAGAAAAGAAATGGAATGAATTAGTCGATAGCGGTGTAGTAACTGAGATAAGAGAAAGGGATAATAGTGTCACTCATAAATTTGATAAATTAGCTGATGAACTTAATAAGTCAGAAAAGGCACAGGTAGAAGAAAATAAAAATATAGAAAACGACAGAAAAGAAGATAATACTACTACGTCACCGCAAGAAAAAGTTGACAGTACAAGTAAGGGGTCAGGAGTAATTGATTATAGTTTTAACTTAAAGGAACATGATAATCCGACAGGAGTAAAACAGATACGGGAAAATGCAGAGATTCGAGATAAACGTGTAAAAGTAGAAAAAGCATGGAATGAACTAGTAGCAAGCGGAGGAGGAAGAGTAAGAGAACAAGAAGGAGGAGAAATATCAGAACGACGTGCAAATGCTGAAAAGGCATGGGATGAGCTAGTAAAAAGCGGCGTAGTAACAGAAAAAAAAGATAATAGTTCTAATGAAAACTCTTAAAACCTTAAAAATATTTATTATAGTTTGTATAGCATCTGTAAGCTTAGCTAGCTTTGCCGGCTTTGGAGAATCATGTTCTAGTTTACCGACTACTTCAGATGGGTATTTAGAAACGGACACGGCATATGGCTATATAATTCGTAATATTGATATGAAAGATCCGAGAGGTAATTGTAACTCGGTTGCGTCTAGTATAACGTTTTGTTTTAAAAATGTAGAAGGTAGTAGTAGCCCTTGCACCATGTATACTTTAAATGAAGGTGACTCTAAAAAGATTAGTGATTTAAGTACCGATAATAATCCTGATCTTGGAGCAAATCCTGTATTAAAGAATATCGTTTTAACGGTTAAAAAATGGGATAATGATCTATGTTTAGTTATGCCTACGTCAAGGGGACCGATGCCGGTAGCATGTAAATCTTTGAGTGCTACACCGACTCCACCTCCTCCTGAGGATGAGAATTGTAATATAGGAAAAAGTTGCTATACGGGAGCAAATTATAGTCAATCGTTAATTAATTTTTCCGGTCTTGCGGTTCAGTGTTTGAGCGAAACGCTTAATAAAATATTTTTTGCTGGAAAGAGTTGTAGTGCTCAAGATCAAAATTCTAGAATAACTAATCTTGCTGCTTTTTCTACGTTTCAAGGTTATTTAAAGAGAATTATAAGTGCGGCATTAATCCTTTATACTATGTTTTTTGCCTTTAATATGGCTCTAAATACAGAATATGCAAGTACTGCAAAAATAGCTCTTTTTGTAATAAAATTCTTATTTGTTGCTTATTTTTCTATCGGTCTTGGACCTTTAGATTTTAGCGGCGGTCAGCCGACAAAAGAAAACGGTATGTTAAAATATGGATTACCTCTTTTGACAGGAGCAGCACCGGACTTTGCACAGATGATCTTTAATGCAGCAGGTTCTAGAGGATTATGTCAATTTGATAATTCAAAGTATAAGGACGGTTATAAATTTTACGGTTTATGGGACGCGATTGATTGCCGTATAGGTTATTATCTTGGCTTGGATTTACTTTATAATATAGATAAGAATGGAGTGTTAGGGAATGTGGTCGGCAATGGTTCCCGTGGTAATAATACACCTATACCTAATTTTGATCCTGACGGCAAAAATGACAGACCGAAGGATTTAAGTAAAGCAGGAGCACTTAGATTTTTTACCGTTATGTTTGGATTCTTTATGGCCGGAAACGTTATTATATTTGCAGCAGGTTTAGTATTTTCTGTAATATTTTTATCTATACTTTTATATTTTATTACGCATTATTTAGTTTGCATGATTACTATTTACGTTATGACATATATTTCTCCTATATTCATTCCTATGGCTCTATTTACTCGTACAAAAGCTTATTTTGATGGGTGGCTAAAAGTATGTATTTCATGTGCATTGCAGCCGGCAGTAGTAGCAGGTTTTATAGCTTTATTAATAACTATGTATGATTCCGCAATATTTAAAAATTGTGAATTCCTTAGATATGATTATGAAAAAGGGGATATTAGATTTAGTACTTTTGAGTTAAGGCTTCCTGTCGGCGGGGCAGATAAATGTCAGGAAAGTTTTGGATATAAAATGTTAAAATATTATGCAGGTGAAGGTTGGGAAGAGCATTTATTGATACTTTTTCCAATAAAATCAATTGTTAGAGATGTTGTATCTATTTTAGCGGAACTTTTATGCGTATTAGTATTTTCGGTTATTTTTTATTACTTCTCTAAATCTATAGGGCGATTTGCTTCTGATTTAACTAATGGTCCTAATATGGATACAGTAACGGCAAGCCCAACTAAAATCGTTGATTCAGTAAAGAAAGGAGCAGCTTTCCTTAAGGATGTTGCTATGGCTGCGCAAGGTAAGCCGCCGGTAGGAGATAAGCCGGATGTTGGAGGTAAGCGTAAAGAGGGAGAGCAGCAAGGCGGGGATTCAGAAAGCGGCACAGGTGAAGGATTAGCTGATTTAGCAAGCGGTTCGGGTGGAGGTAAATGATAGAATATGCAGGGTAACTTATTAAAAGTTTTAGGAGTACTTGCTATAGTAGCAATGTTAGTTTGCTTTATTTTTGCAGCACTTGGTATGATAGGAGCAGTAAAAGTCGCTGACGGCTGCTACATGAGATATGCGTCCGATGGTAAAGGAGGGGTGGATTCAATAACCGGTACTATAACCCTTAATGCTAATGCTAATTATGTAAACACTACTAAGATATTGCCCAACGGCACGACTCTGCTTATCCCTGATCCTACTCGTTACGGTGAATGGCTAAATACTCAGGTGCTAGTAGAAAACAGCCAACCGGTAAATTTACAAGTAGTCGGTCAGATTAGCTTGTGTTTAGCTTATATACCGAAAGATAATTTACAACGTACAGGGGCTGGATCTAATTTAGACGATAACGGTCAAATGATCGCGATTCCTCGTATTAACGATGCAAATAATCCACCTGTCTCTCTAATAATGGATGCAAAAAATAATGAATGGCGTAATATTGCCGAATTATACGCCAATGATAGAGTTTTAGTTTCCATATCTCCTAATTTTGCCAATACGGATGCGACAGTTAAGGATGCTTTTAAAGGTGCTGAAGTTACGAAAGATTGTTCAGAGAATAAAACTACTTATAATCCAATTTGTGGAAAATATTCTGTTTATTCAGGTAAGTATGTCAATGCTTGTGAGTTAAAAGAGAAGTATTGGAATTGTAAAGTCACATGGAGGTGCCCTAACTGGCATGAGCAAATAGGTTGCGACTGGGGAGCACTCGGCTGTAATCCTCGTTGTGATAAGAAACCAGAATGTCAAGAGCAATGTATGGCTTGGGTTAATGTAACTAGACCAGCACCAGAAAACTACCTAGATGATGGGAGTTTTACATTTTCGTGGTCTGACGACACAGGTAAATTATTTACCGACTATTCAGCCCTTCAATGTTCTAATAATGCTAATATTCCTCCAAGTGGTCAATGTCCTGATAGTGTTAGCGATCGTAATCCAAAAGATAAAGATTATATTGGAGGTGTAAATTGTACTTCGGGAATATGTAGCGATGGAGATTTTCAAAAGAATCGGAAATTTTGGTATACGGCGGACGGTAAAGGAGGCAAAGGACCAACTGGATTAATATATCAAATGAATGATGCGGGTTCTGTAAGTCAAGCTCTGCCTTCTAAGCTAGAATTTGCTAAATTTGTTGCAGATACAGATCAACCGTCTGACTATAAAGATAAAGACGGTAAATATTTATATAAAGTTATATATAATATACCTTTTAACAGTAATATTGAAAAAAGTTATTTACAATATAGGCTGTGGTCTCCTACCTCACAAGATAGTAGTAAGAATACGGGAGGATACGTTTTAAATATTAAACAGACTAAATGCTATAGAGAAAACGGTAATAGTTTTAACGATACTTTTGATGATCGAGGACGAGTGCAATACATAATAGTAAAGCCTTCGGAAAACCCGAATACTAGCGGTAAAATCTATTCACCTCAAGGAATTAGCGTTGATAGTGCAGGTAAATATAGCTTTAACGCAAATGAAGCGGGTTATATATGGATGAAAATTCTAAATGATCCTGGTAATAATTTAAGGGATTATAAAGATAGTGAAGGTAGCTATAAAGTACATTTCTTAACATCCTTAAAAGTAGGAAGTTTTACTATTAAAGTAATGAATCCGTTACTTCAGTTATTTAAAACTAAAGTGCAAGGGGCTGCTACTTCTATTTTTAAAAATATGGTATGTTATAAAGCTAATGATAGCTCGTCCTGTACTAACTTTTTTACCTATATTAAAGCAATTTTAATTCTGTATGTGATGACTTACGGAGCAATGTTTTTGCTTGGTTTTGCTAAGATAAACCAAAAAGAGCTAGTAATTAGAATAGCAAAAATCGGGGTAGTTAGCGGACTTATGAACGGTAATACCTTTGAATTTTTCAATAACTATCTTTTTGATGCAATTACCAATTTTTCAGACTCAATTATTGCTAATATGAGTGGATATAGTTTGTTTACTTCTACTAATACTATTTCTAATCCTTTCATGTTTTTAGATGCAGTAATGAGTAAAATATTTTTTAGTCAAACCTTTATCGCTCAATTACTTGCACTTCTTTCTCTTGGGTTGAGTGGTATTATATATTTTATAATTACTTTTATTGCGGTTGGCATAGTAATTATTACGGCACTTAGAGCTGTTGCCGTTTATATTATGGCATTTATGGCAACTTGTATATTAATCGGTATAGCTCCTTTATTTATTAGTTTCTTATTATTTGATTTTACTAGGTATTTATTTGATAATTGGGTGAGGTTTACGATCCGCTATATGATAGAACCGGTAGTTATGATGGCAGGTATTATAGTGCTAACACAGCTATTTACCATTTATCTAGATTTTGTTTTAGGTTATAGCGTGTGTTGGAAATGTGCTTTACCGATAAAAATTCCGTTTATCGGTACTATTTTACCTATTGCATTGCTGAATGTACCTATCTTCTGTATTAATTGGTTTGCCCCTTGGGGAATGGATTATATGTCGGGTATGATGGGAGTAAATATGCAAAATATCGTAGCTCTAGTTATTATTGCTTACGGTATGTACGGTTATGTCGAATTTTCAGGACGTATGGTAGTAAAATTAACTAGTGCTTTTGGGCCTTCGGCTACTGAAATTGGTGGTAAAATGTCTCATGATGCAGAACAAAAAGCATTAAGTTCAATAGGAATGGATGATAAAACAAGACAAGGTATTACCGGCAGAGCGAAAGCACGATTAAAACAACGCAATAAGACATTAGATCAGGCTGAGAAAAATAGGAAAAATACGCCAAAAGAAGGGGACGAGAAGACAAATGAAGAACCACCTAAACCTGAAACACCGAAATAGAGGGTGAATCGAAAATTGTCATTGCGAGGAAATTTTATGCAATAATTGACGAAGCAATCTCAGGAGTTATTTCATGAGATTGCCGCGCAGCCATACGGCTGCTCGCAATGACGGGTTTGCTATTTAATGCTATGGACAAGCCACGGTATGACGTGTTGAATAACAATTTAAAATTATGAAAATTCTTAAGAGTTTAGTTTTATTAGTTTTGTTTATGGTGATACCAGCTAAAGCCGATGATGCTTTTTCATGGATGTCAACCAGTTTTGGCGGGTTAAAAAGCTTATTCGGTTGTTTAGAAGTGCCTAAATTTACAAGTTTTCAAGAGGGTAATATAGGAATTAGTGTATCTACAGCCGGAATTTGGCAATCAACAGGTAATACTGTTGAGAAAGGTAAATTGTTAAAAATAAATTGGTCTACTTCAGGTATTACTCCTGAACCTAGAAAATATCTAGTATTATATAGAATTGATCCAAGGTTTAGTAAGCCACAAGTTTTCATTAAAACTTATAATTATTCTAAATTACAATTTGAAGCTTTAGGATTTCCTCGTTTTGTTATGGACAATAACAGTGAAACACCGGGGGCTATACCGCCTGATAAAGACCTTGAGGCACTTTCATTTACTAAAATGTCTGATTCTGTTAAATATTTTAACTATTCTAACGGTAATTCGAGAATTGAAGTTAAGGCCGGCGATGTAGTAAATATTAGTTTAGTTGGTAAAGATAATTTTTTTAGCCCTAATACTCCAAAACTTCCTAATACCGTAGATAATATTTTAACACAGGAACTTGATAGCTCGATATTCGCTGCTTCTGCACTTTATACTCAAAGTAACCTTGGAAATTTTGATAATAGAATAATTTACTCTTCTGCAGAGCAGGTGTGTAATATGATAGATAAGGAAAGAAAAAGTGTATGTAGCGGCACGGGTACTGCTACAAAGTATAAAAATACCGATAATGGAGTAATAGTCGGTAAGCCTATGATAACGGGAGCGGTACAGTATTTCATGGACTTAATTAATGCTTGTCCTGCTAATGCCGGTATAAATACTAGCCCTGCTTGCTATTACGATCAAGGTAGAGGGATGATAATTAAAGTAGGCAGGCAGGTTATTAAGGGACGAGATCAGAGTTTTGTAAATTCAGGCAGCACTCAAAGGAGCTTTATATATTATCAAGCCACTAGCGGCGGTACTATGGATTTTACTAGCGATTGGCAAGTTAGTAACATGTTTAGTAATTCAGTTTTAATGAGTGATTGGAGCCAAAATTTTTCAAATTATGCTAGTTTTGTAGATTATATAAATAAGAATGATTGGTCAGCTAATTTTTTATATTTTGGTCGTTATTCGATGATTGTTGAAATAGGTAATGGGGCAAATTCAATTAATCCTGGTGATCAACAAAATATAAAGTTAGAATATTTAATAACACCTGATGGTACGTTACCTGATCCATCTGTTCGTGGTACGCCGGTAGATTATAACTTTGCGGCTGATGCACCGCAAAATGGATATTTATGGTTAAGGGTGGTAAATCCTAATAGTAATATACAAGGGGTAGTTAGTGTAAATTATGCTAATTATACCGGTACAACTTGGTTTTCTGATATAATATATAACGGTGTTATTAAACCTATTACCGATCAGTTTAGAACTTTTAGTCAAAACTTTTATATTAAGTTAGTTAAAAATTCTGCAGTGCAGAATTTAGCTAAAGCTGCATTAACCCTTTATGTTACTATATTTGGGCTAATGTTCGTTGCAGGAGCATTAAAATTAACTGCCGTAGAAGTAATAACACGTATATGCAAAATAGCTATAGTAGCTTTTTTAATTAGAGAAGAAAGTTGGAGCTTCTTTAATACATACTTCTTTAGTGCATTTACTGACGGTATTGATTTCTTTGTAACTAACGTAGTAGGTGCTACAAGCTCTAGATCTAATATTTTTGGTTTTATTGATCCTATATTTGATAAATATACTAACGGTAGGATTTGGGGATTACTATTTATTGAATTATTACAAATACATAATGGTTTAGCATTTATCGCTATTATAACCATGTATTCACTTATTACTTATTTTAGAGCTATTTTAGAAGTTATAATAGGTTATGTTATTGCATTCATAGGGGTAACTGTTATGATTTCATTGGCACCGTTTTTTATAATATTAATGTTATTTGAAAAAACTAAAAGTTTATTTGATAATTGGATATCGACATTGCTTAGCTATGTAGTGCAGCCGACAATATTATTGATTTTCTTTTTATTGATAGATCAGGTTTTATCTGAGCAGCTTTTAAAAGTGGTAGTTAGAGCCTGTTGGGATACTCTTATACCAATAAAAATAGGGCTTGATTTAACAAATCTTGGTATTCCGATGCATTTCTCTTTTACATTACCGTTCTTACCCGGAATACCTTTCTATGTACCAGATGTTCCGGAAATTAGTAGCTCGAATATTCTAACGAACAATGCTAATACTTTCTTAGTATTATTTACTACGGCTTTATTATTTTATTCATATTGCTTGATGTCATATGGTTTAGTAACTTTTGTAAATATAGTAGTTGGAATGCTTACAAATGTTACACCGGCACGAATATCAGGAAATTATCAAGAACGTTCTGATCCTGTGGGAGCCGTTATGCAGGATATAGATTCGGTAACAAAACCGGTTAAAAAGGCTGCAATGGCTCCGGCTAGAGTTTTCAAAGACAAGATAATTGATCAAAATTATAAAGCTAGAAAACCGGAAGGAGGTGGTGAATTTACAAATAAATTTCTTGCTGAGCGTAATGATGTGAAGAAAGAGGAAGGAGAGCAGAAAGAATAATTGTAAATATTTTCACCGTCATTGCGAGGAAATCGCATAGCAATTGACGAAGCAATCTCAGAAGTTTAGTACTGCTTCATGAGATTGCCACGCTCCCTATGGTTGCTCGCAATGACGTTGAAATTGAGACATATGGAAATAACACATAATAAATGAACAAAAATATTTTTATTACATTATTAATATCACTATTGCTGCTTTCCGGTTGTACCGGCGATACTTGTATTGACCCTGATGATTTCGGTTTTATCAAATTCAATGTCTCTTCTAGATATGATCCGGAAGAAATTACTTCAAGACAGGAAGGTGATCAGGTAGCACCATGGCGTGATAGTGCTTATAAAGTAAACGGCTATCCTTTAACCGTTATGGTAAGACCGTGGAGTTATATACTTGGCGATAAAAATACTTCAGGTCAGTTATCTGCATGGTGTCCATGGTATGGTCAAAAAAATAACACAACTACTTTGGCTGCTTTTTGCGTTAAGCTACAACCGTGTACTTTTTGGGATAATGCTAGACTTGATATGTGTACTCCTAATCCCGCAAATCAAAATGATGCAATGATTAGTAATGCTCCATGTATAATGACAGACGGTGTCGGACTTTATTTACTTATTGCCGCTAAAAATACCGATCCCAATATTTCACCGGACTCACAGCGTAAACCGCAAGGTATAACTCAGCATTTAGGAGAGCTTACTTCGAGTGTAGGCTATGAATTTTATAGTATTAGTAGTACAGGACAATTCTTGAAAGCCGGCGGTATAAATTATCAATATAAAGGTGCAGATAAGTCAAAATATGCTCAATCTCCTCTTTATTTTAAGATTATAGATAAATTTTATGATGATAATAGCGGGCAATATAGATTAGTAATAAAGTCCGGAGTTACTGATACTAGAACCGATCCGCTACAATTTTTAACGGATTTAATAAAAGGAGTATTATTTGGTAAGGATGGGATTATAAAGAAAACTTATCAACAAATAATTGATACGTCGGGTTATAGGATGAGTGTCTCGGCTATTTTAACTCTATATATAATGTTTACGGGCTTTTCCTTTTTAATAGGTAATATAAACCTTACTCATGTCGAACTTATAGTTAGAATATTAAAAGTTAGTATAGTCTCAATATTATTAAGTACGGATAAAGCTTGGACATTTTTTCATGATTATTTATTCGTATTTTTTATTGATGGGGTTCAGCAAATACTGCAAATAATTAATGAAGCTTCGGCTACCGGTCCCGGTTCTCAAAGCTTGCTTGGGTTACTTATTTCTCCTCAAACTTTATCTAAATTATTTTCTTTACTATTTGTTGATTGGCTTGGTTTTATATATATCATTCTATATTTAATAGCCTTATATTTCATTTTCTTTCTTATATTTAAAGCCACTATTATCTATCTAACCGCTCTTATAACTATCGGTATGATTATAATTATGGGACCGATATTTATTTGTTTCATGTTGTTTAATATAACTCGTTCGTTATTTGAGAATTGGTTAAGACAATTAATATCATATGCATTACAGCCTATAATTTTATTTGCCGGTATCGCTTTTATTTCAATGATCATCAGAACCGAAATATATTCAACGCTTGGTTTTGCGGTATGTAAACATGATTTTCCTAATTTAGGTCCGATAAATGAAATATTCGGTAGTTTCCTTGAGGATATAGATCCAAGCCTGGGTCATTCAATATTTTATTGGTGGTTCCCAGTACCGATGAAAGGCGGTATAAATAATTTCCACAAAGCAAATATATTAGTTCCTGAAGATCATATAATAGTAGATGATTCTTGTAAGAATGACCCTGATAAATGTAAGCATTGTGCTGCGTATGAGTGTATAGATGAACGCTATATTGAATTACCGTTTTTAGATTTAGTTAAAGATGCAAAAAGAATTAATAATTTTATAAATGGGAAATTTGTCCAACTTGACGGGATATTACTAATTTTTGTGTCTATTTATTTGCTAAGTAAATTTAACGATACTGCTATATCGACGGCACAATTTATTGCCGGTACTTCAGGTAATTTAACAGACATACAAAAAGTTAATCAGCAATCTTATACATCTGCAACGAAACAAATGAATAGACCGCTAAATTATGTGGCTAAGACGGTAAGTGCACCTGTAACTAGCCGTGTAAGTGCAGGGAAAGAGCAAACTCGTATGTTCTTTGCCGAGAAATTTGAAAATATGATGATGGGAAGGCTTGAAAAGCAAGCTCTCGGTTCTTCAGCAAATAAAACCGTACAAAATGAGGTTAAGAGAAAATACGGTATAGATTCTAAAGATGTCAAAATGAATGCTATTACGGATTATGAAAACGGTATTGCAGGATTATTAAAGAATTTACCTAAGGGGAATGAATTAAAAGCAAAAGAACTATCGCAAATGAAATTTACTCAGCTTCGAGATAAAATTGCTGCAAATAAATATGGAGTGAAAGATTACGCCACTTTAAGTAAAGAACAAAAAGCTGAGCTTGATAAGTCATTAAAAGATGCAAATTTACGTGAACTCGCTAGCGATGCAAACTTTACTAGAGATTATCAAGATGCTTATAAAAATGCTCACCAAGAAATGTCAGGGCGAGGTGTTGGTCTATTCGGTAAGAATATAGGAGTGCTTAGAAGCTGGCAAGAGATAGAGCATCGTGTTGATACAAAACGTAAATTAAAAGAAGAAAAGCGTGTAGGTATAGGCGAAAAAATATATGCAGGTTATACAGGAATAAAAAGAGGAGCTTTAACTGCAATAGTCGGTAAAGATTTACGTGATGCTTATGAGGGTAATCTAACCAGTGCCGAATGGCATGATTTTGAATATAACGATCCAAGGCTTAGAACTTATAGCGAAAAATTAAAAGATGATGAAAAAGCACGAGAACATGAAGAGCTCCAAATGCATATTAATAAGGAAGCGCTAGCTGCTCAAGCAGATATATTATCACCGGAATATCTAGCAAGACTAGAAAAAGCAGGTAGACATAGTGATGTGGAATATTATCAAGAATTAGCTCAAAGAAAGCTTATTCATGAGGTGCATGGTAGGTTATTTGAGGAAGGTGAACCGGTAATGATGGGCGACAGATTTATGCGTGAGAAAGCTACTGATTCTCAGATGCGAGATATGATAGATAACGCTCATAGAAAACATGCAGAATTTATAGATGGAGATCGATATATTCGTCGCCAAGAGCATTATGATATTATGCACGAGAAAGCCCAGGAAAATTTAGAGCAAACTTATAAAGAGCTTAAAGATCATTTCAAAAGAGATGATATCAAGATCGAAGAAATGCCGGCATTAATAGCACAAAAAGTTAAAGATACCGCCGAGGGAGCTGAAATAGACCAAAAGATTACAGAAGAGCTTAATAACTTTAATGCTGATGTTAAAAATTATGAATATAGTACTGAAGTATTAAATAAAATAGAGGATAGAAAGCAAGCCATTACCGATGAAGTCAATGCTCAGATCGATCAGATTAATAAATATAGAGAAAATGCCAAAATGCAAACCTATGTAAAGCCTATAGTAAACGAGGGTAGAAAGCTAAGAAAATTAGAAGATCATTTAAGAAATATGAAGTAGAGTAACTAATAGTTGTTTTTAACAATTATAGTATATAGAATATGTAAAAACAAAAATGGTTCTGAAGAACTCAAGTATTTATCATCAGATAAAAGCTTAAAACCGCAAAAAAGTTGGGAAGAAATATTTACAGAACTAAGCTCAAATCCTACTAATGATTTTTTTCTGAAGGAAGAGAAGATTCTCCACTGCAAGAACGAAATTGGAAATTATTTAAATGATTGATATATAGCTCTTATGTCATTCCTGCTTTCGCAGGAATCCAGAAAAATAACTTCAATATTGATACAGAAGTTACATATGAAGATTTTACATATATCAATTAGAGGAAGATTGATGATCAGGTTGATGTTATAGGAGCAGGAGATAGTAACATCTATTAATTTAAATAGGTAAGATGAGTTAAAAGCCTATAAAAACTTTTAATAATAGAACGGTACAAACGAATTTATAAACAATTCGCTTGTATCAAACCATACATATAAAATATGCTATTTTTTTGTATATACTCAATCTTTATTATAATTATGATGAAAATCTATTATTTTTTGGGAAGCCCATAGGAGGTAATTTACCGGTACTACCTCTTTTGCCTAAAAATGCAACAATGTTTTTCTCAAGTTTTACTTTTCCATTGTTATTCCAACCTAAGCCATCTTCTTTATTGAATATTTTAATATCTAGAAGCTTAGCATTCTTAAATTTTTGCAGCGTTACACCTTGCCCTTTTTTCATTTCAGGTATTTCATCTATATTAAATACCAGTAATTTACGACTTTCACCGATACAAGCAATACTATCCCCGTTTACAGGTAAACAAGCTATACATACATGACCATCCGGTACATTCATAATTTGCTTTCCTGTTTTTGTTTGAGCCATTACTTCATTTGAATTAACTAAAAACCCCTTACCTACACTACTTGCAAGTAATAAAAGCTGATCAGGTTTATAGACTAAAATATTCGTAATATCGTTATTGCCTATATCCACAAGTAGCTTTATAGATTCCCCTGTTCCTTTACCTTTGGAAATATTATCGGCAAGCAAAGTAAAGAATCTGCCTTCTGCACTAACTATTAATATTTTATCAGTCGTGTAAGCTTCTAAAATAAATTTTTCTGCATCACCTTCTTTATATTTGATAGTCGATAAATCGGTGTTATGACCTTTTAACGAACGCACCCACCCCATTTTTGAGCAGATAATAGTAATCGGCTCTTTAGTAATGAAAGCCGTTATATCAACTACTTGATTCGTAAGTGTTACTTCCTCAAAGCTTGTACGCCTTGCTCCTATTACCGTATTTAATCCAAATTTCGTTTGTACTGTTTTGATTTCTTTTTTAACTATTTTCCATAGTTCTTTAGGGTTATTTAGAATTTCTTCTAATATAGCTTGTTGCTTCTGCAAATTACTATGCTCATTAATAATTTCCTGCTCTTCAAGCTTGCGAAGCGAGCGAAGACGGGTATTTAATATCGCTTCTACTTGTATTTCGGTTAGTTTAAACCACTCCATCATTATCGCTTTTGGCTCATCTTCTTCACGAATAATTTTAATTATCTCATCAAGATTTAGATAAGCTATTCTAAGCCCTTTTAGAATTTCTAAACGGTGCTTGATTTTGTTTAAAAGATAAGTTGATCTGCGAGTAACAACATTTTGTCTATGATCTAGAAACTCTTGTAAAATCTCTAAAATATTCATTACTCTCGGCACGTTATTACTGCCGATCACATTCATATTTAACTGAATGCGGCTTTCTAAATTCGTTAGCTTGAATAGAGATTCCATAACTATTTGCGGATCACATCCCCGATCTCTTGGCTCTATAACCAACCTTATAATGTCTGTTGATTCATCTCTAATATTGCTAACAAGGGGAATTTTTTTATCCTTTAGTAATATTGCTATTTGTTCTATAAGTTTTGATTTCTGAACCTGATAAGGTATCTCGGTTACGACTATCTGATATGTACCGTAACTTAGCTCCTCTTTTTCCCATCTGCTTCTTACTCTAATACTACCGCGTCCAGTAGTATATGCAGCATTAATAACTTCAGCTTTATCAATAATTATGCCGCCGGTCGGGAAATCAGGACCTTTGATAAAGTTCATTATATCGTTAATTTCAACTTTCGGATGGTCGATTAAATGTATTAGAGCATCACAAAGCTCATGTAAATTATGCGGCGGTATATTGGTTGCCATACCGACTGCTATCCCTTCAGAACCATTAGCTAGTAAATTCGGAAAACTTGCCGGCATTATTACCGGTTCTAAATCGGAATCATCGTAAGTAGGGCGAAAATCTACCGTATCTTTATCGATGTCCTCCATTAATAACGTACATATGTCCGTCATACGTGATTCGGTATAACGCATAGCTGCCGCATTATCACCGTCGATAGAGCCGAAATTACCCTGCCCATCAATTAAAGGATAACGCAACGAAAAATGCTGAGCAAGGCGTACCAAGGTATCATACACTGCCACATCACCGTGCGGGTGGTATTTACCTATTACGTCACCAACCACCCTTGCACATTTCTTATAGCCGGAATTCGGCTCAAGCCTTAACTGTAGCATTGCGTATAATAACCTACGATGTACAGGCTTGAGTCCATCACGTACGTCAGGAAGCGAACGTGACATAATTGTTGATAACGCATAAGCAAGATAACGCTCTGATAATGCATTACCAAAGTCAATATTTTCTATTTTAGCTTCTTTCATAAATTATTTAGTTTTTATTTATCGTCATTGCGAGCAGTCGTTGTTGCGTGGTTCTCTATGTCATTCCTGCGCAAGCAGGAATCCAGAAAAAAAGTATAAACACAGCAAATTCTTAAAATTAAAAGCTTGATTTATCTCGCTTTATGATGGATTCCTGCTTGCGCAGGAATGACATAAGAGTATACAAATATCACTTCAACACACAACTCTGCTTATTATAAGCTAATTTCTTACAAACCGCTTTAGCTTGACTAAGACTACCATAATCACCGGCTAAGATTAAATAGAAAAATTTGCCGTCGTCATATTTAACTTTTTTGGTTGTGATAACAACATTTTTAAGAATTTTCGGGAATTTCTTTTTTATTCTTTCCCCTTCTTTCATTGCTTCTGCTTCAGATTTGACCGAACCTAGTTGTACTTTATAACTTTCATTATTTTTACAATTTTTAGCATTACTAACCTTATCTTTACTTCCTTTTTCAAGCTTTATTATATTTAAATCCGTTTCATTTTTGGAGTTATTATTTGGCTCTATTAATGCAATAAGGTTAGATATTTCATCAAAAGATTCATCGCTTTGACTCTGGTTACGAGCAGCTATACTCATAGGTTTCTCAGGGTCAGGAAGCAATTTTACGGTTTTAATATTTGTATCTTTAGCAATAAGATTTTCATATATCGTACTATGTACTGCTGCTATTTGGTTATTTTCTATTATAGACGGTTTTATTTTTGTAGGCAGCTCATCAGGATAAATAGTAATTACCGGCTTGCTATTCTGATAATATTGATAACCAAAATAAATAGCGGATATACATACTAAAAATACTAGAAATATTTTAATAAAAATATTATTGATCATATTTAGTAATTTGATAATAGAAAAACGTCATTGCGAGGAAAAATTGTAAGTTCTGACGAAGCAATCTCAGGAGTATTATTTCATGAGATTGCCACACCAGCCTACGGCTGCTCGCAATGACGACTCGGTATCCACACGAGCAATACCTCCTTGCAATGACGATGAAAACCTAGCTACATTTTGTTCATTGGTTCTACACCTATCACTTCGAGACCGCTAGCTATAACTTTCTGTATGGCACTTGCAAGAGCAAGGCGTGCTAGAGTTAATTCTTTATTGCTCTCAATTACAAATCTATAATCGCTATTTTCTTTACCGAAATTCCACATAGAATGAAATTTTGATGCTAAATTTATTAAATAAAATGCGATACGATGCGGTTCAAAATATTTTGCAGCTGCTTCTAATGTTTTTGTCCAGCTAGCCAAAAGTTTTATAATCTCAATTTCTTCTTCAGAGGATAATAAAGATAAATCATACTTACCTGCTTCAAAGTTATTATAAGATTCAGGCATTAATTCTCTAGCTTTTGATAAAATAGATATCGTTCTCACATGTGCATATTGTACATAAAAGATAGGATTTTCTCTTGATTGTTCTTTCACTTTTACCAAATCAAAATCAAGTGGCTTATCACTTTGTCTAGTCAACATCATAAATCTTATGATATCTTTCCCCACCTCATGATTTACGTCTTGCACACTAGCAAAGCTCCCAAGACGTTTTGACATTTTAACCGGCACACCGTTTTCAACGAAATTGACCAATTGACAGATTTTAACGTCCACTTTAACCTGCTCCTTACCTAAAGCTTTAACTATTGCCTCAATTCTTTTAACATATCCACTATGATCGGCACCAAGTACATAAATTAAGTGATTCGCTCCCCGCTCTATTTTATCCTTAGCATATGCAAGATCAGAAGCAAAATAAGACCAACTGCCATCAGCTTTTTCTATAGGACGATCTTGACTATCACCGTACTTAGTAGATTTAAATAATTTTTGAACTCTATTATCCCACTCTTCGTGAATTTTACCTTTAGGGGCAGGTAACGTACCTTCATAAATTAGCCCCATACGCTCCAGTAGTTTAACTGTTTTCTCTATCTCACCTTTATCATGCAATGATTGCTCAGAGAAAAATATATCATGTTTAATCCCTAAATCTGCTAAATCTTTTCTATTTAAATCAAGCATTTTTTCTACGGCAAAACTTTTGATTATTTTGAACCTTTCAGCATCGTTCATCGTTAACAATTTATTGCCGTATTCTTCCGCTAAAATTTGCCCAAGCGGAATTAAATACTCTCCCGGATATAATCCGGCAGGGATAGTAATTTGCTCACCTAAAGCCTCTTTATAGCGTAATAATACCGTACTAACTAAATCATTTATTTGTGAGCCTGCATCATTAACATAATATTCTTTTGTAACGGAGTAACCTACCTTTTGCAAAATCCTTGCTAGCACATCACCATATACCGCACCCCTAGCATGCCCTATATGCATTGGACCGGTGGGATTTGCCGAAACATACTCGATGTTAATATTTCTGCTTTTATCTATATCAATTTCAAAAAACTTTTCTTCATGCTGTAAAATATCCTTTATTGATGCCTGCCAACTATCAGCTTTTATAGTAAAATTAATAAAGCCCGGTCCTGCTATTTCTATACTTGCAATATAAGATAATGTTATAAGGACTTCTTTAAATTTTAAAGCCACTTCCCGAGGAGAAATACTTTCTTTAGCTGCAATAATCATTGCAATATTACTTGATAAATCACCGTTAAAACTATCTTTCGGTATTTCAATAGTAGCAGTATTTGCTATTTCTTGATTATTATATAATTGCCTGCTTGCCACAATTATATCTTGTTTCAATTGATTAAATATATTCATAATTATTAAATGTTATTAAAATTCAGCGAATAGAATTCTTACAAACGCTTGCTAATAAGAAGGAATTTGTAGGAGACACAGAACGCAGCACCGCAACGTACACTTTAGTACGTGAGGATGCGAGCACCGGAGCGACGCACAAATTACCCTTAGAAGCAAGTTATGTAGGAAGTCGAGCAGAGCTGATTATATTCCTGAATGGCAAAACGGTCAGTCATCCCTGCTATATAATCAGCAACAACTCTAGCTTTACTATATGTTTCCTTAGAGTCTATTAGCATTTTCCAATTAACCGGCAATAAATTAATATCATCCATATAAACCTTAAACAGACCTTGTACGATTTTAGTACATTTAAGGCTGATGGCCGTAATTTTATTACTTTTATAAACTCGCTCATGAAGAAACTTCTTAGTTTCCTTAATATTTTCATTAGTTTTTTCCGTAAAATTCACTATCTGATAATTCAAGTTACGTATCTCATCTATGTTAGTAATTTTTTCTTTATTTAAATTTTCTTTTGTTTGCCATAATAAATCGGTAATTAACTCATGTATTAGCTTACGTACTACCTCATAAATCAGACATGAGGAACTAATATTTTTAAATTTTGACTTGAGTTCAAAAACATGTTGATCAATATATTTAAGTTCAGCAAGACTATTAAAATCGATAATTTTAGCACCGATACTATCTTCCAAATCATGCGAAATATAGCTAATATCATCGGCAAGCGCTGCTATTTGAGCCTCTGCTGATGCATAGGTACTAAGTTCTAAATCATTTTGCTTATTATACTCTGCTACATATTCATTTATCTCGCCTAGTATAGGACCGTTATGTTTTACTATTCCTTCTAAAACTTCCCATGTTAAATTTACTCCATTATAAGCCGCATATCTTTTTTCAAGTAATGTTAGTATCTTTAAAGATTGAGCATTATGAGAAAAGCCGTTATACTCTCTCATACATTCATTTAAAGCCCGCTCTCCCGCATGACCGAAAGGCGTATGCCCAAGATCATGAGCAAGTGCTATTGTCTCAGCTAAATCATTTGATAAATTTAAAGTATTAGCGACCGAACGTGCAACAGTTGAAACCTCTAGAGAATGAGTTAGCCTATTTCTGTAATGATCTCCCTCGTGATTAATAAACACTTGAGTTTTATATTGCAAACGCCTAAATGCATTAGTATGTATAATGCGATCACGATCACGTTCAAACTCGTTTCTATAAGAGGTCGGGATTTCCTTATATAATCTTCCCCTACTTTTAAGAGGATCAGAAGCGTATGAAACAAGCATCGTTATCCTTTATTTTGAAAGACGTTGTTGTGTGGATGCCGAGTCGTCATTGCGAGCAGCCGTAGACTACGTGGCAATCTCATGAAATAATAACAAACTCCTTAGATTGCTTCGTCAATTGCTATGCAATTTCCTCGCAATGACGAAAAGTTAGAACCACACAACAAAGCTAACTTGAAAAATATCAAGATATACTATATAATTTATGAGACTTTTACAAGGTAATTTTAAGTGACGATAACAATTACGGATAGAGCTTTTGAACGGGTTTGCGAGTTAGTAAAGCTAGAAAAAGATAAGAATTTAGTACTGCGAGTTTCGGTTGATAGCGGCGGTTGCTCAGGACTTATGTATAATTATGAACTAATCTCAAAAAATAATATAGAGCAAGATGATTATGTTATTACTAAACATAATGCTACAATTATTATTGATCCTATCTCTCAAAAATTTATGCTAGATTGCACTCTTGATTTTATAGAAGAGCTAGGCAGTTCATATTTCAACGTTAGTAATCCGCAAGCTAAAGCAAAATGCGGCTGCGGTAATTCTTTCTCGGTGTAAATGCAAGTATTGCGAGTGGGCATTGTTATTAGAATGCCGATGTCATTCCTGCAACAGCAGCAATGACATCGCAACGTCAAACTTTTAATGTTAATCATTAAGTTGCATAGTTGCCTCAACTTCGTCCTTATTATCATAAGGAGGACGCTCTACTTCATTACTATTGTTATTATCTTTATCTTCTTCGTTATCTGAAGCATTACTATCTATGTTAATATAAACATGTTGTTCTTGGGCTTTGTTGAATTATTAAACTTTGTTTTAATGTTTCAGCTTGAAATTTTCTTAAATTTAGTCCTTGTCCTTTACATTGCTCCGTAGAGAGAATTTTAAGGCCTTGAGATTGTCTTGTTAAATCATCACATACTAAAACTCTGCAGTCCGAAGTATTTCCTTCTTCTTGTTGTTGAGTTTTTAAATCCATTATTTCTGCATCAGAGTACACCTCGGTAATAAGTTTTACTAAGTCAGGACGATCATTTATTATAGTCTGTGTATCACTTAAAAATTTTGTTCTGTCAGCCTCTTTAGTAACTATACTCAGATCTTCCCCATCTTACCTTTGTCAAGCATTGAGCGTATAAAAGCAGTATTTTCCTCCATCTTCGTACTATAAACTTTATGAACTTTTAACAATAATTTTAGGACTAGCTATACTTGCAGCCTTTAAATATTCAAAAGCAGCTAGCGGTATTTAATTTAAATAAAAATTCTCCTAAAGATATATAAAGATCTTTTTTTAAAGATAGATAATTCTCTACTTCTTTTTTATTCTTAGGGATGTTAAAAATTTCTCTAAGAATAAAATTACACTCTTCTACCGGGTCTATACTTAAACTTACCTTGAAATATTTTATGCTTCAAGAAACAATTTAATTACTATTTCGCTTTTATTTTCGTCCTTATAGAATCTCCCTAAATTTAAAAATAATCCACCTATTTTTTTTACAAATATTGCTAAAAATGTACGTATCATGGCCATAGAGAAAGTTATAAAATCTTTATCAATTTCCAGAACATTAATATATTCTCTTATTGCCCTAAACCAATCTAATTCTGATTTACTGTTTTCATAGATCATACCTAAATAATAATGAGCATTGGCTTTTATTTCATTTATAGATATAACAATATGCTCAGCTTGCGATCCCGTAAGTTTATCAAGCCATTCTAATGCTTCTTTATAATATTTTTTTTGTTCTTTTCTGTTATAAAGGGGTAGTTACTAAAATCCAAAGCGGTTACATTGATAAACTCTGCAAGCCCGCTATTTGGTTTACTAATGTTTCATTAAATATAGAACGAGTGTTATTAGAGAGCCAAGCTATAATATCTTTATATTCATACTTTTAGATATGAAGCTTGTGTTTGGAGTTAATATATCCTTAATATTACGTAATTTTATTAATATATTACATTCTTCAAGAACAGTTAGGTTTGGAGTGTTTTTTTGTTCCAAAATATTATTAAAATACTCCGTCAAAAAATCATTTATATTTTTTAAACCTCGTTCCTGTTTAGGACTCCAAGCAGTGTACTGCCAACTGCTTTTATTTGATTCCACATAATAATTATACCTATAAATTATTTGCATTTATACAAATAAAAACATTTATGATCTATAAGTTGAATAAGTAAATTTACAACAAAGATTTAAAGGTGAAGTGGTGAAATTCTAACGATAAGAAAGTTCTATTTTTTATATTGTAAAAAATTATTACTTCTATTTTAAAATTGAATTAATAGGAGATATTTATATATATTTTGAAAGGTAAAATTTGAAGTTATTTTTCTTTTGTAATTTTATCATATTTTTTTAGTTTGATAAGAATGGACTCTAGATTATCCAACCTCATCATACATGGACCGTCGCTTGGAGCGTTATCGGGGTCTTGATGTACTTCCATATACATACCGGCGATACCTACAGAAGTTGCTGCCTTTGCAAGTAACTCTACATATTTTCTTTCTCCGCCAGTACTACCTCCTAGCCCGCCCGGTTGCTGAACGGAATGTGTGGCATCAAAAACTACAGGTACATTTAACTCTGCCATTATTGCAAGACTACGCATATCAGATACCAAGTTATTATAGCCAAAACATGCTCCTCGCTCTGTAAATAATATATCCTTTACTCCAAAAGCTTCTAGTTTTGTTTGTACATTTTTCATATCCCACGGAGCTAGAAACTGTCCTTTTTTTACTTTTACTATTTTACCTGTTTTTGCTGCAGCTTGAAGCAAGTCGGTTTGTCTACATAAAAATGCCGGAATTTGTAAAATATCTGCTACTTCGGCTGTTTCGGTACATTGACTCTCTGAATGAACATCAGTAACAATAGGGCAATCGAATTCAGATTTTACTTTTGATAAAATTTCTAAACCTTTCTCAATACCAAGTCCTCTAATCCCATGTACGGAAGTTCTATTAGCTTTATCAAAAGAAGATTTATAAATAAATGGAATCTCAAGCTTGCTAGTTAATTTAACAAGTTTTTCTGCCATAAACAACGCATGATCTCTTCCTTCAATCTGACAAGGCCCTGCAATTAGAACAAACGGTAAATCATTTCCTATTTTGATATTGTTAAGTTTTACTACTTTTTGCATAATTCTTAGATTTAATTAATTGAGCGAGGCACGGATTAGTGTTTCTCTGTTATATCAGGTACTGATTCATTTTCTATTAAGTCATCATTAATTATTAGTGTATAATATTTTTCTTTTATTGTCGTTAAATCATAACTACCATGATAATAACCTTCTAGGTTAATAATTTTTTTTAAATAAAAATTTACCTGCTCTGTTTCTAACGGTTCATCTATATTTTGTACAATAGACGACTTAATATTAATTAAATACGCTTTTATTTTTTTTAATTCTTTAATAATTATAACAATATCATGCGGTTTTGTTACCAATATTCCTACAAACAAAATTAATAATATTTGTGTTAAAGACATATTTATATTAATTTCTTATGTTTATATTTTGGATTTAAAATACTTTCCCCGTTAGTACTTAGCATATATTCATGATAATCTTGATAATTTCCTTCAAACCATGTAGCATTATTTTCTTTATCATATGATATAATATGAGTGGTTATTCTATCTAAAAACCACCTATCATGACTAATCACTAATACACAACCTGCAAAATCTAAAATAGCATCTTCAAGTGCTCTTAACGTATCAATATCTAAATCATTAGACGGCTCATCTAATAATATAACATTTGCTCCTTCTTTTAGTAATTTTGCCAAATGTACTCTGTTACGTTCTCCACCTGAAAGTTGTCCAACTTTTTTTTGTTGATCACCGCCTCTAAAATTAAAAGCTGCACAATAAGCTCTACTTTTAATTATTCTATTACCAAGTTGTAATTCATCTAGACCTTCTGAAATTTCTTCCCATATAGTCTTATTATCATCTAAATGATCCCGTGATTGATCGACATAACCTAATTTTACCGTTTGACCAATTTTAATAGAACCACTATCTGGCATTATTTTACCTGTAATAATATTAAACAAAGTAGACTTACCTGCTCCATTCGGTCCAATAATTCCTACAATAGCTCCACGTGGAACTTTAAAACTAAAATCTGATAATAATATTTTATTATTAAATTTTTTAGCTATATGTTCTGCTTCAATAACAAGATCACCTAAACGAGGTCCGTTAGGTATAATTATTTGAGTAGGATCGGTTTTTTGTTCTTGTTGTTTATTTAATAACTCTTGATATGCTGTAATACGTGCTTTATTTTTTGATTGTCTAGCTTTTGGAGTTTGACGAATCCATTCAAGTTCACGATTCAATTGTTTTTTTCTATCATCGTCTTCTTTACTTTCTAAAGCTATTTTTTTTTGCTTCTGCTCAAGCCAAGAACTATAATTTGATTCCCACGGTATACAATTTCCACGATCTATTTCTAATATCCAGTCTGTAACATTATCTAAAAAATAACGATCATGGGTAATTAATATTACAGTACCTTCATAATGCTTTAAATAATCCTCAAGCCAAGAAACTGATTCTGCATCCAAATGGTTTGTAGGTTCATCAAGTAACAACATATCAGGTTTCTCTAAAAGCAATTTACATAAAGCCACTCTTCTTTTTTCTCCACCGGAAATTTTTATAATATCTGCTTCTTTTGGTGGACAACGTAAAGCAAGCATTGCGATCTCTATTTCACGTTCTAGATTCCATCCATCACAATTGTCTATTTTTTCTTGCAATTCTGCTTGTTTATCAAAAAGCTTTTGCATTTCTTCATCAGTGATTTCAGCAGCAAATTTGTTACTTATATAATTAAATTCATCAATAAGTTTTTTCTTTTCATGAAGACCTTCTATGATATTATCAAAAACATTTTTACTAGCATCAAGATACGGTTCTTGAGATAAATATCCTACTTTTATACCAATTTTAGCTGTTGCTTTACCTTCAAACTCTTTATCAATACCTGCCATTATTTTTAATAAAGTCGACTTGCCTGCTCCATTTGGACCTATTATACCGATTTTAGCTTTTGGTAAAAATGATAAATTTGTTTCTTTTAAAATTCGTTTACCATTTATAATTTTGCTTAAACTAACCATTTCATAAACATATTGACATGACATAAATTACTTATTTCCTTATATTATTATTTTACACCGATATATATATTTACTACTGTATTGTATGAATTTATTGCTCATTGTAATTTCTATCATTGTTTTTCTAGTTTAGATATTTATCTTAAGAAATAAAATGCTGTATATATACTTTAATTTTAGCAGCTTGAGGATTGTGTATACTTTTATACTTATAATTTTTCGTTCAAGCTTATTGATAATTTTTCCATATGCATTTTAATTTAATTTTAATAATATCAAGTCTAATTCTTTCAAATCTTTATAATGAAATATTAATTTTCCGCCTAATGGATAATTTTCTATTGTTATTTTTATACCAAATTTTTCTGATAAAGCTTTTACTAATAATTCTAGATCATTATCCATAGCGTTGTCCTTTAAAAAACGCTTTCCTATTTTGTTATTATTGTTAGGGGATTTTGTATACTCATTTTTATACCATTGTCTTACTAGTTCTTCTGTTTGACGTACATTTAAATCATTATTTATAATATGATCGGCTATTACTTCTGCATGTTCATGATTTATTAAACACCGAGCTTGACCCATACTTAGTATATTTTCATTTACTTTATCTTGAATAGACTGCGGCAAATTATTAAGCCTTAATAAATTAGCTATATGACTACGACTTTTACCAAGCCTTTCAGCTAATTTTTCTGCCGTATAATTAAAATTTTCTATTAAATATTTAAAGCCACGAGCTTCTTCCATCACTGTTAAATCAGTTCTTTGTATGTTCTCAATTAATGCTATTTCCATACTCTCTCTAGCATCTAAATTTTTTATAATTACCGGTATCTCTAAAACTTTTGCTAATTTACATGCACGCCAGCGTCGCTCTCCGGCTATAATTTGGAAATTATTATCAACAATAATAGGCTGTAATAAACCATTATTCAATATGGAATCTGCTAATTCTTTTATTTTATCATATTCAAAGTTTTTTCTAGGCTGATTCTCATTTGGTCTTATTTTATCAATATTTATTATTTGTACTATTTCTGATTCTATAGAAATAACTTCTTCTCCAAGTAATGAAGATAATCCTCTTCCTAGTCCTTTATTTTTCGCCATATCTTTCTAAGATTTCTTTTGTAAGTTCTATATATGCAACTGCTCCCGAACATTTATAATCATATATAATAGCCGGTTTTCCATATGAAGGAGCTTCAGATAGTTTAATATTTCTTGGAATAACGGTTTTAAATACTAATTCTCCTAAGCATTTTCTAACATCATCTTCTACTTGTTCAGTTAAACGATTACGCTTATCATACATTGTAAATAATATACCTGCAATCTTTATCTTAGGATTTAATTTTTTCTCCACAATTTCAATTGTTTTTAACAAATGACTTAATCCTTCTAAAGAATAAAAATCACATTGCATTGGAATCAGTACTTCATCGCTTGCAACTAAAGCGTTTACCGTTAATAAATTTAATGAAGGAGGGCAATCAATAATTATATAATCATATAATATTTTTATTTCTTCCAATAGCTTAATTAAAATATATTCTCGGTCCTTTAATTTTGTTAAGTCTAATTCAGCCGCAGATAAATTAGTGTTTGAAGTAATTATTTCTAAATTTGGTATATCTGTAGAAATTATTGCATCTTTCAATTCTATTAAATTTGTTAATACTTGGTATATAGTATTTTTGCGTTGTTGCTGACTAATTCCAAAACCGGTACTACTATTCCCTTGAGGATCAAGATCTATAACTAAAATTTTTTTATTTACAGCAGCAAAAGCTGTAGCTAAATTTACAGTAGTTGTAGTTTTAGCTACCCCTCCTTTTTGATTAACAATAGCAATTACTTTCATATCATTTTTGTTAAATTACTAACTTCTAGAATTTTCCCTTCTTCACAAGTAATACTTTGATGTATTAAATAACCAAATAACCATCTCTCTTTAGCTTCTACTATTTCAGTTAAATAATTTTTTCCTTTTAATAACAAAAATTTTTCTCGTACTGAAATATTTTTTATGCAATTAAATATTGTATTTAAGTTAGAGAAAGCTCTACAAGTTAATATACTACAATCTATTTCTACTTTTTCTATTCTTTGATTGATTATTTGTATGTTATTATTTGATATCTTTGATGCTTTTTCTAAAAATATACATTTACGTAAATCAGCTTCTATTAAACTTACTTGCGCTACCCCCGCTATAGATAATATTATACCAGGCAAACCGGAACCGCTTCCTATATCAACCAAATGTATTTCTTTATTATCAATATATTGTATTAATTGTAATGAGTCTAATATATGACGTTGCCAAAAATTATGTATAGTATTATCCGATACAAGATTGATTGATTTATTCCATTTTTTAACTAACTTTTGAAAAATTTCTAACTTTTCAATTATTTCACGTGGAACTTCCATCACTATATTTAGTTTTTAAATAAATTATAATAGCCGTAATTGCTGCAGGTGTAATCCCTGGAATTCGACGTGCTACACCAATACTAGTAGGTTTATAGGAAGAAAGTTTTTCCTGTATCTCTAATGATATACTTGCTATTTTAAAATAGTCAATATTTTTAGGTATTAACTGCGCCTCTTCACTTTGAAATAAATTAATATCTGCGTGTTGTCTAGTTAAATATGAAGCATATTTTGCTTCAATGTAGAGTAATTGCAAAATGTTATTATTTTGTGTTTCTTTAAGCATAGGAAAAATTTTAATAGCTTGTTCAACATTAAAATTAGGTATTTTAAATAAGTCTAATACTGTTTTATATGTACCATCCTGTGCAACCTGTATACCCATTTTAGCAAGTTTACTAGTAGTTAAAGACAAGGTATTTAATAATGATTTTATTTTTTCTATATCTTCACATTTTTTTGTGAATATTTTTTTACGTTTTTCTGATACGACTCCAATGTTCATCCCTAATTCCGTTAAACGTAAATCAGCGTTATCTGCTCTTAAAGATAATCTATATTCTGAGCGAGAAGTAAACATACGATAAGGTTCTATAGTACCAAATGTTGTTAAATCGTCAATCATTACTCCAATATAACTGTTTGCTCTTGTTAACATAAACGGTGCTTGATCTTTTACTGCTAAAGCAGCATTTATACCGGCTATTATACCTTGCCCTGCAGCTTCCTCATATCCTGTAGTACCGTTAATTTGCCCGGCAAAATACAATCCAGCTATTTTTTTTGTCTCTAGCGTAACACTTATTTCACGTGGATCAACATAATCATATTCTATAGCATAACCTGGACGTAAAACCTTTACATTTTCTAATCCTGGTATTGTTTTGATTAATTTATGTTGCACATCTTCAGGCAAAGAAGTAGAAATACCGTTTGGATAAATCGTATAATCATCTAACCCTTCAGGTTCTAAAAATATACGATGTTCTGATTTTGTACTAAATCTGACTATTTTATCTTCAATAGAAGGACAATATCGCGGTCCTATTCCTTCTATTTGCCCTGAATACATTGCGGATTTATCAAGATTCTCACGTATAATATCATGAGTTTCTGAGGTTGTTTTTGTGATAAAACAATTTATCTGAGAAACATTAACAATATTTGTTAATTCAGAAAAAGGACTAGGAATTTTATCGCCGGGTTGTAAAATTGTTTTACTATAATCAATAGTACGTCCATCAATTCGAGGCGGTGTACCTGTTTTTAAACGAGCCAGTTTAAAACCTATTTGTTTTAATGTATTTGATAATCCATACGAAGGCTCTTCATCTACTCTACCGGCAGGAATTTTTTTTTGTCCAATATGAATAAGACCTGATAGGAAAGTACCTGTAGTTAATATAATTTTTTGACAAAGAATTTTGCTACCGTTATTTAAAATCACCGCTTCAATTTTAGAAGATTTAATTTCTATATCTTCCACTTTTCCATATAATATATCTAGATTAGGATAATTTGTTAATATTTGATACATCGCTTTTTTATAAAGCTTTCGATCCGCTTGAGCTCTAGGTCCCCAAACTGCTGGTCCTCTAGTCTTATTCAGCATTTTATAATGTATACCGGCTTGGTCTATAACATAACCCATTAACCCATCAAGTGCATCGATTTCTTTAACTAATGTGCCTTTTGCAATTCCACCGATTGCTGGATTGCAAGACATTTCGCCTAAATTTTCTGGTTTTAACGTAACTAAGAGAGTAGGAACTCCAAGACGTGCAGAAGCGGCGGCTGCTTCTACGCCTGCATGTCCACCACCTATAACTATTACATCATATTTTAGCATTAATTATTCTATAATTTCAGATTTATTAAAGAAAAATTCGATTTCTCTTTTCGCACTATTTTCACTATCTGAACCATGAATACTATTAGCCTCAATTGATTCGCCTAAATCTTTTCTAATAGTGCCTGCTTCAGCTTCAGCAGGATTAGTTGCACCCATAACGGTGCGGTTTAAAGTTATAGCATCCTCCCCCTTAAGCACTTGAAGTACTACCGCTCCTGAAGTAATATATTCAACTAAGCTATTAAAAAACGGTCTTGCTCTATGCTCATCATAAAAACATTCAGCTTCATATTTAGTTAAAAATTTCATTTTCTGAGCCACTATTTTTAAACCGGCATTTTCTAAGTAAGTATTAACTTGCCCTATTTTATTCCTTTTGATAGCATCAGGCTTAATCATTGAAAAAGTATATTGTATTGTCATTTTGTAACCTATTTATTATAATTATTAAATTTATTTTTTAGCTGAACGATTCCATATTAAAGCAAATAATCCTCCTCCTAAAAGAGCAGAAATACTGAAAAATGTAAATACCCCATTCCAACCATAATTATCGCTAATCCATCCTACGCCGACTCCCGCAATAGCCGCTCCTAAATAACCAAATAACCCTGATAATCCATTAGCCGTACCGACAGCCTGACGGGTACTAAAATCAGCAGCTGCTATACCTACAAGGAGCTGAGGTCCTGAAACAAAAAAGCCTATTAAAGAAAGAATTACTATACTTAATAATTCACTGTGAATAGGAAGTTTCCAAAACAAGACTAACAATAAGCTAAGCAATACCATACATATGGATGCAACAGGGCCTCGACGACCTTGAAATAGTTTATCAGATAAAACACCTGCTATTAATGCCCCTGGAATACCTATCATTTCATATAAACCGATTTGTAAGCCTGCATTTGCAAGACTTATATTACGTAAATCTTTTAAAAATGTTGGAGCCCAATAAATTACTCCGGAACGTATTATATAAACAAACATATTTGCTAAACAAACATACCATATTAGCTTATTACAAAAGACCATTTTAAGTAATTGCGGAGTTAATAGCTTATCATAATCTCCTATAGCTTCAAGCGGATATTCTTTATATTCCTCTACGGTAGATAAACCTACTTCTTTTGGAGAATTACGAAGCCTATTATATAAAAAAAGCGATACTACACAAGCAACTACACCTGGAACAAAAAAAGCAGCTCTCCAATCAAATTTATCGATTAAATAACCGCAGCTTATCATAGCAAGGGCACCACCTATTTGATTAGAAGTTGCACCCATAGCCCATTTAGTTCCAAGTTCTTTTGAAGCGAACCAGTGAGTAAGCATCTTTGTTGCAGGAGGCCAGCCCATAGATTGAAACCAGTTACTGGCTATCCATAAAATTCCTATAAGCCATAAAGAATCTGAAAAACCTATTAGCATAGTAATGATCCCGACAAATAAAAGACCCAAAACCATAAATATCCGAGCATTAACTTTATCGCTAATAAACCCGTTACAAGCTTTACTAACTCCATACATAATAGATGAAGCAGTTAATATCCAGCCAATTTGTGTTTTAGTAACCCCAAAATATTCTCTTATAGCAGGAGTTGCTATATTAAAATTCTGACGACAAAAATAAAAAGTTGCATAACCTATAATAATAGAATACAAAATCCTTACTCGCCAACTATTATATTTTTTTACATATGGCGATCTTGGAGTTTTAGTTTTAGATCTTGTATTTGTCATATTATAAACTCTCCGACTATAAAAAACAAGCTTCTAAGAGTCAGCAGTAAATAAATTTTCATTAATAATTAAAGAGCTTTTTTGCTACAAATTATAAGATTTTTGAAGGAATATTATTTATATTTCACAAAAATCTTATAATTTGTAGCAAAAAAGCTCTTTAATTATTAATGAAAATTTATTTACTGCTGACTCTTAGACTTGTTTTTTATAATATTAAATTTTAACAAATTCTATTTTTCGGTTTTATTTACCAAAACTTTATACTCTTTATTTAAACCTTTAACGGCATATATCCATAATATTACTATTACAAAGAATATAGAAGCAAAATAAGGAGTTGCCTCTACAAAACCAAATGCAGGAAATAAAATAAAGAATGTAGATTGAATAATAGCACCGCCTGATTTACCAAATCTTCCTCCGATAACTTCAACAGCAGCTTGCCCTTTTACTCGTAAATCCTTATCAAGCGGAATATACGCCATGTTTTTAGTGGCATCAAATAAAGAATATTTTACACCTTTACTTAAAACATTTTGAATCATACCGATCATAACAGCAAGTGCTAAAGGACCTGAAGCAAGAATACCTGTTAAATGCATAGCAATAACACTATCAAAAAAGATAAATGCAAAAAACGCTGCACCGGTAATTAACATCATTAATGGAGTTATCATAGCTGCAGTTAGCCATGATACTTTTCTTAAAATATTACTACCTATAAGCATGAAAGCAATTGCAACCCAACCCTGATAAAATTGGAACTTACCCATATATATGGTATAAGCCTCTTTCGTCGGATATAATTCTTTTACTTTGGATTTCCAAACACCTTCAACTAAATTTACTGAAACACCGTAAGCAATAAGTAACAATGCAATATAACCTACATACTTAGAAGTAAAGATCATTTTAAAACTGTCTATTAATGACATTTTAGCTTTAGCTTTCTTTTCTTTTACTAATGCCGGATCATAAAGTCTAGGATCGGTTAGCACGTTTTTATTCATCCATCTATATGTTAATATTACCAAAAAGCTACTTGTTATCATTATAACAAATAAAGGCACAAATTTTAGATGTTCTGCAACTATTTGAGTTTTTTCATGTAAACAATATCCAATAATTACGGATGTTACAGGCAATGCTAAATTAGCAAGTAAACCAAACATTGAGTAAAAACGTTTAGCTTCATCGGTTTTAGTAATTTGGTTAGCAAATTGCCAAAATAATAAACTAAGCATCATTGTTCCCCAAAGCTCTGCCATAGTATAAAAAGATGCAAAACTCCATTTCCCAACTATTCTTATAAACCATTTGAAATTAGGATAAGCTAAACTCCAAGATTCTATGGTTTCAGGATCAGGATGAACTAAATCAGGGTAGGGGTAAAGAACAAACGCAAATAATGCAAAATACCATAAGAAAAATGAAGTAATAACATAAAACACGTTTTCTTGCTTTAAAATATCACAGAGCTTAACATAAATTACCATAGCGATTACGGCAGAAGGTAGTACTATATATGTTTTTAAGAAACTTATTGCTTCTGCCCCTATATCCGTTACTACAAACCCGTCTTTAATTGAACGAAGCGTTGAGTAGTTTAATAAAATACAGAACATCATAAACGCCATAGGAAGAAACTTCTTATTTTCATATCTTTCTATAGGCCAAATTACCTTTCTTAGTTCCGAGAGATAATTGTCACTTTTGGAAGTACTCATAAATTAAATTTTTTCTATTTATTTTGAAGATAAATATTGTACTAGAATATGTTAGAAAAGTCAAACCTATTGATTTTTTCTCAAAAGAAATTAAATAAAATTATTAACTATAGGATGCGTAAAAGAAATATGACAATTTATTTACTTGATTTTATATCTATAATTTTCTATTTATAAATTATTATAATAAAATATATGTCCAAATTAAAAACAGCTCTATTATTAACTGCTATAATTTTTATAACAGGTTGTAAAAGTAATATGAAAAATGAAAACAATATTTCATTACCGCAATATGTAACTTTGAACATTCAAACCTTAAATTAGTTCAGAGGGTAAAACTATTAGAATAAAGGCAAAAACTTTAAACTTTCCGTTATCTTCAGAAGATTTACGTGATATATCTATTTTAGAAAAGAAATATGATCAAGAAGAAAATTGTGCAGGACTTGCTGCACCACAAATAGGCATATCAAAATGTATAATAATATTTGCAGTACATGAAGATGCAGAGTTAAAAAAATGGCGTCCTAACCTTAAGGATACAATGCCTAAAACTATTTGGATTAACCCCTCATATAAACCGATAGGTATTGATAAACATAAAGATTACTAGGGATGCTTTTCTGTTGAAAATGCTACAGGACCGGTAGCAAGATTCAAGAAAATTCATTATCACGCATATGATATAAATGGAAATCAAATTCAAGGTATCGCAGAAGGATTTTTAGCAAGAGTTATCCAGCATGAAATCGATCATCTAAACGGAAAAGTATTTTTAGATTATGTAGCTCCCAAAAAAATAATGACTAAAGAAGAATATTTAGAAATGCGTAAAAAAGCAATGGAGCAGGAAAATATAAAATCTTAGAGTTCTCTAAATCTCAAATATCATTCTAACTAAAATTTGAGTATGTCATTCTCGCGAAAGCGGGAATCTAGAAAAAAGCGAAATTATCCGAGCTTTTAATATGAAAAATTAAAATTTATATCTTTTAATTACTGAATTCCTGCCTTCGCAAGAAGGACATTGTTCCATGTTAAGGCAACGTAAATTTACTTTATATTATTTGGTATAATACTATTGCATCGGATACAGGACGCACGAGATGCTTGCCTAAAGCTTCATCTTCATCACCTGTTACATTATTTATAATTTTTCCGCCCATGAATAATGTAGAAGAACCGCCACCGTATTACGCACTCCTAAGGCAGTACGAGCATGAGCCAGATCATCTTGCTTTGGATTATCTACAACATTTTTACCGTTTTGAACCAATAAGGGAATACCGGTTACTATTGAATCAGTGTTACTTAAATTTATAAACTTACCGTCTTTATCGATAAATTCCAAATTTAACTTTACAGAATCATTTATATTTACTACCGGCAAACTTGTTTCTTGTGGAAAGGACAATATAAAGCCTTTCTATGGAATTTGATTATCACCATGCTTGCTTATTGCCGTAACAATAAAATTAGACCTATTCTGATCAATTAAAATTTCTTTGTTAGTATACGACGTTAATGTGGTAGACGCCCAAACATCATTATAGAAAGTAATATCTTTTAGGTTTGAAAAATAATTAACTTGATTTGGAATAACAGATTTATCGCCTATTTCTACTAAAATTTTTGCACTAGCCTTGGTAATTTGAATATTGCCCTGATCTATAATTAACAAACTTTTAGTTGTTTTCTAAGACTAAATAGCTTGCCGTCAATCATTAAAGTAAGGCTTGGTCTGCCGTCATCACTACCGGCGATTTCAAAGAATCCGGCATTAATAGCAGCAGCTGCATTAGTGCGGTGTGCCATAACGTTTATTGTTTCTCTGCCTATAACCTGATTATGAGCTTTAACTAGTTTTAACCCAAAATTCTTAGGATCAATAGTTAACACATGAATCACATGCTTATCTTTTTCATAACGATTATATGTTAAACCTTTATATTCCTTTGCGTATATTTTAAAACTGATTATTAAAGCAAGAAATAAGTAAACTAATCTAATTATATTGTTTTACTTTTTTTAACAATAAAATTTAACCATAATGCCTATTTACTTGGAGAGAATCTCTTACTCTTTTCCGTCCATATTTTAACTATTTCAAAAAGTCTGTTAAAATAAGGTTTTATTGTATCTTCATACATATTGTAAAAATCGCGATCATCACGTTGTATATGAACTGTATCCGTAAGAAGCATAAAAAATGCCTTCCGGCTTTAATGCAGCATGAATTTTTTATACACATTGATTGTTTCATTATAGGTACATGAAGGAGAGTTGCTTGAGCCCAAACACCATCAAACGACTCCTTAAAATCGATATCTTGAAAAGTGGAGTGCAGTACATCTATTCCGGTTTCTTTTGTAGCTAATTTAACCATTTCAGTTGAACCGTCAAAAGCAGTAACTTGATATCTTTGACTTAAAAAATATTTTGTATCACGACCAACTCCGCAACCTGCATCTAAAATATGAGCTTGTTCAGGTAAATAGCTAGTAAATGCTTTATAGTTATCAGACAAATCTGTATTGATTGTTCTGCTATAAAACTCTTGAGCGTTATTATTATAATATTGTATATTTTTCATCATTTTATATTTTTCCCAACTATTAGTATATTTATACTCACCAAACAATAAAATACATATAGAAAATACATATAATTTCTATTATATAATAGACTTCTTTTCGAACTCGCTTATAGGGAGGAATTTTGAGGAAACACAGAACGCAGCACCGCAGCGTATAAAAAAGTACGTGAGGATGCGAGTACCGGATTGACGTACAAATTACCCCTAGAAGTAGAGTTCCAAAAGAAGTCTATTGACTATTAGACTTAAAAATGGTCTACTTATCAAGAATAAGGCTTAAGGTTTATATGATAAAAAAAATAATATTTGGAATAGCTATTTTACTTAGTACAAGCTGCTTTGCCAATAGTACAACTTCTGACGGCTCAAAAAAAAAAGATGTAGCAAAAACTAACGATGTTACAACACAAAAAATTATAGATGATTTTTCTGCTTACGCTGGTACTATAAAACCGGAAGTACGGGAGGAAATACAAAAATATAGAGTAGCAATAGTCAAGATTAATAAGAAGAAACGTGAACTATATAACAGCCTTTCCAAAGAGGCTCAAAATTTTTTAGCAGAGCAACAAAAATATAAACAAAAACTATCTATCTCTAAACTACCGGCAGAAAACGACCAAAAGAATAATACTGCTGATTCTAATGATAATAAGAGCAAAGATACAAAATAAATTACTTTGCTTAGCCGTTATTGTGCGGGTCAAAAATCGTCATTGCGAACAGCCGTAGGCTGCTGTGCGGCAATCTCATGAAATAATAACAAACTCCTGAGATTGCTTCGTCAATTGCTACGCAATTTCCTCGCAATGACGGATAAACCTATCCATACAACAACTCCGCTTTTAGCTAGGTATTTCATAAATCTGCTCTACTACACCATCAAGACCCATTAAAAAAGTATAAACTTTTAATTGGGGGAATTTTTCTTTTATTATATCACGGGCCTTATTTAAAATTGCTGCATGTGCTGCCGTTTCTTTTTCCTTGGTATTTAGCTGTTCCTGACCTATAAGTATTTTATAAGCTCCACATTCTCTATGATCAAGCAAAACAATTTGTTTTATGTTATGTAATTCTTGCAAAATCTCAATAGTATCTTCTATTGTTTTTCCCCAATAAGTATATTTGTCGTTAACGAGGGCAAGCGATGCACCGGGCAGTGATACTTTATCAAAATTATCTTCTAATCCTAATTGCTTCATTAATTTATCTGTTTCGTCTATTAATCTAAAATCTACACAACTAATTAAAAGAGTAGAAGCTTCATTTAATCTGTTTAAATGTTCATTACTTACTTCTACCTTTACAACTTTCTTATTGGCAATTATATCATTGTTAGCAGCGTAAAGATTTAAACTAGACACCATAATAAACCCTAAAATTATATATTTTACATGTATCATAAAATTCTCCTATTTAAAAATATTTCTTACAGGCTTTAAAATAAGAATAACCTGTAATGATTGTTAAAAAAGCGGCAATCCATAAAATTATTTCCCCTACTATATCTAAATAAATAATTCCTGAACTTTTTGAGCCTAGTATCAATATCGATAAAGCAAACATTTGTAAAAACGTTTTTACCTTAGCGAGTCGCGATACAGGCACACTAACCTTTACTAGAGCTAAAAATTCCCGAAGACCGCTAACTAAAAATTCTCGTGCTAAAATTAATAAGCAAGGTATCTCATCTACATTATCTTTTTTTAGTAGCATGATAATAACGCAACCTACAAGTAGCTTATCTGCTATAGGGTCAAACATCTTGCCGAAACTTGTAACTAAATTATATTTTCTTGCAATATAACCGTCAAAAAAATCCGTAATACTAGCTAAAGCAAATAATAATGCCCCAAGTTTACGTGCAAGTGAATTATTTATATAAAATACCAGTATAATCACTGGAATTACCATTATTCGAGCAATAGTTAGATAATTAGGTAAATTTTTATCTATTCTCATTAATTAATTAAATTTATTAATATAATATTGTTGAATGATGGATAGAATATTATTCCAAGACCAATATATTAAAAGTCCTACAGGAAAACTACTAAACATAAATAAAAAAATTAGCGGCATAAATTTCATTACTTGAGCTTGCATCGGATCCGCAGGTTCAGGACTCATTTTTTGCTGTAAGAACATAGTAATAGCCATTAAAATAGGCCATGCTCCAATCATTAAAAATGACGGCGGCGAGAACGGTAATAAGCCGAATAAATTAAAAATAGTAGTAGGGTCAGGTGCAGATAAGTCTTTAATCCAGCCGTAAAACGGTGCTTGCCGCATTTCAATAGTTACATACAATACTTTATAGATGGAGAAAAATACCGGAATTTGAACAAGTATAGGTAAACAACCAGCTACCGGATTTACTTTTTCTTTTTTATATAAAGCCATAATTTCTTGATTTAAACGTGCTTTATCATCACTGTATAAATTTTTTATCCTATCGATTTCCGGCTGTAAATTTTTCATTTTTTTCATCGAACGATAAGACTGATTGGCTAAAGTAAACATTAATAGCTTAATTATAACCGTAACAATTAATATACTAACACCGAAATTACCGACATAGCCATAGAAAAAATTCATGGCGTAGAAAACCGGTTTGGTAATTATATAGAACCAGCCGAAATCAATAGCTCTATCAAATAATTTAATATCATATTGCTTTTCATATTTATCAAGCAAGTCTACTTTTTTTGCTCCGGCAAAAATTCTGCTTTTAATTGAAAAATTTTCGCCGGGCTTTATTATTTGTACCGGTGAAATAAAATCTACCTGATATCTTTCAGTCCCTTGCTTAAGAGCATAATTAAAATTCGAGCTGTAATTACTTGATTTATCCGGAATCAAGGAAGATAACCAATATTTATCGGTAATTCCTATCCAGTCAACCTTACTTGCTACAAATTTTTCACTTTTCTTATCTTTAATATCATCATAAGAATATTCTTTAAGATTCTCGTCTATACACCCGATAGGTCCTTGATGTAATATATTCACCGCTTTCTCTACGGCAATATATTTACGATTTATTAAACCGTAAGATTGCACAGGAAGTTCTTTATCACTATTATTAACGATGGTTTGCTCTATAGTAAATAAATAGTTTTCATCGACAGTAATAGTAACTAAAAATTTAACTCCGTCTTCATTAACCCAAAATAAATGAACAGGTTTTTCAGGGCTTAATATTTCACTATCACTATTCCATATAGTATCGTTGTTAGGGAGTTTTACACTAGATAAATTACTAACTAAACTAATTTCAGCAAAATATGCATTTTCTGTATTAGCCGGTGAAAATAATCTCACTTCAGGACTATTTTTAGATAAATCATGTTTATATTTCTTTAATACTAAATCATCAAATCTAAGTCCTTTTAATGAAATAGAACCGGTGAGTGATTCAGATTCTATTTTAATACGCTGTACTTGACTTTCTTCTTGAACAACAATACCAGTTGCAGGTTCGACTAAAGCTTTTAACTGTTGTTTCTTTAAATTTTCTGCTTTCTGCACTGCTATTTGCTGTTGCTGTTTTTTTTTTTCAGGTTTTACAACAAAATACTGCCAACCGAAAATTATACTTAAAGACAGTATAATAGCGGCTATTAAATTAATTATATTATTATTCATTCCTAGGTCTTAAATTTTAATATTTTTAAAGCTTTAAGTTTTAAAGCATTTAGAGACAATAATCAAGTAGTATATATACTTCTTTGCTTTCAAAAGTAGTGAATATCCAAGATGAAAGACGACTTCCATCTTGGATACAAATTTAATTTATTTTTTTATTTTTACTACTTTTCATTTTACTTCGGATATATTTATACCACTCCTACATTCTGAAATATTTTTAATTTAAATTCAGGAAGTATAGAAATGAAATGTCCAGAAATGTTGTCCTGTATATTTTCATAACCTACTAAATTTACTTCTTTAACAAAGATATATATTTCTATAGGCAACCCATTAATCGTAGGTTCAAGCTGTCTTACTAGAAAAGTAAACCCTTCGGTATAAACTGCCGGATTATTTTTTAGATATTCCTGAATATATAATTTGAATAGTTTAATGTTGGTTAAATCTTTCTCTTCTTTATCAAGAGTGATTTTATCTATTACATCCTTTGATATATAAGGAGATTTTTTTAGTGCTTTTAAAATAGTATCATCACAGAAGTTAATAGTTGCCATATTAATATTAAATACTCTCTTTACCCTTCTTGCTCCTGATTCACTAATTCCTCTATAATTAGTTATGTTAGAATTTAAAATGCTGTAAGTAGGAACTGTGGAAATAGATTTGTCAAAATTCCTAATTGTTACTACGGAAATAGTAATTTTTTCAACTGTTCCTTCAATTTCGCCTATACGTACCCAGTCTCCAATATTAATAATTTCTTGAGTAGTTAGTTGTAAGCTTGCAAGTAATCCTAAAACGGTATCTTTGAAAACAAATGTTAAAAGAGCTGCGGCTGCACCTAAGCTTGTTAAGAATGTACTAAGCGAAATATTTAATATATATGAAATAGTTACCATTGCTGCAATAACTATGACAATAATTTTTAATATTTGAAAATATAAGCTAAGCGGTGCATTTTTTGTAATGGCTTTGATTCTGTTGTGATACAGATCTGCAAAAGCATCTATAAGCGTTAATAATAACATCGTCACAGATATACCAGTATATAAGATTACTATAATATCTTTGATTCCCAGTAATACATGTGCTTTAAAAGAAGTATGATGAAAAATATTTCCCCAACATATAAAGTAAAGTGCTAATAAAGTATGTAATAAATAACGAAATATAGGATATTTTTTTATCCTTTCATAATCATCATAATGATGTCTAGTTAAATAATTTTTTACAGGAATAAAAATTAATCTTTTAATTAGAAATATCACCGGTATAAGAGATACTAACATAACAAACAATAATACTAACTCAGTACTTGAGGTATGATATAGATCCATTAAATATTGCATATATTACCTATCATTATTATTATAAATATTAAGTCTTTTTTATTATTACTAAGAATTTTATTTTTATCAATAATTTTAACTCAAAAGAATTTGGTATTGCTAAGCAAATATAGATACTGTCATTGCGAAGCCACGAAGCAGCTGCAGCAACCCATAAAAATAATAAAAAACTGAATTACCTCATCAATTACTTACGTAATTTTCCGTAACTCAGACGTTAAATGAATTATTTATCTATGACATTTCCTAATATCAATCCAATTATTTTCTCTATAGGTCCACTTGCTATCTCTTGGTATTCTCTTTCATATGTAATAGGAATTTTGCTAGGCTGGTTCTATGCAAATAAAATTATAGAAAAATTTAAGCCTCAAATTACCAAAAAAAATCTAGAAGATTTCATTACTTATGCCGTTATAGGCATAATAGTCGGAGGCAGACTAGGGTTTATTTTATTATATAACCCTTCTAGATATTTTTCAAATCCAATAGATATCTTAAAAACTTATGAAGGCGGGATGTCTTTCCATGGCGGAGCTTTAGGGGTGATTATTGCTGCTTATTTGTTTTGCCGAAAATATAAAATTAATTTTTTAAGTCTCACGGATATAATAGCCCCTGTAGTACCTATCGGATTATTTTTAGGTAGAATCGCTAATTTTATTAACGGCGAACTATACGGACGTATTACAAATTCTTCTTTTGGTATGATTTTTCCGAATAGCGATTTGATGCCAAGACATCCTAGTCAATTATATGAAGCTTTTTTTGAAGGTTTAGTATTATTTAGTATCTTAGCATATACAACATTTAAGCACAAAACTCTTAAAAAGTGCGGTTTAAACTCAGGAATATTTTTAACATTTTACGGTCTTTTCCGAATCACTATTGAAATATTTAGAGAACCCGACATACAAATCGGGTTTATTTTAGATAGCTTAACTATGGGACAAATTTTATCTGTACCTATGTTACTTTTAGGAAGTTATTTAATATGTCAATCGAATCCAAAATAAGACAATTAATTGATCAAAACGGTTATATTACTTGCGATGTCCTCATGCAGGAGGTATTAAACTTAAATCCTACTTCCTATTATAAGCAAGTAAAATCATTGGCTAGCGAAGGTGACTTTGTTACGGCTCCTGAAATTTCACAGCTATTCGGTGAAATTATCAGCTTATGGTGTATCAGAGAGTGGCAAAGAATTGGCTGCCCAAAAAGTCTTAGTTTAGTAGAGCTTGGTCCTGGTCGAGGTCTATTAATGCGTGATTTACTACGTACTGCAAAATTAGTACCGGAATTTTATAAAGCTTTATCAATTGAACTAATAGAAATTAATAAAAATTTTATTGCTCATCAAAAGGCTAATTTACAAGATATTAATTTACCGATTAGTCATCAATCATTTGTAGAAGATATACCAAAAAAACCTACTATAATAATAGCTAACGAATTCTTTGATGCTATACCGATAAAGCAATATATTAAAGTCAAGGAATTATGGTATGAAAGAATATTTGTAGTGCAACCGGTAGACGAAAGAATTAAATACGATAAAATAAGCGTTAATAAGCAATTACAAGAATATCTGCTGCGTACTCATATTGAAGCAAAAGACGGGGCAGTACTTGAAGAATCTTATCAATCGATAGAAATTATAAAATTTATAGCGCAGCATCTAAAAAGACTAAGCGGCAGTGGCTTAATAATAGATTACGGCTATGATATAGCTCCGAATGGTAGAACTAGATATCAATATAATCAAACATTACAAGCGGTTAAAAACCATAAATATTGCCCCATCCTTGAAAATCTTGGAGAAGCCGATTTATCGGCACATGTGGATTTTTATGCATTAAAGACGGTAGCTAAAAACAGCAAAATAAACGTAATAGATACAATATCGCAACGAGATTTTTTAATAGAAAACGGAATCTTATTACGCAAACAAACATTGCAAGACAAGCTTAATGATAGACATCTTTCCAAATTCGCTTATAGAGAGGAATGTAAAGGAGACACGAAACGCAGCACCGCAGCGTACACTTTAGTACGTGAGGATGCGAGTATCGAATCGACGTATAAATTACCTCTAGAAGTAGAGTTTGGAAAGATGTCTAAGCAGGCACAAATAATAGAAAGACAGGTAGAAAGACTAATATCACCGAAACAAATGGGAGAATTATTTAAAGTATTACAAATTATGAATTAATTTAGGTTTTGAGTCTTGATTATAAATGGACAACTTAAGTCCCCTTCTTCACATTTCAGCATGGCTTCAAATTCTTTTATACGCTCTTCGGTTTTTCCTGTAAGACACATAAGCAGTATCATTGGATATACGGAACCGCCATAAACCCCAAAACTTCGAAATTCATAATCAGCATCTCGGTACTTAATCCATAAATTTTGGGATTTTTTAAGTAAATTAACTTATTCTTATTTGTCTGAAATATGTTTTAATATTTCTTGGTATATTTAATTTAGTTTCTTATCAACTTTCCTATATTCTGCAGCGACACAATAAAATTCATGTCACCTTGTGTCATGGTATTATTACAATCAACAGAAAATAATTGCTTTTTTCATTATTTTATCATTTTTAAAAGTAATTAATTAAGAATCACACACCGTGACGTTCTGCAATTAAACTTTTTATTTTACCGATAGCTTTAGCAGGATTTAAGCCTTTCGGGCAGGTCTTAGTACAGTTCATAATCGTATGGCAACGGTAAAGCTTAAATGGGTCTTCTAAAGCTTCAAGACGTTCACCGGTATTATCATCCCTTGAATCGGCAATCCATCTATATGCTTGTAATAAAATCGCAGGACCCAAATATTTATCACCGTTCCACCAATAGCTAGGACAAAAAGTAGAACAACAAGCACATAATATACACTCATATAAACCGTCAAGCTTTTCTCGGTCTTTAATCGACTGTAATCTTTCAGAGTTTGAAGGGGTAGGGCTATCGGTTTTGAGCCAAGGTTCTATAGATTCGTATTGTGCATAAAAATGCGACATATCAGGTACTAAATCTTTCACTACTTTCATATGAGGAAGCGGATAGATTTTGATATCGCCTGATATATCTTCTATTGGTTTTATGCATGCTAAAGTATTTGTACAGTCAATATTCATTGCACAACTACCGCAAATTCCTTCCCGACAAGAACGCCTAAAAGTTAAAGTAGAATCGATTTCGTTTTTGATTTTAATTAAAGCATCTAAAACCATCGGTCCGGTTTTGCTTAAATCTATCTCAAAACTATCGATAGTAGGATTCTCATCAAGATCAGGGTCATACCTATAAATTTTTATCTTTCTAGGTTTAAGCATTTCCTCGTGTTCTTTATACTCTCTACCTTTTTTTACTACTGAATTTGGCGGTAACCTTAACTCTGCCATTTAAGTACTCTCTTAAAATTTGTTTTTAGAACTATACAAAATAATCAGCTAATTCACAATCTTTCATACCTGTTACGTGGATGACATTAATGTCTCTAGGTTGCCATGCTACTTACAGTTACTCACAAGGTATTGCCAGCGTGGATACCGATGTCATTCCCGCTTCTACGGGAATGACATCACAAGAGCATTTACTGGTCCATGCAACAATGCCTACTCACAATGACGATATTTATAGCTAGCAATCCATATACGAAGATCAACTTCAAAAAGAGCCAGGAGTTCACAAGACGAGGAACGCAGCGTATACTTAATACGTGAGTACCGCAATACTTGTAGAACGACGTAGCCAATTTTTGAAGTTGATCGAGTATATTCCATACTCAAGACCCTTTATTTCCAAGGCTTTTCTAAAACCACCGATACCACAAAATAAATCTATAAATTTATACATAAATTATACTACTAAACTTAGGAAGCGGAATTTTCTTTTTTAGCTTTAGTTGTTTTTGTTTTCTCAGGTGATTTTTCTTTATCTATTTTTATAGTAGATGAACCATTAAAAGGAAATTTATTCTCCTCTTCTGAATCTAAAGCTCTACCGCTAAGTAAATTTTTAATTTGCTGACCGGACAATGTCTCATATTCAATTAAAGCATTTGCTAAGGTATGAAGTTGATCTATATGTTTTGTTAAAATATCTTTTGCAAATTCATATCCTTGCGTAATAATTCTTTTAACTTCAGCATCAATTAACTCTGCAGTAGCTTCCGAGGTTTCATTATTAGGTTGTCTACCATACATATCGTCACCACTTGAACCGTGAAATATCGGTCCTATTAAATCACTTAAACCTGCTTTTGTAACCATCGCTCTTGCAATATTAGTTGCACCCTTTATATCCGACGAAGCTCCTGAGGTAACTTTATTTCTACCGAAAATAATTTCCTCCGCTACTCTTCCTGCCATATAAACTGCTATAGATGATTCCATCTGTTCACGATTCTGAGAATATTCATCAGTTTCAGGAAGTCTTTGCACCATCCCAAGAGCATTACCACGTGGTATAATCGTAGCCTTATGAATAGGTGATGCTGCAGGACAATAAAGTCCTACTAATGCATGTCCGCCTTCATGATATGCAGTCAACCTTTTTTCTTTCTCCGACATTGCAATAGAGCGACGTGCAACTCCCATCAGCACCTTATCTTTTGCCTCTTCCATGTCGTGCATATCTACTTCTTTCTTACCAAGCCTTGCAGCAATAAGAGCAGCTTCATTAACTAGGTTAGCAAGTTCAGCACCGGAAAAGCCCGGGGTGCCGCGAGCAATAATTCGTGCTAGTACCGTACTATTATATTTAATTTTCTTTAAATGTACTTTTAGAATTTGCTCACGACCGTTTATATCAGGGTTTGCAACGGCAATTTGACGATCAAACCTACCGGGACGCAGTAATGCACGATCAAGAACGTCAGGACGGTTTGTAGCTGCAATGATCACAACTCCCTCGTTTGCTTCAAATCCATCCATTTCGACTAACATTTGGTTTAAGGTTTGCTCACGTTCATCATTGCCACCACCCATACCGATACCTCTATGGCGACCTACCGCATCAATCTCATCGATAAAGATAATACAAGGAGCATTACGTTTACCCTGTTCAAACATGTCACGCACACGGCTTGCACCAACACCTACAAACATTTCAACAAAATCAGAGCCGGATATGCTAAAAAACGGAACATTAGCCTCACCTGCAATTGCTTTAGCAAGAAGTGTTTTACCGGTTCCGGGAGGACCTATAAGTAAGCAGCCTTTCGGTATTTTACCGCCAAGCTTTTGGAACTTGCTTGGATCTCTTAAAAAATCTACTATTTCAGTTAATTCTTCTTTTGCTTCATCGATACCTGCTACATCTTTAAAGGTAATTTTTGGTCCTTTATCTGATAGCAACCTCGCTTTAGATTTTCCAAACCCCATGGCTTTCCCGCCTCCATGCATTTGACGCATGAAAAAAACCCAAACACCTATCAATAAAAGCATAGGAAACCAAGAAATTAAAAAGCTTAAAAAGGTATTCATTCTTGTTTCAAGAGGTACTACTTCAATATTAACGTCATTGCTAGTAAGACGATTTACTAAATCAGGATAATCAGGAGCATAAGTGTGAAAAGTAGAGCCGTCATTTGAATTGCCTTCAATTACTCTACCCTGAATTTTTACCGAATTAACGGTCTTTTCATCAACTCGTGTTAAAAAATCCGAGAAAGTTATATTATTTCTTCTGCCAAGTAAACCGTCAGATTGGAACACATTAAAAATTAATATTACAAAAACAAAAAGTGCTGCCCAAGCTAAAATACTTCTACCTTGATTATTCATCGATATAAAACCTAATAAAAATTTTTATTGGTATAAGAGGTCTGTAAATAAATTTTAATTAGTAGTTAAAATTTATTTACAGACCTCTTAAATACCGGTGTTAACAAAAATGGGTGAAACGAGATACAAAATTTGGAGCAAAAGATACTTCAAAGTTCCACATGTCGTTATCATAATATGATATATGTGGTATTGCTATAACTTTTTCAAGTATTTTAATGATAGGTAAGGTCAATAAAACTGCATTGTGGTTTTTGCAGGATAGATTTTTCAAAGGTTCTAAATCTAATTGTTTCTTTATTATTTTATAATCTTCTAACGATAGATGAGTTACAAAACAATTTGGAGTTTCTTGATTTTTTGTGATACAAAATCTATTATCCCAAATAACGGATTTATCTAGTAATATTTTACTCTCAGGTAATTTTTTGCCGAATTCCCTGTATATAAGTAACTCGTTTTGTATACGCTTAATTATACAGCCATGAAGTGTATTCTTAAAGTTTACGTCTTGAGTAATTAATTTCAAAATAGGTTCTACCGAATAAAAACGAGCTACTCTAGATTGTCCACTAATTATTATCAGTAAAAAATTAATTATTTGTACTTTCACCTCATTTGAAAACTTATCAAATTTAACTAAATCAAGAAAAGCAAAGCCATATTCAAAAATCTTGACCGCTTCAGCTATCGCCGATATTAATTTAGGCTTAAACTCGTTTTCTATAAGTTTGTTGGTTTTAAGTTGTTGTGAGATTATTGCGGCTTTAGACATTTTTCCAAACTTCGCTTCTAGAGGTAATTTAGACGCCGTTCCGGTACTCACATCCTCACGTGACATTGTTGCGTGGATTAATTTTACCTCTGTCATCCCATGGCTTAACCACGGGATCCAGTTAAAAATACTAAAATTATTAGTACTTTTTATTGTTTTTATGGACCCCGTGGTCAAGCCACGGGGTGACACAGTGAGTTTTACCGGTCCACGCAACAATGCCTCCTCACCTACGCTTGTGTACGCTGCGGTGCTGCGTTCCGTGTCTCCTTTAAATTCCTCTCTATAAGCTGGTTTGGAAAGATGTCTAATATAATCTGCGCTTTTAGCTAATTTTTGCCTAATAACATTTCGTCTATATTTATCAGATGAATTTGACTCATCTTCAAACCATTCTATATTATGACTGACTAAATATTCTACTAATTCACTTTTTGGAATATTATATAGCGGTCTAATTATTTGTATATTATTATACCAATTGATATTACTGCTACTAAGTCCAAATATACCGCTATTACGCTCTAATCTTAAACAAAAATTTTCTACGTAATCATCTTCATGGTGAGCAGTTAAAAGTACTAATATATCGAGTTCTAGACATAGATTTGTCATCAAATCATAGCGTCCTTCTCTTGCTCTTGCTTGTAAATTGGAAAAATTATTTTGATGGTCAAAAGATAAACTATAATGCTTGCGATTTAGACTATTACTGATATTTTGGATATAATGGGTCTCTTGCTTCGACTGTTCCCGTAAGTTATGATCAACCGATATAACAAATAATTCTATATTATTTTTTTCTGCCCAAATATTAGCAAGATAAAGAAGTGCTACCGAATCGCTCCCACCAGATACTGCAATCGATATTTTAGATAAGCCAAAATTACCTATTAGATTATTGATATTATACTCAAATTTTTCATATAGCATGGTTGAAAAATGTTAGTATTTAAAGTGTTTGGATATTGTGGTCAAAACGTAGTAGTATGTCATTTCCGCATAGGAGGGACGTTGTTGCATGGCTCTTATGTCATTCCTGCGAAAGCAGGAATCTAGAAAAAAGGTATAAATACAGCAAATTTTTGAAATTAAAAGCTCGATTTATCTCGCTTTATGCTGGATGCCCGCCTACGCGGAATGACATCGCGCAAGTTTCTCAATCCATACAACAATGCTCTGCTTTTGCAATGGTAACAAAAAACCACACAACTAGATGATAAAGAAAATTTATGCTGACTCAGCTAAATCTTCTGAAGTTTCAGTCTTTTGTTCGCGTAAATAATCTTGTGCTTCTGATTCTGATCTTGCAACAATAACCGTAACTATAGCATTAAGCTCTGCATGGAGTCTTATTTCAACTGTATAAATTCCGGTAGACTTAATTTGTTTATCAAGAATAATATTTGAATGAGAAATATTATAATATACATTTTCAGATAATTTATCGGCTATTTCTTTATTAGTAACCGAACCGAAAAGTTTACCGTCATCTGATGTGTGACGGATAAAAACTAATTTTTGATCTTTAATAAGAGCATTAATTTTTTCTACTTCTTCTCTTATTTGCTTATCTTTTGCTTCAAATTCGTGTTTTTGTTTAACTATTAGCTTTTTATTAGGCTCAGTAGCTCTAATAGCTAATTTTTGCGGTAAAAGATAATTACGACCAAACCCGTCTGCTACTTTGAGTATGTCGCCAATTTTACCTAATTTTCTTACGGGTTTTATTAATATAATTTCCATGTATTATGCCTTTTATTTAGCTTGAAATACAAAAGGTAATAATGCTAAAATTCTTGCAATTTTAATAGCATTATTTAGCTTTCTTTGTTTCTTTGCACAAACATTTGTGATCCTGCTTGGTAACATTCTACCGCCTTCAGAGACAAATCTTATTAAAAGCTCAGGATTTTTATAATCAATAACAGGTGCATTAGGCACAGAAAGAGGGCATCCTTTACGTCTTCTAAAAAATACTTTTTTAGCAGTTTTATCTCCTACCTTGCGAGCAGCTGTTTCACTAGCATTATTGCTTTTTAACATTCTTTAACCTTAATTCTTACAAATTTAATTATTAATCGTTACGTCAACTACCGGAGTATTTTCTGTACTCTGATTTCTTAATATCGGTGAAGGTTCACTACTAATTGAATCTGTTTGAATTGTAAGAAATCTAATGATATTTTCGTTAAGCTTCATTTTTCTTTCTAGCTCTTCTTTTACATTACCAGTAATATCTAGACCTAAAAAATAATAATGTCCTTTTTTGTTATTACCGATTTTGTAAGCTAAAGTTCTTAACCCCCAATATTCTTTTTTTATGATAGTGCCATTATTATCTTTAATAATTTTAGCAAAATCATCAACGATTTGATCTATATCGTTTAACGATACGTCTTGGCGTATAATAAAAACTGATTCATAAAAGCTCATGATATATAAGAATCTCCAACAAACAAACTTTAAAATAAAGCTATTTATAGCAACTAAAACTATTAAATTCAAGTATTATCTTTAAAAATTTTTATAAAAAGTTTGCTATAAACCCTAATAAATTAGAAAATTATTACAAAAATTTTTAATTATTTACTAAATATTAATGAAGATTAATTCAGTGTTTGATAAGCTATTACCTGAAGTTTTAATTATAGAAGAAAAAAAGTGTTAATATTTCTTTAAGTGATGATAGAGAGAGAGCAGGATTTATAATATAATGAGGGCTTCAACTCTAGAAAAAGCATTAACTTATTTTTTAGTCAGCCGCTTGCTATCATGATTATTAGTGCAGAATTACAAGAAAATCCTTTAATAACAATAAATAACGTTAGAAAAATTAAAACGCCTATAACATTTTGATTAACAGAAATAGACGATAACGTGCTATTTTTTTATAAGCCCTTCTTATCTGAGCAAATAGTAGGTACTTTAAAAGAGCTTATTGAGACGTTCCAAGTCAGTTGTACAAGATAATATTATTAAATTTAAGAATCTAAATATTGATTTAAATACTGAAAAAGTACACAAAGACGGACTGGATATTCGTCTAGGTCCTACTGAGTTTAAAATTTTACGACTTTTTTTCAGGTTCCAAATAAAGTATTTTCGCGTCAAGCAATAATAAAATATTTATGGGAAAGTGAAGAGACCTTTAATGAATATCTCATATGTTAATATCTATTAATATTTAGATGTTCATATAAATAGGATTAGAGAGGCCTTAGGGAAAGACAATTTAATTATTACAACCGTTAGTTTTATCGGTTATTGTCTAAATAAGGATAACTAGAATTTTATTGTCAAAATTTTCTTTGTATTTATGCATTAAGTATGTATAATACTTTATTCGTTACCAATTTTTATAACTAAAAACTGTAAATTTTATGTTAAGTAAACTAAATAAGCCCGCTTTATTTGCTTTAATATTTTATCCTATTTTTATTATCTCTCTTGTAGTTAAATATTCGTTTGATTATGGAATAGGGCTAACTGAAGTTATTTTTATAATTGCTAGTTATTATATTAATAATATTACCGTTGGGATCGGTTTGCATAGGTTATGGTCTCATAATGCCTATAAAATAAATAAATATGCCGAGTTTGTCTTAATTATGCTGTCTGCAGGAACATTACAAGGACCAGCTTTATCTTGGGCATCGAATCATTATAAACATCATAGATATACGGATCAAGACCAAGATCCGCATACTCCTTTAAAATTTGATAATAAATTTTTAGGCTTTATGTGGTCTCATATAGGATGGATGCTAGTCGGAAGCGGTAGCTATAAGTCTATTGATCGCATTACTTGGGCTAAGCACGGGAACAACAATTTATTAAAATGGCAGCTCAAATATTATTGGCAAATAGCAGCTTTTATGAATATTGTCGTGCCTTTATTTATCGGTTACTTAGTCGGCGGTACTATACAATCGACATATGCAGGATTTTTATTTATGGGGCTCGGTAGATTCCTACAGCAGCAAGCAACCTTCTGCGTTAATTCTTTATGCCACTTTGCCGGTAGTAAAAAATATTACAAAGGCACTGCCGGAGATATTTGGTGGATGGCATTATTCTTACTCGGTGAAAATTGGCATAATTACCATCATGCTTTTCCTTCAGATTATCGTAACGGTGCAAAATGGTATCATTTTGACGTTCACAAATGGATAATATTTTTAATGAGTAAAATCGGTTTAGCTTCAGAACTTGAACGTACTACAAAAGTACGTATACAGGCAAAAATGCAAGAAACTTTAAGCTATCTTAGTGAAAAACAAAAGCAAAAATTGACTTTAATGCAAACTAAAATAGATCATTTATTAGAAAATCTATGCTTAAAAATTAAAGAGCTTGAAGAATCATCTATTACTATTAAAGAACAATTTAAAAAATCTTTTGTAGAAATACAAGAATCACTTAAAAATTTAGCGGAGCAAGTAAGTTCTGTAACGCAAATAACAGAAAAACCTTCGGCAAAACTATTAAAAATAGTTAATAAAAAAATTATTGATGCCGAACAATCTATTTATAAGCTGTATAATCAATTAAATACCTTAAAGGTATCTAATAATTAGGCATTATTAAATAAAGATAGATATCGTGATTGCAAGCGAGTGTTGGTGTTGTCGCATGGGTCCTGTTATGTCATTCCCGCCTACGCGGGAATGACATCGGTATCCACGTGGGCAACACCTTCTCACAATGACGCAAACTATCACTTTTTACTTAACAACGCCTCTAATTAGTTTCAATTTGAATGATAAAAATTTTAGGTATAGAATCAAGCTGTGATGATACAGCTGTTTCTATAATCACCGAAAATCGAGAAATCTTATCTAATATAATCATTTCACAAAATACAGAACATGCAGTTTTTGGAGGGGTAGTACCTGAAATTGCTGCACGTTCTCACTTATCGCATCTAGATAAAGCATTAAAAAATGTTTTAAAAGAAAGCAACACTAAATTAATGGACATTAGTACAATTGCCGCAACTTCCGGTCCAGGTTTAATCGGCGGTGTTATAGTTGGATCAATGTTTGCAAGATCGCTAAGCAGTGCTTTAAAAAAACCCTTTATTGCAATTAATCATTTAGAAGGTCATGCCTTAACCGCAAGACTAACCGATAATATTCCTTATCCTTATTTACTTTTGTTAGCTTCGGGCGGACATTGCCAATTTGTAGCAGTTTTAGGTCTCGGAAAATATAAAATACTAGGATCTACTATAGATGATGCCGTAGGCGAAGCCTTTGACAAGGTAGCCAAAATGCTAAACTTAGCTTTTCCCGGAGGACCTGAAATTGAGAAAAGAGCAAAACTTGGCTATCCTCATAAATATAAATTTCCAAAACCTATAATTAACAGCGGTAATTGCAATATGTCCTTTTCAGGGCTTAAAACTGCCGTGCGTACTTTAATAATGAATTTAAAGGAAATTAATGACACTGTAATCAATGATATAGCGGCAAGTTTTCAATTTACTATAGGAGAAATTCTAAGTAGTAAGGTACAAGATGCTATTAGAGCATATGAACAAATAACAAATAATTTTGATAAGAAGAATATAGTTATTGCCGGCGGTGTCGCTGCTAATAAATATTTACAAGAAATATTAAGTAGTTGTGCTAAAACATATGGTTATCGGCTTATTTATCCACCTATCCACTTATGCACCGATAATGCTGCAATGATTGCATATGCAGGACTTGAGCGTTACAATAATAAGTTATTTACTCCTTTGAATTTCTGTCCAAAAGCTAGGTGGAGTTTAGAGGATATTAGTAATTAAAATTTATTTACTGATATCCTCTAAGAAGAAATATAAAATATTGACACTTCTTAATTTAGTAGTATGATATGTAGTTACCATGAAGCATGGTAACTACATATATAAAAAAGAGGTAAGTTTATGAGCAATAGCAATTATGAAAACATATACAAAGCATTTAATTGTTTTTCAGAAGCAGCCAATTCTGCCTATTCAGCCGTAAATACTTTTTTAGAACTACCTAATGTATTTAATAAATATCCTACTGTTATTTCTTTAATTTTTTCTAAAACAGCAAAATTAGACTCTAATATAACCAATATAATTAAAAACGGTGTTATTATATATGAGGTATCAACAACCTTAATAGGGGCCGTAAATACTTTTTATAAAGATAAAAAACTAGTCGATAAAATATTAAAAGACGGACAGAATGCTATTGATAAGCTTATTGAAACAACAACCTATTTATCGCCAATAGTTACAGATATTACAAATTCTTATTTAGTTGATCCGTATAAAGAAGAAAAAGCACTATTATTTGACTTACAAATTCCTAACTCTACTAGTAGTGATTATTATAAATTATCAGGTACTGAAAGTATAACATTAGCTGAAATTGAATGTTATTAATACTAATTAATAGAATTTTTTTATCACTTTTTCTAGATGACCATACTCCTTTTAGTTGTGGTCTTGTTGCATTGCTCGTTTTGTGTCATTCCCGCTTCCGCGGGAATGACATCAAACGCGTTTTTTGAGCCATGCAACAAATCTTTTAATAGCCCGCAATGACAAAATCAATAATTATTAGACAGTGCCTTTAACAAAAATAGTGGATTATGCTATAATTCGTTATTCGGAAAAAATTAATCAACTCATTGTTACCTTCAATTCTTTATCCTTCGCATTTATTTTAACCGTTTTACCGCTACTTATTTCGCCTGCTAAAATCATTTTGGCTAAATTATTTTGTATTTCCCGCTGGATAAGGCGTTTTAAGGGTCTTGCTCCAAAGCTTGGATCATAACCTTTTTCGGCTAAATAATTTAAGGCAGATTCATCAAATTCAAGAATAATATTTTGTGCTAGTAAAATTTTCTTTAAGCTTTCAAGCTGTATCTTCACTATATCATGAATATTATTACGATTTAGGCGATGGAATAATATAATCTCGTCTAGTCTGTTTAAAAACTCAGGTTTAAATACTGCTTTTACATATTCCATAACCTCATCCTTTACTTTATATGTATCTTCGTCTTCTTTCTGATTAACAAGTATCTCAGCACCTAAATTAGACGTTAAAACTATTATAGTATTCTTAAAATCAACCGTTATACCTTGACTATCTGTTAATCTTCCCTCATCAAGTATTTGCAGCATAATATTAAATATGTCAGGATGGGCTTTTTCAACCTCATCAAATAATATTACCTGATAAGGACGGCGTCTTACTGCCTCAGTCAACACCCCGCCTTGATCATATCCGATATAGCCGGGAGGAGCTCCTATCAGGCGAGAAATAGCGTGCTTCTCCATATATTCCGACATATCTATACGAAGTATTGCATTACGGTCATCAAAAAGAAAACCAGCTAAGGCTTTGGTAAGCTCAGTTTTACCGACTCCGGTCGGTCCTAAGAATAAGAACGAACCAAGCGGGCGGTTAATATCTTGAATCCCTGCACGTGATCTTCTTACCGCATCACTAACACCTTTAATTGCCTCATCCTGCCCTATTACCAATTCTCGTAATTTCTGCTCCATCATAAGCAGACGCTCACGTTCACTTGATAGCATCGTATCAATTGGAATACCAGTAATACGAGAGATAATACTTGCTATATCGCTTTCCGATACAATTTCTTTTAACAGCCCTTTATTATCCATACTTTCGGCTTCCTGAATCTTTTTCACAATCTCAGGTATAATTCCGTATTTTAGCTCACTAGCTTTAGCGAGATTAGCATCACGTTCGGCACGTTCAAGCTCGTTTCGGCTACGGTCTAGTTCTTCTTTGAGCTTTTGTGTTTGCTGTAGTTTAGACTTTTCAGCTTGCCATTTAGCTCCCATATCATAGGATTTAGACTCTAATTTTTCTAATTCTGTAGTTAAATGCTCTATTTTCTTTTTAGCATGCTCGTCATTTTCTTTTTTAAGTGCTGCAAGCTCTATTTTTATCTGAATAATACGACGGTCCAGCTCATCAAGCTCTTCTGGTTTACTTGATAGCTCTATTTTCATACGGCTACAAGCTTCATCAATCAAATCAATAGCTTTATCAGGTAAATAACGATCGGTAATATAACGGTTTGATAACGTCGCTGCTGCAACTATTGCACTATCAGAAATTTGCACTGCATGATGCAGCTCATATTTTTCTTTAATTCCTCTAAGTATTGATATAGTATCCTCAACCGTCGGCTCACTCACGTAAACAGGCTGAAAACGACGAGCAAGTGCCGCATCTTTCTCGATATATTTACGATATTCATCTAGAGTAGTAGCACCGATACAATGCAGCTCACCACGAGCAAGCATCGGCTTTAGTAAATTCGAGGCATCCATAGCACCGTCGGTTTTTCCTGTACCGACTAATAGATGCAATTCATCGATAAATAAAATAATTTCACCGCTTGATTCTTTGATTTCGCTAAGCACTGCTTTAAGACGCTCTTCAAATTCGCCTCGATATTTAGCTCCCGCTATTAAAGCTCCCATATCAAGCTCAATAATACGGCAATTAATAAGCGATTCAGGTACGTCCTTACTAAATATTCGTTGTGCAAGCCCCTCTATTATAGCAGTTTTACCGACTCCAGGTTCGCCGATCAATACAGGATTATTTTTCATACGTCGTGATAGTACCTGCACCGTTCTTCTTATTTCTTCATCACGCCCGATTATCGGGTCAAGCTTACCGCTTTCGGCACGCTCTGTTACGTCTCTACCATATTTCTTTAAAGCATCGTAACTATTTTCTGCCGATTCGGTATCTGCTTTTTTGCCTTTACGAAACTGTAAAATAGCTGCTGCTATTTTTTTATTATTAATTCCATTATTCGTTAAAATTTTACCAGCTATAGTATTATCATAAGTTAATGCTTCAAATGTACGCTCTATGGTTACAAAGCTATCCCCACTGTCTTTAGCAATGCTACTAGCTTTTTCTAAAACTTTAAGAGCTTCAGCAGAAGAATAAACTTGTCCCCCTCCCTCAACCTGAACTTTTGGGATTTTATTTAGTTCTAGCTGCACTTGATCTTTTAATAAGTTTATATTACCGCCGGTATTATTAATAAGGGTTTGAATTATACCTGTTTCTTCACTTAAAAGACTAGATAATAAATGCAAAGGTAATATTTGCTGATGATCATTTTTAACAGCAAGTGATTGGCTACTAGCTATCACTGATTTAGCATGTGCAGTAAATTTATCAATATTCATATAAATAACATATTTTAATTAATAAAGTTAAATATTTTTAACTAGATTATTTTTATATAATAATTTTTAATTAAAACAACAAGAGATGCACAACTACATTATAGAATTTTATAATGCTTTCATCATTAAAAAAACAATTTGATAACGATAAGGAGTTTTTATTAAATCATACAAAAGAATTTAGGCGTTCCTTTAGAAACAAATAGAGCTGAAATTGAAGGGAAAAACGGTGAAACTCCAATATTAATACGTGACGGTCGTAACAATCCCAATGAAAAAATTGTTTTAGGCACTAAAGCTTTTGAAATGCAATATTTAAATGCTATCAGAGGAGCGATAGACATAGCAAAGGGCGAAAATAAACCTGAGCTTATGCTGAAATTAAATAAAGAAGCAGTAAAATTTATTAATAGTTTTAATGCTTTGAATATGGAAAAATCACAAGAAAATATCTCAAAAATATGCAAGCTGAAATTGACAGTGTTGCTGAATTGCTAGGAAAAAATGGTATTAAAAATGCTAATAAAAAATTAAATGTTGCTAAATATTTTCAAAATTTCAATGATGAGCATTGTAATATAGTAACTTTGTCAAAAGTCATCAATGATGAGGGAAAAGAGCATATTGTAGTCGAAGCGGAAGTAGCTTTTAAAGGCTTGACAGAAGAACAAAAGCAAGAACATCAAAATAGAGAAGGTAAAAACTGGTATAATGTAATGCCTGAATGGGAGAGGAAGCTTGTTGATCAGTATACTGATACAATTTAAAACGGTAGGCATGTTATCCCAACCCAGTTACAACAAATTGTTGGCATAAAAAACGCCTTTGAGAAAATTGGGGCAATAACCGACAAAGACGGTAAAAATTTTGAAACATTGCTTACATCTAAACATGCAGGTACATTAGCCTCGATTTCAAAATGATATAGATTCTAGACAAAAAATTACCGACTTAAATGCACGCCAAGCCCAAGAATGGCTTGAAGACGGCGTTACTCTTCATACTAATACATTAAACTCAGGTCCTATAGGAGCTGGCAATGATCCCACAATTGTTGATCAGACAAAAAAATCTATGGAAAATGTCGGTGAGAAAAAACTAATACTCCTCTTAATTTATTTAGGCTTATAGGAGTAACAAATAACTTTGCAGGAGTGAGTGATACTTTAAACAAAATAGCAGAAAATTTACCGACTGAAAAAGGAATTGATGAATTAAAAGCACATATTAAACCTAGAAGCAAATTTGACGTTTTTTTAGGATAAATAAACCTAAAGGAAATGCAGCAGAAATAATTAACAATGCAAATTTAACGGATCAGGAAAAAGGAATATAAAAAAAAGCTGTAACATTAAGAAAAAATATTGAGCAAGCAGATATTCCTTTTAGAGTATCGTTCGAGACAAGACTTCCTTTTATATCTTTTGATAAAGAAAATATTAATCTAAATATATCAGATGTCTTAAGTAATTTAACAGCAAAAATAAGACAAAATAAACAAGAAACTAAAACCACTAGTTTAATAAATTTACCTCAGAAAGAAATATTAACAATGTGTGCTAGCGGTAAAGATAGAGAAGGGCTTAATGAACATAATAAAATATCTCAATCAGTATCAAAATATACCGGTATAAAAGAACAGACATCGATAGACAATTACTTAAAAACTATCATATTGCTCAGCAAGCAGGTAGTATTTATGCAGGCGGTGCAACAATAGGTTGTTACGGCACTAAAAAAGAAAATAAAAGAGTCATTCCAAAAAGTAGAAAAGAAACACTTGCTGCTATAATGGCATTAACTGCTAAAACTAATAAAATTGAAGACAAAAAAAAGATGGATAAAAAGATAGATGCAGAATATGAAAAAATCACCCTAGAGAATCTATCGCAATACGCAGTGATAGGAAAGTTGTTAAACCGTTAACTAAATTGGTGTCACAGCTTAAACCAAGTATAACCCCACCGGTTAAATTTAATAAAAGTCAAAATATAGGTATGGAGAAATAATGTCAGAACTTGCAATTGTAGCAGGCAGTACTAGAGGAATAGGTAAAGCTACCGCTTTAGAATTAGAAAATAAGGGTCTTACGGTAGTTGCTAATTTTTTCAGCAATTACGACGCTGCTAAAGAAATGGAAGAAAAATACGATATAAAAACCAAACGCTGGAATGTTGCAGATTTTGAAGAATGTAGAAAAGCAGTAAAGGAAATTGAAGAGGAGTTTAAAAAAACGGTAAGTATTCTTGTAAATAATGCCGGTATTACCAAAGATAAAATGCTACATAGAATGAGCCATCAAGATTGGAATGATGTGATTAACGTTAATCTCAATTCTTGCTTTAATATGTCTAGTAGCGTAATGGAGCAGATGCGAAACCAAGATTACGGTCGTATAGTAAATATCAGTTCAATTAATGCTCAAGCAGGGCAGGTTGTGGGTAGACTAATTACTCTGCTACTAAAGCCGGAATTATCGGCTTTACTAAGGCCCTTGCTTGTGAAACTGCTTCTAAAAATATCACCGTTAACTGTATAGCTCCAGGGTATATTACAACCGAAGGTAGGAGCAGTACCCGAAGACGTGCTTGTTAAAATCGTTAATAGTATCCCCAAAAAAAGACTAGGACAGCCGGAAGAAATAAGCTAGAGCCGTGGCATTTTTAGTTGATGAAAATGCTGGATTTATAACAGGTGAGACTATTTTTATCAACGGCGGCCATAATATGATTTAAACAATTAACTAATAATAGATTAGAATATGAAAGAGATCATAAACCAATTAATCTCTAAGGGAAGAGAACTTCTAAGTAAAAATGAGTATAAAGAAGTACTTAATATATTTACCTTAATTAAACAATATAAAGGTTTTCTACATATCTATTATTATGAAGGCATCACTTACTTGTGTTGGGGAGAGTATTATAATAATGTTGAACAAACAGACCTTTACCTTAGGCAGTAGCTTCATTACAACAAGCAGCTCTATATATATATCTAAACCTAAAGATACTGATTTTTTATTATGAGAAACTTTTTATAAAGCAGGCAAATTAAGCGAAGCTGTTACTATACTTAACAAATATATATCTTGTCCAGAGAATGAGGAAGAATTTCAGGAAATTCTCAGTCAAATAACTCCAGAACTTAATAAAACTACTAATTCCCCGATGTTATCGAGAGATAGTAGTCAATTAACTTCGTTTAATAATAAAGATTCACATGATATAATAGAAGTGAGTCAAACATTAAATGCATATTAATAAGCATAATAGCTAAACATGACCACGATATAGCTCGACATGCGCAAACAATTGTAGACATAAAAAAATGTTACAATCTGCAAATGTTGGGTATACTGCAGATATAAACAACCAAATTAAAGAATTGAAAGTCATTAACCCTAAAAAATTAGAAGAATATTATAAATGTTTTAATATGGCTTTACAACGCTAATTTAGGATAAGGGATAAGTAGGAAGGTTGAAGATATAGGGTTTAAAGCTCATTAATGTTGAGTTATGATAGATTTTGTAATAAAAGATCAGTAACTTAACATGAAAAAATGCATCATAACTACTTATTATTTAATAGATAATTTTAAATTTATTAAGAATGGGAAAAAAGTAGATTATTACCAATAGATAGAAAAGGTATAGAGAAGGTAGCTTAACTCTTGCAGCATTAATGTCTATAGTTTGTACTTTTATTTGTCTCCTTGCAAAGATTTTAAAACATTATACCTAACTTAGGCAATAAAAGTTAGTTTACTAAATATAATTGATCACTTTGGATGATCTCAATCATCACAGGAAGAACCACCTATAGTAATTACATTCCAGCCGTCTTGATTTGTATGTTCAATTAAGTTCTGATTATAGGCTTCTTTGTTTAATACGGCAGGTCTAGCATAATATTCTTTTAGGCTTTTCCAAATGTCAGATGTAAATGTTGTAGTTTTATCTTTTATGATCAGAACAGGGGCTACTGTGATAGCCCCAATAATAGTAGCAGCAGCTGTAGCATAAGTAGACATGTCTTCAGAATCAATAGCCATATAACACCTATAATAGATTAGTTTATAAATTCCATACTTGGGAACTCTGGGTCTGTTCCTAGCGTTGGTACTGCTTTGTTGATATTATCATGAGCACGTTGTAGATCAGCAAAGTTAAACTCATTTAATGATATCTCGACGGTATCATCATCAACATCGTACTCCTTAACAACTCTCAAATCATTACCGGTAGAATGCACACAGCTTGATCCATCAAAGTCCTCTATCAATAACCCATTATCTATACCTCTTTCCCAACCTAGAGTATCAACAACAGGTTTTTCGCATAAATCAGCGAAATTCTTAAGAGAATGACCTTTAAGATTCTCGAGCTCATTTACAGTTCTTGTAATACCTAAATAATCTGCACAAGATTTAATGATATTTGAGCTTGTTTTACTAACTAAGTAGCTAACATATCCTATAATCCCTGATGATTCTTTTTCTACATATTGCATAGGTGCATCAGTTGCAACTTGTTGTTCCAAAGAAAGAACTAGCTTTGGTGCGGTAATATGCGGACTACTTATAATAGGATTACAATTAATAATATTATGCTTAGCATTATATACAACGCAATGTTCTGCTAAATTTTCTACAGTAACATCTACAGTCTTACTAAATACTCCAGCCTTAATTGCTTGGTCTATTGCATTTTTTGAACCAGGACTATCAAAGGTAATAGATGTCCCTAGCTCAAGGCCTTTGGACATGATCTCAAAAGCTGTTGCATCCGTTAAAACTGCTCCAAGAGAGTGACCTGCAACATTAAACACATAGTTGCTAGCATCAGTAGCAAGTAATGTAGTGATGTGATCAATCATAGCCTTAACTTGTGTAATTTTACTAGGGAAGCTGCCAGCTGCTATGTAGGCATCATCTTTTAAGTCATGTAGATCTGTGGGTACTGTACCAGCTGTGGCGATTAATACTTGTTTAGCCTCCGCGTTAATAAAAGCAACTGCTTTATAGCCATTTTGGTTAGTATCAGCAAATTCAGAAGAATTACATAAAGTTTTCCATCCATTCTTTTCTAGACTCTCAATAGTCTTAGACTCATGTTCTTTATATATTTTGTTACCTTGAGCAAGCTTATAAGCAAGATCCGTCGCTACATGGGCAACCTTTGCCTCAAACTTATTAGCAAATTTTTCAACCTTGGCAACAGTTTTCTTTACTTTGCTAACAAAATTAATAGGCTTAGAACTGAGCAAATTACTAAAATAACTCATATTTTACCTCACTTAAAATAATTTTAAGAAATACTTATCCTTTAGGTAATAATGGACCGTAGTAAGTGGCTTGTAGTATATATATACACATTAATTTAACAATATGCAAGTATTTAGTGTATAAGTGATTATTTAATAAAAGTGCGATAAACTTATAGTTCAGCATGTAATACAGTAGCTATTTCGGTAGCTTTACAAGATAATTTTTCCTTTAATTGATCAAGACTCGCTTACTATAAATCTTATTTTGAATTCATAGATTCCTCTTTATACTTTATTGTTGTATTTCTAACGCCAGTTTAGGATAAGGGAAGTTTTGAAATTACTATATGTAACTTAAAACTCATAAACCAACCATAGCTACTCATACCTATTTTAGCAATATTACTAAACACTCGATTATTACTTGTACGCTTTGTATGGCATATAGATAATTTAGTTGAATCGATAAAATAAACCCCTGTATCTTCACCCCTAAATAATTGTAGCATTATAACAAGCGGTAAAACTAGCCTCGGCCATAGTTGTATTATCCGACTATAACTCGGTAGTTTAAAATAACCTCTGCATTTGTATGATAAATAATATAAATAGTAATTTTTAAAGTCCTTACACGGTGATAAATAAAAATATAATACTATAGTTAGTAACTCGCAGAGTTTTAAACTCCCTTCTCTCTGACGTTGCCTATCTTTTGGTATTGATTTCTTTTGCTCCCATTCCTCATACTATGTTGCAAAAATTATCTAGTATACAGAATAAACTTATGATACATTTCTTCATGTTGAGAGTATATTTTTTGAATAAATCTTATATATCTCAACACTCAAATCCTTGCAACCACTTCTATATTATCATCTCTCTATATCCTTCTTATACTCTAAATGCGCGTTATAAAAGTATCAAGTTTTTATTTTCTCTTATCCTAAACTGGCGTTATTAACCTAAAGTTAATTAAAATTACAAAAGTAAGTTTACAGATGCAATAGAAATTTAATTGAAGATATAAAAACGGGATTTAAAGTAAGGAATGGTGGTGGCCACGGTTGGAATTGAACCAACGGCACAAGGATTTTCAGTCCTTTGCTCTACCGACTGAGCTACGTGGCCGTATATACTCGATGCACTTGAAAAATTGGCTTCGTCGTCTTTGTAAGTCCTTGGATGCTCACGTATTAGTATACACTCTGCTCCTCGGCTTACAGACTCCTTGCTCGTTTCCAAGTTGATCTTCGTCTATACTATTCTTTCATTTATTAGGATGTTATAACTTAAGCTTATAATAGATTAATCGGCTTTTGTCTATTCTTAATTAGTAATATTAGACAAAAATACTTAATTATGATATTATGAGTGTTTATTTTTATAACGGTTTTTATGATCAAAATCGGCAATATTGAGCTTTCTTCAAATATTATACTAGCTCCAATGTCGGGTGTTACGGATTTGGAATTTAGAAGATTGGTGAAAAGATTTGGTGCAGGGCTTGTAGTTTCTGAAATGGTAGCAAGTAGAGCAATGATTGTGGAATCTAGGCAGTCACTAAAAAAAAGTGCCATTATGCGTGATGATGCAACAAGTGCTTGCGTACAGCTAGCAGGCTGTGAGCCGAATGTGATAGCAGAAGCTGCTAAAATGAATGAGGGTATGGGGGCAAAAATTATCGATCTTAATTTTGGCTGTCCGGCAAAAAAAGTAGTAGGCGGTTATTCAGGCTCGGCTCTAATGAGGGATGAGCAGCTGGCAGCTAAAATTTTTGAAGCTACCGTTGAAGCGGTTAAGTTGCCGGTAACCGTTAAAATGCGTATGGGTTGGGATGATAATACGAAAAACGCTCCGACTTTAGCCAAAATTGCTGAAAGCTCAGGTGTTCAGATGGTTACCGTTCACGGTAGAACTAGATGCCAGTTTTATTCCGGTAATGCCGATTGGGATTTTATACGATCAGTTAAAGAATCGGTAAAGATTCCGGTTATTGCTAACGGTGATATTACTAATTTTGCTAAGGCAAAAGAAGCCCTACAAAAATCCGGTGCAAACGGTATTATGGTCGGTAGAGGAGCATATGGCAAACCTTGGCTTATTTCACAAATTGATCATTATCTTAAAACAGGTAAAGAAAAATCTACTCCCTCTATAGCAGAGCAGCTAGATATCGTAACCGAGCATTATGAGGCAATACTTGATTATTATGGTGAATCTGTGGGCGTACCTATTGCACGTAAGCATATTGGCTGGTATAGTAGCGGTTTACCGAATTCAGCAGAGTTTAGAGGTGCTGTTAATTTAATGAACGATCCTCTAGCTGTAAAAGAGAAAATTGCGGAATTTTATACGAGCGTTATGGAGACGAATAAATTAAAAGAATTTTAAGTTTTATTTTTGTAATATTGTTTTTTAGTTAAGCTATGCAAGTGAAAAAGCAGTAATTATAACTGATTATAAACCGGTATTTTTGCCTGTAATTGCTGAAAATAAAAAAATAAGAATTGCTATTCGTTCTTATTTAAATAATGAAAAATCATATTTAGTTTTAGTAGATCCAAATTCTTTTAAAACTGAAATAGCCCTACAAGAGCTGGTAATTTTACCTACGAATAAAATAGAAAAAGAAAATCTTCTAAAAAAATTAAGTAAAACTCCGTATATTAAAGTTTTAAATAAATATAGCTCTGCACCTTATATACAACAAAATTACGGTGCTACGAGTAGCATATATAAAGTAAAAGGACAGTTCTTGACAATTGACATGTGTCCTTCTTCCAAAAGCTGTGAAGAAGATTTTTTTTAAAAGCTCGTAGAATTATCGATCAAACTAAATAAACCTATTCCGATTGCTATATGTGTTTCAGGATTATGGATTATAAGCATACAGAAGAATTCTTATGGTTATTAAAACAACAAGAAAACGGTTATTTACAAATAACATGGGTTAATCATTCATTTAGTCATCCTTATTTTCTTTCGTTTTCCTGGATTAGTTTCCGATCAAACACTAATAGAAAAACTAAAAGATTTGGGATTTATTCCGCTTGGGAGTAATGCATGGCTTGCTAAAGGCGAAAAAGTTCAAAATGGTTCTTTTATATTGGTACACGGTAATAGTAACGAAAAAGCCGGAATAGATTTAATTATGCCGATGTTACCGGAATTAAAATTACTTCCTATTGAAAAGGCGTTTTTATTACATGACAATTGATTAGTTAGATATTAATAATTAGTATTTATCATATTGATAATAGCTTATCATAGCTAATATAATAATTATACAAACTAAATAAAGTAACAATATGAAAAGTATTAAGTAGTAAGCAAAAAATGCGAGTAAAAGCGGTTTTTTATCAGAGGAAGAGAGTAAGGATTTTTTAAATAAGATATTTAATATCTTTCTTATAGGAAAAAGAAATGATGGAGAAGTTTATAAATTATTTAAAAGAAAAATTAAATAGTTCATAATTATAACTTAACTTTTCTAGTAGGGTTTTTATCTCTTTGAATATCAAGTTTTGTATCGAATAGCGGAGAATTTTGTAAAAAATCAATAAGGGAAGATTCTTGTGAATTTTCTTTATGATTTGTTATTATACTACATAAACGTTTATTATTATCTAATACTTCTAGATTTACTTCGGTTAAAGGCGGAGTAAGTAAATGTTTAATAATTTCAGACCATTCTATTAAAATTAAATTGCCGTTTAATGCCTCTTCAAATCCAAGTTCATAAATTTCTTCAGGTGATTTAAGACGATACAGGTCATAGTGATATATAGTGAAGTTAGATGCTTGATACGTTTGCAGTAAGTTAAAAGTCGGACTTATAATGCTTGTATTTTCACCGCAAAAATATTTAATAATTTCACGACAAAAAAATGTTTTACCTGCTCCAAGGTCACCGTTAAGTAAAACTACATCATTTGGTTTTAAGCTTTGTGCTAAAAGCTTTGCAAGCTTCTTTGTCTCTTCTTTGCTATTTAGTGTATGCATTTTTTAACTTGATAAATCATTTGTAAATATTGATTCTGAAAAGTGTTGGAACCTATATTCTGCACATTCCAGTTTTCGCTATTTAATATTATTATTTTAGCGTTTAATTTGTCGTATAATTGTGAATTTTGTTCATTACTTAAAACAAGACATTTGTTATTAGACTCTTTAATTAAATCTTCTAGCTTGCTTATATATCGGAGGCTTTTTTGACTTTCGCTATATAATTTTACAGTTTTAATATTAGTATTAAGAAAAAAATACTCGCTACTGTCACTTAATAAAATTACGTCTTTTATCGTTGCAAGCTCATTATTTTTAATCTCTTGTAGCTTATTTAATTCTTTAAGTGCTGTTGAAAGGTTATTATTAATATCTTCTTGTAGCTCAGGAAAATTTTCACTAAATATTCGTGCAAATTCCTGTAGTAAAATCACAGCATTATTAAGATCAAGCCAAATATGCCAATTATCTTTTATAGTGGTTAAAGATTTAATATCACTGATTTTTATAATGTTTTTGCTATGATTATCAATTAATTTCTCGGCAAAACCGTCAAGTTGTTCATTAATATAAATTGCTATATCGGAATTTTTGACTTTTACTAAATCACTAGGTTTTAAATTATAATGATGTGGACAGTCACTACTAATAGCTAAGCTCTCGATATCCGCTTTATCCTTAACAAGCATCGAAACAATACTACCGATTGGCGTAATACTTACAACTATCTTAGGCTTAGCATAGCTAGTAAGGCTGAGGAATGTAAGGAACAGTAATGCTAGGTATGTCATCCCTGCGAAGGCTTGCTTGCGTTGATACCAAATTGTCATTGCTAGCGACTGTAAGGAGCGTGGCAATCTCAGGATTTTGGCACGAGATTGCTTCGTCAAAATTTTCAATTTTTCCTCGCAATGACGGTTTAACATACTAGCTCTCATAATTTCTCCAACAACTCTAATTTACTAGGTTTAAAATCCTGCTCTATCCAAAAATTTTTTAGATATTCTAGTTTTGCTCCTATCTCTTTTTTTTCTACATTCATATTTAACAAATCATTACCGTTTACTTGGAATTTAGGACGTAATAACGCATCATATTTAAGGATAAATTCCTTTACTGGTGAATGATTTAATTTACCGATTATGCTAGCTGCTAATAAATATTCCTTATAATTCTTTTTTTCAAACCAAATTTTTTTCATGTTAAATTTAGCGTCATTCAGAAAATTCGTTATTGATAATATTTGCATTGCTTCATGTTTTGAGAATTTCCAATCTAGAAAGACCTTTAAATTTAAATCTTTTTGACAATATAATAAGAGTGCATATCGAGTAACTAATTCTAATTTAAAATCATTTGCCTGCTCAAAAAATTTTATTTCATAATTTTGGATAGAGAATATTAGTTCTAATATTCCTATTTCAAACATAGCTTTTAAAATTTGTGCTGCTCTTTTTGAAACAATAATTTTATCCATTTCGCTTTTAATTCGCTCTCGTGATAAAGTTTTTAAGCCGTCTTTTAAAGCTTTACATGCTTTAAAGCTGCCATCATCAAGCTGATTCGCATAATAGCTAGAAAACCGAAAAAAGCGTAGAATTCGCAAATAATCTTCTTTAATTCTATCTAGAGCTTCCCCTATAAATACAACCTTTTCCTGCTGCAAATCCTTAAACCCTTCAAAATAATCATATATCTCGTTCTTAAAGGGACAATAGCTTAAAGCATTAATAGTAAAATCTCGTCTTGCGGCATCTTCGGCAAAATCGTTGGTGAATATTACTTTGGCATATCTGCCGTTACATTCAATATCTTTCCTAAGAGTTGTGATCTCAAATTTTTCATTATTTAAAGTAGCCGTAATCGTGCCGAATTTTAAACCGGTCGGAATAGTTTTGATTTTAGCCCCAGATAAAATATTTGTTACTTCACTAGGTATCAAAGTAGTAGCTATATCTATATCGTAGCTACCTTTCTCAAGTCGATCTCTTGGATAACTTACTTCTAAAGGTAATTTGTACGTCGATTCGGTACTCGAATCCTCACGTACGTTTATGTACACTGCGATTCTGCGTTCCGTGTCTCCTTCAAATTCCTCTTTATTAGCTTTGTTATGCAAGAGATCTAGTAACGCATCACGTACGCAACCGCCTATAAGTCTTGCTTGTCCTTTTTCATTTAAGAGACTCAAGATTTTTCTATATCCTTTTGAGGGGATTTTGAGTATTTTGTGTGTAACTTGCATTATTCGATTTTACCTAAAGTATCGGATAGTTTTTAAAAAGACTTTGATGTCATCCTAGCTAAAAGCTGGACCTTGTTATATGGCTCGTTTATGTCATTCCCGCTTGGCATTGTTGTGTGGATACTGAGTCGTCATTGCAAGCGACTGTAAGGAGCGTGACAATCCAGAAAAATAATAAAAAAATGTTAAAAACTAGCATTTTTTACTGGATTGCTTCGTCAAAACTTACAGTTTTGCCTCGCAATGACGGATAAACCTATCCACGCAACAATGCCAAGCGGGAATGACATAGAACAAAAACAGTCCGGTATTAAGATTTTATCGTATATTCCTTTTTATTGCAAAAGATAAGTATAATAGGGCTTTTTTTAAAAAAATCTTTATTAATCGTTATTAAGCTCCCGCGGCATTGAGATTTATAATTGAGATTAATATGAATTTCGGCTTTCTCACAATGATTATCTTTATTAATGACAATTTTTTGTCCGTAGTTGGTTAAAAAATATTATTCTCTAAAGGTAACACCATACTATCTTTTTGTCCAAACCAATTAGCCCAGTAAGTTCTATTGAAAGCAGGTATTTTATCAGCATGTATTACTAGTTTATTTTCTCTATCTTTAACGCCTACCGCCATATGATTTGCATCAAATATTAATTCCGGCTTTGGAAATATAAAAGATATTGCCATGATTGTAAGACCAAGCAAACGCCAAGCAGTTTTCCATATACAAATCCAAAAAAGCCGAATAAAAAGAGTAATATGCTGAAATTGGTAATATAACCGAAATACCATACAGCAGCCGGTAAACTATTAAAATAGGCGGCTGATTGTATTATTATATCAATAAAGAATCCCATAAGCTTTAGGATATAGTTATCAAACCCGATCATGGAAAAGGCAGAGATAACAAAGCAAGCGGCATAAGAAAAAATGACATTATCGGAACGACAATGAGGTTACTGGTACTGAGTAAGTAGCAAATATTAAAGAATTGATTAATTACTACAGGTGCCGTTATGATGCTTGCTAAGAAGCTTGAATAAATATTTGAGGCTGTATAAAATTTTACTGCTCCAAAAATGCCTTTCTTTTCTCCAAGTAACCATGAATTCTTTAAGTAAAATTCATAACCGGCAACAAGCGATAATACGGCGATAAAAGATAATTGGAAACTTAGATGAAAAATATATTCGGGATTTAACGATAATATTATAAAAGTCGCAATTGTAAGTGAACGAAGGGGAAAGCAAGAGCGTCCGATAAATAATACCGTAAATAAAAATTGCAGCAGTAATAAAAGCTCTAGTCGCTGCTATTTGCATACCGCTTAGTTCTAAATAACCAAAGCTTCCTATTAGCGAACAATAAGCAGAGATTAATTTTATATTGAAATTATATGTCAAATAATTTGAAAGATTTAATAAAAACCTTGTAGTAAGGAAAATAATCATCACGACTAAAGATAGATGCAATCCTGAAACACAAAGCACGTGTGATATACCGCTTTGCCTCATATCCTGCATTATTTGCCTGTTTAAACCTTTCGTCTATACGTCATATCTGTTATATTTTCAATAATTAGAAAATTTTCTTGTAATTATAAGTTAAGATAAATTAACTTATATATTGCTCTTTATTAACTTATTTATTATAATGTCTAATGCTTATGTATATAATTTTAATTTTAATTTAAATTGAGATATTTGTAATGAATAAGTTAACAGAAAAACATTTACTAAAAAAATCAAGATTTTTAAAATATTCTCTGCTTGCCTCTATTTCAGTAGGAGCAATAATTGCAATACCTTTTGAGGGTATGGCGATGAGTAAAGAAGCATTTAGTGTCGACCTCAGTAATAAATTGTTGAATAACTTGTCACAATTAAACGGACACAAAGATACAACAAAGACCCCTAAGCAGATAGGCACAGTAATTGTACCGGAACCGGAAATAAACACATATACTCCATCTGAAATAAGAGAAATGAAAACATCTAACAAACCTACGACATCTAATCCATTAAAAGATGTTTCTGTAGAGGATCATTATAAAGTGGTAGCACATAGTAAGGCTGATGTCGGGAAAGCAAGAAAAGTACGACCAATTAATAGACACAAAACATTTGTAGGCACTGAAAAAACAGAACAAAGTCACAATACTTATACTCCTGAACCGATAGAACAAATGCCTCAAAAACCAGAGATTATAATAACAGCGTCTTCGCCTACTGTTAGCCCAGCTTCAAATAGTTTTGTCACTGCACCTAATACACCAAATACTACCCTGACATCACCTGAACATTATACTACGGCACCTGGTACTCCATCATCAACACCGGCGACCCCGTATCAGCCTACTCCAGATTCTAAACCAAGTGATAGTTTAGGAGCTAATACACCACCAAACTCAAAGGCAGCACGAAGATTATCGTTTAGCAGTAGCGACCCGCAACAACAGATAGTGCAATCTAGCTCACAGGTTAAACTAGAAGTTCCTTCGGAGCCGACATTTGTACCGTTGCCTATAAAAAAAAGCAGTACTGAAATTGCAGCAGGAGTGGTAAGTAATATATCACGAGTTAATGAGATGATAGGAATCAAGTTAACTGAAGTAACACAGGCTATTAATAATACCACAGATAAAAAAAATAAAAAACCATTGCAGAAGTTGCATACGCAGCTAACTTCAGCACAAAAAACAACAGAAGCACTCAAGTCAAGAGCTGAAAAGATAGAAACAAAAATCAAAATAGGTAAAAATAAAGATAAAATAAAGAAACTTGAAAAAGAGTTAATAAGTAAAAACAATGAAGCAGATAGATTATTTCAGAAAATAGAAAAAATAGATATTCCAGCAAATACAGTTTCGATAAAATCGCAGGAAACAGTTCCGGTTACAACGACGTCAACCAAAGTTAGTGCGTTTCAAGCACAGCAAGCAAGAATTAATGAGGCTAAGCAAGGTGTATTAGTACAAAATCAACAACATATTGCTGCAAAAAAAACAAAAAAGCAGCGACAAGCAGAGGATAAGAAAAGAACAGAAAGAGAAAAGACAAAACAAGAAGCACAAAAGCAGTTATCAGAAATAAAGAAACAAGAAAAAGCTATAAAAACGGCAGCAGATAAAGCTAAAGAAGTAGCTGCTAGTGCGAAAGAAGAAACAAGTAGAACGGCATTACGAGCCATGCAAGGTAAAGTGAATGGTTATTCTGAACAATTAAGTCATGGGGTTCAGAGAATTTTAGGTGAACAACCAGAGGATGAAGAGGGGTACTTAGTGCCAATAAAAGTTCAGCAGCAACCTTATACAGTAATGTTGCCGAGTCAAGAAATAGAGGGCCCTAAAAGTATGGATTCAGACTTGGGGAGCTTATCAAGCGGCACTTTAGGTAAAGAAACAGATGAAGATGTCGGATTTTATTCAGGTTGGGGAAATATGCCGTATACGCAAGCTGCTAATGTGGATAGTTCATTAGAAGGTAATCTGGTGTTAGGTATGCTGCAGCAGCAAATACAAGAAAATCGTTCAAAAGTATATGGACAGCTTCCAAGTCATTCACAAGATATTTACGAGGCTAAGGCTTCACAATACATTAATTATTTGAATAGCATACAGCCAAATCAATCAAATCAAGCTCAAATAGATGGTGTAATAGATAGTTTAGCGACAGAAATGAGCAAGTTAAGTGCGGATCAATTTAATCAAAAATTAGGTGAGATTGCACATCTTGCCAATATAAAGGCATATGACGGTTTGTTCTCGAAATTATATGAAATTCAGCAAGCTAGAGTTCCGGAAACTCAAAAAGTATATGAGCCAGCGGAAATATATCAGTCTTATGAAGAGAATTTAAGGAAAAGCGGTACTCCAGTATTATCACGCTCGTCTTCAGCTAAAAGTGTAATATCATCAAATTTTGAAGCAAAATCAGCATTGTTACAAACAACAACTACAGATGAAAGCTTGAGATCTGACAAAAATTGGAAAAATCTTGCACCATATTCTTCAAGTCCAAAACTTGACAAAAGAGAATTAGAATATTTAGATTTAGCTGGTGACACGTTCGTTCAGAATCTAAAACAACCTGATACGTTAACTATAGAAACTCTTGGTTTAATAACGCCAACACAAAATACAACGGTTGCTAAAAGTGACTCATCGAGGAAAAATAATGTAAGTGGAAGTATTCCGGAGATACAACAACTGCAATCAGAAAAAATGCGTACCGAAACTTTAGGTGTGCAGAATGATCTAGGGCTAGATTTACATTCACAAGAAGAACGTCTTGATTCAGGCTTTAGGAGTGTGGAAAGTCAAAATTTGTCGTCAGCCTATGATTGCGATCAACTATCAGCGAGTTGGGATGCAGCGTATAACCAAAGAATGAATACAAATGCACCTCACGAAACTTTAACTGAAGAAAGTACCTATTCAGTTTCTAGTAAGAAAAAACAAGGTAATATAAAAAAGAGAATTGTGTCAAAAGTAAGATCAATTTTGCAAACAAATGATGCAGAGAACAGAAAAAGGAAAAGAGATGAAGAAACCTCAAAGCAAAGAACAGTAGATCAAGAGGGAGGATTTGGCCACGCTTGGGGAGATGAGGATCATAAGGAGCCTAGTTTAAGTGGATTCACAAAAAAGGCAACTCAGCTTATAAGCCTTTTAGATGCAAAGAGAGCCGAAATACTGCAAACAACCAGTCTTTCACAAAAAAATAAATTAGCTTTAAAGAAAATAGAAAATGATTACCAAGAAGTAATTAAAATCTCTCAAGAATTACAGCAGGTATTAATACGCAAACCGGATGATACAAAAGCATATAATGCAAAAGCAGAAAAAAAATTGGATGCTATTAAAAGCAGAGCAGATAAATACTTTAATAATATAGAAACAGATGCAGATGTTGGATTTAATCCAAATTGGGGAAATAGCCATTCTATGCCGACTGCTAATATGAATAGCTTACCAAAAAATTTAGCTGTAACCCCACCTATAAATGTAGGGTCACTATATCACTCTCCGCAAGCTCAACAATTTCGAGAAGATCATAAAAATATTATAATAAATGCTATAGATTCCATAAGCTCTTCAGGAGTATCTAAGGAATCAATAGATCCAACAATAACCAAATCTTTACCTTATTTAGATAATGATCAATATCAAGAAGTAGTATTAAGGGTTGATAAAGTTCATGATATAAATACACGCGGTTATTTATTAAACAAACTTAAACAACTAGAAGCATCAAAAGTAAGAGAACTTACAGATGTAGATGCTTCAACATATAATACTGCACCCCCTGAGATACTAAAAGAAGCTGAAGCTTTACTTGATAGATCACAAGGTAGACTAAATTTGGTTGATAGTACTATTAAAAAAGGTACACAGCCATTATCTAATTTATCTACTATACATGAGTCGGTTAGTTATGAGAATTTAGCATCAAAAACAATATATAAAACAGAGCAACCTAAGCCATCTATAAGTTACAAGAATACTAGTAAACAAAAATTACCTATATCATTACTCAGAAGTGCCAAGCTTGACAAGAAATTAGATTATTTGGATTTAGAAGATAAACTATTAAAAGTAGAGGACGCTAGAATAGTTAAGGAACAGCAAGCTATTGCCAAATTGAATCAATATCAAGATCCAGAAAACCTAGAATTTAAGCGGTTAGCTATAGAAGCACTAGACTTACCTTCAAAAGAATCACAATTAAAAGAAAAAAGGAAAGCCACAGAAGCAGTATTTTCTTTAAATGAAGAGTATCCAAGCACAGATGTATCAATATCACGTTCCTATTCAATTGGTGACATAAGCAGTTTACTTAGTGATGCAGAATCAAATCTATCTCGTTCACCTTCGGTTAGTGGCTTAGAGGATTTAAACAATTCTAATGTTATGAAATTAGGGGAATTAAAATCTAAACATGAAAAAATAGCCAATGATTATAAAGCTAAGGAATTGGAGTTAGATACTTTAAATCACGATGATCAAAAATTTAAGAAGTTAAGGCTCGAAGTATCTGAGATATCGAAAGAAAAGATTTGGTTAGAAGAGGAGATAAAGCATCTAGATACTGAATCTAAACCTAAGGTAACTGAGAGTAAGCCGGTATTTTCATGTGCATCTTCAGTTGGTAGTATAAACAGCTTATCTAATGGTGATGATTTGAGTAGTCGTGGTGTTGTAACTCCGGTAGATACTCTAACTATAAAAATTGATAAAGATTATGTAGATACCTATATAAGAGTATTAAGCAATAAAATACAAAAAATAGAAGAATTGCCTGGCTTAAGTTCTAGAAGTGAGGAACTTAATCATATTAAAGAAGCAATGGCTTATATAAGTAATCGTATACAGGATGTAGAGGAATTAGATGAAAAAATGCTTTTAGCAATAAATGCACAATTGCAAGAACATGATGAAAAAATTTCTTCATTACTTCTAGAGAAGTATACAGGCGAAGAAGCTACAGGTATTCTTGCTCAGTTATTGTTACAAGACATGTTAGTGTCGGATGGTAAATCAGAATCTACCTTACCTGCAGGAGATGAAGAACAAGAAGACACAGAAGTAAGTAGACAATTATCTTCATTACCTGCACTTGCATCAAGTAATGAGTGTGCATTAGCATTAAGTGACGATAGAGAAAAGGAATGTTTAGCATTAGGCGATGGTAGCGAAGAGGAAGAAAGTTATGATTCAGGGTTTGAAGAGGAAGAAGAAACAATAGGGCAATTATCCAATTCCGATGGGGATAATCTTAAAATAACGGAAGTTGATACGGCTGTTCCTCTTGAACAGGAAGCAAAAAAAGAAATGCAAACGCAAATTTCAGAAAACGCTCCTACTTTAAATCAAGCGAAAGTTGTTAATACTATTGTAAATAATATGATTCGTAACAGATTAGATGCATCTATGAATATGTCTAATAATATGGTAGCAGTAGGAGCTGGTGATGAAGAAGAGTCTCATATAAAAAGAGGTTTGTGGATGCGTGGTATGTACGGCACTAATAATCATGGACGCGTTGACAATATGACCGGTTATAGAGGTACTAACAAAGGTGCTACTATCGGGTTCGATGCTGAAATCGACAATAATATCGTAGGTATAGCTTATAGTAATGTTCATTCAGTATTTAAATTTAAAAATAGTAAAAATAATGATAAAGAACTTATTAATAGTCATGTGGTTTCTATTTACGGACAAAAAGAATTACCGAAGAATTTTGCACTACAAGCTTTAGTATCTGCTTCTAAAAACTTTATTAAAGATAAAACAACTTATTCATATGGTAATACTAAAATTAGAAGTAATGTAAAACATCGTAATCATAGTTATAATGCGGAAGCATTACTGAATTATAATTATCTTTTGCAGAGCAAGCTCGTTATTACCCCGAATATCGGCTTAAGATACGGGAAGTCACGAGACGGGGTATATAATGAAACCAGTATTAACGTACAAGAAATAGCTCTTACAATGAAAGAGAATAATATATTTGCCGGAATTGTCGGTACTAAAGTCACAGTACCTTTAAAAGATGCTCTAAAATTTAATAATTTAGGTCTAACATTCCAAGGAGTGGTAGAACATAATTTTAAAGAGAAAACCCAAAGAATAAATAGAGTTGTTAAAATATTTGATAATACATTCAAACATGATTATCTAATACCGAAGCAACCGAAAACATCCTATAATTTAGGAACGGGTGTTATAGGCAGTATCAAAAATACTACTATTTCGTTGGATTATAGTTATTATCTAAATAAACATTATAGAAGTCATCAAGGTAGTGTTAAGCTTAAGGTAAACCTATAATTTTTATACTTGCAATATTTGCAAAGGTGTTGTATAAAACTTCTAACTTACTGTCATGCCGTGGTCATAGCCACGGTATGACTAGTCTATATTGCTTACTTTAAAATTAAGGCCCCTTCGTCTAGCGGTTAGGACACCACCCTTTCACGGTGGGAACACGGGTTCGAGTCCCGTAGGGGTCACCATTCTATATTTTCCTATAATATAAAATCTTAAATAATCTAATTTTAAAATAATAACTTTTAATTTATAATGCTTCAAAAAATTCGGTTGAAAAACACAGTTCAATTAGAATTATACAATACAACTAATAAAATACAACTAATAAAATTTTATGAAGTATATTTATGAAAGCAGGTGTGTTTTCTTCAAAAAATCTAGTTAACTATTCTCAAACTATAAGTGACTATCAAACAATTATAGTGTGTCTAGAAAAGCATGTCCCTTCATTTGTTCATTTAGATTTTAGCAATCTACATTTAACGCTTCCGCAACTAGAGGAAATAGCCGCTAAAATCCAAAATAATAATTTTATCGGTAATGTAAGCTGGGGCAAGATGCCTAATGCTTCTAGTGAGCTTGTACAAAAGATTGAAAGTAAAATTATCTTAAATAATCACAACTATAAGAACCACCCTACCGACTTTGTCCATGGTTTATTTAGTTTACATGCTTATATGGATTCTACGGAAAATGATATTGTAGAGTTTGCTGTAGAAAAAGAAAATAATGAAAAGGTCAAAACCCGAAATGAACAATTAAAAGACTGGAAAGTATTTAAAATATTTAACAAGCCTGAAATAGGTAGATATTACGCAGTAGCATATGTAAATGAAAAAGTAAAACAAATGGTACTTACCTATCGAGGTACTACATTTGAAAAATTAGATTTGCTCAAAAATTCACCGTTTAAAAGCTCATTTTAAAAGTATTTTAGGTGGGCAGATAGTGGCCACAGCAAGCGGCCGCATATGAAGCTACAAAGGAGATTACCAAATATGCTGAAGAGAATAATTATAATTTATCTTTCACAGGTCATCCTTTAGGTGTATGGCTCGCAGAGCTTAGTTTATATTTTGCTCATAGAGATTTTCATTATCCAAAAGCAAAGGCAATCACATTCGATAGCCCGGGTTTAGCTACAGAAAATCTTCAGCCGCAGATGTATAGCCATGAAACTACCTTTGACGTAAAAAATTTAAATATAACAAACTTATTTATCAGCTCCGAATTTTGTAAATGTCTGCAATCCGCATATTAATAAAGCATATAGATTATTTCCTAAAATTACTCCAAAGCATACAGGTAAGATAATAAATATATTAAATAAAACACCGCTAATTAAAAACTATGCTCCCTTGTTAGAAGGCGTATTACCATTATCCGGTTATTTACTTGATCCAATGCTAGATGCTTTTGATCCAAAAACCGGTAAACCTATAAAGTATGAGGAAGTACTAGATTGGTCTCGCATAGAATATAATCCTAAAGATAATACGCTAATAAATAAGGCACTTGATATTTATACCTTTAGCAAGCAATCTAATATATAAAAATGCTACTGCAACAACATTTGGAAGCTTCTTAGAGGTAATCGATCAGCTTATAAGCGAATATTGCAACCGGATAATTTTTAGAGGTTTATAAGCATTTAGAAAATAATGCCGCGCAAGGTTGCTCATCAAAAGAGATCATAACCCCTGAGGGAAAATTTGAACTTTCTTACAAAGGTCATTATCGTATAAAAGAAGTAAATTTGTCTGTAGATATAGCAAATACAAATAATAATGGCAGTAGCGATTGGTATCTAGCACAGTTGAGCAAATTGAGTTATAGATAAAAAAGAAATACCAAATTTAATAAAAGAACTATATGAAATAAAACCTCAATATGGCAAATATTATATATTTACAAACTTACCTAAAGTTAAAGTAGATGACTTAAGAGAGCAAATTTTAAGGTTAATTGAAGTAAGTAGGGAAGCAAAGAAAGTATTAGAAGACTACAATGCTTATACTCTTAATGAATCAATTAAAGTTATAGAAAATATAATTAGCAATTTACTCCCTTTATCAACTTATAATCTGATTGTCCGTAATGAAATATTACAACAAATAGAAGAAACTTTAAACGAAAAACGATTTGTAACAGTTAGTGCTTTCGCTGAAGCCGGTAAAACCACTCTAGCTATAAAATATGGAGATAGACAAACACAAGCGAAAAAGAAAATAGTACGTTTTATTAACGCAGATTCTGCAGACAAAGTCCTTGAAGCATATAGACAACTTGCTAAAGAATTTACTATTTACGTAATAGATGAAAAGGAAGAAAACATAATAAGATTAGTCCATGAGAGGATTGCTAATTTAAATTCAGCTATATTATTTATTTTTGATAATGTTGAAGATCATAAAGATATAGAGCCTTATCTTAAAGTATAATTATTATACTTAATGATAAGGCACAAGTGATAATTACTACTAAAAATAATAATTTAAGTGATGATATAGAAAATATTATATTAGAGTTTTTTAGTAAAAAAGAAGCGATATTATATTTAAAGAATTCTCTAAAAAATAGATTAAACAAGAAAGATATTGATAAATTAGTAGAAGACTTTGGTAGTAACGATGCTGCATCACCTTATAGGCTATCTAAAGCAGTAGCATATTTAAAAGCAAATAAATTACTTAAAGTAAATGATTACGTTAATTACTTTAAAAATAGCAAAGATGATCAGATCATATAGAAACCGTTTTATTACTACAATTATTAGAAAAATCACCTTTAGCTTGGCAGATATTACAATATTCTGCAGATGTAGACCCTGATTTTATCAGTATAGAGATTTTCAAAGAATTATTTTTAATAGATAAAGAAAAGCTACAAGAACCTATAAAAAGGTTAGAAGCATTATCGATAATGAATCTAACATACCAAAATGGACAAGCCGGCTTACAATTACATAGATTAATGCAATTTATAACAAAGCAATATATAAATAAATATAAAGAACATGCGATAGATGAAAAAGAGATTTATACAAGATTAGCAGAAATCTTAGATAATTTATTTCCAATATTAACAGATGTTCCAAGTGAAGACTGGGAAAATTCTAAAATATTTTATCCCCATGTAGTAAAAATATTAAATGATGATATTGAAATTGATAAATGTAGAAAGGCAAATTTATATCAAAAAATGGGTTATTATAATGAATATATATTATGTAAATTTGAAGAATCGTAAAATTAATAATATCAGAGTGATTTATGAAAATTAGATAATACATACGAAGCTATAGAGTTCTATAAACAATCTTATTTAATGTACGTACAAACTTTAGGTTTAGGTCACTACAAGGCTAAAAACTTATCTCAAAAAATTGCACCAGAATTTATAAAAAATAATGAAACTAGGGAGTTTATATTACAAAGAGACGATTTTGAGGAAGTTACATTAGAAATTAAACAAAAAATACAAAAGAATGTTTTAAATAAAATATATATTAATGCTGCTAAAGATAAGTGGAATAAATAGTAAGTTCTCAATCTTAGGAAATTGGGGGATAAAAGGCTATTTAGGCGATAGATATTTAGCAAAACAACTAGGAGTTTTATCTGACCTTAAAAATATAGAAATAGCTAAAATGCTATGTTTTGAAGCGATTTGCTTAGGAGCAATTAACAGCTCTAGTAAAAACTTCACTTGTGTAAAAGAATTTGTTAGTAGAACCTATCCTGAATTAACAAATAAGATAACAAACGAACATCCTGAATATTTTATTGATGGCTCGTATTACAGGTATGTGTTAATGATGAAGCAATTTTAAATAAATTGCTAGCTAGTGGTTAGTGTGGCTATCTATGTAGCTTTACCCTCATCCTGAGGAAAATCAGATTTATCCATTAAATTTTTAGCAATGTTGCTTTCTGAAAGCTTAACTAATTGAAAATATTCGGATACAAGTTTTACCACTTCATCACAAAATTCATCTTGTAGCTCTTTACTTGCGGTTGATTTTTGGTTTTGCATTAACTGTATAACATCAGATTTTTTATGCTCTAAAAATTCTTCAATTTCTTTAGTTTTTTCTTGAATGATTTTCTTGGTAACTTCATTACTTTCTTCTATCATTTGAGAGCGTAAAGTTTCTAATTTCTTTATTTTTGCGTTGGTGTGTTTAAAGAGCAAAGCAGCATCTTCTTTTAACTTTTCAGCTTTTAGAACTTTTTCTTGGACTTCTAAAATCTTAGCATCTAAAGAATTTAAAATAGCTTTTTTTGCCGGTCTATAAACTAAATATACAAAAATTACAAAACTAACGGCAAGCCAGAAGCTCTCATCTAGGAAATTCATTATTTTACTTTTATATTTTGTAGTAAATTCATATCTGCTTTAGTGCCGGCTATTTTTTCAATAATATTAACGGCAAGCTTTATGATTGCTGCGCTTTTATTAGTTCTAAATTGCTTAGCAGCTAAATTTATATCTTCAATGTTTTGATTTATAGAGTTTTTTAAATCTTGCTCTAGATTCTTTTTTTTAATTAAAAATTCTAATTCTAAAGAGTCTATTTTTTCTTTTTTTAGCCTATCTATTTCAATATTTGTTTTGTCTATTTCCTCGTTATAATATTTATTTAGCTTTTCTACTTCTATAGTCAATGTATCGGCTTGCGCAATATTATCTTGAATATTTGTTTGTCTATTATTAAAAATCTCTTCAGCTTTTGGAGTTATAAATTTATAAACAAAGATATACAATAAGCTGAAAGTAACGATAAGCCAAAAAATTTGTGAATAATAGGTAGCAATATCAAATTGAGGCATCTTATTTAAAAATGAATTTTAAGAAAAAATAAGTAACATAGCAATTACAAAGGAAAAAAGTCCCATTGCTTCAGCAAGACCTGCACCGATCAGAGCCATTCTTTGTAAGTTTTCTGTAGCCGAAGGGTTTCGCGCTATTGCACTAAGTAGAGAGCTAAATATATTACTAACGCCTAAAGCTGCACCGTACATGCCGATAGCCATAAGTCCTATACCAATAAATTTTAAAGAAACCATATCCATAAAAAACCTCACTTTTAATTAATCAAAAAACTTTATCTAATTATCTGTATAATAGGCTTTTTGTACAACGAAGCTAATAAAGAGGAATTTGCAGGAAACACGAAGCACAGAACCGCAGCGTACAAAAAAGTACGTGAGGATTCGAGCATCGGATTGACGTACAAATTACCTTTATAAGCAAGTTGTGCAAAAAGCCTATTATACATTAATAGCATCATTAAGATACATACAAGATAAAATAGTAAAAATATAAGCTTGAAGTATTGCAACAAAAATTTCAAACCCAATTAGTACCACCATAAGAGGGATTGGCAGAAATTTCAAGTAAATCATTAATGAAACGGTAAAACCGGCTATTACTTTTAATAAAACATGTCCCGCCATCATATTAGCGGCAAGTCGCAATGATAAACTAACCGGTCTTGCTAAATATGTAAATAGTTCAATTACTATCATCAACGGTGCTAACCATAAAGGAGTACCGTGCGGTAAAAAAAGGGTTAAAAAACGTAAGCCGTGTTTTACAAAACCGACTATAGTTACCGTTAAAAATACTAGAATTGCCAAGGTAAAAGTAACGATAATATGACTAGTAGCATTAAAACTATAAGGTGTCATACCAAGTAAATTACAGAATAAAATGAAAATAAATAAACTAAAAACTAACGGAATAAATTTACGTCCTTTTACTCCTATATTCTGATTTAACATATCAGCTACAAGATTATAAACTATTTCAGCACTCACTTGTAATCTAGAAGGTACTAATTTCCGGTTATAAAAAGCTAAGTAAAAATAAGTTAGAGCTAAGATGCTAGCAAGTAACATATAGATACTCGAATTAGTAAAGCTGACGTCAAAACCGAACATTTTGATGTCTATTAATTTTTTGATATCAAATTGTGCTAAAGGGCTATGAGTCATTTCCTTACTTTTTATTATTTACTTTTTGCCTTATAATGTTAAAGCCGGCAATCATTCCTATTATTGTAAATATAATAAGAAATAAAGGTTTAGAATTAAAAAATTTATCCATAAATATTCCAATTACGACACCTACCATTGTACCTGAAACTAAATCTACAGCGATAGTGAACGGGCTAATTTCTTGCCGAATTTTAGGATTAGAAAACTTAGGAGTTTTTAAATCTTTAATTCTTGCTTTGATATCTTTTAGTTTTTCCGTATTCATTAGTTTATCTCCGTCATTGCGAGAAGACGCCATAGGCGTCGACGAAGTAATCCCAGGATATTTAACGAGATTGCCGCACAGTCTACGACTGCTCGCAATGACGATCTAAATTACAAGCTCATTTCATTTTTTGCTTTTTCTTTCTGCTCCTCTAAAGCTTTATCAACTGCTGTGGAAATAGTATCTATGCTATAACTTCCTGTTTGTACTCCGTTAACGAAGAAAGAAGGAGTACCTATAAATTTGGGTGCTTTTGCTACAAAATTGGTATTAGCAATTAGTATTTCAGTAATTTTATCATTATTTAAACATTGTTTATATTCTTCCGGAGAAATACCGCCAAGTTGTCCTATATCAGTTAATAATTCTCTGTATTTATTGCTATATGCCCACTTATCTTGTTGTATTAATATGATATTATGAAGTTGTGTAAAACTATTTATATCCCCCTTGCAGCGAGCTAAAATTGCAGCATCTAAATCTTGTTTAGTAGCAATAAATTCACGAACCACATATGCAATTTTGTTAGTATCAATATATTTTTTCTTAAGTTCCGGAAAAATTGTTTGATGATAATAAGCACAATGCGGACAGGTAGGAGAAAAATACTCGACTACTATAACATTTGATTTTTTGTTACCGAGAACCATATCATTATCATCAACTTTAAAAGTGACTTTAACAGGTTTTATTGCAGGATTTTTTTGTTCTTGTGAAGCCGGCGTTGATACTTCATCAGTCTGATTATTATCATTAGCAGGCACTATTGATTCAGTCGTATTTTCAGAATTTACAGCTTCCTGATTCGTTTCTTTAGAAGTTTCGTTATTTTGTAGAGTTTCGTGCTCTATTATTTGTTTTTCCTCATGGTTCTTATCTTGTGCTGTTTCTTCTGAACAGCTACTCAAAAATAATAAAAATATTAATACAATAAAAATACTTCGCATATTTATTCCTTTAACTTTAATATTATCTACAATAAGATCGTATCAATTTTATTTCAATAAAAATCTCTACTTTATAATAAAAGCAAAATGTGCTATGCTATAGAAAATAATAGTCTAACATTAAGTTCTTAGGCACTAAAACCACTACGGAGGAATTAATAATGGCAAATACAACACAATCCGAACAAAAATCCGAGTTTAAAATAGGGCAGAGAATTGTCTATCCTGCACATGGAGTTGGTGAAATAACAAATATAGAATATCATACTATTGCAGGTACTGAAATTAAAGTATATGTAATTTCCTTTTCGCAGGATAAAATGACATTAAAAGTGCCTGTTAGTAGAGCTGCGGTTGTTGGTCTTAGAGCGGTTGCAAGCAGGAAAGATTTAGATGTCATATATTCAACTCTTCAAGGTAAACCAAAACAAGGAAATAGAATGTGGAGTAGAAGAGCCCAAGAATATGAAGGTAAAATTAACTCAGGTAATATTGTAGCCATAGCCGAAGTATTACGGGACTTACATAAAAATGTTGATAATGATCGTTCTTACAGTGAAAGAACGCTCTACGAGTCAGCTTTAAATAGACTTGCAGGCGAGCTTGCTATCCTTGAAAACATCCACCCAACCGAAGCAATTAATAAGTTAGTTGAAGTGTTGCGTGAAAAATTAGTAGCATAGTTATACTCGTTCAACTTGAAAAATTTGCTGTGTCGTCTTTGTAAGTCCTCGGATGCTCACGTATTAAGTATACGCTCCGCTCCTCGGCTTACAGGCTCCTTGCTCTTTTCCAAGTTGAGCTTCGTATATAGCTACTCTTCATTTACTCGGATTATATTTTCATGGATTGGCTGTAGTCTACTACTACTCGCAATAACGGAAAAGCTGATCCATGCAACAAAGCAGACTTGACCACGAACATTTTAATTACTCTACTAACAGATAATTCATCCGGAATTTCTCAAGGGATGTATTCACTACATAGTCAACAAATTCTTTTAATAATTTTGGATCTGTTACTTCCTGTCCTTTATCGTCACGAGCAGTTAAAAGTTTTGAATTAATTTTTTCAAGAACGCCTTTCTTAATATCATCAATATTATGCGTACCGTCTAACATTTCTAAAATATATTTTTCATGTATCAGTATACCTACCATATCGTTAAGTCTATTAGTGACGCTAAACACGCTAGTTACATTATTAAAATGTGCTTGTTTTGCTTGGTATCTTGCAAATTCGCTAGTTTTAGGTTTTTCGGTGATAGTTGCTATAGCATGAGGTTTGGTCTCAAATATTTTGAGATAACCTTGAAAAATGAATATGATAAAATGCTGTTCTAATGCTGCTAAGAAATCTTGTAATTGATATTTACCAAGCTTTTTAAAAGCTTCTTTTGCTACTTGTTCTAAGCTTATCGGATTGCTAATATTTTCGGCATATACATATAAAATAGCTTTCATGATCGGCGAAGTGGTTGAAATAAAAGGCTCAGGTAAATTTTCGTAATAGAAGTTAACATTTTCCTGTTCGTTAGTTAAATCAACAGCTTTTTCTAGAATTACCGGTCTAATATTAAGGCTAGTAAAAAACTCTTTTAAATTATTAAATTCAATTTTTCTGTTTATAGGTATGTTTTGATGACATAATAATGTCGAGCGGAACTTTCTATTAGTGATAAAATCCATATATTGCTCAGTACGAACAATATCATTAACGGCTTGTAGCTTTTCTGCTGCCTGAGTAGGTAAATTACCGATAAACATTGCAGTAAGCGACGTATCACCTAAGTAATTTAGATGATTTTTTTGAGCTTTTTCTATGAATTGGTGAAAATATGTACCTGTATTAATTTCGCCTAAATATTCATGTAATACATATGAGTCCGTATATACAGATAATAATTTTGTTTCATCTCGTAAAAAATTAGAATAAGGCGTTGTGGAGCTTTCTAATGAGTCATTGATGAACTTTAAAAGTAATCTAGCTTGCTGTAATTTATCGTGGCTAGTATTAAATAGCTCTGAATGGAACATAATCATTTCACGTATTGTTCCCTGCATATTCCAGCCCGGGAGCGTATTATAGCTTACAAAAGCTATGCCGTTCGGATTTAGCAGTTTATTACAGACTTCGAGTATTTTATCTTGTACTTCTTCAGGTACCCATGAATATACGCCGTGACAAACTATGTAATCAAACTTACCATATGACTCATCAAGGTCCAATATAGATAATGCCTTTAGTTCGGCATTTTTTATTTTCAAATCACTGATAATTTTTTTACCTAATTCTATTTGTATTTTGGATAAGTCAACACCTAGAGATTGTGATTTAGGATATATTTCAGCAAAGTTAAGCAGATTAACACCGATTCCACAACCGAGTTCAAGTATTTTAGCAGTTTCAAGAGGTGGAGGGTTTAGCCCGAACAGCTTGCCGATAGTTCTTAAATAAGGTGGGGAGGTATAACTGAAAGTAAATGGAGAATAAGGTACTTCATCATAGGATATTTTATTAGCTTGTCTTGTCATAGTATTTACATAAATTAAAAATTAATTTTAAGCAGTTTCAAAAGATTAAGCAATATATTTATATACAAAAAACTTTAAATTTCACTTAATGCTCATATAATATGTAAGTGAAGTATAATTTTATTTTATGAAAAATAATAATAGTTATTTTGGTTTTTTAAGAGGTGCGATAAAAATCAAGAAGGATGTTGTAAATTTTTCTTGTGAATCTGATTGGGATAGTGCTTTATTGTATGGATCAGAAAATACTCTTGATGTCATTCCTGCGAAAGCAGGAATCCAGAAAAAAGTATTAAATACAGCAAATTTTTGAAATTAAAAGCTCGCTTTATGCTGGATTCCTGCTTTCGCAGGAATGACATAAGAGCCATGAAACAACACCGCTTTTAGCTAGGAATGACATTATTACGCAAACTATAACTTAATCAATTGTGCTTTAGTTGCAAAATTTTCTATTCCCTCTAGATTGGTAGTGGTAACCCATAGTTGCATGTTTAAGCCGGTAAAAAATTCGATTAAATATTGACGTCTTTTGTCGTCTAAATGCACAAAGACCTCATCTAAAAGTAAAATCGGTGCTATTTTAGTTAGCTTTATAGCATAATTCATTTCAGCAAGGATTATTGCAATTAATATAGCTTTTTGTTCACCGGTAGAACAGAATTTGGCTAAGATATTTTTCTTTTGATGCTTTACTAAAAAGTCACTTTTATGAACTCCAAAACTAGTGCGACCAAGTAGTTTATCTTTGCTTCTTGTTTGATAAAGTTCTGCAGTAATAAAACTAACAATATTTTCTTCGCCGTTTAATATTTTTTGTTCAACAATGCCGTCAATCGATAAATCGGCTTTTGGAAATTCATTTTCAAGGTCATCTATTGCTTGCTGCATAAATTCTAAGGTTTTTAAGCGATTATTAGCAATATGGTTAGAAATATAAGCCATCTTTTCTTCAATAATTTTAAGCCAATTATCATCTCTTATATCTTCTACTAGAATTTTATTTCTCTCATGCATGTAATATTCGTATTTACTAACTAACTCTGAATGCTTTGGATCAAAATTATAAACTATTCTATCAAGAAATTTTCTTCTATCACTGCTACCGCTTGTAAAGATTCCTTCCATGTGCGGAGTCAGCCATACCATGCTAGTGAATTTACTTAACTCATTATTGGCTATTTTACTTTCGTTATACTCAGTTATCCTTCTATTAGAACTACGTTTAAATTGGGTGGTAAATTCTGCAAGTCCTAGCTTACTTTGCAATAGAGCTTTAACTAAACAATGATCTTCTGAAGTTTTGCATATATCGGCAAGTTTTGCTGATCTCAGCCCTCTTCCTGGATAAAATAGCGATATGGCTTCTAAAATATTAGTTTTACCGCTACCGTTTTCACCTATTAAAATTATTGGTGTATTATCTGTTCTTAGTTCAAGATTTTTAAAATTACGATAATTCTTAAGACTTAAGGAATGTAGGAAGATATTTTTCATTTTATGAAAGAATAATAGTTAAATTATGGATACGTTGCATTTATACCGTCTAGAAATTGCCATAGTAGTTTTGCTCCTTGATATGCTAATTTTTGTTCTTTTGAGCTTAAATTATTAATCAAATTTGCACATTCTTGTGTATGCCATTGATCAACTTTACTATGAACAATGAAAAATTGTAAAGTTCTGTAATCTGAAATTCCATAAAATTTTTGTAACCCTTGAATTTTAGAGTCAGATACTTTAGGAGTCTGACGCTCATAAGCATAAAGTGCTCCAAGACCTATAGAAAAAGATTTCTCTGTTAATTTAAACCTTGAACAAGTTTTTGAGTTGAGTCTAATTTAGGTTCTGAAGTGAGTTGGTTTCTTAAACATCCAAGTCCTTCAGCAAAACGCATAGTTCCGGGTAATTTTCTTCACCTTGTTCTTCTTCTATAAGATTACCAAGTAATATTTGTCTAGCTTGTATATCACTACATTTGGAATGTATTACACTTATATAACGTGGGAAAGCTGTAACGTGATGATAATATTCTTTTGCGTAAATTTGTAAAGTAGAATGAGTAAGTTTTCCCATATTCCATAATTGATAAAATGGATGATTTAAAAGGTTATATTGCTCAAGATTTATATTACCTCCTTTTAGAGGTTATCAGTAAATTTATAAATCTGATAATGTTTTATCTATTATTACAGAATGCCATTCTGCTAAAATATTAAGAGGAAAAAAAGTATCTCCATCATAATTTTTATTTATTTTTGTAAGTAAAAATTCATCAATAAGATTTTGCTCTAGGAAAAGAGTCGCTATTTCTGCCCCTCCAACCATAAAAATTTTCTTATCAGTAAAAGGTTTTATTACCTGCCAAAAATCATCTAAAGATTTAATAAAAAATATATTATTATAAGATTGTAATGGTGTATTTCTTGAAAAAACAATACAAATACAATTTTTTAAAATCTTTGGAGGTATAGAGTCAAAGGTTTTTCGTCCCATGACTATAATATTATTTTTTACCGTCTGATAAAAATATTCAAACTCCTTAGTATTAAGACCAAGGCATCTGACCTTTATTACCTATCACCCCTTGTGGGTCACATGCCATTATACCGATGATTTTTCTATTTTTCATAAGATATAGTTAAATGCATTGAATTAGGTGGTCTGCTACAAAAAATCTTTGATGCTCTATAACATTATGCACTCGTAAATAATCAACTACGTTTTCCATTAAATATTTTGATATTGCTATTGTTTCTAAGTCTCTTTCCGATGCTTTGGAATTATAAAAAGCAGAAATATAAGATTTTTGTGAGTGTCTTACCAATATCCTCACATCCTAGATTTTTAAATTCTTTAATATGTTGTAATATATATAAATTTTGATAAACGGATTTTCTAAAACCAATTCCAGGATCAAGATATTTTTTCTATCAAATCCACATTTTTCTAATTTTGTTATTGCTCTGTCCATATATTTAAGCTAGTAAGCGGAGATTTATCGAAATCAAGACATTTTTGTTTTTGCGGTGGAACGGTTAATGAATGCATAGTAATAATTTTACAATTATAATCGGCAATTAATCGTAATGTATAATCATCTAGATTATTTTTAACCAAGTTGATACAGGAAATAGGGTATTTTTTAAAAACACGTTTAATTACTTCAGGAGTAAAACTATCAATACTGACTATAACTTCTTTTTCCTTTATAACTTCCTTAGGCTCTTCAAGAACATTATCAAGCCTTGCATATTCTTCATCTTCATTAATAATTAAAGCAGAAGGACGTGTTGATTGTGATCCAAGCTCAATTATTGTAGCCCCTTCATTTATCAAGCGTACAAAATTTCTAACGGCATCTTCTTTATGAAAACTCAATCCTCCATCAGAAAAAGAATCAGGAGTAATGTTTAAAATACCGACAAATTGAGGATTTAAAACAAGAGAGCGTATAACTCCTTGATTTTCAATTAAATGTGCTATTTCTGCAAAGGTTTTATTGTTGTAAAAATTATTAATCGGACATGAATAACGACATTCCAAACTTAAACCTGCAATTAGATGAATAAGAAACGGTCTGTTTAATAATTCAGGATGCGGTATCTTTAAATCAGGTAAAGCTATATGGCAATTATTCCAAAGTAGGATGTCTAAGTCAATAACTCTTGGAGACCATTTATCGTAAGAGCTTGCTCGACCTAGTTGTTTTCAATCTTTTTAAGCTCAATTAGAAGTTTACTAGGCGTTAAAGTACTTTTGCCCTGCACCACCATATTTAAATATGATTTATCCCAGGCTTTGTTTGCATTAGGTGGTAGAATAGCTTGTGTTTCAAAAATAATAGATTGCTTAAGCAATCTAAAATCACAACTTTTTAGTAATTTTAATTTAGTAACGGTTACGTTTAGAAAAATCTTTTCTAATTTAGATTCGATAAAATTTTGATAAATAATATCATATATTTGTGTGGCTAGATACTCGATAAGATTAAAGTGATTTTCTTGAGAAAGTTTTTGTACTAGCCGTACGATTTCTACATAACAAACAGTATCGTTTATATTATCTGTAGCAAGGAGAGGAGTTGAGAGAAAGAGTTTTATGTTAATTTTTACAGGTTGAGCGTGGTGTTTTTCTTGAGTACTGCAGCCAAGATGTACCCAAGTTATTAGTTCCGAAATATTAAGTTTACATGAATAATTTAAGTTGAAAGCTTGATACCTATCATAATATTAATGTTAGTTTAGTATAAGCTCTTTATAAAAAGATACAATAGTTAAATTGATATACCGCCACTTTTTTTAAAGCCGGCATGAGCTTTTTCAAGTTTTTTAATAAGTCTAGGTGAATATGATTTAATGTCTTTTTCCTTGCCGCCTTCATATTTTTTAGCGAGTTTCATGCCCCCTCTGATCATATTATAGGCGAAGTTCATTAGCTTCGTTTCGCCTGCTATTCTTTTTGGGTTCATAAACATATAAATTTGGTAAACGGCAAAGCTTTTTAATAAACGTTTTAAGTCTATTCTAGCTTGTTTGGTTAAACCTTGTAATTTGTCTTTTGGGTTTGCAAGGTTTTTATTAGCATCTCTAACTATTTTAGAATGCTGATGCATTAAATAATTACTGACTTCGGCAACATTCTTGTTAATGAGCTTCTCATCCATTTTAAGTACTTTAAGCTTTAAGTTTTTAGTTTTACCTAAATACTTACGGATTAATAAGATAATCCGACTTTGCAGTTGAGTTAAATCCATAGTTTGTTCATTTAAGATAGCAAGCATTCGTTCCATCTCATACTCAAATTCTTCATTTTGGCTTAATTCTTCAAATATTTCCTCTACCTCTTTACTTTCAAGTACAAGATCGTCACTAATACCCATTAATGCATCTTTTATTTGATCAGCAATTTTTTTGGTATCTTCGGAAAATTGATTATTTGTCATAATCTAATTCATCGTTAAATATAGCTATTTTTATACTAGCACCACATTTCTGCTTGTCTATAAAAATTGTATTAAGAGATATTAAATTTTTCTGCTAAATTTTTATATTTTTCAGTTTTTTGTATAAATTTAAGTTGACTACACGGTGAAGAAATTATTGATGTTAACTCTTTAGACAAATCATAATATTCCATAAGGTTTATTCCTTGTTCTTCTATGAGAGCTTGCTTATTAAGACAAAATACTTTTAGTGAATCTTGCAGACTTTTTTCTGATATATCTAGATTATATTGGTTATAAAATCACCTTGGCTTGAATATAATTCAATTATTTCTGATACTAACTTAGCTATATCTTGCGGATTTTTTTGCTGTATTTTCTTTTTTAGTTCTGATTCTTTGAGATGTAATAATTTATTAAAAAAATTTCTGCTAATTGATGTTTATATAAGTTTTCGTTTTTATAACAATCATTAATAGATTTATGAGTTTCTTTTAGTAATTTTTCTAATAAATTATAAATAGGTAGCGCTTGATCAGGTAACACAAGGCTGATGTAAAAGCTTATCATATATTACTTTATCGAGATTTTGAGATATTTCTGTAATAGATTTAGAGGCGGTAATATACTTCCAAAGAGATTTAGCTTCTTGCTTGCTGACTGAGCCTATTAGTTTTTCTAAATTACTAATGCTATTATTTATAGTTATACCTAATATATTATTAAGATTCTTAAAGCTCTTTGTTAAAAATAATTTAATATTATCTAAATTTTCAACATCAGTGCTAGAATTGTTAATATGCTGTAAAAAGTTTTTTAAGTTATATATATTATTGATTGCTTTTAAGTCTAAAACATCGTTATTTTTGATATCTTCATAAAATTTTTCAATAGTCTCATTTAATTTGTTATAAAATGAATCTTTATCTTTGCATACTGTATGCTTAAATGATTCTAATAACTTTTCTTTTATATTATATGCCCCGAGGTTACTAAATAAATCGTTAAACCATTTTGCAGAATTAAGTGTAACCAAATTTTCTTTTTCGGAAAATTTGATGTTAGATAAATATTTAAGGTAATTTAGAAGATTCTCTAATTTATTTTCTGATTTCGGTGTTTCTAAAAGCTGATTTAATTTTTTAACGGTTTCTAAGAAATTTCCTATAGTTTTGGCATTGTCTTCTAACTGTTTATAATAATTTACTATATCTATTAATTGTTTCAATTTGTCTGTTTTAGGCAAAACATCTTCAAACTTAAATTATTTTCTATATTTTGTTCCCATTTTTTTCTATATATGTTTTAAGCTCATTGATACTAATTGGTACTTCTTTATTAATTACATTTATAGAATTTAAAATATATGTTAAATTTTCTTTTATTATATTCATCTAGAATGATATAATTATCATCTCTAATATTTAATAGATCTGTATAGTCTTTTGCTTGCTCGCTAGCTTGAGGTAATAAATAGAATCTTTTATTTTATTAATGATACTCTTTTGTTCATCGCTAAAATTACCGAGTTTTATAGTGTCATCAATAATTTTTAGATATACGGGTATGATTATTGCTTGCTTGGGCTATCGGTCACTACTATAGATAAATTACCTTCATTTATATCAATATATCTCAATAATTTAGTAAATTGTTCAAATATACCGACAAGTTTTTCTAGATTGGCTTTGACAAGGGAATAGTTAGAGTTTTTGATTTCAATATTTTTTATTGCTAATATAAATTTAGTAGGAGTCGTACTTAGAATTTTTGTAGGAAAAATTTGTCAATAGTAGATTCAGAGGATAAATTAGCAGCACCCAAATAAGAACTCTTATATGTTAAATATTTTTCGTTTTTTATATAAAAACTATCTAAAATATTTGAATTTGCTGTTAGACTTTTTTTTTGAGAAGTCCCAATCTCCATAATCATTACTTTCTAATATTAATTCACCGTCTTTAAGAAAATTAGCTATGAGATTTAAATCTTCTTTCTCTTGCCCTAATATAATTATAGCTTTATTACTCCTATCAATAATATATTCATATTTCTCACTATCTTAATTAAGTCGATAAAATTTTTATCCTTTAACATATCGGATATAAAATTTTCCATTTCTGCTCCTTTTATTTCTTCTTTTTTCAACATCATTATATCCCTCATATTTTCTGCTTTATTGTGTTCAATATTATTTGTTATTTCAAACGAATTTTGATTTAGGAGTGTTTGTATCGGTTGAGTTGCATTGTTGTTGTCATTTAGTATTTGAAATAAATGGTCTTTAGAAACAGTATTATCTACTATTTCCGTATGTTCTTGTTTTTTAAATTTATCATTTAAACGTTTTACATAAGCGGTATAATTGTACATAATTAATCCGTTTCTTAGTTGTTTTTTTTATTTAATAATCGTTAACTCAAAAAATTTCAATTTAGTTAATAAGTTAATTAATTTTAACTAAAAATATCACAATTTAGATATTACGATATTTAATATAATGAAAGATGATTTTTATTGCATACATGATAAGAATAAGTTTTATTATAAATAAATATTAATAATTACTTAGGTTATGAGAAATAATAAAAACCAAATGTATATTATAAAAATTTTTATAGCCCTAGCTATTTACGGGCATAATATTTTTATGTTTATTTTATTCTTCATTAACTCCGTCTAAGCTTAAGATTGGTGCGAAAACTTAGTAATATGGACGATTCGCCTAAAATTAAGTTTACTCTTATAGATCAAAGAAGGAAAGAAATTTGATAGTACCCATTTGCAAGGTCATTTAAGTTTGATTTATTTTGTGGTACTACTACCTATTCCTTATATGACAATCAAGCACTAAAAAGAGTAGGAGATATTATTAAGATTTTGAAGAAAGAGAATATTTTAGTACAAGTAGTTTTTATTACTCTAGATTCTGAGCATGATACAAGTGAGGTATTAAAAAATATTTAGAAAAAATAGATGATAATTTTATAGGTTTAACGGGGAGAGTCCAAGATATTGAACAACTAGCAGATCAATTTAAGGTCTTCTATACATCCAAAATATTTGATGTAAAAACAAACAAATATAAATTACAACATTCTAATTTTGTGTATTTAATTAGCAATCAGGGAAAATTTTTAAAGCATTATTGCTTAGGCTTACCGAAAAATGGTTAACAGATAATCTCTAAGCATTTCCTATTTGTGATGAGAAATGTATTTCATCAATGCCTAAGTGTTTTAATGCATTATGCCATTTACTTTCAGGATTATCGGCAAAAATAAATTCTTTATTACAATCCATAACCAGCCATAGATTTTTCTCTAATTCTTCTTCAAGCTGCCCTGGTTTCCATGCTGTATAACCGACAATGAATAAGCTATTTTTAGGTCCTTTACCGAAAGCTATATCTTCTGAAATTTCTAAATTAGAGCTTACTGCTAAATCATTATGGAAATCCAATAACAAATTTTTATTATAATCGCTAGAATGAAGAAAAAACCCTTTTTCATGTTCTACGAGTCCGCCAAGATATATAGGAACCATAACCGGGGTTGTTATTTCGTCATTTTTTATTTTAAAAAACGATTTTAAATCTATATGATTTACTAAACGGTTAAATATTAATCCTATTGCTCCTTCTTCCGTGTGTGATAACATATAAATTAAGGATTTATGGTAAATGCCTTTTGTAATTACATGCGGTGTAGCAACTAGTGTTTTACCGGATAAGTTATGAAAAATTTTATCGCCCATACCATAAATAAAACTTTTTAATTATATAATATATAAGATTTAAATCCAATTATTCAATAGAAGTTAACAATAATGATCACATTTTTTGATATTACTATTTTTGCTATTATTACTCTTTTCTCATTTTTCGGCTTATATCAAGGCATAATCGGGTTTGCAACTAGAATACTCGGTTTTATTACTTCTATAATGTTAGGATATTTTTTATATCCATATATTTCTGACCTAATCGGGCAATATATGGATAATGAGGTTATAAGAATAATTATTGCCGGTGTTATATCTTATGTTATTGCTTTAATTTTATGTGTTTTTATAGTTTATAAATTTCTTGCTATAATTTCATTTATGAGAAACGGTTTTATTGACAGATTCTTAGGACTATTAGCAGGATTTGCTGTAGGTACTACTATCTCGTTAGTACTATTTTTTATAATAATGATCTTTACTTCTGAAAACTATTTTAAAAGTAAATCTTTAAAAGATTTTGTAGTAAGTAGCAAACAGAGCAAATATGGAGGAGTACTGAAAGTTTCCGTTACCACTGATTATTTAGATGAATTAAGTAAAAATATTATAGTTATAATTCCAAACGAGACTTTAAAATCTATTGAAATATTTGAAAATAAAGACCTAAATAATTTCAAAAACTCTCTTAAGAAATCGAATGATTCTAACGATGATGAGGATGTATTGTCTCGAGAATTACAAGATGAGCTTTCTAATATAGATGATGAATAGGATGTTATTTTGACGTCATTGCGAGCAAGCATTGCCCCTACCTTTCATTAAACCAGCCTATTTCCCTTAAATTTCATAAATCACGCCATCGTAAATAAATAGTGTATAATGACCGATAAGTTAAGTGGTAAAATCATTAAAAGCAATAAGTTATAGGGGAAATTATAAGAAAAAAACTTTTTTTAATAAACTTTTACTAGCAACCAGTAGTATCGGGCTACTTGCAAGCATGGGAGGCTTTACGGCGGATATTATTCCGGCGGGGAATCCATCTTCTAATACTAGGTACGATGAATGATTGGAGATATAATCACAACCATTATCTTCCACAAAATAATGACAATATTATTATCGCAGAAAATAACCATAGGGTTAATTTTGCCCAAAAGATTAATATCATTAATATTAATCTTTATGGTTTTAATGGAGTATTGACTGTTACTGAAGACAATCCAACTACAAGAGTTAGTATTAACAATATAACTAACGTTGCAAACTCAAAAGGCAGTTCAAAATGCTTTAGGCGCACCTCTTGCATATGGAGCCAATAATAATGCAAAAGCAAAGCTAAAGCTTACAAGTGGTAATGGAACAGGTTCTGAGCTAACCATTACCGGTAATGATATTAGTGCCGTTGAATCTATTGAGCTTGTATTTAAAGAAAAAGTTGATATGAAACATCGCAACGGCGGTGTAATAGATACAGGGAATTTAGAGTTTATAAGTTTTGGGAAGGTAAGGGTTAATAAAGATTTTACCGGTAATATTACTACTACTAAAACTATGAGAGGAGAGGTAACTTTCGTAAAGACTCCTGATATTTATGAAATCGGCTCACAAACCAAACAAGTTTCTAAAGTGACGTTTGAAGGTAATCATGAACACAAATTGCATAATGATATTCATTCTAGACAAACTAATTTTAATTCGGGGACTTATAATATTCACACGCAGGACATTACAATTAACGGTAATGCTCACATTAACGGCTCGACATTCGATCTTAGACGTAACGTAATTCTTACCGGCGATGTAGTACTTGAAGGCAATATTACTATAAATGCTTTAGGAGACAGCGGTGTAGTTTTTCAAAATCTCCCTACGGCATTCAGTACAAATATTGTGATTAATATTAATAGGGCTCACACGGCGAATGATGTAGCCGCCCTATCAATTTTGAGGACGAGTAATGGAAGATGCATTTGTTCCTAATGGATATACTTATACTGCAGCTACCGGAACCGTTGCTTTACCGCAAGGATTACAAGTACAACAAGTAGGAGTGCAAGCAGCGGCACAACCGGCACATGCTCAAGCAAGAGCAGAAGCAGCGATAGAAGAGAAACAGTAGATACGTTAGGACAGAGACAAGCACGACTACAGCAAGATATGGTAGCAGCTCCGGTGAGGGTTCAGCAACAAGTAGACAGAGAAAACTTAAGGTTAAGGCAAGTACAGAATGCACTAGCACGAATACAAGCTGAGAATCCGCAACAATTAGCAGATGCACAGCAACGATTAAATGCTGCACGTACGATATAGGGGAACAAAATCGAGCACAGCAAGCTTTATTTGATATTCGTAACGCTCCGTTTGTAGCACAGCTGGACTTAACAAATGCACAAAGAGAAGTACCGGCACAAATTGCAGTACTGCAGCGAGATGGACAAGCTAGACAAAGAGAGATACAATAACCAATTGATAATATAGCTCTAGCATTGGTTCAAGCTAGACAAGATCAAGTTGATGCAGAGACACAAGCTAACCTAGCCGGTTTAGTAGTACCGGCAGATGCACAAGCACAGCAACAAGCTCAAGCTCAGCGTTAACGAAAGAGCTAAACAACAAAGACTGCAAGCGGAGTATCAGCAACGTCAAGCTAACGAAATAAGAGTAGCAGAGGCATATGTTAAAAAACCTGAGTCGCAAAAATTAGCTGAGGCAATCAATAATACTATCGTTGTCCATACGGAAAATACTTTTGTAGCGGAAACACAAAAAGAAGTGATTAGAGAAAAATCTGCACTTGTTATGCAAAATCCTGAAAAACACGCTGTAGAGCTTGCTAAGGAATTAGTAAATAATAAAGCTGAGCTTAAAGAAGTAGCTAATGATGATACTGTTGTAGTGAGTAAAACAAAACAAGAACAATCCTTATTATTCGTAGCAAACTTAGCTCAAGTTGCACCTGAAAAAGTAGTAGAGCATTTAACCGAGCAAGGAACAAGATCGGTTAGTGTAGCAAATGTTACACAGCTGAAGCAGTAACTACTAATATTAATAATCACTTATCAGGCGTTACTATGATAGCCGTTGCAGCAGGTGATGAAGCAAACCCTATAATTACTAAAAAAGGATTATGGGTTGCCGGTACTTTCGGTTCAAGTAATCAAGATGCATATAAAGGTAATCCTAGCTATAAAGGCACGGTATCCGGCGGCACGATCGGCGGTGAGCTTTACATCGGGGAAAATAGTCTTTGTCGGTATTGCATATAGCCAGCCGTATGAACTCTGACTTTAAGTTTAAAGGTTCAAACACTAGTAATAAATTATCGGCAGAAAGCGATATTATTGCTCTATAACGGTCAACAACAATTTAGTAATGGCCTTATATTACAAGAAATATCTTCAGCAAGTAACAGTAAAATCAACAAAAAGGACTTAAGACCGGTCGGACTTAATAGCTATAAAACGGCTAGCGGTAAATATACAAGCAAAGCTTATGGTTTTGAGGGTAATGTCGGTTATCAATTCTCTGCCATGGACGGTATAAATTTAATGCCTAATATCGGTATTAGATATAATACATACTACAGGGATTGCAGGCATAAAATTAACCACTCCTAAAAGATTATCAAACGATACTCAAATAGTACCGGGACTACATGCTTCCGTAGAAAATAGCTTTAGCAATAAGCAACCTAAGGTGAAAGCTAGATTTATTTGGGCAGATTAATTACTTTGAGAACACTACAAGTAGCAGCACACCGAAAGTCGGCTATAATGTAGGTGCAAGTTTACTTACCGCTCATAAGAATATTGACGTATAACTGTAATTTACGCAGCAAATATACTAGCCACCAAGGTTCATTAAAGTTAAAGATATTGTTCTAAAAATATCATTCCTGTGCGGGGGATACCAAATAGTCATTGCAAGCAGCCGTAGGCCGCGTGGCAATCTCATGAAATAATAACAAACTCCTGAAATTGCTTCGTCAAATTACTTTGTAATTTTCCTCGCAATGACGAAAAAACAATATCCACGCAGCAATGCCTCATCGCCTTGTGAATTCCTTGCTCTTTTTGAAGTTAATCTTCGTCTACCATTCTTCATTTCACATCAGTATACTCATAATTCCCTAACCGGTTTTAGTACCAACTTTTTGTTACTAAAGATATTGATTTTAGAAAAGAAATTACTTTTTGGCTTTTTAAAATCACGTTGATAATTTTCACCGGTGACAGCATTATAGCTAGTAATTAAAGAAGGTATAACCTCGTTATAATATATTTTATAAAGGTCATGCATAGTTTCTTTGGTAGTTAAATATCCCCATTTTACGGCTTGTTGCGGTACTCTTGCTAAGGCTTCAATGCAGGCTATCGCTTCTTCAATTTCAGGGTTTTTATTTTTATACACGTCAGCTGCCGGTGATAAATTAGCTTGCATATCTTTAAACATAGCATCAATCATTAATGCCATATATTCATCGGTTTTAAATTTTCTTACAAATATTAGATTATTCCTACTGCTATAATTTAAAAGCCGAAATTTATATATAAAAATCATGAATTTTATAGCATAAACTTTTAAGCCGCTAACTTTATTTGCATTATAAAATTTAAGTTTCGTTTCATAATCTAATTGCTTTTTCATACCTGCTTTAAGGAGCTTACTCAGCAAATTATGACAATGTATTATGTCATTTTTTCTAGCAATTCGTACTTTATCAGTAGCTTTAGTACCGGAAAAATTAGCCGAATGGCGAGTTATTTGCCTACCTTTATCATCTCTTTTTATATCGGCAAAATGCCCAAGCTCTTGGGCTGCGATAATCTGAAGTCTTGCTGCCGCAGCAAAGCCGTTGCCGTAAGTCGGATGATCTTTATTGTTTTCAGCAAAAGGATTACCGCCGCATGAAACAAAAATAGCTACGTCCTTGCCGTTAGTGCTTTGCATACCGCTATTACCGCCTACTCGTTGCCAGCTAACCATATCCATCATATCGCCAATATTATGTGAGTAGGTAAGAAACACTTCCGTTTTATTAAGAAGAAGCCACCTTATTACGATCGGATGAGCTGACTGAACAAAAATACGTGCTAGCATTTCGGTTACTTCTTTCTTAACCGGCTGTAGCTTTTGTATTTGCTTTTTTAAATTATCGAAAATTGATTTTATTTTTTGATCTGAAGCGGAATTTCTGTATAAATTTTGAAAAAGCTTGGTAGTTTCAGGGATTAAATGCGGGCTTGTTAGCTCTTCTTGACTAACCATTAAGCTTATATTAAGAGCAGGTTCGGTAAACCTTGCAAAATTGCAGCAATCATCGGTATCTATCCGTAATTTACCGGACTTAATTAATTGCATAGCCAAATGCTCATACTCTATTTCCATGTCCTGCTTATAAATAGCAGGAACACGGTCAAGAATGTTATATATGCTAGTCATTTTAAAAATTTAGTGGTTATTTTATACATTACCTGTTGGTAGTACATCATCATTTTCGTCTATATTTAAAGGTATGAGCTCTAAGTTAAATACAAGCTCAGGTTCATTAGGTACGTGCTTCGGTTTATATTCTTCTTCAAATATGAGGTTTACAACATCTACCTTAGGGAATACTGTATCAAAGCAATCTTTAAAAAATTTATCTGACGATTTTAACTTTATTGCATCTAATGCTTTTTGTCTACCATCTTCATTTTTAATACATATGTTAATTGCCTCTCTCCTAAAAAAATAAATGAGGATAATCATCGAAAATTTTTGTAATTAGCTCCGGCTGTTGCTCGCTAAAGTATTCGAAACATACCTTATTACCATATCTAAATATTTTATATGCTAAGAATAAGACAAAACAACCTTGTTATTCTTCAGTAAATTTATCAGCAAAATATTTTTGATTAAGAAAATCTTCAACTCCTCTTCTGATGCCGGTTGAAGAAATCGCTATTTTTTTAAAAGTGGCTTTGAGCAATCAACCGAAAAGCAAGATATCTTTATACTTCGCAGCTGTCCGCTTTTTGCTTTCTCAGTTATTATTTCAGATTCAGATACTTGCTTTTCCATTTGCCATAAATCGTGTACTCTACATTGCCGGGAGTAGTTTTCTTTATATCATCCCATGATGTGCTTAATCCTTCTTTTGTAGTAGTTAAAATTTGATTTAACAACGATTTAGAACTCTTTAATATATCCTCTGCATGATGATACATATAACTAATCAAAGAAATAGCATCTTGAAACGCTAATTTTTCCATAGGATTACTATTCATTTCTTTGGTATTATTGGTATCATAACGAAAAAATTTATTTTGCATTGACAATTTAGAGGTACGGTTATATCAGATTGTTTATTAATCATTTTACAAAATTTAGTTAAGTACATCTACTAGCTTTTTTTCTTCCTTAGAGTTAAAAATATTATCATCGGCATCATGCAGAACTGCTATTAGAGCAGTGGCAATAGAATTTAAAAAACTGGACGCTGCCATGTCGCCAAGATAACAAACCCATTTTATAAGAGAAGAGTCACTCACACGTTCCAAATGCCCTACATCAGGAACTACTAGGCCGCTACTTACAGCACTAGCAGTAATACATACATTGTGTAAACGCCAGTTTAGGATAAGAGAAAATAAAAACTTGATGCTTTTATAACGCGCATTTAGAGTATAAGAAGGATATAGAGAGATGATAATATAGAAGTGGTTGCAAGGATTTGAGTGTTGAGATATATAAGATTTATTCAAAAAATATACTCTCAACATGAAGAAATGTATCATAAGTTTATTCTGCATACTAGATAATTTTTGCAACATAGTATGAGGAATGGGAGCAAAAGAAATCAATACCAAAAGATAGGCAACGTCAGAGAGAAGGGAGTTTAAAACTCTGCGAGTTACTAACTATAGTATTATATTTTTATTTATCACCGTGTAAGGACTTTAAAAATTACTATTTATATTATTTATCATACAAATGCAGAGGTTATTTTAAACTACCGAGTTATAGTCGGATAATACAACTATGGCCGAGGCTAGTTTTACCGCTTGTTATAATGCTACAATTATTTAGGGGTGAAGATACAGGGGTTTATTTTATCGATTCAACTAAATTATCTATATGCCATACAAAGCGTACAAGTAATAATCGAGTGTTTAGTAATATTGCTAAAATAGGTATGAGTAGCTATGGTTGGTTTATGGGTTTTAAGTTACATATAGAATTAATAATAAAGGTCAAATTATGGCAGTCAACATTACCAAAGCAAATAGTAGTGATTTATCAGTAGCAAGCAGTATAACTACCGCATTAAAAGGCAAAATCTTTGGTGATAAAGCTTATATCTCTAAGGATTTATTTAGCATATTAAACTCTAGAGGCTTGCATTTATTTACAGGAATAAGGAAAGATATGAAGAATCTATCTATTAGATTTAGAAGATAAGATACTACTTCGTAAAAGATCGTTAATTAAGTCTATTCTTAACGTGTATTAAAGAAAAACATGAATCTTGAACATTCAAGACATAGGTCACCTAACAACTTTTTAGTTCATATTCTAGCTTGTGTTAATGCTTTTAATCTTACTAAAACTAATAAATTTATACCTTTTTTAAATAATTCACAACTTCCCTTATCCTAAACTGGCGTTAATAAGGATAAATTATGTTTATATGTATAAAAATTTTTGGAATACATAAAGAATCAATACCTGAAGAATCAGATGAAATATTATATAATCAACTAATATCTTTACTAGAAAAATTAACGCGTGTTAATATACACGCAAAAGATGAAGATAAAAAAGAAGTTGAAAAATTAATTGGTAAAATAAAAAATACTAATTTATTGAATCTAATGAGGATGGTATAATACAGCCTTAATTTTAGCTGCTGATGCAGGTTTAGAAGAAGCTTGTTTAAAACTTATTCCCAAGATGTCTGACGAGGGGCTATTAATACGATCGAGAATATACGTGGTCAGCCTGCATTAACAAAGGCTATGTGGCGTGACTTAGATAATGTTTGTATAGAGCTTATTCCAAGAATGTTTGAGGAAAATATTAACGCTATTAATAAATTCAGAAGGACATTGTTAATGCTTGCAGTCAAAAAAGGCATGATAGCAGTTTCTCTAGAGTTTATTAAGCTGCTGCCACCTTGAGATGATTATTCGTGCTGATAATAATGGGAATATGGCTGCAAGCTACACAGATACGGACAAAGCATTTGCCGAGGTAAGGGAATTATTGCAAGAAAAACAACAAAACTTATTAAAAAATTTAGCTTCATTTCTAAATAAAACTTTTTTAAATAACAATGGTTTAGATAATTTTTTTAAAATTGCTATGCTACAAAATTCTATAAAAAAGTGAAAGTAAATAAGGGACTATTAGCATCTTATTTACAAGAACAAAATAATAATCCTGAATCTATTATAATAACGATGAATAATTTCATAAAATTATTCCCATTTATCATTGCAGGAGTATGTAAAAAATTCAACTGGAAATTCAATCGGATTCTAAAACCCATTTTTTACATTTATCATGCTTACCAAATGAAGCAATATGTTGTATTATCTCCCACTTAGAAAACGAAAAATGGGGGATAGATATTGAGTTGTCTGGAAAAAGTAGCGCTACATAGAATTAATAAAAGGGGACAATTTTGCCTTCATCTTTAATTTTTATGATGCTTATAAATTTTGTTATACAAAAAAGTATTACTTAATATACTGTCGCTTGGTGGAGCAAATCGTCTATACTCTTCTGCTTTCAAAAATTGCTCTTTCATTTTATCAAGGATTCGCATCCTCACCTCTCAAAATAAAATTCAATTCTTGAAAGCATTTGAGTATACTTGCCTCCACCATTTAAATTCTGCTTATTTAATTACTCCCAGTTAATCAGTTTTAAAGTAATTATTTTATATAACAAAAAGTAATTTTCATTACTTTTTAAAACTCGTATGTTCAATACAAAATCATTCTTATCATAGATAAAAATTTTAACTAAGTTTAGATATAATACAGTGCCAAGAATAATTGAACGAAATAAACCAAGCGATGTTTTTAAAAGTTGTTTATCGATTATAAGTATAATTTTCAGTATGGTAAATTGAATAAATTTCTAATTAATTTGTAGTAAGAATATGATGTGTAAGGTTTTTAAGCTAAAATAAATTCTATTCTTAATTCCCTATTTATACCATTTGGATAAATTTCACGTAATAAGTCTTTGTCTTTAATAAAAAAATCTAGATATGGCTCAATAATAGCTATTCTTTCTTCTACTGTTTTAGTATTCATAACGGCTTAGTTCTCCTTAGTTAAACTTAAATGATTCAAGTTTGATCACCAAGAAGCTAAATTAAAGCCCGATTGGTGATCAGGGAGTTAGAAACACCGTCAACAAGAACAGCTGAGTAGTTTTTAGGCTTAAAGTTAATACTCTAAGCCCTGAACATGACTACTACCTCCCCCCCGACCGTAAAATATCGAGGAATAAACCAATTTAACGGTGATTTTGCCGCCTGTTAATGGAGGTTTCTATACTCCAGAACAACCTTAGCTGTTCCAAGATGATTCTAAGCAAAACTTAAACAAGTCAATATGATTATTGATTTCAAAAATTGGTATTGTGCTCGCATGACTCGTTTTATGTCATTCCCGCTTTCGGGGGAATGACATCGAGCGGATTTTGCGAGCCATGCAACAAAGCTTACAGTCGTTTGCAATGACGATATCAATCTTTATTTTGCAATACCTTTTATGCTATCTGTAAAACAAGATTAAAGCGAATAGCAGGTTATCCACTCGCGTTGTTATAATACAAGGCTATCATTAGAATCGTTTACTCCTAGTCCTGCAAGCATTATATTCTCCATTCTCGTCACATAGTCACAAGTTGCAGAATAACCTGAATTTATTAATGCTTCTTTTTGTTCAGCTGTGATATCAAAACTTAAAGCTGATATATTATGATCATCCATAAAAACTGTTCTATCATGACTCTGAAAACAACTTACCAAGTCAGAGCTTGTGAGAACTTCAGCTAATGCATATAGTTGATCCACAACAGTAGTAGTATCCACAAAACGGTTTAGGTTCTGTACCATTCTGATAAGCTTCTAATATTTCTTTATTGATTGGTTTAAACCCAAGAGTTTTATAATTTTTATTATCTGTTTGAGAAAGGCTTCGTGCTGCAGTTTTATCATCAAACACCTCAACCGGGTAATTATTTCCACCATCCACATATGTTGAAACTACTCCTTGAACAGTTTTTTGTACGGACTGAAAATATATAGGAAAAGCCCCTGAAGCGTATACGAATTTTACGACTTTCTCATCAGGAGCATTTTCATAAGATAGAATTTCCGGAAATTGAGTACTGAGATTTAGTACACACTACGTATAAATCTATGTTTGTTTTTTGACTGTCATGTAGCTGTTTAAAAGTAATATCGTGGTCAAATCCCTTGTCTTTTAATATTGCCCTAAAAATTCTTCTAGATATTTCTCAGAATTTAACCATCCGTAGAATACAAGATTATACACTTGGTCCCATTTACTAGTATGATCTGAAAATATTATTAAAATCAATTTTCTTAAGTATATCCTCAATTTCTTCCGGTTGATATCCTAGTACTATGGAGAAAGCAGCTATTTGCAGCACCACCGTAAGCTCCAACTACTTTCTGGATATTTTTTTTAAACAATCTTTGTCTTTTAATGCCTTTAGAGCCCCTGCATACGCGATGACTTTTACTCCACCACCTGCAAAGGCTAAGTTGTTTATTTCTAACATTTTCAATACCTTGATTTAGTTAATATAATTTAGGCTTTATTAAAAGAAATTAGATTATTAATATTTTTGTAAAAATTGATAAGATTTGTACTAAAATAGCTACAATATATTAATTTAATTCTTCTTAATAAAACGTAAATTAATATTAACTAAATATTTTTCTAGATATTAAGATAAATATTAGGTTTATATTAATAAAAATTAATATTTGTGACTTTTTATCTATTTTTTTCCTAGATCTTACAATCAAGTAAAGTAGACGTTATTGCGTGGATCGGTTTTCCCGTCATTGCGAGGAAATTGCATAGCAATTGACGAAGCAATCTCAGGAGTTTGTTATTATTTCATGAGACTGCCACGCAGCCTACAGCTTCACAATGACGATATCATTCTTTACTTAGCAATACCTTTTTATGCCACCTATAAATTTTGTTGCATAATAAAACTATCACTTATATACTTACTGTCGCTAATGATTAATTTGCTTAAAGTTATATGGTAAGTAGTAATTTTTATAAAAATCTAGGGCCACGAACACTAACAGCAATTATAGATTTTTTATACGATATTATAGAACCTCCTAAGATTCATGAAGATATAGCTATTCATGATATTAAAATTCTGCAGGAAGCATCACCAAATGATATTAGCTTTTTAAGCAATCCTAAATACTCCGAATTTTTAAAAACTACCAAAGCTGCTGCTTGTATAGTGCCGAAAAATTTTACGGGAGAAGCAAATCCAAATACTGTTTTATTACACGCCCAGAACTCATATTTTGCTTACGGCAAATTAATAGATTTTTTTTATGCTCCTATTAAATCATACCCTGCTAAAATAATGAAATCCGCTATTGTTGCAGATTCGGCGACTATCGGAAAAAATTGTTATATAGGTCACAATGTAGTTATTGAAGACGATGTTATTATAGGTGATAATAGTATTATAGAAGCCGGAAGTTTTATAGGTAGAGGCGTAAATATAGGCAGAAACGCTAGAATAGAACAACATGTTTCAATAAGTTATGCAATTATAGGCGACGACGTCGTAATACTTGCAGGTGCAAAAATTGGACAGGACGGGTTTGGATTTTCTACCGAAAAAGGCGTACATCATAAAATATTTCATATAGGAATAGTTGAAATCGGCAATAATGTTGAAATCGGTGCAAACACTACTATTGATAGAGGATCATTTCAAGATACAATTATAAAAGATTTATGCCGCATAGATAATTTAGTACAAATAGGGCATGGCGTCAAAATAGGTAAAGGCTCTATTATCGTAGCACAGACAGGTATAGCAGGAAGTAGCACGATCGGTAAATATTGTGCTCTTGGAGGGCAAGTAGGAATCGCCGGACATCTAAATATAGGCGACGGGGCACAGGTAGCGGCACAAGGCGGTGTAGCACAAAATATAGAAGCAGGTAAAATTGTCGGTGGCAGCCCTGCAGTTCCTATCATGGATTGGCATAGACAATCTATTATTATGAAACAATTACTAAAGACCTCTAATAGCAAATTAAAAAAGTAGCTTGCTATTGAAAAGAGCTTTGTTATTGCATGAACACCTGAGTCGTCATTGTGAGCAGCCATGGGCTACGTGGCAATCAAAAAAAATCAGAAAAAAGTGCTGATTTTAGTACTTTTTACTAGATTGCTTCGTCAATTATTTCATAATTTCCTCGCAATGACGGAAAATTTACATTAAAGAAGAGACCTAAATAAATGATCATAGATGTTACCGAAATCATGGATTGGATACCTCATCGCTATCCATTTTTATTAGTAGATAGAGTACTTAAAATCGATCCTAACAAATCAATAACAGGTATTAAAAATGTTACTGTTAACGAACCGCAGTTTACAGGACATTTTCCAGCAAGGCCTGTTATGCCCGGTGTTCTAATGGTTGAGACTATGGCACAATTAGCTGCTGTATTAGTTGCTAAATCTTTAGGTTCTGCTAAGAATAAAGAAGTGTTTTTAATGGCTATCGAAAATGCAAAATTTCGTAGAATTGTTCAGCCGGGGGATACTATGCATATCCACGCTGTTATTGATCAGCAAAGAGCTAACGTATGGAAATTTTCAAGTACGGTTACGGTCGAAGGTGAAATAGTTGCAGAAAGTAAGTTTACCGCAATGATTAAAAATAAAGCATAGGGATATAGTGTCAAATTCTAATATCCATACTACAGCTGTAATTGCAGAAGGTGCAAAGCTCGGTAAAAACGTAAAAATCGGACCGTATTGTATTATAGGTCCTGAAGTTGTACTTCATGACAATGTCGAGCTAAAATCCCATGTAGTAATTGAAGGGATTACCGAAATCGGCGAAAATACCGTAATCTATCCTTTTGCATCAATAGGTCAACCTCCACAAATCTTAAAATATGCTAATGAGCAGTCAAGCACGATAATCGGCTCTAATAATACTATTAGAGAATATGTTACGGTACAAGCAGGAAGCCAAGGCGGCGGAATGGTGACAAGAGTAGGAAATAATAATTTATTTATGGTTGGCGTCCATATAGGTCATGATTGTAAAATCGGCAATGATGTAGTATTTGCTAATTATGTAAGCCTAGCAGGTCATATTGGGGTAGGTGATTATGCAATAATCGGCGGACTGTCTGCTGTACATCAATATGCTAGAATCGGTGAATATTCGATGATCGGCGGGCTATCGCCGGTCGGAGCAGATGTAATACCGTTTGGGCTTATAAGTAGCAAACGTGCGGTGCTTGAGGGCTTAAATCTAATCGGTATGAATAGAAAAGGGTTTGATAAAGCAAAGTCTTTAAGTGCTTTAAAAGCTATCGAAGAAATCTTCTCAGGTGAAGGTAATTTTGCTGAACGTATAAAACAAGTTGCCGAGAAATATAACAATAATTCTATAGTAATACAAATTATCGATTTTCTTAATCAAGATAGTAGTAGAGCATTTTGTCGTTTTGAGAAGTAAATTTATTTACACATTATAAGGAGGATAAAAATGACAAAAAGTATTACGACTAGTATACGCTTAGAAATAAATTTAAGTAAAAAACTTGAAAAAGCAACTCATGATTTACACCGTGGAAAAAGCTAGATAATTAGTGAAGCAATACGTATATATCTTAAACAACTAGAAAATTCAGACCTAGCCAAAGAAACTAAACGTCAATCCTTATTAGCTAGTAAAGAAAACAATCCTGATGCCAACTTATGGTTAAAACACAATGAAGAAAGTTGGTTAGATGAATGGAAATAATAGAAATTAAAAAAAGATATATTGTTGCTTGGTGTAATATCTGGAGATTATGGTAAACCTCGTCCCGCTGTTGTTGTTCAATCTAATTTATATAAAAATCATCCCAGTATAACAGTTTGCCCTCTAACAACGAATTTAATAGATGCTCCAACTTTTCGCCTGTTATTGACTCCTACAGAGCTAAAAGAATCTCATATTATGGTTGATAAAATTAGTGCTATAAGAAGTGATAAAATTCAAAAAAAATTGGTGAATTATCACCTGAACAACTAGAAGAGTTAATTGAAGCTATTAAATCATGGATGAATTAGCCACTAATTTTCTCATTTTTTCTTGCAAAGAGTTTTGGCGTAAACGAGTTTTCAAGCTCTTAAAATCAACTATTTCTGCATTTTGATTTTGCTGGCTACATGCAAAAATATATTTCTGCTCTCCTTTAACTTTTTGAATACATTGTCCGCAAATTCCTTTCATCATACATTGCATCGATGAATTAACTCTAACTATTATTTTTGTATTTTCACTGAATATTTCATTTTTTAGACTTTGCAATTCTTCTATTATTTCAGGAGAAGCATTAATTATTACTATATCCACTGAAACTAATTTACGGGTTTTTATATCAGGATAGGTAACAAATATAACTTCATTATTATTTTCTTTTAGAACTTTTAATAAGCCTATATTACCGGCTTCGAAATCAACAATAACTATTTTTTTATTTTGATATATTTCTAGCGGCGAACCTGTCGGTCCCATTAAAACTACTTTCTCATTTTCGGATAATGTTTTACATAAGCTAGTAGATTTACCGACTTCAAAAACTATAAAGCTAATTAAGCCTTTTTCTACATCAATATCGATAGGGCTTAAGGCTACAGGCTCTATTAACTTAGCAGCATCTTCAGAATAATTTTGTAAGCGAAAAAACTGTCCGAACTTAAAATTTTTAGCAGCAAGCGGCGAATGAATTATCAACTCAAAAGTTTTATCATCTAAAATATTTATTTTATTAACCCTAGAAGTCAGCAAATAATCAAGCTGCGTACAAAAATCTTTATAACTACCTTTAAAGCTAGGATTATTATTTATAAGCCTTTTGTTAATAGCATTGTACCCTTCTTTGGTACTAGCAAGAGCCTTCACTACACTACCCGAATATTTAGTATTACAATCACCGAAATAACTATATTTATCCTCATCGAATTGAGTGTTATTTTCTATACCGATTGCCATAATCACAGTTTTGGTTTTGATGTCATTGCGAGGAAATGCGTAGCATTGACGCGGCAATCTTGTTAAACCAAACTCCTGAGATTGCCAAGCAGTCTTTGACTGCTCGCAATGACGGTTTCGATTCTCAAACTCCACAGATTCCACATGACCGTATTTATCAACATTAATCCTTAAAGGTTGCATATTTTCCTTAAAATCAACACCGAGTGCTAATGCATATATTAGCTCCTCGTGATTTAATTTATATGCCGGCGAATCTTGCAATCTTCCACGATAGTAGACAGTAGCACCCCCAAGCTTATTAAAAACCTTTCTTAATTCTTCATTATTCTTAGCTTCTTTAAACAATTTTGCATGAGCAATAAATTCTTCAGCTATTTCTTTATCTTCCTCCATTAAATCTTTTTCTATATAATCTTCGGCAAATTCCTCTACTTGTTTTTTATAATAATATAAACTTTCCGTTGCTACGTCTAAGGAAGTAAGACCGCCGCCTATTACCGCAATCGGCATCCTAATTACCATATTAGTATTAGAATTTTTCAAAAATGCTCCTCCGCTTTGCAAAATCATTAAGAAATCAGAAGCCGTTTTTACGCCCTTAGCTTCAAAATTTTCTATATCTAAAACTTTCGGCTGACCTGCTCCAATGCAAAAAGCTATATAGTCAAAACCCAAATCGAAAGCTTGTTCTTTCGTTATATTAAAATCTAAAGCTACTCCGTCATAATATTTGAAATTATTATTTCTCTCTAATATTAGCCGCAATATATCGAGATTGTTTTTATCCCACCGAACGGTAATCCCATATTCCGCTACCCCTCCAAATCCTCTTGGCATTCTTTCCGATAACAAATTTTTATATTCATGCCAAAATTTTATAGGCTTATGAACGTCAAAAGGCAGTAGAGTAATTTTTAAACCGTCAATAGCCACAACATTATGACCTGACCGTAATAAATAATAGCTAAGACTAAAACCTGCAGGACCAAGACCGGTAACTAAAATATTATAATTAGTAGGTTCTTTCGGAAGCGGTGCATAAATATTAAGCGGATTCCAACGAGTAAGCAGTAAATATATCTCTAAGCCGTAAGGTAATTTAAGCGTTTCTGCTAAAATATTTGATTCTATTAATGGGATATTTACCGGATCTTGCTTTTGGTAAATACAAGCTTTTGAGCAATCATTACAAATCCTATGACCTGTTGCTGCAACCATCGGATTATCAATAACGATAATAGCAAGAGCACCTAGGTTAAAACCTTGTGCCTTAACATAGTTCATTTCAGAAATTTTTTGTTTTAACGGGCAGCCTTGTTTTAAATCCGTCATTGCGAGCGACTGCAAGGAGCATGGCAATCTCGTCAAATCTCCTGAAATTGCCACGTCGCTTCGCTCCTCGCAATGACGATTCTGAGGTTGCAGTAATCCCTTAGAACAGCTATCCTTATCCTGCTTATGGCAATAAATACAATAATGAGAATGGTTTAAAGCTTCATCTAGATTTAAAAAAGAATCTGTATAGTCAAAATCTACTCTCTCATTTTTTTGATATTTTAATATTTTTTTATCGTCTATTAGATTTTCTTTATCTAGTTTTTGTGGGAGGTTGAATAGGATGTCATCCTGTGGCTTGATACCCTCACACGAATAAACCCTATACGCAGCATACCTAGCTGCTATGTCTAATTCTTCTGTAAAACTTTCTTCTGCCTGTTGCCATATAATTATTTGTTTGGCAAATTCTCTAGAAGTAAAATTCGCACCTATTAAATCAGTTAGCTTTAAATACACATCTTCAAAATCAATATCTTTTATTTTTTCCGGTGGATATTTTTTTACGGCAACACGTTGAACAAATTTTCTTTTACATTCATAAATAATATCAAAATCTTTATGTTTTAACCTTGATATCGTTATTTCTTTTGAAATACAAAATAACTCTGCTAAAAAATCGTCTAAATGAGGGGAAATTTTTAGCAAAAATTCGGAATAATCTTTTGGAATAATGGAGAGAGGAGTCGATCTAAATAACATTAAATCTTTATGCAAAGATCTATCGGCTTTAAAGAGATAATCTAAAAATATTTGATCTAATTTTTTAAGTCCGGTTAAATCTAATTCATTAAAATCTAGATTAAAACCAAGTTTCATAAATAATAAATAACTCTTTTAGAAAATTGTCTATAAATTAAATAACTGATACAAACAGTAATAAATGCAACTATAATAGACTTAACTATCAGCATCATATCCGGTAATGTTCCGTCAATCACCAACGCTTGTACGGGTCTTATAACTAAAAAGAATGGATTAAATTCAAAATATATCTTTTTAGACTCCGGAATTAGCGAATATGGATAAACTATCGGTATACTCCAATAAATAACTCCAAGAATAACACTCAACATTTGCGGAATATCTCGAATATACGGCGTTAAAAATGCTACTGTGATAGAACCGCTAATCACACATATTATTAAGGGCAAAATTAATATCGGCATAAATATTATTTGCCAAGAAAATTTTTCTGGAAATAATAAAATAAAAGCAAAATACATTGCCGAAAATGAGCAAATTAAAGTATATAATTGCCCTAAGCTATCCGCAACAGGAAAAAAAGTCTTAGAAATTCTAACTTTTTTTATTATTTGATCACGTGTAACTAAAGAACTTGAACAAATCGTTAAGCTGCTTACTATAAAACTCCACAAAGGAATACCGCCGACTAAGTTCATTATCATAAATTCTCTCGGCTGTCTTAATAAAAAACCGAAAAAATATGAAATTACCATTATGTGAATAAAAGGCTGAATTAAACTCCATAAAGAACCTAAAAAAGAATCTTTATTTTGCCTAATTATAGAAGCTTTAACTAGTAATGCTATTGCCCTCCAGTATTTTTTAGAAAAAAAATACTCTATCATTTATGAATTTCCTTGTTGTTGGTTATAGATTTTAAACATTTCCGATGGTGTACCATCACCTATAATATTGCCGTCTTTTAATAAAATACATCTATCGCAATTATCTTTTATAATTTCTTCTTGATGGCTTACTATTATTGAAATAGGAGTATTTTTAAATTTATTCTTCATTAAACTAAGAGATTTTTCTATAAAATAGCTATCGCCTGCCGCAAAAACTTCATCAAGTAATAAAATCTGCGGATTTTGAAATATCGATACAGAAAAAGCAAGGCGTGATAACATACCGGAGCTATAAATTTTTATCGGTAAATCAATTTTACTACCAAGTTCTGAAAAATCTATAATTTCTTTTTCAATTTTTTTGCTATATTTATCCAGCATATTATTATATAGCATTAACATTTTTATATTTTCACGACCAGTTTGCTCAGGTTCAAAACCAACTCCCATATCTATAATTGCCGCAATATCTCCATGAACTTTGACTGTACCGGATTTTAACGGATATATTCCGGCGATTAGTTTTAGAAGCGAACTTTTTCCCGAACCGTTACTCCCTATAAAAGCTATTTTTTCTCCCTCATAACAAGAAAAATTAATATTGTTTAATATAGGTATATTTGGAGAAAGAGAGATTCCTTTTTTCAAGAAGAAATGCTTTAAACCTTGAGCTCTTTTATGAGTATCAATACCTTCAACATAACCATTAGTTATCTCTATAAATACTTTTGAATGGCTAAGTGACATAAAACAAATATTAAATAGATTTATTAATCCAATCTAAAAGAGAATTTTTTTGTTGTAAACCTATTTTAGTATCTTTTTGTTCACCGTTTTTAAATAACATTATCGTTGGAATACTACGAATACCGTATTCTGAAGGAGTGTTAGGATTTTCATCAATATTCATTTTAAATACTTTTACTTTGCCTTGTAATTCTTTACTGATTTCATCTATTATAGGTGTTAACATTTTACACGGTCCGCACCATTCTGCCCAAAAATCAACCAGTACAGGTAAATCCGATTCTACTACTTCCTTTTTAAAAGAGCTATCCGTTACGTTATTTGCCATAAATTCCTCTATGTTTTTGTAGCATTGTCCATATGGCTTTTATGTCATTCCTGCTTTTAACAGCCTTATTGCATGACTCGTTTATGTCATTCCCGCGTAGGCGTGAACCCAGTAAAACCTAAAAAAACAAGTTTTTTTAGGTTTATTTTATTAAATGTGTAACTTCTATATAAATATTTGAAGTTATTTTTCTGGATCCCCACCTACGCGGGGATGACATCGAGTAGGTTTTTCAATCCATACAACAAAGTCGCTTTTAGCTAGGAATAACATAGTGTTGTTTTCGGATTCATATGGACAACATCTATATTCATAAATAAAATTATAAAGTACAGGCTTCTACTTGTAAATAATGAAAATCTTTTTATTTATTATATTTATTTTTTCTATTATAATATATTCGCATTATTAAAGCTGCTGTTTCCTCTATTGATCTAGTCGACACGTCAATTACCGGCCAATTTCTTTGATCACAAATTTTTCTGACTTCTAGGCACTCTTTTTGTACTATATTAAAATCCGTATAGCTTTTATTTTCGTTAATTTGTAATAGATTTAATCTAGCTTCTCTTATCTCAATTAACCTATTTGGATTAATAACGAGTCCTACTACCAATTGATCTATATCTTTTTCTATAAAATCAGGAAAGGGGCAATTATAAACATAAGGAATATTGGCAGCTTTTAAACCGTTATACGCTAGAAATATGGAAGTCGGTGTCTTAGAAGTTCTAGAAGGACCTATTAATATTATATCAGCCTCTGATAATTCATTAAGCATTTGTCCGTCATCATGTCTTATAGCATAATCTATGGCATTAAGTGTATCAAAATAAGTTTTATCAAATTTATAATTGTAATTCTGTTCTTTTTCTATTTCAATACCTGAAAAAACAGACATTTCTTTAATAATTTTACCTATTACAGAAATACATGGAATTTTTAACTCATAGCAAAATTTCGTTAAAGCTTTTCGGAGTTCTTGATCAGCAATCGTGTATAATACTATCCCATATTTATATTCTATTTTACTTAATACTTCATTTAGCAATTCCAAATTTCTAATCATTGGCCAATGATATAATTTTGGTTTTACGGAAATAAATTGTGCAAGGGCAGAATTTGCTGCATATTTTGCAGTTTGCACGGAAGAGTCTGAAACTAAGTGAATAATTAGCTTTGTCATACTTTACACATGTAATTGTGGATAAATTTTTTAATAACTTATTATTTTTCCTATTAAAATCTATTAAAAATTTCCTCAAATCCTTATTAAATCAAGTAAATCTAGTGTATTTTCTTTTAAACAAATAGTTTGTGGATAAAATTGTGAATAAATATCATTTTTCTTTGAAAAAATAGTCTTTTCTAAACTATAAATGAATTTTACACTTAATTATCCACTCGTACAAATTCATTACAAACTTATGTGAATAATAATTAAAAATACCGATATTTTTAAGAAAACTTTAATGAAAATTTTGTTGATAACTCTGTTTAAAACATTTAACCTACATAATTCTATTTACATAAACAACAAATAATATGTATAAATATATTTATTATAATATTTTTAGTAATAGCATGAAGCAAATTATAAATCCGTTAAAAGGAAATAGTAATAAAATACCTATTTGGTTTATGCGTCAAGCAGGTAGATATTTGCCGGAATATAAAAAAGTAAGAGAAACAACAAAAAATTTTCTAGATTTTTGTTATGATGTTAACAAAGCAACGGAAGTAACCTTACAACCGATAAAACGTTATGGATTTGATGCAGCTATTATTTTTTCCGATATATTAGTTTTACCTCATGCTCTTGGATGGGAGGTGGATTTTAAAGAAAATATAGGGCCTATATTAAAGCAATTCAAATCACAAGAAGATTTTAAATATCTGCAAATCAATCCAAATGATAAATTAGAAAAGGTTTATGAAATAATAAAAAAAGTAAAAAAAGAATTACCATCCCCCACTTCTTTAATAGGATTTGCAGGTAGTCCTTGGACAGTGATGAGTTACATGCTAGAAGGAAAAGGAAAACAGGATTTTAAAACGAGCAAAAAATTCATATATGAAAATAAAATACTTGCTGAAGAATTATTAAATTTTATTACGGAAAAAACAGCTGATCATCTTATAAATCAAGCAAAATCTGGAGCAGATGTTTTAAAGCTTTTTGATTCATGGTCAGGAGTACTTGCAGAAGAGGAATTTACTGAATTTGTAATAGAGCCGACAAAAAAGATTGTACTAAAAGTAAAAGAAGTTTTTCCAAAAACTCCTATAATTGCTTTTCCTAAAGGAGCGGGATTATTGTACGAAAAATTTATAAAAGAAGTACCGATAGATATTTTAGCCGTAGATCAAATGGTCCCTCTTGAAAAAATGAAAGAGTGGAGTGATAAAGTAATAGTACAAGGTAATTTAGATCCGGTTGTATTATTAACTAATAAAGAAATTATTAAAGAAAAAACTTATAAAATTTTTCAGGCAATGAAAGGAAAGAATTTTATCTTTAACTTAGGACATGGTATTTTGCCTGAAACACCTACGGAAAATGTAGAATTTTTGACAGAATATGTTAGGTTATATGAAGAAAAGAATAGCAATAGTACTTTTTAATTTAGGCGGTCCAAAAGACCTTAAATCAGTGAAGCCTTTTCTATTTAATCTATTCTATGACAAAGCTATAATTAATCTACCAAATCCTTTGCGTTATATTATCGCTAAAATAATTTCTATTACTAGAGAGAAAAAATCTCAAAAAATTTATTCTTTAATCGGTGGTAAATCTTCTTTACTTCAGGAAACAGAGGGGCAGAAATTAGCACTAACCGAAAAGCTAAAGCAACTTATAAAAGAAGATTTTGCTATTTTTATAAATATGAGATATTCAGCACCGTTTGCTAAAGAAGTAATAAGTCAAATAAAAAAATATAATCCAAGCGAAATAATATTATTACCTCTATATTCTCAATTTTCAAGTACTACGACAGGATCATCGGTTAAAAATTTTTTACAAAACCTTGATATTGATATTCCAATTAAAACAATTTGCTGTTATCCTCTAGAAAAAGATTTTATAAAAGCCCATGTTTCATTAATTAAAGAAAAACTATACGATAAAAATTTTCGTATATTATTTTCTGCTCACGGGTTACCCGAAAAAATAATAAAAGCAGGCGATCCTTATAGTTTTCAGATAAAAGAAACAGTACAAGCAATAGTTAAAGAATTAAATATAAAAGATCTAGATTATAAGATAACTTATCAAAGTAGAGTAGGACCTATAGAGTGGTTAAAACCGAATACGGAAGACGAAATAGAGCTAGCAGGAAAGTTAAAAAAAGACATAATTATCGTACCTATATCCTTTGTATCCGAGCATGTTGAAACACTAGTAGAGCTTGATATTGAATATAAATTAATCGCAGATAAATATGAAATTCAATATACCCGAATTCCAACACTTGGAACAAATAAAATTTTTATTAATAGTTTGACAGATATATTGCTACGATTTATTAATAAGGTTGATACTAATTTAGTTATGAGTAGCTCTAGTACAAGAATATGTCCAAACGAATTTACTAAATGTTTGTGTAAATTAACAAATTAATAAGGAACAGAATGGCAAGTTACTATCTATGGTTTAAGTCAGCCCATCTGATATCTGCTATATGTTGGATGGCAGGGCTTCTTTATTTACCTAGAATATATGTTTATCATACCAAAGCTAAAATAGGTAGTGAGCTAGATAGTACTTTACAAGTAATGGAGCTAAAATTACTCAGATTCATTATGAATCCAGCAATAATTAGCACATTTATTTTTGGTTTAATAAATGCTCATATTTACGGGTTTGTTGCTCTTGATACTTGGTTTCACGTTAAAATGTTTGCAGTATTGATTTTAGTGATATTTCACGGTTTACTTGCAAGATGGCGAAAAGATTTTGCAAATGGTAAGAATGTCCATTCAGAAAAATTTTATCGTATAGTTAATGAGATTCCGGCTATTTGTATGATTGTTGCAGTGATTATGGTTATAGTGAAACCATTTGACTAGTATATATTCTTTTTATTTGAAAAGGGATTGTTAAAGATATATTGTCATTGCGAGCAGCGGTAAGCTGCGTGGCAATCTCATGAAATAATAATAAACTCCTAAGATTGCTTCGTCAATTACTTACGTAATTTCCTCGCAATGACGTTAAAACGATCCATGCGGGCAATGTTTTTCCGTGAAAAGAAAGCAGGAATGACATAAATAAAGCAATGTCTGCTCATCTATACTTTAGCAATACCAAATATTGCTTCTAATTCTGCTAAGCGTTTTCTCTATTGTGTTGATATCTCTCTTTTTCAAAGGTCTTTCTAGCAACTCTGCTATCTCAACTTTTAGGATTTCTAAATTTTCTTTTGAAGTAAACTCTGCTACGAGTTCAGCTAGGCTCTTGTTAGTTTGGTTGGACATGTAGTTACCCCCGATTAATTAAACTTAAATTGCTTAAGTTTCAACCACCAAAGAGAAATAAACCCTTGGTAGTCAGAGAGTTAGCAAAACTGCCAAAACCTATTATCTCCCCGATTATAAGGTTGAGGATTACATCAGTTATGTGAGAGATGTTCTCACTTTTGGTAGAGGTTGTGTTACATCCCGAAATGGTGTTTTACTATTTCAGTTAAAGCTTATACCTAACTTCCTTTAAAAGTCAATCTATAACTTATTTTAAACTAATAGTTTATTTATATTTCTAATATAAGTTATAAAATTTATTTAGAATATATATAATTCATAAAAAATAATATGGAACATTGTGAATAATAGCGATGAACTTAATAAGTTAGTAATCTTTAAAGATAAAACCATTAGAAAAATTTTGCATAATAACAAATGGTGGTTTTCGGTAGTCGACGTAGTAGGAGCATTGACTGATAGTAGTGACCCTGGAGCTTATTGGTAAAACAAAGGTTAAACGAAGAAAAAAGTGAGGTCGTGACAAATTGTCACGGACTGAAATTAACTACCACAGATGGAAAAAATATATAACAGACTGTGCAAATACAGAGTCACTACTTATGAGAGGATTCAAGAAATTTCTGATCTGGAAAAGTCAATTGATAGAGCAAAGGATAATTGGAAACGACACGGTCTTAGTGAGAAATGGATTCAACAACGTATGGATGGGGCAGAAAACACGAAATAAATTAACTGATTACTGGAAAAATCATGAAGTAACAAAAGAGAATGAATTTGCCTATATTAACTAATATTATTCATCAAGAATGGGCTGGTATAACTTGTTAAAGAACACAAAAATATAAAGGGCTTAACAAATCAAAATTTACGTGATCACATGAATGAAGCAAAATTAATTTTTGCTGCTCTTGCTGAAATCTACTCGTCACTAATAATGCAACAGGAATGGAAGAAAATAAGGTTGCAGATAAAATAGGAGGAAGTATAGCTAAAAACGCTAAAACGGCCTTAGAAGATAAAACTGGTAAAAAAGTAATCTCAACAGAAAATTATTTACCGCCTAAACTTACAAAGTAAAAAATTTTGTTATAGTGAAATGCATTGAATTAGATGATATTTCTAAGAAATATCATCTAATTCAATGCATTTCACTATAAACCAAGGATTGCATCGGTTTTGTGGAAAATACTCTCACTTTTGATAGAAGTTCCAACACACCGAAATAGCATTTTGCCATTCCGGTTATGATTTTAAAAAAGTCAATTAAACTTTACTTCAGGTGGCAATGACATTAATATTGCTTCAACATTTCCATCGGTCATTAAGCCGAATTTAGTACCGCGGTCATATAGCAAATTAAATTCTACATATCTACCTCGCCTTATAAGCTGGTATTCTTTCTGCTCAGTTGTCCAAGGTAAAAATAACTTACTTCTAACGATTTCAGGATATACCGACAACAAAGCCTTACCTACGTCCTGTGTAAAGGCAAAATCCTGTTCAAAATTATCGTTATTTAAGTAATCATAGAATATTCCGCCTACTCCTCTCGGCTCTTTTCGATGCTTTAGATAAAAATATTCATCACATTGCTTTTTGAATTTAGGATAATAGCTAGAATCATACTTATCGCACACTTCTTTAAAAGCTGCATGAAACTTTACAGTTTCGTTTTCTTCCGGATAAAAAGGTGTTAAATCGCCACCGCCGCCAAACCAACTTTTAGAAGTTTCTATATAACGAGTATTAAAATGCATAGAGGGAATTAGCGGCGATTTAAGATGTGCGACTAATGAAATGCCTGTTGCAAAGAATTTTCCATCTAGCTCTGCTCCTGGAATTTCGCTGCGGAATTCGGGAGAAAATTCACCGAATACGGTAGATATATTAACCCCGACTTTTTCAAATACTTCTCCTTTCATGAGAGACATGACACCACCACCGCCACCGTTACGTTGCCAGCTTGAGCGTACGAACTTAGCCGGTTTTAAACCTTTGGTTTGTGCATATTCTTCTTCGATTTTTTCAAATTCTTTGCACAATAAATCACGTAAATTAGTAAACCAACTACTTGTTATTTCTTTATTTTCTATGTTCATAATTATTAAGCAACGATTTAATTACTTTCCTCATCATATACATAATCACTAAAAATACGGCAGCAATGATCATAATATAAAAAGCCGGAGCATAAAATAAGCCTGTGTGCTCTACAAGCCAACGAGAAATAATAGGTGAAGTTCCACCGAATATCGCTATTGCAAAATTGTAGCTGAAAGCAACACCGGTAAATCTTTGTTCTGCCGTAAACAAGGATATAACGAATATATAAGCTGTACCTGCTATGCTTCCTGCGAGCATACCAAGCATTGTAAGAGCTATAATTTGTTGCCACATCTCTTCTGTCGACATAAGTAACATGGTTGGTAAAATCAATATCAAGATAGCAACACCAACAAGCATTGCCATTTTAAATTTTCCGATAATATCGGCAGTACCGCCAGCAAGCGGCATCGCTATCATCGCAATAAACGAACTATACGCTAAATATGATAAAGCAATAGTATTACTAAGATGCATTACATTATAATAGAAAACATTTATATATGTTTTTACTAAATACATAACGCTGCTAGCGATAGCACCTATACACATAGTTAAGAACATCGATCTCCAAGCAGTTCTAATTACATTGGAAAAAGGTGCTTTAAGAACTTGTTTCTTTTTCTCAAGCATTTTAAAAATCGGTGTTTCCGATACACGCAATCGCAAGTAAAATCCTGCAAGACCCATAAATCCCCCAAGCAGAAAAGCAAAACGCCAAGCAAAATCTATATGAGAGAAATAACGTTCTATTATAATACCGATAAATGTTGCAATTAAGGTACCGGCGATATTTGAACCATGTACTAAACCTGCCGTAAAACCCGGTCTTAAATTCTGACGATGTTCAAGGATAAAAATGGCCGCTCCCGTTCCTTCACCGCTAATACATAAACCTTGAATAAGCCGCATTATAACTAGAGTTATAGGGGCATAAATCCCAATACTTGCATATGAGGGTATGAGACCCATAATAAAGGTCGGAATAGTCATACCTAGCATCGAGATTATTAAAGCGATACGTCTACCGTATCTATCACCGATATAACCGAATAATATGCCTCCTATCGGTCTTGTCAGAAAGCCAACCGCAAATACTCCAAGGCTTAGAAGAATTCTAATGAATTCTGATTCGCCTGGAAAAAAAACTTGTCCAATAATCAGCGAAAAAACTGAATATACCGTAAAATCATAATATTCAAGTACATTACCTGAAATAGCAGATAAAAAAATGAACTTAGACCTATTCATCGAGCTTTAAATAACTTAATTACTAATTAGTTATTATAGACAAGTTACATCATTTATAAAGTGTAATTTATAATATTATAAATTACACTTTCATAATCATTTAATTTTTTTATATATTATGCAAATGATTTTGAAAAGGAATTAGCAGAATGTGATAAAGCTATAAAACAAAATCCGAATGATGCATATATTGGACATGGATTTAGACTAAGAATACTGGGACTTAGGTTTCCTGAAAAATATGAGTTGGCCCTTGAAGCTTATAACAAAGCAATTGGACTAAACCCTAATCATTTTCAGGCTTATCTTAATAAAGGAGCGGTATTAATTCAGTTGGGAAAATACGATTTAGCTTTAGAAGCTTATAATAAGGCAATCGAAGTAGATCCAAGTCATCCTTATGCTTATAACAATTAAAGCAGAAATATTAAGAAAGCTTAAAAAATACGAACTAGCACTTGAAGCATACAATAAAGCAATTGAAATTGATCCTAATTATTCCGATGCTTATTTTAATAAGAGTAAATTATTCGATGAACTTGGAAATTACGAAGTAGCTCTTGAGGCATATGATAGAGCACTCACATATAGGCATGATGACGATTTAGATTATTCTGACATATATTATAATATAGGAACAATTTTGAGTAGGCTTCAAAAATATGGCTGTTAAAATGTATGATTTAGTACTTAAATTAGAACCAAATAACTCATACACCTACTTTAGTAAAGGATTTGCATTATATGAACTTGGAAAAAATGAACTTGCACTTGAAGCATATAATAAAGGAATTGAATTTAATCCTAATGACGCTAAAGCATATTTCTATAAGGGTTTAGCTTTAGATGTGTTACAGGAATATGAAGAAGCTATTAGATCGTATGATACAGCATTAGAGCTAGAACCGAATGAGCCTGTAATATACTTTAATAAAGGAAATATATATTTTAATATAGAAGAATATGAGTTAGCTATTAAAATGTATAATAAAACAATACAGCTTAATCCTGATGATTTTAGAGCTTACGTGAATAAAGGAATAGTTTTAGGAATTCTTAAAAATATAATTTAGCATTAAAAGCTTTTGATGCAGCACTTAAATTAAATATCAATGATTATAAAGCACATCTTAATAAAGGTCTTACTTTGGAAAAATTAGCAAATACGATTTATCTCTTGAATCATACAACAAAGCATTAGAATTAGAGCCAAATGACTTTTGAGACACAAGCTCAAACACAAGCTATATTAGACATGCAAAAGGCTAAATAATAGTCATAATTTATTATGACTATTATAACGTACATATTAATTTGGTCATAATATTAATATACACGTTATAATGGTTAAGCACTTATAACCTAGTTATCCTCTAGTGGGAACCACCGGAATTCTTACTTTTGTAAGTTTAGCTCCTTTTGGCTTTTTAATTCCTGCAAATTTCTGTTCTTCTTGTTGTTTTCGTAGTTTTTCTCCTATTTTTGCAGCTTCTCTGCTACCTTTAAGAGCACTTTTTACGGGCTTTGTGTTAAGATTCGTAACACCTTTTGAAGTATTAAGACTTCACAATCTTTATCAAAATATTTTACGTCTGTAGCAGTACTTAAATGGTAAACTCCGCTACCTTTTGTATAAACTGATTTTGATTTTGTAAAGTTTTACCTTCTAAATCTAAAAATTTACCATTTTTTTCAATAGCAAATACTTTTCCATTTTTTTTAAAGAATAGTTTCATCAAGCTTAATATTCTCATCTAATACTACTTTTCCAAAATCACCTACTTCTCCAACTTTTGTACCATAAGATCATATGCGTAAAGTTTTTCTTCATGGAAATCTAAGTTGTTTAAAAAATTCTCTATGGAATTCTTATCATTAGTAAAATTGCCTAATTCATAGGTGCCTATAATTTTCTCTTCTTTGCTTACTATTTTTTTCGTATTTTTAATAATTCCAAGATAGGTTAGAGCTTTTTTAAACTTACCCAAATTACGTTTTACCTCAACTTCTACGGGTCTAGAAAATTTTTTTTCTTTTACTTCTTCAACTTCTCCTATAACTAATTGCTGCCCATCTATGGGGCTGCCCAGTTCATCTTTAAAATGAATTAATTTGGCATTTTTACTCTATTTAATTCAGTTTCTTCAGTTTGAAAATGTAGATATTTTTTTTCTGGCATAAATTCCTCCTTGAATAAATTGTGGTTCATTTCAAGTGTAAAGGAGTAAATTAAATTTTTGCAAGAAGTTTTTATTGTTAGTTATTTCTCAATAACTAACAAATATTAAGAATTAAAAAGTACTGTGCCGTCCAGCCGCCATCTATCAAGAGTCCACTACCTGTTTATTGATGATGCTTTTTCGTCACATAAGAATATTACTAAGTGTGCTATTTCATCAGCTTCTACAAATTTTTTCGTAGCTTGAGATTTAAGGATTACATCCCTTAACGCTGATTCTTCACTGATATGTCTAGCTTTAGTAGTATCTGCTATTTGATTCCTTACTAATGGTGTGTTGACGTAACCGGGACAGATAGCATTAACTGTAATATTAGTCTCAGCCACTTCTAAAGCAACGGTTTTGGTAAACCCAAGGATACTGTGCTTTGCTGCTACATATGCTGACTTGAAAGGTTATGCGACATATGCATGAGCAGAAGCGATATTAACAATTCGCCGAAGCCGTTTTTTTCATAATCTGTATTGCGTATTTTGTAGTATAGAAAGATGCTATTAAATCTATACGCAAAATTTGCTCCCATTTATCTTCAGGAAATTCATCGATAGGAGCAACATGCTGAATACCTGCATTATTTACTAATATGTCTATTTTACCGAATTCTTTTATTATCCTCTCAAACATAGAATGAATTTCATCAGGTTTTTCCAAATTTATTCCTTGATAAAATACAGCCCTTGCCCCAAGTTCTTTCAATTCTGCTGAAATTTTGGCTACTTCATCTTCTTTTGCAAAACCGTTAATAACTATTTTAGACTCAAGTTTTGCAAAATGTTTTGCTATCTCAAGCCCGATATAGTAGAACCGGTAATAACTGCTACTTTGTCTTTCATTTTTATCTTCTTATAAAATATGCACTGTCATACTGTGGCTTGTACCAGTCAGCTAAATCGTTATTGCGAGCAGCCATAGGCTGCATGGCAATCTCAGAACTTTGGCACTAGATTGCTTCGTCAATTACTTACATAATTTCCTCACAATGACGAGAAAATTAGAACCATGCAACAAAGCTGATCAAGTCACGGGATGACATAGTTAATCAAGTAATATTTGTCTTTTATTTAAAAGTAACTTATACTAGATTTCACTTAAAGAAATAATGTATAAATCTATGGAAATTGTTAATAACGTTGATGCATCTGTATCTTGCCAGGGCAAAGAATCTCCATATGACCATCCGAAAGTTTATTTAGAGATAGATAAAGAAAAAAAGGAAGTTATCTGCCCATATTGTAGTAAGAAATTTAAATTAGTAACAAAATGACTATAAAATTTCTGTCAGAAAGTGCTATCAACCGAATTGCTGCCGGTGAGGTTATAGAAAGGCCCGCATCGGTAGTAAAGGAATTAGTTGAAAATGCTGTTGATGCAAGTAGTACTAAAATAGATATTATTTTAGAACGTGCCGGTAAAAATCTAATCATTATTTCCGATGACGGTATCGGTATGACTGATAAGGAATTAGAAATTGCCGTTGAACGTCATACAACTTCTAAGTTTGATGAAAGCGATTTTCTAAATATTCATACTTTCGGTTTTAGGGGTGAAGCACTGCCGTCTATTGCTGCTATTAGCAAAATGCTAATTACTTCTAAAAAGCGAGATGCCGACAAAGCATTTCAGATTAAGTTAATTGGCGGCAATGAAAAACAAGTTACTATTTCTGTTCATAATGAAGGTACTAAAATAGAGATACGTGATTTATTTTTCGCAACACCTGCACGTTTAAAATTTCTTAGAGCCGATAAAACAGAGCTTGCAGCAACTGTAGATGTGGTTAAGAAAATCGCTCTAGCACATCCTAAAATTTCTTTTAGTTTAACACATGACGGCAAGAATTTATTAAAATTAAAGGGACAAAATAAAGATGCTGAAACTAACCTAAAACAGCGTATAATTGATGTAATAGGTGATGATTTTATAAAAAACGCCGCTTATATAAACTTCAAAACACCTGATTTCTCTATTTGTGGCTATACTAGTAGCCCGACATATAATAGAGCTTCAAGTGAAGATCAGTTTTTATTTATTAATAATAGACCGGTAAAAGATAAATTATTACAGGTAGCTTTAAGGGTAGCATATCAAGATTATTTAGCTCGTGATCGTTATCCGCTATGTGCTATATTCTTACAAATCGATCCGCAACTTGTTGACGTTAACGTACATCCGGCAAAAGCAGAGGTTAGGTTTCATGACCCGAATTATGTGCGAAACTTATTAATAGAAGCAATTAAAAATGCTTTAACAAATAAAAGCCATGTTACTTCTACTACTATCGCCTCTGATGCTCTTGAGTTATTTAAAAATCCTTTAGTTAACAAACAATCGCCAGTAAGTAAAGTTATAAATGTTAATAGTAAATCGGCAGATTATAGACCTACTACTCATTCTACACTTAATACAGTTCCTCAAAATCATGTTTGTCAAAAATTAATCGATACATTATCACATGCTAAAATAGAACAAGAAGTAGAAAACCGTATAGAACATGAACAGCAAACCCGTAAACAATATAAACTTGGGGCAGCTAAAGCACAACTTCATACGACTTATATTATTTCACAAACCGAAGATAGTATAGTGATTACCGACCAGCATGCAGCACACGAACGTTTAGGGTATGAAAAAATAAAAGATTACCTTAAAACGGAAGAGTTAATCAAACAGCGTTTGCTTATCCCTGAGATAGTAGAACTGCCAAATGAAAAAAAAGCAGATTGTTTATATGACCATAGAGAAAAACTATATAAACTCGGTTTAACTCTAGAAAAATTCGGCGAAAAATCTATTATAGTAACTGAAATTCCAAATATCCTTGGAGATGTAAACGTACAAAAGTTAATTCAGGATCTCGCCGATCATTTATCGGATTTTGGCAAGAATATAGCTTTGACAGAGTTAATCGAGCATGTAACGGAAACTTATGCCTGTCATTACTCTATTAGAGCAGGACAAAAATTATCGGCAGATGAAATGAATGCATTACTGCGTCAAATGGAAAATACGCCGCTTTCAGGTCAATGTAATCACGGCAGGCCTACTTATATTGAGTTGAAGCTTAAGGATATCGAACGCTTATTTGGACGGTAACTCGTTTAATTTGAAAAATTGGCGTCTCATTGCGAACGACTGCAAGGAGTGCGACAATCTCGGGAAATTAAAACTAGATTGCCACGCTCCTTTTAGTCGCTCGCAATTGACTTATCTCTCTTTATTTTGCAATGCCTAGTTTTTACTTGACTATTTTTCAATTTCGTATTATTTTGCTTTTCTTAGAATAATAAAATAATATCTTGATTTAAGGTGTCAGCTAATGGCAAAGAAAAATAAAAATGTTTTGGTAAGGCTAGTAAGTACTGCCGACACAGGTGTTTTTTGGGTAAAGAAACGTAATCCGAAGACCCAAACCAAGAAGCTTTCTTTTCGTAAGTATGATAAAGTAGTTAGGAAACATGTTCTTTTTAAAGAAGAAAAAATAAAATAATTGTAAGTAATATATGGCAGTAAAAATTCGTTTAGCTAGAGGCGGTGCTAAAAAGCGTCCTTTTTACCGTGTAGTAGTAGCTAACACAACAGCACCTCGTGACGGTGACTTTTTAGAAAAAGTCGGAACTTATGATCCAATGCTTGCTTCAGATAATAGTGAGCGTGTTGTTTTAAAAAAAGATCGTATAGAATATTGGCTTGGCACCGGTGCTAAACCAACTGAGCGAGTCGCAAAATTTATTGAGCAAGCGGGTGTTACCCTTCCTGGGAAAGTTAAAAAGGAAATGGAAGTGAAAGCAAAAAACCGCAAAGCTAGACCAAGTAAAAAGGAAGCTAAAGAAGCTTAGTTTATATAGTGTATTTTTCGTCATTGTGAGCAGGCATTGACTGTGTGGATCAATTCAGCCCCTGTCATCCCGCTATTTGATTGCAGGATTTAGTAAATTTGACTATTACAAGTTATTTTTCTAGATATTGTGGTCAAGCCACGGTATGACAACACATATCTCTTCTCTATAATCATATTAATATGCCGGATTAGCTCAGTGGTAGAGCAACCGCCTTGTAAGCGGTAGGTCATCAGTTCAAATCCGATATCCGGCACCATCAAAATTTTTCTTGTCATACCTGGGGCTATCTTTATATAGATACCAAATCGTCATTGCGAGCAAGCCGTAGGCTGCGTGGCAATCTCATGAAATAATAACAAACTCCTGAGATTGCTTCGTCGAATTACTGTGTAATTCTTCTCGCAATGACGATTTACCGATCCATGCAAGCAAGCTTTCACAAGAATTATATAGAAAAAAACATACAATAGTGACATCCTTTAAAATTTTTATATATGATAGTAATCGATAAAACATCTTATAGAGCTGTGGGATTTGATAAACGTATTAAATTCCTAGTGCTACATTATACACAGTGTGATTTTAAGCAGTCTTTAGATTTTCTAACCGGTGAAAAGTTAAGTAGCCATTATTTAATAAACAATGAAAACCCTGAACATATATTTCAATTAGTAGAAGAGCGTGATAGAGCATGGCATGCTGGAGTAAGTTACTGGCAAGGTCATGAGCGTATTAATGATACATCAATCGGTATTGAAATCGTAAATCCTGCTTTTGAAGTAAATGCAAAAAACAATGATATAGTTTGGCTACCCTATTCGGAAAGGCAAATTAATAGTGTTATAAGTTTGTGTAAACAGATTATTGCTAGATATGATATTAAACCTACTAGAGTGATTGGGCATTCTGATATTGCTCCAGGTAGAAAACAAGACCCTGGCCCGCTATTTCCTTGGAAACCATTATATAATAACAATATTGGGGCTTGGTATGATGAACAGGTATTTAACGATCTATTGCCGCAAGTCGACATAACCGATATTGCAGCAATTCAGCAAAAATTTATTACATACGGTTATAAACTTGAAGTTACCGGAATTTTAGACTCTAAAATGAAAGATATTATAATTTCGTTTCAAATGCATTTTCGTCCTAGTAATTTTTCCGGCGATTTGGATGCTGAAACCATAGCAATTTTAGATGCATTAATATTGAAATATAAATCTGAATTAATATGATAAGATTTATAACTATACCAGATTTTGCGGATTATCAAGTTACTTTGAAATTAATGGAAGATTACGTTAACAAAGTAATTAGTGATCATGAACCGGAAATTATTTATTTAGTTGAACATTCGGAAGTATATACAGCCGGTACTAGTTATAAACAAGAAGAATTATTAAATTACGGTGATATTCCGGTAATTTACACAGGACGTGGCGGTAAATTTACTTTTCATGGACCGGGTCAGCGTGTTATTTATCCAATTCTTAATTTAGCTTCACCAAATCGACACAAAGATTTAAAGCTATATATAAAAATGCTTGAAGAATGGATTATAAATAGCTTAAATTATTTTGGAATTAAAGCATATATTATTAAAGATAAAGTAGGAATTTGGGTAAAAGTAAGGAAAGATGAATTTGCTAAAATTGCTGCAATAGGTATTAGAGTAAGAAAATGGGTTACATATCACGGTGTAGCTATAAATATTTCAACAGATTTAAGTAAGTTTAGTGGGATTATTCCTTGTGGACTTGAAAACTCTTTAATAACATCTTTAAATCAGTTAGGGATTCATGTTGAAGTGTCTGAATTTGATAAAATTATTCAAACTGAATTTAATAAAATATTTAAATGATCAGAAAATTTTTACTCACAATTTTTGCTCTTTGGGTCGGTGGTTTTGGTTATTATTTATATTTAATAAATTCTTATAAGCTTAATAGTAATACCACTAATGCAATAATAGTATTTGCAGGAGGAGGACATAAAATTGAAACCGGTATTGCTTTGCTTAAGGCAGGCTATGCACCTATATTATTTATTACTGGTATAGAATCTACAGAGCAATTAAAAAATTTGTTAAAGGAACTTAATGTTATAGAACAGCAGGTAATACTCGCTCCGAATAAAATAATGTCTGAAGAAGATAATATTAAGAAAGCGGTTGATTTTATTGTAACTTACAATCTTACTTCAATAATTTTAGTAGAGCATAATTATAATATGCCTTTTATGCTAAATAAGCTTGAAAAAGCGATTCCTTCTTCTAATACTATCTACATAGTACCATATCCTGTTTTTTCCAAACAAAAATATGATGTGTTATTAAAATCCTATCATCGTTATTTAATGAGTATACTCGTTTAATTTGCTCCTTTACTCTTTTCCAGTACAATATTTTAGAATGGCTACGCCAAATAATGCAGAAATTAAAGAGCCTATTATTACTGCAGCTCTCATAGAGTTTGAAGGGCAGCTGCTCTCAAACGTAATACTACCTATAAATAAACTTAGGGTAAATCCAATCCCTCCAAGTATAGCTATAGAATAAAATTTTAACCATGAAGTATCATTTGGTAAATTACAGAGTTTAAATTTTACAAATGGATATGAAAATAGTATAATACCTAATTGCTTACCTACAAATAAACCAAATATTATCCCATAAATTAAAGTAAGTATTGAGTTGGAACAAGTGCCTTTAAATGCAAAATATTCTAAAAGGATACCGGAATTCATAAATACAAAAAGCGGTAAAATAAAGTAATTTACAAAAGGACGAGTTAAGCTTTCAAGTTTTTTAAAAGAAGTGTTAAATTCTCCTTTTATATTAACAGGTATAAAAAGTGCTATAATGGCTCCGCATAAAGTACCGCGAATACCTGACTCCACCATACTAATCCATAATAATAAACCTACAATTATATAATAAAATAATTGTTTAACTTGTCGATAATTCAATATAAACAAAATGAATATAATTACAGAGGAAATTAATAATGCCGGAGTATTGATTGTTTTAGTATAAAACAAGGCTAGTATAATTAACGCAAAAGCATCGTGAGAAACCTATAATAAAAGTTCGTAATTCTAAAGATATATGTCGGCTGAAAAAAGATAAAATACCAAGGACAAAAGTAGTATCAGTTGCGATAGGGATAGCCCATCCTTTTATTAATCCCGGTTTATCATAATTAAAAAACATGTATATTAAGACAGGAACTACCACACCTCCAAGGGCTGCCGCTGCAGGTAATATTAGTTTTTTTTTATTTTTATGTTCACCTTCTACTAGGTGAAATTTCATCTCTAAACCTATTAATAAAAAGAAGAAAGTCATGAGACCGTCATTAACTAACTCTATAAAAGTTGTTTGTAAACTTACATTTCCTATTGTTAAAGAAAATTTACTGTAAATAAAAGAAGAATAATATTTTGTTAGGAAAATGTTATTGCTGACAATTATTGCTAAGGTAAAAGCAATAATTAATAATATACCGGCAAAAGTACCTGATTTAATTAATTCTCTTAACTGGTTATTTATACTCATGATTTTAATATTAGTTATAACAAATCTATATAAAATCCATAGCAATAATTTATTTTTTTAGTGAGATAAAAAGTTGTTTTTTGTACTTTTTTATAAGCTTGTATAATAAGTGTAAGAAGATATAATTATTAATTACAAAAAAAATATCTAAGCAATTCTTATGTTAGCAGAACAGCAAACCGAATGGATTATCAGCAATAACCTTGTAAATAAGGGATAGTATATAGATACTAAAAAGAATGTTTATTTCCAAAAACCAAAATCAAAAACAGAACAGACAAAATTAAACGGAAAAAGACCCGATTATATCTTATATGAAAGTAATAATGATAAACCTATTGCAATAATAGAAGCAAAAAAACAGGAGTGGATTTAAGGCAAGCTTTAGATCAAGTAACGGAATATGCAAAATTGCTTGATGTACCTATAGTGTTCGCAATGAATGGAGCTTACTGTGAAGCTCGTTTTGTTGCTAATAATAAAGAGCTTATATTAAACGGTGATGAAGTGAGGGAATTACTACATGAAAAAGAATTATTAGCTTTTTTAGAAGCGAGCAGTAATGAAGCTTGGACTATACCGAAAGAAATTAAAGTATCACGTGAAGAATTAATATCGATATTTAAAAACTTGAATAAATCTTTTAAGAAGTGAAGGGCTCCGAGCAGAAATAGAAAAATTTAGCGAATTTGCAAATATATTATTCTTAAAATTATTAAGCGAAAACAACGAAAAATCTTGGTGGAATAATATCAAAGCACAATCAAACGATGATATTATCGGTTAAATAGCTATGTTATAGAACAAATTAAGAATAAATACGGTGGTGATGTTTTTACATCTATTTCTCTAGGCAATTCCATTACTCTCCGCAACATTATCGATGCAATTGATCCTCTTATTTTTATCTACGATAGATACAGATATAAAAGGCGGTGCATTCGAGTATTTCTTAGAAAAAACTACATTTAAAGAAACAATTTATGATCCTTTTTGCGGTACCGGTGGGTTCTTAACTGAAGCTTTTAATTATATCAAAAAAAATAATATAATTAATACCGATGAAGATTTAGAAAAATTAATATTTAATACATTATATGGGCGAGAGTTAACCAAAATCGCTAGAATTGCTAAGATGAATATGATTTTGCATGGTGACGGACATAGCGGAATTCAGCAAATAAATAGTCTTGAGAACCCTAATGATGTTTTAAACCCTTAACTGATCAGCAGTTAAAGTCTGATGTAATTGTTACTAATTGCCATTTTCTTAAACTATCACTAAAAAAACTAGCAAAAACGGCAAAACTATAACAGAAAATCATATAACTCCTCTTTATTATAACGGCATTGCAAAAAATAACGGTGATGCTGCTTGTGTCTTGCATTGCCTGCAAAATTTAAAAGAGGGTGGTAGAATGGCATTGGTATTACCTGAAGGGTTCTTATTCAGAAAAGACACCGCTGCTGTTCGTCAATTTTTACTATCAAAAGCAAAGCTGCAACTCGTTATCTCTCTACCGCAAGGTACTTTTTTACCTTATATAAAAACGTCAATACTTTATTTTATCGATGCACATAAACCGAATAATCAAAAAGAATATTGGTTTTATGAGGTTAAGAATATCGGCGTTACTCTAGACAATAAAAAAAGAAAAATTATCGGTATTAATGATTTAAACAGGCGAGGATGGAAAATTAAATTTATCTAAAATTCCTTTTATAGATCTCGATTTTTATCAAATAGCTAAAAAAGGATTGGTGAAAAACAATGATATTTTAATGTGTAAAGACGGAGCATTAACGGGTAAAGTGTGTTTTGTAGATGATAAAATTTTACCGCAAATAGAAGCAATGGTTAATGAACATGTTTATATTTTTAGAGGGAAACCGAATATTATACATCTATTTATTTTATTGTTTAAATAGCGATACAAAATCAAAAGAACTTAGCTTATAATAAAAGTGCTCAGCCTGGTTTAAATAGAGAACATATAAACTCAATTTATATTCCTCTTCCGTCTCTAGAAAAACAACAGGAAATTATTGAAGAATTGAATAGCTATCAAAAGATAATAGATAATTGGCATCCTTATTTTGAAATAAATAAACAATGGGAAATTGTTAAATTTGGCGATATCGTTATCAATAAATTAAAAAGTAATGTTTTATCTCTTGAGCATAAGGAGTATACAACATTAATAGTAGGTAAAAAAGGTAAAATGATTAACATTAATACTGTAATTAAAGTGGATATTCCAGTAATAGCAGCTTGGTCGGGTTAGTCCTTACTCACATAATCAATATAATTTTAACGGGAGCATATGCTGGATATATTTGGTATCATAATTCACTTAATGTGGGCTTCAGATTGTAACGTGAAAAACTATTGTTAACTAAATATCTATATTATATTTTAAAATCTCAGCAAAATATAATATACCAAAAGCAAGCTGGATCAGGTCAACCTCACGTTTATTTGAAAGATTTAGAGGATTTACAAATTCCTATCCCGCCTCTTGAAGAACAGCAAAAAATAGTAACAGAGCTTGATAATAATCAAAGTGAGATTTAAAAACTAATAAAACAATTTGAAAACAAACTAAAAATCACATTAAATTCTCTTTGGCAATAATTGATGTACATTAACTACTTAAAAGATTTGATTGGTTTTGAGTCTGTAACTCCTAAGAGCGATGGGGCTATTGAGTATATTGATGATTTGCTTAAACAGCACGGCTTTAAGACCGAAATAAAAATATTCGGTGATTCTAAAAGCGAGCAAGTCACTAATCTTTATGCTGTTTTCGGTAGCAATGAGCCTAATATTTGCTTTGTTGGTCATGTAGATGTAGTGCTGGCAGGCAATCATGAGCTTTGGCATAATGCGAGTCCATTTAAAGTTAGCCAGCAAGACGGTAAGATATGTGGCAGAGGTGCGGTGGATATGAAAGGGGCTATAGCGTGCTTTCTAGCTGCCAGTTTAGATTTTATAAAGAATAATACCGATTTTAAAGGTTCCATTAGTTTCTTACTGACTAGTGATGAAGAGGGCAAAGCAAAGCATGGTACTAAAGAAATGCTGCAATATATTTATGATCAAGGATATAAGATAAATTTTGCTATTGTCGGTGAACCTACTTGTGAAAAAGAAATAGGCGATGCAATTAAGATTGGCAGAAGAGGAAGTGTTAACTTTAAATTAAATATAGAAGGCTTAAGCGGGCATGTAGCTTATCCTCATAAAGCAAATAACCCATTGCCTTGCTTAATAATAATATTGAATGAGTTAACAAATATAAAACTTGATGAAGGTACTGAATTTTTTCAACGTTCAAATCTTGAAGTAACGAATATCGAGGTCAGTAATAATACTTCAAACGTAATTCCGGCAAGTACGGAAGCATCTTTCAATATACGTTTTAATAATTTACATAGTGCAGAAACTTTAGCAAAACAGGTAGAAGAAATTATTAAACAGCATTGTAAAGAATATAAAGTAGATTATAAGTTAGAATATAGTAGTTCTGCTGAAAGTTTTATTCAGAACCCTAGCGATAAAATAAAAGAATTTGCTAAAGTAGTAGAGCATACGCTTAAAATAAAGCCTGAATTCTCTACAAGCGGCGGTACATCGGATGCAAGATTCGTCAAAAATTATTGTCCGTTAGTAGAGTTTGGTTTATTATCCGAAACGGCACATAAAATAAACGAATACACAAAAATTAGCGATTTACAAAAATTATATGATGTGTATTATAACTTTTTGATGGAAATACTTTGATGTCATTCCTGCCTCTGCGGGAATGACATAGAATCCATGCAACAAGGCCACCCTTTTACAAGAATAGCATTACCATATGCGGATGTGATGGAACTGGTAGACATGCAAGATTTAGGTTCTTGTGCCGTGAGGCGTGGGGGTTCAAGTCCCTTCATCCGTACCACTTAAATTTTCTCATAAAAAATAACATAAAATTTTTATGCAGCAATTTAGTATTTATCAAACAAGCGATGAATTGCTTCTAAAATCGATATTGCTTCTGATAGAAAAATGCTATCACTCTGATCTTAAAAGCGTGATATTAACTGCAGATGCAGATCAACAAGAAATGCTCAATAAAAATCTTTGGACTTATTCACGTAAGCAATTTATACCTCACGGTAGTAAACTTGATCCGCAGCCTGAAAAACAGCCGATTTATATTACCGATGAGTTACAAAATCCTAATAATGCTAGTGTGCTTGTTATTATTTCGCCTACAGATATAGGAAAAATTTTACAAGCAAAAGAGTATATAAGAGTTTTCAAAAGAATAATTATAATAACCGATTTACCAGAAGATTTAAAAGAATTAACAGTTAAAATAAATAAATTTACCGGACAGGAAAACAAAATAGATTGTTTTACTCAAAATCCTCGTGGAGCTTGGAATAAAGTAGTCTAATAAATTTATATTCTTTTACGTACAAATAAATATAATCCGATCGTTAAAGCAATAACCAAATTGAAATAACAAGCAAAAATAAAATCTAGATTTTTTGAAGCAAAATTTTGTAATATAAAATGAATTGAAGTAACTAGTAATACTGTTAAGGCAGAAAATAATACCGGCATAAAAGTTGTTTTTTTGCTATAAGGATGTCTCAAAAAAACTGCAATTGTTACAAAAGGTAATACAAAATTGTATAAAGGCCAAAGTATTCTTTGATGTGCTTCAGCAATTAATTTAATTTTTTTAGTAATAGCTAAATCATGAGGAGGGGCAAGTAATTCGCTTATATAATATTCGTTTGCTTCTTTATTATGTTTAGTTCTTTGCGATACTAATAAGGGATTATCATTTTGCAGTTTTATCATTAAAGAATCGAAAGTTAACTGAGTTAAATTACCGTTTACGTCATATTCTTGTCTTATGCCTTTATTAAGTTCAAAAATCGGGCTATTATCATATATATTAAGAGTACCTGAACCCGCAAATACTACTGATGGGTTATCAGCGTTGCGATTATCAAATATTATTACGCCGTTCATAATATTTCCTGCTAATTTTTTATCTATAAAAACAGTGATATCTTTCGTTACTTTATTAAAAGTTTTCTCTTCAATCATACTTGAGATATAATTATTCTTTATAAAGTTTAAACGTGATTTTAAGTTTATATGAGATAATGGCAGGATGGTAGAAGATATATAATAAGCAAGTAGCATAACTATTAATGCGACATATAAAGCAGGCAGTGCTAGCTGTACATTATTAACTCCTGAAGCTTGTAATATAATTAATTGTCGCTCGACTTTTAAATTATTATAGATATAAATCACGGTAATAACCGTTATTACCGGTAACAGAATAAATAATAACGTAGGAAGTACTAAAACTACTAAACTGAAGAAGTCTATAACTTTTATACCTTTATCAAATAAATATAAAAGTTTTAATATTTGCGTTATCCATACTATACTAGTCACTGAAAAAGTAACGACTATAAGCAACGGTAAGATATTTTTTATAAAGTATTTTCGGTATAGTAGCATAATGTTTGTTTGGTTTTTTGATGTCATTCTCGTTTTTAGCTAGGAGCGACATCAAACGCTTTTCAAAAGCTGTCCAGTACTATGGATGGTTAGATGGGTTTTGTGGGAACTTGTTCCCGGTTCATTTCAAAATAATTAAAAACCAAGTGTACTGTGTGAACCTAATCGTATTAACTCCAATGTGTCAGCATCGGGTTTTCTATAAATTAATACTAAATCCGGTTTAATATGACAATCTCTACAATCTTTCCAATTAACCTATAAGGGCATGATCTCTCACATGTATAGGTTATGTTATATCAGCAACCAAGTACCTAACTGCTTTCAGTAAAATATCATCCAAATTTATTCCATGTTTTCTACGTTTTTCATGTTTAAACTGTGCAGTAAGTGCGTTTAATCGTTCTCATTTAAATCAGATAACAAATTATTGATATTACCAACATGAACTAATTTGCCGCTTCTTGCAGCTTTCATAGCTTTAATTGTTTCATCATTTGGGATAAGTGGCTCAAACGGCAATGCTTTTTCACGAGCAACACGAAATAACAGCATACGAACAGCATCAGATAAAGTAAGTCCCATAGAAGCAAGCACTAAAGCTGCTTCTTCTTTCACGTCTTCATTAATACGGGCTCGCACAATAGAATCAGCAGACATAAAAATCTTCTTTCAATAATGTAGCTACATTGTAGCACGCATATTAAAAACTTTCAAGATTAAAAAACAAGTTTTTTCTTAATTACTGCCTCATTAATAGAAAATCCCCGATCTTTCTTATTATATGATTTGCAAAGATGTGATAAATTAACTTACCTATCAGTATTGTTATAAATGCAATAATAATGCCGTAGATTATATCACTTGGGTAATGCATAGCAAGGCTTATGCGAGATAAAGACACGAGCATAATAACATAAATCATTAAGATTTTTAATGGTAATTTTATATAATTCCAAGCAAAATACGTTACTAACACGCTAAGAGCTGCGTGGCTGCTTGGAAAGCTTGAAAAGCACCTTTCGTTTGCAGTATTTATTATGGTCATGAAACTATCTACAGGAAGACTGCAATAAGGGCGAGGGAAATTAACTGAAAATTTAAGAGCGGTAAAAATTAAACCGAATACCCCGTATATTATACCAATTTCAACTAACTTATTATAATCGTGCCAGAATTTATTTTGCCGCTTCTTATCATTTTTGGTTTTCTTTAATTGAATATAAAAATATATACAGTATAAAATATATATTAAGGAGAAATTAGCGATATTAAAACAAAACGAAATTATTTTAAAAAAATAAGGTATAAAGCCGATATTAGTAAGTTTATTCAAAAATAAGAATATTTCTTGATTTAAGCCGCAAAAATTATAAAAAACTTCAAACATTATTTTAAATATTTATGTTACAAGTAACAATACTTGGGTGTGGAGCATCTATAGGCGTACCGGTGATCGGGTGCGATTGTAGTACTTGCACATCTCCTTCAAAGTACAATAAAAGGACTAGATCAGCAATATATATTAACGATGAAAATAGTCAAATAATAGTTGATTTCGGTTTTGATATTAGAAATCAACTATTACGAGAAAAGATAAATAAGCTCGATTGTGCTATATTAACACATTATCATTCCGATCACGTTAACGGCATCGATGATTTACGAGTATTTACTTTTATGCAAGGCAAGCCATTTGAAATCTATACAGATCACGATAGTACTGCAAAGCTCCATACAAAATTTGATTATCTATTTAACAATAAGTTATTTAAGCTTGGGCGACTGTTCACAACTCAATCTGTTAGTTTTTTTGATAAAATTAAGATTAATACTATCGAAATACAATTTTTTAGACAGCATCACGGTTCTATAGATAGCTTGGGCTTACGTATAGGTGATTTCGTTTATTCGTCCGATGTAATCGATTTTCCTCCTGAATCAGATAAATTTTTAAAAGATATAAAAATATGGATATTAGATTGTATGGATTATAAATCAAATCCGAATCATGCAGGGCTTGATAAAGTTCTAGAATGGCGTGAAAAATATAAACCTGAGCAGATATTATTAACCAATATGAGACACACGATAGATTATCATGAGATTACGACAATGCTTCCAAATAACGTTAAGCCGCTTTATGACGGTTATAAATTTACGGTCTAGTTTATGATTATTTTAGAAAAAGTTTGTAAGCGTTATGGCAAGAATTACGCAATTAAGAATATTGATTTAAGTTTTACTACCAAGGAAACTACTGTAATAATAGGTCCTTCGGGAAGCGGTAAAACTACTCTGCTTAGAATTTTAAATAATTTAGAAGAACCAAGTAGTGGTACTTTTTTGGTAGACGGGAGGAAGCTACTGCTTAAAGATAGAAGAAAGCTTTGTTTAAAAGTTGGTATGGTTTTTCAAAATTTTAATCTATTCCCGCATTTAACGGTAGGAGAAAACCTAATCTATACGCCGGTAAATGTTTTAAATTTACCAAAAGAACAAGCAATTTCTATGGCAAAGGAATTGCTTGCAAAATTTAAGCTAACGCAAAAATTTGACTCATATCCGGCAAGCCTATCAGGAGGGCAAAAGCAACGCAGCGCAATAGCAAGGGCTTTAATGATGAAGCCGGAAATGTTGTTATTCGACGAACCGACTTCGGCACTCGATCCTGAAAATATTAAAGATGTTATAGAGAATATAAATTTATTAAAAGATCAAATGAGCATGGTAGTGGTCACGCACCATTTGAAGTTTGCAAAATTAATAGCGGATCGTGTTATTTTTATGGATCAAGGACAGATTTTAGCAAATCAGCCTGCCAAGGATTTTTTTAATAAACCGGCATCGCATCGAGCTAGGTTGTTTTTAGAGAATATCGGCGATTTAATGTGATTTTCTTGATAAAAATTATAGTCTATAATTAGTATTTAATTTAGTATTAATTATAGGTATAATCAATGAACTTGAAAAATTGGCTACGTCGTCTAAATAAGTTCGCAGGTAGCCACGTATTAAGGATACGCTCCGCTCCTAGTCTTGCAGACTCATTGCTCTTTTTCAAGTTAATCTTCGTATAACTTTCTTCGTTTACTTGGAGTCAATAATGGAACATATTTATGCAAATCTAGCAGTTAGTATATCAGAATTTAAAAAAAGCCCTACTGCATTATTGGATAAGGCAAGTGGTGAGCCTGTTGCCTTATTAAATCATAATAAACCGACTGCTTATCTAATTCCGGCTGAATTATATGAGCAAATTATTGAAGCTTTAGATGACAAATATTTATTAGAGCTTGCTACTATTAGGTTAAAAGATAAAGAAAAGGCAATAGCGGTTAAAAGTAGCTTTTGTCATTCCCGCGAAAGCGGGAATCCAGTAAAAAATGAAAAAAAATCATATAAAAATTTAGTATATAACTTGTTTAGAAAGCTGGATTCCTGCTTTCGCAGGAATGACATAGAATCAATAAATAATATCGCCATATGAATAAAAAGCTTATCCTATTTTTTAGTACAATGTTACTATTATCACATCGTACAGTTTTGGCACAGACACGAGTAGAATTACCGCAAAAACTAAAAAGCTTGAATTGCAAAAATACGAATTACAAGGAGGAGCAATTGCAATTTTATACAAAGGTGAAGTTATTTATAAAACAACGTTTGGAAATCAGAAAGGTAATAGTGGAGTTATTACGGATAAAACTTTATTTCCTTTAGCATCGGTTTCAAAAGCTGTTTCAGCAACGGCAATTGCATTAGTGGTAGATCAAGAAAGTTTAGATTTTGACGAAATTACCATACCTAAAAAATGTTATTAGTCTTAATAATATTTTAAGCCATACAACAGGTTATCAATTCTCAGGAAATATTGAAATTGAGCAAGGAATGAATCGCTCAAAGCTTTTAACGTTGCTAAAAAAACAACAAGCTAGTTGTAAATCTGGGCAATGCTATAAGTTAGTAACATCGTTTTTAGTTTACTTGCAGAAGCTTTAAATTGTAAAAAATCAAGTTTAAATGCTGCGATAATTTGCGTACAACGCTTAAAACGCAAGATATACAAATATTACCGCTAGGGCCGAATTACAATTTACTTATCCGCATTCTAAAGCAATAATAGACGGACAGGAGGTAATAACATTGCTGCCGTTTCCGCCTTATTACCCAAAGACGGTACCTGTATCTGCCGGTATTTTTGCATCGATAGATGGAATGATTGAAATATTCACACTTAGTTTTGGTTATAAACCGAATCTTATTGCTAAAAGTACTTTAGATCGTATGTATAAAATAATAAAATCAAACAAAGATGTTTTTGGATTTAAATGGCAACCGATTGGGCCTATTGATCAAAAAATGATTGAGTCATATTATGCTCTTGGATGGCGTATTCTTAAAGTAAAAGGACGCTCAAGGATTTAATGTTTCACTCAGGCTATATTAACGGTATTAATTCTTTTATTGGCTTTACGTCAGAAGAACTTGGAATTATTGTTCTAGTGAACTAAGAAGGTAGTTTTTTACTTAAAAATGGGCTGGGACTTTGGTTTGATTATATAGATTAAAATTATATACTCAGATAGAACTTCGTATACCTATTCTTTATTTACTTGTAGTATATTATATGAATAAAAAACTCATAAAACTTATTTTTATCATTTGCAGCACCGTAATTGTAACCGGTTTATTATACAAATATATCAATCAACATTATCCAAAATTTTTTAAAGCACCACAAAATATAGGGAGTTTTTGTGCATCATTATTAATATTATTTAGTATAATTTACAGTACTATTAGCCAAAATGAAATACGCAGATTTTGTTTGCAATTAGCAATGTGGGCAGCAATTTTCTTAGTTATAATAACCGGTTATGCCTTTAGGTTTGAGCTGAACTACGCTTATCATAGAGTAATGTCTGCTTTAATTCCATCATATAAATGGTCTACTGAAGTCGGAGAAATTATTATAGCCCGTAGCAGAGACGGGCATTTTTATATCAATGCTTTTGTAAATAACGTTAAAATAAAATTTATGGTAGATACAGGGGCAAGTGATATAGCTTTAACTAAAAAAGATGCTAAAAAATTAGGCTTTGACTTAACTAAATTAAAATATACTAGAACTTATCTAACAGCTAACGGCAAAAATAAAGCCGCCCCTATAACCTTAAATAGTGTAGTAATCGGTACGGAATTTAAGAACATCAAAGGACATGTAGGTCTTGGTGACCTTGATATTTCGCTTCTTGGTATGTCGCTACTTGAGCGTTTTAAAGGTTTCAGGATTGATAAGGATTTATTGATCTTGAATTATTAGACTTCCTGCATAACTTGCTTCTAAAGGCAATTTGTACGTCGATCCTAATCCCTAATCTTCACGTATGTCTATATATGCTGCAGCGGCAAGTGTTTCCGTGTATCCTTTAAATTCCTCTCTATAAACTGCTTTGGAAAGATGTCTATTTTTTGCAAATTTCCTTTTTATCAAGAAATAGTTAAATTATTAATTATTTCTTGACCTTGATATCAAAAAGTGCTAACATGCCTTTTTTTAAAAAAAGGGGTTTTATGTATAAATCTAACTAAATATGACGAAAACGATTTCAAAATCAATTTGTTTAATGCTATTTACAATGAAGACATTAAGAAGATCAAAGAACTTGTCAATAATAATATGACTGTTTCTAATGAGTTTGCAGCAATACCCCTAAATGAACACGATGATATACCTCTGCATATAGCTTCTATTCTAAGTAAAGAAAATATAGTTAAAATACTACTTAAGACAGAGGCTAATCCTGATGACGTAAATTGTGAAGATGATTTTCATAAATTGGCAGAAGAATGTAGAAACGGAAAGTTTAGTAGAAATTTTCATTTGAAAAATTAATAGAATTTATAGCTTGGAAAACATCAATAAAACTTTTGGATACTAATTATAATATTGATGTTGTTAAACTTTATCTACAGGATGCTCGTAATTTGAAAAGTTTTTTAGAAACCGGTAAAAAAGAGCTAACAGAAGAGCAAAAAGAAAAATTAGATAAACTAAATGATATGATTATCCCTTCTCTTAGGGATAAAACGCTATTGAAATGTAAAGAAATATACAATGATGACAACAATGAAGAATATCAAATATTAAAAGAGAAACTTAAAGTTTTGCCTGAGACAAGATATTGGGGATAGACACATCTTATTGTGATGATATTTTGTGAATAAATATGGATACCAAACCGTCATGAGCTAAGCGACTAAAGACGTTGTTGCGTGGAGCAGTTTTTCCGTCATTGCACGCGAACGTTAGTGAGCGTGCAATGACGACCTGTATCCACTCTCAACACGACCTTTGCGAGAATGACATAAGAGCCGTGTTAAAATGGCATTTTAAAGCCTGGTGGTAAGCTCATACCGTTTAAAGCTCCTGATAAAGAATTTTGAGAATCTTCATCACATTTTTGTTTAGCATCATTAAAGGCAACTTTAATTAAATCCTCAAGCATTTCTTTTTCTTCTGCTTTTAATAAAGATTCATCAATTGAAATCTTTTCAACTTCGCCTTTACCAGTTGCAATAACCTCAACAAGTCCGCCGCCGGCTTTACCGGTATATCTTGCATTTGCCATTTGCTCTTGAGCTTCTTGCATTTTCTTTTGCATTGATTGGGCTTGCTTTAAAAACTGATTAAAATTTACCATAAGTCTATCCTATATATTTTTAGCTTTTAAGTAAAATATCCGAAATTGTTATATTTGGGAAATGTTTTTTAATTAAACCAAAATCGTTACTTGCTTCAAGCTTAACAATTAACTGATTCTTTAAGGTTTGCTTGTTCTGCTCTTTTATTATTACTATCTCAAACTTTTCATTAGTAAAAGCAGCTAACAAATCTTCTATTTGTTTTTTTATTTTGCTTGTAACTTCAAGACTTACGAACTCTAATCTATTATTACTGAGATTTTTAAGTTCCGTATGATTGAGCAGGAAATAATATATATCTATCTCATTATTTTTATATAAATATTCAAGAAAATCTACAATTTCAAATTTTTTTTTAATTTCCGGATTAATTGATTGATTTAAATTTTGATTATTACCGTCAAAATCTGTAAGCAAGGGTAGCGACGTCGAATATATAGATTTTATAACTAACATTTCCGTTTCTGTTAGTTGGTTATAGGAAATTTTTATTTCCCCTACTCCCTTATTATATATTTGCCATAAGATTGATAAGTGCGGCAAGCTGGTTTTATCTAATATGCTTTTAGTTCTATCATTAAATGATTCATATATAGGCAAACTATAATTAGGTAACATTTTTACTTTATTAAGATAAGCAATAAAATCTGATGCCGATTCTATAAAAATCTCAAGATTAACCGAAGAACCATAAAGTTTATTTATTAAATTTATAGCTTTTTCCGTCTCTCTGTGGATAATACATTCGACAAATTCTATTATAACCGAACTATCGACAAGCCCAAGCATTTGATTAATTACTTGAGGACTAATTATATTGTCAGATTTCGCCGACATACTAGCTGCTTGATCTAAAATAGAGACTGCATCACGTGCCGACCCTTCCGATTTGTAAGCTATAATTCTTAGTGCTTCTATATCGGTTTTTAAATTTTCTTGCTTAGTTATATATTCAAGTAGCTTAAAAATCTCTTCAAAACTCAAGCGCCTTAAATCATAACGTTGACATCTTGAGATAATAGTTGCAGGTATCTTTTGTACTTCCGTCGTTGCAAAGATAAATATTATATGAGGTGGCGGTTCTTCCAGTGTCTTAAGAAGTGCATTAAATGCCCCTTTAGAGAGCATATGCACCTCATCAATAATGAAGATTTTATGCTTACCTTGTAGGGGCTTATACTCGGCGGATTCTATAATTCTACGTATGTCATCTACGCTAGTTTTACTTGCCGCATCAATTTCGATTATATCAGGGTGATTATGATTATTAAAGCTGATGCAATTCGTACATTCCTCGCATGTTTTAATAGTCGTATTTTCGGTAATTAAAGCAGAACAGTTTACGGTTTTAGCAATAATTCGGGCGGAAGTAGTTTTACCGACTCCTCTAATACCTGTTAAAAGATAGCCTCCGGCGAGCCTATCGTTTAAAATAGTATAGCTTAAAACTTTGACTAATACCTCTTGCCCCTGAAGCTCGGCAAAGTTACTAGGACGATATTTCCTTGCAAAAGGAATATATTGATTTGATGAATTTATATCTAGCACGATAGTTATAAGACTTTTTATGTCATTTTAGCAAAAAACTGGCTTTATTGCATGGTTCTCTATGTCATTCCCGCGAAAGCGGGAATGACATAGAACAAGCCGCCTTGCTGTAGAAATGACATCAAAATTAGAATAATGCTAGTAATGACCCATCGAATCCCACTCTGGCTGCTTCCTTTCAGACCTGACCGACTAAACAGGTACAATGCCCACTACTAGCATAATTAACATAACCTGTTTATTTTCAAGAAACAATATATTTTTTTTCTATTTCCGATTTTGTTAATCTTTCAGGAGGACCGAATATTTCAGGGTTTTTTAATTTAAACAAATCATCGGAAAATTTTTGTACTTTAGCTATTTTGTCAAAAGTAATAGTGACTATATTATTATCTTCAAATATTTTTAATGCTTCAATTTGTTGAGTAGCTTTATTAAAAGTAATTTCGCTACGTTTTTCCGTTAGAGTATGATAGATAGTAATTTTAGAAATATTTCTTTCGTTAATTACCGATTCAAAAACAAAATCCTTGTCAAAATGCTCATTATCTTCTAATAAAAAATTAAATGTATTTTCGCTTCTATTAATACGGCTTACTTGCTCCATATCATAATCATACATCGATACGAAATTTTTAGTACCTATTATAACTAAAGGGAAAGGAGGATAATAATTACATCTAAAATTATAAGGTTTATGGATCAGTAATTTTCCTTTAACTATTTTACCGTACGAATCTTCTTGAGTAAAATCTATCGCAACCGATTTTATCGTACGTAGATAAGTTTTTAGCTCCGAGATAGCTGTTTTATCATCTGCTCCAAATGCTAAGCTTGAATTCACAAGAAGATAAATAATGATTAGAAAAAATATTTTTTTCATTTTCGTTGTTTTATGTTTTAAATTATGTTTAAAATACCTTATGTATTCAGTTAATGCAAAATATAATTAGTATTTATGAAAATCGTTGCTTTAAAAGAAAAAGCCAAGCATGAAACACGAGCCGTTATAACGCCTGAAGTAGCAGGATTGCTAGTCAAGAAAGGCTATGCGGTTACGGTAGAAAAAGATATAGGGCTTCATGCCGGTTTCCTTGATGAAGAATATGTTGCTCTAGGTGCTAAAGTATCTTCGGTACCACTCGAAATTATTTCTGATGCTGATATTATACTAAAGGTGCAACCTTCATCCGTTACGGATAAATATAGTGAGCTTGAATTTGCAAAAAAAGGAGCAATTATTGTAGGATTATTATCGCCTTATTTAAATCATGAATATATAAAAGCGGCAGCTAAAAAAAACCTTACGACTTTTGCTATGGAGTTTGTGCCGAGAATTACTAAAGCTCAAAATATGGACGCTTTATCTTCTCAAAGTAACTTAGTAGGCTATAGAGCGGTAATTGAAGCAAGCTATCATTACACAAGGGCTTTTCCTATGATGATGACGGCAGCAGGGACGATTTCACCGTGTAAAACTTTAGTGCTTGGTATCGGTGTTGCCGGTCTTCAAGCTATTGCAACGGCAAAAAGGCTTGGTAGCATTGTTGCAGGATATGATGTAAGAGCTGCTACCAAAGAGCAGGTAGAAAGCTTAGGAGCTAAGTTTGTTTCACCGGAATTACAGGAGGATTTACAAGATAAATCAGGCTATGCTCACGAGAGTTCGGAAGATTATAAAGCTAAACAAGAAGAGTTTTTAGCAAAAATTATTAAAGGATATGATATAGTTATTACTACTGCACAAATTCCGGGAAAAAAAGCACCTCTGCTTGTTACGGAAAAAATGCTAGAATCTATGAAGCGCGGCTCAGTGATTGTTGATATAGCGACTAGTACAGGCGGGAACGTGGAAGGTTCAGAACTGGATAAGATCGTTACTAAGCACGGAGTTACCATAATAGGTTTATCAAACCTTGCTACTAAAATTGCCACCGACAGCTCAAAATTATATGCTAAGAATTTGTATAATTTTCTAACCTATGCATTGCAAGACGGTAAGTTTAATATGGATGATGCGTTAGTACGTGAGATGTTGATTACTAAAGACGGAAAAATTGTGAGTGAGAAATTAAATATATGAATCAATTACCGACGATGGCTAAACAGGCTGCTGAAATTGCCCATAATACCCAAGCATTATCAGATAAATTAAAAGATTTGGTAATAGATACTAGTTGGCAAACAAACACAAGTACTATAGATCCGCTAGTATTTGCTATAACTATTTTTGTATTAGCTTCTTTTGTGGGCTATTATGTTGTGTGGAAAGTAACGCCTGCACTCCATACTCCGCTTATGTCTATTACTAACGCTATTTCAGGTATTATAGTTCTTAGTTCTATGATTGCTGCAAGTAGCTCTGCTTTTGGGTTTCCCGGTCTACTAGGGTATTTTGCAACGCTGCTTGCTTCTATAAATATCTTCGGCGGATTTATAGTAACAAAAAGAATGCTCGAGATGTTTAAGAAGAAGTAATTAATAATGTCATACCTGCGTTGTTGATACCCAAATCGTCATTGTGAGGAGCAGGGGTTGTTGCATGGATCGAAAAACCTACTTGATGTCGTTCCCGCCTACGCGGGAACGACATAACAAGCCGTACGGTTAACGTTTACAGTGACAAAAAAATCAAATTAAAGTTCTAGTTCTTTATATTCAACGGTAACTACTTCGTATGATTTAGATCCTTTCGGTGTTGTAACTTCTACAAAATCACCTACCGATTTTCCAATCAAAGCTTTTGCTATAGGAGAAGCAATTGAAACTCTTTTTCTAGTTATATCGGCTTCATATTCTCCTACAATAATATATGTTACTTCTTCTTCAGTATCGTCGTCGATCAAAGTAACCGTAGCCCCGAATTTTATGTTATCTCCCGATAATTTACCAATATAAATAATTTCCGCTCTTGCCATCATATCTTCAAGCTCTTTAATACGCCCTTCTATAAATGCTTGTTTCTCACGTGCCGCTTCATATTCCGCATTCTCGGATAAATCGCCGTGTTCTCGTGCTTCGGCTATATCTTCACTAATTTTTTTACGTTCTACATGTTTTAAATGTTTAAGCTCGTGTTCTAATTTTTCAAAACCTTTAGCGGTGATAGGAAATTTTGTATTCATAATTATATTGTATAGATTTAGTAATTTTAGTATACTATTTTCGATAATATAGATTTCAGCAAGTAAAGTATATTTGTAATAGTAAAATTTGTCAAATAAGCCTTTTTAATTATTTGGCATTGCCTAAATATCGTCATTGCAAGCGGTCCTTGTCTAAGCGGATTCTGTTATGTCATTCCTGCTTTCGCAGGAATGACATCGAATACTGCTCGCAATGATGTTGGCATTATTTCTCATAATAACAATAGCAACAAATTAGTAATCTTATGGAAATTAAAGATTTTGACTTTGAGAAAAAGCGTAAAATTTTCCACCTATTGGCTATAATATTTCCGCTGCTTTATTTATTTATTCCAAGAACCGCTATTACGTTATTATTATTTATAATAACGGCTGTTACATTATATTTAGATGTATCACGTCGTAATAATGCAAAAATTAGCGGATTTGTAACTAGATTTTTTTCAAAAGTTATAAGGCTTGAAGAAAATAACGGTTCTTTTGCTTTAAGCGGCGTTAGCTTTATGATGCTCGGTTTTTTCTTAACTGCTCTTCTTTTCCCTAAAAATTTAGTGATTTGTTCGTGGTTGATTTTAATTATTTCAGATTGTTTAGCGGCTCTTGTCGGCGTTAAAATAGGAAATAGCTTAGGTAACGGTAAATCTATAGCCGGTTCTATTACCTTTTTAGCTTCTGCAATTTTTATAAGTATATTAGTGTATTTCTATTTAGGATATAATACAAGTTTTATTATTATTATTATAAGCTGCATAGGGGCTACAGTAGCTGAATTTTATTCAAAAGATTTAAGAATTAACGATAATTTGTCTATACCGCTTTCTTATTGTCTTTCTACAGCTATTCTTTCCTACATATTGTAATATAATGAGAGTTGCACCGGAATTTTATGAGTTCTTAAGAAACCGTATTAACATATCGGATGTAGTGCGGCAAAAAGTAGCTTTAACTAGAAAATCTGGTAACTATGTAGGTTTATGTCCTTTCCATCAAGAAAAGACCCCATCTTTTACGGTTAGTGATAGTAAGAGATTTTTCTATTGTTTTGGTTGTAAAGCAGCCGGTGACGTTATAAAATTTACTTCTAATATTAGCGGTTTATCTTATAATGAGTCTGCTATAAAGCTTGCAACCGATTACGGTATAGAGATACCGAAATTAACTGCGAAACAGAAAGAATTTTATGAAGAATCCGATGAAATTCTAAATATTTTAGAACTCGCCAATAAGTTTTTCAGGACACAATTAACACCTGAAATATTATATTATCTACACGAAAGGGGTATTACCGAAGAAACAGTAAAAGAGTTTTCAATAGGCTTTGCCCCGAAGAATAATAAATTTGAAAAATTTTTTCACGATAAAAATATAGATATTATAAAGCTTGGTAAAGCAGGGCTAATCGGCAAGCGAGAAAACGGTGAAATATATAATTTATTTTCTAACCGTATTACTATTCCAATTAGAAATATTTACAATAAAATTGTAGGCTTTGGCGGTAGAGTACTAGGGGAGGGGCTGCCTAAATACTTAAATTCACCTGAAACTAAAGTATTTCAAAAAAGTGAAACTCTATACGGTGAGCATAAAGCGATAAGCAGTAGCTATAAAAAAAATCATTCGATTTTAGTAGAAGGTTATTTTGATGTTATAGCACTACATCAAGCAGGTTTTAGTGAAACGGTTGCGAGTCTCGGTACTAGCGTTACCGAGACTCACTTACATAAATTATGGTGTGCTGGCGATGAAATTATATTATGTCTTGACGGAGATAATGCAGGTATAAAAGCTAGCATAAGAACTATTAACTTAGCATTACCGCTTATTAATAGTGAAAAGAAAATTTCTTTTATTAGGTTACCAAGCGGACTTGATCCCGACGATGCAGTAAATAAAAACGGTGCTGATTTTTTTGCAAAGCTTATAGATAAAAGAATAAGCTTATCAGAAATGATTTGGCATATTGAGTATAGCGGCAAGAGTTTTAAAACTGCGGAAGAAAAAGCTAATTTAGAAAAAAATTTAAAAAATTATTGCAGCAAAATATCGGATAGTGATTTAAAAGCAAGTTATTACAGGTTTTTTAAAGATCAAATATGGCAAAATTTAGTCACAACGCAGAAGAAAGTTACAACTAAAAACTCAAATTTGGCTCCTATAATTTCAAGTCACGGCTATTCGGAGCTTGAAATGCTAGAACACGCTTTTTGTGCTTTGTTGGTTAAATTTCCTATAATACTTGAAGAAAAAGATATTAGAGATTTCATCTTAAATTTAAATTTTAATAATAAATCGCTTGAAGAATTCCGTAATTGGTATTTAAACGAGATTATAGATAATAACGTAGAAGCAAGTGAAATTACTGCAATTGTGGAAAAAACTAGCTTTTTTGATATTTTTTTATTATTATCAAAAACGGATAATTTGTTTTTAGATATCTCATTTAATAAAAATAATATCAGACTGGATTTATTATGGCAGTGGCTACACAAGAAATATTATCTAATAAATTTACAACAAGAATACGCTATTACCATAAACAGTACTGACAATCACGACTTTGAAAAAGTTTTACTATATAAAAAAGAAATTCTGAAGATTGCAAATGAACTTCAAGTTTTAAACGAATCTTTTATTAATCACACGATAACTTAATTATTTCAAACTTCTTTTAAAAGAAAAAAGCATATAGGTATTTAATGAGCAATAGCAATATAGACAATGATCTAGATAAAATAGATAGTTTACTTAAAAAAGCTAAATCTAAAAAGATACCGGTCACTTATGATGATATAAACAACGCTCTTCCTCTGAATAAAAATCCTTCAATAAGACAATTAGAGGAAGCTATATTAAAATTTTCCGATGCGGGAGTAGATATTTTAGAATCTAATGAAGATGATGAAATTAAGCTTGATATTGGAATGGATGAAGAATTTAAGCTATCTACCAATGTTGATAATGAACCTGAGGATGAGGTAGAAGAAGAAAGTATAAGTGCTACCGATGATCCTGTAAGATTATATCTTAAGGATATGGGGGGAGTCGATCTTTTAACTCGTGAAAATGAAGTAGAAATAGCAAAAAGGATTGAGGAAGGACATAAAACAATGACTGCTTCCTTATGCAGAAGCCCTATTGCTATGCGTTGTTTTATAGTATGGTATGAAGATTTAGTTAATGAAAAAATGTTACTACGTGATCTGATAGATTTAGAAGCTAACATGTTACATGACGAAATACCCGAAAATGATGAAGAACATAGTAGTGAGACCGAAGGAGAAGAGCATGAGGATAATCACTTATCTATGTCTAGAATAGAAACGCAGATATTACCTAATATTATAGAGCGTATGAAAAAGATTTCTTTTATCTGTGAAGAGCTACTCATTGAAGCTAAAAAATGTTATGAGAAATCTTTTGAACCGAAGGTTTTACAAAATAGCAAAAAATATAATAATTTAAAATTATTAATAAATGAAGTTTCGGAAATACATTTTAATTCTAAAAGAACGGAAGAAATTTTAGGTAAGATGTATGGAATAAATCGTGATTTAATTAATAAAGAAACAGCTTTTTTAAAGCTTGCTGAAAAATATGGAGTAACTCGCCAAAATTTCCTTGATGAATATATAGGATCGGTTATCAATGCAGCATGGAAAGAAAAAATGCTGAAAAGTAAAAAAGTCGCTTGGAAAGAGTTAATGACTAAAGAATCGGATTATATAGATCAAATGATTGCTGAATTATCGGTTATAGAATCTAAAACCGGTCTTTTAGTTAATGATTTTAAAAAACTAGTGAATACTATACAAAAAAGTGAGAGACAAACGCTACAAGCAAAAAAAGATATGATAGAAGCGAATTTACGTTTAGTTATATCTATCGCTAAAAAATACGCTAATAGAGGATTGCAGTTTTTAGATTTAATTCAAGAAGGTAATATAGGACTTATGAAAGCGGTGGATAAATTTGAATATCGCCGTGGTTATAAATTCTCTACCTATGCTACGTGGTGGATTAGACAAGCTATAACAAGAGCTATTGCTGATCAAGCAAGGACTATACGTATTCCTGTGCATATGATTGAAACAATTAATAAGATACTACGTACTTCAAGACAAATGCTTAATGAACTCGGATACGAACCAACAGCAACGGAAATCGCTAACCGTCTTTCAATGCCACTTGATAAAGTGCGTAAAGTCATGAAAATAGCTAAAGAACCTATAAGTCTTGAGAATCCCATAGGTGATGATAGTGACGGCGGTCAATTAGGCGATTTTATCGAAGATAAGAATGCAGTAGCACCGATTGATGCGGCAATTCAGTCAAATTTACGAGAAGTGACCACTAGAGTACTTGCAACCCTTACGCCTCGTGAAGAAAGAGTGCTTAGAATGCGTTTCGGTATAGGTATGAATACTGACCATACATTAGAAGAAGTAGGGCAGCAATTTAAAGTAACTAGAGAACGTATAAGACAAATCGAGTCAAAAGCTTTAAGAAAGTTACAACATCCTATTAGATCCAAAAAACTTAATAGCTTTAGAAACGGAGGCAAGCGTGGTGACGGTAATCCATCGGATTTACTAGAAGCATGATAATACTTATACTGTCATCGCGTGATTCGGGATTTCAGGACACGGGCTGTGCTGTGATACAAGATCCTGTGGTCAAGCCACAAGCCACGGGATGATAGTGGGCTATTATGTATCGATATAAAATTACCATTGAATATTTAGGCACAGATCTTGCAGGTTGGCAAAGACAAGCAGGAGTAATGTCGGTACAGCAGATATTAGAAGAAGCGATTTATAAATTTTCCGGTGAACAGGTGATATTGTTTGGGTCAGGAAGGACAGATGCCGGTGTTCATGCTATAGGTCAAGTAGCACATTTTGATCTTTCAAAATATTTAGAACCTCACAAAATTATTACGGCTGTCAACTATTTTGCAAGACCGTATGCCGTAGGAGTATGGAATTGTGAATTAGCCCCCAATAATTTTCATGCTAGGTTTTCAGCTACCTCTCGTTATTATATATATAGAATTATTAATAGACCTTATCCATCGGTAATTGATTTAAATAGAGCATGGTGGATTAGTTCACCTTTAGATGTTCCGGCTATGCAACAAGCTGCCGCTTATCTATTAGGCAAACATGATTTTACTTCATTTAGGGCTAGCTCATGTCAATCAAAATCACCGATTAAAACTTTAACTGAACTTAATATTATTAAAGAAGATGAAGAAATAAAATTATATCTTTCAGCCCCGTCATTTTTGCATCATATGGTACGTAATATTGTCGGCAGTTTAGTACTTGTTGGTAAAAATATTTGGCAGGTAGAACAAATTAAAGATGTTCTAGAAGCCAAAGATAGAAAAGCCGCCGGTCCTACTGCTCCCGCCTCCGGTCTTTATTTTGTGAAAGCAGCGTATTAACAACCATAAATTTTGTCATTACAACGCTTCCCTGCATAGGCATTGTTACGTGGATACCACCTTGTCATTGCGAGGAAATTACGAAGTAATTGACGAAGCAATCTCAGGATATTTGACGAGATTGCCACGCAAGTACTGCGGCTGCTCACAATGACAACCGGGTATCCATCTACAAAGCACACTCGTAATGATGTCCTAAATTAGTACACTACGACACTGTCAATAAACTGTATAATTTTTCATGGATGTTAGTTAGCTTACCTATATCATTTCCACTGGCTTGAGCAAGGCTTGCTTGTCCACCTCCGCCGCTGCCACCTAAGAATAAAGAAAGTTTTTTTGCAATTATATCTGCATTGTATTTGTCTGTTATAGCTTTACTCACCGCAACCGTAATAGATAATTTACCAATTCCCTCAGCAATATATACCATTATCAAATCTTCTACTTTTTGTGTTAAATTTTCGGCAGCTTGACGTAATATTTTATTGTCTATATTTCCTACTTTTTTGTATAATAGTTTTATTCCTGTTATTTGTGCAGCTTGCTTTTCAATTTGCTCTATACTTAAATCTAAACTAGCTAAATGAGTTTTTTCTAACTCTTTCTCAACTTCCTTGTTACGCTCTAAGATATTATTAACCTTAGTAATGAGTTCATTTTTATTAGTTTTTAAACTGCTTTCTATCGATTTAAGTAAACTATCCTTTTCTCTCATTAATTTAATTACGAATTCACCGCAAACTGCTTCAATTCTACGAACACCTGCTGCTATAGCACTTTCGCTTGTGATTTTAAAGCAACCGATGTCACCGGTACGTCTGACATGCGTACCGCCGCATAATTCTAAAGAAGTCTCACCCATCTTAACTACTCTTACTTCAGAGTCGTATTTCTCGCCAAACAGTGCCATAGCTCCTTGTTTAACTGCATCTTCAGTTGCCATTAATGTGGTATTTACTTCATGATTATCTCTAATAATCTCATTTACCTTATCTTCGATTAAAGTGATTTCTTCATTAGTCACAGCTTTAGAATGGCTAATATCAAAGCGTAAATAAGTCGGAGCGACTAACGAACCTTTTTGAGTAACATGTTTACCAATTACCTCATGCAGTACTGCATGTAATATATGCGTTGCCGAGTGATGAATTCTTAAATTTTGCCTATATCTTATGTCTATACTAAAATTAGCATTCTCGCCTACGTTAATCTGCCCCTTTTTCAAAATACATTTGTGGACTATAATAGAGCCTAAATATTTTAAAGTATCTATTACTTCTACTTCATAATCTTTTGCAAATATCGTTCCGATGTCACCTATTTGACCGCCTGATTCACCGTAGAAAGGAGTTTGGTTGCTGATTAGCAGGAATTGTGTATCTATCTCTTTTATATCATTAACTAAATTATTATTTTTGATTAATGTAATTATTTTACATTTTGCTTCATTAAGTGTATATCCTAAAAACTCCGTGCTGCCATGTTGCTCTTTGATATCAAACCACAACTGATCGGTTTTTGATTCACCGGAGCCAAGCCAAGATTTTCTAGCACGTTCTTTTTGCATAAGCATTTGCTCTTCAAACCCTTTGTGATCAACGGAAATATCACGGTTTTTTAGAATATCTTCGGTTAAATCAAGCGGAAATCCGTAAGTATCGTATAGTTTAAATGCTACTTCTCCTGATAATTCATTACCTTTTGTTAGCGTTTCTGTTTCTTCGGTAAGAAGTTTGAGACCACGTTCTAATGTGGCTTTAAATCTAATTTCTTCTTGTTCTAAGATACTGCTTATAAAGCTTTCTGCTCTTTTAAGTTCAGGATAAACATTCCCCATTAAATCAACAAGTTTTGGCAGTAATTTATACATTAACGGCTCTTTTGACCCAAGCATGTGAGCATGCCTCATGGATCTTCGCATAATGCGGCGAAGTACGTAACCACGCCCCTCATTTGAAGGAATAATGCCGTCAGCTATTAAAAAGCTACTTGCTCGCAAGTGGTCGGCAATAACTCGGTAAGAAAATTTAGCTTCTCCCTCTACTTTCACTTTTACTATATTTTCGGTAAAATTAATTATTTCCTGAAATAAATCTATATTATAATTATTGTTAACATGCTGTAATACTGCCGTCATACGCTCAAGACCCATGCCGGTATCGATAGATTTTTGCGATAATTCTATGCTAGTATCTTTATCGATTTGTTCATATTGCATAAATACCATATTCCAAATCTCGATAAATCTATCACCGTCTTCATCTTTAGTACCGGGAAGTCCGCCATATATTTGTTCACCGTGGTCGTAAAAAATTTCGGAACAAGGACCGCAAGGGCCAGTATCACCCATTGACCAAAAATTATCGTTTGTTTTGATCTTTATGATGCGATCATCCCCAAAATTTGCTATTTTTTTCCAATAAGAAGCTGCTTCGTCATCGGTATGATAAATTGTTGCATAAAGCTTGTCTTTTGGGAGTTCAAATTCTTTAGTCAATAAATTCCAAGCGTAATATATGGCTTGTTCTTTAAAATAGTCACCGAATGAAAAATTACCTAGCATTTCAAAAAAGGTATGATGTCTTGCCGTATAACCGACATTCTCAAGGTCGTTATGCTTGCCGCCAGCTCTAAGAGACTTTTGACTAGTTACCGCTTTGTTATAAGGTCTTTTTTCTTGTCCGGTAAAAACATTTTTAAATTGTACCATTCCGGAATTAACAAACATTAAGCTAGGGTCATTGTGTGGAATTAACGAGCTGGCCGGTACATGTGTATGATTATTTGCTTTAAAGTAAGTTATAAATTTACTTCTAACTTCTTCGGTGGTAAATTTAGTCATGGTAAGATATATTATTTAATGTTATGTCATTCCGGGGAGGATCATTTTTCGTCATTGCGAGGAAAATTACTTAGTAATTGCAACCTCGTGCTAAAGTCCTGAGATTGCCACGCTCCTTATCAGTCGTTCGCAATGACGGTTCGGATATCCACGCAGAAATGACGTCCAGTATAGTAAAATACACTGAATTATGATTAAAATAAATTTATTTATGAAAAATATTTTTGATTCGATCAAATTACATTTTGTTCAATTTGCTACAAAATTAAAAATATTTTCTTTCAAAAGAAAAAAGATTGTGGTGTTACTAGGTAATAAAGGTGTATTTCTTAGTACTTTTCTCGATAATAAATTATTAGACAAATTATTTATCCCTACTCGGGAACAGATAGACTTAAATCCTTATAAAAACTTTTTTAGTAAATTTCCAAAAAGCGATATTTATTTTTTACTTGACGGCAGCGGATGTAAAACACGGCACGATCAAATACCTATATTACAGTCAATAGTTAAACTTGATCCTATTGAACAATTTATTGAAGGTTATTTTAATAAAGAAGACATTATAGCACATTGTGTTTACGAAATTACTACTACCCCAAGTGAAATTTGGTCGACTTTAATTATGTCGTGTCCATTTGAAACACCTTTAAGTGATATAATTTCATGCATTATAGATAAAAGATCTCTTGATTTAAAAGGAATTTACTTTTTAACGTTAGAGCTAAAAGTTATTATAAATAAAATAGTGCAGAATATAGAAAATGATAAATATAACGATTATTTTCAAATTTGTGTATATGCATCACAAGCTAGCGGTATAAAATTTATTATCAAACATAAAAATAATATAATAACAATTAGAAATCTTGAGTATCCATTTGATAAAACAACCGGCTATGTTCAAGGTATTATAGAACAAGAAATTAATGATTGTTTGATATTATTTAAAAACTATATAAGTAATCTTGACCAAAGAGCCTGTATAATTCTTATAGTAGATGAAGAGTTAAAATCTTTATTAGAATCAACAAATTTTGAAGAACGCCCTGTAATCTTTATACCGGTTGATAATATACTAAATAAGCAAACTCTAGAAAAAGAAAGATTTATAGATACGAATATTAGTAGACTGTTTCTAGAATATAAGAGTTTTCCCGCTTATAATAATAATTTAAAATCAATAAAAAAACTAGTTACTATAAAGGATCTGACATTTAAATTATATAGTGCATTACTTATAATATTAATATTAGTGGTCGGTATTATCAAATATAATACAAAACAAAATTACAAAGACATAAACTCTATTAATGAAAAATATTATGCAACAAATCAAGAATATGATGGTATCAAATATAAATATCCTTATATTAAAAATACTACTAGCTTAGCTGATTTATATGTAATAGAAAAATTACTAGAAGCACCGGTACCACTGCCGTTTGATTTACTTAAAAGGCTAATAATTACTTTAAATCCGGCTTTTAAATTAGAAGAAATTAAATGGGAATTAACAAACATAGATAATATTTTGTTAGTTTCTAAGAGACAATTAATAATCAAATTAATACTTAAATATCATACTAATAATCTATCGGTAGATGAATCTCTAAAGATGCTAGATGATCATATGACAAACGTAAAAAATAAATTATCTAATTTGCAGATAGATTATGTTATATATAAGGATAAAATACTTGATATATTCGGTAAGGTAGTAATTCCTTTATCGGTTAATATAGTTGATAATAAAACGTAATATTCCATGTCATTCCCGCCTACGCGGGAATGACATAAATCATGCAACGGCACTAATAACCCAAGGTAAAAATAATGTTTGAAAAATATATTAAGTATTTAAAGAATCTTATATTTTTTCAATTTATTATATATTTCTTCTTTATTTCCTTAACTATTTGGATAATAAAAAATTGCCAGCAAGAATACAGTAAATCTATTCTTGATAAACAAGTTTTACAAGAAAATCTAACAGAGGAAGTTTTAAAGCTTTATTCTGTCATTAACTCTAAAGAAGAAATATTAGAATCGTACAAAAAATATGTAGATTTAAGCGTGCCAAGTAGTGTGAGTTGCTTAAATTATCAAGAACTAATTCCTAAAATAAAAAGCTTAAGAAATAAATATGATTTAGTAGAACCTATAGATGTATTTATAAATTCAGTATTTTTTAAAAATAATGTTCAGGCGATTGAAGGAGAAGGTGAAGCGATTCATGTAAATAATTATAGCATCAATATAAAATATGCATGCGCAGATTTTTTGACTTTTCTAAAAATATTCTCTGAAATTTATTCTTATATGCCTCCTAATACTCTTATATCTTTTGTACGAGTACGTAATGAAGAAGTGTTAACACCTAAGAATATATATAAACTTTCAGTAAATCATGCTCCTAATCTTATTTATGCTAAATTGATATTATATATTAGAGAATTAGCCTCAAAATAAATTACCAAAATGAATAATGCAATAGTACTTAATAACGTAAATACTAATTTATTTAAAAAATATATTGTTAATAATTTTGTCAATAATCTTATGAAATCTACTTGCTCTACTATTGCAAATATGCTTGCTATAGATTATACGCTAAGGCTTAATTCTAAACCAGAAGCTGAAAAATATATTAATAAATGTATTTCTAGACTCAAAAATTATTTAGGTATGCGGGTTATTAACGATGATAATTTTTCCGTAGCATTAGAGTTATTTGCAATAATGATTACTTCTGAAGACGCAAATGAGCAAAATAAGAATAATATTTTAGAGCAATCACAAGATATAATAGCAGAAAATCTTGTAGAAGTTTATTTTGGAGATGAAATAAATAGTACCGAAAAAGAAAAAATTAAAAATATATTTAAAACTCTTTTAAAAGAAAAGAATTTTGACAAAATAATAAATTATGCGGAGTCTCACAAAAAATTATTTAAGGCTTCTGTAATGTATGCAATGAAGAAATATAATAATATTGATGAAGCAACCATCTATATAAAGAAAGAATTTAATGAAATATTAGAGATGTCTTTAGTATTTACACAAAAAAGTAATATATTTAAACAAGCAACCGGAAAAATCGCCGGTGCTGTTTGTGCTTTATTAGTCGGAGCAATCAGTGTTGCGACTGCGGGAGCGGCTTTTTCTATCATAGTTGTACCGGCATCAATTTTTGCCGTCAGATATGCACCTGAACTTGGTGAAAAAATTGGAGGATTAATTTTGAATAATGATGATGCAATAAAACTAGAACAAAGCAATATAGATAAGTTTATGAAAACATTACAAAATGATAAAGAAAGTCTTCTATCTCAAGAAACAACAAAAAACATCAAACAAAATATTAAAGTTTCTCCTTCTCAAATCAATGCTAAATTAACTAAGAAAGTGGTTAATGAAAAACATAGATAGAGGTTAATTATTTTTCTAGATTGCCACATCGCTACGCTCCTCGCAATGACGACTACGGTATCAATGCAAGCAAAGCTATTCGCATGAAATAAAGCTATTTTTACTTGAGAATATAAAATATTACTCTTATTATCTTTTTTAAAATCAATAAAATAACTTAATGAGAAAAGTAGTAATATCCGGCATGATCGGCAACGCTTTAGAATGGTATGATTATGCATTATATGCGCAATTTGCTTATATTATAGGGCAGCATTTTTTTCCGGATCCAGAAATGCGAGAGACTTTAACTTTTGCGGTATTTGCTGCAGGCTTTGTAGTACGACCGCTCGGCGGTATTATTTTCGGTAATATAGGTGATAGATTCGGTAGACGTACTGCTTTGGTGATGGGTATTATAGCTATGGCAATACCGACTGCCGGGATAGGGCTCTTACCAAGTTATAAAACTATTGGAATTGCCGCTCCTATTATTTTAACTATTATCAGACTCATACAAGGTTTTTCTTTAGGAGGGGAATTTAGCGGTTGTATTTCGTATATTGTAGAACATGCTTCGTTCGAGCAGCGAGGACTTGCGGGGAGTAGCTCATTTGTTAGTATGTGCGGTGGTATGCTGTTTGGACTTGGTACAGCAGCCGGTTTTGCTTATTTTATGCCTGCCGATATGCTATTTGAATGGGGTTGGAGGATACCTTTTATTGCCGGTTTATTTATTAGCTCCGTAGGTTTATATATTAGAAAAAACCTAGCAGAAAGTCCTATTTATAAAAAAGCTAAGGGAACAGGGCGTTTAGCACGTTTTCCTTTACGAGAAACATTAACAAAATACCCAAAAGAACTAATTATCGCACTTGGTCTGTATATTACCGTAACTGCTCCTTTTTATACTTCTACGGTTTTTATTGGTAATTTTATGCAAACACTCGGTTATACTAATCAGCAAAGCACAATTGTTAGTAGTATAATATTAATCGTAATGATGATAGTATTTCCTATATCTGCGTATGTTTCGGATAAGGTGGGGCGACGTCCTGTACTAATATGGGGGATTATCTTGTTAATTTTATCAGTCTATCCTATTTTTGTAGCCTTAGGGTCGATGAATTTTACTTTAGCTATAATATCTCAAGTAATATTTGCTGGAGTTATTAGCATTTATATGGGGCCTATTCCAACGGTTTTAGTAGAGATATTTCCGACTAGCATAAGATTTACCGGTGTTGCACTTTCATACAACCTTGCAGCTGCTATATTTGGCGGTACTGCTCCAATGTTAGCAATGATATTAATGAAAGTTACCGGAGACAATTATGCTATTGCATATTATTTAATTGCACTTGCCTTGTTATCTTCTATAATTCTAAAATTCTATAAAGAAACCTATAAAAAGAATCTAGTAAATTAATATGAGCGAAGTTTTTGAAATACCAAACGGTGAAAGCAAGGTTTTACTCCATTGTTGTTGTGCTCCTTGTGTTGGCCCTTTAATGGAAAAAATGATCGATACCGGCATTAAGTTTATGCTTTTTTTCTATAATCCTAATATTCATCCTAAAAAAGAATATGAGCTTCGTAAAAACGAAAATATTAAATTTGCCGAGAAACATAATATAGAATTTATTGATGCAGATTATGATCCGCAAAATTGGTTTAGGCGTGCTAAAGGGATGGAGTTTGAGCCTGAGAGAGGTATACGCTGTACAATGTGTTTTGATATGCGTTTCGAGCGTACGGCTTTATATGCTTATGAGAACGGCTTTAAAGTTATAACTAGCTCGCTTGGTATTTCTAGATGGAAAGATATGAACCAAATTAATGAATCAGGAACTAGGGCGGCATCTCATTATGAAGGGGTAACCTATTGGACTTATAATTGGCGTAAAGACGGTGGTGCTAGCAGAATGTACGAAATTGCCAAAGAAGAGAACTTTTATAAACAAGAATTTTGCGGCTGTGTTTATTCTTTCCGTGATACTAACGATTGGCGAATAGCAAACAATCGCCCTAAAATCGAGATCGGCAAGGAGTATTATTAAGACCTCAAATTAATAAAAAAATTTTTTTGAATCTTTATATTATAATAATCTAGACAATCTAGCTATATGAGGATTTTATATGAATAAATGGCAGTTACACGAAGCAAAGAATAAGTTAAGTAATATTATTGATATTGCAATGCATGGTACCCCTCAATGTATTACAAAAAGGGGTGAAGAAGCAGTTGTAATTATTAGTATAAAAGACTATAAACAACTTACTAAACAAAAACCTGATTTCAAAGAATATTTATTGAGCATACCTAAGACAGATAATTTGGATATTCGGAGAGCAAAAGGGTATGCTAGAGATTTTGAATTATGAAATATTTATTAGATACTAATGTTGTATCTGAAATTCAAAAGAAAAAATCCACTTCTCAAGTAGCAGCATGGTTTTCAATTGTTCATTCTAGCCAGTTACACTTAAGTTGTATTACTATCGGCGAAATAAGAAAGGGAATATCAAAATTAGCAAAGAAAGATAAAATAGCAAGTTTGAAATTAGAAAAATGGTTAGAAAGAATAATAATAGATTATAATGAAAGAATTCTTAATATTGACAAAGAAATATGTGAGGAGTGGGGTGAATTAATGAATATTGATAGTACGAATACAATCGATGCTTTAATAGCTGCACAGGCAAAACAAAGCAATATGATGCTAGTTACTAGAAATATCAAACATTATAATATGTTTAATATAAAAATATTCGATCCTTTTAACTGATCAAAATTTTCTTTCCCAATAATAATACCCTATGAAAAAACTATCATTTCAGCAAATTATTCTGACATTACAAAATTATTGGCAGGATTATGGCTGTGCAATATTGCAGCCTTACGATGCCCATGTCGGAGCCGGTACGTTTCACCCTGCAACTGTGCTTCGCTGCCTTGGTACTAAACCTTGGTCTGTTGCATATGTTCAGCCATCAAGAAGACCAGGTGATAGCAGGTATGGCATGCATCCTAATAGAATGCAGCATTATTATCAGTTTCAAGTTATCTTAAAGCCGTCGCCGGATAATATTCAAGAGTTATATCTTAAAAGCTTAGAATGTTTAGGCATAGATTTAAAAATTCATGATATTAGATTTGTTGAAGATGATTGGGAGTCGCCAACCTTAGGTGCTGCCGGGCTTGGTTGGGAAGTATGGTGTAACGGTATGGAAGTATCGCAATTTACTTATATGCAGCAAATCGGCGGTATTGAATGCCGTCCCGTTGCCGGTGAAATCACTTATGGACTCGAGAGGCTTGCTTTATATATTCAAGGTGTTGATGAAGTAAGAGAGCTTGATTGGAATGGGCAAGTAGGCGAAAAAGCTTTAAAATACGGTGAAGTGGATTTCGAAGCTGAACGGCAATTTTCAAAATATAATTTAGAACTTGCCGATAGTGAAATGTTACTGCGACATTTCAAGGATAGCGAAGACCAGTGTGAGAGATTAATCAAAGCTAATTTACCTATGCCGGCTTATGATGAATGCCTTAAGGCAAGTCATGCATTTAATCAACTAAATGCACTTGGAGTAATTAGCGTCACTGAGCGTGCTTCTTATGTTTTAAGAGTGCGTCATTTAGCTAGAATTTGTTGTACAAAATGGTTGGAGATGAACAAGTGAGCGAGTTATTATTAGAGCTATTTAGCGAAGAAATTCCGGCTTTTATGCAAAAAAATGCTGAAGAGGGTTATTTAAATATATTCACGAAAATTTTTGAAGAAAACGAAATATTTGCAAAAGTACAAGTATTTGTGGGACCTCGCAGGATAACGCTGCATGCTACCCATTTGCCAAAGATAACTTTGCCAAAAGAGGAAGAAATTAAAGGACCAAGCATAGAAGCTCCGGAAGCCGCTATTAACGGTTTTTGTAAAGCTCATAATGTTAGTAAATTAGAGCTTTCTACTAAATTAATTAGTAATCAGCTATATTATTTCTTTGTCAAAAAAACAGAAGCAAGAGAAATAAAAGAGATTTTGCCGGAGATTATTATAGAGGCTATTAATAAATATAGCTGGGCAAAATCGATGTTTTGGGGTGATTACAAAATAAAATGGATTAGACCTCTGCGAAATATTTTATGCATATTTGACGGCGAAATATTACCGATGCAATTTGGGCATTTAACCGCTAATAATATTACGTATGGACATCGTCTTACTGATAATAAAAAATTAGAAGTAACAGGTTTTGAAGATTATAGAAATAAGCTTTTAGAAAATCATGTTATTTTAGAAAGAGCAAAGAGAGAGGCAATAATTAAAACCGGTTTACTGGAGCTAGCAAATTCTCATGATTTAATTATAAAAGAATATAATCGTTTGGTAGAAGAAGTAGCAGGGCTTAGCGAATTTCCTGTTGTACTGCTTGGAAAAATCCCGCAAAAATTTTTAGAGTTACCTAAAGAAGTACTTATTTCTTCGATGCGTACACATCAGAAATGTTTTTGTTTATTTGATAAAACAGGAAATTTCACACCGTATTTTCTCTTTGTCAGTAATGGCAGATTTACAAATGCTGAACTAGTTATTCAAGGTAACGAGAAAGTTCTATCGGCACGTCTTTCGGATGCTTTATATTTTTGTAAGCAGGATATAGCTAAAACTTTAGAATCAAGATTAGGCCAATTAGAAGCTGTAACATTTCATGCAAAGCTTGGTAATTTAAGAGAAAAAATTGAACGCATAACCGATATTTGTAATTATATAGCTCCAAATAATAAGGATTTGATTACAGCAGCTAGACTTTGCAAAAGTGATCTTGTTTCTGAGATGGTCAGCGAATTTCCTGATTTACAGGGGATTATGGGTTATTATTATGCAAAACATGAAGGGCTAAATGCAGGAATAGCCGCTGCAATTAGAGACCATTATAAACCGCAAGGTTTGAGCGACAATGTACCAAGCGGAAATGTGGCTTTACTTGCTTTAGCCGATAAGCTAGATAGTTTAGTAGGTTTGATGATAGCAGGGGAAGCACCAACAGGCTCAGGTGATCCATATGCCTTAAGACGTCAAGCTCTTGGTATAATAAGAATAATACTTGAAAATAAATTAGAGCTAAATTTTAATGATTTAATTAATTTTTCTATAAACTTATATAAAGATTCATCTGACGAAAATAAGAATTTAATAATATCTTTTTTTGAAGAAAGAGCAAAATTTTACTTTAAAAATGACTATGATATTGCGTTAATTAATGCAGTTCTTGACTTAAATTTAGTAGATACAAACTTTAAGCTTGATGCGTTAAAAGAATTTTTAATAGAAGACGCAGGCAAGCAATTATTAAATGCTTACAAACGAGCTAGCAATATAATTGGTGATCAGAAAATTACCGGTTTAGTTGATGCGAGTCTCTTTAGTACACAACCTGAAAAAGAATTATTTGAAGTAATCCAAAAAATTTCTCCGCAAATTATAGATAGTATAGCCGATAAAGATTATAAGAAAGCCTTAAATTTATTATCGTCTCTATTAACTCCCATTACTAGCTTTTTTGATAATGTACTCGTTAATGACTCTGATCCAAAGATCGCTCAAAATCGTTTGTCGTTATTACAGAATATTTGTGAATTATTTGATAAAGTAGCTAAGTTTAACCGCTTATGATAAACAAAGCAGTTCAATTTATAAAATCAGGTAAAGTGGTTGTTTTTCCGACTGAAACAGTCTATGGGATTGGTGCGGATGCCACAAATAATGAGGCGTGTTTAAAGATTTTTCAGTTCAAAGAGCGCTCTGCTATCAATCCGCTTATCGTGCATGTCTCCTCCATAGAGCAAGCAAAGGAAGTAGGGGAGTTTAACGATTTAGCTACAAAAATAGCAGAAAAATTTTGGTCTGGACCATTATCTATAGTTGTCCCTTTAAAAGAGAATGCAAATATTGCCCCTAGCGTAACAGCAGGACTAAATACCATAGCACTTCGGATACCGTCTTATCCTGTAGCGTTAGAGCTTATCAGACAATCAGGCATACCTATAGCTGCCCCAAGTGCTAACCCTTCAAACTATATTAGTCCGACTAACGCTGAGCATGTCACAAAACATTTTAAGGATAATCAGGAAATTTTTATTTTAGCACCTGAAATCTATCAATCTAAATATGGGCTAGAGTCAACGATAATCGATACAACAACTGTTACTCCTACTATTCTTAGAGAAGGGTTTATAACTGCTGAAATTTTAGGAGAAATACTAGGGATAGAAGTTTTAAAAGCATCAGAGACAAGTACTATAAAAGCTCCGGGAATGCTTGCAAAACACTATTCACCAAAAGTACCGGTTAGGCTAAATGCTATAAATTTAGAGGATAAAGAAATCGGATTAAATTTTGGCAATAGCAATCTTACAGGAAGATTTTCATTAAACTTAAGTGTAAAAGGTGACTTTATAGAAGCCGCTGCAAATCTTTATGCTTATTTAAGAATACTTGATGATTATGCTGTATCTCATGATGTAATAGGTATAGCAGTTAGCCCTATACCTCAAGTGAATATAGGGGCTGCAATTAATGATCGCCTAAAACGTGCCGCAAAATCATAAATTTTGGCGTTCTATTCGCCTTAATAGCTTTTTGATGATATTTGGTAATTACATAGTCATCGTGCGGTTTTAAATAATCATTTTTATTTATAATTTCAAAATTACCGTTCTGCTGTATTAACTCTATTGCTTCATAAAAATAATTTTCGATATTGGAAGCAAATACTAAATTACCATTGTCTTTTAGCTTATCTTGTAAAATCTTAAGTCGTGCTTTATTGAAAATACGTTTCTTTTGTTGCTTATTTTTTATCCATGGATCGGGAAATAAAATATAAATTCCATCAAGGCTATTACTTGGTATCTCATTTAATATTAAATCCAAATTATTAGGGAATAATAGAAAATTCGTGATATTTTGTTCGCCTGCAAGCTTTAAAACATTTGCAACTCCGTTTAAATATACCTCTACCCCAATAAAAAGTGCATTAGGATTCATTTTAGCTTGATTAATGAAATGCTCACCCATACCAAAGCCTATCTCAAGCAATACTTTACGTTTTTCATTTACAAGCTTTTCTTTAGAAAAGAAATATTTTGGTAGTTCGTTATCTAATAAATTCTGTTACACTCCTGATAAGCTTTTACCGATACGTCTTGCATATGACCGATTGAGATTAATAGGAGAAAATAATATTACCCTACTGTGACCTTGTAGATCCTTATAAACGCTTTCAATATTATAACCATGATCTAAGAAAATTTGGGTTACCGCTTCTTCCTGTTTAAACCCTATTTCTAATATAATCTTACCGTTTGGTTTTAAGAATTGTTTGGCATTTTCGGCGATGAGAAAGTAAGCTTGCAGTCCGTCTTTTTCAGCAAATAAAGCAATAGACGGTTCATACTTGATTGTTTCAATTGCCATCTCTGATTTTTCGCTGTGAGCTATATATGGCGGGTTGCTAACGATAAAATCAAATTTCTGAGTTTCAATATTCTCAAACCAATTACTGTGAATAATCTGAATGCGATCCGTTACCTTATATTTTGCCGCATTACTTTTGATAATTTCTATAGCATCAAGACTTATATCGGTCGCAATTACATTAGCATTCGGTAACTCACATAATAGACTGATAGCAATGCAGCCGCTACCTGCGCCAAGTTCTAGGATATTTAAGAATTTGTCATTGCAGTTTTTGCTTATGTCATCCCCGCGAAAGCGGAGATGACATTGAAATACAACATCCACTAAAACTTCAGTATCGCTTCTTGGAATTAATACATGTTTATTAACAATAAATTCACGTGAGTAAAATTCTTTAACACCTGTAATATATACTATCGGTTCATGCTTTAATCTTCTCTCTAACAGTTTTTCAAAAGCTTCTATCTCGGCTTCATTTAACTGCTCATCAAGATTAATAAGTAAATACTCAATAGGTTTATTTATAACATGCTGTAGTAAAATTCGTGCTTCTAATTGCGGCGAACTAATACCTATTTTATTTAATTTATCTGTAGCATCACTAAGAATTTGCTTTATAGAACATTGCATGGAAAGTTTTATTTTCTGCCAAAATTTTTCATTTCTAAAATCTCATCTACACTACCTAGCGGTGCTCGTTTTTTAAGTTCAGTAAATTCACGAAATATATTATTACCAAATTTATTCTTATAATATTCGGGTTCTAGAGTTATAATATCTATTTTAAGATAATTTTTGGTTTTAGGTATTTTAATTATTTTCATAAACGGTTTTATGTTATTATATCACCAATTATTTCTGAATAATATTCATGTTCTATATAGCTATTTTTAAAGCTAAGATCTGCTAATGTTTCTAAATCACAAGTGATTAAAGGTTCTTGTTCGTGTTGATTTTTTAATAAATAAGGACTAGTACAAAACCAAGCGAACTCTCCTTTTATCTGGTCAGCAGTTAGTTTATTTAGTACTTCACCATTTTTCCCATACAAAATAAAGTCAGAAAAAGCACCATATCCTGCTTCGGTAAATTTTATGGGAACTTTCTTCTCACCTAAATTTCTTGTTGATTTTTTAAAATATATTCTAAATAAGCTTTAAAATAATGCTTATACTCTTGTCCCTCATATCGTGTACACTTAGTATTTTGATATTTAGATTTTAATTCCTCTAAAGATTCTTGCGGTATTTTTATGTCTTAATGTCCTATATATATTTTATCTAAAATTTGTTTTTTCTCATATTCTTTAATAATAATATGAGTCATATTTTTTGTTAGAACAGTAATCATATATTCTTTTTTGTTAGGATAAATAATCTCTGCACATTTAGCAATAAAACTGTGAAGTTTAAGCGAAAGACTTGAATGTTTTTTAGTATTATTATAGTCATATATTGGAGCTTTTGTTATTCCTATATGTGAAATAAAATTTGCGTTTTTGAGAAGTTGTCATAGTTATAAGCATTTCTACCGATGGTATATCAATACTACTTTTCTGTTCCCATGCTTTATTATAGGTAAAAACTACATATACATCTGTTAAATCTTGGTCATGATATTCTATGCTAGAGTCAAAAGCATCTAGTCCCATAAAAGCTTTTTTATATTCTTTTTTCCCAGACTGGTTTATAAACTCCCACTGTTTCTTTGAGAAATTTTGCCAAGTAGTTACATTTACTCCATTAACTTTTACCATATAAAAATGTAAATCATCTTCTACTTCATAATGATAAATTTCTGATTTTACTTCTTGTGCTTTATATAGCTTTGTAAAAAGATGTTGTAAATTAGAATATTTTTCATCTATTTTACTGAAATCAAATTCAGAGAAAATTCGCAGAGCTTGCATATATTGCATGTCTATATTATCAGGCCCTTTTGCTTCTTTGCATGCAACTTTTATAAATTTATTTAATTGTTCTTCTTGCTCATTAAAATCATTTTTTTTAATAAAATTTCTTTCCTATAATTTGCATCATCAATATTACGTACTATTATTAATATCTATTCTATGCCTGTTTTTAATCTTAGAGCAAGAATTTCATTGACGAATTCAGAAATTTTAATTTCATGTTCTGTACTATATTGGGAAGGGCGAGCAATTTTTATAGATTGCGGTTTTAAATTATTACCTAATTTTAAAATAAAATCTTTTACTTCTGGCCAATCTCTATAATTTGATATATCTAAGGAAATAATTTTATCTGTGGCGGTACTTAAACCTAGCAAAGTAAAAATCTCTTCTAAGCTCGCTTTTTGTTTTCTAAGGTTTAAAATACCCTCTTCCATAGAATATAAGGCTTCTTCTAATTTAGCTTAGCTTTTTTCATTTTATAAATCTTTTAAATATTAATCCTTAATATTATATAAATTAATATTTTGTCAATTATAAACTAATTATCTCTTCCATATCCCTTGGCAACTCACAAGAAAATTCCATAATCTCATTACTAGTCGGATGAGTAAAACTTAAATACCAAGAATGCAGGGCTTGACGTTTAAAATCAATTAATTTTGCTTTTAGTTCAGGGGGAGAATGAGCAATTTTTCGGTCGTTATTGCCGTAAGTTTGGTCGCCGACTACCGAATGCTTTAAATGGCTTAGCTGTACTCTAATTTGGTGAGTTCTACCCGTGCTAAGCTTGCACTCCACCATACTAATACTACCTTTATAAAATAATTCTAGAGTCTTATAATGTGTAACGGCTTCTTTGCCGCCATATTTTAATATGGTCATTTTTTGGCGATCGCTTCGGCTGCGACCTATATTATTCTTAATGACTCCTTCTAGCGGATTTATTACTCCCCACACTAACGCTTTATATTTCCGTATTACCTGCCTTTGTTCTATCTGATTTGCAAGTAGCATATGTGCTTTATTATTTTTAGCAACTACCATCAAGCCCGTAGTGTCTTTATCTAAACGATGTACTATCCCGGGTCTTGCTGATGAGCCGATATCCGATAAGTTTTTTGTATGATGTAATAAAGCATTAACAAGCGTATCGTCATGATGCCCTGCTCCCGGGTATACCGTCATACCTGCAGCTTTGTTAATGACTATCAAATCATCGTCTTCATATATTATATCAAGTGCTACATTTGCTGCTGCAATTTTTAGCTCTTCAGGTTCTTTAAAAGAAAATAATATAATATCATTCTCCTTGACCAAAACATCAGGATCAGAAATAATTACATCATTAACTAGTACTTGCGAATCTTTAATAGCTTTTTGGATTTGATTCCTTGAAACATTTTCAAGAAGCGATGATAGAGCTTTATCAAGCCTTATGCCATTTAGTTCGTGTGGTACGGAATATTTTAACATATTTTATTTTAAGATAATGAATAATACGCTTAAATGGTTAAGTGCAATCGGTGTTGAATATTATTGCCATGAACATCCACCGCAATTAAAGGTACGTAATAATACTGAACTAACTGAAAAGCCACAAGTAAAACTTATGTCTACAAAAGCAACTGCATTCAATATGAATGATAAAGTTCATGATAATATAACCCTAGCAAGATCTCTTGCCGATAAAGCTAATAATATCGAAGAACTAAAAGAATCTCTACTAAATTTTAATGGTTGTGAACTTAAGAAATTTGCTACTAATACGGTTTTCGGTGACGGTAATTTGGAAGCTAAAATTATGTTAATAGGCGAAGCCCCGGGAAGTACCGAAGATTTGAAAGGAATACCTTTTTACGGCGAAAGTGGCAATTTACTTGATAATATGCTACACGCTATCGGAATTTCACGAAAAAATAACGCTTATATTACTAATACGGTATTTTGGCGTCCTCCTGCTAATAGACAGCCGACGTTCGAAGAAGTCGATATTTGTAGACCTTTTGTCGAGAAGCATATTGCTCTTATTAACCCGAAGCTAATTATTCTAGTCGGTAGCACGGCTGCAACTAGCTTACTTGGAAAAAATTCGGGTATTACTAAAATTAGACAAGAATATTATTTTTATACCAATAAATATCTATCCGCTCCTATTCAAACTACGGCAATCTTCCACCCTGCCTATTTACTTCGCCAACCTATGCAAAAACGCACCTCTTGGTATGATTTACTCAAGATTAAGGAGTATGTAGTCAATAATAGACTTCTTGCATAACTTGTACATTAATCTAGTACTCACAGCTTCACGTACTTTTCAAAATAATTTTCTACTGGACAATTAGTCGTATATATGTGACAGTGTAATCATCTCTAGTTAAGTTTAATATGCAAAACACTAAACAAATACAATTTTTATAACAGATATTCTGCTATTAAATGCAGGTAATAAAGATACTCAAGGCAAAGATATTAAAAAAGTCTTAGAAATAATAGAAGAAGTTTATAAACGAAATTGAGGGTGTTATATGGAAAGTTTACAGATTATTTAAAAGAAAAATTACAAAATGAGGAAATATTAGTAGGGATATTAATGAAGCGTTAGAGCAATATTTCGTGGATCATAATAATGAGCTATAATGGCTACTTTAAAAGAAGCCATTATAGCAAGAGGAGGTATAACAAAAATCTCTAAAGAAGCTCATATAAATAGACAACATATATATAGAATGTTATCTAGCAAAGGTAATCCAAGTGTCGACAATATAGGATCTTTATTAAATACTTGAGGCTTGCAGTTGAAAGTAGAAGCATGTGCGTTTTAAATTTTCATTAACCTTGCAAGTTGAGCAAGATATCAAAAAAAATTTTTAAATCATAATTCATTTCTAATTTCATTAAATTAGGGTTATACTTACTGATGTATAAAATAAGGTATATCCATATGACCAATGAAAATAATAATGATTCAGAATTTGCTGAATTAAAAATCAGAGGAAAAATATTTAAATTACCTATACTTAAAGCAAGTATCGGTGAGGATGTAATCGATATAAGTAGGGTATCTGCGGAAGCTGATTGCTTTACTTACGACCCGGGTTTTATGTCTACTGCGTCTTGTCAGTCTACTATCACCTATATAGACGGTGATCAGGGAATCTTGCGGCATCGAGGGTATGATATTAAAGACTTAGCTGAGAAAAGTGATTTTTTAGACGTGGCATATTTACTGATTTATGGGGAACTACCAAGTGGAGAGCAGTATAATAATTTCACTAAACAGGTTGCTCATCATTCATTAGTGAATGAAAGATTACACTATTTATTTCAAACCTTTTGTAGCTCTTCTCATCCTATGGCTATTATGCTTGCGGCTGTCGGTTCTCTTTCGGCATTTTATCCTGATTTATTGAATTTTAAGGAAGCAGATTACGAACTTACCGCTATTAGAATGATTGCTAAGATACCTACCATCGCCGCAATGTCTTATAAATATTCTATAGGACAACCGTTTATTTATCCTGATAATTCGTTAGATTTTACCGAAAATTTTCTGCATATGATGTTTGCAACGCCTTGTACGAAATATAAAGTAAATCCAATAATAAAAAATGCTCTTAATAAGATATTTATCCTACATGCCGACCATGAGCAGAATGCTTCTACTTCAACAGTCCGAATTGCCGGCTCATCCGGAGCTAACCCTTTTGCTTGTATTAGCACGGGTATTGCCTCACTTTGGGGACCTGCTCACGGCGGGGCTAATGAAGCGGTAATAAATATGCTTAAAGAAATCGGTAGTTCTGAGTATATTCCTAAATATATAGCTAAAGCTAAGGATAAAAATGATCCATTTAGGTTAATGGGTTTTGGTCATCGTGTATATAAAAACTATGACCCGCGTGCCGCAGTACTTAAAGAAACGTGCAAAGAAGTATTAAAGGAACTCGGGCAGCTAGACAACAATCCGCTCTTACAAATAGCAATAGAACTTGAAGCTATTGCTCTTAAAGATGAATATTTTATTGAGAGAAAATTATATCCAAATGTTGATTTTTATTCGGGTATTATCTATAAAGCTATGGGTATACCGTCGCAAATGTTCACGGTACTTTTTGCAATAGCAAGAACCGTAGGCTGGATGGCACAATGGAAAGAAATGTACGAAGACCCTGAACAAAAAATCAGCAGACCTAGACAGCTTTACACCGGTTATGTACATAGAGAGTATAAGGGTATTCGGGAGAGGTAAACATTGTCGTCATTGCGAGCGACTGCAAGGAACGTGGCAATCTCAAGAGATTTGATGAGATTGCCACGTCGCTTCGCTCCTCGCAATGAAAATATAAATCATATGCATTTTATTGATGAAGTTAAAATATATATAAAAGGTGGGAACGGCGGTAATGGTTGTGTTAGTTTCCATCGTGAGAAATTTATTGACAGAGGCGGACCGGACGGTGGTGATGGTGGACGTGGCGGTAGTGTTATTTTCAGGAGTAATCACCATCTTAATACGCTAGTAAATTATCGATATAAACAGCATTTTACCGCAGAAAACGGCGAAAACGGTAAAGATTCAAATAGAAGCGGTAAATCAGGAAAATCATTAGTTCTTGATGTTCCGATCGGTACTCAAATCTTTTCCGAGGACGGCAATATATTATTGCATGATTTCACTGTGGATGATCAAAGCTTTGAAATAATTAAAGGAGGAAGTGGTGGTCTTGGTAACAGCCATTTCAAATCGTCGGTTAATCAAGCTCCCAGAAAGCGTACGGAAGGAGAAATGGCCGAAGAAATGTGGATTCATTTAAGTTTAAAACTTCTCTCTGATGTTGGGCTTGTGGGGCTTCCAAATGCCGGTAAATCTACTTTTTTATCCGTTGTAACGGCAGCCAAGCCTAAAATTGCCGATTATCCCTTTACTACTTTAGTGCCGAATCTTGGAGTGGTATATGTTGATGACGAAGAGTTTGTCATAGCCGATATTCCTGGCTTAATTGAGGGGGCTCATCAAGGTCACGGACTTGGTGATAAATTCTTAAAGCATATAGAAAGATGTAATGTATTAATACATTTAATAGACGGCTCTAGTAATGATGTAGTTGCAGATTATAATACGGTACGTCTTGAGCTTGAATCATATTCCGATTATCTAAAAAATAAAATCGAAATCATATGTCTTAATAAATGCGATGTTCTCACAGATGAGGAAATACAGGAAAAAATAAATAAGTTGCAGAAAGTTACTAATAAAGAAGTTTTTCCTATCTCTACCTACACTCATGCTGGAGTAAATAAAATAGTTAAACTTGCTTTAGGGACTATAAAAAATCAGGAGTAATACTACTAGGTATTGCCTGCGTGGATACTGAGGATTGTCATTGCGAGGATTCCTGAGATTGCCACGCTCACTAACGTTCGCTCGCAATGACGACTTGATATCCACGCACTAATATCCCCTCGCAATGACAGTTAATAAACTTTAAATTAAAGTAATACGTTGCTCTTCTGCTTCTAGATATTTCTCTAGCTCTTCCTTAGTATATTTCTTTTCGTTAAGCTTTATTTCGTGATTAAATATATATTGTATAGCTTTGTCTTCTAAGGCAGGACCTGTAAGTCCTTCAATTGCTCTAGGATTATTTTTATAAAAATCAAATACCATATTTTCCTGCCCAGGAAAATTACGTGCTTGTTGCATAATAACTTTTCTTAAATCATCAGGCTCTAATTGCAAATTTTTAGATTTTGCATATTCAGCAAGTAATAAGCCTATTCGCACACGGCGTAGGGCTAATTTATTATAATATACTGTTATTTCTTTAGAGGATTTATCTTTCAATAATGATTCATCTTGTTCATTTTTATCGGTTTCGGACTTTAGAATATTTTTTTCTTGCTCTAATAAAGATTCCGGTACATCAAAATCTAACAATTTTTCTAACTTATCAAATAAGTTCATTTTCATTATAGTATTAATAGCTTCTTCCGACTCATTTTCTATTTGTTTAGTAAAATGTGTACGCAATTCTTCAAGGCTATTACTTTGGAATTTTTTAGCAAATTCGTCATCGATAACGGTAGGTTCTGCAGTATGTACTGCTTTAATTTGTACTACAAAACGAGCATCCTTACCTGCTAAATCTTTAGCATGGTAATTTTCAGGAAAAGTAACATTAACATCTACTTCACTACCTGTTTTAGAACCTATTAATTGTTTCTCAAAACCGGGAATAAGTGCATTACTACCTATTATTACCTTAAAATCATTTAATTTACCGTCCTCAAAAGCTTTCTCCTTGATGTACCCGATTGCATCAATAGTAACCTGATCTCCGTCTTTTATTTTTGCTTTACTTTCTTTAGTATAGTTTTTTGTTAATGCGGCAAGTTTTTCTAGTTGTTCTTCAACATCTTTAGAGTTTACTTCTAACGTTGGCCGATCTAGTGAGATTTGTTTTAAATCCGGAATAGTAATTTTGGGTAATAGCTCTATTTTTACGGTAAATTCTAAAGCTTTATCGGATTCGTTTTGTAATTCTTCAATTTTGGGTCTACCGATTATATTTAGATTATGCTCTTTAATAATGTGGTTTACTGAATGGTTAATTCTTCTTTCTATTATATCATTCCTGACAGAAGTACCGTATTTTTTCTTAACAATTGAAACCGGTACTTTACCGGCTCTAAAACCTGCTATTTTAACTTTTTTGGTTAAATCAAGTAATTCTTTTTGAATATCGTCATCTATCTCACTTAAAGGAGTAGAAATTCTTGCATGAAAATCCAATCCTTCATTTTTTAATATGGTAATTCCCATTTTAATAATCCATTAATTCTGTATATAGTTTGCTAATCAAAATAAACTAAAGAGCTGAAATATGCAATAGTTTTTGTAAAATCCCATTAGGATTAGGCATTGCTAACTGTGAGTTTCGCAGAACTCACCTTTGCTAGCATATAGTCGTCTATTTTTGCAATCACTAACTATTTCGCGTTAGCACTTAACAGCAATTGAGCCATTTCCATAGCAGTAAGCTTCTGCTTCTTATAATTTTCAAGGGCTTTAATAATTTTGGATATATCAAATATCTTATCGGTATTATTAATATAACAATATTTAGCCCGATTTCCCCTTTTTTATTGTATTAATATCCAGTTCGATGTTTGATATAGTACGTAATAACCTGTTTAATTCGTGTCTATAAATCATTATGATGATTTTTTTCTGCTATCTGCTACTTTATTCTTAGTGCTAAGTAATCGTTTGTCGTTGCTTGTTTGTACTTTTCGTTTTGTTTCGTCAGGATAAGTATTAACAATCCATGTGGCTATTTGAGCATTACTAAATTCTTTCCCTGGATGAGCTTAAGGAACTCAATAACTGCATTTTTACGGTCAAATTTTTTATTATAATATACCTCATTATAATTCACCGCTCTATTAGTATTATTAACATAACAATATTTTTAGTCAAAAGCCCTTTTTTTATTATCTTAATGTTCGGTTATGGTTGTAGGTAATAGCGTCTTCATTTCATTTTTATACAAAAGTATCGCTATTTCTTTTGTGTTGCTCATCTTGTTAACGCTCATTAATAGCTTATCGTTAATTGTTTGCACTTTTCGAGCAGCCTCTTGAGAGTACGTTTCAACTATTCATACGGCTATTTGGAAAGCAGTAAATTCTTTTCCGGTATTAATCTTAAGAAACTTAATAATTGCGGATTTAAGATCAAATATCTCATAGCATTTATTATCATGATTAATTATGTTATTAATATTGTTAACATAACAATATCTAAACCAGCGTCCTCTCTTGGTTATTTTAATTTTCACTTCTATTTTTTGTATAGCGTTCAATAGCTTATTCAATTCATTTCTATAAATTATGATAATAATTTTTCTCTTTCTTACTTTGCTTTTAGCATTAAGTAATCGTTTATCATTGCTTGCTTCCTCTTTGTTCTTTGCTTCTTCAGGATAAGTATCAACTAGCCAGGTTGCTATTTTAGAAGCAGTAAACTCTTTGCCGGCATGAGTTTTAAGGAGTTTAATAATTGCAGTTTTGCGGTCAAAAAAAGACATATTCGGTAATTATATTAAGTTAAAATTCATATTACTTTATTTTTTAGACATTGCTAAATTAAAGATGGATATTGTCATGCGCTAAGCGACTAGCCGTAGTCGATTTTGTAGAAGTACTTTTTTCTTTTTTGTTATTGCTCGTTTGTTCTTTATCTGAGTTAAAAGCTCAATAATTACAGCTTTGTATTGAAATTTTGCAGAAAAAATAAATTATAAATGCTTCAAAGTAAACAAATTAATTATATAGAAATAAAAAATTAATATTATATTGGTATAAAAATACAACTATTTTTTAAATTACATAAAGATAAGGTATTTATGGGGTAACCCTTTATTTTTTAAAGAGAATTTACAGGGTTATATCTTACTTTTTTTAGAGTATATTTCAATAAACTAGATGATTTAGGAGCAAAAGCAAATAAATTGGGTATAAGATTTGTGGCATTGTTAACCAAAGATAGATATCATCATGAGCTAAACAACTGAAAGCATTGTTGCGTGGAGGCCAAATCGTCATTGCGAGGCGCGAAGCGACGTAGCAATCCAAAAAAATAATTAAAAAAATTCTGTAAATCAGAATTTTTTACTGGATTGCTTCGTCGAATTACTACGTAATTCTTCTCGCAATGACGGAAAACCGATCCGCGCAACAATGCCACGCAGTAATAAGAACATTTTTTATTAGACTGCTTCGTCAATTACTGTGTAATTTTCCTCACAATGGCGTTAAGCAATAAGATTTAAGCGTACTTCTTCGTTAAGTTCTTTAGCAGAAGATAATTCTATATCAAGTTCGGCAAATATCTGCACTAAAGCTACAGATAAATCATTGATCATTTTGTCGGTATGGGCAGGGGTTGGGATGATTCGGAGGCGTTCCGTACCTCTCGGTACGGTTGGAAAATTGATATGTTGAACGTAAATACCGTATTCATTAAGGAGCATATTTGAGGCTTTCGCCGCTTTAATCGGATCACCAATAATTATCGGCACTATATGACTTGCATTTTTCAAATAAGGTATATTAAAACGTTCAAAAGAATTTTTAAGTTTTGTAACTACTTCTTGATGTTTTATTCGTTCTTCATTCGATTCTTTAAGATGTCTAATACTATGCGTTGCAGCGGTAGAAATTACCGGCGGCAATGAAGTAGTGAAAATAAACCCTGGAGCGGTTAGTCTTATAGCGTCGACTAAATTATGGTTACTAGTGATATAACCGCCTATAGTACCATATGCTTTGGCAAGCGTCCCTTGAATAATATCGATTTGATCACTACAATTAAGAAGCTCGGCAATACCGCTACCCTGTTTACCGTATAAACCGACCGTATGAACTTCATCGATAAAGGTTAAAGCATTATATTTTTTGGCTAAGTTGATTATATCTTTGATAGGTGAGAAAAAACCGTCCATAGAGTAAGCCGATTCAAAAACAATAATTTTCGGTCTATTAATATCGACTGATTGTAAAAGCTCTTCTAGATGCTTAACGTCTAAATGTCTATATATATATTTCTCGGCTCTTGAACTTGTAATCCCTGCAATGATTGATGCATGATTTAGCTCATCGGAGAAAAATACTATATCCGGCATGATTTTAGCAAGACTTGCAAGCGTTGTATCATTTGCAACAAAACCGGATGTAAAAACTAAAGCTGCTTGCTTTTTGTGTAAATTTGCAAGTTCTTTTTCAAGCTCAAGAATGGCGATATTATTACCGCCGATATTGCGAGTTCCGCCTGATCCAACACCGTATTTTAGCAAGGCATCTATAGAAGCTTGCATTACTTTTGCATGTTTACTCATACCCAAATAGTCATTAATGCACCACATAACTATTTGTTTATTAGCGTGTTCTGCAAAAGGAAAATTATCGGCTTGTCTTTTTAAGGCCTTAAATTCTCGATATCTTCCTTCGCTTTTGATCTTATATATATGTTTGCTAAATATAGTATCGTAATAAGACATTTTCTCGATGTCATTCCCGCGTAGGCGGGAATCCATTTTATTAATTATAAAATTCTATAATCAGATATTTTGAACGTTCTTCCTGGATTCCCGCCTACGCGGGAATGACATCGAACAGAACAATACTTCTAAACTCACGTTTGCAACCATTCTACATTAAAATTAAAAAAGTTTAAAGTGATAATATGGCTTTTTGTACAATATCGTTTAATCTCTTTGAAAATGCACCTGTATCAGCAACCGGTTCACCCTCTAAAATACAGGCTTGATCAAATATTAGATTAACCAATTCTTCATTATTTTTATTATTTGCTTTTAAGTCGTTAAAGATTTTCTCTATGATTTTATTTTTAGGGTTTAACTCTAGATTTTTAGCTGAGGCATTAGCTATTTGTTTCTGCTCAATCAAAAATCTCTCCATACGAATATCCATAGCAGCGTCGCTAACGGCAAGACAAGCAGGACTTGAAGTAAGTTTTTTAGAGATCTTAACTTCTTTTACCAACTCCCCTAGTGTCTCTTTAAAATAATCTGTTAGCAATTTATATTCATCATCGGATTTTTTACTATCTGTATTTTTCTCCTCAGATTGTGAAGTAGTTTGCTCTACATCGATATCGCTTCTTGTCGCTGATTTAATAGCATGTTCTTTATATTTGCTATTAACATTTACCCAAAAATCATCCACTGTATCGGTAAAAAGTAATACATCGATTTTTTTACTTAACAACCCTTCGATTTGTGGGCTTGAAAGTAATTTATCGGGGTTATCACCACTTAAATAATATATAGTACTCTGCCCTTCTTTAAAATTCGTTATATATTCGTCAAGGCTGATCATTTTATTATGCAAGGCACTTCTGAATATGCATACCTCTAATAATTTTTCATGATCGGTAGTAGCCTCACATAAACCCTCTTTTAAAGCACCGCCGAAATTAGCCCAAAACTTATTATATTCTTCAGGTGATTCCTCTTTCTTTTTTCTAAGCTCGCCAAGCACTCTTTTTGTAATAGCATTTTTGATTTTCTCAAGCACGCTATTATGCTGCAGTGATTCACGGCTAATATTTAGTGGTAAATCTTCTGAATCAACCACGCCTCGTAAAAATCTTAAATATGACGGGATTAAATCTATATTCTCATCAGATATAAATACTCTTTTTATATATAATTTTACTCGCCTTTTGCGATCAGGGTGGAATAAATCAAATGTTTTGCTTGATGGAATGAAAAGTAGGTTAGTAAATTCTATAGTTCCCTCGTTTTTATTATGCATAGTTATCCAAGGGTCATCAACGGCATAAGATAGGCTTTTGTAGAATTCTTTATATTGTTCTTCCGTAATTTCCGATTTCGGTCTTGTCCATAATGCAGAAGCTGAATTAAGCTGGATTTCATTATTACCAGCTTCATCAAAGAAATATATCGGTACTGCTATGTGATCGGAATAGCTTTTAACGATGTGTTTTAATCTAAAATGATCAAGGAATGTATCTTCTTCCTTTTTGATATGTAAAACGATTTCCGTGCCTCTTGTGAACTCTTTATCTGAGTCTGAGACAGTATATTCACCAAGCCCGTCTGATTCCCAAATATGGACTTTATCTTCCCCAGCTTTTCTTGAGGTTACAGTCACTTTATCGGCTACCATAAAGCTTGAATAAAATCCAACACCAAATTGACCGATTAGCATATTGTCTTTTTTAGAATCACCGGATAGGCTTCTAAGAAAATTTGCCGTACCCGATCTTGCAATAGTACCGAGATTTTCAATTAAATCGTCTTTATTCATGCCGATGCCGTTATCACGGATAATGATTTGTCCGTTATCCTTATCGACTTTAACCGTAATTTTAAAATTGCTATTGCCAGCTACTAATTCACTATTACTTTGAGATAAATAACGTAATTTATCACAAGCATCCGAAGCATTGGAAATTAACTCCCTCATAAAAATCTCTTTATTACTATAAAGAGAGTGAATCATTAAATTTAAAATCTTGCCAACCTCGGCATCAAATTTCTTTTTTTCTTGTGTCATAATTATTCCAGTTAATAAATTATTTTTTCGTCATATGACTGCTTATGTCATTCCTGCGGAAGCAGGAATCTAGAAAATAATAAATATAAACTGGATTCCCGCCTGTGCGGGAATGACATTGGAAGTCTAGCAACAACTGTACCTTATTTAATATAGGAATTAATAATCAAATTTAAATAGTCTTCATGAATATTTTTTATCAATATCGTTTTTAAGCTATGAGTATGACCTTTAATAATTTCGATATTACTACGTGATAATTTCCATTCTTTTGCTAAATAATTTATGATTTCTTCATTCGCTTTACCTTGTGCCGGTATTGCTTTTATAGATAATTTTAGATATGGGATATTATTAATAATTACAAAATTGCTAATGAGATTTTGTTTAGAATTAGGCTTTACTTTAAAACTAAGTAAAGCCTGATGTGAAGAAGAATTGTAATTGTAGAATTTATCCATGAATATTTTTTATCATATTTGCTTATTATTTTTAATAAAAAAAGAATCCTTGAAAAACTTTGCTTAAACTGATATAACGTTTACCATAAATGTTTAGCACCCTTAGCTCAGCTGGATAGAGCAACAGATTTCTAATCTGTGGGTCAGAGGTTCGAATCCTTTAGGGTGCGCCATTCTTCTTTTTCGGTATTTCTACAAAACGTATCAAACTGCAGATGCAGCATAAAATCAAGCTTTTGACTGTTTAACTGAATATTAATTGTCTTTCACCAAGTCTCTAAACTAAGCAGCTCTGCTCTTTCTTCTAAATAGTAAATTTATCACCTTATAAAACGAAATATTAATAATTTAATTAAAAATATTTCTCAAGTTTATTAATTAAAGCTTTAATTTCTTTTGTGTTAACTAATATTTAATAATCATGATATCACAAGTATAGCTCTATATGTAGACATAAATATGAAAATTAATGGAGCTAATAATGGATTAAAAGAAGAAATGGAACTATCATCAGACCATTCTGGTGTAATGCTTAATTTAAAACCGAGTAATAATGAAAAAGAGTTTAAAGAAAAATTAGAAAAGATTATTAATACTTATGAAAAGGGAAGGAAAATCCTGAAAACACAAAAGCAATTTCTCAAGAAATCAAAAAAGAATTAGAGAATCTAGATATATGGTGCAAAGAAACAGCTAAAAAAGATAATTCGCATGTTTTTAAAATATTGGACAAGTTATAAAACATAGTTTTAAAACTTTGGCTAACATAGGAAATAAAGAAGCTTTCAAAAAAGAACAGAAAGAAGTAGGTATTTATATGGATACTATAACACATGCTAATAAAAATACTAAACAAACACTAGAACGCATAAGGGCTACTATTAACAAACATAAATCTCTATTACTACTCCCAAGAATATATAGCAAAAAAGCAAGCGAGGATCTGTAGAAAGATAAATAATAATTACTCGAAGCTGGTAAATGTGTTGATAATCGTCCACTAGGGTATGCCATTAACCGAAAACCAACAAGCCGCCTTAATCTCGTTTATTTTCAACTGTGGGGCTGGGGCATTTCAAGCATCAACATTGCGGCAAAAGCTAAATCGAGGTGAATATGCAAACGCTGCTAACGAGTTACTGCGATGGATGCGTGCTAAAGGCGGTCTTAAGCTGCAAGGTTTAGTGAAACATCGGCAATATTATAGATTATAATTATTAAAACTTCTGATTATGTTCTTTAATTCTCTAATAATACGCATTTTATAATTTTTGCTGAGTGTCTTAAACTCAGAGATATTATAGGAAACCTGCTATAAATATTTATCAATTAAGCAGACATCACCGGAGAAGGAGCAAAAGATTTTGTCAGATAATTTCCACTGTCTTTCTCCAATTTTTCAAAATGAAATATACCAAATCCAATACTTGTTGGAATCATAATAATTAATACTCCCCAGTTTCCAAAGGTTTTTATTAAATAAAACCAAAAGAGCTAATAACATACATACAAGCAGCTGATACAGCATATGTAAATGTTACAGAAGTAAAGCGTTTAAAGATTGGAAAATGTCTAAAACAATTTGGTACAGCCTGCATAACATTAAGGGCAAAAGCCATGATAAGTGCTTGAATATAGATTAATAATATTTCCTAATGCCTAATTACAAATCAGAGGAATCTAATATATTAGACCAAACTTTATCCCAACCTTTTGCATGAGAAATATTAGGAAAAGTTTGCTTTTTTACACACGGTGAGTTACTTGTTTTTACGTAAAGTGCTGCTATGAAAGGCGGGACTCTTTTGTCATCCATGCCGGAGAGATGTAATTGAGGGATATTATTAACCTGTTTTGCATAATTTATCGGGTTTAAAGATTTAACTAAGTAACCACGATAATTATGATATTTATCAAACTTTTTAGTATCTAAATTACCGGCAATCGTTATAATATCTTTAACATTACTATTTTGAGCGGCAATTAATATTGTAAGTCCGCCGCCACCGGAGAAGCCGACTAAGCTAAATTTTTGTCCGTTATTGATAATATTTATGACATTGTTAATTGAATCTACGACTTCCTGCCCCATTCTTTTATCTAACCAATAATCGCTAATGCATTTTGAGTTCATTTCTAAAGGAGTATATTGGCAAGGTCTTGCTATATAAACAATATTCGGTCTTTTATCCATTGTAGCAAGCTTTAAGAGCATCGGATTAACAGGAGTAGGGTTGTCGGAATTAACAGATCCATCCGCAAGATGTCCATCTCCCTCAATATAGAATACAAAAGGTAGGTTACGGTCGGTAATACGCTGATAAGTCGTAAGAGTAAAATCACCACCGTTTACTAGCCTCATCTGAAAGTTATTTTGAGTTGCTATATCTTGTAAATGCTTTACCCTGCTAGCTACATCATGAATAGTAGAACACCCTGAAAGAAATATTGGTATTAAAAATATTATTGCCCAAATAAAATTTTTCATAACAATTTTGATTAAAACGGTATTTCGTCGTCTAAGTCGCTATGGTCAAAGGAATGATTTTTAGTTTCAGGATGTTTATATTCGCTATGCCCTGAATCTTGAGTATGATTATTAGAGTTTTTACTATCTAATAATATTAATTGTGAATTAAAGTTTTGTAACACAACTTCCGTGGTATATTTTTCTTGACCTGAATTATCATTCCACTTACGGGTTTGCAATGAACCTTCAATATATAATTTGCTACCTTTGGTGATATAGCGTTCTGCAACAGATACTAACCCTTCACTAAATATCACTACTCTATGCCATTCAGTTCGTTCTTTTCGTTCGCTGGTAATGCGATCTTTCCAAGTTTCGGTTGTTGCTAAGGAAAGATTAATGATTTTTTTCCCTTCGCCCGTAGTTCTCATTTCCGGATCACGTCCTACATTACCTATTAATATTACTTTATTTAAACTACCTGCCATAGATTACTACCTACTTTAAAATATTATTATTGCAATAATAAAATAAAAGAGCCTATAATACTACAGGTTTTTTAAAAAATATCTCAAAAATTTTGTAGTGAAGTGATTATGAACCAAGAATATATTAAGGTACGCGGTGCTAAAGAGCATAATCTAAAAAATATAAATGTTAATATTCCAAGGAATAAATTTGTTGTTATCACCGGTCTTAGCGGTTCAGGCAAGTCTTCTTTAGCGTTTGATACTATTTATGCAGAAGGTCAAAGGCGATATGTTGAAAGTTTATCTTCATATGCAAGGCAATTCTTACATTTACAAAATAAACCTAATGTAGAATCTATTTCCGGATTATCGCCTGCTATTGCAATTGACCAAAAAACTACTTCCAAAAATCCACGTTCTACGGTTGGAACTATAACGGAAATTTACGATTACCTTAGGTTATTATATGCAAGGGTGGGTATTCCTTACTCTCCGGCAACCGGTCTTCCGATACATAGCCAAACAGTTTCCGAGATGGTAGATATAATTAACGAACTACCTAAGGGTACGAAAATATATTTACTCGCTCCTATTGTTAGAGGACATAAGGGTGAGTTCAAGCGTGAAATTATGAATCTGAAAAAGCAAGGCTTTCAGAAATTAATAGTTAACGGGGAAGTTTGCGAAATTGATGATTTACCGAAACTTGATAAAAATAAGAAGCATAATATAGAAGTGATCGTTGATAGAATAGTTCTAGACGAAAGTTTAGGTAATAGACTTGCAGATAGCTTAGAGAGTTCATTAAATCTTGCCGAAGGTATTACTTATTTGGAAATTGTAGAATTACCGCCGGCAGTTAAGAGCGAGTTTGAACAAAATCAGCGTATTACTTTTTCCGAGCAATATTCTTGTTCGGTATCGGGTTTTCAGCTTACTGAAATAGAGCCTCGAATCTTTTCTTTTAATAGCCCTTTTGGAGCATGTCCTAAATGTGAAGGGATAGGTAAGGAGTTTTTCTTTGATAGAGATTTAATAGTTCCGGATCAAGGAATTTCTATTAAAGACGGTGCAATAGTGCCTTGGGGTAGTACATCTTCTAAATTTATCCTAGAGACATTCAAGGCTCTTGCCGATCATTATAAATTTTCTATTGCAGTACCTTTTGTAAGTTTATCACAAAATGTTAAGGATATTTTATTTGAAGGTTCAGGAGAAGAGGTAATAAAGTTTGAATTTCACGATGGTTCTAAAACGCAAATAATAAAACAACCTTTTGCCGGTATAATACCAAGTTTGCAAGAAAAGGACCGTATTATAGAATCGGTTTTAATTAAAGAAGAACTAACTAAATTTAAGTCAGAGCATAAATGTACTGCTTGTTCAGGGTTTAGATTAAAAGATGAAGCATTATGCGTTAAAATAGCAAATTTTCATATAGGCGAAGTAGCAGGTATGAGTATTGCAGACTTGCAAAAATGGTTTAGTCACTTAGAAGAAAAATTAAATAAAAAGCAATTATTTATTGCTGAGCGTATACTCAAAGAAATTACCGAGAGATTAAAATTTCTTATGAATGTCGGGCTTGATTATCTAACGTTATCACGAGAAGCAGGTACTTTATCGGGGGGGGAAAGTCAGCGTATTCGTCTTGCATCTCAAATAGGTTCAGGACTAAGCGGTGTTTTATATGTACTTGATGAGCCGTCTATCGGTCTTCATCAACGAGATAATACAAGATTAATTGAGACACTAAAAAGGCTTAGAGATCTGGGTAATACCGTTTTGGTAGTCGAGCATGACGAAGAAACAATATATGAAGCAGACCATATTATTGATATAGGACCGGGAGCCGGTATTCACGGCGGTCGTGTTATTGCGGAAGGAAGTGCTGAAGAAATAAAGAATTGTGAAGAAAGTATCACAGGTAGGTATCTAAGCGGTCGTCAAACAATCAAAGTGCCGTCTGAAACAAGAGTAGGGCATGATAATAGGGCAATTGAATTACTTGGGGCGGTTTCCAACAATTTAGATAATGTTGATATCAAAATTCCGCTTGGTACTTTTACCGCTATAACGGGAGTATCGGGAAGCGGTAAATCAAGCTTGATGATTCATACCCTATATAAAGCGGCTCTAAAGCATTTAGAGCCAACTAGCAAAGTATTTCCCGGCAAATATAGAGAGTTAAAAGGACTTGAATATATTGATAAAATTATTGATATTAATCAATCTCCGATAGGTAGAACTCCTCGTTCAAACCCTGCGACTTATACAGGTGCCTTTACCCATATTAGGGATTGGTTTGTGGAATTACCTGAATCAAAAGCTAGAGGGTATAAAGTAGGCAGATTTTCGTTTAACGTTAAAGGCGGTAGATGTGAAGCATGCCAAGGTGACGGGCTAATAAAAATAGAGATGCATTTCCTACCTGACGTATATGTAAAGTGTGATATTTGTAACGGTCACAGATATAATAGAGAAACGCTTGAAATAAAATATAAAGGTAAATCTATTGCCGATATTTTGATGATGACTGTAGAAGATGCGATGCAGTTTTTTGAAAAAATACCGTTAATCTATGAAAAATTAATTACCTTAAATGAAGTGGGTCTAGGCTATATTAAAATCGGTCAGTCTGCTACTACTCTTTCAGGTGGTGAAGCACAACGCATTAAGCTTGCTAAAGAATTATCAAGACGTTCAACCGGTAAAACGCTTTATATACTTGATGAACCGACTACGGGATTACATATCGACGATATTAATAAATTGTTAAAAGTGTTACATAAACTTGTTGATATGGGCAATACCGTTTTAGTTATCGAGCATAATTTAGATGTTATAAAAACTGCAGATTATATTATTGACGTCGGTCCTGAAGGTGGCGACAAAGGTGGTAAGATAGTTGTATGTGGCACCCCTGCCGACATCGTTGCCTGTGAGGAAAGCCATACCGGTAGATATTTAAAGCAATATTTGGTGTGATCTAATATAAATAGCAAGTTACTCTATATAATTTGCTATTTTATGTATTTCTAAATTATACTTAACACTCATCCCTTGATTTCGTTAAGAAAAATTAATCTAATCCTTTTCTATTTTCTAAAAATTATTATATTTTGTGGTTATTACCATGTTTTATGGTTTTCTGTAGAATAATCATAAAAAAAGAAGATTATATGTCTGATATTAATTTTGATATAGAGGTAAAAGGCAAAAAGTATAATTTTTCTAAATTACCTGCCGATGATATGAGAGGTTTTATGCTTGGTAAATTTAGTAATTCTTGCCAATCTATAGGGCATGATTCCGAAAGATGTGTTTTAGACGGTATGAGTAAAGCAAATGCCGGTTTTTATATAATTACAGATGATAAAGGAAATATAAGAGCTTAGTCATATGTTTGGCTTGCTGGAGAGGTAAAAAAGAATGAAAAAGCCACTTCTATGGTACTAGATTCATTTGAGCATTTAGGGAAAGAAGATAAATTATTATTTGTACCTATAATAAATAAATTGAGAGAAGCATTACAAAAACAAGCATTAAATTTATATGTAGGATGTAGCGGACAAACTCCTAAACTTGATATAAACACTATACTTCATCCAAAACCAATGGAGCAAGATTTATATATGGCGATGCAACAAATGTTTATCCTATTACACGAGAAGTACCAACAATAGAATTAAACTTAGGAAAAAATGCTAATAAACTAGGTTAATCAATATTCTACTATTGAAGAGCTAAAAACTGATAGTAAATTACTACAACAAATTATAATAAGTAAGCAAATTAACCGAGATTTAACAGAAGAGGAAATATCGTTGCTTAACATAGGTTTTACTTTTGCACAAATTTCGAATATAGAAAACGATAAACAAGAATTCTTTGTTGAAAATGACTATAATATAAAAAGTTTGACTGACGCCGGTGTTAGTGTGAAAGAATTACTTGCAATGGAACCAAGTCAGCAAGACTTAGTTATTAAAAATAGTTTGCGGATAAAAATCTTAATTGACTACGGTCTTAGTATAAAAAAATTACTTGCTATGGAAGTAGGTCAGCAGAAACTCTTTATTGAAAATAGTTATAAGGTAAAAAGCTTATCTAAAGCCAGGCTCACTACGAAAGAATTGTTTAATGTGATAACAGGCCAACAAGAATCAGGTAATACAAATGAAAATGATTTAACTCAGTTCGATAATACGGATCACAATGCATTAAAAGTAGAGGTGATAGGGATGCTACAGAACAAGCTTAGGTGAGCGTGGAATACAATTCAAGTATAATAGAATTCTTGCATAACATAGCTAATAAGGAGAGATCCTTTTGGAGACAAGTAAGTTATGCAAGAATTCTAATGCTTATGGTCATGGTGGTGGGTATAGAAGCCTAGAGCAGAAAGTGCATTTGAGAATTCAGAGTTAGGAGTTATTTCATTTGGTATTCCGCTGCAACATATGTGACCGTTTAAGCATATCACTTGATCGGAGTTTTTTATTACGGTAAATAAATCATGAGAAATCATAAAAACCGTAATATTTAGCTTTTTACGAATCAAATTAATAAGCTGATAAAATTCTTGTTGGCTTGTTACGTCTAAAGACTGTAACGGTTCATCTAAAATAATTAAGTCGGGATTATTAACTATTGAACATGCAAGCACTACCTTTTGAAACTGCCCTCCTGAGAGCTTAGAAATTTCTTGATCTTTTATATGTTCCAAATCAATAAATGAGTTAATCTCTTTAATATTGTCATTAAAATTACTTGGTGCTAACAAATCTAAAAATTTTTTTACTGTAATAGGTAAATCAGGGGTTAATCCGAACTTCTGCGGTACATATCCAATTTTTAGTTTGGGATCAATTATAATCTCGCCGCTTGTAGGTTTTTCAAGCCCAAGCATTAATCGTACTATGGTAGTTTTACCTGCACCGTTAGGTCCAATTAAAGTAGTGATATTATTTTTTTTGACAGTGAAACTAACGTTATTTATCGGCAATTTATTACCGAATTTTTTAGATACGTTACGAAACTCGATTATAGGTTTTTGCATGTGTCAGTTCACTTCTGTCATCCCGTGGCTTGACCATGGGATCCAGTAATAAATACTAAAGTTATTAATGTTTTAAGTTATTTATAATCATTTAGAGCATATAGTTTAAAAAAATAACGATGAGGTTTGCCGGCAGGTGGACAAGGACCGCCGTATTTTTTTTCTTGCCAGCTATTATTTTAAATTTTAATACTACTATCTATTTGTCCTGCTGAAAGCTTAGTAATAGAAGCAGAAACATTATATATTACCCAATGATCCCATATACCGTGTGGCGGTGCTATTTCTACCGGTGCATCCGGATCATCCATTATACGTGCAAAAGATTTAGTATCTGAAGGAGCATTCTCCATTCTAGATGCGGTGAAACATTGTGTCCTTTAAAGTAAATTTACCAGGAATGCGATCATTATTATTTAAATGCCGTACTTGTTATGATGAAAGTCATAGGTTGCTGCTTTTGTTATAACGTCATTGAGAGCAGCCATAAGCTGCATGGCAATCTCATGAAATAATAAAACCCCTGAGATTGCTTCGTCAATTACTTCATAATTTCCCTCGCAATGACGTTTTGTCTATCAATTCACAACTTGCCATTGTCCGTCAGGTTGGCGGCATGCATTACCGTATGCTTTTTGTTGTTTTCCGCCTATTACAACTGTTTGAGTGTACTCACGGCAATATTGACCAGTGCTATTTCTATAAGTTTTATTAGGTGTTACGTAACCATAATTGCCGTTATCCGGATTACGCCATTCTACGTTACTACCGTTAGGAGCTGTTTCTAAAGCTTTCTGTGAGGTAAGCTCTGCAATTCTTCTATCCTGCTCATCCATACCTGCACCGACTTGTCCACCAAGAACTGCTCCAAGTAATGCACCTACACCTACTCCAACAAGCTGTCCTTTGCCCTTACCGAATTGAGAACCAAGTAATGCGCCGCCAGCACCGCCAAGAAGTGTTCCTGTACCTTGTTTATTCATACCGCCCGGACCGTTACAGGCTTGTAACGTAGAAGCTGCAAGAGCTATAATCATAATTTTAGATAATAGTTTCATATAATTCTCTCTAAATTAGTATATAATTTAATAAGTATATGGTTTTTAGAATTTTGTAAAGCTAAAACTAGATTCTATAAACAAAATTTAAATTATTTGTATTTTAAAATATTATTTTTAATTTTGTTCACGGAACCTCATTATAATTGAATTTTATATTTTCTTTGTTAAACTACAAAAAATAAATTGGAAAGATTTGTCATGGATACTAATAGCCGTAATCGGTTAATAAAATCGGCAGCTTATTTATCGGTTACTACGGCATTAATTATTTTAAGTATAAAATTATATGCTTGGGTCGTTACTGACTCGCAATCAATCCTTGCTTCTTTAATTGATTCAATGCTTGATATAACTTCCTCCTTTATTAATCTAATAGCTTTAAGATTTGCCCTGCAACCGCCGGATCATCATCATCGATTCGGGCATGAAAAAATGCAGGATTTAACAATTTTTTCTCAATCAATATTTTGCTTTGCGTCAGCTTTTTTTGTAGGCTTTTCTTCGGTTAAATCTTTATTTGAAAAAACAAAACCGGAGAATATTAGCGACGGTACTACTGTAATGTATGTATGTATATTCTTAACAATTATTTTAGTGCTTTACCAAACTTATGTAATTAAAAAAACAGGATCGGAAATAGTAAAAGCCGATAAGCTTCATTATTTCACGGACTTACTAACTAATGTTATAGTAATTATCTCTATAAATTTAAGTGATTATTTTTGGTTTGTTGACCCATTATTTGGTGTAGTTATTTCGTTATATATATTTCACTCTTCTTATTCTTTATTTAGAAAGGCATTTAAAAATTTAGTAGATCATGAATTACCCGAACAAGATAGACAAAAAATTATCTCGATAGTTAATAACCATTTAGGGGCAAAAGGTATGCACGAAATGAAAACTAGATATGCCGGTCAAAAAGCTTTTATCCAGTGCCATCTGGAAATGGACGGCGATATGTCGCTTTATAATGCTCATAAAATTAGCGATGAGATTGCTTTTGAAATATTGCAGGAATTTCCGGAGGCTGAAATAATTATCCACCAAGATCCTTTTGGAATCGAAGAACACGTAAATTACCGTGAATATATTGTTGATAAAGAAGCTAATTTTAATAATTTTTTCATGGAGCAAGCTTTAAAACAAGCCAAGATTGCTTTTGATAAAAATGAAGTCCCGGTCGGAGCGGTAATTGTAGATAGGTTAAATCAGAAAATTGTTGCTAGTACCCATAACAATACGGAGGAAAAAAATAACGCTCTTTATCATGCTGAAATTATTGCTATTAATGAAGCATGTAATCTTATATCTTCTAAAAATTTAAATGATTATGATATTTACGTTACTTTAGAACCTTGTGCTATGTGTGCGGCAGCTATAGCTCATAGCAGGTTAAAACGTTTATTTTACGGGGCTTCTGATTCCAAGCACGGAGCAGTAGAAAGTAATTTGCGATATTTTAACAGTAGTGCTTGTTTTCATAGACCGGAAATATATAGCGGAATTCTTGCCGAAGATTCGGGGCTATTAATGAAAGAGTTTTTTAAGAGGATAAGAACTGTTATTTCTAGCCACAGTGATAACCTAGATGATGTCATTCCCGCGAAGGCGGGAATCCACACAAAATTTTTAAAAACAAAAAGTTAATGGAAATTATATTTAGTTTTTATTTACTGGATTCCCGCTTTCGTGGGAATGACATAGAGGATTGCAAGAATGACATAAAGAAGTAAGAAAACATGCTAAAACTATTAACCCCCTATTATTTTAATAGATTATCAAAGGTTATTATAATACCTATATTAGCTATATCTACTTGCGTAATGATGATTATAGGTCTTTATTTAGCCCTCATAGTTTCGCCGGTAGATTATCAGCAAGGTGAGTTTGTACGCATTATGTATGTTCATGTCCCTGCCTCTTGGATGGCTCTTGGTGTTTATGTTTTCATGGCAGCATGCAGCTTTAGCTATTTAGTATGGAAAACTACTATTAGCTATTTGCTAGCCGTAGCTTCTAGTTACGTTGGGGCTACTTTTACTTTGATTAGTTTAGTAACAGGTTCTTTATGGGGAAAACCTATATGGGGGACATGGTGGGTTTGGGATGCAAGACTTACCTCCATGCTCATATTATTTTTATTATATTTAAGCTATATTATTATAGTGAATAGTGCGGATAATATAAGAAAGGCACAAAATCCTTCTTCTATTATTGCTCTTATCGGACTAATTAACATACCGATAGTAAAATTCTCGGTAAATATTTGGTATAGCCTGCATCAGCCTGCTAGTGTTTTAAGGCTAGGGAGTCCAACTATTCACTCTTCAATGCTAAAGCCTTTAATTATAATGTTTATTAGTTTTATATTATATTTTCTATTAGTATTACTTTTAAGAACTTCTATATTAATCGATAAAATCAAAAACAGATAATAAAATGACTTATGTTGTAACCGATGAATGCGTAAAATGTAAATATACCGATTGTGTTGAAGTATGTCCTGTAGATTGTTTTTATGAAGGTGAAAGGGAAGATGATTTTATGTTAGTCATTAACCCCGATGAATGTATAGATTGCGGCGTTTGTGTTCCTGATTGTCCTATAGGTGCTATTAAACCCGAATCACCGGGGTTAATAGAATGGGTAGAACGTGCAAAAGATTTTATAGAAAATAAAGGATGGAAAAATATTACCAAAAAAAAAACTGCTTTGCCTGATGCCGATAAATTTAAAGATGAGAAAGATAAGTTTAATAAATACATAGGTTCTGTAAAGATTTCTAATTGATTTGTTATTTTGAGATATTTTTAAGCGAAAATTATAAGCTTTTTGAAGGAATAGTTAATCCTATTCCTTCAAAAAGCTTATAATTTTCGCTTAAAAATATCTCAAAATAACAAATCAATTAGAAATCTTTACAGAACCTAAAATAACATGAATTAACTATATGTGTTTATTTTGTCACAAAACTTAATAAAAGTTTTATTATATGAATCTAATTGCCGATTAATATAGAACTAAAAAATATAATATGTTATATATGCCATTAAGATAATGTTTAATTATTTAATTTGAGGTGCTAATCATGCAAAAGTTACTTTTAATAGCTGCTACAAGTGCGACAATTTTATCTTCTAGCGTATCATTTGCCGAGGGCATGGATAATGAGTGGTATTTAAGAATAGATGCCGGTGCAGCAATGTTGAATGAAGAAAAAGATAAGACAACCGGTGTTAAATTAAAATCTAATACAACTATTCCAGTTGATTTAGGTATCGGTTATTATATTTCCGAAAACTTTAGGGCCGATTTAACTTTAGGTACTATAATAGGTGGAAAGTTAAAGAAATCCGGAGCTGCGACTAATGCACCTTTTACTGGTACTAATGTTTCAGCAAGCCATAAACCTACTATTACACGTTTACTTATTAACGGTTATGTAGATTTAACTAATTTTGATATGTTCGATGTTTTTGCTGGTGCCGGTGTTGGTCCTGCATTAGTTAAAGAAAAAATTACATATAATGGGATAACCGGTCTTTCATCTAACACTAAAAACAGAACTAATATTTCTTACAAGCTAACTTTAGGTACTTCTGCACAAATTGTCGACGGTGTTAAAGTAGAACTAGCTTATAGCTGGATAGATGATGGTAGAACAAAAAGTAAGAATGTAATTTACCAAGGAACAAGTGTACCAACCGGTGGTATGCGTTATCAAAGCCACAACTTAACAGTCGGTATAAGATTTGATGTATAATTAACAAGAATATATTAATAGTTTTAGGTAATAATCTAATGTCACTCCGTGGCTTAACCACGAAATCCAGTCTTTTTTTTGTATTTCTAGATACCGTGGTTAAGCCACGGTATTGATATTAGACGACAACTCAAAAATGTCACTTAAAACTATTTTTTTCGAATTTAGGTAAAAATTATAAAATTATTATCTAATATCGTTTTTACTAACAACTAATAAAATTTAAAGGAAAAATTTAACAATATGAAAAAATTACTTTTAATAGCAGCTGCAAGCACAGCACTTTTAACTTCCGGTCTTTCATTTGCTGATTGCGATATGAATTCTTCTGTAGATTCATCTACTAATTCATCGATGTCATCATCTGTGGAAAATCAATGGTATTTAAAATTTAATGCCGGCGGTGTGATTTTTAACAAAACAAAACCTCAAGGAGCAGATTTTAAGTTAAAGTCTAATACAGGATTTACAGGTGAGATCGGTGCGGGTTACTATATCATGGATAATCTAAGAACCGATTTAACAATTGGAACGGTAGCAAGCAGTCATTTAAAGAAATCAAAAACTTATCCAGACGGTGATTCTTTCTCAGTAAAAAATAAACCTACTATTGTAAGTTTATTACTTAACGGTTATGTTGATTTCGTCGATTTAAGCATGTTTAAAGTATTTGCAGGTGCAGGTGTTGGTGCTGCTTTTGTAAAGGAAAAAATTAACTCTAAAGATATTAAAGATGGTGTAACTGACACTTTCAACGGTACTACTAAAAACAAAACTAACTTTGCTTATCAATTATCTTTAGGAACTTCATTTGAAGTTGCACCAAGTGTAAAAGCTGAACTAGTTTATAGCTGGAGAGATTACGGTAAAACAAAAAATACCACCAAAACTATTGACAGGGCTAAAGTTAAATTTGGCGGAACCCGTTATAAAGGTCATAACTTAATGGCAGGATTAAGATTTGATATGTAATTAGTCTTAAATCTTTTTACAAGCTATTAACACGAAAAAGGAGTCTTTAATAAAGACTCCTTTTTTTGTTTGTGTGCCTTGGTATTGCCTACGTGGATACTGAGACGTCATGAGCTAAGCGACTACAAGATATTATTGCATGATTCAGCTTTTTCGTCATTGCGAGAAGAATTACGTAGTAATTGACGAAGCAATCCAATAAAAAATTCTGATTTACAGCATTTTTATTATTTTTCCTAGATCCTACGGCTGCGGAGTTGTTGTATGGTTCGAAAGCCCGTACGATGTCATTCCCGCGGAAGCGGGAATGACATAAACTGAGCCAGGCAACAACACCTACAAGCTTGCGGAGTTATAGTAGAGATGGCATTGATATTCATGCCAACAAACTCTTAATCTAAAGACTCTTTTTTCCTTTATAAAACGTTACGTTCATTTTATGTATTGCTTCAAAGCCTAAATAAATTTTAATACGTTCTAGGATAATATCTTGATAATAAGGTAATTTTGCTGCAGTAGCATTATCTTCAGCTTGTATAAACAGCGTATTAATCTTTTGTTTTTTATAAGTATAGGTGGTGATTTTTAAAGGTAATGCTTTAGTGCTGAAGTTAAAACCGACTATTTTATTCCAGTTAATCATGATTTCAGGCAGCAATGGATGTTGTTTGGCAAATATACGTCTAACTATTTTATCGATATCCTCTTTAATTAGCTTCATTTTAATAAACTCTGCACTGTTAAAGTTATGACGGCTAAAGCAAGCATTATAGATATTACGGGAAAATGTAAAGATATAACCGATATGATCATTAAAAATATATTACAAACTGCTATAATTGATACTACTTGTTTATGAGATTTACCTTTTTGTACTGCTTTTTGAAAAAAATGCTTTAAATGAGGCTGCCAAATTTTTTCTTTATTGAGTAGCCGAATTAATATGGTTAGCACTGCATCAGTGATGTAATATAAGCTAGAAATAGCACAAGCTATAAATAAATTAGTGCTTGTAAGAGCCAGCAGGAGCAAACACAGACCCGTTAAGAATCCAAGACTAATACTTCCCACGTCTCCTAAAAATATTTTTGCCGGATGCCAATTAAATATTAAAAAACCACAAGAACAACCAAGAATAATAACATTTACACTAGCTATAAAATATGGATTATTAATAGCCGGAAATTGTAAAAAACATAATATAAGCATAGTGCTAGATAGCTGGATAGATTCCACACAACTCATACCGTCTATACCGTCCATAAAATTATATATATTAATAAAACCGCTTAAAGCTATAACTAAAATAGAATATATTAGTATATGTACAGAGTTTAGCTGCGAAAAAAGAAAAATAGCAAAAGCTGCACAAATTAAGTGGACTATTAAACGAATTAGAATAGGTACGGCTTTTAAGTCATCTAGAAAGGAAATCGAAGCAATTGCCAATAATAACGGTAATATTTTTATTGAATTAACAAAGTTATTGCTCGTTATATATTCAAACCCGCTCAAAGCAATCATTACAACAACTACAATAGCAAGACCGCCGCCGCGCGGTGTTATCTTATCATGAGCACGACGGTTACTTGGTATATCAACTAAACCGATAGTAGGAAGATATTTAGTTAATATATATGTTAATATAGTGGTGGATATAAAAGAAAAAATAAATAATGTGCTGTAGCTATTTATATTCATAGGAACATATTAGATTTAAAACTATAATATTTGTTATTACTTATAATGACGTGATCATGTACTATAATATTTATGGTTTGGCATGTCTCTACTATCTTATTTGTCATATGAATATCGGCTTTTGAAGGTTCAGGGCTACCGCTTGGATGATGATGCACAAATATAAGGCTGCTTGCTTCGTTAAATAAAGCTCGTTTAATTATCTTACGTGGATATATACCGCAGCTTGGTCTATAGTTCCTTGACTTAAAACCTCATCAACAATTAAAATATTTTTCTTATTCAAAAATAATATACGAAATTGCTCTAGTCGTATATTGTCCATATTAACTTTTAAATAATCAATCCAAGAACTCCAAGGAGCACTAATATTTTTATTTATTATTTTTTGTTTTAATACTCTAATTTATCAGCTCACGTATTAGAGCAAAATTGATATATAAATTTTCATTGGTGCCTTTAATACTAAGTAGCCTTTCCTTATCAAGGTTAATTAAATCCGTAATATCAAAATGATCAAGTAATTTTTTAGCAAGAGGTTTTATGTCTTTACGAGGGATAGCCGACAATAACATTACTTCAAGTAATTCGTAATCGGAAAAATGTTCTGTTCCAGCGGCAACGAAGCGTTCTTTTACTCTTTTACGGTGACCTATATAATGAGGCGTATCTATTTCATCATTACTAAATTCTAACAAATTATTTTCTAACATTCTTTATGTTTATTCAAATTATAAATAAGTAAAATGTTGCTGATGTCATTCCTAGCTAAAAGTGGGAATCCAGTAATCTTTAATGTCATCCTAGCTAACTTGATCGCGAGATCTAGTCTTTTTAAATGCTTTTTGGATCCCGTGGTCAAGCCACGGGATGTGACCACCGAGTGCGTTTTTCGATCCACGCAACAATGTTCCGCGGGAATGACATAGATAGCCATACAACAAAATCAATTTTTACCCTACAGTTTAGTATGGAGGATAATCAAGTTTTTTAGGTGAGAACGTAAATATTTCAAAACCGTCTTTAGTCACGCCTATAGTATGCTCAAATTGAGCCGATAATGATTTATCACGTGTAGTAACTGTCCATCCATCTAGTTTACTTAATATAGTGTCATAATTACCGGCATTTATCATAGGTTCAACGGTGAAAAACATCCCTTCTTCTAACGTTAGACCCGTGCCGCTGCGACCGTAGTTTAATATTGACGGTTCGTCATGAAAAACTCTTCCGATACCGTGACCCGTATAATCTCTAACCACAGAATAATTATGTTTCTCGGCATAGCTTTGAATAGCATGTCCGATATCACCGAGTTTAGCACCGGGTCTAACTACTTCAATCCCTTTCATCATTGCATCATAAGTTACTTGAATAAGACGCTTTGGCTTAATTGCTACGTCACCGACATAATACATACGGCTAGTATCACCGTACCAACCGTCTAAAATTACCGTAACATCAATATTGACTATATCACCGTTTTTTAACGGTTTATCGTTTGGAATGCCGTGACAAACCACATGATTTATAGAAGTACAAATCGATTTCGGAAAGCCTTTGTAATTTAACGGTGCAGGAACGGCATTATGAGAAGTAATAAAATTATGACAAAGGTCATTTAAACTATTAGTAGTGACATTTGGTTTTACGTGATCAGTAATAAAATCGAGCGTCTCTGCAGCTAATTTTCCTGCTGCCCGCATCTTTATGAAATCTTTTTCCGTGTGGATTTCTATGGTCATGAATTTTGGTTACCTTTCCCTCAAGTAAAAAAATATATTTTTCATAATACAAAATGGCTCTTTTAATGTAAATAACTTATCCTATTATTGAGAAGTGCTGCTATGTTACTTGATTTAGGTTTTGGATATTATAAATTGCTAATATAATTATTATTTAACATAATGGGTGTAGTTAGGTTATTATTTGCTCTTTCTGTTGTGGTTGCACATTCAACTTCTCATCCATTTCTTAAATTTATAGGTGCAACAATTGCAGTACAATCTTTTTTCATGACTTCCGGCTTTTATATGGCTATGATTCAGAGCAATTATACAAGCACAATAAAATTTAAAGTAGATATTTAAGGCTTTATCCTACTTATATCTTTTGTATTTTAGTTACTTTCTTCTTGCAGCAAAAATTTTCTTTTTTAAGGCAATTGTGTAATCTTCCATTTCCGGCTGGTTTTTTTAATTTTTACAAACCTAACAATGTTGTTGCAAGATATAACAATGTTTATTGGAATTAATAATAATACAGTATATTTTACAAAATACTTTATTGACTCCACGCCTCCTCTTGATCAATTTTTGTTGATACCTCCTGGTTGGTCAATTGGGTTAGAAATTGCTTTTTATTTAATGGCACCTTGGATTCTAAAAAAGAAAAATATCTATATTTTATCCATAATTTGTATATCTTTAATTACTAGAATTATTCTTCAGTTTAATGGATTTATAGGAGATTCTTGGTCTTATAGATTCTTTCCTTCTGAACTTGCAGTTTTCTTAATTGGTAGTCAAGCATTTTATATTTATACTAAATTCAAGAAATAAACGAAAAAAAGTCTTGGCTTAGTCAATCACTCTATTTATATATTATAATAATTATTACTTTTCCGTTTACCCCAATAGAGCCTCAACTAAAAAAATTACTTTTTTATTGTTTATTTGCTCTATCTTTAGGAAAAATATTTGACTTAGCCAAAGATAATAAGTTAGACAAATTAATTGCTTTACTCTCTTACCCAATATATTGTTGTCGTTTAATTGTCTTGTATAATATAATTACCTGCTATTTCATATTGGGCTGATAATGGGACATTGCTTAATACGTTGGTTACTTTTATAACAGTAATAATTATTTCTTTATTGAAAAACCTATAGAGTATTATAGAAAAAGATATAAAACTCATAATTTAGCTTAATATTTAAAACTATGCTATATTACATAAATAAAATTCTTTCAAACAATAAGGTACAAGCGATTATCTTAGGGATAATCGGGCTTGGGATTGTTACTGTTCTCACGTCATATAATATAGACGATCCGTCTTTTAACTCGGTCACAACAGAGTACCATAGTAATTTAGTCGGAATTTTTGGCTCTTATTTATCAGATTGTTTATATCAATTTTTTGGGTTGGCTGCTTTTATTATACCGCTTGCTTGCTTTGTTTGGGGGAGAAATTGCTGGTATGGAAGATATCGCGGCTCATTTATCCGTATGTTTGTAATGTTGCTTGCTCTCGTTAGCAGTAGCATATTATTATCTAAGATTAAGCTAGAATTCATACCGGCAAATGCAGGTGGAGCTATCGGAATAATAGCTTCTAATTTTTTTGAGCGATTTACAAATCAACTATACTTATTATTAATATTTTTTACCTTTATTATATTAGTTGTTTTATTTGAAATTAAATTTACTTCTTTAAGTAATTTTATTATTAAGCTAGGTAAATTTTTAATCTATCGGATACAATCTTTTTTATATAATGTATTTTCACGATTGTCGTCGATAAGATTATTCTCTACTAAAAACAATGATAAGATAAATATAACTTCTTCTTACCAAAAGCCTGTAAGTGAAAAAGTAAAATTCCTTGAAGAAGCGAGACCCGTACCTGCAAATCCTATAAAATTCTTTAGCAAACCTGTTAGCCCTAAAATATCTCAAAGCGAAATAGCAGAATTGCCGCCTATGTCGTTATTACGTGATCCTGAAAACCGTCATGTAAAAGGAGCTTCTTCCTCAGAGCTTAAACAAAAGGCTGAAGAGTTATTAACCGTGCTGAATGATTTTGGAGTTAAAGGGCAGATAATTAATATCAATCAAGGACCGGTGGTAACTCAATATGAATTTGAGCCGGCAGCAGGCACGAAAACATCAAGGGTAGTAGGATTATCTGATGATATAGCACGCTCACTATCTGCTTTATCAACAAGGATAGCAGTCATACCCGGCAAAAACGTACTTGGTATTGAGCTTCCTAATAAGCAGCGTGAATTCTTTTGCTTAAAAGCACTTATAGAGACCCCAGAATACCAAGACAAATCAACTTTATTGCCGTTAGTCTTGGGTAAAGATTTAGCAGGTAAGCCGCTGATTGCCGATCTTGCTAAAATGCCTCATTTATTAGTAGCAGGAACCACCGGCTCAGGTAAATCCGTCGGTATTAATGCGATGATTGTGTCGCTCTTATACCGCTATACTCCGGAAGAATGTCGCTTTATCATGATTGATCCGAAAATGCTTGAATTATCGGCTTATGATGGAATACCGCATTTGCTAACTCCCGTGGTAACCGAGCCTTCTAAAGCGGTAGTTGCTCTTAAATGGGCAGTTAAGGAAATGGAAAACCGTTATAGAATGATGAGCAATATCGCTGTTAAGAATATCGCAGGTTATAATGCAAAAATCTTAGAAGCGGTTAAAGAGAATAGGGTCATTGAGCGTTCGATTCAAACTGGTTTTGACCCTGAAACAGGTAAGCCTATTTACGAAACCGTTACAATGAACATGGAAAAACTACCTTACATAGTGGTTATTGTTGATGAGATGGCTGATTTAATGCTAGTTGCTGGTAAGGATATTGAAATGCTGATTCAAAGACTTGCTCAGATGGCAAGAGCGGCAGGCATCCATATTATTATGGCAACGCAAAGACCTTCTGTAGACGTTATTACTGGTGTCATTAAAGCCAATTTTCCAAGTCGTATTAGTTTTAAAGTTACCTCTAAAATCGATAGCCGAACGATTTTAGGAGAACAAGGCTCCGAGCAGTTACTCGGTATGGGTGATATGCTATTTATGGGGAGCACTTCCAAGATAAGTAGGGTACACGGACCGTTTGTTAATGAAGCCGAAATTGAGCAAATTACGGAATATTTGAAAGAGAGCGGTACGCCTGAATATATCTCTGCCGTTACCGAGCAACCTGAAGAAGACGATAGTAGCATTGATATCGGTGACGGCACCTCTGATGAAGTGCTTTACAAAAAAGCTGTGCATATAGTGCGTGACGAACGCAAATCTTCCATTAGCTATATCCAAAGGTCGCTTAGAATTGGCTATAACAAAGCTGCCAACTTAGTTGAGAAGATGGAGAAAGAGGGAATAGTCTCACCACCAAATCATACAGGTAAAAGAGAGATATTATTGCCTGAGAGGTAGGGTATTTTTTCGTCATGCGCTACGCTGCTACGGAATGACATATAATCTATATTATTAATTATAATAGACATATTAAAAAAGTTGCGTTAGAATTATAACACTTTTTAAGTGGTTTAATTTTTATTAAGGTTACATATGGCGAATATTTCTCCAAAATTATTTCAAAAAGCAATACAACAAGGTCTTAAGGCCGCTTTATTCACCACCTCAACCGCAGCGATAATGCTGAGTAGTAGCGGGGCACTCGGTGTTGCTGCAGGTGTTATTTCTACTAATAATGCAGCATTTAATGATCTTGCTGCTGTCAATAATTGGAATGAGATAACGGCTGAAGGGGTAGCTAATGGTACTCCTGCTAACGGTCCTCAAGACAATAGGGCATTTACTTACGGTGGTGATCATACTATCACTGCAAATGAAGCCGGTCGTATTATTACGGCTATAAATGTTGCGGGTACTACTCCCGTAGGTCTAAATATTACTCAAAATACCGTCGTTGGTTCGATTGTGACGGGAGGTAACTTGTTGCCTGTTACTATTACTGCCGGCAAAAGCTTAACTTTAAACGGTACTAATGCTGTTGCTGCAAATCATGGTTTTGATGCTCCTGCCGATAATTATGCAGGTTTAGGAAATATAACTTTAGGGGGAGCGAATGCTGCACTAATTATACAATCTGTAACCCCGGCAAAGATAACACTTGCAGGAAATATCGATGGAGGAGGTATAATAACTGTCAAGACAGATGCTGCCATTAACGGAACAATAGGTAATGTTAACCCAGCAGCTCAAATAAGTGTTGGGGCAAGCATCCTTTCTCTTGGGGGAGCGGTTATTAAAGCTACTACGACTAAATTAACAAATGCTGCGTCGGTATTAACCCTTACAAATGCAAATGCAGTATTAACAGGTGCGATTGATAACACCACAGGCGGTGATAATGTAGGTGTCTTAAATTTAAATGGTGAATTGAGTCAAGTAACTGGGAATATAGGTAATGCAAATTCATTAGCCACGATAAATGTAGGAGCAGGTACAGCCAAGTTAGAGGGAGCGGTTATTAAAGCTACTACGACTAAATTAACAAATGATGCGTCGGTATTAACCCTTACAAATGCAAATGCAGTATTAACAGGTGCGATTGATAACACCACAGGCGGTGATAATGTAGGTGTCTTAAATTTAAATGGTGAATTGAGTCAAGTAACCGGGAATATAGGTAATGCAAATTCATTAGCCACGATAAGTGTAGGAGCAGGTACAGCCAAGTTAGAGGGAGCGGTCATTAAAGCTACTACGACTAAATTAACAAATGCTGCGTCGGTATTAACCCTTACAAATGCAAATGCAGTATTAAGAGGTGCGATTGATAACACCACAGGCGGTGATAATGTAGGTGTCTTAAATTTAAATGGTGAGTTGAGTCAAGTAACCGGGAATATAGGTAATACAAATTCATTAGCCACGATAAATGTAGGAGCAGGTACAGCCAAGTTAGAGGGAGCGGTCATTAAAGCTACTACGACTAAATTAACAAATGCTGCGTCGGTATTAACCCTTACAAATGCAAATGCAGTATTAAGAGGTGCGATTGATAACACCACAGGCGGTGATAATGTAGGTGTCTTAAATTTAAATGGTGAATTGAGTCAAGTAACCGGGAATATAGGTAATACAAATTCATTAGCCACGATAAATGTAGGAGCAGGTACAGCCAAGTTAGAGGGAGCGGTTATTAAAGCTACTACGACTAAATTAACAAATGCTGCGTCGGTATTAACCCTTACAAATGCAAATGCAGTATTAAGAGGTGCGATTGATAACACCACAGGCGGTGATAATGTAGGTGTCTTAAATCTAAATGGTGAATTGAGTCAAGTAACCGGGAATATAGGTAATACAAATTCATTAGCCACGATAAATGTAGGAGCAGGTACAGCCAAGTTAGAGGGAGCGGTTATTAAAGCTACTACGACTAAATTAACAAATGCTGCGTCGGTATTAACCCTTACAAATGCAAATGCAGTATTAAGAGGTGCGATTGATAACACCACAGGCGGTGATAATGTAGGTGTCTTAAATCTAAATGGTGAATTGAGTCAAGTAACCGGGAATATAGGTAATACAAATTCATTAGCCACGATAAATGTAGGAGCAGGTACAGCCAAGTTAGAGGGAGCGGTTATTAAAGCTACTACGACTAAATTAACAAATGCTGCGTCGGTATTAACCCTTACAAATGCAAATGCAGTATTAAGAGGTGCGATTGATAACACCACAGGCGGTGATAATGTAGGTGTCTTAAATTTAAATGGTGAATTGAGTCAAGTAACCGGGAATATAGGTAATGCAAATTCATTAGCCACGATAAATGTAGGAGCAGGTACAGCCAAGTTAGAGGGAGCGGTTATTAAAGCTACTACGACTAAATTAACAAATGCTGCGTCGGTATTAACCCTTACAAATGCAAATGCAGTATTAAGAGGTGCGATTGATAACACCACAGGCGGTGATGATGTAGGTGTCTTAAATTTAAATGGTGAATTGAGTCAAGTAACCGGGAATATAGGTAATACAAATTCATTAGCCACGATAAATGTAGGAGCAGGTACAGCCAAGTTAGAGGGAGCGGTCATTAAAGCTACTACGACTAAATTAACAAATGCTGCGTCGGTATTAACCCTTACAAATGCAAATGCAGTATTAAGAGGTGCGATTGATAACACCACAGGCGGTGATGATGTAGGTGTCTTAAATTTAAATGGTGAATTGAGTCAAGTAACCGGGAATATAGGTAATACAAATTCATTAGCCACGATAAATGTAGGAGCAGGTACAGCCAAGTTAGAGGGAGCGGTTATTAAAGCTACTACGACTAAATTAACAAATGCTGCGTCGGTATTAACCCTTACAAATGCAAATGCAGTATTAAGAGGTGCGATTGATAACACCACAGGCGGTGATAATGTAGGTGTCTTAAATTTAAATGGTGAATTGAGTCAAGTAACTGGGAATATAGGTAATGCAAATTCATTAGCCACGATAAATGTAGGAGTAGGTACAGCCAAGTTAGAGGGAGCGGTTATTAAAGCTACTACGACTAAATTAACAAATGCTGCGTCGGTATTAACCCTTACAAATGCAAATGCAGTATTAAGAGGTGCGATTGATAACACCACAGGCGGTGATAATGTAGGTGTCTTAAATTTAAATGGTGAATTGAGTCAAGTAACCGGGAATATAGGTAATGCAAATTCATTAGCCACGATAAATGTAGGAGCAGGTACAGCCAAGTTAGAGGGAGCGGTTATTAAAGCTACTACGACTAAATTAACAAATGCTGCGTCGGTATTAACCCTTACAAATGCAAATGCAGTATTAAGAGGTGCGATTGATAACACCACAGGCGGTGATAATGTAGGTGTCTTAAATTTAAATGGTGAATTGAGTCAAGTAACCGGGAATATAGGTAATACAAATTCATTAGCCACGATAAATGTAGGAGCAGGTACAGCCAAGTTAGAGGGAGCGGTCATTAAAGCTACTACGACTAAATTAACAAATGATGCGTCAGCAGTGACATTTACGAATCCTGTAGTGGTGACCGGGGCGATAGATAATACTGGTAATGCAAATAATGGTATAGCAACGTTTACCGGTAATAGTACAGTAACTGGCAATATAGGTAATACGGCAGCATTAGCAACAGTGAATGTAGGAGTAGGTTTGCTACAAGTACAAGGCGGAGTGGTAAAAGCGAATGCAATAAACTTAACGGATAATGCGTCAGCAGTGACATTTACGAATCCTGTAGTGATGACCGGAGCGATAGATAATACTGGTAATGCAAATAATGGTATAGCAACGTTTACCGGTAATAGTACAGTAACTGGCAATATAGGTAATACGGCAGCATTAGCAACAGTGAATGTAGGAGCAGGAATAACATTACAAGCTGGAGGAAGCCTAGCTGCGAATAATATAGATTTTGGAGTCGGGAGTACTTTAGAGTTTAACGGACCTCTTGATGGTGGTGGTAACACAATTCCTTATTATTTTAAAGGCGCTATAGCAAACGGCAATAACGCTATATTAAATGTTAATACAAAGTCACTTACGGCATATCATTCAACTATAGGAACAGTTGCAGAAATCAATATTGGAGCCGGTAATCGTTTTGCAATTGATGCAAGTGCTGGTGATGTTACTATATTAAATGCTCAAGATATTAATTTTGGAGCTCCAGATTCTACTTTAGCACTTTCTAACTTAACTGGAGTCGGGGTAAAAAATATATTATTAGCAGCTGATTTAGTAGCTCCCGGTGCTAATGAAGGTGATGTAGTCTTTGATGGTGGGGTTAATGGCCTGAATATCGGGAGTAATGTAGCAGGTACCGCTAGAAATATCGGTGATGGAGGCGGTAATAAATTTAACACTTTACTTATTTATAATGCCGTTACAATAACCGACGATATAAATTTAGAAGGTATACAGAACGTGCTTATTAACAATAATGCAGATTTTACTAGTAGTACAGCATTTAATGCTGGTGCTATACAAATACACGATGCTACTTATACGATTGATGCAAATAATGGTAATTTAAATATACCGGCAGGAAATATTCAATTTGCACATGCGGATGCTCAATTAATATTACAAAATAGTTCAGGAAACGACCGTACGATCACACTAGGTGCGAATATAGACCCTGATAATGACAATGAGGGTATAGTAACATTAAATTCTGTAACTGCAGGAAAAAGATTAACGATAGCCGGAGGCAAGACGCTTGGTGGAGCTCATAAGTTACAAGCTATAGTTTTCAAAGGAGCGGGCGATTGCGGCGCGGCAGGTACCACTTTTAATACAACAAATATAGTGCTTGATACTACAGGTCAATTAGAACTTGGAGCTACTACGGCAAACGTAGTTTTACTTAATGATGTTGTTCAATTAACTCAAACCGGTAATATTGGCGGTTTCTTAGATTTTAATGCAAAAAACGGTACGGTAACATTAAATAACAATGTAAATGTTGCGGGAGCAGTCCAAAATACCGGCGGTACTAATAACGGTACGTTAATAGTTTTAGGTGCAAGTAATCTTAATAGCGTAAACAGGATTGCTATGTTAAAAGTAGGTGCAGGAAAGGTAACTATTGCCAAAGGCGGTGACGTTAAAATCGGCGAAATCCAAGGTACAGGCACAAATACTTTAACATTACTTGCAAACTTTAACTTAACAGGCAGCATAAATAAAACCGGTGGTCAGGCCCTGAAGCTAAACTTCACGAATGGCGGTAGTGTTAGCGGTGTTGTAGGGACTGCGGCTAATTCGGTTGGTGATATCACAACGGCAGGTGCTACAAGTTTTGCACGCAGTGTTAACGCAAAAGGTACGGCGACACTTGGCGGTACTACAAGTTTTGCCGATACATTCACTAATACAGGTGCGGTTACTTTAGCCAAAGGTTCTGTCACTAATTTTGCTAAAAATGTAACGGCTACCAGCTTTGTAGCTAACAGTGCTACTATTAATTTCGGCAATAGCCTAGCCTTTAATAGTAATATAACAGGTAGTGGTACTACACTTACTTTAGGTGCAAATCAAGTAACATATACTGGCACCGGTAGTTTTACCGATACGCTAACCTTAAATACTACTTTTGACGGAGCAGCTAAGTCAGGTGGTAATATCTTAATTAAATCAGGTAGTACTCTTGATTTATCAGGGGTTTCAGCTTTAGCAGTTGTTGTTACTGCTACTAATTTCGACATTAATAATATAAGCCCAGATACAAAATATACGGTAATATCTGCAGAAACAGCAGGTGGTTTAAAGCCTACTTCTGAAGAGAATGTTAAAATAACTATTAATAATGACAACCGTTTTGTTGACTTTACTTTTGATACATCGACTTTAACGTTATTTGCAGAGGATATAGCTGCAGATGTTATAGGTGAAGATTTTAAACCGGGTGGACCGCTTGCAAATATCTCAAATGCTGCAAATATAAAGAAATCGCTTGAGTTAATGGAGGATGCTCCCAATGGTTCAGATGCACATCAAGCTTTCAATAACTTTGGTCTAATGACACCGCTACAGGAAGCAGATGCTACAACGCACCTCATGCAAGATGTTGTAAAACCTAGCGATACTATAGCTGCCGTTAATAATCAAGTTATAGCGAGTAATATATCAAGTAATATAACGGCTCTAAATGCTAGAATGGGTAAAGTACAAGCAGCGAATAAAGGTCCTGTTTCTTCCGGTGATGAAGATATGGATGCTAAGTTTGGTGCGTGGATAAGCCCGTTTATCGGTAATGCAACGCAGAAGATGTGTAACAATATAAGTGGTTATAAGTCTGATACAACTGGTGGCACTATAGGTTTTGACGGCTTAGTTAGCGATGATCTAGCACTCGGACTTGCATATACAAGAGCCGATACTGACATTAAGCTAAAAAATAATAAAACGGGAGATAAGAATAAGGTAGAGAGCAACATCTATTCTTTATACGGTTTATATAATGTACCTTATGAAAATCTCTTCGTTGAAGCTATAGCATCTTACTCAGATAATAAGATAAGAAGCAAATCAAGACGTGTTATTGCAACGGCACTAGAGACTGTCGGTTATCAAACTGCAAACGGTAAGTATAAATCCGAAAGCTATACAGGTCAGTTAATGGCTGGTTATACCTATATGATGCCTGAGAACATTAACTTAACACCGCTAGCTGGGCTTAGATATTCGACTATCAAAGATAAGGGCTATAAGGAAACCGGTACTACTTACCAAAATCTTATCGTTAAAGGCAAGAACTATAATGCTTTCGACGGTTTACTCGGTGCTAAAGTATCAAGTAATATCAATGTCAATGAAATAGTGCTAACACCTGAGCTTTACGCAATGGTCGATTATGCATTCAAGAATAAAGTTCCGGCGATTGATGCAAGATTACAAGGTATGACTGCTCCTCTCCCAACCAACAGCTTGAAGCAAAGCAACACAAGTTTTGATGTCGGTGTCGGTGTTACTGCTAAGCATAAAATGATGGAATACGGGATTAACTACGATACCAATATCGGAAGTAAGTATTTCGCTCAGCAAGGTAGTGTAAAAGTTCGTGTTAATTTTTAATTAACCGTTCTATAATCATAAACAAAGCCTATATAGTTTGACTATATAGGCTTTTTTACTTTATAATGTAGTTTTGAGAAGCGTCATTGCGAGGAGCGAAGCGACGTGGCAATCTCGTCAAATATCCTGAGATTGCTTCGTCGATTACTTCGTAATTTCCTCGCAATGACGATAAAAACTTAAATAAAAAATTATGTTAGATAATATTAGAAAAACTGCCGATAGTTTTATAATGCGGGTTTTATTCGCAATGATAGCTTTTGCTTTTGTCGGCTTTGGTATTAAAGATGTATTAAACGGAAGAAGAAGCGGCGATATTGTTACTTTTTCTCATGTGAAAAATATCTCCCAGGAAGATTTTTTGAGAGCAAAATCTTTAGAAATTAATGCTATAAGTAAGCAAATGGGAACAAGTTTAACGGATGAAGAAATAGCACAGTTAAATATTGATAACCGAATCCTAAAAAGGCTTGTTTACGATAATGTCTTAGATTATTTAGTGAGTTATTATGACTTAGATCTAAGTGATGATACAGTTAAAATTTTAGTTAAAGAATCACCGGTTTTTAAAAATGAGCAAGGTGTTTTCAATATAAAAATTTTTAAAACTTATTTTAGAAATTCTTATATGGATGAAGAAAAATATTTATTAAACCTCAAAAAAAAAGCTCTAAAAAATATTTTTGTCGGTACTTTTGTAGAAAGTTTCTATGTTCCTAAAACTATGATTGACAATATAGTAGATTATATGGCTGAAAAAAGAGAAGTAGAATTAATACAAATAGATTTACAAAATAAACCAAAAGATTTACAAATCCCTACTCCTACCGGTCAGCAATTAAAGGATTTTTACCAAGATAATAAAACCGCGTTTGAGGTACCTGAGAAACGTAGCTTTTCTTATATTAAAGCTAATATTAAGGATTTAAAAGTCTCAGTTACTCAAGATGAGTTGCTAGAATTTTATAATGAAAATAAAGATGAATTCGGTGATCAAAGTTTTGAAGCGGTACAAAAACAATTACATGATTTATTAAAGGCTCAAAAAATCGACATACTTAATATGGAGTTTGCTAAAAAGCTGGAAGATGAGACGGCAGCCGGTTCTAGCTTAGTTGAAATTGCCGAAAAATATAAGCTACCGATACAAAACGTTAACTATATCAGTTATGCAGAGCTTATTGAAGATAAAATAATTGCTGAAAATGCCGATAGTATTTTTGAGCTTTCAGAAGGTGAATTATCTTATCCTATAGAAACAGAGGATAAAAGCTATCTTATATTGGTAGAATTAAACTCTATTCAGCCAGCAAAAATACCTGAATTTGATGCTATTAAAGAGCAGGTAAATAAAGCTTGGATAAAGCGGAATATTGCAGATGTAAACTTAAAAATTATCAAGGATTTAGCAAAGGAATATAATTCAGATCAAGAGAACATAAAAGAGCTTAAAGCTACCGGAATAAAAATAAGCAAAAAACGCTATATTAGATCCGAAATGGCGAATGATCTAACACTAACTCCTGAAATATTATTATCAATTTTTAATACTAAAATAGGAAGTAATACGCCTGTATTTCAAGTAGGTGATGAAGTATATTTTGCACATATTAAATCTAGAAGTATCGATGAATTAACAGCTAAAAATATTCATGTCAATTCAGAAAAAAATATAATATATAATATTAAAAATTCTGTAATTGACGAGCTAATTAACTACACAATTATTCAGAATGATATGCAGGTAAAAGCTAATTTTAGTAAGTAGCGAAATCCATCAGATCATACCGTATAGTCATTGCGAGGAAATTACGAAGTAATTGACGAAGCAATCTCAGGATATTTAATGAGATTGCCACGCAGCCTATGGCTGCTCGCAATGACGTAAAATAAGCCGCACATTATAAACAAAAAAATAAAACTATGAGCTTTAAAAATTTACCGGAGTTTTTAAAATTTTTAGAAAAAAACGGTGAGTTAAAGCGTATTGCTCTTGAGGTTAAAACTGACTTAGAAATTACTGAAATTAGTAGAAGAGTATTAGCACAAGGCGGACCTGCATTACTTTTTGAAAATGTTATAAAAGCCGACGGCATTAAGTCCGACATACCTGTTCTAACTAATCTTTATGCTAGTATAAATCGTATTTGTATGGGGCTTAAACTTAAGTCACCCAAAGAATTAAGAGAACTTGGTGTTTTACTAGCATTCCTTAAACAGCCGCAATCTCCCGCATCTTTTAAAGAAACATTGTCAATGTTACCGCTTGCTAAGCGTATATTTGCTATGTCTCCTAAAACCGTATCAAAAGCAGCTTGTCATGAAATCGTCATTGACAAACCGAATATCAATATATTGCCGATCCAAAGGTGTTGGCCTGATGATATTTTGCCTTTAATTACTTGGGGTATAGTAGTTACTAAAGGTCCAACAAAAGATAAAATCGATAATTACAACCTTGGCATATATAGAATGCAGGTTATTTCAGAAAATAAGCTATTGATGCGTTGGTTAAAGTTACGGGGCGGAGCAGAGCATCATAAACGTTGGAAAGAAGCAAAAAAAGAACCTTTTCCTGCTGCTATCGTTATCGGGGCAAATCCAGCGGTAACTTTGGCAGCAGTTACGCCGATACCTGAGAATATCTCGGAGTATAATTTTGCTGGTTTACTCGGTAATGAAAAAGTAGAATTGGTACAATGCAAAACTATTGACCTCAAAGTACCTGCACATAGTGAAATAGTGCTGGAAGGTTATGTAAGTTTAGAGGAGTATTTGCCTGAAGGTCCTTTTGGGGATCACACCGGATATTATAATGATGTTGAGGAATTTCCTGTATTTACGGTTACCGCAATAACGATGAAGAAAAGTCCAGTATATTTAAGCACCTATACAGGAAAACCGCCTGATGAGCCATCAATCTTAGGTGAAGCATTAAATGAAATTTTTATTCCTATATTGCAGCAACAATTTCCGGAAATAGTCGATTTTTGGCTTCCACCTGAAGGTTGTTCATATAGAGTTGCGGTAGTATCGATTAAAAAATCCTATCCCGGTCATGCTAAAAGAATAATGCTTGGGATTTGGTCTTACTTACGGCACTTTATGTATAGTAAGTTTATTATAGTTGTAGATGACGATATTGATGTTCGTAATTGGCAAGAAGTAATTTGGGCAATAGCAACAAGAAGCGATCCAAGGCGTGATACGAGCTTTATAGATAATTCCCCGATAGATTATTTGGATTTTGCATCTCCTGAGTCAGGTCTTGGTAGTAAAATGGGAATAGATGCAACCGATAAAATATACCCTGAGACAAATAGAAAATGGGGTAAAAAAATAGCAATGAGTCAGGAAGTTATCGACAAGGTTAATAGTATGTGGAATAGCTTAAAGATATAAGGTATACTCGTTTAATTTGAAAAATTGGCATCGTTATTTCATATTTTTTCATCCTCACGTACTAGTATGTACGCTGCGGTCCAAAAATATGAAACGCCTTGCTCTTTTCCAAATTAAACTTCGTCTACTGTTTATATTAATTGTTAATTTTTTGAAATATCTTGGAACTAAACATGTATAACATCCCGCACGAGACGATAATTAATAATTTCAAAGAAATTGCCGATAAATGTCAAGAGCTTATTTCGCATTTCATGCAAAGTAGGGGGAGTGATCCCTAGGAGCCTAATTGATAGTGATAAAAACAGAATTATAGCCTCTTTAATGGTAGAACAATTTTGGGCAAATTTTGTCAGCTTAATATTGAATATATTGATAAGTTCAGAGAGCTTACAGCGAATAGCTTTGTAAAGTTTGTCGGTAGTCTGGCAAAAGCTGTATTTTCTCCGGATAATCGAGATAAAAGATTTAAAGATTCTTCATGGGAGGATAATGCTTATTTTGACTTTGTTAAATAATATTATTTACTATCTAGCGAGTGGCTTAAGAAGAATATAGTATGAGCTGTCAAATGATCTCAAGCAACATTTAGAGTTTGCAACTAAACATTTTATCGATGCGTTTTCACCTTCAAATTTTGCTTTTTGTAATCCAAAAGTTTTGCGTGAGACATTAGAAAGCGGCGGGCAAAATTTAGTACAAGGGCTAAAAAATTTCTTAAGAGATATAAAAAGTTCAGGTGATATATTAAATATTAAAACTACCGATAAATCTGCTTTTAAACTCGGTAAAAATATTGCGGTGACAAAAGGAAAAGTTATATTCCAAAATGATTTAATGCAATTAATATGTTATGAGACGAAAGAGAAAGTTCATAAGATTCCGATATTTATTATTCCGCCATGTATAAATAAATATTATAATATACTCGAGTTATCTCGGCGAGCTTAGAATATTTTTTAATGAAGCTACGATTAACTACATTAAGGAAGATATAAAACTAAAAGGCTATTTTGATGGGTAATATTTATCAAATAGCTTTAGTTTACTAAGGGCTAATGCTTTAATTTGGACGTTTTTTGTCAATAATTACTTACTCGGTAAAAAACCGATGCCTTTTGATTTGCTATATTGGAATGCGGATTCTACTAACTTGCCGGCAAAAATGTATTAGGAATATTTACAAAATACATATTGCAATAACTTGCTAAAAGAGTCTAATAATTTAGAGGTACTCGGAACAAAAATAGATCTTGGAAAAGTTGATTGTAACTTTTTTTTCGTAGCCGCAAAAGAAGATCATATAGCTCCATGGCGCTTAATATATGATGGAGTAAAATTATTAAACGGACATAAGATTTTTTGTCTCACGGATTCAGGGCATGTAGCAGGTGTAGTTAACCCTCCCGCTAGTGCTAAATATAATTATCGGCTTAATGACGACTTAAGTTTAAGTAGTCATGAGTGGTTTATGAAAGCTACAAAATATAAAGGTTCATGGTGGAATTATTGGCTTATAAAAAATAATGATAATAAGCTAGTAGATTCTTTAGATTATCAGAATCTAGAGGTTATTGAAGAAGCTCCAGGAAGTTACGTAAGGAAGCAGGTGTTGTTTGTGGGGATACTAAATCGTCATTGCGAGCAGCCATAGGCTGCGTGGCAATCTCATGAGATTGCTTCGTCAATTACTTTGTAATTTTCCTCGCAATGACGGAAAAGCCGATCTATTATGCAACGCCTAAAATATAAATAAGTCATGAAGAGAAAAAATAATAAATTTATAGAAATATCTATTGCCTTTATCTTGGGAATTGCTTTAGGTATTTATGGAATCCGGATTATTTTACTAATCTAATAAGTCAAAAATCATTAGATTTATCTGCTCTGCAAATAAAGCATTACAATATTTCAGAGCTTTCAAGAAGTAAAGTTAGTACATGTTTTACTCCGCCTGCAGGTTGTACTAAGTTTATAGCCAATCAGATAGATAAAGCTGAAGAATCTATTTATATGCAGGCATACGGTATGAGCGATGCGTTAATTACTAAGTAGCTAAAAGATATAAATATATTTAATTTTTTATATTAAAAGCTCAAATAATTTCGCTTTTTTCTGGATTCTCGCTTGCGCTGGCATGACATCAAACGCATTTTTCGTCCATGCAACAACGCCTTCAGTCGCTTAGCTCATGAGGTTGAAAATTAAGCAGATTTCTTGTTGAAGTTTTTTTGTACTTGTTCTGCCATATTTTGCATATTATTAAAAGCATGATGAACATTTTCGGCAATGTGCTTATTTGCGGCTTCTAATATTTTGGTTGAGACTCATAAGCAATACTTGCTAATTCCTTAGCATTATCCATAGATGTTTCATAAATAGATTTTAAACATTTTTGATAACATTCACTAGCTTGTTTGAAATCTTTAGAAGTTGCTGCTTCTTTAGTAGTATTCAAAATAGTATTAACATTATTTTGTATAATTTCGGAATTTTTCTTAAGCAAAGATTGCATGCTTTTTGTAGCAACTTGGTTAGTTATTAAAAGAATATTCATAGCTCTTTGCATTGTATTTGTGATAGATGCTAGATCTACACTAGGGATATTTTTCATAGAACTCATATAAAATTCTGGATTCATATAGGATTTCATTAAATCTAAAAATTGTGTATTATTTCACATTATTTATTCTCATAAAATAAATTAAATTTTTTACTTAAAAAATTTTTTGTGTTTTATAAGTTACGTATATGTAAACATAAACCCTCAATTCATGCTAACATAAAATTATGAGTCAATCATTGTTAGCATTAAGAATAATATTAAAAATAGTTAAGTTTTTATAAATGTTAGATACATCAATTCAAGCATTAATAAATAAGTGGCAAAAATACCTTGTTTTGCAAAGAAATTACTCTAATAATACAGTAATTTCTTATAATAATGACCTTAAGCATTTCCTTGAGTTTATGAATTATTATAATTCAGAGCTTGTAACGATAAATCATATTAAAACCGCAGATATAAGAGTAATCCGAAGTTGGCTTGCAAAACGTAACTGTGATAATTTTACCACTTCTTCAATTTCACGTGGTTTATCTGCAGTAAAAAATTTTTATAGGTTTTTAGAGAAAACAACACAATTAAATAGTCATATAATTTTTTCTATAAAATCTCCTAAAAAGACTAAATTGTTACCAAAAGCTTTATCGGAAGATGATGTAGTAATATCACTTGAACATATTGAAGAATACGGGAATGTTAAGTGGGTAGAACTTAGAAATAAAGCCCTACTTGTTCTTATATATGCTTCAGGTCTACGTATATCGGAAGCATTATCAATTACGAAACTTCATCTACAAAATCTAGAATTTATAAGAATAATAGGTAAAGGTAGTAAAGAAAGAATAATTCCGTGGTTACCGATTGCTAAAAATTTAATTACCCAATATTTAGCAATATTGCCGTATAAGTTAGGTGATAATGAACCCATATTTAGAGGAAAGCATGGTAAGAAATTGCAGCCACCGGTATTTAATCGTGAATTAATTAAATTAAAGCATTTTTATGGTTTACCGCAGCATTTAACTGCTCATTCATTTAGACATAGTTTTGCTTCACATTTGCTTGAGCATGGTGCAGATTTACGCTCTATTCAAGAGCTATTAGGTCATAAAAGTCTATCTACTACACAAAACTATACTAAAACAAGTATAAAGCATTTAGAAGCTGTATATACTACCGCATATCCAATTAAAAAATAAAATATATTAATATTCATAATCTTCTTGCGTTAATTTTAAGTCATATATTATATTATTTAAAAACCTTATAAACATATAATATATTAAAGCTAATATTGAGATATTAATATGCTAGAAACACCTAAATTACCTATGGGATATAAACCTTCTCAAGATGAAGAATATATGTGTCCTAATCATCTAGAATATTTTAGACAAAAACTTTTAAGATGGAAAGAGGATTTATTAAAGGAATCTCAAGAGACTTTAAATCATTTAAAGGAAGAAAATTTAAAAGAATCCGATCTTAACGATTGTGCTACTCATGAAACAGAAAGAGCTTTTGAGCTTCGTAGTAGAAATAGATATTGTAAATTAATGAGTAAAATAGAAGAAGCATTATCACGTATTAAAAATGGGGAATACGGTTACTGTGAAGAAACAGGCGACCCAATAGGTATAAAAAGATTAGAAGCACGACCTATTGCTGCATTATGTATTGAAGCTCAAGAGCGTCATGAAAATTATGAGAGAAGTCATTTGGATGAGCCTGAGAATTAAGTAGCTAGGTAATTTATGTGTGTGGATCGCAGGAATCCAAAAACATTTAATGTCACCCCATGGCTTGACCACGGGGTCTAGAAAAACAAATTATTATATTAATAATTTTAGTATTTTTAACTAGATTCCGCGATTAAGTCGCGGAATGACAATAATTCATTTGTGCAGGAATGACACTTGAACATCTAAAACCTAAAGAAGTTAGAGCATTTACTGTTTCAAATAAAGGTAATCCCATAACATTTGAATATGAGCCGGAAATAAATGAGATAAAAGCTTCTGCATAACCGGAAATTTTACATCCGCCGGCTTTATCTATTCCCTCATCTAAAGAACAATAAAAATTAATCTCTTCATCACTTAATTTTTTGAACTTAACAATAGTCTGAACTATTTTTTGTCTAACTGTAAGCTGATCATTCTCTTTTTTGATAATACATAAACCGGTATAGACACGATGACGACGCCCGGATAACATCTTAATACAATTCTTGACTTCTTCATAAGTAGTGGCTTTCGGCAATATTCTTCTACCTACTGCTGCTACGGTATCGGCAGCTATAATTATAGCTGATTCCTCTATTTGAGATGCAATTTTTATAGCTTTTTCGTAAGCAAGTCTTATGGCTAAGGGAGCCGGTAATTCACGCAAATTAGGTGTTTCGTCTATATCTGCTGGAATAATTTGTGAAGGGATAATTTTGATTCTGTTTAGTAACTCAATTCTTGCAGGAGAGCTTGATGCTAATATAATCGGTAGGTTTTTTCTGTTCTGCTTCATACTTATAAAGACTAGTGACGATGAATCACACGCCCCTTAGTTAAATCATAAGGGGTCATTTCTACCATAACTTTATCTCCTAGTAATACTCTGATACGATTTTTACGCATCCTACCGGAAGTATGAGCAATAATTACATGATCATTCTCAAGCTTTACTCTGAAAGTAGCATTAGGTAAAAGTTCAAGTACTGTACCTGTAAACTGAATGAGGTCGTCTTTTGACATTATAATGTATGTTTTTATGGTCGGGGCGGAGAGATTCGAACTCCCGACCCTCTGGTCCCAAACCAGATGCGCTACCAGACTGCGCTACGCCCCGATAATTAATTATGTCTATACTATATACTCTATTATTCGTAGCAAATCAATTTGTTTATGTAAAAATTTATAGATTTTATCTAGAAAAAGTGGTTTTGTTAGGTTCTAAGCATCATTGTGTCAGTCCTGCGGCTTTGTTGTATGGCTCTTATGTTCATACCCGCGGAAGCAGGAATCCAGTCTTTTTTGCTGTTATACCGTGATTTGACCCCGATCTTGTATAACAGACTGTGTCCTGAGATCCCGCAATCAAGTTGCGGGATGACATTAAAGATTACTGGATTCCTGCTTTCGCAGGAATGACATAAGAGGTACAAAAATTAATAAAGTTTTGCAGTTTTCACTAAGAAGCTAAAATAGATAGGTTTTACCCTTGTATTTCTTAAGTTTTATATACGATGTATCGAATTTCTATAAAAAGTACATAAAGTTTAATTTATTTTAAACAAGAAAAAGTAATCATAAATTACTTTTTCTATATAGAAAATACCTTATTTATAAGTATTTATATATATTTTAGTATTTAATTAATGTTTTCAACTAAAAGTAATATGTTATTTATATAACAAAATCATAAATTAAAAAAATTAAGCCCAAATTTAGGAGATATTATGTCAAGTCAACGATAAAAAATTTAATAAAAAAAGGCATGTTTGCATCAACTGCGGCATTGATGCTTGCTAGCACTAGTGCCCTTGGTACTGCTAACCGAATCGTAACAGTAGGGGGTGGAGTAGCTGATGGTAGTGCTTTTGGCGGAGGAGCATATGTACCAGGTTCATTTGTAACCCTTGGCGCAGTAAATAATTTTACTGCAGATGTGCCAGCAATTCCTGCTATATATTTAGATACCTTTAATAATGCAACAATGACTGTGCCAAATAACATAACTCTTGGACCGGTTATACCTGTTGATCTTACTAAAGAAAATGTCGGGCTCGTTGTAGATGCCCCTAACGCTATAAACATCGCTTTAACAGGTACGCCAGTTACAAATGCACAAGCACTTGCAGCGGTTCCTCCTTTTGCTCCAGGACCAGGAGAAGCACCAGGGAATACTTACTATTCTAACAGCTTTAATTTTAACGATTTAGCTAGTACTTTGATTTTTCAGGCTACATCACTTTTTCCTCCTACTGGTGATAATAGAATCGCCTTTATCTCAGGTCCAGGTAGTATAGTAACTTCTGTTCAAGGTCAGGCAGATCTTACATTACAGATTGACACTAACTTTCAATTTAAACATCCAAGTTGGATTAAGGCAAAAGCTACAAATCCGGTTAATATATTAAAAATGTTCAAGGCAATAATGCTGGTACAATATAAACCTTGCTGCGGGCGGTAATTTAGTGGTAGTAACAAGTAGCGGAGGTGTTAACGGCATTGTTAATGTTTTAGGAGCAGGTACGCTTGGACCTGTAACAGGTATTGCGGCTTTGAATCTTAACGGAGCAGGGAATGTTGTGATAGTCGGAGCATCTAGTGCAACTACTCTTACCATAAATAATGCAGGTGTGGTAGCTACAGCTGTGGGTGGTTTTACCAGTAATGCTGCGGTCGGAGCAGGCCAACTTACAACAAATACTACGGGTAATGTTACTGTCGGAACAGGAACATATACAGGAAATATTACCGGTAATGCAACTTTTGGCGTGGCCGGAACTATTAACACAACAGTTATTACAGGACAGACTGATTTTAAAGGGTCTGCAAGTACGTTTAACGTGAATGATACCGGTACTTTAGCAGCAGTGACAAGTAGTGCAGCAACTAACGGTAATTTAGTATTTTTAGGAGGCGGTAACGTTACCGGAGTCATAAATAATATTGGAGCAATTACTGTTAATGCAGCAGGTAATAAAACGGTTATCTTTCAAAAAAGTGTATCCGCTACTTCTTTAACACTTGGTAACAATGCTGTGGCGAATTTACAAGACTCGCTTACAATAAGCGGTAACGTGAATTTTACCAATGGCGGTGTTTTGGAGTTTTCGGGAGCAAATCCTGCAGGTTATTTACTTAACAGCCAAATCAAAAACGGGAACACAGGAACATTAAACGTTTATACTACCGGCACTATAACGGCTACTGCTTCAAGTATAGGTACGGTAAACACAATTAATATCTGGCAGGGAAATGCAGCCGCAGCATTTACGATAGATTTATCTAACAAGGCTTTAACTCTAGGAAGTGCTATTAATTTGAATAATACTAAATCCGTATTTGGTTTAACTACTAGCAAAAATCAACAAGTTACCTTTATGAATAGTGTCGATGGTTTTGCCGGTGGAGGCGGTAGCGTCAATTTAATTAGTACTTCTAGTACTATACCTAATAACAATGTGTTAACTTTGCAGGGTAATTTGGGTAATGACACTCTTGGCACAAAGGCAAATCCCCTTGCTGTTATAAATGTTAGTGGTAATGTCGGCGTTGTTGGTACTAATGCTACGTTAGGTACAAATGGACTTGATGTGAGTAATACTGCAGTGCTCTTAATATTGCTGCTGGTGGGGTTTTTGCTGATGCATCACTTACCTCGGCTAAGATTGCCAAAATTAATATCGGTGAGGTTAATGCTGGACCAGCCGTTTATGCCCTTGATGCATTAAACGGTGATTTTCCATTAGATGCACCAGGTGTTACATTCGTGAATCCCGCATCTGTTTTAAAGTTAATGACTACCGTAGCTAGCGGCAAGAACAGTACTATAGAGTTAACAGGTAATAATAGAGCCAGTTGTTCCAAATACCGGTGTAGTTGAGATAAATGCAAGAAATGCTAATACCAAGTTAACAATAGATGGTACAGCTAATAAGTATGCTATCGGAACAAAAGCAAATCCGGTGAGTAAAGTACAACTTACAGGGCACGGAACACTGGTAATAACTGATCTTAATACCCCAAATATCGACGTATCCGTTGCAAAAGTTGCTGTAGGATCAGGTTGGATCAAATGTTTTTTTCTCCACTCCTTCCAGTCCTATGAATAGCGAGCTTGGGGCTGTAAAGATTGACGGTAATATGAATTTCCGAAATAATGCCGGTACCGCAATATTTGCTAGTGATGTAGCAAATAATATAACATCAGCTATTACCGGTAATATAACAAGTACCGGGGGTACTAACGGTACTGTAGAGTTTATGGATAACGGTACTATAGGTACAGTTGACGGTAACGGAAACTCAACGAATACAATTACAAACCTTGCAATGTTAAAAGCGGGTGCTGACAACAGCACCGTTACGATTAACGCCGGCAGTAATATGTCAATTGCTGAAATCCAAGGGACCGGCACGGGTAATATAGTGTTTACTCAAGCAACTAATTTAACCGGTGGTATTAACATCACAGGCGGTAAAGCTGTGGATTTAATGTTTACCGGTCCAAGCAGCGTTAGTGGAGCTATAGGTAGCGGTGCTTCAAAAGTTGGTGATATAACTATCAGCGGTGATGTATTAAATTGTACCGGAGGTATTAATGCAGGATATGTAATGTTAATAAATGGTGGCAACATAAAATTTAACGGAACAACTAATAGTTTAGATATTTCTGAAGGATCAGGCTTTTCTCCTTTTGCTTTAGCTATAAATCCTGAGGATAGTGTGGTAATTTTTGATGAATCTACCGCTATGACTTATTCCGGTAGTATAGGTACTAAAGAAATGGTCGATATAGTGCAAATAGACGGGGGTGATGTTACAAATTCAAGGTACCGTGAAAACAGGCTCGATTTCATTTACTACTGCTCAGTCTGCAACTTTAAGCCTTAATAATACAAGTATAATAAATGAATCAATTACGACCACAGGTAATAAAATCCATACTCTTGCAATATCAAATGATTTAACAACTGGAGCTAGCTGTAGTGGTTCGGTAGGTTCAGACTCAAGTCACCTTAAAACCGTTCAGTTCAACGGTGTAGACAGTAAAATCACAATCGATAGCGAAGATTTTTACTCGAGTATAACAACCAAGACTAATAATCAAGGTACGGCAATATTTAACGCCAATAATGGTTTTACCGATGATTTAGGCGGTGAGAATTTAAACCTTAAACTAGTTCAGTAGTAATAAAGGCACGGTAAAAGGGGATATCTATGCTAAAGATATTACTTATTGATGCCGGTAAATCAGCGGTATTTACCAGTTATAACAGTAGAAGTTTAGACATTCCGTCAGCCACGGTCGGCGGTGTTAAAGTGCCAAGAGCAACAACAAAATTTAATTACAAAACAAAAATCGTTTCAGAGCACTTCAAAGGGAGCAGCAGCAACTCTTCAGCGGAATACACTAATGCTGCACTTGTACAAGCACCGATTAACGGCGGTAGTTATAAATTCGATGATGATGTATGGTTACAAAAAGCGGTAACAGGCACTAATGCTATTACTTTTGCACCGAAGAAAACCGCTTTTATTGCATCGGATTTAGGAGCAAATACTATATTGCCGATCAAGCAACAATGATGTTTACCTGTGATAATACTAGCGTAAATGTCGGGGGCAATATCTCAGGAAGTAATATAACTTTCGATCTTGGTAATAATAAAGTTATTTATACAGTCTGCTACTCCTACCGGTGAGCTTATTTATTATAAATGTCTTCTATGATACTATAAATGCAGGGCAAACAGGAAACGCTAATAGCGGTAATATAGTACTCGCAAGCGGTAGTACCTTTGATTTATCAAATGTTTCTTCAATTAAAGTATTTTGAACTGCACAAAATAATCCGTCTGCTATTGGGCAGGGTAGTGCTTATCCTATCATCACCACGGCAGGAGGTAATATCATAGTCGGTAATGCTGCAAGCTTACCGTTTAATGTAACCGCTAATGAAGGTGGTTTTGTCAGATGGCAAATTACAGGTAATTCCTTTGTACTTTTACCGATAGCACCAACATGAGATGTAACAATAGATAATATCATCAAAATTTTAATAAATACTCCTGTCGGTAATGTTATAGTAAATACCCCTGTAGGGCAAAGACGAGAAGTAGTTGAACATCTATTATCTATAATTCAGAGACCTTCAAATGAAATACATAGAATAACTACTCCGCTTATTACCCCAATGGGGGGTCCTTCCGTTGGTCCGAGTGTTAGAGGTTTTAGCCCTCTATAGCCGCCACCAACTAGCGGTAGTGTAGTTAACAATACATATGTTCCGCCTACCACTCCGGGCGGCTACGACGTAACACCTAGCAATCCGGCAGGATATAATACTCCGACTACTCCGGTTACAGGCACAGGAGGATTTGGTCCTAACAGACCTGGTACAGGAGGTAATATTGGTACAGGCGGCGGTAGCCCATCAGTTGGTACCGGTGGTTTTGGTCCTAATGGTCCGGGTAATGTTGGTACTACAAGTAGTAATATTCCTGGTGGCAGATCACAGGTGGAGTATTTAATCCGGATGGTCCGGCTGTTGTAGCTCCAAGTGGTCCTGCTAATGTTGGAGGCAATACTTATGGTCCGAATGCTTAGGTCGTAACGACTCCAACCTTAAACGTAGGCGCTAACCAGTTATCAACCGAAGGAGGCGGTAGTTTTGGCGGTACTACGGGCTATAACAGTCCGTCAACAGGTGGCTCAAGCTACAATAGTCCAGCTTCCGGTTCGGATGTATACAGTCCATCAATGGCTTCTAGTGGTCGGAGTGGTGCGCCGGTGGCTCAAGTTATAATAGTCCTGCTGTAACCGGTATTGCTCCTGCTAATAGTGGTAACTCTTCAGCACAAGGGAGCAGTTCTAGTTTAGGAGGTACAACTAAAGGCGGTGTAACCAACAGCGGAAGTAGTCCATATGGTAATAGCGGTAATCCTAAAGCAACAGGTGTTTCTCCCGCTAATAATAGTAACGGCATGGGAAGTAGTTCCGGTAGCGATATGTTGGCTATAGGTAGTAGCCGAGATAATTCTGCAGGTACAAGTAGCGGTGGAAGCTCAGGTAGCGGAATAAGTCGTGCTAAAGCGAACGACGGCTTTAATGCTGCACAAGATAATACTAGTATCGGTGATCAAAAAGTAAGGGAGAGAATTAAGGCTCTTGAAGATGAAAATAACAACGCTACGAATCCTGCAGCAGAAGATGCCACATCACGTAAGAGAGGTGCAGTTGTCGGAGGCGGTGATTGTGAACTTGATGAAAGTAAAGCTAATAATTCCATTTACGGGGTATGGGCTAGCCTATATTACGGTAAGGCAGTACAAAAAGCCTTTAACGGACTTAGCGGTTATAAAGCTAAATCTACCGGTGGCTCAATTGGGTTTGATACCGTTATAAAAGATAATATAGTTCTTGGTGCTGCTTATACTAGAGTCGATACGAAGTTACGTTACCAAAATGCTAAAGCCGGCAATACTACTAAGGTCGGAACTAATATGGGTTCTATATAAGGTTTATATAACTTTATAAATAACCTATTTATAGAAGGCGTAACCACCTATGCACGAAGTGATATTAAAACTAATGAACTACGTATAATATGATAGGCGGTTATGAAACAGCACACGGTAAGTATCATTCAACTTCTTATAGCGGTCAAGTAGTTGGGGGGGTATAATTATCTATGGAAAGAAACTTCATTTGCACCGATGGCAGAAATCAGGCTTACTAAGATTAAAGATGCCGGTTATCAGGAATACGGCGGTACTTCTTTCCAAAACCTAACTATTCAGAAACGTCAATATAACAAGGTTGAAGGTATACTCGGCGGTGAAATTAAGACAACCTACTATAAGGATGAATTCATAATTAGACCGCAAATTCATGCCTTTATTAATTACGACTTCAAAGGTAAAACACTGGCAATCGTTGCAGATCTTAACGGTCTTAATGAGCCTCTACCGGTACCGGCACCTAAACCTACTAAAATGCTATATGATTTAGGGGCAGGTGCAGTAATTAAGAAGGGTAGAATGGAGTACGGAGTGTATTACAGTCTGAACTTAGCTAAAAAATACCATGCCCAGTCTGGTACGCTAAGACTTAAAGTAAACTTCTAAAAACCCGCGTCAATTAAGAATAAGGATTTTAAAATCCTTATTCTTAATTACACACCGAATAGCGGATTACTATATAATCAGCTGTTTGCATAAAATGAAATAATAAGTTGAATTTGTATAAGGATTATTATATTAATATCTGTAATTATTTTTCGGGAACTGCGATAGTTTTTATGGTAATTGCATGTAGTTTTTGATTTAATATTTCAGACAGGGCGTTTTTTACTAATTTATGTTGATTAATTAAAGAAAGTCCATTAAATTGAACATCTGATATTTCTAAGGCATAATGGTCTTGATCTCCTACTAAATCAGTAATTTTCATTGTACTGTTCGGAAATGATTCTTTAAGTATTTTTCCTAACTCTTCTACAGATATTGCCATTATTTTATCAATATTAATTTAAGTATTAATTAAAGTTTTTTTGCTTAAAGTAAAGCTTTATATGAATTTTTATTATAGAATTTTAAACATTCATTGATAAAATCGACTCTTATGCATATAATAATTAATTATTATATCATTTATTAATTATTATGAAAAAAGAAACTGAAGAATTAAAATTATTTATCTTAGAATGTTTAAGTGAGAAAAAAGCAGAAGATATTGAGGTAATTAATTTAACAGGAAAACATAAATTAGCCGATTATATTATATTTGCTAGCGGTCGTTCGACTAAAAATGTTGGAGCAATTGCTGAATATGTAGCTTTAGAATTAAAAAATAGTGCTGGTATAAATAGTAATATTGAGGGGCTTGGTAAATCAGAATGGGTACTGATAGATGCAGGTACTATTTTAATTAATATTTTTTGTCCTGAAGTACGGGAGCATTTTAAGTTAGAAGAAATTTGGAAAAGATGAACGATCATATTCTTATTAATGTTATAATTTTACTCGGTACTGCGGTTTTTATCGTGGCTATACTTAAGCGTCTTAGATTAAGTCCGGTGCTTGGTTACTTAATTGCCGGAGCTGCAATAGGTGATCACGGTTTAAAAATCGTAACATATGACCAAACTAAGTTACTAGGTGAACTTGGTGTAGTATTTCTATTATTTGCGATAGGACTTGAGTTATCCTTCGAGCGATTAAAAGCTATGAGACGATATGTATTTGGTCTCGGTAGTTTGCAAGTTTTAACAACCGCTATAGTAATTGCCGGTGCAATGGTGCTTATAGACGGCAATAGTAGTGCGGCTATTATTACCGGCGGTGGTCTGGCCCTTTCATCTACGGCACTTGTTATGCAGGTTATTGAGGAAAATCGTAGTCAATCAACGCAAATAGGAAGAGTTTCTTTAGCTATTCTGTTACTACAAGATCTGGCTGTAGTGCCATTGCTTGTGATAGTTCCGTTACTTGCCGGTAACAATAAAGCCTCGCTTGCAGCGGCTCTTGGTATTGCACTCTTAAAAGCCATAACGGCCTTACTTACAATATTTATTGTCGGTCGTGTTTTTCTTCGTCCTGTATTTTCGTTCATTTCATCAGAAAGTAATAATGCAAGCGAGTTACCTATTTTGATAACTTTGTTAATAGTACTTTCTGCTGCTTGGGCTACCGAAACATTTGGTTTATCTTTAGCTCTAGGAGCATTTGTTGCCGGAGTATTAGTTGCGGAAACTGAATTTAGATTGCAGGCAGAGGAAAGTATTTATCCTTTCAAAAGTTTATTTTTAGGATTGTTTTTCATGACCGTGGGTATGAATATCGATGCCCTAGAAATGTATGAAAAAATATCTCATATTCTTACTTTATCTATTGCTTTAATAGGTATAAAAACCTTAATCATAACGGCTTTTTGTATTTTATTCGGTTTTAATAAAGGAGTTGCTTTTTATTCAGGCTTATTATTATCGCAAGGCGGAGAGTTTGGTTTTATATTATTCAGTTTAGGTAAAGATAGCGGAGTATTAGAAGAAAGTACTGCCGATATATTATTACTCGTAGTTACTTTTACTATGGCACTTACTCCATTACTCGCAGCTTTAGGGCAAAAGATTGCCGAGAAAGTTGATAAAGGACTTGGTAAAACTCCGACTCAAATGATTGAGCTTGGGGCAAGAGATTTAACAAACCATATTATTATTGCCGGACTCGGTAATACCGGTAAAATGGTAGCAAGAGTTTTGGAAGCGGAAGGTATAAGTTACGTAATACTTGATTTAGATGATGATAGAGTAAAAGAAGAGCTATCAAACGGTTTGCCGGTTTTTAAAGGTGATGTATCGCAAGCCGATACTCTAAAGGCATTAGGTGCGGAAAGAGCATTCGCTATAATACTTACTATGAATAATCAAGTAACTATCAAGAAATCGCTTAAAACAATTAGCGGTAATTATCAGGATATACCGGTTGTCGTTAAGTTAAAAAATTTAAAAAATGCTAGAGAGTTTTATGATTTAGGTGCTACAACTATTATTCCGGAAAGTTATGAGACTGGATTACACATAGGTGGAACAGTCCTAAAAAATATAGGTATTAGCGAGCAGGAAATTAATAGAATAAAAGTACAATTTAGGCTTGGTAATTATATAATAGCAAAAAAAGAGGATGCTTTATCTGAAGCGGAAGATAATGATTAAAATTTTTATTATTTTAATTATTGTAATATTATCAACAACAATTAATGCTGATAATAAAAAATTGCCTATTCCGAGATTTGTTTCAATAAAATCTAATGAAGTAAATGCAAGGAGCGGACCAACTACTAAATCTGCCGTAGAATGGGTTTTTGTTAAAAAAGGCGAACCGGTAGAAATAACTGCAGAGTACAAGCAATGGCGACAAGTACGTGACATTAACGGCGAAGGCGGTTGGATACATTCAAGCGTTTTATCAGGTAAAAGATCAGTAGTTATTACTTCTGATAAGGAAATAGAACTTACCAAATCCGCAGACCCTAAAAGCCGGGTTGTAGCAAAATTAATGCCAAAAGTTCGTTGTAGTTTAAAAAAATGTAAAGAACAATTCTGCCAAATTACATGTAAGGATTACACAGGTTGGATTTCCAAGAAAGTAATTTGGGGAGTGTATGATGATAATGATAGGTATTAATAGGCTTCTTGCATAACCTCCTTCTAAAGGTAATTTGTACGTCAATCTGGTACTCGCATCCTCACGTACTTTTATGTACGCTGCAGTGCTGTGTTCCGTGTTTCCTTCAAGTTCCTCTTTATAAGATAGGTTATGCAAGAAGCCTAGTACCGATAATAAATTGTAAAAATAATTTACTGCCTGAAGTTAATTTGCTATATATAAAAACTTACCAAAGATATAATTATTTATGCAAAGATATTTAGACAGTACAAATAATGTTGCATTTAAAAAATTATTTAGCGATAAAGTAAAATTAATAAATTTATTGAACTCTCTTCTTAGGTTATCGAAAGGAGATAGAATCATAGATTTAAGCTATATAACTACTGAACAGTTACCTGTATTTCTTGAAGGGCAAAGAAGTTTGTTCGATCTAAAAGTTAAAGATGAAACCGGTAGATGGTATATAATCGAGATGCAGCGTAAAATGGAGAAAGATTATCTTAATAGAACGCAGCTTTACGGTTGTTATACCTACGTTAGTCAAATTAAGAAGGGTATGAAACATAAGGATTTATTGCCGGTAGTAATAATTTCTATCATAGGAGCAAAAGCTTTGCCTGATGAATTGCCGTATATTAGCTATCATCATATAAAAGAAAGCAATACCCATAAACAATATTTGTTTTCATTAACTTATGTATTTATTGAACTAGGGAAGTTTAAAAAAATGATCTTAAAGATGATACCGATGAATGGTTGCATTTATTAAAATATGCTTCGCAAGAACAAGAACCGCCAAAAGAGATTAAAAATAAAATTGTGTTATCGGCATATGCAAGTTTAGAGCAATATAAATGGACAAGAACAGGAGCATGATGATTATTTGAGAGCTGAAATGGCTATACAACAAGAAATAGACAAGTTTGAAGAAAAGTTTAATGCCGGGATGGAGAAGGGCATAGAGAAAGAGAAAATTGAAACTGCAAAAGAAATGCTAATAGAGAACAAACCTATAGAGAAAATAGCACGATATACTAAGCTTACAATAGAAGAAATAAAAAAGCTAAAAGCAGAAAAATATAAAGTATAGATATTTAAATGAAAACCACCTTACCCGAACGTTCTCTTAAAATTGGAGCAAGGCTTAATTTTATAGTGCAGCAGATTTTAGATATTGCACAGGAAAAATCGCTATGATTATCTTGTACGGCTCTTTTGCTAGAGGCGATTGGGTACGTGATCTACCTCACGGCTATCATAGCGATACTGATATTTTGATAATTCTGAAAAAAGGTAAATATAAAGGATACACTGCTTTAAGATTAAAAGATTATATATATAAGATTAGAAAAAACAGGAATAATAAACCCTAAGCAAATTATTTCGTATGATTCAAGAATATCGATAATTCTAGAGTTAATAGAGGAAATAATAGGCAGTTAGAAAAAGGATGTTATACCGATATAAAAAAAGAAGGTATTCTTTTATGATAGCAGTGAATTTATACTTAGCGAGGCTAAAGATTTACCTTGGAGCGAGATGCAAGACATTGCTAAAGATTATTATGAATATTGGTTTGGTAGAGGTAAAGGTTTTTTAAAAGGGGCAACTACTTATTTAAACGATTTGGAGTATGCTTTATCAGCCTTTGCCCTTCATCAAGCTACGGAAAGTCTTTACAGTACTATATTTACTAGTGTTCTCAGGCTACAAACCTAAATTACATAATTTACAAGAACTAGGTAGCATGGCAGGCAATTATGACAATGACTCATGGAGTGTATTTCTTCAATTAACCGAAGAACAAAAAAAAGTGTTTTGAGCTTCTTGAAAACGCTTATGTTGATGCAAGATATGATAAAAACTATAAAATTACTAAAGAACAGCTGCTTTGTCTTATTGAAAGAATAGAAAAATTAAAAGAAATCACCGAAAGAATCTGCACAGCAAGAATTAATCAGTAAGGATTGAGTATCATTCCTAACTCAGCATTGCCTGCGTGGATACCGAGTCGTCATTGCGAGCGACTGCAAGGAGCATGGCAATCTAGCAAAAATAATAAAAATCTAAATTTAGCATTTTTAACTGGATTGCTTCGTCAAAACTTGCAGTTTTTCCTCGCAATGACGGGGGCTTTTAAAGATATCTATAGTTATTGAGCAATGCCCATCAAGATTTTAGTTTAAAGATTGATAAAGTTAATTAAATATAGTATAATGTAAAACTTTTTATAGTATATTCGATGAACTGCAAAAATTGGCTGAGTCGTTGTTCTACAAGGGCTTCGGTTCTCGCGTATTGCGTTATACGCAGCTCATCTTGCCTTGTGCACTTCTAGCTCTTTTTGAAGTTGATCTTCGTATACTAGGCTTTTAGTTTTAAAGATATATATATTATGAGTAAGAAGCTTTATATTAAGACCTACGGATGTCAGATGAATGTTTATGACTCCGTTAAGATGCAGGATTTGCTTTATCCCTTTGGCTATGAACCTACTGAAAATATTGAAGAAGCAGATGTTATTATTCTAAATACTTGTCATATCAGAGAGAAAGCAGCCGAGAAAACTTATTCTGAACTCGGTCGTATTAAGAAACTACAAGATACCAGAACAAAACAAGGTTTAAGTTCTGCAATAATAGTTGTAGCCGGTTGTGTTGCACAGGCGGAAGGGGAGGAGATTTTTACAAGAACTCCTTATGTTGATATTGTTGTCGGTCCGCAATCTTATTATAACCTACCGGAATTAATCTCAAAAGTCGTTAGACACGAAAAGCACTTAATCGATCTTGATTTTGTTGAAGAAGCAAAATTTGATCAGCTACCTGAGCAATTATATCCGCAAGGAACAAGTGCCTTTATATCGGTACAGGAAGGGTGTGATAAATTTTGTACTTTCTGCGTAGTACCTTATACTAGAGGTGCTGAATTTTCAAGAAATGTAGAGCAGGTTTACAGAGAAGCACTAAAAGTAGTTAGTAGCGGTGCTAAAGAAATTATGTTACTTGGACAAAATGTCAATGCATATCACGGTAAAGGTCCTGCAGATAAAATATTTAGTCTAGCCGATTTACTCAAACATCTAGCACAAATTCCCAATTTAGAGAGATTACGTTATACCACCTCACACCCGATAGATATGAATGATGATCTAATAAAACTGCACGGCACCGAACCTAAATTAATGCCGTTTCTACATCTACCGGTGCAGTCAGGTTCAAATAAAATATTAAAAGCCATGAACCGCAAACATGATCGGGAATATTATTTTGATATAATTAATCGCTTAAGAGAAGCAAGGCCCGATATAGTTTTATCCTCTGATTTTATTGTCGGGTTTCCTGGTGAAACAGATGAAGAGTTTGAGGATACGTTAGATTTGGTCCGCAGAGTAAAATACGGTCAGTGCTATTCGTTTAAATATAGCCCACGTCCCGGCACACCTGGTGCAACTAGAACCGACCAAATACCTGAACATATAAAATCAGAGAGATTAACTATATTACAACAAGAACTCATGGCTCAGCAACTAGTTTTTAATGTAAGTTGTGTTGGTAGTACTATGAAAGTTCTATTTGATCGCAATGGTAAATGCGACGACCAGATAATAGGTAAAACTCCATACATGCAATCCGTATATATCCAAAATCCTAATAAATCTTTACTTGGTAAAATCATTGATGTAAAAATTACTAAGGCTTCACTGAATAGTTTAACCGGTGAAATATTATAAGTCATGTATCAATCTCTTCTTTTTTGTTTAAAAATTTTTGCTTTCCTTATTTTAGTAGGTTGCGGGATTACTGCTTATATAATATACCACTATTCACGTAATTTGCCTGATTACTCACAGCTTGCACGTTATTATCCACCGTCGGTAACGCGTATTTATTCCCGTGACGGCAAATTAATGGAGGAGTACGCTTTTGAACGTCGTGTATTTGTACCGATTAATAGCGTACCGAGTTCGCTAATAGAAAGTTTTATTGCAGCTGAGGATAAGAATTTCTATAACCATCCCGGCGTTGATTTGCTTGGAATAGTTAGAGCGGCATTTTTAAACATATCTAATTATTTACATCATAGGCGTATGGAAGGAGCGTCTACCATTACTCAGCAAGTGGTTAAAAATTTTCTGCTAACTAACGAAGTTTCTCTTGAACGTAAGATTAAAGAAGCGATTCTTTCTTATATGATTTCAAGAGTATTTACTAAGGATCAAATTTTAGAATTATATCTTAATCAAACATTTTTTGGTCGTGGTGCATACGGTGTTGCGGCAGCTGCACAAAATTATTTTAATAAATCCGTAGAGGAACTTACTATTGCAGAATCAGCTTTTATTGCGGCACTGCCTAAAGCCCCTTCCGAACTTAATCCTGAGAGAAACTATGCTAGAGTAAAAGCTCGTCGTGATTACGTAATAGCACGTATGTTTGAAGATGGTTATATAACAAGAGACGCTGCGAAAGAAGCTATGGATAGCCCGATAGTTTTACATAAACGAGCTAAAGAAGAAACTGTTACGGCAGATTATTATGCTGCACAGGTCAGAGAAGAAGTAATTAGGATGTTAAATAGTAAGGAAGAATTTTATACCGGAGGTCTTACTATCATTACTTCTTTAGATGCAAAGATGCAGCAATTAGCTGAAAACTCTCTAAGAAAAGGTCTAAGGGAGTTTGATAGAAGGCGTGGTTTTAGAAAGCCTATAGCTAATATTTCTCTTGATAATTGGCAAGGAGAGCTAAAAAAACTACCGGCTCCTCCATCGCTTTTAGAGTATAAATTAGCTGTAGTTCTAGATGTAGTCGATAATCATGTAGAGATTGGACTTATAGACGGCAGCAAATCTAAGATGCCTATTGCTGAAATGAAATGGGCAAGAAGTAATCTTAAATCAGTTAAGACCTTGCTTAAAAAAGGTGATGTGATAGTGGTTGAGGCTATAAAAGAGGGGTATGCTCTTCGTCAGATTCCTGAAGTAAACGGTGCTATTATGGTTATGAACCCAAATACCGGACAGGTACTTGCAAGCGTCGGCGGTTATGATTTTTCCACAAGTAAATTTGATAGAGTAACTCAAGCACTTCGTCAACCCGGTTCTTTGAGTAAAACCTTTGTTTATTTAGCAGCTCTTGAAAACGGTGTTAAGCCGAATCAGATTTTTAACGATGGACCTATTGAGATTTCGCAAGGTCCAGGGATGCCTAGTTGGCGTCCTAAAAATTATGAGGGTAAGTTTTTAGGTGAAATCACTATGCGTACTGGTCTTGAAAAATCTCGTAATCTTATAACCGTAAGAGTTGCAACTGCCGTAGGACTTACAAAAATCGTTGATATAATTAAGCGTTTCGGTATTAATAATGAACCAAAAAAAGTTTACTCTATGGTACTTGGTTCAATTGAAACCACACTTAGCAGAATGACTAATGCTTATGCAATTATTGCTAACGGCGGTAAAAAAGTTGAGCCTCATTTTGTAGAATTAATTAAAGATCGTAACGGTAAAATTATTTATAGGCGAGATGATAGAGAATGTCTTGCTTGTAATGTGTCGGATAGTAATTTAGATACCGCAATATTAGAAATACCGAAAGAATATATCTATAGAGTTACGGATGAAGCTAGTGATTATCAAATTACTTCGTTTTTAACCGGAGCAATAGATAGAGGTACCGGTTATGCTGCGAAGAAGTTAGGGAAAGTTATCGGCGGAAAAACTGGTACTAGTAACGATAGTAAAGATACATGGTTTGTAGGTTTTACACCCAAAATAGTAGTCGGCAGTTATGTGGGCTATGATACCCCGAAAGAGCTTGGAAAAAGAGCAACAGGTTCAAACGTAGTATTACCGATTTTTATTGATTTTATGAGTAATGCTTATAAGGATGAGCCATCGCTGCCTTTCAAAGTTCCAGATTCAATTAAGCTAATCGCAGTAGATAGAGCAACTGGTAAAATTACACCAAGCGGTACTGTTATAGAAGCATTTAAAGTAAATAATGTTCAGATGCTTGAGAATGAAGATATGATTGATAATCAAGATAATAATGATATTTTTGATTATGTACCGAGTAAGGAAGATCAATCGCAGGAAATTTACTAAACTGTATAATTAGTTTAAGCCGATGTCATTTCCTGTTCTCTATGTCATGCAACAAAACCACCTATTTTTATTTTAACCTATGAAAAAAATTATTTTATATCTCACTGCCCTAATATCACTCACTATACCTTTTATAACTCAAGCGGATTGTTTTTTAGTTAATGAAAATGATAAAATTATAAAACAAGAAGGTAATTGCGAGTCTCGTTATGCTCCATGCATTTAAAATTGCTATAAGTCTAATGGGTTATGATGATGGGTTTTTAATTGATGAAACTCATCCAAAATTACCTTTTAAAGAAGGATATGCTGACTATCTTGAAGTTTGGAAACAATCCCAAACACCTAAAGATTGGATGAAGAATAGCGTGTTTGGTATTCTCAGATTATTACTCAAGAATTAGGTATTGAAAAATTTCGTGATTATGTAACAAAATTTGATTATGGTAATCGTGATATTTCAGGGGATCAAGGAAAGAATAACGGTTTAACTAATGCATGGCTTTCTAGTTCTTTAGAAATTTCACTGTAAGAACAATTAGCTTTTCTTCAGAAACTAGCAGAGAATAAATTGCCTGTAAGTGTTAAAGCCCAAGAAATGACTAAAAATATTTTGTTTATTGAAGATTTTGTAGATTGTTGGAAGTGTTACGGTAAAACAGGCAGCGGTAATAAACTTAGCCAAGATAGAACTGTAAAGTTAAAGGATCGTAAAATCGGATGGTTTATAGGTTGGCTACAAAAAAATGACAGAACAGTTTTCTTTGTACATTTCATTAAAGATAATAAAAATTATGATTCTTATGCAGGGCGATGTTCTAAAGAAGCAGCGAAAGAAAAGCTAAAAGAATTGATAAATAAAGAATTGAAATAAATCTCAATGTTTATTTTCGAGGAACAACCAACAGTGAATTTGCTATTGGTTGTTGATTAGAAAGCAATACTCTAGGTTATCTATACTAAAGTACCTTCTTCTTCATAGGAGACTCCGGTTAATCTACCACAGCATGATCATTATCAAGTAGAGTGTTATTTTCAGTAGTAACATCTTCATTAATTTCAGCAGCAAGTTTTTCAGCTTCAATTTCATCAATATATTGTTTTAATTTAGCTTTTTTTGTGTTTTTATTTCTAACATACCAAGTTACACCTATTATAACAGCTATGGAGGCAATTACAGCTGTGCCAATGCTTATATATTGAGCAACCAAGGAATTATCGTTATCACTCTCATCAAACATATTTTCTTGAGAGTTGTAAGTTGTATTGAAAGCAGTATTAGTAAGGTTTGCTACGGTGTTATTAATTAAATTTATTCCCGGTTCAGTCCAACTTTCAGTGTTATCGGAAAAGATTGATTCAGAAATTTCGGCAGTAGAGCTTGTTATTGTGTTATTAATCGGATTAGCTGCTATTTCAGATAAGTCTTGTGTTATGAGTTCTAATAAGTTTTCTATTGTGCTAGTACCTTGAGTAGTGCTAGATATCGGGTTAGATATTAAATCCTTTATTTCTGAAGAAATTCCATTCAAATTATTTCCTTTAAGTACCTCAAATATTTCGCATCCTTTACTATAAACCTATAGTAATAGGGTTATTAGTTGCTGCAGTATTAAGTATATACTCAATAGTAGGGTTTTAAATTTTAGTATAATTTTGTGGATCAGAATAATAACGAAAATTTTCTTGACATATTTTCATCAATGCTTCCTCATACATAAAAGTATTATCACCTTGTTTTTTAAATATATAATCTCGTATATCGTCTCCATTATCATTAACTGCAGTAATAATAGCCACGCTTTCTTTATTTTGAAAAACCCTCTAAATATTAGGTTCATGATATCGCTATTTAATAATTCAATTCCTTTGCTACACTCCATCGCTGCCGTATTGTTTTTAGGACAATTCGATACAATTAAATTTTTTGTAGTAGGATCTATATAATAATTTTCTCCGTTATATCCTATTTGAAGCATATTATATTCTTGATCTCCAATTGTTGCTCTTGCTGTAGTAATTCTTGCCACAGTGGTTAAAAATGAAGTTAATTGATGTATCATTTTGCTATTCCTTTGGATTTTTAAAATTGAAGGGCATAATCAGCAGTACTTATGTGATAGTCAAGAAATTATTAACAAAAATTAGTAATTAATATATAATCATTGCAATTAGGTGAAATTATATAAATTTCAATATTGCTTGAAGTATCTAAAGAAATGTTATAAAGTCAAAAAGTTCATAGAAATTTAAGGGTATTATGTAAGTAGTAAAAGCTTTAGAACAAATTTTAGCAAGATAGCTATGCTCTTTATATTTTAAAACACAAAATTATCATTGGAATGTAGAAGGAGCAGAGTTTAGAAGTCTACATTTATTATTTGAGGGGAAGTATGAAGATTTAGCTGAAAGCTTAGATGAGCTTGCTGAAAGAATAAGAAGTTTAAATGCTAAAGTTTCTGCATTATCAGATTTAATAAAACTTGCATCTATAGATGAGGCAAATCCAAACGCAACAGCAAATGAAATGCTTAAAAGTCTAACAAAAGATCAAGATATTATTAGAGATACATTATATAAGGGACTCAAAGTAGCACAAACAGAGGGCGATGAGGGTACAGCCGATATGATTATTGTACAAATTAAGGTGCATGAAAAGAATAGATGGATGCTGAAGAGTAGTATACTCTAGTGTCATTTCCATTTTCGTCATTGTAAGCGACTGAAAGGAGCGTGGCAATTTCAGGAGATAGTGTATGATCCCTGAGATTGCTGCGTCGATGCTGTGCATTTCCTCGCAATGACGTTAATGCTCATAACAAACAAACTAACAAAATAAAAATAAAATGGAACAATATGATGTAGCCGTTATAGGCGGTGGTCCAGGTGGATATGTTGCAGCAATTAGAGCAGCACAATTAAAGAAAAAAGTTGTATTAATAGAAAAAGAGCATTTGGGTGGGGTATGTCTTAATTGGGGGTGTATACCGACTAAATCCCTGCTTAAATCTGCTGAGGTTTTTGAATATATAAAACATGCTAAAGATTATGGAATTGATGCTAAAGGTGCTGAAATCAACATTAAGAAAATAGTCGAACGCTCAAGAGAGATTTCAAATAAGCTTGCAGGCGGTGTTAAGTTACTACTGAAAAAAAACAAAGTTACCGTGATAGACGGAGTAGCAAGTCTTGCAGGAAATAAGGTAATAAATATAAATGATAAACCTACAGTAAAAGCAGAAAATATTATTATAGCTACCGGAGCAAGATCTAGGGTTTTAAAAGGCTTTAAGCCTGACGGTAAACAAATTTGGACTTCTAAAGAAGCTATGATGCCGCAGCATGTGCCGAAATTTATGATTATTGTCGGCTCAGGTGCAATCGGTATAGAATTCGCTTCGTTTTATAATAGTATTGGTGTGGATGTTACCGTAATTGAGGCACATAATAGAATATTGCCTGCTGAAGATACGGAAATTACCGGAATCGCTCATAAGAACTTTGAGAAGAAAGGTATAAAAATTATTACAAATGCTAAGTTAATTAAGCAAACGAAATCAAAAGATAAGATAGAAGTTGAGTTAGAGTTAGCAGATAAAACACAAAAATTACAAGCTGAAATTTTACTTATGGCAGTAGGTATTACAGCTAATACGGAAAATTTAGGTCTTGAGAAAACAAAAATTAAAGTAGAAAACGGCTATATAACTACTAACGGGTTAATGCAAACTGCGGAATCAGGAATTTATGCTATAGGCGATGTAGCAGGAGTGCCTTGTTTAGCTCATAAAGCAAGCCATGAAGGTATTATTGCAGCGGAAAGCATAGCGGGCTTAAAACCGCATGCTATTAATAAACATAATATTCCTGGTTGCACTTATTCTTCGCCACAAATAGCAAGCGTCGGTTTGACTGAAGAAGCAGCAAAAACCTTAGGTTATGAGCTGAAAATAGGCAGATTTCCTTTTATAGCTAACGGTAAGGCTTTAGTAAGTGGTGAGAGCGATGGCTTAATTAAAACTATATTTGATGCTAAGACGGGTGAGTTGCTTGGAGCTCATATGATAGGCTCGGAAGTTACAGAATTAATACAAGGATATGTGGTTTCAAAAAATTTAGAAGGAACGGAGTTGGATTTAATTAACACTATCTTCCCGCATCCGACTTTATCGGAAATGATGCATGAATCAGTATTCTCTGCTTATGATAGGGCAATACATATATAATACTCGATGAACTTCAAAAATTGGCTACGTCGTCTTATAAGAGCTGTGGTGCTCACGTATTAAGTATACACTCCTTGCCTTATAGACTCCTTGCTCTTGTTGAAGTTGATCTTCGTATATACGTTTCATTTTATTTCGGAGATATAAATTAAGAAAATGAACAAAGGTAATTTAATCAAGAATTATGCAGTAGCGTTATTTAATAACGCTATGGTGGATAATATACAAGATAAGATCTTTGAAGAAATTACTTTTATAAACCGTATAATTACCGATAATTTTGATATTAGAGAGTTCCTATTTTCTCCTATAGTAAATAAGAACGACAAAATTAACGCAGTCAATTCGTTAGCAAAAAATATCAAAATTAGCACAATAGTACAAAATTTTTTATTGTTATTGGTAAAAAATTCTCGTACTGCTATTTTATCTAATATAGTAGATGCTTATAATACTTTACTATATGAAAGTAAAAATATAAAGATAGTGCAGGTTATTTCTGCAAATAAGTTACAACCTAAAGAGCAGGAGTGGATTAAATCTCATATAGAAAAAGAATTAAATCAAAAAACAGAAATATTATTTGATATAGATAGTACTATTATTGGCGGTATTGTAATTAAATATGATAGTATGTTGCAAGATTACTCAATAAAAGGTAGTTTAGAGAAAATAATGAAAGTTTTAAAGACAGTTAATATTGCTGTATAGATATTTATATAGTCATTGCTAGGAAATTACGAAGTAATTGACGAAGCAATCTCAGGATATTTTATGAGATTGCCACGAAGCCTAAGGCTGCTCGCAATGACAAGAAAATTAGGAGACATAAACCACATGAAACTAAAGCCTATTGAAGTAGCTGAAATATTACAAAAGGAAATAGCTAATATTCATTGCTTAAGTGAGCTTGAGGAAGTAGGGCAGGTAATAACCGTCAGTGACGGTATAGCCCAAATTTACGGTCTTGCTAATGTAAAATCCGGTGAAGTAGTGGAATTTAAATCCGGTGTTAAGGGCCTTGTTTTAAACTTGGAAAATGATAGTGTCGGTGCTGTAATTATGGGGGATGATAACCAAGTACAGCAAGGTGATAATGTCAAAAGAACTAAAGAAGTTTTAGAAGTACCGGTAGGAAAATCTTTGCTTGGTCGTGTTGTTGATGCTCTAGGTAATCCTATTGACGGTAAAGGTGATATTGTAAGTAAAGAGTACAGACATGTCGAGATGAAGGCTCCGGGGATAATCGAAAGAACGAGCGTGAGCGAACCCGTACAAACCGGAATAAAGGCTATAGATTCGTTAATCCCAATAGGTAGAGGACAAAGAGAGTTAATAATCGGTGATAGGCAAACCGGAAAAACGGCTATAGCCGTTGATACTATTATTAATCAAAAACAAGCTCATTCACTTACTAATGAAAGTGATAAAATTTATTGTATTTATGTAGCTATTGGGCAGAAAAGATCAAGTGTTGCACAAATAGTAAAAAAACTAGAAGATGCCGGAGCCATGGACTATACACTCATTGTTTCGGCTACTGCTTCGGAAGCTGCAGCTCTTCAATTCATTGCCCCTTATTCTGCCTGTAGTATGGGCGAATATTTTCGTGATAACGGTATGCACGCACTTATTATTTATGATGATTTAAGTAAGCATGCCGTTGCATATAGACAAATCTCATTATTACTTAGAAGACCTCCCGGGCGAGAAGCCTATCCCGGCGACGTGTTCTACCTGCATTCAAGGTTGCTTGAGCGTGCTGCTAAAATGTCAGAGGAAAAAGGCAGCGGTTCACTTACTGCTCTTCCTATAATCGAAACGCAGGCAGGTGACGTATCCGCATATATCCCAACAAATGTTATTTCGATTACCGACGGTCAAATTTTCTTAGAAAGTGAGCTATTTTATAAAGGCGTAAGACCTGCCGTTAATGTCGGTATTTCGGTAAGCCGTGTTGGTTCTGCAGCACAAATAAAGGCTATGAAGCAGGTAGCAGGTTCGGTAAAGCTAGAGCTTGCTCAATTTAGAGAACTTGAGTCTTTCTCGCAATTTGGATCAGATTTAGACCCTGCCACTAAAGCACAAATCGATCACGGTAAAAGATTAGTTGAGATATTAAAACAAGCTCAATATCATCCTTTTCCGGTAGAAGAACAAATAGTAAGTATTTATGTCGGAACTAAGAAATATTTAAATGATGTCCCGCTTCAGAAAGTAAAAGAATTTGAAGATAAAATGCTTACGGAGATAAGGTTAAATAAAAAAGATATTTTGGAATCAATAAAAAACGAGCAACGTATAACCGAAGAAACCGAGCAGAAACTGAAAGCATTTTTAGAAAACTTCGTTAAGGAATTTGTTAAATAAGATGATGTTGTTTTTGTGTGGATACTAAATCGTCATTGCGAGTGACTGAAAGGAGCGTGGCAATCTCAGGATATTTGACGAGATTGCAACAAAGCTTCGCTCCTCGCAATGACATAAAAATACTAAATAAATATGTCAAATTTAAAGCAGTTAAGAACTAGAATTAAAAGTATTAAATCTACACAAAAGATTACTAAAGCAATGCAACTAGTATCAGCTTCTAAAATGGCAAAAATAAAGAGTCAAATAGCCAATTCAAATTTTTATATTGAGGCTATTAGTAAAATGATGTCTGCTATATTATCAATTGATATGTATGAGTTATCTATAGAAGAGCAGAAATTTTTTAATACCGTGCCGAATAAGGCAAATTTATTGATAGTTATGACATCACAGCGTGGTTTATGCGGAACGTTTAATTACAGTATAATTAAGCAAGTTAAGAATGACATTAAAGAGTTAGAAAATAAAGGCGAACAAATAAAACTTATTATTATTGGAAAAAAAGGTTACGAAGCACTAAAAAGGCAATATGTAAATTATATTTATAGTTATTTTGAGTTACCTAAAATTCATGATGCCAATCTGATGCTACAAGTAAAACAAAAAATTATGTCGGCAGTAAAAAATCTAGAAGTTAGTAATTGTGTTATATATTTTAATAAATTTAAGAACGCAATGACTCAAATTATGACTAGACAACAGATTTTACCGGTAGCAAAATATCAGGATGATTCTATGATAGATAATCCTATAGTTAATTTAGTCGGATTCGGATACAAGGAACGAGGAGCGAAGCCTATAAATAATAGGAGAGCGACGAGTGACATAGTAGGCGAGTCCAAATCAATTGACTATAATTATGAATATGAGGGAGAGAATCTCATTTCTAATCTAATTAATTTATATGTGAATTCCCAAATAAATTATGCTTTACTACAAAGTAGAGCAAGTGAGGAGGGAGCTAGAATGACCGCTATGGAAAATGCAACAAATAATGCTAATGATTTAATAAGTAAGTTAGTTTTAAAGCTAAATAGATCAAGACAGGCTATCATTACTACGGAATTAATAGAGATTATAGCCGGTTCAGAAGCGGTTTAGATATACTCGTTTAATTTGAAAAATTGGCGTCGTTGTTTCATATTTTTTGACCACAGCGTACATACTAGTACGTGAGGATCAAAAAATATGAAACGCCTTGCTCTTTTCCACATTAAACTGCGTCTATCTGCTCTTCATTTGATTTGTAGTATATTTTTTAACAAAAGAAAAAATCATGACAAAAAATATTGGAAAAATTACTCAGATTATTTCAGCGGTGGTGGATGTAAAATTTATGAATAACGGTGAGTTACCGGAAATTTTAAATGCTCTAGAGTGCTATAACGATAAACAAAGGATAGTACTGGAAGTAGCACAACATATAGGTGATGATACGGTGCGTTGCATTGCTATGGATTCTACGGAAGGGTTAGTGCGGGGCGTAGAAGTAATAGATACAGGCAGTCCTATTCGTATTCCTGTAGGTACTGAGACGCTTGGGCGTATTATGAATGTTGTAGGTGAGCCGATTGACGGTAAAGGAGACATTAAAAGCTTAAATATTTCTTCTATATATAAGCCTGCTCCTGATTTTACCAATCAGTCAACCGAGCGTAATATATTAGTAACCGGTATTAAAGTTATTGATTTACTTGCTCCTTATACTAAAGGCGGTAAAATAGGACTATTCGGTGGTGCAGGAGTCGGTAAAACCGTGCTTATAATGGAGCTTATTAATAACGTAGCTAAAGCACACGGTGGTTATACGGTATTTGCAGGAGTCGGTGAGCGAACTAGAGAAGGTAATGATCTTTACCATGAAATGATTGACTCGGGTGTTATTAACATTGCAGAGCCTGAAAAGTCAAAAGTAGCTTTAGTTTATGGACAAATGAACGAGCCGCCGGGAGCAAGGGCAAGAGTTGCGTTAAGCGGTCTGACCATTGCGGAGAGTTTTAGAGATATGAATGAAGGGCAAGATGTTTTGTTTTTTGTAGATAATATTTTCCGTTTTACTCAAGCAGGTTCTGAAGTATCGGCGTTACTCGGTAGGATTCCGTCAGCGGTAGGGTATCAGCCTACTCTTGCAACCGATATGGGCGAACTACAAGAGCGTATCACCTCTACTAAACACGGCTCAATAACTTCCGTGCAGGCTGTATATGTACCGGCGGATGATTTAACTGATCCTGCTCCTGCTACTTCGTTTGCACATTTAGATGCTACAACGGTACTTAGCCGTCAGATAGCCGAGCTTGGGATTTATCCGGCAGTTGACCCGTTAGATAGTAATTCGCAGGTACTTGATCCGATGATTGTCGGTGAAGAACATTATAGTGTAGCAAGACAAGTGCAGCAGGTTTTACAAACGTATAAATCGTTGCAGGATATTATCGCTATTTTAGGTATGGATGAGCTATCCGAAGAAGATAAACTAACCGTGGCACGTGCTAGAAAAATACAGCGTTTCTTATCGCAGCCTTTCCATGTCGCTGAAGTATTTACCGGAGCTGAAGGCAAATTTGTTAATCTAGCCGATACTATCGCAGGCTTTAAAGGACTTGTAGAGGGTAAATACGATGATTTACCGGAAGCTGCTTTTTATATGGTCGGAACTATAGACGAGGCTATAGAGAAGGCGCAGACGTTGAAGTGACGTTGATGTCATTCCCGCGTAGGCGGGAATCCAGAAAAAAGCGAAATTATTTGAGCTTTTAGTGTGTTTATACTTTTTAGTGACTGGATTCCCGCCTACGCGGGAATGACGTAGTAATTTTACTATATTATTCTATGAACGCAACAATTCTAGTCAAAATAATTACTCCTTTAGGTATTGCATTTGAAAAGCAAGCTAAAATGGTAACAATGCCGGGTGAGGAGGGTATGTTTGGAGTGCTGCCGAGTCACGTTCCAATTATTGTTAGTTTAAAAGCTGGTTTAGTACAGGTTTATATAGATGATATGCATAAATCCGAAAACACTTATCTTATTTCCGGCGGTGTAACCGAAGTAACGGCAAATTATATTAATATAGCTACGGAAACGGCTATTAACGTTACGAATTTAAGTGAAGTGGAAATAGCAACTAAGCTTCTCAATCTTCAAAAACCTTTATCAGATCAACATTAATTTGTTTGAAAAATCTACGTTTTGGGATAAGGTTATTTTAATGTCATTGCGAGCAGCCGTAGACTGCGTGGCAATCTTGTCAAACTTCCTGAGATTGCCACGCAGTCTACGGCTGCTCGCAATGACGATGTTCATTTCACATAATCAAGTGAGAAACAAATGTCAAAAGTACATAATTCAGAATATATACAAGAGTTATCAGTCGATAATACTTCATACAAAATTTACGATATAAATAAAGCGGCAAGCGATATCGATCTTCCCTTAAAAAAGCTTCCATATAGTTTAAGAGTATTATTTGAGAATGTATTACGTTCTAATGGTTCAAAGCAAAGCTTACTTGTATTTAAAGAATGGCTAAAAACTAAAAAATCTGATGCGGAAATAGATTTTATGCCGGCAAGAGTTTTGATGCAGGACTTTACCGGTGTGCCTGCTATTGTAGATTTGGCGGCTATGCGTGATGCGATGAAGAAAATAGGAGGCGATCCGTTAACAATTAACCCGCTTATTCCTGTTGATTTGGTAATAGACCATTCCGTAAGCGTTGATTCTTATGCAGCTAAGAATTCATTCGATAAAAATGTTCAAATGGAAATGAAACGTAATATAGAGCGTTATGCATTTCTTAAATGGGGGCAGCAAGCATTTAATAATTTTAAAGTAGTGCCGCCGGGTACGGGTATTTGTCATCAGGTAAATTTAGAATATTTAGCAAAAGTCGTGTGGCATAAAGACGGCACCCTTTATCCTGATAGTTTAGTTGGAACGGATAGCCATACAACTATGGTAAACGGTTTATCGGTGCTTGGTTGGGGAGTCGGCGGAATAGAGGCAGAAGCTGCCATGTTAGGTCAACCTCTTACTATGATCTTGCCGGAGGTAATTGGAGTAAAACTAACAGGAAAATTAACAGGCATAGCTACTGCAACCGATTTAGTTTTAACCGTTACCGAGATGTTGCGGAAAAAGAAAGTAGTAGGTAAATTTGTCGAGTTTTTCGGTGAGGGGCTTGAAAACCTAACGATTGCCGATCGTGCTACTATTTCTAATATGTCGCCTGAATACGGTGCTACTTGCGGCTTTGTCCCGATTGATCAAGAAACTATAAAATATCTAGAGCTAACAGGTAGAGAAAAAACGCAAATCAGATTAGTAGAGAAATACGCAACCGAGCAGAATCTTTGGTATGATTTTGAACATGCGGCAGAATATACCGAGGTTTTAGAGCTAGATTTATCTACGGTACATAGTTCACTTGCCGGTCCAAAACGTCCGCAAGATCGAGTAAACTTAAACGATGTAGCAAGTAATTTTAAATATGAATTACCGAATTTTGCTTTAGAAAATAAAGACATTGATAAAAAATATGCCGTAGCAAATCAGAATTACGAAATCGGTAACGGCGATGTGGTAATTGCAGCAATTACTAGCTGTACTAATACTTCTAATCCTTCGGTTATGATTGGTGCAGCACTTCTTGCTAAAAAAGCACTAGAACACGGGTTAAAGGTAAAACCTTGGGTTAAAACTTCTCTTGCTCCTGGTTCAAAAGTCGTAACGGAATATTTGAAGCTTAGCGGTCTTGATAAATATTTAGATGAATTAGGGTTTAATCTAGTAGGTTACGGCTGTACTACTTGCATCGGTAATTCCGGACCTCTAAATCCGGAAATAGAGGAAACTATTAACAAAAACGGGCTAGTTGTTGCTTCTGTTTTATCTGGTAATAGGAATTTTGAAGGGCGAATTAATCCGCTTACTAAAGCAAGCTATCTCGGCTCGCCTATTTTAGTCGTAGCATATGCACTTAGCGGCACTCTTAATATAGATCTAACAAATATGCCCATAGGAGAAAATATTTATTTAAAAGATATTTGGCCAAGCAAAGAAGAGATAGATGAAGTTATTGCAAATTCCATTAATTCCTCTATGTTTATAGAAAAATATTCTGATATATTTAGCGGAACGAAAGAGTGGAAAGATTTACAGGTTACTAATAGTTCTACTTATAACTGGAATAAGAATAGTACCTATATTAATAATCCGCCTTATTTTGGGGATATAGGCAGCAAGAATAATATACAAGATATAAAATCTGCAAAAATTCTAGCAATTCTTGGTGATTCTATTACTACCGATCATATTTCGCCTGCAGGTAGTATTAGTAAAACCAGCCCTGCTGCTAAATATTTAACGGACCATCATATAGAGCCTCTAGATTTCAACTCTTACGGATCACGTAGAGGAAATCATGAAGTAATGATGCGTGGCACATTTGCTAATATTCATATAAAAAATGAAATGTGTAAAGGTGTAGAAGGCGGGTTTACCATAAACCAGTTAAGCGGCACGCAGCAAACTATCTACGATGCAGCTATGGACTACAAAGCTCATGATATACCGGTAGTGATTTTTGCAGGTAAAGAATATGGCAGCGGCTCATCTAGAGACTGGGCAGCAAAAGGACCTGGGTTGCTTGGTGTAAAGGCAGTGATTGCCGAGAGCTTTGAGCGAATACATCGCTCAAATTTAGTAGGTATGGGTATTTTACCGCTAACTTTTACCGGCAATAATACAAGATTAGATTTAAAGTTAGACGGTTCAGAAACTATTGACATTACAGGCTTAAGCGAGAATATAAGCTCTTATAATCCTGTTAAATGCGTGATAAAAAAACAAACCGGTGAAATAAGAACAATCGATTTAATATTGCAAATATTTACGGATAATGAGATAAATTATATAAAGCACGGCAGTATTATGCATTTTGTGGTAGAGAGTTTGAAGGGGTAGTTTGCTGGCATCATCATTGCGAGAAAATTGCGTAGCAATTGTATGTACGCAATCTTGGGAGTTTGTTATTATTTCATGAGATTGCCACGCAGCCTACGGCTGCTCGCAATGACAGCTCAGATAGCCATGCAACAACGCCACACGGGAACGACATAAAGAGGTAAAAATATGGACAAGCATCTTAAAGAATATACCGAGAGCGGTAAGAAAAATTTAATTGTAGTATATATATTATATTTATGTGGGATAGTAGCTCCGATATTGCCGTTAATCGGGGTATTTTTTGCATATCTTAACAAAGATAAAGGCGATAACTTTGCGATTAGTCATTACGTGTTTTTATTTCGTACTTTTTGCCTTGGGGTTCTTGGGTGGATTGTATGTTTTATATTTACGTTTATCATGATTGGAGTAGTACTATACTTTATACTCGCTGTTTGGTATATACTTCGTGTTGCCATCGGTTTTAAATATATGATAGAAGACAAAGCATACCCAAACCCTATGACTTATTGGATAAAATAAAAATGATAAAGCTGAACGTAGATGGCTCTGAAATAGAAGTATCAGAAGGTAGCACCGTGTATCAAGCCTGTACACAAGCAGGAAAAGAAATCCCTCATTTTTGTTATCATGAGCGTCTAAAAATCTCTGGTAATTGCCGTATGTGCTTGGTTGAAATGGAAAAATCACCAAAGCCTATAGCTTCTTGTGCTATGCCGGTAAGTAACGGTATGGTTATTCATACCGATACGCCTATGGTAAAAAAAGCACGTGAAGGGGTGATGGAGTTTTTACTGATTAACCATCCTTTAGATTGTCCTATTTGTGATCAGGGCGGAGAGTGTGATTTACAGGATCAGGCTTTCAGATACGGCAAAGGTACTAATAGATTCCACGAAAATAAGAGATCTATTAAAGATAAATATATGGGACCGCTGATTAAAACAGCGATGACTAGATGCATACAATGCACAAGATGTATTAGATTTGCAAGCGATATAGCGGGAATAGAGGAAATGGGAGCTATTCACCGTGGAGAACACATGGAAGTAACTTCATATTTAGAGCAAACTTTAGATTCCGAAATTTCTGGTAATATGATCGATATTTGTCCCGTCGGTGCTTTAAACTCTAAGCCTTATGCTTTTAAAGCTCGTAAATGGGAGCTAAAACATACCGCTAGCATTGGAGTGCATGATGCCGAAGGCTCTAATATTCGTATTGATAGTAGAGGCGATGAGGTAATGAGGATATTACCTCGTGTTAATGAAGAAATAAATGAAGAGTGGCTTTCGGATAAGAATCGTTTTAGTTATGACGGTTTAAAATATCAGCGCTTGGATCGTCCTTATATCAGAAAAAACGGTAAGTTAGTAGAAGCTAGCTGGAGTGAAGCTTTAAAGACAGTAGCGGATAAAATAAAATCCGTAAAACCAGAAAAGATTGCTGCTATTGCTGGTTCTCTCTCTTCTGTCGAAGCAATGTTTATGTTAAAAACATTATTGCAAAAGCTTGGCTCTAATAATTACAGCGTTAATCAGTTTGACTATAAACTAGATACCACGCAGCGAGGCAATTATTTATTTAATACTACTATTGCAGAGATAGAAAAGGCTGATTTATGTTTGCTAATCGGAGCAAATCCAAGGCAAATAGCTCCAGTATTAAATAGTAGAATAGGTATACGAGTACGTGCCGACTCACTAAAAGTAGCAAGAATAGGTGGAGGGCATAACCAAACCTATAAAATTCAGGATTTAGGAAGTGATATTAAGATTATTGAGGAGCTAGCCACTGGTACTCATGAGTTTACGAAAGTCTTAAAAGCAGCAAAATATCTGATGATTATAGTAGGTGACGGTGTATATGCAAGAGATGACGGATATGCTATATTGTCGCTGATTCATAAGATAGTGACTGAATATAATATTATGTGTGATGATTGGAAAGGCTTTAATATATTGCATAATCACGCTTCTATAGTTGGCGGTCTTGATATTGGTTTTAATACTCCTATTAAGCTCGAAGAGTTGGCACTCGCTTATTTACTTGGAGCGGACGTCGTCCCATTTGATAAGCTGAAATCGACTTTTATAATATATCAAGGACATCACGGGGACGCAGGTGCTAGCAGTGCTGACGTAATTTTACCTGCGGCTGCTTATACCGAGCAGAGCGGAATTTACGTAAATTTAGAAGGTAGACCGCAAATAGCAGAAAAAGCAGTATCGCCTGTAGGGGTAGCTAAAGAAGATATAGAAATTATTAAAGAGCTTGCCGGTTATCTAAAAATAGATATCGGAATGGATAATTTGCAAGAAGTAAGAGTAAGGCTTGCTAAAGAATATAAGGTATTTGCTAGTATTGATAGAATTATAGAAAATAAATTTAGTAAGTTTAGCTCTAAAGATAAGTTATCAAAAGAGCCGCTAACTGCAGAACCTATTAATTATTATATGACTGACGTGATTAGTAAACATTCGGTCACTATGGCTAAGTGCATTGAGGCTAAGGAAGCAAGAGACGAGGAGGCGGCATGATGAAAAATATGCTATTCTCACCCCGTATATCATTCCCGCAAAAGCGGGAATCCAGCTCTTTTTTTGTAAATTATTTTCTGGATTCCCGCTTTTGCGGGAATGATATAATAAGGGTACAATCATGCTAGAACTCTTTTTTGAATATATTTTTCCGTTAATTATCATCGCTCTAAAGGTAGTTGCAATTACTATCCCTTTAATATTGTGCGTTGCGTATTTAACATATGCAGAGCGTCGTGTTATTGGATTAATGCAGCTTCGACGAGGACCTAACGTTGTCGGTCCGTTTGGATTACTTCAGCCTATTGCCGATGCGGTTAAGCTCTTATTCAAAGAGCCGATCATTCCAACCAATTCCGATAAAATATTATTTATTTTAGCACCGATGATAACTTTTATATTAAGTTTAATCGGCTGGGCAGTTATACCCTTTGCAAAGAGCGTCGTTCTGGCAGATATTAATGTAGGTGTTTTATATATTCTTGCTATTTCCTCTTTAAGTGTTTACGGCATTATTATTGCCGGCTGGGCTAGTAACTCAAAATATGCTTTTTTCGGAGCTATACGTTCCTCTGCCCAAATGATTTCTTATGAAGTGTCGATGGGGCTGGTTATTATTACCGTGCTACTTACTACCGGTACTCTCAATTTAAGTGAGATCATTGAAGCACAAAGAACAATGCCGTGGTGGATTGATTTAATGCTACTACCTATGGGTGTCGTGTTTTTTATCTCGGTGCTTGCCGAAACAAATAGATTACCTTTTGATTTACCTGAAGCAGAATCGGAGTTAGTCGCTGGCTATAATGTTGAATATTCCTCTATGGGATTTGCTTTATTTTTTCTAGGTGAATATGCTAATATGATATTAGTTAGTGCAATGACTACAACTTTCTTTTTAGGAGGTTACTTGTCGCCCTTTAATATATCGTGGTTAGATTGTATTCCGGGGTTCTTTTGGTTTGTATTTAAGGTCGGATTCTTATTGTTTTGTTTTTTATGGATTAGAGCGACCTTACCAAGATATCGCTATGATCAATTAATGCGACTTGGCTGGAAAGTATTTTTACCTCTAACTTTATTTTGGGTGGTATTAGTATCAAGCGTGCTTGTTTATACAGATAATTTACCGAGTATTTAGGTGTTATTGTCATTGTTGCTTGATCGGTTTACACGTCATTGCGAGGAAATTACGAAGTAATTGACGAAGCAATCTCAGGATATTTAACGAGATTGCCACGCAGCCTACGGCTGCTTGCAATGACGACTCGGTATCCATGCGGGCAATGCCCCGCAGAAATACATCGATCTTTAATATATAATTTTTATGATAAACTATTTAAAATCGTTTTTTCTATATGAGATAGTAAGGGGGATGGCTTTGACTTTAAAGTATTTCTTTAAGCCCAAAGTTACCATAAATTATCCTTATGAAAAAAGCCCTGTTAGTCCAAGATTTAAGGGTGAACATGCCCTGCGTCGCTATGAAAACGGTGAAGAACGCTGCATTGCGTGCAAACTCTGTGAGGCGATTTGTCCAGCACAAGCGATAGTAATTGAAGCGGACGAACGAGAAGATGGCAGCAGGCGTACTACTCGTTATGATATAGATATGACAAAATGCATTTATTGCGGATTATGTCAGGAAGCTTGCCCTGTAGATGCAATAGTTGAAGGTCCTAATTTTGAGTTTGCAAGTCTAACTCGTACCGCACTTATTTACGATAAGGAAAGATTACTGCAAAATGGCGATAGATGGGAACAGGCACTCGCTAGTAAACTATACAAAGATTACAAGTATAGGTAATATACTCGTTTAATTACTCTGCATTTATTCGGAATATATACGTATATTATGCTATTGTGATTCTGTTAATAGGTTCATTTCAAAAAAGTTAAATTAAAAAAATATATCATGAAAATTCGAACCTTGCATTCGAGATTTCATAAACCTTTGTAATTTAATTATTGCTTTTCTTTTTTTTTTTGACTTTTATTCTCTTAATTGTAAATAATTATAAAAACTAAAAAATTATGTTTATAAAACAGATTTATAGTATGGTAGTTTGTTTTGTTACTACTATAGTTTTATTGATAACGCTCTCTATTACATTTAATGCATTCATTACATTATTCCTACCGGAAATAGGAGGAACTCATAAAATATAGTACTAATGAGCAATATTTAAAGCTAAAATCATATGATAAGGATTTATATGAACAAAAAAGGGTTGCTCCAAAAGAGCTGGAAGACAAGAAAATTAGTTATAAGAATGAATATATAGAAGTTACTAAAACACGTGCTGTAAGTACAATAATTAACTGTTCAATTTGGATTACAATTAGCCTTATATTTTTTATTATACATTGGGAGATTTATAAAAATACGCAAAACAATAATAATTAATCAAGCTGTAATATCTGTGCAGATTTTATAGAGCTTTCTAGATGAGAGGATAGAAGAACAATACCGCCGCTATTTGCTTTCATGACAATTAGATTATTTAGTAAATCCCTATTTTCTTTGCTTAAGTTAGTTTCAACTTCATCAAGTAGCCATAAGTCAGATTGGCAAGCAATAAGCCTTGCTATGGCTACGATTTTCTGCATTCCGCTAGACAAACTATAGCATTTTTCATCTAATAAGTCGTGTAATTTGAAGTAATGAGTAGCAGCATATAGGGTTTCAGCGGAATTATAAATTTCCGACCAAAATTTTAGATTTTCAAAAACAGTCATTTCTGATTTTAGACCTAAATTATGACCGATATAAGTGCAGTAAAGTTTAGCGATATTGTTAATATTACAGTTTCTATAGTAGATATTACCGCTACTCGGTTGCATAATTCCTGCTATCATTCGTAGTAACGAGCTTTTCCCACAACCGTTAGCTCCTTTTATATATGTGATAGAAGAAGGAAGAAAAGTAATATTTAGATCAAATAAGTTTTTAAATTGTAATTGATGAAGTGATAGCATGTCCTTGTCATACCGTGGCTTGACCACGATATCTAGTAAAATTATTAGTATTTTGAATTGCTTTTATGGATACCGTGGTCAAGCCACGGTATGACATCTGTTGCTTTTTAATATTAATTTTCACGATGCTCTTCTGGTGTAGTCCCAGTTAATTCTGTATTATCTTGTTGATTATTATGACCAATTCTAAGTTTCTCACGAGCATCTCTTAAAGCTTCTTTATGATCTGATGCATCAGGATTTACCACATGACTTATATCTATGCCTGTGACCTTATTAGCTTCTTGACCTAATTTTTTAGTTGCGTTGTCTGATTCATGGTTTATTTTTTAGCTTCTTTTGCTATTTTCTCATATAAATCTCACTTTTTAAGTTCTATAATTAGAGTAGCATTTATATTTTTTGTAAGCAATTAAAATTTTACCAGCAAATTTTCCACCGATAAGCTAAATACATTTAAAATAGAACTCGGCATTAGACCAAAGTAAATAATTAATAATATTAAAGGAGCTATTGAGATTATTTCGTATTTATATAAATCTCTGAAATGCATAATTTCGTTATTGGTAATTTCACCGAGCATTACTTCTTTGTATAATTTCAGCATGTAAACCGCCCCGAAGATTATGCCGAGAGCTGCTATAAAGGTTGCTACTACATTCACCTTATAAATCCCAAGCAAGCTTAAAAATTCTCCAATAAATCCACTAGTTCCGGGTAACCCGACAGAGCCGAGCATTGCAGTCATAAAAAATGCGGCAAGCACCGGCATTTTACTTGCTACACCACCATATTTAGCTATTTCTTTTGTATGCAATCTTTCGTACAAAGTACCGACTATTAAGAATAGACATGAAGAAATCACGCCGTGGCTAAGCATCTGAAATATTGCTCCGCTAACTCCGGCCTCAGTAAAGCTAAAAATACCTATCGTAACATATCCCATATGTGCAATAGATGAATATGCTATCATCTTCTTCATATCTTTTTGAGCAAGAGCAACGAGTGATGCATATATTATAGCAATAACGCTAAGGTAAATTACGTAAATTGCAAATTCTTGTGATACACTCGGACATAGAGGTAGTAATACTCTTAAAAAACCGTAACCGCCGAGTTTTAGCAAAATACCGGCAAGAATAACCGAGCCGCTGGCTGGAGCTTGTACGTGTGCATCGGGTAGCCAAGTATGAAAAGGAATCATAGGGATTTTAACGGCAAAAGCAATAAAGATAGCCCACCATAAAATTTGCTGAGCAAATAATGGAATATTATCAGTAAGCTGAAAGATATAGGTTAAATCAAAGCTATGTATTTTGCTATAAATATAAATTAATGAAAGTAGGAAAAATACAGAACCAAAGAACGTATATAAGAAGAATTTAAGAGCCGCATATATTCTATTCTCGCCACCCCATACGCCGATAATAATATACATCGGCACTAATATTGCTTCAAAAAACAGATAAAACAATAGTAAATTTACCGAGGTAAATGCCCCTATACAAAAAGATTCCATTAATAAAAAACATATCAAATATTCTTTAATATATTTTTTAACGGTAAATAAGCTTCCAATTATACAAATAAGAGTAAGAAAAGAAGTTAGAACCACAAAAAATATTGATATACCGTCAACGCCTACATGGAATTCAAGCCCGATCTTATCAAGCCAAGCGTAGCGTTCAACAAATTGATAAGCGGGGTTTGAGGAGTCAAACTCTATTAAAATATAGATAGTTGAGATGAATGTTAAAACAGCACTAAGCACTGCAACATACATTACATATATCGGTTTATCTGCTTTTTTACTTTGACTAATAAACAGCAAAATATATAGCACGCTTATTAGCGGCAGAAAAATACTGATAGATATAATAGGTAATTCTAACATTCTTTAAGATTTTATGAGTTTTTTTCCGTCATGGCGAGGCAAATTACGAAGTAATTGACGAAGCAATCTCAGGAATTTGTTATTATTTCATGAGATTGCCACGCTCGCTACGTTCGCTCGCAATGACGGTTTTAGTTTTTAACGCAAATAACATCAGTACATTATGTTTTTCCAAACAAAATAACTAATTGTTACAACAATAAATGATACTATATACAAAGCATAATTAAAAACATATCCTGTTTGTATTTTGCTGGTAAGAACGCTAAAACAATTAACGACTCGTGAAAAACCGTTTGGTCCAAAACGATCGATTATTTGCTGATCGCCAAGATAAAATAAAGAAGCTAAACAGTTAATAGGTTTCACAATTAAGCAATTATATATTTCATCGAAGTAATATTTATTGCGTAATATGTTGGAAATTAATACAAGGGGTATCATCCCGCGGCTTGACCGCAGGATCCAGGCGTTTTTAATATTTTTACTGGATTTCCGTTTTTGCGGGAATGACATAACAGTACTTGACTTATATAAGTAAATCGCAGTAACAATCCCCACTATACTGACTGCCATAGGTAGTAGCTTAATATATAAAGGCGGGTGGCTAATTAGTAATTTATAAATATGTAAATTAAATAGGTTTGCATGGAAATAACCGTTTGGTTTGTCCATAGCAAGTAAATAATAGCCGATCATACCGCTAAAAAAGCTCCCGGCGACAAGTAATATAAGTGGATTATTCATTACTTTAGCCGGTTCATGAGCATGCTCAAAAACATCTTTTTCTAGCTTAGTTTTGCCATGAAATACCAACATAATAATCTTCATTGAATAAATAGCGGTAAGTATTGCTGCTGCTATTCCAAAAATAAACATAAACGAGCCGCTACTATAAGCCGCTTCTAAAATCGAGTCTTTAGAGTAAAATCCTGCCAAAGGATAAATCCCTATTAGTGCAAGTGAGCCGATTAAGAAGTTGCCATAAGTTACCGGCATTTTATTTCTTAAATCACCCATTTTAAAAATATCCTGCTCGTGAACGGCATGTATTACGCTGCCGGCTGATAAGAATAATAAGGCCTTAAAAAAGGCATGAGTTACTAAGTGAAATATTCCGCTATTATAGGCAGATACTCCGCACGCCATGAACATATAACCAAGCTGACTGCAAGTTGAGTAAGCAATAATCTTCTTGATATCGCTGTGCATAATAGCAATGCTTGCAGCAAAAAGACAAGTAACACCGCCGATAATCGTAATAAATTTTAGAATTAAAGGGCTATATTCAAATAAATACGAGCAGCGTGCTACTAAGAATACTCCTGCTGTTACCATGGTTGCTGCATGAATAAGTGCAGATACCGGAGTCGGTCCTTCCATCGCATCAGGAAGCCATACATGTAAACCGATCTGTGCAGATTTACCCATACAACCGATGAATAATAATAAACAAATAATGTCTAGAATGGAAAAATGTAAAAATATTTTTGTATTAGATAATAATTCTGCAGATGACAATACATCTTTGTAATTTGCCGAGCCACAATAAACAATAATCGTTATTACGCCTAAGATAAAAGCAAAATCGCTGGCTCTATTTATTATAAAAGCTTTAATCGCTGCTTTATTGGCTGATTCTTTTGAATACCAAAAACCTATTAGTAAATATGAGCAAACGCCAACGCCCTCCCAACCGAAAAATAACTGTAAGAAATTATCGCTAGATACTAGCATTAACATAAAAAAAGTGAATAAAGAAAGAAAAGACAAGAAGCGTATAATCCCCTTATCTTCGGCCATATAGCCAAGCGAGTAGATATGCACGACGCTTGACACCCATGTTACGGCTATAAACATTATGCTAGTTAGCTGATCGATATAAATCGACCAATTTACTTTAAAATTTCCAACCTCAATCCATGGTAATAATTGAACATGGATTATATTCCCGTCTAATCCCGTATCGCAAAATATTATTAATGAGAATAAGGCAGATAAGGATAAAAAGCCGGTTGCAATTACTTGCGCTAATTTTTTGTCTATTACCCTTACAAATAACCCGTTTATTATGCTAGATGCAAGTGGTAACATGATGATCATTATGGAAATATTTTGATACATAATTATCCCCACATCTGATTAATGTCGGTAATTTCAATTGAGCCTTTATTACGGAAATATATTAGTAATATTGCAAGCCCGATTGAGGTTTCGGCAGCTGCTACGGTTAAGATTATAATACTAAAAATTTGTCCCGATAATTCTTGCATATATAAGGAAAATGCAACAAAATTTATGTTCACTGCAAGCAGCATTAACTCAATAGACATTAATATATTGATAATATTTTTGCGATGCATAAATAACCCAAACATTCCGATAGTAAAAACTAAGCTGCTTAAGATTAAATAATGATTAAGCGAAATATATTCATTCATATTTAATATTCTCAACACCTTTATTTAGAATAGGCTTTGTCATTAATACGGTATTTTCTTTATTATGACATAGTTGTTTTGATATATCTTGACGTTTTACTCCCTCACGCTTCTTTAGTGTTAACGTAATACATGCAATCATAGCGACAAATAATATAAGGCCCGCCATTTGAAACGGTAGCATAAAGTCTGTGTAGAGTATGCTTCCTATTGCTTTAGTATTTGAGATATTATTTGTTATGGCAAACGATACATTGGAGTTGAAATTAATATTTTTAGTACCAAGTAAAATAATTATTACTAAATCGGCAAACATAATCAAAGCTATAAAAATACTTAAAGCTAGATTTTCTTTTAGCTGCGTTATTGTCTTATTAAAATGCATATCTAGCATCATTATCACAAATAAGAATAATACTGCTACAGCTCCAACATAAATCACTATCAGCATCATAGCTAAAAATTCTGCTCCAAGCAAAATCATAAGCCCTGCACCGTTGATAAATGCAAAAATTAACCATAATACCGAATATACAGAATTTTTGCTTAAGACAACGCATAAGCTACTGATAGTTATTAATGTTGCAAATAAATAAAAAAATATAGGCATGGTGTTTATATAGGTTGTGTCTTATCTCTATTTTATCCTCGTAAAACTCGTTTTACAACATTAGGTTCTTTCTCAATAATCTTAAGAAGTAATTTTGCAGCTCCGGTAGGTAATCTTCTGCCTTGTTCCCAGTTCCTTAAAGTTGCAACACTCACTCCAAATGTTGTAGTAAATTGTTATTGTGTTAATTTTAACTTATTTCTTGCTTCATGCACGTCTATATTAGATAATTTTATATCATGTTTATTTGCTTTTAATTTTCCTTGAGTGTAAAAACAGCCTCTTGCATTCCAATTAATATACTTTTGTTGGTTTGATTAGTATTTTTATTATTCATTTTTGCCTCTTCCGACATATAATTTTACCAATTCTCCAGTTAGTGTGTTTAATTCATTACAACTATTATGATTAATATTTTCCATCTTACTTTTTATAAAACCGGTTATTAAAAACACTGGCATATTTTCATTGTAGTAAAAATAAATTATTCTTATACTGCTACTTTTACCTTTATTATTACTACTTAAAGCAAATCATAACTTTCTTATACCTCCAGTGCCTTTTATTATATCACCTTGGTCAGGATTAGCAGCAATGTAATGTATTATTTCAAAGCATTCTTTTTCATTTAAATTATTCTTAGCGAATTTTTGAAACTCTGGAAGCTCAACAACAATTTTTGTTTAGTATCATGGATACCGTGGCAAGACCACGGTATGACAGAGTGCAAATTGGTTACACCAACAAAGCATTAGAAGAAAATTTCTTGATCATCGGAATAAATAAGCTTTCTAGTTCTTTGCGTATTTCTTCCTTGTTTTCTACTTTTTGACCTTCTTTACTTAAAGTTAGCTCGCCTTTTTCTACATGACCAAGTACAGCCTCAATGATTGCTTTTTTATCATGTTTACCATCCATATATCTAAGTGCAAACTTCTCAAAGAAATTAACGCCGATCGGTTCATGTTTTAAATTTGTAACCCACATAGAAGGTGTATGGGTTGCTTGATGTATCACCATTGTTGTTGTTTTAGGCTTATCAAGCTCAGGGTTATTTCGATGCTTCTGATTTGTAATACTAATATAACCTTGTAGTACTAGCTTCATTGCATTATTTAAAAGCTCAGCTTTGATTTCGTTTAATTTAGTATTATGTAGCTTTTTATTAGCTTCAGTGGTTATTTTCTCAAAGCTTAACGGATTATTTAGATTTTCGCTGAAAGTGTATAAAATAGCTTTCATATAAGGCGAACTAGTTGTTAAGTTAGAGTCTTTATTGCCGTTTAAGAAGAATTTTAAATTTTCGGAAGCATTATTAAGATCTACTTCTTTGAGTGGTTTTTCAGGTACTATATTAAAGATTATATTAAATTTCGTTATATCATCATTGTTAATATTTCTATTAATTTTCACATCACTATGACATAGTAAAGTGGTTCTAAAACGACGATTTGTAATGAAATCCATATATTGTTCGGTTCTAACTATATCGTTTACCGCTTTTAACTGCTCTACTACTTTCGGCGGCATATTACCGAGATACATAGTCGAAAGATTACAATCGGCTAAATATTGTAAATTGTGCTTTCTTGCTTCATTCATAAATTCATGGAAGTAGAATTGAGCATTTTCTTCTTCTAGATGATCATGACGTAAATAATGATCGGTTTGTTGAGCAAGTAGCCCTGCTTCGGTTTTTAATGCTTCTGCATAAGGAGTTTTAGAGTTTTCTAAGCTATCCTTAACAAATTCTAGTAACAATCTAGATTGAGCTATTCTATCCCGTACATTTGCAAATGAGCTAGAATGATACATCATCATATCTCTAATAGTACGGACCATATTCCAGCCAGGGAGGGTATTATAGCTAATATATGCTATTCCGTTTGGACTAAGATTTTTATTACAAACTTCAAAAATTTTATCTCTAACGGTTTGTGGTACCCAAGAAATTACACCATGGCAAATTATATAATCAAACTTACCGAAAGAATCGTCAATATCGGTTATCGAACAATGATGGAACTTTATATTTTTTAATCCTAGTGCTTTAACATTTTTATTTGCTTCGTCAATTTGTACCTTAGACAAATCAACCCCAACAAAATGAGCTTTTGGATAAAGAACTGCATGTGGTATTAAATTACCGCCTGCTGCACAACCAAGCTCTAATATTTTTGCATTCTCGACTTCAGGAGCATTTACACCGAAAAGAGTTGCAAGTGTACTTAAGTGATAAGGATTTGTAAGAGCATATGGGTAGCTTTCATACGGTACTTCATCATAAGTGTTATGATCTGAAACCGCACCGTTAACAACGGATTGTACGGAATGTGTTTTTTTTGCCATCTTGTTATGACCGTTAGGGGTAGAAGAAGAGTTAGTAGCTTTTGGAGACATATTTTTTCCTTATGTAGTTGAATTATTCGTGTCATCCCGCGGGATGACATTGTAGCTTTCATATAAATATTTCACAGAATTATTAAAATGGCAATCTATAAGTAAATCCTACGCCAAATTCTCCAACAGCTATAGTTTTTTTGATAGGATTTACTGGCACGAATTGTCCTGTTTTCATATCAAGCGTATCATAATTAATTCTTACTCTATATGCCGTTTGTAATTTTGCAGTTGCATCAATACTTAAATTTGAAGTTACATCGTGTGAAATTCCAAGACCTGCTTGCCAAGCAACACAATTTTTATGAGTTTTTCTTACTTTAAAATAATCGCTATTTATAACACTCCACCTAGAAGAGGTAGGTTTAACTTTTACTTGTGCTATTCCACCTCCAAGTATTACAAAAGGTGTGAAAGTTTTTATTTTTTCTAAATCATAAATAAGATTTAGCATATATATATTTGATAATACGGTAGTATTACCTGGGGTTCTAGGAATAGTGAGACCATTACTTAAATTTTGCTGAGGTAATACGTAATGTAGACGATATTTAGGTTGATAAGTTGCTGAGAATTCAATAGCTATCTGTGGATGTATTATATAGCCTATTCTCCCACTATACATACTTGATCTTTTTAAAAGTATTTCGGTATTTGAGTGTTTATGTCGGAATTTACTAACGACCGGTTCAACTATTCCGCCTTCTGCTCCTATTCCTATATAGAACCCTGTTTCTTTTGCGAAAGCAATGTTACTAAAAATGATGATAGTAATAAAAAATAATTTTAGTAATTTAGTCATTATAATTGCTTAAAAAATAAAAAAACATTATATACCCCCTTTATTAATGGTCAATCATATTTTTCCTAATTATGAAAACAATTATACCAAATAGTAATAAAGTAATAGTTACAGTGAGCGTAACATATGTCGGAATCGCTATATAATGATGAATAAATATTTTAAAGCCGATAAATATTAAAATTAAAGCCAAAGAATATTTGATATAACTGAAACGTTCTACAATTTCTGCTAAACAAAAGAATAACGCTCTAAGCCCTAAAATAGCAAAAATATTTGAAGTATAAATTATATAAACATCATTAGTAATTGTGAATATTGCCGGTATACTATCTATAGCAAAGACTAAATCTATTGCTTCTATCAGCACTAGAGATATAAAAAGGGGGGTACAATATAGTTTGCTATTACGTTTAACAACAAATTTATCCCCTTCAAGATTAGGGGTAATATTTAGATTTTTTATTATTGACTTGTAAATATAAGAATTCTGTATATCAAAAGTTTTATGTGATACATAGAAAGTTTTTATACCTGTAGCAATAAGTATTACGGCAAAAATATATAATAACCAGGCAAATTTATTTATAAGAATAATACCGCCGTAAATCATTACGGCTCTGAATATTATTACGCCTATTATACCGAAAAATAAAACACGATGTTGATATTGCCCGGGAATTTTAAAAAATTGAAACATAATAGAGATAACAAAAATATTATCAAGTGACATAGCTTTCTCAATGAGAAAGCAAGTATAATATTCACGAGCATGATCTGCCCCCGTATTATAGTAAACATAGATACCGAATAAACAAGCTATTACAAGATAGAAAAGACTAAAAAGTACGCTTTCTTTAAAGCTCATTATAGTATTTTTTTTGTGTATTATTCCCAAATCGAGAATCAGTAAAGCAGCGATTAGCGTATAAAAAATAATCCAACTCATTTATTTATCTCTTCATTTTATATTGCATGTGGAAATATAGTCCTCCACCAAACATAACTCTTAGTTGGAATCTTATAGTATTTTCTCCTTGTTTTAAATAACGCTTTATATCAATCGGTAAATTTTTAGCTTGTAATGCTTGACCTTGATCATGTCCATTGTTACAGTAGCTTTTCTCATCTAGAGAATCAACGTTAGTAGGGAGGCTAAGTAACTTTGTACCGTTGACATATATTAATGTGCAATCATCATACCATAAATCTTTTACTTTAAAATACTCAATATCGTCCATTGTTGCATCTAAAGTTACTTTGAATTCTACAGTATGCAATATTGTATTGTCCGGTTTATTTGCTGCCTCTATAAATGCTCCATCCTTTGGAAATGCCATAATGCTCCCCTGTGGTACCGGTTTTTTGTTTAAGATATAGTCACCTATTTTAGTTACCGGATTATAAGAAGTCTCAGGTAATTGGTCTGGTGGAAAGTCGTTATAACCAACTTTTATAGGTAATCCTTTAGATTCTCTACAGCCGACATTTTGGCCTAAAGGTTCAAACTCGACAACCTTTCTATCAAAATATGATAAACAATGGCGTTCTAAAGGTTTATTAGGATCAATAGGTATCCAATTCGTCGGGCATTTTCCTTTTGCAAGTTCTCCTATATCGCTTTCAGGCCATTCTGCATTACCGTGATTGTTACCGGAAGGAGCTTTCTCTGTGCTAGGAATTTTAGCACAAGTAGGTACTAATATAGGAGCACAAAGATTTAGCTCTTGCCAAGTTTTATCTCTTACATCCTCAGTCTCAGCTTTATATGTCGGCTCAGGAGGAGTATTTTGATCGCCTTTTGTATATGTCACTGTATAATATTTTGAAGGATCTACCGGTACTAATATTGGTCCTATGTTAGGTTTCGGCTCGATTCTATCTGTATAATCCCTACTTAAAACACATATTGGAGTATTAGCCTTATCGTTATTGGTATAGCATTTACTCGGAATCTTATTTATATTGCAAGTATAAATTGTAATACCTCTTCCTGGACCTGACACTGTTTCTTCTAGAGTACAGCGCGTTAGATCTGTATATTTTTTACATAAGCCAAGATTTGGATATTTAACGTTATATTTATTTTTAAAATCTTTACAATTTATAGTATCGTTGTTGTTGAGTTTAGCAAGTACACAATTTGTCGAGTCATTATTGTAACCGGGCATAGGTGATCCATCAGGTAAAGTAGGACGCAGCATAGGGTTACAATGTTGGAAATTTTTCGGCATCAAGCAGGCATGCGTTCCACCTTGGATATATTTACCGTTTATATATTCTAAATATTTTAAATATACCGCACTTGAGTCAGGATTTCCATTACTATCATAAGGTGCTTTATCGTCTTTATATTTACCGTGAATAGTCAACTGATTTAGAGCATTCTCTCCTGAAAACGGCATAGCAATATACTTATCTTCCTTTAAATCTTTAGGTATAAACGCAACGGAAGAACTATACTTATAACCAGCAAGCATTACTATGCTTTCTGTGTCAGTGGGGTTGGGAGGTGGAGGTCCAGCGTATGCTAACGGCGTTACAAGCGTGCTTGTTTCATCTATGATATTGTTGCCTTCTCTTACTTGTAGTGACGCAATGAATTGCGGTTTATAATAAGCATCGTTGGGATTGCTATTATTAGTACAGGTAATTCCGGCATATTGCTTTGCACATTCATAAGCAGCTAAGCTGTAAGAATGATTTACTCTCGGTACGCAATCTATTAAATTACCGGACTCAAATAAGCAAATATTATTAGGATTTTGCTTATCGTCTTCGGTATTACTAATAGAGACATAAAGCTTTCTATCTTTACCGTTATTGTCTTTTAAGGTGACATCTGTCTTTATAGGCATTAAGCTAGTTGTATCTTGCTTTTGTACCTTAGGAAATTTTACGCTTACATCCTTAAATTCGCCGATATTAATTCCCCACACTTTTTGACAGGTAGTTGAATTAGAACTTGGACAGTCCGGTATATCGCTTATGTAGTAATCGCTGGGTGTTTCTACATTTCCAATTTTCTGCGAATATACTATTCTAAATCCCTCATTACAACCGTTAGCCGTAACACTACATGGCGTAGAAATTTCTGTATTAATACATGGAGTGTCGCCTGAAGTATTCTTACACGATTTAATTAAATCTTTAAAAGCCGTATTAGTATGAGTAATTTTTGCTGAAGAAAAATCTATATTACGTGGTTCTACACAAGTTTTGAGGTCAGCGGGAGAACTCGTGCAAAGTGGAACAAGATTGCTAAAGCTAACACGTATGGTATTATTAACAATATTGTTTTTAACATTAATATTAGATGGCACTACACAAGCCGGACTAGTAGAAGATTGGTCAAACTTGCCGCTTGCATCTTTTATACTACATACATTATTAGCACTCGCATTAATGCGAATATAATCTAAATTTGGACAATATGGCGGTGGAAAAGGCCCTAAAGGTAATTGTACACAACCAAAAGAATAGCTATCTACAGAACCGTTTAATGACCCAAGTGCTTCAATAACTTTTATTATTAAAGCAGGAAAAAAATTAAAAATCTCTCCTATTGCATTAAGTATTGATTGAAGTACTTTTATAAATTTTGAATCTTGATCTATCATACCAAGAAGCTGCCCTAATAAACTTGGTAAACTTGCTCCTTTTATTGTTTCAACTAAAAATTTTAATACTTTTGCAATAGGGCTAAGTTCGTTAGTGTGATGAAGAGGTTGACGATTAGGATTCCAGTCCATCGGATCAAGATGTACACCGGAATCTGAAACAAGGTTAACAAGTCCAGGATCGCTATAAGCACAAAGTTTAGGAGATTTTAAAGTAACTATTTGTCCGTCTACACTGATTATCTTATTATCAGTTTCTGTATAACCGACTTTATTGAGATGTACTCCATCGGTATAACCTGGATCTGCAGGGGAAGGTGGGGCATTTATCCCGGGAGGTGGAGGTATATCCGGTACGGCAACTCTAGCACAGACTCTAGTTAGAGGTAGCCCGTAACCTGTAGGCCATAATACACATTCTCCATCCCAATTTAAAGTAGAGTTTTGGTGCCAACAAGCTAAGGCATTACAGCTTTGAATTCTAATACGAATTTTTGGAGTAAAGTAACTACTATCAGGGGCTTCTTCCGCACATCTATTGAGTAAAAAACCGATAAATGTACCTGGGTAATCAAATTTTAATAAACAAGTATCATTATTGCGACCGTCGCTTTTATTCCAAGGAGGACATAATGTGCCTGGTTTAAAAGGCCCTCTTGGCTTTGCATTGATGCCTCCATCCTTATTCCAAATTTCCGTTCTCTCACTTTGACCGCAATTACATGGATCGCTAAGACAATCGGCTATATCACCCCAAATAGATGCATATACATTAAATGAGAAAAATGAAAATAAGAAAAATAGTAAATATTTTTTTAACACTTTGAGTATTCTTTATGCTCGTTGTTTTTATAGTTCATAATAAATTATTGTCATCCCACGAGCTTGTAGCGGGATCCAGTCCTTTTTAATTTTTTTTGATCCCATAATAAATCACGGGATGACAGAGTGAAATATTAGTGCGTATTTAACTCATTATATAGGTAATTAACCCAATTATCCGGAGGACCTTGGTGTTGTTCAAGTATTTTTTTATAAATATCCATTTCCTCCTGTCTGCTTGATAAAATACGGACAACTCCTATTAAAGCGGCAATACTTAATTCAGAAGCTATCGATTCATTATCCTTACTAATTAAGAACATTCTTGCAGAAAGTATTAGCTGTGATAATTTTCGTATTGCCGGCTCACTTAAACCTAAAATTTTATCTAAATCTTCTATTTTAACGTCAGACGGTAGAACAATTTTAGTATTAATTAAATCAAGCCAAGGTTTTATAGTATATTTTGGATATGACTTAAGATAAATAAAATTGAAATTACTGACGAAAATACCGTTATTTTGAGACAAATTATTATAGATTAAATTTATATTATCATAATAAACCTCAGGTCTGTAAAGTTTATCAAAATTATCGGCAGCAAATATTTTAGGTTTTGTGCCAACGAGACTTAAATGATAAGTAAAAGCATAAATTACTGCTGCACTAATACCTTGGTGTTTCTTTAAATTATTATTAAATTGTTCTAAAAATTTTCTCTCCGTCGGGTAAAATTGTTTAGAAAACGGCTCATCAGAAAGTTTATATAAATTAAACCCTATAACTTTCCCTTCTTCAATGTTAAGAGAAGACCCGTCAAATAATCCGGAATATAATTGTTCTTCGGTAAAAACTTTAAGTTTATCAAGTATTTGTATTCCTCCTTCCTCCTTAAAATCTTCTAATTTTAAAATATCGGAAAAAATACGTTTTTCTTTTTCAATTGATAAAATTTTATTTCTTAATTTCTCTAGGAAGGATATCTCTATTTCGCTAAGAGGTGAAATATAATGACCACTGATTAATTTTAAAAATTCTAAAATGAATGCTTGTGATTTTTCTGTATCATCTACTAAAAATGGATTGATAATTTGTTTGTCCGGTTCTAACCATTTGCCTTCTATTGCCTCGATAAAAATTTTAGAATCATTATTATTAGAGATATAAATTATTGTTGGATCGTATTTAGTCGATTCTGATATTAAAAAGTTCAATAATACGGTTTTGCCGGTTTTTTCCGTACCAAAGATGCAAGTATTACCTTTATTCGTTTTATCATGAAAATTCATGAAATATGGAGTACCTTTCTCGGTTCGCAGTAAAGTTATAGCCTTACCCCAAGGATTATATTGATTACCGAGTGTAGTATTATGAAGAGCGGTAAGAGAAGCAATATGCTCTACGGATAATGGCGACATTCTACGTATAAAGGCAAAGTTAGCAGGTAATTGCGACCAAAATATTTGCTCAATATTAAGATCTTCTTTTACATGAATAATACCAAGTTTAAAAAGTTCAGTTGATGCTTTAGCTACGGCTGCATCTAGTTTATTTTCATCTTCTTCTATAACGGCAATTGAAATTTGCTGATTACAAAATTGAAAATCTAAATTAACTGCATCAAGCTTATTAATCCCTTTGTGATTAAGTAAAGTTGAGTCGTTAGTAATTTTTAGAATATAATCTTGACCACGCAGTTTGGATATTACTTGTTTTTTGCTAATAAAGTAAAATATTTCAGTTATTATTAATTCAATCGGTAACTGTAAAAACTTATCCAGTGTATTAGAAGGAGTTTCGTGATATTCTTTTATAGATAGTAAAGACACGAATTTATTATTTTTCTTATGATCCGTAACTACCATTTTATCGCTGCTAATTGTATAAATACTTCTACCTAGTGCATCGGATAAATCTATTATAGGTACCAAACAATCATTATTATTAAGGTTAGCTATTCGATTATATAAAAATAAAGGATTAGAAAAAACATTATCATTTTCAAATATTATACCGAGTTTTTCAGCACCAAATTCGTTTAAATCGTTTAAAATATTATTAGTGATATTGTCTAATTTTTGAAAAGCTGAATCTAAGTAGTTATTTTCAAAATCAGTAATTAATTTATTAGATAAAGAATTTATTAAAGAGTTAAAATTTTTGATGTTAACTTTATTAGAATCATGTACTATAGAGATATATAAAGTATTCACGAATTTATCATTCCAATGGTTTTTTCTTTGCCATAGGGTATGAATATTTGCCGGTAATAATTTTTTGTAAGGAGTTGAATCGTCTAAGTTTTGTTTTTCTCGTATTGTATGTAGCCAAAAAGCAAAATCATAATCGGTTATATTCTTTTTTATAGAAACTCTAACCATTTCACGTAAATTTTGTATGTTATCGCTTATTTTCTCTGAGGTAATGCCGTGTATTTTGATAATTTGTAGTAATTTACCGTCTTTGGTAAGTAAAGTATTTTCATTATAATGACATGCTATAGGTATAAAATTAGGAGCATTATAATTATATATATCTTTGTCAAATTTTCGTAAATCACTAAACACAAATAACCTGAATTTAAATTATAGTTTTGTATACTCGTTCAACTTGAAAAATTGGCTACGTCGTCTTTGTAAGTCCTCGGATGCTCACGTATTAAGTATACGCTCCGCCCCTCGGCTTACAGACTCCTTGCTCTTGTCCAAGTTGAACTTCGTATAACAACTCTTCATTTCACAGGAGTATATACTAATGAACTTTGCCTGCGTGGATGCTAGAGTAGTCATTGCGAGCAGCCGTAGGCCTCTACTCGATGTTATTCCCGCTTTCGCGGGAATAACATAAGAGCCATGCAACAAAGCCAATTTAGCAACAACTAGAAACTTTACTTTATTATTTTTTATATTTAATAAACAATTATTCACTATAGGCAGTGATTTTTTGTAATCCTCCCATGTAATTTATCAAGACATCCGGTATAGTTATTGATCCATCTTCATTCTGATAATTTTCAAGTATTGCAACCATAGTCCTTCCGATAGGTAATCCTGAAGCATTTAAAGTATGAACTAAGGTAGTTTCGTTACTGCCGAATTCTTTATATCTTGCTTTCATTCTACGTGCTTGAAAATCTCCACAATTAGAACAGCTAGCAATTTCGCGATATTGCTTTTGTCCCGGAAGCCATACTTCTATATCGTAGGTTTTTTTTGCCGCAAATCCCATATCTCCGGTGCAAAGTAACATAACACGATAAGGAAGATTCAGTTTTTGTAAAATAGTCTCTGATGCATTAGTTATATATTCATGCTCATTTTTTGATTCTTCAGGGGTAGTAATAGATACTAGCTCAACTTTACCGAACTGATGTAATCTAATCATACCTCTTGTATCTCTACCGCTACTACCTGCTTCTGATCTAAAGCACGGGGTGTAAGCAACATAACGCATCGGTAATTTTTCTCTTGGTATAATAGTATCGGCGACTATATTTACTAAAAATACTTCTGCGGTTGGAATTAGTCTGTAACCATTTGTTGTTGCAAAAGACTCTTCGGCAAATTTAGGTAGTTGTCCTGCATTATACATAGCATTATCTCGAACTAATACCGGAGGTGATATCTCAAAGAAATCCAACTCTTTAGTATGAACATCAATCATAAAATTAATTAAAGCACGTTCTAGCTTTGCTAAATCACCTTTTAACGTTACAAATCTAGTGCCAGAAATTTTAGCAGTTTGTTCAAAATCCATTAAATTTAATTTTATACCTAGTTCAAAATGCTGTTTATTCAAAGCATTTGGATTTGTCTCTCCGTAAGTACGAACTAATTTATTCATACTTTTATCCATTCCGTAAGGTACTTCTTCGTCTGGAATATTAGGCAACATATTTAATAGTTCATTTAATTCGTTATTATTATTAAGATCCTGTGCAAGTGCTTCCAACTTCTCATTTATATGTTTGACATCTCTTTGTAACCCTTCAAACTCTTCGCCGCTCTTAGAGGCCATATTACCTAAAATCTTTGATTTTACCTTACGTGCATGCTGAAATTCTTGAATTAAACTCATAATTTTTCTTTTCTCTCCGTCGAGCATAGCAATTTTACTAGACATAGGTTCAATAAATCTTTGGCTAAGCTTTTCATCGAACAATTCTTGATTTTCTCTAATCCATTTGATATTTAACATTTAGTGTCCTCGGTTTTTCTATAAAATTACATATCATTATTGAAGTTTCATATAATAAAAGTAGCGGTATTGCAAGAGCAAACTGGCTTAAAATGTCAGGAGGCGTTAATATTCCTGCAATAATAAAGTTAATTACCACGGCAATGCGTCTTTTTTGCTTAAGTGTTTGTACCTTAACTATTTTTAGTATATTTAGTATCATTATCACAACTGGTAGCTGAAAAGCAACTCCAAAAGCAATAATTAAATGAATAACTAAATTTAGATACTCGCTAATTCTTGCTTCCAAAACTATCGGTACTATCATATCACGTTTTTCAAAACTAAGAAAAAAATTCCAAGCTTTTGGCATTACAAAGTAAAAAACAAAAATACTACCGCACCAAAATAAAATAGGCGACATAAAAAGAATAAAAGCGATAATTTTTTTTTCATGGAGGTGTAACCCAGGACTGATAAATAAATAACACTCCAAAGCAATTATAGGTATAATAATAGTAAAAGCAGTAAAAGCTGCAAGTTTAATATAGGTAAAAAATGCTTCTGTAAGCCCTGTATAAATTATATTTCGTACCGTATCACCGCTTAGCTTAGCAAGCGGTTTTAATAAAACACTATAAATATTGTCGCTAAAATAATAGCAAATAGCAAATATAATTATAAAAGCAGTAAATATTCTAAGAAGCCTTATTTTTAATTCTAATAAATGTTCTTGAAAACTATATAGTTTCATAAAAATTCTGACTCTTCATTTCGCAGAAATATATATCAATATTATAAACCTTTTTTAATAATTGTCATATCTTTTGAGAAATATTCACAAAGCCTAGTTTCTTTCTATATATTTTATAAAATATCGGGATAAATAACATGCTAAACAGAGTATTACCTAAAAAGAATACAGGCCAAGTAAGATATTTTGCACAAATACCGCCAAGGCTAGCTAGAATAATACGGCTAAGAGAGCTAAAAGATGCAATAATAGAATATTGTGTGGCAACAAATTCACTATTGCAAAGGCTAGCAAAATAGATAGAGATAATAGTTCCTGCAAAGCCTGCACAAAAATTTTGTACTGTAACAGTTATTATAAATGTCTTTATATCATAGCCGATAGTAGAAAGAATCATAAACATAAGAGGTGACAATAATTGAATAACTCCACCAATTAAGATACTATGAAATATACCCATTTTTGCAGCTAAAATGCCGCCTAAAGCTCCTCCGACGATCATGATTAGTAACCCGTAAGCTTTGTAAATAACGGCAATTTCATGAGTAGTAAAACTTAAATCTAGAAATAAAGGCGAACTCATAGCCATAGGTATAGAATCCGCAGCTTTATATAAAAAGATAAACAATATAATTAGCAGTAAATATTGCTGTTCATTTTTTAAGGAGATAATACTTTTTTTAATAACTTCAAAATATTGTTGTAATCCTATTAAATTACTAGTTGTATGGTGTATTTCTTTTGATTGTGGTTCTTTGATACATAAAATGACTATAGGTCCAATTAGAGTAATGAATAGAGCAAATTTATATACTGTATTCCAGCCGAAAATAATTGATGAATATAAAGTACCGACGCTGCCAAGTAACATACCTAAACGAAACCCTATGCTACTAAAGGTAAAAGCCATTGAAAGCTCTTCTTTAGATGTAGGTCTCTCAATTCTATATGCATCAAGTACAATATCTTGTGTAGAACTGCAGAATGAAATAATAAATAAGATAATTGCAGTAATATATAAGTTATTACAAGGGCTTATGTTTAAGAATCCCGTCATCGCTAGGATTAAAAATATTTGTGATACCAATGCCCAGCTACGCCTGTGACCGAATTTAGAGCATAAAAAAGGTATAGAGTATTTATCTATAAAAGGTGACCATATGACCTTTAAGCAATATGGAAAGGCAGCTAGTAATATCGAACCTATTATATCAGTGGTGTATTTTGCTTCGGATAATTGATATGGAATTGTAAAAAAAATTAAATTGAACGTAAGACCGGAAATTAAGCCTAAAAGTAAAATACCGATTAAATATGTATGGTTATTTATGTCATTCTTGCGTGAATTGATCTTCAACTTCATTGTGAGGAAAAGCTGTAAGTTTCGACTAAGCAATCCAGTAAAAAATTCTGATTTATAGAATACTCTATTATTATTTCTGGATTGCCACGCTTCTTGCAGTTGTGGCTTTATTGCATGTCTTACTTCCACCTCTGTCATCCCGCAAGTTTGTAGCAGGACCCAGTTAAAAATACTAATAACATTAGTATTTTTAGTTGTTTTTTGGATACCGTGGTCAAGCCACGGTATGACACCGAACACGTTTTTTGAGCCATGCAACAACGCTTTCAGTCGCTCGCAATGACGATTAGGTACACACGCAATAATGCCTCGTAGGAATGACATAAAGGAATGATTAAAAATTTTGTACACGAAATCTAATAGCTTTAAATAGTTACTTAATATTTCATTTTTAGGGAGTAAGGAGCGACTTTGGAAAATATTTTACCGACTACCGGTATTTTAGTTACAATAGTGCTGATTAAGAAAAAGGAAGGAATAACATTTCCTTTAACCATAATTAATTGCTGCTTGGTATCAATATTACCTGTCATAGTAAAATCAAAGAACGGTCCATGTGCTTCCGTATCAAAAATTGTAATTATATTTCCTCTATAATTAAATTTACCGCTCATATCTTCAAATAAAATCTTTTTATTATTAGTTATTGAACTAAGAAAACCCGGCAACGAAACAAAGGAAACAAGCCGTGTTAAAAAAGGAGTATCGACTACCGTAAAATGTTTTATAGCAAATTTGCCGTCTAATATTGGCACTATTTCACCTTTTTTTACTTCATATCTTTTTGTATTTAAGTTGATGTTAATCTGACCGTTTTGCATAGTGGTATACATTCCGAGTCCCTTAAGCAATGCTCCGGCATTATCGGATTCAATTAACCATTGTTCAAAAGTTTCCTTAGCGGTAAGCGACATCTTAACTTTTTTATTATCAATATTAGCATTTAGAAAGCCGGAGAAACAGCGCACTTTATCACATTTAATTGCTAAATCAAGATTACCTAGAATTATATTATTCTTTAAAAGTATTTTTGATATATTAGTTTTTAAATTAATATTACGTGTAGAATCTCCCGCTTTTTCTAAAAACTGCATCATATTAGCATTTGATAAATCTAATCCGCTTCCATAAAGTGCTGTATTAAGATTATGGTTATCTATGATTATTTTTCCTTTTAAATCCGTATGATTATGTTTAACAGAGGCTAGATTAATATTATAAATATTTTCCTTAATTAAGGCATTACCGTTAATTTTTAGATTATCCTGCCCTGAAAGATTAAATTCAATATTTCTATCGAAATTTTTATCATTTAATTTAGTATATAAATATAAATTGGCTTTTTTATATAATTTTTTATGAATAGATACTTTATCTATATAAAATTCTAAATTATTAAGATTAGAATTAACGGTAATAAAACTCTCATTATTATGCTGTTTTTTATACTCAAAATTTAAAACAGTGCTGCCTGAAATTAATTTAAACACTCCAAATCTTTGATTATTTGCCGCAATCTTGCTTTTTATTTTAAGTAAACACTCATTATTTTTATCCGATATATCATGGTCATAAGTAAAGCTGCTTGCATAATTATTAATGTTACCTTTACCGCTAATATTTAGTTTATTATCTTTAAAACTACCTTTGGCTTCACCGTTTTGTAATAGGATATTATTGTCTAAGGTGTTAAAAGAGATATTTGTTAATGTCAACAAAACATTATAGCTATTAGGGATATTGGGGCTAATAGGAATTATTAGCTCTATTATTGAATTTGCAGTTCCTTTGATTTTTTTAAGATCAATATTTTGAGCTTTAATATTTTGATATGCATCATTTGGAACAAAGGCAATTAAGTCATTAATTTCACCTTTAGCAGTAGCATTAAAAACAAATCGTGATTTATCCGGTCCTTCCCATTTGAAAGTCATAATACCGTCTGAAACGACACTTTTACCACTATATGCTTCATTAATTAGAAATTTTATTTCCGGTCCTGAAATGATTATATTAGTATCAACTTTAGTCAAAGGCGGTAAATCTGTATGATATTTATATTCAAAATTCGAGATATGTAAATTTGCTTTTAAATTATCTTCTACTAAAATATTTTTTTTTAAAAATTTTTTATCTAATTTAATATTTAATTCTCCGTTTTGGATGTAACCTTGTTTTACATGTTCTCGTAAATATGAGATTATAGGATTATCCGGAATAATTTTTTCGACTGTTTGATAAATTATTAAAGGCATATTTGCGGCAGTTGCACTTACATCAATATTTTTATCGGTTATTATACCGCTTAGTGATAAAAAAGCTTTGTCTCCAAAGGTGAGTTTGCAATTAACAGTCTTTGGATTATCTTTAGAATAGGCGGTTTTATATGAGCATAAAGCATTTCCTAGAGGTAAGTCTGCTCCTTGCTCATCAGTTAAGATATCACTTTTTATTGAAGTTAGTCGTATGTCGGTTAGGGAATCTTGTTTAATTATATTTAACGAATAATCACCAGTCGTTGAAGTATTTATAATCTCTTCATCGTTATTTGAAATTACGGAAATTTTATCGATATTAAAATTAGCCTCTATTAACGAATTAGAGAAGAAATTTTTGAAATTAAAGAAAAGATTAAAATCGTTAATTTCTCCTCTAGCATTATCTATAAGACTTAAGGAAATTTTATCTATGGATAATCGGTTTTCTTTAAATTCTAAATTATGTAGTACAGCCTTTATATCATTTTGACTTAAATAAAATTCAATTATTTTTTTCAAAGGTTCATTTAAGTGTCCTTTATTTGCACTATAAACAGTTAGAGTTATAGCCAAAGATAATGAAATCAGAATTATAAAAATACTAATAAAGGTTTTTTTAATAAAATTCATTTGAGCTTGTAAATCTATTGAAATATGATAAAAGCTTTATATACTTGGATAGAACTTCAAAAATTGGCTACGTCATCCTACAAGTACTCCGGTACTCACGTATTAAGTATACGCTCCGTTCCTCGTCTTGTGGACTCCTTGCACTTTTTGAAATTGAGCTTCGTCTATACTACTCTTCATTTATTTGAGGTATACACTTGGAATATAACGTATAATTTAAAAATTTAATATAAAAATCACAAAAAATTATGAATATTACATTTATCGGTAGCGGATATGTGGGGTTAGTCTCAGGTATTATTATGGGCTATTTGGGTCATAATGTTACTTGTCTTGATAATGATGAGGTTAAAATATCCAAATTAAATAAGCAAATATTACCGATTTATGAAGCTAAACTTGATGAGTATCTTAAGCAAGCTTTAGAATCTGATAGGTTAAAATTTACAAATATTTATAATAATGAACTTCAAAATGCCGATGCAATATTTATTACGGTCGGTACACCTTCAAAATGCTTGGGAGAAGCGGATTTAAAATATGTTTATGATGCTATTGATAAAGTTTCTGAGCATATAAATCAAGATTGTTTAATAGTCATAAAATCTACCGTTCCGCCGGGTAGTTGCAATAATATTATAGCTTATTTAAAATCAAGAGGCTTTGCATTTAATGTTGCTTCTAATCCTGAGTTTTTAAGAGAGGGTAGTGCGGTAGAAGATTTTTTATATCCTGATCGTATAGTTATCGGTGTAAATAATAAAGAATCAGAGGAAATATTGCGAAAAATTTATGCACCTTTAATAGAACAAGGTGCAAAGTTTATGGTTACCGATTTAGTAACGAGTGAACTTATTAAATATGCTTCAAATAGTTTCTTAGCTACCAAAGTTGCTTTTATTAATGAGATGGCTGATTTATGTGAAAAAATCGGCGGTAATATTAAAGATTTATCTAAAGGTGTAGGACTTGATCAAAGAATCGGTCAAAATTTTTTAAATGCAGGGCCTGGTTTTGGCGGTTCGTGCTTTCCAAAAGATATTCTAGCATTAAATAATCTTGTAGAAAATCATCATATAGATTGTAGGATTCTTAAGGCAGTAATTAAAAGTAATAAGCAGCGTTCAAGTAATATGGTAGATAAAATAGCTACTTTGTTAGATGGAGATTTAAAAGGTAAAAATATAGCAATTTTAGGCTTAACATATAAAGCAGGAACAGATGATGTGAGAGCAAGCCCTGCCATCGAAATTGTAAAGATCTTATTAAATAAAGATGTATATGTTAAAGCATTTGATCCTATCGGTCTTGAAAATGCTAAAAAGAATTTGGAACATAAAAATTTGCTATATTTAGATTCAGCAGTTGAAGCCTGTAAATCAGTAGATATTATAGTTATTGCAACTGAATGGTCAGAATTTAAAGAACTTAATTGGCAAGAAATTTATGATTTAGTAAAATCGCCGATAATCATTGATCTGAGAAGTATACTAGATAATGAAGCAATGAAAAAAATCGGTTTTAGATATTATGCAGTCGGAAGTAAAATTTAGTCTTGTCGTTAAGGCTTCCGATTTTATTCCCGCGAAGGCGGGAATCCAGGGTAAAGCGAGCTTTTAAAAAGCTTTAAAGTACGGGATTCCCGCCTTCGCGGGAATAACATAAAAAGTCTACGGGAATGACATAAAGAGTCATACAGTAAGATAATAAACTTTAACATTAATTTAAAATGCGACCTGAATTTATTCATTTAAGAACTCAAAGCTCTTATTCTTTTCTAGAAAGTGCATTAACGATTGAGAAGGTAGTAGAACTTGCTTCATCGAATAAAATGCCTGCTATTTGTTTGGCAGATAAGGGAAATTTATTCGGCTCATTAGAGTTTGCATTATATGCATTAAAAAAAGGACTGCAGCCGATACACGGAGTTATTCTAAATATAAAATACGATATAGATATTTTTGCTCAAATTTTGCTTATAGCTAAAGATGAAACTGGCTATAAAAATTTACTCAAACTATCAAGCCTTACTTTTACTAAAAATGATCGTAAGATATGCGATCACATTGATTTTGAAGATTTAATCAAATATCAAGAAGGATTAATAGGATTATGCTGTTATACCGACGGTATTGTCGGAAAATGCTTGCTAGCTCGCAACGAGGAGCAAGCGATGCTGTTTGCACGTAAATTACAGGAAATTTTAGGAGATCGTTTTTACTTTGAGATTATGAGACATGAGCTACCGGAAGAACAGTTTATTGAGGATAGTTATATTAGAATTGCTGCCGAGCTTGCTATTCCGCTTGTTGCTACTAATAAAGTTTTGTTTAGTGAGAAAAGCATGCATGATGCACATGATGTATTGTTATGTATATCAGCCGGTGTTACTAAAGAATATCCGGATCGAAAAACAGTTAGCGAAAATTGTTATTTTAGATCACCGCATGAGATGATAGAGCTTTTTTCCGATTTACCTAGTGCCATCCAAAATACCGTGAATTTAAGAGAGCGTTGTTATTTTGCCGCACATGCAAACCCGCCGATGCTGCCTAATTTTGCCACCAAAGATATTAGTGAAACGGATTTAATTAGAAAAGATGCAAAAGAAGGGTTGCTTGCAAGGCTTGCTACAAAGTTTAAATCTGAAAATATTTCGTTAGAGAATCAAGAAGAATTGAAAACCGAATATTTTGCTCGTCTTAATTATGAGCTGGATATTATCTGTAATATGAATTTTGCCGGTTATTTTTTAATTGTATCCGATTTTATTAAATGGAGTAAAAAAGAGGGGATTTTAGTCGGACCGGGTAGAGGATCGGGAGCAGGCTCGGTTGTTGCTTGGAGCTTGCTTATTACTGATCTCGATCCGATTAAATTTGGCTTATTATTTGAAAGATTTTTAAATCCTGAACGTATTTCAATGCCTGATTTTGATATTGATTTTTGTCAGGAAAGGCGTGAGGAAGTAATTAATTACGTACGTTCCAAATACGGTAATAATAGAGTAGGACAGATTATAACTTTTGGTAAGATGCAGGCAAAGGCTGTAATTAAGGATGTCGCTCGTGTGCTTAGCTTGCCTTATAAATTCGCTGATTATCTAACGGAGCTTGTCCCTTTTAGTGCAGTTAATCCAGTTAGCTTAGAACAGGCAATGCGTGAAGTTCCGGAGCTTGCAAATGCCGCTAAAGGTAATGGGCTGTATAATTTAGACGGTGAAGCGGAGTTAATTAAGCTAGTGCTTGATACTTCGTTAATTCTTGAGGGGCTGCATAGGCATGCCTCAACTCATGCTGCAGGAATCGTAATAGCAGGTACTGATTTAGTCGATATAGTACCGGTATATAAAGATGCTAACTCCGATATGCTGGTAGTCGGTTATTCTATGAAATATTCCGAGATTGCCGGTTTAATTAAATTTGATTTTTTAGGGCTACAAACCCTAACGGTTATTACCGATTGTAAGAAACTGCTTAAAGAGCAAGGGATAGAAGTAGAGTTTAACAATATGACGTTTGATGATAATAAGACTTATCAAATGTTGTGTAAAGGTAAAGGAGTCGGCGTTTTCCAATTTGAAAGTATCGGGATGAAAGATGCACTTAGACGCCTTAAACCTGATTCTATACATGATTTGATAGCTCTTGGTGCGTTATACCGTCCTGGTCCTATGGAAAATATTCCTACCTATATAGCTTGTAAGCATAAATTACAACAGCCTGATTATTTACATGAGCTATTGAAACCAATTTTAGAAGAAACTTACGGAGTGGTGATATATCAGGAGCAGGTACAAAGAATTGCTCAGGTTCTTGCAGGTTATACGCTAGGAGCTGCCGATTTACTTCGTAGAGCAATGGGTAAGAAGATAAAAAAAGAAATGGAGGAGCAGGAAGAAATGTTTGTTAAAGGAGCAATTGCTAATAATATTTCGGAATCTCAAGCTAAATCCATTTTTGCGACCGTGGCTAAATTTGCTGGATACGGTTTTAATAAGGCACATGCTGCGTCTTACGGTGTTATTTCATACCAAACTGCATATCTTAAAGCTAATTATCCTGCTGAATTTTTAGTAGCATGCTTAAATCTTGAATTGAATAATCACGATAAAATTAATTTATTTTTACAAGAAGCAAAAGATAACGGCATAAAAATTACTGCACCTAATATTAATATTTCTGAAGGGTATTTTAGTGTAAAGTTTTCGGACACTGTCATCCCGCATAGCGTAAGGCCTGTCATACCGCGACTTGATCGCGGTATCCAGGAAATTTCAAAAGATACCGTGGTCAAGCCACGGTATGACATCGCGGGTGCAATAATCTTCGCCTTAGGTGCTATTAAGGGAGTTACGCCGAATTTCGGTAAGTTAGTAACGGATGAGCGAAAAGCAAGAGGGGCGTTTAAATCAATTACTGATTTTATTGAAAGATTACCCCCCAAATCTATTAACAGTAAATTATTGGAAAATTTAATCAAGTCAGGCTGTTTTGATGAGCTGCATGATAATCGATTGCAATTATTGTTGAGCATTCCAAAATTGCTTTCTTATTCAATTTCATATCACGAAGAGCAGGAATCTAATCAATTTAGCTTAATTAAAGTTTCTAGTTTAAGTCCAACTATTTTAGTATCAAGCGATTATGCCGATAAAAATACTTTAGCCTTTTATGAATTTGAGGCTATGGGTTTATTTATCTCTAATCATCCTCTTACGGAATACCAAGAAATATTTAGTCGTTTAAATATTTTAAATACTGCGGATTTGTATAATAACTTACCTGATGGTACTAACCGAGTAAATCTTGCCGGTGTAATACAAAAAAAGGATTCTCGTATGTCGGCAAGAGGTAGGTTTGTGACGCTCGTGCTTTCCGATCCTGAGAATATCTTTGAACTTAGTATTTTTAGTGAGGAAGTTTTAAAAGATTATGTACATTTACTTGATGTTAAAAGTTTGGTAGTTGTTAATTGTGACATAGTTAAAGATGAGGGAGGAATAAAACTAACGGCAAAAAGCTTTTCATCAATTGAGGATGCAATTAATAATAAACAATTTGAACTACAGTTTTATCCACAAAATCATGAAGAATTACGGCAGATAGTAACCTTGCTTGCAGCTCGTATAAATAACGAAGATCAGAGTAATGCTAAAGCTACAATCTATTTACAAAGTGCAGATGTAAAGAATTTTGTAGCAAAAATTACATTACCTGAAAAATTCTTGCTCCAAGGGCAAGATTTTGAGATTTTAAAAGGATATAGTAAATAGCGTAGTTGTTGCGTGGTTCGGTTTTCCGTTGTCATTCCCGCAAGGCATTGTTGTGTAGATACCGAGTCGTCATTGTGAGCAGCCATAGGCTGCGTGGCAATCTCATGAAATAATAACAAACTCCTGAGATTGCGGACGTACAATTACTTCGTAATTTTCCTTGCAATGACGAAAAAACCGAGCCATGCAACAAAGCCAATGTCTTGCAGGAATGACATCGAAACCTTGAGTCAACTTTTTATAGGCAATACCTGAATTGACGGTAAAATGAATCTATAATTGAGTAATATTCTTTGATGTTTTTTACCGCTAAATACTGCATTATTATTTTTATTATCGCTAAGTTCTATATATTTTGTTAGTCGATGTTTGTCTGCTACTAACTTTGCTTCTTTTTCTAAATTGATATTTTGCTCAAGATTTGGATCTTTAATTAATTCTTTAAAATAATTACTTATGGATTTTAATCCCAATTGTCTCGTTAATTTACTTAAATACTTATAAAATTTATTTTTGATAGTTTGTTTTTTAGGTTCTGAATTTTTATTGAATGTATTATCGGTTTTAACTTCTTGTTTTTGATCTTCTAATGCTCCTGTATTATTAACGCCAGTTTAGGATAAGAGAAAATAAAAACTTGATGCTTTTATAACGCGCATTTAGAGTATAAGAAGGATATAGAGAGATGATAATATAGAAGTGGTTGCAAGGATTTGAGTGTTGAGATATATAAGATTTATTCAAAAAATATACTCTCAACATGAAGAAATGTATCATAAGTTTATTCTGTATACTAGATAATTTTTGCAACATAGTATGAGGAATGGGAGCAAAAGAAATCAATACCAAAAGATAGGCAACGTCAGAGAGAAGGGAGTTTAAAACTCTGCGAGTTACTAACTATAGTATTATATTTTTATTTATCACCGTGTAAGGACTTTAAAAATTACTATTTATATTATTTATCATACAAATGCAGAGGTTATTTTAAACTACCGAGTTATAGTCGGATAATACAACTATGGCCGAGGCTAGTTTTACCGCTTGTTATAATGCTACAATTATTTAGGGGTGAAGATACAGGGGTTTATTTTATCGATTCAACTAAATTATCTATATGCCATACAAAGCGTACAAGTAATAATCGAGTGTTTAGTAATATTGCTAAAATAGGTATGAGTAGCTATGGTTGGTTTATGGGTTTTAAGTTACATATAGAATTAATAATAAAGGTCAAATTATGGCAGTCAACATTACCAAAGCAAATAGTAGTGATTTATCAGTAGCAAGCAGTATAACTACCGCATTAAAAGGCAAAATCTTTGGTGATAAAGCTTATATCTCTAAGGATTTATTTAGCATATTAAACTCTAGAGGCTTGCATTTATTTACAGGAATAAGGAAAGATATGAAGAATCTATCTATTAGATTTAGAAGATAAGATACTACTTCGTAAAAGATCGTTAATTAAGTCTATTCTTAACGTGTATTAAAGAAAAACATGAATCTTGAACATTCAAGACATAGGTCACCTAACAACTTTTTAGTTCATATTCTAGCTTGTGTTAATGCTTTTAATCTTACTAAAACTAATAAATTTATACCTTTTTTAAACAATTCACAACTTCCCTTATCCTAAACTGGCGTTATTAGGTAGATTTTTATTAACTGCAGTGATTAGTGCATTTACTAAATTTTGTTTTTCTTCTTTAAGTACAGCGTCATTCCAAAAGCTTGATACAGGCGAATTTTTTGAGTGTATTGTAGCCAAGTTAAGGTTAGTAGTTTCTTGTTTTTCTAAGTTCGGGAGCGGTATATATTAATATGCTCGTTTTTTGTTTCAATTATAGGTGAGTCTATTAATTTATTCTCTCCAAAAATATCTAGAGTTTGCTGTGTAAATTCATCTACTAATTTTTGAGCTTTTATAGGTGTTATTTCTTCATTAAATTTATTTTCACTATAATCTTTGACCATTTGAGTGATTTCTTCGGATGCTTTTGCTTCCGGTATAGTCATTTTGTATTTTTGTGCCATATCTTTTATGATACAATTTCTTATGTTCTTCCAATAGCTCTAGCGGTTTAGGGTGAGTATTACTTTGTTTCATTTGTTGGAAAATATCTATAGCCGGGCGGTTTGCTATTTTCGCTTGTATTTGTGCTTTGATAAGTATATTTACATCTTTATCATTTAAGCATTTTGCTGATAGCTCTTTAATGATTTGTTCTTTGTTAGATTTATATAATTTATAATTTTCTAAAGCTTTTTTTGAGGGAGCGATTTCGTGATCTTCAAAACAAGTTTGGATATGGTTTATAACAGGCTTTAAAAGATCCTCGGTAACAGGTAAATCAGTGTCCTTATAAGGGAAACACAGTAGATCAAAAATCTACTAGATCAATCTTGATATACTTTAAATTAGATTCTTCAGCAACTTTATTAAATAACTTTTCTTTTGTGCTTGGTGTATGCCCTTCATTATAAAAAAAAGTATCAAAATAATTAGTAGCTGAATTGGCAATATCTTTTTGAAATTGATTTTGATAAGTTGTATTTGAGATACTTTGTTCTTTTATTAAAGGTATATTTAAGATATTTGCTAAATTTTTTTGTTCACTTTCTAAGTTTGATATTATTTGTGATACTTGATTTTGTGTAATAAAATCATATATTTCACGAAATTCTGAATCCGGTACATTGGCTCTTAAAGCTTCTCTTATTGACCTGCTACTACAATTCCCTAAAGTTTGTCCTGTTCTTCTTGAATCAGCGGTTGGATTAATAAATTGCTCCGATTTGAATCTGTTGATTTCGTTATTATGAGCTTTTATCGCTTCTATTTCATTTATAGATAATATAGAAAATATACTATCTTTTATTTCTTTATCTGTTTGATTTTTGAGTTCATAATTTAATTGAGCTGAATTTTGCTTTACTTCTTGCTTCTATTGTTTCATTTATTTTAGATAATTGATCTTTTGGTGTTTTTTGATTTAGCTTTGAATTATCTGCTCTTACCCCAGCACCGGCATTATATATATACGATAATTTTTTCTGTGTTCTTTAGAATATTTTATAACATTTGTATGTAATCCTGTATTAGTAGGAGCATTAGAATATGATAAATATGCTTCTCCGGTTTTTTGCAGTTTATCATATATTTCATCTGTAGTTTTTTCTAAAAATTTTTTTAACTGTTCTGCTGGTGGTAATTCAGTGGAGCTAGTTAAATTACGTACTAAAAAGGATTGCTTATAAATCTCATCTAAGCCATCCATAAAATGGTCTAATTTTTTACCTGTATTTTTGTCAGGATTTAAAGCTTTAGAAGCTCCAAGTAAAGCTTTATACGCTAGCCGTTATAAAATGTGCTGAGCCTAAATTATAATCTTTTGTGGATTTATCATAGGTACAGGCATCGTCAAGCATTTCGCGGTACTGAGTTGCTTTTGCTTCATACTCATATTTCCGTATGTTATTTAAGGCTTGAGTGATATTTTCATAATGCTCTTTCAGCTTATTTTGGTTATTCTCTTTTAGAGCAGTATTTGTAAGTTCATTATCATAATTTTCTAAGTTACCGAACGTTCTATCATTATTGATATTCTCAGCCATATTTTCAACTAGCTAGTTAAACAAGGATATAATCATGTATTATGAATAAATAAATGTCAATAATTACTCACCTCAATATATCTACTTTATCTAATTGCTCCCATGTAAAATTTCGTCTTCTCGGCCAAAATGACTGTAAGAAGCCGTTTTTTGATAACATGGAGTGCGAAGCTTAAGATGTTTAATAATTCTTCCTGGACGCATATCAAAATGCTGTGTTATGAGCTTAGTAATTTGTTCGTTGCTTAATTTGTTAGTACCGCAAGTTTCAGCATAAACAGATACGGGAACAGCTACGCCTATTGCGTAGGATATTTGTATTTCACAGCGATCGGCAAGTCCTGCTCCTACTATATTCTTAGCAATATAGCGTGCCATGTAAGCAGCCGACCTATCTATTTTTGTTGGATCTTTTTCAGAAAAGCAACCGCCGCCGTGTCTTGCCATGCCTCCATAGCTGTCCACGATAATTTTCCTACCGGTTAAACCGCAATCTGCAACGGGACCACCTATAACAAACCGACCTGTCGGATTAATTAGGTATTTAGTGTTTTTATGAAGTAAATTGCTTGGTAATGCCTGTTTAATAATTTTCTTCCATTACTGCTTCAATAAGGTCTTTTTGTTGTATTTCCGGATGATGCTGAGTTGATAAAACTACTGCATCAATGGCAATTGGTTTGTTATTTTCATATCGTAACGTGACTTGAGATTTTGCATCGGGTCTAAGCCAAGACAAGACATTTTGTTTATGTAAATATGCTTGCCTTTTCATTAATAAATGAGCGTAGTAAATCGGTGCGAGCATGAAACTATCCGTTTCATTACAGGCATAACCGAAAACCATACCTTGGTCTCCTGCACCTATTTCATCGTCATTTGCATTGTCAACACCCATAGCTATATCGGGTGATTGTTTAATAATAGCTGAAATTACGGCACAACAGCTACCGTCAAATCCATAATTTGGATTATTATAGCCGATTTCTTGTATCTTGCTACGTACTATTGCTCAATGTCCACATAGGTACTAGTAGTAATTTCGCCGCTCACTAGAACTAGACCGGTTGTTACAAATGTTTCACAGGCAACACGACCGTTAGGGGCGTGTTTTAGAATCTCATCAAGTACTGTATCTAAAATTTGATCGGCAATTTTGTCCGGATGTCCTTCAGAAACTGACTCAGACGTGAATATAAAATTTTTCATACATTATACTCCTTTTAAAATTCTTCAAATGTTATATTAATATATGATTTTTGATGTCATTCCCGCTTTTGCGGGAATGACATCAAGTCATGCAATAACGCCGCCTTTAGCTAGGAATGATACACCTTCAATGAATTTCCATCCAGTTATTACCTGTTCTAATTTCGGTTATAATCGGTACATCCATATTAGTAGAATTTTCCATGATTTTTTTAATAATAGGTATTATAATTTCTACTTCATCAATCGGTGCTTCAAATAGTAATTCATCATGAATTTGCAGTACTAATCTTGTTTTAAGTTTACGTTTTTCTATTTCTTGATCTAGATTGATCATAGCAATTTTAATTATATCGGCATTAGTTCCTTGAATCGGAGCATTAATAGCCGCACGTTCTGCAAATTGTTTAAGCTTTTTATCATGAATTAGAGGTACAAAACATTTTCTGCCAAAGAAATTTGTGACATAGCCGTTGCTACTTGCAAAAGCTTTTGTTTGCTCCATATATTCTTGCACTCCTTTATATTCAGCAAAATATTTCTTGATATATTCGGATGCTTCGCCGTTAGTAACGTTTAATTGCTTAGCAAGCCCAAAAGCACTGATACCGTAAATGATACCAAAATTTATAGCTTTTGCTTTACGCCTATGTTCGCTAGTTAGTTCGTGTTTTTGTAAGTTAAAGATCTGACAAGCAGTTTGAGTATGGATATCGTCTTTATTGATAAATGCTTTTTTTAGTGCATCTATATTTGCGATATGGCTTAATATTCTAAGCTCAATTTGAGAATAATCGGCAGATATTAATTTATAACCTTCTTCAGCAATAAAAGCTTGTCTGATTTGATTCCCCTCACTAGAGCGAATAGGTACATTTTGTAGATTAGGTTCTTGTGAGCTAAGTCTTCCTGTAGTGGTAGAAGTTTGTAAAAATGTCGTATGTACTCTATGTGTTATATTATCTATCTGTTTCGGCAAACTATCGGTGTAGGTATTCTTTAATTTTGTCAGTTGCCGCCATCTTAATAACAAATCTGCAATATTATATCCATGCTCACTAAGTTTTTCTAGTATTTCCGCTCCCGTTGAGTAAGAGCTTGCTTTAGCTGAAGCTTTACCGAAAGGTAATTGCATTTTTTCGAACAAGATTTCGCCTAATTGTTTTGGCGAACCAATATTAAATTTAGTGCCGCTAAGAGCAAAAATTTCTTCTTCAAGTTTTAGAATTTCTGTTCCAAATTCAGCGGATAATTGTTTTAGGTAATTAGCATCTACTGTAATACCCACTTTCTCCATTTTATCTAAAATAAAACAAATAGGTAAATCAATGTCACTATAAAGTCTAAAGGTTTTGTTGTCTTTAAGCTCCAATATAGTTTGCTTATAAAGTGAGATAAAGTTTATTACTATTTTTGCTGATTCGATAATTATATTTTCTATCAAAGTTTCTTTCAAAACTTCTTTAAATAAATTTTTCTGTGATAAACCGGCAGATAACGCATACTGCATTAATTCTAGATCTTCTATAGCCGTAATGTCATGAGATTGGTTTGCATAAAATTTAAGTAGAGGTTTAAGAGAGTAAGTAATTTTTTTTATGGATTTATCGGTTAGTAAATTGAAGATTATATCCGAAAACCAGTTGTTATTAGTTTTAGTATTATAAGAAAATAGATCATGAGAAGTGTTTGAAATTTTAATAATATAGCTTTGGTTTTGCAGTGATAAAATAAAAGCAAGATTAGCTCCTTTATGCTGTAATAAATATATCCCGAATATTCCTATTTGCTCGGCTTCTTTAGCAAAGTCTGCTAACTCATTAGCATTATTAATTTCTTTTATTTCCGTTACTTTATGATCTGCTATATCTTTGTGGTCATTAATTTTAATATCCAATAAATTTTCTACTCTTTTATATAAAGATCTAAAACCGTATTCCTGTAAAAATCCTGTTAATTTATCGCTATTTGGAGGTGACCATTCTAAATTATTTAGCTGAAAATCTAAATCAACATTAGAATCAAGCCCTATTAACTGCCATGAAATTAACGCCGCTTCTCTTGAATTTTGTAAAGTTTCACGTTGTTTTACGCTTGAGACTTGCTCTAAAAAGTTAAATATATTTTCTACAGAACCAAATTGCATTATAAGACTACTTGCAGTTTTTGGTCCAATAGATGGTACACCCGGAATATTATCCGATCTATCGCCGATTAAAGCCATTACTTCACGTAATTTATCAGGAGTAGTGCCGAATTTTTTAACAACATCATCCTCAGTAATATATTTCCCTTTTAACGGATCATATATCTTGATGTTTTCAGTCATTAACTGTAATAAATCTTTATCGGAAGAGATAATGACTACATGTTCGCCAAGTGCAGCAGTTTTAGTAGCAAAGGTTGCGATAATATCATCGGCTTCATAACCGTTCTTCTCTAGAATAGGAAAATTTAAGTTACTTGCAACATCACGAACTAAAGGTAATTGTACAATTAAATCTTCAGGGGGTGGAGGGCGGTTAGCTTTATAGTCGGGATAAATCTGATGGCGAAAATTTTTCCCGCCGCTGTCAAATACTACAGCGACATGTTTAGGCTTAAAGTCGTTCAGTAATTTTAGCAGCATTGAAGTAAAACCGTAAAGAGCACCGACAGGCTCGCCTTTTGGTGAAGTTAAAGGCTGTTGTGCATAATAGGCTCTAAAAACAAATCCGTATCCGTCTATGAGCAATAAGGTATTTTTTTGAGTCATTTTATGATTTTATTTTTCATTAAATCGTCATTGCGAGGAAATTGCATAGCAATTGACGAAGCAATCTCAGGAGTTTATTATTACTTCATGAGATTGCCATGCAGCCTACGGCTGCTCGCAATGACGACTCAATATGCGTGCGGGCAATGACGTAGCAAAACCTCACAACCCCACTAGACTTCTAGCAAAATCATATCGGTTGAATATTTTTAAGTCCTCTATCTTTTCGCCTATACCGATAAAGTATAAGGGTAAATTAAATTTTTGTACTACTCCGACAATTACGCCCGCTTTAGCACTGCCGTCTAGTTTAGTTACGATAAGCCCCGTCAAATTAGTAGCATCATTAAAATGTTCTACTTGGTTATAAGTATTTTGTCCAGTAATAGCATCCATGACTAAAACGCTATGAGTGGGTGCATTCTTGTCTAGTTTTTTTATAACTTTTACAATCTTAGACAGTTCATCCATCAAATTTTTCTTATTATGAAGCCTACCTGCCGTATCGATAAAAAGTATATCGATATTTTGTTTTATCGATTCTTCCATTCCGCGATAAGCAACACTCGCAGGGTCAGCTGATTTTTCACCGGTAATAAGTAGTGCATTTGCTCTATCTGCCCAAGTACTTAGCTGATTTACGGCAGCTGCTCTAAAAGTATCGCAGGCTGTAACTGCTACTTTTTTCCCTTGTGCCGAGTACAGTGCAGCAAGCTTACCTATAGTCGTGGTTTTACCTGCTCCGTTAACACCGCAAACTAAAATTACGTTTAATTTATTTTCGCTTAAAGTAAAAGGAATTTCTGATTTTGATAGCTGCTGCGCTATTAATTTAGCGAGGGCTTCTTTTACTGTATCACTATCTATTTCTTTGTCAAATTTTACCTTTTTAAACTCTTCAATAATATTAGTTACTACCGAAACACTCATATCACTTGAGATAAGTAGCTCTTCTAGCTCTTCTAGAGTTTCTGCATCTAATTTTTTCTTGTAAAATATTTTGTCGATACCTTCCGATATTTTATTAGAAGTTTTAGATAAACTTTGTTTTAATTTACTAAATATCGAAATCATATTATTTGTTTTATGGGGGTTGGTGTTACGCCTGCGTGAGTATCAAATCGTCATTGCAAGGAAATTATGTAAGTAATTGACGAAGCAATCTCAGGAGTTTGTTGTTATTTCATGAGATTGCCACGCAGCCTATGGCGCGCAATGACGATTAGGTATCTACACAGATAAGCCATCTTGCAATGATGATTAAGGTACTTATCTCTTTTTCTTATTTTTGCTTTTGTTTTTATTTCCGTCAGTGGTTTTATTGAATCTACCTAAATTTTTAACAAATTTTTGTAGTCCGTTAAGTTCCGTTCCATATGTCCTAGTATATTCATGGACTATTTCTATATCTTGTCTATGAGAATCATCTATTACTACTACTTCCTGCATAAAATTATTAGCATCAAACGTAATTTTTACTATCTTCTGCTTTTCAATTTTTGGATTGAGCCAAGCTCTTTGAGACATAACTCTTTCAACATAATACCAGGTATTTTGGGAATATTCCGGTACCATAGTAGGCGTACCTATTAACTCTACGACTTCTGTTTTATTTAGTTTTTTAGACTCTAATTTTACAAGTGCCGAATCATCTATGGATTGCCCTCTATTTTCGATAGTTTTGCAGCCGCTTAAGGAAAAAAAGGCTAATATACTAAAAATGTATGTTATAAAAATTTTCATAAGTTTAATTTTATCTAGATTTTATTACAAGATTATAATATACTGCTTCACTAATTTGACAAATACTTTTTAATTTATATTTAGAGAGGCTAATAATGGCAGTTCCAAAGAAAAAAACATCAAAATCAAGACGTAATATGAGACGTTCGCACTTAGCACTTGGCAAAGTTAACGTAATAGTTGATTCGCAAACCGGTGAGTATAAGCTTCCGCATCACGTTTCTTTAGTCGACGGTACTTATAATAATCGTCCAGTAGTAACAAAGAAAATTAAAACTGAAGAAGAAGTAGCCTAAAAGATTTATGACCTGTAAAATTATTGGTTGCGGTGGGTATCTTCCTTCAAAAATAGTTAGTAATGACGAGCTTGCAAAATTCGTCGATACTAACGATGCATGGATTAGAACAAGAACAGGTATTACGCAGCGTCATATAGCAGGTGATACAGAATATACTTCCCATCTTGCTTTAAAATCAGCTGAAAAAGCTATAGCAGATGCAGGGATATCGGTAAATGATATTGATTTAATTATTACATGTACTACTACTCCCGATAATAGCTTCCCTTCGGTTGCCTCTAAGCTTCAAGGTTATCTTGGTTTAACTAATATACCGTCTTTTGATTTACAAGCAGTATGTGCCGGCTTTGTTTATGGTTTACAAGTAGCAAATTCTCTTATCTCATCAGGTAAATATAAAACTATTTTGCTTATAGGAGCCGAGAAAATGACGTCGTTATTAGATTGGAATGATAGGACTACTTGCGTTTTATTCGGTGATGGGGCCGGTAGCGTAATATTACAGCTTAGTAGTGATGATTCTGGTTTAATAGATAGTAATATCTTCTCAAGTGGGGATGATTATGAAATATTATACACAAACGGTGGTGTAAGTATGAACGGTATTAGTGGTAAAATAGTTATGCAGGGGCAAAAATTATTTCGTCATGCAATAGAAAAAATGCAACAATCTATAAAAGATTTACTGCATGCTAATCAATTCAGTGTAAGCGATATTGATTATTTTATACCTCATCAAGCAAATATCCGTATTATAAATAAACTCGCTGAACTATTAAATATAGAAGAGCATAAAGTAGTGAAAACCGTAGAAAAACATGCTAACTGCTCTGCTGCTTCTATTCCGCTTGCTTTGAGTACTCTCAAAGCATCAGGCAAAATAAAAAAAGGTGATATTCTACTATTTTCAGCTATCGGTGCTGGTCTTACTTGGGGCAGTGTATTCATTAGATGGTGAATATACTCGTTTTATTAGACATCTTCGGAAACTCTACTGCTAGAGATAATTTGTACGTTGATCCTGTACTCGAATCCTCACGTACCTCTATGTACGCTGCGGTTATAAGCTTCAAAATCGATTCCTCTTTTCCCCATTAAACTTCATCTATCTATTTATCCCAAGTATATACTTGTATTAAAAAATGATATTTTTACCACATTTATACATGAGTAATTGCATTTTATAATATTTTAGCCTTTAAACTAATAAAATAATGATATATACTAACCCACATAGCTTTTGGTTAGTTTAGTTTTACGACTAGCTAAAATGAATTCAATATTAATAAATTATAATCTCAAGGAGTTTAATTATGAAAACAAAAATTACATTAGTTTTTCTTGCATTATTTGTGCTTGCAGGGTGTAATACAACAAAAAGAGCACCGCAATTTGACGGTAATATGAACCAAGGTGAAGAAACTTCATTAATGAAAGATTTCGAGAAGCATGCAGGAAATGCAGTATGGTTTGCTTTTGATAGCTCTGCTTTATCACCAAAGGCTAAAGAAGAACTAGAGAGACAAGCTTGCTGGTTATCAAAGCATCCTGAAGTAAAAGTTACTATTGAAGGACATTGCGATGAAAGAGGTGCCAGAGAATATAACTTAGGTTTAGGTGAAAGAAGAGCAGCAGCAGCGAAAAAATTCTTAGCTCATAAAGGAATCGATCATAACAGATTAAATACAATCTCTTATGGTAAAGATAGACCTGCTATGATGGGTAATACTGAAGAAGCTTTTGCTTATAATCGTAGAGCTGTAACAGTTGTACACCACTAAAATTATTTACTAATTATAGTATCCTAAAAGGTCGAGTTTACTACTCGGCCTTTTTTTATTTAGCGTTGATGCGTGGACACCAAATCGTCATTGCAAGCCATAGGCTGCGTGGCAATCTCATGAAATAACAACAAACTCCTGAGATTGCTTCGTCAATTACTTTGTCATTTCCTCGCAATGACGAAAACACTGAACCATATTGCCCTGTTTTTTAGGCGATACCTCAAAAATATAAAAATTTTACTAGACTTAACTGCATAATAATTATATAAATTTCAAATGAAAAGGGGCTGTAGCTCAGTTGGTTAGAGCACGCCGCTCATAACGGTGTGGTCGTAGGTTCAAGTCCTACCAGCCCCACCACACAAATTCTTATTTAAATTCGCATTAGCACTGAATTTGTAATGATTAATCTAAAAACACTTTCTTGGTATCTTACTAAATTATATTCTAAGTGTTTCTTTATTATATTATTTCTTTTAATCGGGCTATTAATTATCTCAAATATTTTTGATCTTTTACAAAAATTCAAAAATATTTATGTTCCTTTTAGTTTTTTTTGGAGACTTATCTTATATAAGATTCCTTATTTACTAGGTCAAGTATCTTCGTTAATTAGTTTTACCGCTATGTTATTTTTTCTTAGAAATCTAACAAAAAATAATGAATTAACGGCTATGTTATCTAGCGGTATTCATATTTGGCAAGTGCTTGTTATTCCATGTATTGTAACTTTAATGTTAGGTATAGTTTTTACGGCTATATTGAATCCTATCGGTACTATAGGCTTACAAAAATATGAGTTATTAGAAGTAAAACTAACTAAAAAAGCCTTGAGTGAGGGTATAATATCTAAATCAGGCTTATTATTTTTTGAAGCTTTAAATGATGAAAATCAAATTATCCAAACACAATTTATTAATGTTGCTGAGAAAAAATTAAGTAATATTACAATTTTATTTGTTGATCATAATAATTCTTTTTTAAAGAGAATTGATGCATTATACGGTATTATTGAAAATAAAATGTTACATTTAAATAGAGTTAAGGTTTTCACAAAAGAGGAAACTAAGACTTACAATAATTTAACTATACAGACAAATTTATCAATTAATAGTTTAGTAAATAAATTTATTCGTCCTGAAATGGTTTCTATTTGGGCTTTACCTAAATTAATTAATGAATTATTAAATTCAGGTTTACCGGCTATTAATTATCAAATTTATTATTACAAGCAATTATTTAAGCCTATAATGATGATGGCAACCGTAATTTTAGCAAGTTGTTTTATTAGTCTTAAACAGCGTGATAATTCCCAAGAAACAATACTGCTATTAGGTTTATTTTCAGGTTTTATAGCATATTCGTTATCAGAAATATTATTAAAAATACTTACTTATAATAATTTGTCTTTAATTGCTGCTATTTTATTACCTAGTATGCTAATATTTTTTATTAGTAACTTTATTATGTTACATTATAAGGAAATTTAATATAGACGAAGTTTAATTTGGAAAAGAGCAAGAAGTCTCGGAATTTTTGATCGCAACGTAGAATACTACGTGAGGATCAAAAATGAGAAGCGATGATGCCAATTTTTCAAATTAAACTTCGTCTATATTAAATTTTTATTTACTATGGGGCTGTTTATTTTGTTAACAGTTCTATAGAAGTGTTTTGAGAATTTAGAGAGAAAAAATAAAATGATAATGAAATTTTTGGAAGGGTTTTCTTCTGGTATGGCCATAGATCTTGGTACGGCAAATACTATTGTCTATAAAAAAAATTGTGGAATTGTTCTAAGGGAACCTTCTGTTATTGCGTTAATAAAAAAAGACGGTGCTTTTGTGCCTTATGCTTATGGTCATGAAGCAAAAATGATGCTTGGGCGTACTCCTACGGATATTGAAGCAAAAAGACCTTTAAAAGACGGTGTTATTGCCGATTTTAAGGGTGCAGAGGAAATGATAAAGTATTTTATTAGAATGGTGCATAATCGTCGCTCTTTTTTTGGGCCGACAATTGTTATTTGTGTGCCTTCCGGTTCTACGCCGGTTGAGCGTCGTGCTATCCAAGAAGCAGCAGAAAGTGCAGGGGGTAGGGATGTCTATTTAATTGAAGAACCTATGGCGGCAGCGATCGGAGCAGGGCTACCCGTAACGGAAGCAACCGGTTCGATGATTGTTGATATTGGAGGAGGCACTACCGAAGTTGCAGTTTTGTCACTAGGGGGCATAGTATATGCAAGGTCGGTAAGAGTCGGCGGTGATAAGATGGATGAAGCTATTATCTCATATATCAGAAGGCACTATAACCTATTGATAGGTGAAGCTACTGCCGAAAAGATAAAGCAAGAAATAGGTACGGCTTATGTAGATGAAAATGCTGAGCCGAGAAAAATGGAAATTAAAGGACGTGATTTAATTTACGGTATTCCTAAAGAAATGATATTGAACGAAAGACAAATTGCTGATAGTCTAATTGAACCGGTAAGTCAAATTGTTGAAGCGGTAAAAGTAGCACTAGAAGCAACACCTCCTGAATTATCTTCAGATATAGTTGATAAGGGAATTGTTTTAACAGGTGGCGGCTCATTATTACGAAATCTTGATTTTGTTCTTAGTGAAGCCACTAAATTGCCAGCAATAGTTGCAGATGATGCCCTCTCTTGTGTGGCACTTGGAACAGGAAAAGTACTTGAAGATTTTACAAAGCTAAAACATGTACTATTTAAACAGGATTAAAAATGGCAATACTTGCAAATAGAGTAAAAAATTCTTCAAATTCATTAGAATTAATAAGAATAATATCAAATACTCTTAAGCGTTTTTTTGTTATATTTGGGCTTGGATTGTCTGTATATTTATTTTTTACTACACCTAAAAAAATATCTAGTATATCACTTGAAGTAACCGGTAGTATAGTATCAACCAGTTTAGCAGTTTATGAAGATATATTTGAATATATAAATTCAATAACACAAAAATTTGTTTATTTTCAAGATTTAGAACGAAAAAATATAGAACTTAAACTTGAGATAGCAAGATTACAACATTTACAAAGTGAAGTAGAATTGGTAAGAGCCGAAAACATTGCATTAAAAGATTTGTTAACGATTGCTGAGGAAGAAGAAGTTGAATATATTACTGCTAAATTACTGAGTGTTTCCTTTAATCCCTTTTCTAGAACTGCTTTGATTTCTGCAGGTAAAAAGCAAGGCATTGAACCTGATCAAATCGTTGTTAATTCAGGAAAATTAGTAGGAAAAGTAATAGAAGTGAGTAATAATTATGCTCAAGTAATGTTAATTAGCGATGTGAATTCTAGAATACCTATTAAAGCTAATTCTTCAAGAGAACAAGGTATTTTAGCAGGTAATAATAATAATAGTAAAATTTTATACTTGCCTAACAATCATTTAGTACAGAAAGATGAGGAGATAGTAACCTCTGGACACGGTAATATTTATCCTGCAGGTATTTTAGTAGGCTATGTGTCTAAAGTTACGGAACATGATGTTATGGTAAACGTAGCAGCTGATCTATCTAAAACGGAATTTGTACAAGTATTATTGCCTAAGGAGTAATTTCTGTTTTTTTTGTACTCTATGTCATTACCGCAGAATCGGGGGCATGGGTCGGTACAATCCCCTGCGTGTCACCCCGTGGCTTGACCACGGGGTCCAAAAAACAATAAAAAATACTAATAATTTTAGTATTTTTAACTGGATCCCGCGATCAGGTCGCAGGATGACAGGGGTGAAATTGATCCACGCAACAAAGCTTTCCCGTGTAGGCGGGAATGACATTGAATAGGCTTTTCGATCCATGTAACAAGGCTTGGTAATACTCGACACACTTTGTATATATCGATCCTTTTTATTTATTCAGAGGTTATTAATATGGCACTTGCTACTAAAGTAAAAGAATTTTTAGAAGAAAAATTAAAGCAAGAAAAGATAGATCGTAAATATCTTGCCGAAGTCACTAATATCCCTTATACGACTGTTAGCAGAATTATGAGAGCGGAAGCTAATCGTGAATTCAACCCTGAAATAGATACTATTTTAAAAATAGCAAAATATTTTAATTGTACTATGGATGAGGTAATAAAAAGAAAAGTACAGAATAATTCATAAAGCTTGATACAAGCGAATTTTGCATGACTCGTCTGTACTCACGTAGTTTACCTACTGCTTTCGCATGCTTGCATTTAACTTCATCTTGTCTAAATCTTTCTGAAAGTACCTACGAAATAAAACATAAAATATGACAACAAAAAATAAAAGAGTTCTTCAGAAATTCGCTTATAGAGAGGAATTTAAAGGAGACATGGAACGTAGCACCGCAGCGACGTCTAAATTACCTCTAGAAGTAGAACTTTCAAGGAACTCTAAAAGACTGATTATAATTTTATCTTCCCCTTCAGGTACAGGTAAGTCGAGTTTAGCTAAAGCATTATTGAAAATAGATAATAATTTGCGTTTATCTATTTCGGCAACTACAAGAAAACCACGTTTAGGAGAAGTAGAGGGCATAAACTATTACTTTAAGACCGGTTTAGAGTTTGAAGAATTAGTTAAGCAGAATAAATTCCTTGAATATGCTAAAATATACGATAATTATTACGGTACGCCTAAAGAATATGTTGCAATGTTATTAAATCAAGGCTTGGATGTTTTGTTTGATATTGATTGGCAAGGAGCAAGGAGTATTAAGAAAAATGCTACTAATGTTGTTGCTATATTTGTATTGCCTCCTAATATTGAAGTATTGGAACAACGCTTAAGAAATAGAGCGACCGATAATGAAGAAGCAATAAAATTACGTATGCAATCGGCACAAAACGAAATATCACATGCTAATGAGTATGATTATGTAGTTACTAACGATGACTTTGACCGGACGCTTAAAAAAATACATGCGATTATAGTTGCAGAACGAGAAAAAGTGTTTTGACTTTGTCGTTTTTTCTTTCTATACTGAGAATTAGACGGTATGTTGCTAATTTTCATGGTACTAATTTAAATGCTTAGAAAACAATTCCTTTCATCAATAATAAAACATTTTAAAACTCATAAAGTTTGTGCCTTGTTAGGACCAAGGCAGTGCGGAAAAACTACACTTTCTAAACAATTCGTAGAAGCGTATAATATTCCTAAAATCAATATTTTTGATCTTGAAAATCCTTTAGATTTAGCAAGATTAAATGAACCGATGCTTGCTTTGTCTGATCTAAAAGGATTTGTTATTATTGATGAAATTCAGTATAAACCGAATCTATTCCCTATTTTAAGAGTTCTTGTTGATACAACTGATATTAAATTTTTAGTACTAGGCAGTGCATCAAGAGACTTAATTAAACAAGGTTCTGAAACACTAGCAGGTAGAATAGGTTATATTGAAATGACACCGTTTACCTTATCTGAAGTGTCAGGTACTCAGCAATTATGGATACGTGGCGGATTTCCTTTATCATATCTTGCAGATGATGAAGAGTTAAGTGCTTTATGGCGTCAGAATTACATTAAAACATTTTTAGAAAGAGATATACCAAATTTAGGTTTTACAATTCCGTCTATGCAGTTACGTAGGTTTTGGTTAATGCTTTGCCATTATCATGCGAATATATTTAATGCTTCAGAACTTGGAAATTCTTTATCTATCTCATATCATACCGCAAAGCATTATTTAGAGATTTTAGAGGGAACTTTTATGATCCGTATTTTGCAGCCTTGGTATGAAAACCTTAAAAAAAGACAAGTTAAGACTCCAAAAATCTTTTTTAGAGATAGTGGAATATATCACGCTTTATTAGGCTTAAATAATTATGAATCTTTAAGCACTCATCCTAAAATAGGTGCATCATGGGAAGGATTTGCCTTAGAACAAATTATTAGATATTATAAAGCCGAGCCCGAAGAATGTTATTTTTGGTCATCTCATAATGGAGCGGAAATAGATCTTTTAATTTTTAAAGATGGAAAACGTTTGGGGTTTGAAATTAAATATACAAATACACCAAGCATTACAAAATCAATACAAATATCTTTAGAAGATTTAAAACTTGATCAAATTAATGTAATATTTCCAGGTGAGATTAGCTTTAAATTGTCAGAAAAAATACAGGCAATAGGTCTTTCGAGCTTAATTCAAAATGATACAAAAGCTGCAACTACGTAGTTGCAGCTTTTAGAATGTTATATTATTTCACATCCGCTTTTAGAAGCTTTACCGGCAAGTTTGATATCTTTGGAAGCATGATCCACATCATTACCTAAATCTTGATTATATTGGTGGATTTGACTACTCGCGTGCATAGCTTCTTTAAATATTGCGTTATGTTGTTGCTGTTGTTCTTCAAATTGTACTTTTGCAGCTTCTAAAGCTGCTTTTCTTTGTTCAGGAGTTAAATTTTTAAATTTAGACATAATATTATTCCTATTTAGTTAAATTCCTCTCGTTTTATTATTTGTAACTTTAATATTAGGAGTACGAGCAGGAGATAAACTCCCAGTATTAGTATCTTTCACTTGTGTTTGTTCTCTGATTTTATTGGCTAAAGATTTAGTTTTATCCACGTTAATTTTATTTATTACTTTATTATGATGCTCTATATTCTTCACAACGCCGTCTGTCTTAATTGCTTTATGCTGATTTTTTAGAGCTACATATTTTTCATATGCATCTAAATATTTTTTTGGTTCTTTTTTATAACGCTCTTTAATATCACTTCCTAATTTCTTTATTTTATCTTTATTTATGTTGTGTTCTTTTTCACGTTTAATAATTTCTTGATCTAATATTTTTTTACTATTTTCAATCTTCTCTACATGTGCCTTATGTATTTTTAGCATTTCTTGGTGAAATTCTAATTCTCCTTTTAATTCTGTAACTTTTTTTGGTGTTAAGCCTTTTTCTTGTAATTGTTGTGATAAATTCGTTATTGTTGTATTTAATGCATTTAATTCTGTATGTGCTTGTTTGTGTTCTTCAGTTATTTTTTTATGGTTTTCATGTAATACTTTATGCGTTTGATTTAGTTTAAATATTTCTTCATGAGTTAATATTTCACGATTTAACTCTTCATGATCAATAATGTTTTCCTTTTCCAGTTTATTTATTATCTTATCTAAACGTTTATTACTTTCTTTAATTCTTTTAGTATCTTTAGTAATATTTTTTATAAATTCATTATGCAAATTATTAAGTGCAGCAATTCTTTGTGCTATTTCTTTTTCTTCTGCGGCAAGTTTTATTGCTCTTTGTGATTTTAGAAATTCTTCTTCTTGAACCCTAGCTTTCTCAATGGATTGTTCTACTTCATAGTTCTTGAGCTTAGTTTCAGCCTTCTCTTTTAGATTGGATATATCAAAATTCAAGCCATATGACGCTGCTTCGCTTTGTAAACTACTCAATTCTCCTAGAATTGTTTCTATTTGAGAGCGAGAATAAGAATTTTTAAGATGCTCTTGTAAATTATCGAATTTATATTTTAATGTAGCTGTTATATCAGACATACATGCTAATCATCTTTAACATTAACGCTAAGAAACGTTAACAAAAGTTAATAATTAAGTCAAGAAAATTTTAACAAAAATTAATCTTGTATTTCTAGCCATTGATTTAATAACTCGTCTAATTTCTTTTTATCATTAATTAATTGGCTAGTAATGCGGTTATATTTTTGAGGATTATCTAAATATAGATTAACGTCTTCAAGTTCTTGTTCTAAGTGTTTGATGGATATTTCTAGCTTTTCAATATCGTTTGGCAATGTTTCAAGCAAACGCTGATATTTATAAGATAGCTTTTTATTTAGAGGTTCTTTTTGAGAAGTTAGTGGTAGTGGTTTTGAAGCTTTTTTGGCTATAGGAGAGGTAGTAAAATACTGCTTATAATCTTCATAACCTCCTGTTAAATCATGAATTTTATCTTGAGCGAAAACTAAAGTTCTAGTAACTAACCTATCTAAAAAGTCACGATCATGGCTCACGACTATTAAAGTACCTGAATAATCTACAAGTATATCTAGTAAAATTTCCAGACTATCCATATCGAGGTCATTAGTCGGTTCATCTAAAATTAACAGATTTCCAGGGTTAATTAGAATTTTTGCAAGTAATAATCTATTAGCTTCACCGCCTGATAAAATAGCGGTTTTTGCATTAAGTAGTTTAGGATTAAACATGAATTGTTTTAAATAACCGGCAACATGCATGGTTTTACCGTTTGGCAAAAATACTTGATCACCGCCTGTAGGACATAAAGTTTGTTGTAATGTATGATTAGGCTCTAGTTTTTCTCTATGTTGATCAAAATATGAAATATCTAAATTACCGCCATATATAATTTTGCCGCTTTCAGGGGTAAGCTGTTTTGTTAGTAGTTTGATAAAGGTAGATTTGCCTGAGCCATTTGCACCGATTATACCAATTTTCTCGCCTTTTTTTACACGAAAGCTAAAATTATCAATAATTTTAGTATTTTTATAACTAAAAGTAATATTATCTGCTTCAATAATGAATTTACTTTTAGCTATATTTGCGGCAAGCTCTGCCCTAACTCTTTGTGTTGAACTAGCGAGTTTTGCAGTCTGTTCTTGTGTTATTGCTCTTAAAGCTTTCAAATCCGCAAGTCTCTTTTGATTCCGCTTACGTCTAGCAGTAACACCGGCATTTAACCATTCATTTTCTTGAGATAATTTTTTATTTAATTTCCGAAGAGCGGCTTCTTCTTGGTCTATGATAATTGTTTGCCATTCATCAAAAAATTTAAATCCTTTATCGGATTTACGTAAAATTCCTCTATCAAGCCACCAAATTTTATTAGTAACATTTGAGAGGAATGTTCTATCATGACTAATGCAAATAATAGCACCGTTATAAGATTTAACAAATTCTTCTAACCATTCAATTGTTGCAATATCTAGATGGTTAGTCGGTTCATCAAGTAGTAATATTTCCGGCTCTAATATTAAAGCTTTAGCAAGGCTTGCTCTTCTCAGTTGACCGCCTGAATAGGTGGATAAATTATCTGTTCCGTTGATTTGTAATTTTTCTAGAATTATATCGATTTGGTATTTATCTATTTCTTTTGTACTATCTGTTTGTTGTAAGACAAAATCATGAACAGTTAGATGAGTTTTTATAGAAATATCTTGTCTTAAATAACTGGTTGTAACTAAAGGATCTTGAAATAATTCACCGTTATCTAGCTCATAATCACCTGATATTACTTTCATTAAGCTTGATTTCCCGCAGCCATTACGTCCTATAAGACAAATCTTATCGCCTTTGTACAAATAAAGCTCTAAATCAGATAAAATTACTTTATCCGCAAAACTTAAGTTACCGTCTTTAATGTAATAAATTGGGGTCATAGTTGATTATTGGCTAGTTTTTATGTCATTCCTGCGCAAGCAGGAATCGAGAAAATAACCTTAATATTGGTACAAAATTACATATTTGATAGAATAAACATATAAAAACAAGTTTTTATATGTTTTCCTGGATTCCTGCTTTCGCAGGAATGACATTAGTTAAAGGTTGGTAGACGAAGTTTAATTTGGAAAAGCGCAAGGAGTCCATAAGACGAGGAGCGGAACGTATACTTTATACGTGAGTACCAGGGTGCTTATAGGACTTTGTGCCAATTTTTCAAATTAAACGAATATACTCTTAATCACTAAACTAGCATTAGTACCACCGAACCCAAACGAGTTGGAAAGCACGTAATCTATCTTAGTTTTCTTAGCTTTAAGTGCAACTAAATCTATATTCACCTCATCCATAGGGTTATCTAAGTTTAAGGTTGGTGGTGCAATCTGGTCTCTAATTGCAAGAGCTGAAAAGATAAACTCAACACTTCCTGCCGCACCAAGCAAATGTCCTATTGATGATTTAGTAGAAGACATTAAAACTTTGGGATTCGCTTCTAAAAATAATTTTTGTACGGCTGCTAATTCTATTCCATCACCAAGTGTAGTAGAAGTACCGTGTGCATTAATATAATCAATCATATCGGGCGTGATAGTTGCATCTAGCATTGCGTCTCTCATCGCTCTATAAGCTCCTCTACCTTCAGGATGTGGAGCTGTCATATGATAGGCGTCACCTGTAGAGCCGTATCCTATAACTTCACCGTAAATTTTAGCCCCTCGATTTAAGGCATGCTCATATTCTTCTAAGACTACAACGCCTGCTCCTTCACCCATAACAAAGCCGCTGCGGTCTTTATCCCAAGGTCTTGAGGCTTTTTCAGGATTATCGTTATATTTAGTACATAATGCTCTAGCAGCAACGAAACCTGCAACTCCAACAGGTGTAACTGGAGCTTCCGCACCGCCTGCGATCATAACATCGGCATAGCCGTGCTTTATCATACGCATAGCATCGCCTATAGCATGTGCCCCTGTAGAGCAAGCTGTTACTGCCGCTTGGTTTGGACCGCTAAAACCGTATTTTATAGAAACAAGACCGGATAAAAGATTAATTAATGAAGCGGGGATAAAGAAAGGGCTAACTTTGCCGTTATTTTCTTGATAAAGTTTGATAGAGGTATCTTCGATCATTTTAAGCCCGCCGATTCCTGAGCCTAATATCAAGCCGGTTCTATCACGAGATTTTTCGTCGGGTAACCAGCCGCTATCTTCAACTGCTTCGGTTGCGGCTGCTACTCCGTAATGGATAAATTTATCCATTTTACTTAGTCTATTAACGTCATCTGCTTGTGTGAAATTTTCAAGTTTAAATCCATCTTTCTCAGAGTTATCTATAAGTCCGGCAATTTTACACGCAAGTTTAGAAGTGTCAAATTCTGTAATAGTTTTTATACCGCTTACTCCATCTACAATATTTTTCCAAGATGAGCTAACATTAAGCCCAACAGGAGTAACAAGTCCAAGTCCGGTAATAACTACTCTTTTATTTGACATTTTTAATTATCTATTAGGGATTTAATTTATGCAGATTAAGATTGGCGTTCTTTGATATATTTTATAACATCGGATACGGTTTTAATTTTAGTGGCTTCATCATCAGGGATATCAATACCGTATTCAACTTCTATTGCCATCATTAACTCTACGGTATCAAGGCTATCGGCTTTCAAATCTTCTATAAATCTTGAATCCGTAGTTATTATCGATTTATCTTTATTTAGCTTTTCAGCAACCATTTCAATAACTTTCTGTTCGATCTTATCCGTTGTACTCATAATTTTGAACTCCATAAATCATTTAATTTTATATGCCGTATAATAGCAGTTATTCAGCTATTAGACTTTATTTTAACTGTATGAATATTTATTTAAAATATTCATCGCATTTTATCTTTAAAAGAACTTCTAGCACAAAAAATTATTTTATGCTAGCACAAAATAATCTTATTAATTTTTATACCATTAACATACCGCCGTTTACATGTATAGTTTGACCGGTAATATATGATGCCTGATCGCTTGCTAAAAATGCGACTGCGTTTGCCACGTCTTCCGGCATACCGTAAGTGCCTAGCGGAATTTTTTGTACTATAGCTTCTCTTTGTTGTTCATTTAGTTTATCGGTCATATCTGATTTAATAAATCCTGGAGCTACTGCGTTAACCGTAATTCCTCTGGTTGCAACTTCATACGAGAGCGATTTGGTCATACCTATTAAACCTGCTTTAGAAGCACAATAATTAGCCTGCCCGGGGTTACCTGAAATTCCTACTATTGAAGATATGTTAATAATACGTCCATACCTATGTTGTATCATTTTTTTTATTGCTTCACGATTTAAAATAAAATTTGCTTTTAAATTAATATCAATAACTTTGTCAAAATCTTCATCTTTCATTCTAATTGCTAGCGTATCGCTAGTAATACCGGCATTACATACTAAAATATCTAACTTTGATGCTTTAGATATTAAATTGCTACATTCTGCCTTATCGGCAAGATTACATACTTCTATCGTATAATTATCTTTTACAACCTTTCCAAGGGATTTTAATTTTTCCTCATTACTACTGCTAATAATTACATGGCTTCCAAGTTTGTGCAGTAACCTCGCTATAGCTCCGCCTATGCCTCCTGAAGCTCCCGTAATTAAGGAAGTTTTACCTGTTAAATCAATCATTTTCTTCCTCCGTTTGATCAAGATTTATATTAGTAATTTTTGACGATTTTTCACGTATTATTTTCTCAATTTCGTTGGAAATTTGTGGATGTTCTTTTAAATATTGTTTGACGTTTTCACGCCCTTGACCTATGCGTACGTTCTTGTAGGAAAACCAAGAGCCGGATTTCTCAACAATATCAAGCTTAACTCCAAGGTCGATTATCTCGCCTTCTTTTGAAATACCTGAACCGTACATTATATCAAAATCTGCAGTTTTAAATGGAGGAGATACTTTGTTTTTGACTACTTTTACTTTGGTTTGGCTACCTATTACTTCTTCTTTATCTTTAATGGAGCCGATTCTTCTTATATCGATCCTAACAGAAGCATAGAATTTTAAGGCATTACCGCCTGTCGTAGTTTCAGGACTACCGAACATCACACCTATTTTCATTCTGATTTGATTGATGAAAACAGTAATACAATTGGTGCGATTAATTGATGCGGTAAGTTTACGCAAAGCCTGGCTCATTAACCTTGCTTGAGAAGCCATTTGCGCATCACCCATTTCGCCTTCAATCTCTGATTTCGGTACTAAAGCCGCAACACTATCTATTATTATCATATCAATACCGCCAGAGCGAATTAACGTATCGGCAATTTCTAGGGCTTGTTCACCTGTATCGGGCTGTGAAATAATAAGCTCATCAATATTTACGCCTAATTTTTTAGCATAAGCAGGGTCTAATGCATGCTCGGCATCAATAAAAGCACATGTACCACCCTTTTTTTGAGTTTCTGCAATTAAATGCAATGTTAGAGTGGTTTTACCTGAGCTTTCAGGACCGAAAATCTCGATGATTCTACCTTTGGGAACACCGCCGATTCCAAGAGCTATATCTAGCCCAAGTGAGCCGGTCGATACGGCCTCTATATCAACATGCGGACGCTGCCCTAGTTTCATTACCGAACCTTTACCGTAGCTTTTTTCAATTTGTGCGAGTGCTGCGGCAATGGCTCTTTCCTTATCTGTATTTGACATAAATTTCCATATTATAAACTTACCAATTAAAATATAAGCTTGAGAAAGAAAAATCAAATTTTATTTATGTTATTGTGCTTGTAAGATTAAATCTTGACTTCCATACTAGGTGATGCTTAGATGTTAAATTTACTTGTGTTATGGTTAATTGATTTGGATTTGCTTATTATGTTACCAACTGAATTAACCTAGGACTATTAACAAAATAAATTTTAAAGCTAATTAAATTACTTGTTAACAGTCCTATAGTTCTCAAAAAAGATAGATTTAGTAAAACCCTTATTAAATAACTTATCAAATATGGTATCACAATTTCCGCAAACTGAATATATCGCTAAAGATAATTTATCATCTATATCTTATAAATTTAGATGGCATATTTTAATTATCTTAAGCATTTGCTTACTTTTTGTATCGATGGATGCTACAATCTTGTATGCTGTTATGCCTACTATGATCCTTGATTTAAAACCATCTAATTTACAACAATTATGGAAATCAATGCACATGCATTAGTATTATCAGGTCTTCTAATTACCATAGGTGCATTAGGAGATAGATTTGGTCGTAAAAGATTATTACTTTGGGGGCTTTTAGTTTTTTCCATCGCTTCAATGTTAGTTTATGTATTTGATAGCTCATGGGGATTAGTATTATGTCGTGCTTTACTTGGGTTAGGAGGATCAGTGATGGTGCCTTCCACTTTATGGATATTGCGTAACATTTTACTAATACACATGAACGTATGATTGCAATATCCGTGTGGGGCATAGTGGCAACCTTAGGGGCTGTACTAGGAGGAGTATTGGTTGAACTTTTAAGTTGGCAATTTGCATTTTTTATAAATGCACCTATTGCATTAGTAATTATTGCTTTTGGCATAGTTTGGATTCCTGAATCATCTAATCCTAGTAATGAACCATGGGATTGGATAGGAGTATTTCAATCGTTTTTTGGGATGGCAGCTTTAGTTCAAGGCATTAAGATGTTGGCTAAATACGGTATTATGAATCTAGCATCCGGCGGAATGCTATTAATTGGCATTATGTTACTAATAATATTTACCTTACGCCAACTTAAAAGTGATGATCCGTTAGTGGATATGCGTTTATTCTTAATTAGCAATTTTAGTATAGGAGTAATAGTTTATTTGCTGATTACGTGTGTTTTAGGATCCATAATGTATCTTATGTCCTTATGGTTACAGTTTATCAAAGGGGTTAAGTCCTTTGTATGCAGGTCTTTATATGTTGTCTGCAGCAGTTTTTGCTTTAATTGCATCTTTAGTTATGCCATATTTACTCACACGATTTATCGCACGTGTAATAATGTTTAGTAGGCTTATCTTTACTACTATATCATTGATTTTACCTAGTATATTAGACTATAGAGATTTATTATCGAATACTACATATCTTGGATTGCTTGGTATAGGAAGTAGTCTATGCCTCTCTACCACCGTAACAGTTATGATGAATGCAGTACCGGCAGAGAGATCCGGAGGTGCAGCAGCATTACAAGAAACAGCATATGAATTAGGTAATGTATTAGGTATAGCTGTTATTGTGAGTATTAAGTCTTTTATATATAGTAACAATCTAGTAATCCCTCACGGTGTTTCTGTATCAATGGCAGAAATAGCTCGTGACTCAAATCGGTGAAGGAATAATTATTGCTCAACAACTACCACGTTCATTTGCTCACGAATTAATTAAGGAGGTTAATATTACTTTTATAAAATGCATTTAATATAGTAGGTATTATTCTAGGAATAATCATGCTAATATTGGCTGGTGTGATTATGTATGTTCTTCCTCCTTTTAAAGCATCTACCTCTCTACATTAATGTGATGAAACTGGTATAGAAACCTTACCGTCTTTTGCTATTTTTGCACTATTTACCATAATTTTTATTTTCATTTAAAGTAAATTCTATGACGAGTCTTGAGATGGTTTTAGTATTTTGGTCAGACATATTTGTCCCCGATTGATTAAACTTAAACTGCTCAAGTTTCAACCACCGAAGAGAAATAAACTCTTGGTGGTCGGGGGAGTAAGAAAACCATCAACGATAGCCATAATAGCCTTTAGGTTCTAAGCTTTAAACCTTGGACATAACTATTATAACCCCGACCGGAATAAAGCCAAGGATTGCATCATTTTTATGGTCAATACAAATACCACGTTGATTAAGAGGTTCTTACGCCCTGAAATAGCATTTTGCTATTTCAGTTAAAGTTTATACCTAACTTTCTTTAAAAGTCAATCGATAACTTATTTTTTAAACTAACAATTTATTTATCTAGAGAATTTTTTATCTTTAATATACTAAATTTGTATATCGTTTTTTTACTAGATTCTTGCGGAAGCGGGCATGATATACGAGCCTTGCTGAATTATCTACTCGTCAAGTAGCAGAAACTAATAATACAAAAGGAATGGAAGAAAATAAGGTTGCAAGTAAAAGAGGAGGAAGTATAGCTAAAAACGCTAAAATGGTCTTGGAAAATAAAACCGGTAAAAAAGTAATCTCAACAGAGAATTATTTACCGTCTAAACTTACAAAATAACTAGACTATGTGAAGGAAAATTAATTTTTAAGCGATAATAAGATTTTTGCAGTAATAGTTGTCTCTATTTCAAAAAAATCTTATAATTTGCAGCCAAAAAAAGAAAAATAGATTAAATTGATTTTCCTTTACATAGCCTAGGCTTCATTTGAAATACTTTAAGTTTTTTAACCACCAATGCGCATAATTTTTGGTGGTCGGGGAGGTCGAAAACTGCCAAAAGTCAGCCACACTAGGTTTTAAGCTTACAGTCACCCTTAAGCTCTGGACATACCTAATATCTCCCCAGACCGTGAAGTCGAGGATTGCATCAATTTTGTGAGAAATGTTCTCACTTTTGGCAGAGGCTTTGATGCCCCGAAATAGCACTTTGCTGCTCTAAGTATCATTGTATATATAACTTTCAAAAAGTCAATGATGGTTTGTTATGGTACTAACAACGTTCTATGCTTCTATACCTGAGGAGTCATATAGTGATGATACATCGGCTAATAACGGCATTTCGCAATTTTGATAGTCAATATCTGTGTAACGAGGGTTAAATATCTCAAATATTTCTGTAATGCTTTCTTTATATTCTTCAGACTTGGGATTTGCTGTTCGTATAATTGTTATTAAGCGTGCAAAGTTGCTTATAGTCTTAAAACTATCATCACCGCCAAGACTCTTACATATTTCATGCAATATTCCGCTTAAAGAATCGAAGTTTATTGCTATAGCGGATGGGGAATTTAATTTTACAATTTCATTATTTAAATTAGTTAGTGGTAGTATTGAGAATTCATATTCCTTAATAGATTTTGCTAGTTTTATAATATCATGTAAATTATTAATTTTTATAACTTCATCTAATATAACTGCATTATTCTTAAAATTTTTATGTAGTAGTTCTACAAATGCTAATTCTTTATTCTGCATTTCTAAATCTAAATTTTCATTTTTTATATTTCTTCCCTTATACCAATCCCATCCATATTTAATGCAATACCCTAAGATAGTACCTACAGCTAATGTGCCTAATGCTACTCCAGCTATATAAGCACCGCTATATCCACCGTCATTTGTATCATCGTGAGGTCTTTCTGTAGTATGGTCAGTGTAAGCTTTACCGAGTTGATCTAAAATATCTTTACCTATTTCTGTAGGAGAGACATTATCTAAAGAGAGACCTAAGTGATTTAGAGTATTTGCAAGAGTATTTATAAACGATTCACGAGGGATTAAAGTTTCTTTATAAGCGTTATAGTTTTGTAAAGCATTCATAGCTGCTTCTTTAGTGCATTCATTTAAACCTAAGAAATCAGCTCCGCTAGTTTCGGTAATATTGCCTTGAGAGAACATATAATCATTCGTTACTTTATAAAGTTGACCAAGAATACTAGCCGTACCGTTTTGATGAGGTGTTACGGTTTGTTGTAAAAGTATATGAGGATTATTTTCAGCATCGATAAAAATATTATTTATTGGAGTATCTAAACCATTGTTGCACTCTTGGTGTAGTATTGCAAAATCATTTGGGAACTCATTGAAAGATTGTTCAATGTTTTTCCAATTACACTGTGCATTATCCACTATATAACCTTTTTTAAAAGTTCCTTCAACAGTACTATATACTGATGAAAATATAGTACCGCTTAATTTATGAATGATGTAGCTTATATTACCCGGTAAACTGCTTACTATTTCATTTCCAAATATAGGCATAACACATTTAAAATTTATATTTAATATAGATGTCATAATGTTACTCCTTATAATTAATAAAACGTGGTTTCTAAAGTATGTTAATGTTTTTGTCAAGATAAAGTTAAAATAAATTAATATATGGAAAGATTTGAGAAAGATGATTGTTATGCTGTAATGTTTCGTTTTTTCGTCATTGTGAGGAGAGGCAACGCCTCGACGTGGCAATCTCAGGCATTTTGTACTAGACTTCTTGCATAACCTATCTTATAAAGAGGAATTTGCAGGAAACGGATTCGAGTATCGGATTGACGTACAAATTACCTTTAGAAGGAGGTTATGCAAGAAATCTACTGTTTCATGAGGTTGCCACGCTCCTTACAGTCGCTCACAATGACGATTTGGTGTCCATGCAATAATACCTTGCGGGAATGACATAGAACGAGCTATACAATATTACTTACCTATGCAGAAATTTTTAAAGATCTCGCCTAGTATTTCTTCTACGTTGATAACACCCGTAATTGCACCGATGCAGCGTGCTGTCATTCTAATATCTTCAGTTGCTAGAACTAAATCATTATCTAAGCTAAAAGCCGTTAAATGTGAGAGAGCTTGTTGTAAATAGTTACGATGACGCTGATTTGTTATATAAGGAGTTTCGGTAAATCCTGCCATGTTTTCGGCAATATTTTCAATATTTTTTAATATACTTGAAAGAGCAATATTATTTTTTACTGACACTCTTAAGCATTTATATTTATTTTCAATAGAAAAGATTTTACTAGCTTCGATTAAATCGATTTTATTAATTATTATGATAGTATTTTCATCAATTAAATTAATAATATCTTCATTTATAGAGGAGTCTAATTTTTCGGCATCAAACATTATAATTTTAATATCTGCTGTTTTAGCTGAATTTATAGCTCGTTTTATACCTTCCTGCTCGATAATGTCACTACTTTCTTCTCTTATACCTGCTGTATCCTGTAAAATAATAGGATAGCCGCCAATGTCTAAATGTCCCTCAATTATATCTCTAGTAGTTCCTGCAATATTTGAGACAATCGCTATATCTCTCTGCATTAAGAAGTTTAGTAAGCTAGACTTACCAACGTTTGGCGGACCGATAATTGCAAGCTTAAGACCACTGCGGAGTAATTCTCCTTTTCTGTTATCATTAAGATATTCCGATATTGTATTTACAAGAATTGTATGAGTATTAGTAACTTCATTAAGGACGGTATCAGGTATATCTTCATCAGGGAAATCTATATAAGCTTCAAGCAGAGAGATAATTTTTAAAAGCTGACTACGCCAATTATTATATAATTCTTCAAGTTTGCCGCTTACTTGTCTAATTGCTTGCTTATGCTGCATTATAGTTTCGGCATTAATTAAATCGGCTATCCCCTCTGCTGCCGTTAAATCAAATTTGTTATTTAAAAAAGCTCTTTTGGTAAACTCTCCTGCTTCTGCCAAACGAATACCAGCTATATTTAATAATGCATTTGTCAGCATTATAGATATAGCTTTACTGCCATGCGTGTGAATTTCGACTACGTCTTCCCCGGTAAAGCTACCAGGTGACTTAAAATAAACAACCATAACATTATCGATTAGCTCTTTAGTTTCAGGGACTGTAATTTGTTGATAATACATTAATCTCGATTTAAAGTCCTTTCTACCGGTAAGTAGCTGTAAAACTTCTAAGCTTTTAGGACCAGAAATCCTAAAAACCGCTACGCCTGCTTTACCGAATGCAGAGCTTTGTGCAAATATCGTTTCCACTTATTTTCTATGCCTCTTGCTTAAGTTATTTTATATAATATAATAACAACAGAAATAATCATATTATTATTACTTAAGAAAATCATGACCACAAAAACAACCTCTTTAAACTTTAGTCGTTTAAATTGTCAAATCCCAAATTATAAAACTAAAATTCTAGAACTTAGCAAGGAACGTGAGTTAAGTTCCATATATATAGATTTTGTTCAAAAGTTTTTAAATTATATTCCGATAGATTATGATTTTGAGAATAGAGAAAAATTATTCCAAAATTTTGCAGATGAAGCCTTTAAGTTTTTTAAGCAAAGGATAGCAAGAGCAAGAAAAATAGCAATAACAAAGGCAGTTATCGAAAATGATCCGGCAATAAATGTCTTGATATTACTTGATAATAAGCCGCATATTGTTGATTTTATCATATGTCTGCTTAAAAACATGAATTTGCAAACTAAGTTTTTACTCCATCCGGTAATAAACTGTGTCCGAAATAGTAAAGGAGAATTAGAAAAAATATTAGAAAATTCTGTGTCGGATGAAAAATCAGAATCAATACTACATTTAACCATTTTAGGAAATTTTGACGATAAAACTACTACATTTTTAACCGAGGCTATAAATGAAAGATTAGAAAAGTTAGAGCAAAGCTATAGCCATTTACCGCAATTACTCACAAAATTACAAGATTTATCTAAAAATATAAGTGATAATTATAAATTAAATTTTAAAGAGGCTAAAGAATTCTTAAATTGGTTACAAAACGATAATTTAGTTTTATTAGGGATTCTTGATTTTGAAGTAAAATCTTTAAAATTAAGCAATGAAATAGGAGCAGTAAAAATATGGCAAGAAGTAAAAGACGAGATTGATGATATTATAAAATGTTCTGCTAATCCTTTATATCAAAATCAATTAATAATACTCGGTAAAATAAATAGTGCGTCGCTTATCCATTCAGATAATTTAATCGACTATATCTTAGTGAAAAAATTTGACTCTTCAGGTGAATATATTTCGGGAAGTATAATTTTTGGTATATATAATTCAAATATGTATTACCATTCAATAAGTAATATTCCAATCCTACGACAAAAATTTAATTTTGTAATTGAGAAAGCCGGTTTTGCATTATCTGGTTATAATGCCGATAAGTTAAGAATTTTAATGGAGTCGTTACCGAGAGAAGCTTTAATACAAATTGATCAAGGCGATTTATATTGTATGTGTTTACATATGCTCTCAAGTATGATGAGTAAGAAGCTTAAATTATTTATTCAATATGATTGGTCTAGTTCTTTTCTTAATATCATAATTTTTCTGCCACGAGAACGTTTAACGGCTGAAATGCATAATATGATAGATTTGTATTTAGCAGAAAAATTCGGTAGTAAAATTTTATCCAACTATATCACCGAAGTAGCTGGTAATTTTTCTTATCTTTTTGTAACGCTTGAAGCACAAGGGGAACATAAAATAAATTTTGAAGCAGAAATAATACAGCAAGATTTAGATCGTATCTCTACACGTTGGAGTGAAGATTTTTATTTAAAGCTTTCTAAAAAATTCGGCGAATATCAAGCAGGTATTAATTTAAAGCTTTTTGATAATGTTTTTCCGGCAGATTATAGGCAAAAATTTTCTCCGGAAATAGCTTTAGTAGATATTGAATATCTAACGGAAGCAAGTAAGTCACAAAAATATATGTTTAATCTAGTTTCTGTAAATGAAACGGAATTTTACTTAAAAATATATAGTCCAAAAGTAAAACTTGCACTTTCTAACATATTGCCGTCAATAGAAAATTTAGGTTTTAAAGCAATTGATGAACAAACTTTTGCAATTAAGGAAGCTCTCGAAATCAAAGAAAGCTGGATATATAATTTTATCTTAACTTCTATTGTACCTGTAAAAGATAATATTACCGAATTAAAAATAAATGTTGAAGAAGCTTTAGACAAAATGGCACTTGGGATACTTGCTAATGATTCTTTAAGTAAATTAATAGTGCTTGCCGGTTTTAATTGGAAGCAAGTTAAACTAGTCAAAGCTTTAACAAGATATTTACATCAAACGGGATTTAGTTACGGTAAAGGTTATGTACAGTTAACGTTACTTAAACATCCCGAATATACAAAAATGTTGGTAAATCTATTTGATATAAAATTTAATCCTAAACATTCGGATAATAATTGTGACGTAATTAAAGACAAACTAAATAATTACTTAGTAACCGTTGAGATGGGTAGTGAAGATAAAGTACTACGTAATATGCTTGGTATAGTTAATGCTATTACTAGAACAAATTACTATCAACCACATAAACATATTTTTTCATTTAAGTTTGATTCTTCAAAAGTACCGGATTTACCTAAACCTGTTCCGTTTGCCGAAGCATTTGTTTATTCTAGAAATTTTGAAGCTGTTCATTTAAGAGGCGGTCCCGTATCACGCGGAGGGCTTAGATGGTCGGATAGAGCAGAAGATTATAGGCTTGAGGTCCTTGGGCTGATGAAAGCACAAATGACTAAGAATTCCGTTATTGTCCCTGTCGGTTCTAAAGGCGGCTTTTATGTTCATTTTACTGAGGAAGGGCTTACTCGTGATGAATATATGGAAAAAGTGGTAGAATGCTATAAGAATTTCCTGAGAGGTTTATTAGACATAACTGATAATATCATTGACGGTAAAGTAGTACATCCAAAAGACGTTATTATTTATGATAAAGAAGATCCTTATTTAGTGGTTGCTGCCGATAAAGGTACAGCCTCATTTTCAGATTATGCTAATAGTGTGGCAAGAGAATATAATTACTGGCTTGATGATGCTTTTGCTTCCGGTGGTTCTGCAGGTTACGATCATAAAAAAATGGCTATTACTTCCAAAGGAGTTTGGATTTCCGTAACTAATCACTTTAAAACTTTAGGGTTAGATGTCCAAAAAGACCCTATTACCGTCGTAGGTATAGGAGATATGTCGGGAGATGTGTTCGGTAACGGTATGCTCAGATCAGAGGCTATTAAGCTAGTTGCTGCCTTTAATCATAAACATATATTTATTGATCCTACTCCTGATCCTTTATCAAGTTTTAATGAGCGTTTGCGTTTATTTAATTTAAAGGGTTCTAATTGGTCTGATTATGATTCTAAGCTTATTTCTAAAGGAGGCAAAGTATTTGAACGCAGTAGTAAATTAATAAAATTATCACCGGAAATTAAAAAATTACTTGATATAAATGATAATGAATTATCACCGGAAGAATTAATTAAAGCTATTTTAAAAGCAGATGTTGATTTATTGTGGAATGGCGGAATAGGCACTTATATCAAAGCTAAAACGGAAAATAATTTAGAAATCGGTGATAAAGCAAATGATAACCTTAGATGTAATGGTGAAGAAATTAGAGCAAAAGTTATAGCAGAAGGCGGTAATGTTGGGGTATCACAGAGAGGTAGAGTTGAATATGCTAAAAAAGGCGGACGCATAAATGCTGACTTTATTGATAATTCAGCAGGTGTTGATTGCTCCGATCATGAGGTAAATATCAAGATTGCTTTAAGTAGTGCGATAACCTCAGGAAAAATTACTTTAGAAGAACGTAATAAACTTCTAAACGATATGACAAAGCAAGTTGAAGAGTTAGTATTACTTGATAATTATAAGCAAACCGAAGCAATAACAATTATGCAACTATCTCCTACTTTAACTGTTAATATACTTAGTCAATTTATAGATATTTTAGAAGAAGCAAAAGTATTAGAGCGGGAAAATGAATTCTTGCCTAGTGCAGAAGAATTGAATAGAAGAGCTATTAGCGGTGAAGTATTAACTCGTCCTGAGCTTTGCATATTGCTATCATATAGTAAGAGATCTGCTTATCATGAGTTAATTAATTCTACTTTTTCCCATGATAAATATTTTGATGCATATCTTATAGATTATTTTCCTGAAATGATGCAAAAAAAGTTTCGTAATGAAATTTTATCTCATCCACTTAAACATGAGATTATTAAAACCGTTACTATAAATAAAATAATTAATCAGCTTGGAGGACCGCTTATTAGTATTGTAAAGCGTGAGATTGGGGCTCCTCTTTGTGATATAATAAGGTCATATACCATTATTTGTGAAATTTTTGATCTTGATGGTATATGGGAAACGATAAGTAAGCTACCTACTAATATTGATTACAATGTAAAAATCGACATGTTTACCGAAATAACGAAATTAATGCGTCGAGGTATTGCGTGGTTTATTAAAAATTTAAAACATCCTATTAATATTAGTGAAACTATAGAAGAGTTTAGAGTTCCTGCACAAAACTTAAGAAAAACGGTAGATACTTTATTAGTCGGAGAAGCTAAAATAAGATTTGAAGAAAAATTAAATTATTATACCACTAGCGGGGTAGAGGAATCATTTGCTGCTACTATCGCTACATTTGACAATTTAATTTCAGTATTTGACATTATATATGTAACAAAACAGACTTCAGGGAATAATAAAGAGATAGCAAAAGCTTATTTTGTTATAAGTGATATGTTTAGTCTTGATTGGTTACGTAAAGCTTGTGATAGGCAATTGAACGATTCATTTTGGCGTCGCTTAGGTATTCAATCGCTAAAAGATGATTTATATGACAAACAACGTAGATTATTAATAAAAATAATTAATAAATCTAGAACAACTATTGATTTAGATTTATGGATTGATAATAATAATAACTTAGTTAGAAATTTTCTTGATTTTATTAAAGAAATTAAAGCTCAAGAAGCTATAGACTTAAATATAATTATTTTAGCAAACAAGACATTTGAAATATTCTTACAAAAACTTGAGTAAATTATGTCGTCAATGCTTAAGCAAATTAGGTTAGATTCAGGTAAAACTTTAAATCAGGTATCTAGTGATTTAAAAATTAGAAAAAAATATTTAGTAGCTTTAGAAGAGGGTGATTTTGATGTTTTACCAGGAGAAGTATACGTAAGAGGTTACTTAAAATTATACTTGGATTATCTTAATGTAAAAGATAGAAATGCAGAGCAGATAGAAGCTACTAAACAGAACGAAACCGAAAAATTATTAAATAATAAAAGAGCTACGGTATTGATAAATTATAAACATAAAAAACAATTAGTACTTATATCTATTATAATGTTATCGATTATTATTGTAAGTCATCCATTCATAATTAACGCTTAAACGAAAATGGATAATGAAATATTAGACTGCTTACAGAACGAAGCTAATAAAGAGGCATTTGAAGGAGACACGGAACGTGGCACCGCAGCGTACATAGACGTACGTGAGAATGCGAGTACAGGATCGGCGTACAAATTACCTTTAGAAGCAAGTTATGTAAGCAGTCTAAAGAAATTAATGGAAGAAGTAGAACATAAACTCGATGATTTGTTGAGTATGCTTGTAAATAATCAAAATGAAGTTCAAAAATTACAAAACGAAAATAAAGCATTAAAAGATAATTATATAACAATGCTAGATCAAATTAACATTTATATTAATGAACTTGAAGCAATAAAAAAACAGCAAAAATAATTATGTCAATTGTTACAGTAACATTAAATAACAAGAGTTTTCAATTATATTGTAATAATGGAGATGAGGAAGAATTACTATCTTTAGCGAATAACTTGAATGATAAAATAGCGGAAATTAAACTTGGTAGTCCCACAGCCTCTTTTGAGCTATTATTAGTTATGGCATCACTTAATGCGCAAGCTGAAATAGCTAGTCTAACAGAAAAACTTAATAAAAACGGTCTTCAAAAAAATCATCCCGACGAAGAAAAATTCGCAGAAACCTTAACTACTATAGCAGGTTACCTAGAAAACCTTGCACGTAAAATGGGAAAGTGATATATTAGCTCTTGGCTGCTTGGTTCGTGAGCTTAATATTAACCTAGGACTACCACTAACTTTTAGGACATCGTCCCTGTCTAATAACTAATTCAGTTTAGATATATGAAGTCCACCTTTACATAAAGGTCTTTGAAGGATTTTAAGTAACGGCCAAAGCGGTCATGTATACTCATTTAATTTGAAAAATTGGCTACGTTTTCTTTTGCTGATAATCCTCACGTACTAGTATGTACGCTGCGGTTATCAGCTTCAAGACGCCTTGCTCTTTTCCAAATTAAACTTTGTCTACCTACTTTTCATTTACTCACAGTATACCTTTAAAATGAAACAAGCAAAATCACGCAATAAAGTTCTCGGTGCTTTTTTAGGCACTATTATTGAATATTACGACTATAGTTTATATGGTTTTTCAGCGGCAATTATCGCTGATAAATTCTTTTCAGCCAGTACTGATCTATTAACAAAGCTTGTAAATGTTTTTGCCGTTTATGCAGCAGCATATTTATCAAAGCCTATGGGTGCTTATATTTTTGGACGTATAGGGGATATATACGGTCGAAAAAAAGCCTTAAGTTTTACGATTATCGGTATTGTAATCCCTACCTTAATAATAGGTTTATTGCCCGATTATTCCTCGATAGGAGTTTGGAGTACAATAATTTTAGTTTTATGTCGCTTCATGCAAGGTATTTTTATTGGAGGGGAATATGACGGTGCAGCGATTTATGTTATTGAACATTTAGGAGCAAAATACCGATTTACTGCCTCGGCAATAACTAGATGTACAGGAGTAATGGGTTTATTATGCGGAATCGGTGCAACTAATTTCTTTAATTCTCATATTTTTCCGGAGTGGGGTTGGCGTATTCCGTTTTTACTAAGTTTACCACTTGCATTAATAACTCTTTATTATCGCCGGAAATTTGATGAAACACCGGAGTTTAAAAAAGCACACTATAGCCAAGATTCTATTGAAAAACTTAGCTCTATAATTAAAAAGCAATGGAAAAATATTGCACGGTTAATATTTTTAGCTGGAGGTTTTGGAGCAACATATCAAATTGCGATCATCTTTATGAAGCAATATTTACCGATCGTATTACCTTCAGTCGGTATTATTATGAGTTCTTTTTCGGTCTTAATAGTAATATGTTTTGCTGTTTGCATGCCGATTGCCGGTTTTATTGCCGATCGCTTAGGAGTTAATTCGGTATTAAAAATCGCATTTATATGTACTATTACAGCAAGTGTATTTTTTGTGATAGCAGTAAAATATCAAATGACTAATTTAGGGCTTGCAGCTAGTTTAATGTTAGCTGCATCAGTTGCACCTTTTAACGCTCTTGCTCATAGTATAGTTATTAAGTCTTTTGTAGTTAAAGAACGCTATCGTGTTATAAGTTTAGGACATAATATCGGCTCAATGTTAATGTCCGGTACTGCTAATTATATTTGTGCAAAGGTAATAAAATCATTTGATTTTAACCTATTCCCGATTTTATATCTTTGCATGTTTGCCGTACTTGCTTATTCTATGACCATATTATTTAACCGTAATAGGTAAAAAATAAATCTTGACGAAAATAATCAGTATCTTTATTTGTAATTTTTTAAATTTAAATGTCATGCATAAAATTTTTCATAAATCTATAATTTTTATTATCTTACTATACAAGGAAATATTAGTTTTACCGATGCAAACGGAAGTATATACCTAGATATTGATAATTGTAAAGAACGTAAATATGACTATGAAGATCATTTGGAAGAATTGTTGAAGCAAGAAATTTCTTTAGCAATGCAGAAGAATGGTTTAAGAGTTAAGTTATTGCACAACAAAGATATTAGAATACAAAAGCTTGATGATGAAGTATCTCGTTGCCGTAGCTCCTATAATAATGCTTATACTGCTTTATATACGCCTTTATTATGACCTGAAGAAAAGGCTTTCTCAAGGACTAATATAGGTGAACCTGTTATAATTTTGGGAGAAAAAACAGGAGCTGATATATTTGTATTACTTAATTATGTGCAAATTATAAAGACTAATGGAGCTCGTACACGTGACTTTTTAATGAGTGCTTTGGGTTGTTCAGTCAGTAATGCAGATAATATATTTATGTCTATAGGAATAGTAGAAGCCAAAAGTGGTAGAATATTATGGACTAATGCAACGCCCCAAGCACAACCATTTAGTAGCTTTATTTTTTCTTCTCGTGATAAATCAGAAATTGGCAATTTTCATTCAGTAATAAATATGCTTTTATCTCCAGTATAAACTGAATTTTGTGTCGTTCAGGGGTAGTTGGTGTGGCTTATTATTCCTCTCTGTGTCATCCCGTGATTTATTCACGGGATCCAGTAAAACATATAGTATGGGTAGACAAAACACATCTAATTTAAGTTCATAAACTATAAATCGTTTTTATCAAATAGGAAAAATTCACCTATTTCAGGGATAATAAACTTATTTTCATCAATATTATGTTTTTTCATAGTTTGTCGGAGTTCCAAAGGAGCGGCATTAAATGCTTCATCAGCTAATTGAAAGACGTCAAAATGACTAGCTATAGAATATTTAGCGCCTAAGTCCAAATGAGTAAATAACGGCTTCTTCAGGATGCATATGCACCGGTTTCATAAACTATCTTGGTTCATAAGCCCCTATCGGAATAAGGCTTATTAAAATATTATGTTTTTTTCCGATCTCTTTAAAAAGAGTATCGTTATAACCCGAATCACCTATAAAACAAGTATCTCCTATCTTAGTTTTCATGATAAAAGTTTCCCATAATGCTTTATTTTTATCAAATATTACTTTAGCCGACCAATGCTGTGTCGGTTCTAAATAAAATTCTACATCGCCTTTAATTTCATCTTCTTGGAAACTTTTTGAATTTAGCTGTATTTCTTGTGCTTTATATGACTCTCCCCACCCTAAGGTAACAATTTCTGCATCGGTAATATGTTTTTGATTATTACGTCATTCATTAGTGGTGTAATAATCTTAGGCTTATCTCGTACCCATAAATCTTTAATTGTTCTGATGTCTAAATGGTCATAGTGATTATGGCTTATTAATATAATGTCTATTTTAGGTAAATCGGTAAAATTAATACCGGGTTTTACCACTCTCTTTGGTTCTGCAAAAGTAAAAGCACTAACCCGCGCCGACTATACCGGATCGGTTAAGATATTTAAACCGTCTATTTGAATTCAAAAGGTTACATGCCCCTACATAGTCTACTCGTACAGCGTCATCTCGATCGCTTGATACTAATGAATTGCGTGGAACTCGTCTACTAATGTACACTGTGCAGACTCGTCCTTAAATTCATCTTGTCTGAAGCCATCGAGATTTAGCTGTGTATTTTTATTACTAGTTATTTTTTGTGTTGGAATATCAGTGGAAGTAAGCGGCAGTGCTGTCGGCCATTTTGGTAGTTGTGAAGTTATTTTCCATTTTAGAATGTCAAGTAAGGTTTTAGGTTTTATATTAGGATCAATATTGAAAAACATATTTTTATTTAGAGAGACCTTCCTTTCGGTTTATTAGAGCTTTTAACTTGTTCAGCAAAAGATTTTGTCTCTTTATTTGTTGGTTTATGAATAAATCCTCTAGTTTTTTCTCCTATCAACATGGCTTCTTGAAGTATATCTTTTGGTAGTTCAGTTATAGATGCCGATATTTCCGGAGTTTGTTTTATTGCTACCGTTATCTTTTTTGCTTTATTTATATCTCTGCCTATTACTTCATCTAGTGGCACATTTTTATAATCTGCAAGAGCAACAATTGCTCCCATATCAGGCATTTTTGTACGACCATCTAGAAAATTTTTCCACGCTGTTTCATGAGTACCTGTTTTTTCACTTAACTTATACGGGGTTATATTGTCTGTTTCTAATATATTCAGTACAAATTTTTTAAAATTATTTCTAATTTCTTCTGGACCATCTTTATTTGTTTCTGATATATCGTTAATCCGATTAAATCTTTCTTTTGACCTTATATCTTCGCTCATTATTTTTTCCTGTAAAATTTACTCCTAAAAATTGAGAGTTAAAATAACTTCATAGATAGAGCCTCTAGACTTATTTATTAATATATAACTAATAAATAGTAAATAGAAGATAATTATAAGAAAATAATAAATTTATTAAGCTATTGAATTAAGTATTTAGGTCTTATATATGAAATTTAAATTAATTTATTTTAACTTTTTTTGTCACAACATTATAAAATTTTTCTGTAGTAGGAGCCATGTCTTTTCCACTTCTTTTACTATAAATTAAATTTCAGGTGCAGCATCTAAGATATTTTAAAAAGATTATATAAATTAAAAATTGTTTTTTCTGCATCTTGATCATTTATGAATAAGGTAATTTTAACTTCTGATAATTGTATCATGTTAACATTTATATTATCTTTCGTTAACTTTGATAATATCGTTTCAAGTAATTTACAATCATTTTTAATCCCATAACCAATAAGAGAGATTGTAGCAATTGCGGTATCAAAAGTAAAATCTTGTATCTGCTTATCATCTTTTAAATTAGTCAGTAAAGCTTGTAAATTATGTTTATCGGTTAAATTTGTAATAAAACTATATTCTTCATTATTTTTTATCTCTTGCATAAACTCAATATGATTATTATTTTGTGTAATCATATTTGCAACTTGCAAAAAACTTAAAGCAATGCTCTTTACAGATATTTTTAATAAATTTTTATTAGAAGTAATGCTGTTAATAATCCCATTCTCCATATTTTTATCCTTTGAAGTGATTAACGTACCTTCTGCATCCGGTGAAAATGTTGACAGAACGCGCATATCTATTTTATACCGCATTACTAACTCTCCGGCTCTAGGGTGTAGTACTTTTGCTCCACTTGATGCTAGTTCTAACATTTCTAAAAAATCTATTTCTTTTATCTTCTTGGCATTTGGAATAATTCTTGGATCAGCAGTAAATATTCCCTCTACATCGGTATAAATATCACATCTATCGGCTTTCATAGCTGCAGCGATTAAGGCGGCAGTAGTATCAGATCCTCCTCTGCCCAAAGTAGTTAACCTATTGGATTTGTTAATGCCTTGAAAACCGGCTATTATAGGGACGGTATTTAACTGTAAATATTTTTCTAGTAAATCTGTAGTAATTGATTCTACTAAAGCTTTACTATGATTATTATCGGTGAGCATCGGTAATTGCCAAGCTAGAAATGATCGAGCCTTTATGTCTTCTTCTTGAAGAGCGAGCGCTAGTAATGAAGCAGTGACTATTTCACCGCTAGAAAGTGCTACATCATATTCTGCAAATTGAGAAATGTTGTTAAGGCTTGATACTTCACTACACAATGTGACAAGTTGATTAGTAACACCTGCCATAGCTGAAACTACTACAATTACTTGGTTATTTTTAGCTATTTCGGTTTTTATAATAGGAACGATTTTTTTTATTCTATCAATATTTGCAACGGAAGTGCCACCGAACTTTTGAATTATTAAGGCCATAAGTAATGAAAGCCTAATAGAATATTATGTTATATAATTAATTTCCGCCTGTCGTCATCTAGCTCACTTACAGGCATTATCGTGTGGAACGGTTTTCAATTGTCACCTCGCGACTTGATCGCGGGATCCAACTTAAAATACTAATAATATTAGTACTTTAAATTGTTTTTATGGACCCTGTAGTCAAGCCACGACGGGGTGACAAAGTGGATTTTACCAATCAACGCAACAATGCCATAAAAAGCATTTTTCGTTCCACGTAACACTAGTAGAGCAAACCGCAATACTTAAGCACTGGCAATTTCTTTAACATTCACGATTTTATGATTTCGCTTAGTTAAAAATTCTACTCTACCTTCTATCAAAGCAAATATTGTATGATCTTTGCCAAGCCCTACATTCGTTCCAGGATGAATTTTTGTGCCACGTTGTCTAACTATAATATTACCGGGCATTACATATTGTCCATCGGCTTTTTTAACTCCCAGTCTTCGACCGGCCGAGTCTCTTCCGTTCCTAGAACTACCACCGGCTTTTTTGGTTGCCATTTTATAATTCCTTTTAAGTTATTATTATTGTTTGGTAATATCTAATATTTTTAATTCCGTCAATTCTTGACGATGACCGGCTTTACGACGATAATTTTTTCTACGCTTTTTCTTAAAGACTATAATTTTATTATCTTTAAGTTGGTTAGTAATTTCAGCCGTAACGACAGCCCCTTTAACTATTGGAGTCCCAATAAAAGAAGGCTTTGAGTATTCGCCAATCATTAAAATTTGATCAAACTGAATTTTAGAGCCAAGTTCTCCATCAATTTTTTCGACTTTAATAATACTATTTCTGTCTACTTTATATTGTTTTCCACCTGCTTTTATAACTGCGAACATGAAAACTATCTCTTTTAAAATTTATAAATATTTACCGCATCATATTATTATATTAGAAATTAGTCAATGATCTTTTTTATAGCAAATCTATTGTCGCATATCTATTAACACAAATATAATTGCGTATTGAGTTACCGCAGCAAATATTGCGGCTAGCAAATCATCAAGCATAATGCCGATACTGCCCTTAATATTTTTGTTCAACCAATTAATAGGCCAGGGCTTTACTATATCAAAAAATCGGAATAGACAAAAAGGTAATACGAAAAGTAATATAATATTTATTGTTAGCAGACTAAAGTATTTAATTAAATACGATTCATTAGCAAATAAAGCGGAAAAAAATACTAAAACGATAGTTAGCATTTGCCCTACTACTTCATCAATGACCACTTCTTTAGGGTCTTCTGAATTTGTATAATTTAAATATATTTTAGTAAAATAAGTGCCGAGTATTAAGAGTATCAAACATAGGCTAAAGCTTATAATAAATATACTGACAAGTTGAGCTTCACCGAGAGTAAGACTTAAGAAAGGAATGATTATTTTGTTATTAACAATAAAATATATTAAGAAATAAGTTAGAGGGAAAGCGGCAATCGATCCAAAAGTGCCTGGGCAGTATTTTATTTTCCCGATATAAAAAAAAGTAGCAAAAAATTCTGAAAATTGTTTTTTAGGAAACATTTCTTTAATTATTTTATCCTAGATTAGAGCTATAATATCTTATATAATTAAATTTTAACTTATACAGAAAAATATGGGAATGAGCTTTAGCCATTTATTAATAGTTTTATTAATTATTTTTGTATTATTCGGTGCCGGCAAATTACCGCAAGTCATGTCCGATCTTGCTAAAGGTCTTAAAGCTTTTAAAGACGGCATGAAAGACGACGGTAGTGATAATGATAAAAATAAATAATTAATCTTTAGTGTCCCTTTGTCATCCCGTGGCTTGACCAGTCTTGTTGTATGGCTTGAAAAACCTACTCAATGTGACTCCCGCGGAAGCGGGAATCCAGTACTTTAAAGCTTTTTTGAAAAGCTCGATTTATCTCGCTTTACTTTGGATTCTCGCTTTCGCAGGAATGACATCCTGAACGTTCGTACAACACATGGTCAGGCCACTGAGTGACCAAGATACAACAACTCCCTAATTTCCTGAAACAGTAGAATATATCCCATTCTCTTTCCTAATAATATCATATCGTCTCTGAGCTACTCCATCGATGAAATGAATATTACCGGATAAACCTATATAAGGTTGTCTACTGTTCATTCTATTTAAAAACCTTTCAGATGCAAATTCATTGCCTATATAGTTTGCAGTCATACGTCCTAAATCATAAGAAAGAAGATGCATGAAGCCTATATGGTTAATACCTAAGTCTTTTGCCCTATCCGGAACGTTGCTATTGAGTAAATTTAAAGAGCCGGTAAAGCTAATATCGATATTTTCAGGGTAATCGATATCAATACGATTATCACCGATTAAAATAGCCTTTTTATCTAAATTATATTTACGAATGCTATCAGCGAGTAGGTTTAAATTTTTTGGATCGTCTGATAGATAAATAACCGGTTTTGTCGTGTCGCTACGTTCATTTATAATATCGGTATTGTCTGAAATATTTCTTGCGGCTTTTGCTATAGATTCAGGATTATCCTCATAAAATTCAGTGCGTGATAATGATGCATTGTTCTGAATCAATATATTTTGCATTACTTGACTAATAGTTTGCGAATGCTTCCCTCTAGGTAATAATGCCATAAAATCTTTATGGTCGTTACTTGCGTAATAATTAATGATACGTATCAGTTGTTTTAAAGGTGCATGACCAAATACAAATAATTTATCTTCTGCAAGAGCCGGATTATTTGACATAGTTATTATAATAATATCATTTGCCTTTGCTTTTTCGGCTATTAGAGAGGTAAAGTTAGAATATAGAGGACCTAAAATAATCTTAGTTTTACGTGCTACTATTTTATCCATAGCGGCTAAAACGTTTTTTTCGTCTGAACCGTCGTAAGAAGTAACATGTATGTAAGATTTGATTCCGTCGTTAAGTCCCATTTTAATTAAATCTTTATATTGTTTTCCGACAATACTATCAGGACCCTGATTTGGCATTAAAATTGCAATCTCAATTTCTTTTTGTTCTTTTTTAGGAAAACTTATAGGTTCTTCTTTAGGAGTTTGACAGGACGTTAAATATATCAAGCAAAAAAATGATAGAACGATTCGTAGTTTATGTTTTATACTAGCCATAATGTTACTTAAAATTAAAAAACTATGATTAGATATCTTTCCAAACCGGGATTATATATTGTTTCAACACCGATCGGTAATTTTGAAGATATAACGCTTCGTGCTATATCGACTTTAAAAAATTCGGATATTATCTTATGCGAGGATACTAGAATATCACAAAAATTGCTAGCAAAACATGACATTCATACAAAATTACAAATTTATAATGATCATAGTGACGAGAAAGATAGAGAAAATATCATAAGTTTAATAAAATCGGACAATATAATAAGCTTAATTTCTGATGCAGGAACTCCTTTAATTTCCGATCCCGGCTATAAGTTAGTTAGAGATATACGCAATCTTAATTGTCATATAGACGTAGTACCGGGAGTATCTGCACCGGTTACTGCTCTAACTTTATCGGCTCTTCCTACTGATCGATTTTTATTTCACGGGTTTTTACCTAAAACTATAGAAAGTAAGAAAAAGATTTTTTCTGAACTAGTAAATCTTAAGGCTACTTTGATTTTTTTTGAAACGGCCCCTCGTTTGATAAATACTTTATCGGTAGCTAAGGAAATACTAGGAAACCGAGAAATATGTGTAGCTCGTGAGTTAACTAAGCTGTATCAAGAAATAAAAACAGGGGATATGGATGAAATAATAGAGTTCTATCAAAATAATATTTTAAAAGGTGAGATAGTATTGTTGATTTCAGGAAATATACAGGACCAAAACCAACAAAAAAATTTAGAAAAATTTATAGAACTTTGCTTAAGTAAAAACTTAAGTAGCAAAACTACTACCGAACTTGTTTATGACAAATTCAAAGATGTTTATAGTAAAAAAGAGATATATAGATTGGTGAATAAGCAAAAGATTTAATATAAATTTATAGTAGAATATTTACCTCAGAATATGCTAAAATAAAGAGAAAATAACATTCAGTAACATAATAATATGTCAAAAGTTAATCTGAGAGTAGATTTAGCGTTTAAAAAAATCTTCGGAGTAGAAGAAATAAAGATTTATTGATATCGCTTATTAATTCGATAGTAAGTGAGAAAGATCAGGTTGTAGAAGTAACATTACTTAATCCGTATAATCCAAAGAATTTTAAAGCCGATAAACTATCTATACTTGATATAAAAGCCAAAAGTGAAAGCAGTAAAAGATATAATATCGAAATCCAAGTAACCGATGAAGCGGATTACGATAACAGAGCTTTGTATTACTGGGCAAAAATGTATACGGAGCAACTGCAAGAGGGATCAGATTATGCGGCATTAAATAAAACAATAGGAATACACATACTTAACTTTACCAGTATTACAGATACGGATGAATATCATAATTTTTTTCAGTTAAAGGAAATAAAAAGTGGTTTAGTATATTTTAAAGATATAGAGTTACATACGATATAAATTTGCTAAAAGAATCCTAAGGAGGAGTTATCTGACGTCGTCAAGAAAGTTAAAAATACTTTAGATATATGGCTAGCATTTTTAACACGTAATGATTTATTAAATAAAGATAATTTACCGAAAGAATTGGATAATGATGTATTGAAAAAAGCATTAACCGTGCTTGAGGTAATAAATTAAATGATGCAGAAAGAAAATCGTTTAGAGTGGCTTAGAATTGAAACTAGTGCTTTTAAAAAGATGAAGGAGGAAGGAAGAGCTGAAGGCGAAGCTAGAAGAAATATTGAAATAGCAAAAGAAATGCTAATTGATAAAGAGCCTCTAGAAACAATAATTAAATATACTAAACTTTCAAAGGAAGAAATAGAAAAGCTAAAAGCAGAAATCGATAAGGTGGAAAAATAAAAAGTCGTCTGCGATATATACTCCGAGTAAATGAAGAATCGGCAGACGACCCATTATAAAAAACAGTATATTTAGTTAGCTGAGCTGTGAGGACAGCCGCAACCTTTTTTAGGCTTATTGCTTTTTGCCGAATCTTCAAGTTTTTTACCGGCTGCCTGCATATCTTGACCTGTACCTTGCATTGTATTACAAGCACTTGTTAAGTAAAGCTACAGCTACTAATATAGAAGTTATAAGTGCTGAACGCATAAATTTTACCTTTATCAAATTGAGCTTAAATATTATGAAGTAAGCAAAAAATTGTCAACTTGAAAATATATTAAAATGTACAGTATTTGTACACATCACTTAGCCGTATCTTTATAATCACATAAGCTATTTTGTTAACAAAATATTAATTTTTTTAGTATTTCTTTAAGAATTAATATTTAAAAGATTTATAAAATGAAAGAACTCAATGATCAATTGAAAGCAGCACTGTCTTCTATGAAAGACGGTGTCTTAGATTAAATTTAGAGGGAATAAGCTTACAAGAGATTTTTAATTTTCTTCAAAATCCTGATATAGTAAAGGATAAAATTATCTCTCTTGATACATCAACTTATGAAAATTGGAAAGAAGTAAATGATTTTATTTTGCAATTAAATTATAATTCATCTTTTAAGCCCTAAACTATAGAAATTCACAGAAAAGAGGCTTTATTAAAAAAATTCTTAGAGAGATTTAAAAAAAATAATTTTATTAAAGATGAAGAACAGTTAAGTCAATTTATAAAAGCTGCATGTAAAGAAGCTAAAACCCCGGATGGAATCGAAATGCAGTATGGGCGAGCTTTACGGCTTGGTTCTAAGTATAATGTCAGTAAAATAGATAAACAATATTCTGATTTACAGGGTATTTTTAAAAAGTTACAAGAGACACAAATACAAAAAGTAAATTCAGAAATTCATCATTATAAACAGGCAGATGATTTACATTTTCATATGGTAAAAGTCAACGGAGCGAATATGTCTGCTTGGCAAGATTTTTTGGGTAAGCAGAGTAGCTTTCAAAGTTCTTATCAAGGCAATGATCTGGTGATAAAAAATTTTGATAAGGGGAAGTATGCCTTTTCCGCTAGCTTAGATTATCATGATCAAGGCTTAACCGATGTATTATATTATGTAGCCTTTGTTTCCAATAAAATATGACAAAAAGGTGACTCGCTTGATACTTCATATATAGAGATGTTTATAACCATGCTGACTGCTCAAAATGCAAGCTTTATTTCGCATTCTGGTATAGCAAGACTTTCAATATATCAAGAAAAACCTTTTATTATAAAACATAAAAATCTTGCAGTTAAACTTCATAGTTTTATTACCGCATGTGCCAAAGATATTTATTCTAATAAAAAAGAATATATGATTACTGTATCGGTAAAGGAAATGACATAAATAATTCTTAAAGAATATGAGAAAAAAGGAGTTTTAGATAAAATATATATAGGACATCAGCAAGAAAATTGAGATAATGAACAAACCCCTATAAAACTTATTGAGGATAATGACAAAACTTTATTTAGTCTTTATGATAAAAACGGTAATATATTACATAAATTAACTAGTGCACAAATAGAAGGAGAATTCGCTTGGTTTTGCAAACATCCGTATCTATTCAAGGGGCAAGGTAAAGGTGCACCGTTCGTTACTTGTCATTTAGAAACATTAGCAACGCTTGATCCTAAACCTAATGCTATAGAACATAATATTATTCAGAAATAATTAGTAATTTATAAGATTTACTATAACTCTTATTTAAGGTTAAAATAATAATCGCAATACTCTTTAATAGGGCAGATGTCGCAATCGGGTTTTCTAGCTTTGCATATATATCTGCCGTGCAGAATTAGCCAGTGATGGGCATGCGTTAGCCATTTTTTATCGATAATCTGCAGTAGCTCTTTTTCTACTATTTCAGGAGTACCGCCTTTAGCAAGCCCGATCCTTTTGGCTACTCTAAAGACATGCGTATCAACTGCCATTGTAGGCATGCCGAATAAGCAATTTAGTACAACATTAGCAGTTTTTCTGCCAACGCCCGGTAGTTTAATTAATTCCTTAAAATCATTCGGTACTGAAGCTTGATAATTGCTTATCAATATTTTACATAATGCGATAATATTTTTTGCTTTGCTGTTAAATAGTCCGATAGATTTTATATATTTTTTAAGTTCTTCTTCGCCGAGTTCTAAAATTTTTTCTGGTGTATCATAAGTTTCAAATAAAGATTTAGTTGCTAAATTTACTGATATATCGGTGGCTTGAGCAGATAATATTACCGCTACTAATAAGGCAAAATCATTCTTATATATTAATTCGGTTTGCGGATTTGGATTATTCTTGCTAAAAATCTCAAAAATTTTATTAACTATTTGTGCTTGCATATATTGCTATAAAAAGTGTATTTTAAAAGATAAATTATTGAGTCTTAAAATGCTAGAAAATAAAAGTTTTAAATTTATAGAAAATGAAATAAAAAATAATAAAGTAGCATTGTTCATGAAAGGTACTAAAGAGTCGCCTGCATGCGGATTTTCAGGAACCGTAGTAGCTATTTTGAATAAATTAGGTGTAGAATTTCGTGATATTAATGTACTTTTTGATGCTGAATTACGTGAAGATTTAAAAAAATTTAGCGACTGGCCGACATTCCCACAATTATACATTAACGGAGAATTAGTCGGCGGGTGTGATATTGTTAGAGAGTTATATCAAAGTGGGGAACTTGAGAAGATGTTGAAAGCGTATACTCGGTGAATTGCAAAAATTGGCATCGTCGTCTAGCAAGTTCTGCGGTGTTCACGTATTAAGTATACGCTCTGCTCCTTGCCTTGCAGACTCCTTGCTCTTTTTGAAATTGACCTTCGTATACTACTACTCAACCTTAATATTTTAAGTACATAAAAATATAAAAACATGAGCAAATATTTAGAATACCCAGAAGTAGAAAGTAAAGAGCAGCCGCCGAAGAAGCTAGTAGTATTACTGCACGGTGTCGGCTCGGACGGACATGATTTAATAGGACTTGTGCCTTATATCAAAAATTATTTACCCAATTGTCATTTTATTTCCCCACATGGTATCGAGGCTTATGATATGATGCCTTATGGTAGACAATGGTTTAGTTTGCAAGACCGCAGCCCGCATATCATGGCAAAGCTAATTGCAAATAATATTTCTAAGGTTGAAGATATAATAAAGCAAAAGCAGGACGCGTTAAATCTAACCAACAAAGATACTATCATTATTGGCTTTTCTCAAGGTACGATGATAGGGTTATATTTAACACTAGTTCAAAAAGAGCCGTTTTTCTGTACTATAGGTTTTTCGGGTGCATTAATTCCACCTATGGAAGTTAATAATAAGCTTACTCCTATATGCTTGATTCATGGGGCATTAGATGAGGTGGTCGGTGTTAGCGAGATGTATAATGCTTCAAACTATTTATCTAAGCTGCATATAGAGCATAGCGGACATAAATTAACGTCTCTTGCTCATTCAATAGATGGACGGGGGCTTGAGATTGCGATTAATTTTATAAATAACCGTCATTGCGAGCAGCTGTAGGCTGCGTGGCAATCTCAGGATTTTGGTACGAGATTGCTTCGTCAGAATTTTCAATTTTTCCTGGTAATGACGATTAGATATCCACACCACAAAACCAAAAAAAAATATGAGGATGAATGAATATTTTTAATAATAATTTACACGAAACGGATAAAGAGATTAATGAAATAATAAAGCATGAAAAGCTACGTCAAAGTAGCGTAATCGAGCTTATTGCATCAGAAAATTTCGTAAGTCCTGCTGTGCTTGAAGCGCAAGGGGCGCTTCTGACTAACAAATATGCCGAAGGATACCCAAGTAAGCGATTCTATAACGGTTGCGAGGAAGTAGATAAAGCTGAAAATTTAGCTATAGAACGAGTAAAAAAACTCTTTAACTGCAAATATGCAAATGTCCAACCTCATTCAGGATCACAAGCAAATCAGGCTGTATATCTTGCTTTATTACAGCCGGGTGATACGGTTCTTGGTATGTCCTTAGATAGCGGCGGGCATCTAACGCACGGTGCAGTTCCTAATATGTCTGGTAAATGGTTTAACGCCGTTTCTTATAGCGTAAATAAAGAGACTTATTTAATCGATTATGATGAGATTGAACGCTTAGCGGATTTGCATAAACCAAAATTACTTATAGCCGGTTTTTCTGCTTATCCTCGTAATATTGATTTTGCAAAATTTAGAGAAATCGTGGATAAAGTAGGAGCTTACTTTATGGCAGATATTGCTCATATTGCAGGACTTGTTGCCACAGGTGAGCATCAAAGCCCTATTCCTTACGCTCACGCTGTTACCTCTACTACTCATAAAACACTTAGAGGTCCAAGAGGCGGTTTAATTTTATCTAACGATGAAGAGATAGGTCAAAAAATAAATTCTGCATTATTTCCAGGACTACAAGGTGGTCCGTTAATGCATATAATTGCCGCAAAAGCCGTAGCTTTTTTAGAAAATTTGCAGCCTGAATATAAAAGTTATATTCAGCAGGTAATAAGTAACGCTAAAGCTTTAGCAAGTAGCTTGCAAGAAAGAGGATATGATATATTAACAGGTGGTACCGATAATCATATTGTTTTAGTGGATTTGCGTAAAGACGGAATCACGGGTAAGCTTGCCGCAAATTCTTTGGATAGAGCAGGGATTACGTGTAATAAGAATGCTATCCCGTTTGATGAAACTTCGCCTTTCATCACTTCAGGTATTCGCCTTGGTACTCCCGCATGTACTACTAGAGGCTTTAAAGAGAAGGATTTTGTATTAGTTGGTCATATGGTAGCAGATATTTTAGACAGCTTAAAAAATAATGAAGATAATAGCGATCTTGAGCAGAAAGTATTAAATGAAGTGACAAAGTTAATTAAATTATTTCCGTTTTATGGCTAATTTAAATAAACAACCTGATTGGATAAAAGTAAAAGCTCCTAATTCTACAGAGTACTATAATACAAAAGATTTAATAAAGAATCTGAGATTAAATACTGTGTGCGAGGAAGCTGCTTGTCCTAATATTGGTGAGTGCTGGTCAAAAAAACATACAACTGTGATGATTTTAGGTTCGGTTTGTACTAGAGCCTGTAGGTTTTGTAACGTTAAAACGGGTAGACCGGATTTACTTGATCCGCATGAACCGCAAAGGTTAGCGGAGGCGGTACAAAAGCTAAATCTTAAGCATGTAGTAATTACTTCAGTCGATCGTGATGATCTTAAGGACGGCGGAGCTTCACATTTTGCGGAGTGTGTTAGCGAAATCCGAAAATCATCGCCAAATACTACTATTGAGATTCTAACACCTGATTTTTTAAGAAAAGAAGGAGCAGCTGAAATAATAGCAAACGCAAAACCTGACGTTTTTAACCATAATGTCGAAACAGTACCGTCTTTATACAAAACGATTAGGCCGGGGGCTAGATATTATAATTCTTTAAGCTTACTTCATAATATCAAAAAATTATCTCCTGAAATTTTTACAAAATCCGGTATGATGGTAGGGCTTGGGGAAGAAATAAATGAAGTAATACAGGTTATGGATGATTTAAGAGAAGCAAAGGTTGATTTCCTAACTATCGGGCAGTATCTGCAGCCTACCAAAAATCATGCTGAGGTCGCAAAATATGTTACGCCGGAAGAGTTTAAATATCTAGAGCGAGTAGCAAAAACAAAAGGATTTTTGATGGTGTCGGCAAGCCCGCTAACCCGTTCTTCATACCATGCCGATGAGGATTTTCAAAAATTAAAAGAGCATTACCAACAAAAACTGGTGTCTTAAAATATCATGCTTATTGCCTATGTGGTCAGTTTTCATAGCTATTATCTTTGTTTACTAAAGTAAATAATCCTCATATTTATTGGGCAACTTGTAAAACCTTATGTAATTAATGAGGAGCTTGGAGCCGCTTACAAAGCCATGGCTCAAGATACAAAAGCTGAGGAGAAGGCCAATGAGTGGGTAGAAGGGTTAATAGAACGCGATTTTTATGAAAAGAGGTGAGGTATGGTGGTCGACTTTAATCCTTTGTTAAGTGGGGAAGTCACTGAGGTAAGACCGGCAATAATTACTCAAATGCTTCATTAAATCGTGTGCAAGTAATACCTTTAAACTAGTAACATCGATAAATGCTATCCTTGTGAAGCCTACGTAATGATAGGTCGCCAAAAAGGTAAAGCCATGACTGATCAAATAATGACAGTAAGCAAATTAAGATTAAAATCTAAAATTAACGTTATCTCTAATGAAGATATACAGCTTTTAAAATATGCTCTTAAGTTGCAGCTAAGTCTATAACGACTATTCATTCAATATTTGGTACAATGATAAACATAGAAATTGTAAGAAACTACAACAAATGGCATGAGCATAAGCAGATAAATAAGAGTTTAATCAAAAAAATAACTCAAAATATTTTATTGCGATTTGATAATTTTAGTAAAATAAAACAATTTGAATTATCAATTTTACTAACAAATGTTGCAGAAATATTGACCTTAAACAAACAATTTCGTAATGTAGAAAAAGCTACTAACGTTCTTTCTTTTCCAAGCAACGAATTAAATTGGCAGGATTTATATTCTAAACTTGAATTTTTAGGTGACTCTGATTATATGCATTTAGGTGATATAGCATTTTGTTATGAGGTAATATATAATGAATCGTACGAGCAGCAAAAAACTTTTGAGAATCATTTTATTCATCTTTTAATACATAGTATTTTACACTTAATTGGGTTTGATCATCAAAATGACACAGAAGCAAATATTATGGAAAATCTAGAAATTGAAATATTATCATATTTCGGTATTTTTTCCCCTTATTAACTAAATAAAAAAATTTATGTTAAAATCTTCAAACAAAGAAGATTCTAGTAAAAAAAATCAAAATAATAAGTTAATTTTTACTGTACGAAAATTATTCTCTCCGATAAAAAATTTTTTTAGAAAAACAAAAACACCCGATAATTTTTTTGGTGTCATAAAACGCCTTAAAATTAATAGCCAAAAAATGACTTTAGATGAGCGTAATATTTTAGCTAATTTATTGGAGCTAGAAGATAAAACTATTGAAGATATAATGGTACCGCGTTCCGATATTGCAGCAATAAAATTAACTACGAATCTAGAAGAATTAAGTGAGTCTATTAAGTTAGAAGTCCCACATACACGAACTCTTATATATGACGGTACTTTGGATAATGTAGTAGGGTTCATTCATATCAAGGATTTATTTAAAGCATTGGCTACAAAGCAAAATGGTCGTTTAAAAAAGCTTATACGTAAGCATATAATTGCAGCTCCTTCTATGAAATTATTAGATTTGCTAGCAAAAATGCGTCGTGAGAGAACACATATTGCAATAGTTGTTGATGAGTATGGCGGTACTGACGGTTTAGTTACTATTGAAGATCTTATAGAAGAAATAGTAGGACGAATAGATGATGAGCATGATCAGCAATTAGATAGCGATAATTTTAAGGTTATTAATAACTCAACAATTATTTCAAATGCACGTGTTGAAGTAGAAGTGCTTGAAGAAATAATAGGAGAAAAGCTACAAAATGATGATGACGAGTTTGATACGATAGGTGGATTAGTATTGACTAGAGTCAGTAGTGTTCCGGCTATCGGTACTAGAATAGATATTTCAGAAAATATTGAAATTGAAGTTACGGACGCAACTCCTCGTTCTTTAAAACAAGTCAAAATTAGACTAAAAAACGGTTTGCATGGTAAATGAATACGCATTTAGAGTCGGTGTGTCCTCTAAATTCATTAAAAATATTTTATTATTATATTTCAGCTTGTGTTTCATTTCCTATCAATTCCATCGGACTTTCTTGCTAAGTGGCTTTTGTATAATGCTCATATGCTAGAATTGCTCCCATTGTTGCTACTACATCGGCACCACATGTGAGAATAAAAGTCGGAGATTTAAGTAAATCACCTGCTATCACATAAATTCCAACAGCACATGCTCCTACTACCAAGGGGTTGTATCATCACTTCTAAATAACTCGACTATTTTGTTAAGCATAAAAATAAACCTAATTGTCAATGATAATTACCATGAAACATGGAAAATATCATTTTATGACATTATTTTCATTTGACTTAGCAGAGAAATTTGAGTTAAATATCGAAGCTCTATACATAAAAAATTATCATTATGAATGAATTACATATTAAACTACAAAATTACAGTATCCTGAAGAAATTGTTACAAAAACAAAAATGCTTGAATTTTTAAATGAATATGAAAACCCTTTTAGCTGAGATTTACAAATAGGACATTTCACTGCTTCGGCTTTTTTACTTAATAATGATAAAACTAAATTTTTATTGATGCACCATAAAAAGCTTGATAAGTGGCTTCAACCAGGCAGTCATTGTGATGGAGATAGTAATATATTAAATGTAGCGGTTAAAGAAGCTATAGAAGAATCCGGAATTAATGAAATCAAAACGATAAATAAGGAGATTTTTGATATAGATACCCATTATATTCCGCAAACTCATAAGGAGCCTGCTCATTATCACTATGATGTACGATTTTTACTAAAAACAGTAAATAATGATAATTTTTTAAAAAATAACGAATCGAATGAACTTAAATGATTTAACTTTTCTGACTCTTCAAAATTAGATATTGAGCTAGAACGTTCCGTTACTAGAATAATAGAAAAGTTTATGACAATAACCATCCTGCTTGTTAAATATATTGCCCTATAATGGCGTTTTTTAAATAAAATGTAAATCAAATGCCATCATCTAGAATTTTTCATTCCGTAGTAAGAACAAGGAAGATAATACTCCACAAAACCTAGAAATTACGCATCCAGATTCAATTAATGAGAACAGACATACGAACTCTCTAGCAGGCGAAGTTGTTACTATTAAACTTAAGGGTCAGTCTCATAATTTTATAAAGAGTGAAAAAGTTACCCTAACTTCATTTAAACCGCCTTCTTCTCAAAGTAAAGACGAATTTGATCCTATCTTAAAAGATGTTGAAAATATCTTAAAGGATTTTGAGATTTTCTTAGATAATATAGAGACTAAAGCTTTAGGAAAGATTGATTCATAGTAACATCGATAATTTTATGCTGTGTAAGGTTCCTAGCTAAAAAGTGCATTGCCCGCGTGGATCAAAAAACGCGTTCGGTGTCATACCGTGGTTTGACCACGGTATCTTGTGTCACAGACTGTATCTTAGATCCTGTGATCAAGTCGCGGGATGACAATAATTTATTTTATGCTATTTTTTGATATTCAAAATATATTTTTCTTACTGCATAAATCCACGCTAAGCATACAAAAGTAAATACCACCATTAGAATTGGTGAGATTGAGGTAAAAGTAGCGGTTGGCACTAAAGTAAAAATAATAGATTGCACAAGACCGCTAGAGGATTTGCCGACTTTTGCACTTATCACGTCAACCGCAGCTTTGCCTTTGGTTTTAAGCTCCTTATCAAGAGGGATATATAACATTTCTTTTGAAGTGTCCCATATAGAATATTTAGTACCTTTAGCTAAAATATTTTGAATACCACCGATCGAAACGGCAAGAGCAAGAGGTGACATTAAAATTGCTCCATCAAATAATGATAAAATTTGTTGGTCAAATACGATAAGTACAAAGAAAAAAATGCCGGTCACCATTATTATAACCGGTGAAATAACTGCTGCTACAAACCAGTTGTGCATACGCATAACGTTATTACCGATGATGGTCATAACCATTATTGCCACACCTGTCCAAAGTATATACAGACTGTTAAATTCAGCATAGGTATTTACAGTCGGATATAATTCCTTAATTTTTGCTTTCCATACGGCTTCGACTAAGTTAATAGCAAATCCGAAAGCTGCCGAACAAATTAAAAGTAGCCATAAATATTTTGATTTCGCAATATATTTAAAGCTTTTAATTAGCCCCATACGTTCTGAAGTTGATCTACCGATTTTTGCTTTAGCATAAAATAACGGATTAGTAAAAACGTTCTTGCTAATAAATCTAACTAACAAACAACAAATAATAGCAACAATTGCCACAATTGTCGTGGATACTTGAACTAAAGTGATTTTACTATCCGAAATACTCATAAACTTCTTAATAATAGTATCTTCCGATGATAGATTCATCATTAAAAAGCCGACTAATATTAAAGCAGAGTTGCCGAATAGCGAAAAGAGAGTATAAAATCTTTTTGCTTCTTCGGTAGTAGTAAGTTCATTAGCACACTGCCAAAATAATAATACGTAAAAAATATTAGGCCAAAGCTCGGCAAGACTATAATATACTATATAACCCCAATTACCTACTAATGAGATATACCACTTAAAATGAGGATAACGTTCCATCCAGTCAGCTAGATTATCGGGATGTACATGAAAAATATGAATATTAGGATAGATTACAAAAGTGAATAAAACAAAAAAGCTGATAAAAAATGCACTTAAATAATAAAAGATCTTTTCAAAAGTAAGATCATTAATCATTTTAGCATAAATAATCACGAATAAAGCAGCGGCAGGCGTAACACAATAAACTTTAGCAAAACCTGCTATTTCTGCACTAATCTCGGAGATTAAAATACTATCTTTTAAGATTCGTAAAACATTTTGATTAAATAAAATGCAAAACATTAAGGTACTCATCGGAATAAACTTTCCGAGTTCGTAATTATGTACAGGCCAAAATGCCGCTCTGAATTTGTTTTTAAACGATTGTGATGAGGTACTTAGCATTATAAATCCCTAAGGACAAAAAAAAAAACTTAAGCACTTCAAGATTTTATGAAAAGATATTTCCCCTAAAACTTTAGAGCCTATATATTGTTATTACATTCTGAAGGTGCTGAGTTTATATAATATATTTAGCCTTTTGTCAAGAATTACTAATATAAGATTAAATACTCTCAATGCTAGATAGTAATAAACTACAGGAATATTTTGACCTTTATAATAATTATACAAAGACACATAATTTAGGTAATAAATGTTTAAAATCAGGTAAAATAGTAATGCAAACAGGGCATGATAGGGTGTTGTATTACTCGGCGTCATCCCGTGGTTTGTCCACTGGTTCCAGTAAAAATAAATTAAAAATGGATTCTCGCTTTCGTGAGAATGACAAAGGGGAAGTCGGGAATGACATGGAAAGAAATCAGGATGACATCAAAACTTTCCTAATTATCCCCTCTCTCTTCAACTCACCGGAAATATTTTTTTTAGCTCGTGATAAAAGTTTTATTGAAAATTTGAGAAGCTACGGTGAAGTTGATTTAATAGATTGGCTAGAGATTGAGGAACCTAAATATTTACTAGACGACTATGTGCATAAAATAATCGAAGTAATAGATAATTTGAAAATTAAAGACATGAATTTAATAGGTCATTGTATCGGCGGTAACCTTGCGATAGCTACAAACGTACTTATGCCTAAATTTATCAAAACTCTGACTTTACTGATCTGCCCGTGGGATTTTTCTCATTTTTTCTATATAAGAATGTTGCATCGATATTTAAAACTAGATAGTGGCATAGAAAATTTACCGATAATTCCTAAAATTCATATTCAAATTTTATTTTTTCTTTTATTCCCTGATTATGTCAATGCTAAATTAAAAAAATTTTCTCTATAACTTCCGATAAGGAGCAAGAATTAGCATTTAGAATAGAGAATTGGCTTATGTCAGGTAATAGTATATCTAAGGAGGTTTATAATTAAATTATACAAAATATATTAGATGAAAATATGTTATAAATCTTAAATGGAAAATCGATAATTTTATTATTGATCCGAGTTTAATTCATGGTCCTGTATATATAGTAGCAGCAGAAGATGATCAAATAGTACCTAAATCTTCCATTTTACCTTTGCAAAAATTATTAAAAAACTCTAAGCTTATAGATGTAGCAGGCGGACATATTAGTTATTTAATAAATGATAAACTAGATAAATTATTTAAGGAGTACACATTATGACAAAACCGGTTTATATAACTTATGCGAAAAGGACTGCTTTCGGCTCGTTTATGGGTAGCCTTAGTACAACAGCTGCACCTATGCTTGCTGCTCATTTAATAAAGGATATACTGCAAAACAGCAAAATCGATCCAGCTTTAGTAGGTGAGGTAATCCTTGGACAGGTAATAACCGGCGGTAGCGGGCAGAATCCGGCGAGGCAAACTCTGATTTATGCGGGAATACCGAAAGAAGTGCCGGGCTATACGATTAATAAAGTATGCGGCTCAGGTCTTAAAAGCGTAGCACTTGCAGCAAATTCAATTATGACGGGTGATAGTGAAATAGTTATAGCAGGTGGGCAGGAGAATATGTCGCTCGGTATGCACGGTAGCTATATCAGAGCAGGAGCTAAATTTGGTGATATTAAAATGGTTGATCTAATGCAGTATGACGGATTAACCGATGTATTTTCAGGAGTATTTATGGGTATTACTGCCGAAAATATCTCGAAACAGTTTAATATTAGCAGACAACAGCAGGACGAGTTTGCCTTAAGCTCTCACAAGAAAGCAGCTAAAGCACAGTTAGCAGGAGTTTTTAAAGATGAAATCTTACCTATCGAAGTAACGATTAAAAAAACTACTAGTTTGTTTGATCATGATGAAACAGTAAGACCTGATACCAGCCTTAAAATTTTGAGTAAATTACGTCCTGCTTTTGATAAAAACGGTGTAGTTACGGTGGGTAATGCTTCCTCTATTAATGACGGTGCGGCATGTCTTATGGTAGTTTCCGAAGAAGCTTTGAAAAAGCATAATTTAACGCCGCTAGCTCGTATTGTTTCTTATGCTTCAGCCGGTGTTGATCCAAATATTATGGGTACTGCCCCTGTGCCTGCATCCAAAAAAGCTTTAAGTAAAGCAGGTTGGAGCGTTAATGATTTGGAAGTTATCGAGGTTAATGAGGCATTTGCCGCTCAAAGTATTTATGTAAACCGTGAAATGAAATGGGATATGGAGAAGGTTAATATTAACGGTGGAGCAATAGCAATCGGTCATCCGATCGGGGCAAGCGGCGGACGTGTACTTATTACTCTGATACACGGCTTATTAAGAGCTAAAGCTAAAAAAGGCTTAGTTACTCTATGTATCGGTGGTGGTATGGGTATGGCTATGTGCGTTGAAGCGGTTTAAATGTGCATTTGACTATATAGGCATTAATTGCTTTATTTGCTAAAGGAGAAAGTTGTATTCATCTGAATTAACTATAGTTCATTGTAATATATATCTGATCTAATATCTCTACAACCTAATAATGCATCATTACAATGTGTTATTGTATTTATAAACTCATGAAAGGTAGAAAAATTAGAGCATGCCTCCGGTTCATAACTCGCCCAATAATTTTCTGCTTCTTCTATATTATTACAAACACGCTTTAGCTTTTGACCAAAAAATTTAGGAATATTCCCTAAATTTTTTGCCCAACTACATACCATAAAATAGTTAGGATTAAAATCAGTAGAGTCTATAAGAGGAGTTAGTTTAAAATGCTTCATAAATTAGAAAAGTTATTTATGAGTTTATGAGAGGCTAACGCTTCATTAGGTACATAATTCTCATCATCAAATTGATGAAATATTTTTAATCTTTTTAGGCATCATATAGGTATCTCTTTTGCAAGTTCCATATAACGAGAAGATGGAAATTGGGTATTATAAAAGGTATAAGTTTGATTGCTTTTACGCCATTCCTGGTCATTATTTATTATTTGTGCATCTTCAATTGGATATGCATCATTCCCATCAATTAAACAAGACAATATATAACTTAAGGTAGCTAATTGCATGCTTGGTGACCAGTTTATAGGATTCCAAGAAGACCAAATGCTAGACACTATATATTTAATAATTTCCTTATTATTTTGCATTTATTATATCCTATTTGGGTTAAGGAAATATACTAAATGAATTTATAAAAAATACTAAAATTTTATTAAAACCATTAATAATTTGGCGATAATTGTGTTAATTATACACATCTTTATATGCTATAAATAGTAACATTAAAAAGTTGTTTACTTCTTCTAGTTTCATACTTAGGATATTTCTATTTTAAGTGTAAACTTCTTTTTATGTACAATCAATCTGATGAACAAATCAAATCTATCCTCGATGTATGGAAGATTATTGCAGTACTAACTCCTAATAAAAACGAAAATTTAAATAGATATTTTGAAATTATTAGAGAACATACCGATAAAAAAGGCAGTTTTAGTTGCAAGCTGGATAAGAAAGAAACGCTTTTTTTCTTAAAAGATGCTCCGTTTGCAAAACTGGATAAAACAAAACTCGGTATTGATCTTGAGAAAAACGAAGTAGCAGTTCATTGGCATATTGATCTCGGTTATTTAAAATGGTCGGAAGCTGAACTTGATATTTTAAAGAAAATCCAAAATATAACTAAATTAGATCAAGAGTTCTTAAATGATTATAATAACCATCAAGATAAGCAAGAGCAACCGACAAACACCTATTGCTGGTTTAACTATAGATGAAAACGGTAAATATATTGAAGGATCGATGGTTATCTCTACTGCTGCTTATGCTCTTGGTAGAATCATGAGAGGTGAGTTCCAAGAAAAAGAGTTAAAAGATTTACCAAATTTTGTAGATAATAATAACAGCCTAATAGAGGCAGTATTTTCAGAAAGCGAGAGAATATATTTTGAAGATAAAAAGCAAGATTCTTGAGTTAAAACTCTAGAGTGAAAAATGATTAATCTTATGATTGATCTTGTAGTGTAGAAGTTAGAAATTGACAAAAAATATTTATTTAGCCGCTCTGAAATATATGTAAAAAGAGTTACCTCGCATAAAAAGAAAAAAGATAAACCGGTAATTTATAATTTTGCCGCTCCTTCTTTAGAAATGTTTAAGAGTTTTTTTCTAAGACCATTAGATTTTGTACGAAGTAATATAGAAAAATTTGACTCGGAATCAGCAATTGCTAAATATCTCGGTAAAGAAGATAAGCCGGATTCCATAGATGTTTTAAAGCATCAAGAAAGTCTACAAGAACTGTTATCTCCATTTATGATGCAACCGGCGCGTTGGTGTTCATCGCCGAGTCACTCTCTTGTGGCACTGCAAGCTGCTGCGATTAATTTGGTATTACCCTCTTTTTCAGGAAAGCTTTTTGCTGTTAATGGTCCGCCTGGTACAGGTACTATACTTTTTGCTCTTATAGCAAATATCTATGTAGATCGTGCTTCATATTTAGCAACCTTAGAAGATCCTAAGGACGGGTTTCAAAATAAAAAATCTTCCTTACATACACCAAATTTTGATTATCATGTTAATTCTTTAAAACCGGAATTACAAACTTACGGTATGGTTGTTGCATCATCTAATAACAATGCCGTTGAAAATATATCTAAAGAAATATCGTTATATAGTAAAATAGATAAGCTATATCATAAAGATTTAAGTTATTTTAAACAACTTTTATTGGAAGAGGAAAAAGAGAAAGATTGGGGTATATTTGCTGCGGTGCTCGGTAATCATGGAAATAAAAAGAGATTTTCAAATAAGTTTTGGAAATATAAAGATGAAGAAGAAAACGATGATAAGAATGATGAAAAACATACAATGCTGCAATATCTTAATCTGCTAGTTAATAATAAATGTAAAGATAAAGTCCCTGCACATTTTAAACCTGAATATTGTAATTCTATAGATGAAATTAATAATGAATGGAAAGAAGCGTGTGCTGATTTTAACAATTTATACAGTGAAATTCATGAAGTTTATGAAAATATTGCATCAGTTATTGAACTTAATAAAAAGAAAAGAGAGTTAATTAAGGAAGAGGATTTAGGAGCGATATATGCAGAAAAAAAAGAAGAGCCAAATGAGTTAGAATTAGAGCTTGATTATAAAAGCTCTAAAATACTTGAAATTGATTGTAAAATAAAATTATTAAATTTGGTTTTTTTTGAAAAAATTCATGCATTTTTTAAAACCGCAAAATACAATTCTTGCTAAAACGGGATTTAATTAAGCTAAAAAATAAATCTTCAGAAGAAATTGACCGGATAAAAACTGATATTAAGAATATTAAAGCTGAAATTAAGAAAATTGAAGCTTCTGTAGACGAAATAAAACAGCTTAACGACGATATAAGCTTGGCTATCGTAAGTTTAAAAGATAAATATTTCAATATTATAAGGATTTTGAAGAAGATTTATTTTGGAAAAATTGGCAAGAAAATTTTGAAGATTTAAATAAAGTCACTCCTTACTTTGATAAAGAGTTTGAAAAATTAAGATCAAAATTATTCATAAATGCTGTAAGATTACATGAGATATTTATAAATGCTAATGCTGATAATTTTTGGCATAACCTGCAATATTTCTTTGATATGGCAGTACATTCATCGGGTGACTCTAAGATAAACAAAATTTCTTTATGGTCATACCTGTTGTGTCTACAACTTTTCACTCATTCGATAAAATGTTGGCAACATCCGAACATAATGAAATTCCTTGGTTATTTATTGATGAAGCAGGGCATATACCGCCACAATACGCAGCTAGTGCTATTTACAAATCCAAAAAAGTCGTAGTAGTCGGTGATCCGCTGCAAACAGATCCTATTTCTATATTAAAGCAAGATTTAATGAACAAATTATGTGAACATTTTAAGGTTTCATATCCTGAGTGGTCACCTTCGGAAGTTTCATTGCAAAACCTAGCTGACCGTAATTCTTTATATCAAATAAAAATAGATGATGTTACGGTTGGTTTCCCTTTATTAGTGCATAGAAGATGCCAAAATCCTATGTTTAAAATATGTAACAAAATGATTTTTGCTACCTCTGACTGTAACTCTGATATTAGAACGATTTTAGGTACTTCAAAATGGATAGATATAAAAGATAATAAGGTTCAACGTTATAAATATGACTCGGAAGCCAAATTTCAAAAATTACTAGAGTTACTAAAACAAGTATTAAAAGAGAAAAATGGGGATGATTTGCTCAAACAAATTTACATTATTACCATGTATAAAGATGACAGCGAATCTATTCGTAGAAAATTGAATGAAATATATGACGATTCAAGATATGAGAAAACAATGCAAGCATTTAGATATAAAAATATCGGCACTATTCATGCATTTCAAGGCAAAGAAAACGATATGGTAATAATACTACTAGGAGTTCAGCATCCTCTTGATAAAGGTGCAAGAAATATAATGACGAAAAAGCCAAACGTCTTAAACGTCGGTATTAGCAGAGCTAAAAATAACCTTTATATTATCGGTAGCCTTGTTGAGATTTGGCTGAAACATAAATATATGCCGGAAATCTATAATATGCTTGGTGATAAAGATTATACTTAGATAGCACTACAAGAATTGGCTAACTGTCTAGACTGGCGGGGGTACGTTATGCGAACCCTTAACCAGTTTAGATTAGCTTTGATTCAGGCTACGCTTAGGCCTTTTTATGCATTAGTACCAGCGCCAAATATTTAGTTTAAATATATTTTGCTACATCATACCCCATGCTCATTAGCCCGGCTAAAATAAGCTCCTTATCATTATTATTAATTGCTTCGTAGATTAAATTAGGGCTTAGTAATGTAGTGGCAACTTGTAGCAATTCTGGATTATTGAAAAGCGGTTTGTAATAAATTATTTCCTTTGCTATAAATGTAATTACACTAGTGGATTCATTTATTTCTTGAAGTATTATTGTCTCAATTTTCTTTCTTAAATCTATAACTGTGCCTTTAGTAATTTTGCCGTCTAAAAGTTTTCCCATCCAGTTTGTTATTTGCTCTATACTAACATTGTTTTCTAAAGTTTGTACTTTACTTGATATTTCGTTTATTTGTGTTTGTATCACTGCACTATCTTTAATGTTAGCAGTTTCTAATTTCGTAATTATTTTTTTACTGTTTCGTTGAATATATTTAACTTTTTTTGAGTTTGTTTTTCTGCCATTTCATTAACTTCATCTGCTAAATCTACAACTATCCCTTCTGTAATTTCGTGTCCTATAAGTTCTGTTATACTTTGAGTTATATTTATTATGTCATTTTTATCTATTAGCTTCTGAACCTTATTAAGTATTCTATATAAGCTATTCTCTATTATGAGCTTGTTTGCTTCATCAATATTAGTACTATTTTGTAAGTTAAAAATTATCTTGCCTATTATTTGGTAAATATTTGCTTCCTCTGCAATAATAAGTTTTTCGTCCTCGTTCTTACATATATTTGTTTTATTGAATTGATTATTTAGCTCATTTACTCTTAAAGTTAATAAGTCATATATATTTTTAAAATTATTTTTTATAACTAAATTTAATACTGTTTCACCTTTATTATTAACATGATGAATAGCTTGAATAGTCGTTCTAGGTATTATACTCACACACCCTTTCTAAACCGTTTCATACAGCTAAAGTTAAGGCAGTATCACCTCCATTAGTTATATGATTAATAGCTTGATCCGGCATTCTTGAAATTAGCCACATACATACCTCGCCTCAGCCTTTCCATGCAGCACAAGTTAAGGCTATAGTACCATAAGGTTTGGTAATAGTATTAATAGCCGGAGCGCTCATTAGAGGGATTAGTTACATGCATACTTTACTTAAGCCTTTACTAGCAGTATAAGTTAAAGCCGTTTTACCATTGCGATTAATAGTACTAATAGCCTGATTAGACATTTTAGAGATTAGTAATTCGCAAACTTTATCTAATCCTTTATAAGCAGCTAAAGTTAAAACCGTATCGCCGTTATCGTCTATCTTGTTAAGCGTGTCACCGTTTAGCTCTTTAACTAAATTTTCTGCTTCTTCTTTACTTTCTTTTATTACTAAAATTAGTTGATTATATTTTAGCTCATCAAGCTTTAGGTTTTGCTGTTGTTTTTCTTGTTCTTCCAACAGTTTTCTTTTTTCTTCCTCTACTTGTCGTGTTGCTAGTTCTTGCTTTTGCTGTGCTTCATATTTCTTTTCTGCTTTTTTCGGTTATAATTTTATTTCTGTACAGATATTCATTAAGTATTTTAAATGTTGCCTCGCCTATGTTGTGCCAAGGAAGATAAAGCGACGTTAAAGATCTATTAGCTTTAAGTGCTGCAGCTAAATCTTTTGCTTGTTCATCAGTTATATTTTTATTATTAAGGTCACTTGTTGTACTTTCGGATAATCTTTTGTACCAGTTTGTTTTAAAAATGTTTAGTATGAACATAATTATATCCTTATTAAATTCTATAAATTTTAATATTTTATTAAAAATGAGCTATAGGCAGAATTATAGACAGAATCATAATAAGAAACTTTAAAAATACAATAGAAATTTAACTAAAAGTATGGATTAAATAAATTAGAATTGATTTAGGGAATTTTTGAATATATAGCAGATTAAAAGAAATGATAAGAAATTTTAATAAATGATAATAATTACAATTAGTAATTTAATATGTTAGTTAATTATTTTAAACAATCAGTTACTACATTTGCAGCAACCGCAATCTCATTAGCAATTGAGGCTGTACCTGTTTCACTTAAGAACAATGACCGCTCTATTTGCCGGCGTTGTCACTCAGTATAGTACCGGACAATTTTTAAAAAGCCCTAGATGTCATCCCTGCGAAAGCAGGGATCCAGGCTAAAAAATCTTAATTTTAAAGATTTTTTATTATATCATTTTTTTCAAGGTAAAACTTTTAAAAAAGCTTTAAAGTACTGGATTTCTGCTTTCGTGGGAAGGCATTGTTGCGTGGATCAATTTCACTTCTGTCATCCCGTGGCTTGACCGCGGGATCCAGTTAAAAATACTAAAATTATTAGTATTGTTTATTGTTTTTATGAACCCCGTGGTCAAGCCACGGGGTGACGCAGTGGATTTTACCGGTCCACGCAACAAAGCCTCGTGGGAATGACAGTAGCACCTCAAATTGTTTGATTAAATCAGTCATAATTTAATCCTTTAAATAATATCTCAACTACTAAGCTATAATAATTATTGTAAGTTGAGTATTGAAGTGTTATAATATCTTATGTGGGTTCGTCCTTTCCCACCAATGAGCTGAAGAGGTCGTTTACTGCGTAGCAGGATATGGACCTTTTGTATGTTGTGATTGCGTAGTTAACGCCTTAGATTTATTCCTTAATTTCTGCTATTTTGCATCTCGATTATATACCAGCTACCGGCTTCATCTTTAACCTTTAAATCAAATATGCTTTTTGTCCTTTATTGAGCATAGGTACTTGCTCTATGGGCATAAACTCTATTTCTTTAATTCTAAAACCCTCCTGAAGTTCAAGAACTGCATTGATACATTCCTTTAATCTCTCTAAATCACGAAAGATTTTTTTAAATAAACTATCATTCATTGGGTCTAAATATCTTTGCATATTAATTACTACTTTTAGTATTGCTTATATTATTTTCTATATTTAGTAATTATGGCTTTTGATATCTTACTTATGTACTTTCCAAATAAACCGTAATTTTTTGGTGTATAATTGCTACTCATATATAAATTCTATTAAATATAAGGTTACAGGAGATATGTTTATATAGTTTATTATAGCTTTTCCTACTTATGATTTAGCAGATTTTTATAATTTATGTTGTAATCAAAAGCTGAAATAGCTAGGCTATTTTGAATAAATAGAATTTAACTATTGTAAGAGGTAAAAAATGAAAGAACAAAAATAAATGATATGAATTATATAAATCAACACTATACAATAAAAATTTTTGGTTTTGTTCCTAACAGTAGTTTTCAAAAGAAAACAGAGCCATTAAAGAAAACAGAGCCGTTCTGTATATTTAATAATGAATCTTTTGGATTATCATACGTACCTATCACCGAAACTTCACAATTCCTATTAAAACAAGAAATTTCTTCGTAAAACTAGATTTAGAACCCATAAATATTAATATATTAAATGCCCTTTCATGCGATGCTCAAAATCAATGGTATGCAGCAAAAAGATGGCGAAGAGGTTAGTGTTCATTATGCTACCATACAAGAAATAAAAGAATTAAGAGAGTTAGTAGAAAGTGATAAAGTTAAATTATCATCTCATGATAAAATAGAAACAATTGAGTTTATAGATCAATATGCAAAAACTTATCCAGACTTAATTAAATTAATGGGTGAAGAAGATGACATTATATAATCTAAAATAGTTAAAGTTTTTAATAACATTTCAAAAGGTAAGGTATGACAAGACAAGACATTTTACATGTAAATCTAATGGGACTGGAGTAATTATAGCTTATACTCTCAAAAGGGGGTATGGTCTTTAATAAGGAGGATATAGATGCATATAATATATTTAATAATGGAGTAGCTTTTGCAAATGTAAGCTATATGACAACTCCTGGAAATACAGAAGGAGTACAAGGTTGGTGTTGGGGTTTGTGTCACAAATACGATAGTGGTTTACCTTATGTTTCTTGACGTACTAATGAAGATATAAATGATATAAGAAGGACAGTTTCGCAAGACGTAAATAATATATTTAATGAAGTAATAGATGGTTTTCGCAACATAAGTGATATACAATTGAAGTAACACAATTAAAAGATTTAGTAGCAAATGATAAAGTGAAATTAAGATGTACCATGTGTAATAATGGCAGCACAGACGACTGTAGTAATAAAAAAGAAACGTTGGAATTTTTAAATCTTTATATTTCCGACCCAACCCTTGAGCTTTATTTAAGGCCTCACTCAATTCCGGTAATAGGTGAAATTGTTATAAAAACTGAAAAATTCTGGTATAAACCATTCATTCTTTAAAAAAAAATTTTTACAAAAAGCCCTCCAATCCCTTATTTTACGAGGAATAGCCCCTCGTTTGTATAGAGCGTATATATTTTTAGAAAAAAAATGGCTAAAATTGGTGAAATTTGTAGAAAATAACGTATAAGTAACAGAAAATATTAGAGAAAAGTCTAGCATAAACTAACATACGAATAGCATAGAACATATTAGTAGGTTTGTATTAAGAGCTAAAAGCCTTGTTAAATAAAGGAAATAAGGCGATAATTTGTATTTGCGAACCTAAATTTGAAAGGCGAAAACCTTGGTTACTCCTTGGCTTTTCCGTTTGATAAACTACAAGGATTGGCTAACTGTCCAGACTGGCGGAGAGAGAGGGATTCGAACCCTCGATACGGTATGACCCGTATAACGGTTTAGCAAACCGCCGCCTTCGGCCACTCGGCCATCTCTCCAGTTATGACTTGACTTTATATCATCTAATAAGCAAAATTTCTAGAATTATTTTATAATTTTTCTAACTAAATATAATCATTTTCCGGCTTTACGGAATTGCCCATAATCAAAGCTTCCTTATCACATCCGGGTAGTCCTTTAAAGTCCATATACCAATAACTAGGCAAATCATCCCAACTACGGAAATATTCAATATATTTGTAAAACTGTTTAGCCTTGGCTTCGATAGTTTTAATATCCGTGTTATCATCACAAATATCAAAAAGTTGTTGGGTTATATAATAAATAGATTTAGTATCATTTTTATATTTATCTATTAAGTACTCTATAATTTCGATGCGCTTGTTTAAGCTAAGATGATAAGAGTAAAAATTCTCACTATCACTACAGATGCTAAATAATATTTCTGAATGTTCTCAAATAATTTCTGATATTTAACTAAAAATCTATTCCAAGTTATTGCTTCAAGATTGACAAAACTCTTATAACGCCAGTTTAGGATAAGAGAAAATAAAAACTTGATGCTTTTATAACGCGCATTTAGAGTATAAGAAGGATATAGAGAGATGATAATATAGAAGTGGTTGCAAGGATTTGAGTGTTGAGATATATAAGATTTATTCAAAAAATATACTCTCAACATGAAGAAATGTATCATAAGTTTATTCTGTATACTAGATAATTTTTGCAACATAGTATGAGGAATGGGAGCAAAAGAAATCAATACCAAAAGATAGGCAACGTCAGAGAGAAGGGAGTTTAAAACTCTGCGAGTTACTAACTATAGTATTATATTTTTATTTATCACCGTGTAAGGACTTTAAAAATTACTATTTATATTATTTATCATACAAATGCAGAGGTTATTTTAAACTACCGAGTTATAGTCGGATAATACAACTATGGCCGAGGCTAGTTTTACCGCTTGTTATAATGCTACAATTATTTAGGGGTGAAGATACAGGGGTTTATTTTATCGATTCAACTAAATTATCTATATGCCATACAAAGCGTACAAGTAATAATCGAGTGTTTAGTAATATTGCTAAAATAGGTATGAGTAGCTATGGTTGGTTTATGGGTTTTAAGTTACATATAGAATTAATAATAAAGGTCAAATTATGGCAGTCAACATTACCAAAGCAAATAGTAGTGATTTATCAGTAGCAAGCAGTATAACTACCGCATTAAAAGGCAAAATCTTTGGTGATAAAGCTTATATCTCTAAGGATTTATTTAGCATATTAAACTCTAGAGGCTTGCATTTATTTACAGGAATAAGGAAAGATATGAAGAATCTATCTATTAGATTTAGAAGATAAGATACTACTTCGTAAAAGATCGTTAATTAAGTCTATTCTTAACGTGTATTAAAGAAAAACATGAATCTTGAACATTCAAGACATAGGTCACCTAACAACTTTTTAGTTCATATTCTAGCTTGTGTTAATGCTTTTAATCTTACTAAAACTAATAAATTTATACCTTTTTTAAACAATTCACAACTTCCCTTATCCTAAACTGGCGTTTATAGTCTTTTGGTTGGCATTCGGGAATATATTTTTGTAACGGTACTAAACAATTGAGGTTATCTAAATTTTGATGAAAATTTTGTAATTCTTCAAAATGTGCAGCCATAAAAATGATTGTACACTGAGTAATAAGAAAATTTACAAAATAAATTTGATAATATTTGAATATCTGCTACTAACTCGCTGTCTAGTTTTCTAATATCATTTACTATATCACCTATATATTTTAACCCTTCATTCGTGTGATCTACATATTTAATATTTAAATCTTCAAAGGTAATAACTTTACCTTTGGCTATTTTATCTATTATTGTATAGTTTTTAATTATAGGTTCTTCATAATTAGCAATAATATAAATTTCCGGATTATATATATCTTTGAAGTTATTTCGCAGCATATTTTTACTGCTTTTACCGTATTTTGATTTAGATAATAATCAAGCTCTAATATATGAATATTGGTAAGTAATAAACTTGCATGATCTATTTTATTAAAAGGCGCAACATACCATGGATATTCACCTTCTTTAATGTCTTTTTGGATAAGAGCAATTTTTTTATAACATGCTTCTTTTAAAAATGTATCATTAGTATCTGTTAAGGCTTTAAAATCCTCTATTACCTTGTCTAAATAGCTCTCTGCCAATCACTAGTTAATAATTCTAGCAATTGCTTAAAAAAAACTAAAACTAATTTGCATATAATAATATTGAGTTAATTTAAAAACTTTATGAATCAGAAGTTATTAGAGACAGTTATTTACTAACGTTATCTAAACAATTCTGTAGTTCTTCTAAATTACTTATATTACTTAACTTATATGGATAATTAATTTTCCGGAGCATATTTGTTAGTACGCTTCCTGCCCCTATTTCTACTATATGAGCGATTTCTAATTTGTTAAATAGTTCTAAAGTTTCACGCCATCTAACTCGCCCGCATATCTGAAGAATTAAATTTTGTTTGATTTCTGTAGGATCTAGAGTAGGTTTTGCGGTATAATTTTGGATTATCGGTATCAGAGGCTTATTAATTACAGCTTTATCAAGAGCTACTCGCATTTTTTCTTCTGCCGGCTTCATTAAGCTACAATGAAATGGAGCACTGACTTTCAGCTTTATTGCTTTATAACCTAAATCTTTAATTATACTAATAGCATGATCTATAGCTGTGGTCTTGCCGCTAATAACTATTTGTCCTTCGATGTTATCGTTGGCAATTTGGCATAAATTTATTTTGTTGATCTCTGCTAATATTGCTTCAAGTTTGTGAAGCGGAATATTGATACAAGCCGCCATGCTTCCCTCACCTTCAGGACATGCTTCCTGCATAGATGTACTACGTATATGAAGTAGTTTTGCTGCTGTCTCAAGGTTAATACTTTCGGTACTACATAAAGCACTATATTCACCTAGCGAATGACCGGCAGCATAATCGCAAAGACTATCCAAACTTTTACCGGTTTCAGCTTTGATAATCTTTATTATTGCCATAGATACTGCCATTAATGCCGGTTGTGCGTTAGTGGTTAAGGTAAGTTCTTCAGAAGGTCCATTAAAAATTATATCAGTGAGTTTTCGGTTTAGTACTTCATCAACGATTTGAAAAGTTTCTTTGGCGGGTTTAAAATTATCATAAAAATCTTTTCCCATGCCGATCAATTGCAACCCTTGACCGGGGAAGATAAAAGCTGTTTTCATATTTTGTATTATCGATTGAGTTTATTAATAGATTTTATTAAAATTTTCTAAAATAGTCAAACTATTTTAAGAATTTTAAAACTGTTTTTCAATTGTTACGCTATATATCATTTTTACAAAAGTATTAATTTTTCTTAGCTCTATAACTTGATTACTTCCAACTAGTACTATAAATTAAACTAAGAAAATATAAACAAGGAAATTAGTTATGAAGTTAAAAGAATATTTTAAAAAGTTAGAAAGTACAGCTTTTGGTCCGTGGCTTGCTGCATTTAAAAAATTATTTAGTAAAGAGGCATTAGAAGAAGAAATACTGAATATAAAACTAAAGGAATCTGAAAAGCAAGAGGTTAATAAAAAAGATTTAGTTATTTTATCTAATAATGTTATTGAAATTGAACCAAAAGATACAATAGAGCATGAAATTTCAAGAGTTAACCAATATAAAGAAAATATAGGTTTGGTATTTACTCTAATTACCAATATTCAATTAGAAAAATTTGCAGAATTTATCTCTAATTTACCGAAAAAACATAGTGAATTTAAGGATTACTTTCGTAGTGCAGAACAAAAAGATGGGTTTTTTAAAGAAGATGCTTATAAAAAAGTTGTTAATAAAGGTAAATTAGTTGAAAAATTCCAAAACTCATATAAATATAATTATGAAAAAATAGAACAAAATGTTCATGAATTACAAGCTGATTTAGATTCATATGAATATAATTTTGGTATTCTTAAATCTGATTTATTAGGGCATGATTATTATCATAATGCATAAATTATTATGCTATCTATTTTAGAAGTAGCGGTTTCAATAAAAATCTTATTAATTTTCTTATGACAATCTAAATATAAATGATTTAAATTTAAGATATAAGAGTTAAATTGAAATAAAAAATATTTAAGTTGAAATTTAAATAAATGTTACTACTATTATGTAGTATCTAACTAAATTCTGTGAAATTAATGATGTTTGATCAGTTAAATATCTTATATCCTCTGTTAATAAGTATTTTGATTTTGCTTGTTTTAGTTGTTATTTCTAAAATAACAAAGTATAAACAAGCCTTAAAAGAAAAAAAATTTAAGTATTATTCTTTATTACCTTTTTCATCAGCATAATGCAGGGATGGTAATTGTTTAAATCTTTCTATTTTTAATTCTTGCTTTATTTTCAAAGAAACTTTCTAAAGTTTTTAACGTAAGACGCTATTTAAATATATGTGCGTCTTAATAGTATATTATATTTAATATAGCAGCTACTAATTGAGAAATTTATCGTAAGTTTGTTTGGCTATTTTATACCAGCAATTTTCAGGAGTGGTAGATTTATTACTAAAACCGCATATAATCAGCCTGTCTTTAGCTCTTGTCATTGCAACGTAGAGTAGTCTTATATATTCTTGCAAATCTTTTAATTTTTCAGCTTCTTTCAGCTCTTGCAAAAACTCAGGAGTATCGGCAGCATTAGCAGAGAAAAACATTTCTCCTTTATCATCCCAAATAAATTTATTGCTGCTTATCGGTAAAGTAGTAGAATCGCATAATATAACAATAGGAGTTTCAAGTCCTTTAGAGCCGTGGACGGTCATTACTCTTATTTTGTCTGAATGCTCCATATCACGTTTAATATAGATATCGTTATTTTCAAACCAAGCAACGAATCCTTGCAGTGAATTATCTATATCATTTGCATAGTTTTTGCTTAATGTTAATAGCTCATTTATCATATCATCACTATCATCATCATAAATCTCTCGTAAATTTAGATTATGCACCACTAAATCAAAGAAGTTCTCAACAATCGATATTTTATAAATTTCAATTAGAGAATCTAACTTATTATATATCTCCTCATGTGAAGAGAGTATATCCCATAAGCTATTCTCACTTTTATTTACAAGAAGTTCGTATAATTGCTGCTCGCTTATTCCAATAATCGGTGATTTTAGTAAACTGGCAAGATTTAAATCATCATCAGGTAATAACACAAATTTAGCTAATGAAATTAAATCCATTATAGTTAGATTTTCCTTAAGGTTCATTCTATCGCTTACCTCAACTTTAAGCTTAGCTTTGCTAAGTTCTTTGATCAGATTATTACTAAATTCATCTCTCTTTCTTACTAATATCATGAAATCTTTTTCAGATATTCTGTTTGCAGTGGACGGTAAAATTTCTTCGCTTTCTATTTGTTCTTTTATAAAATTTACGATTTTTTCTATGAGTAAATCGGCAGCAGATTTAGAATTTTCATAATCTTCAGGTAGTGCCCAAAAAAGCTCTGCTTGTTTTTCACTCGTCACTAATGGCCAAACCGTTACAGAGCCTTGATGTGTACAAAATGAGGATATTAAAGGATTATTCGCAAGGAATAAACTCGGGTAATTGGATTTTATATTTTTTAAAACATTATAAGTAAATTGTAAAATCTCTGCACATGATCTATAAGAATATTCAAGGGTGATATTTTTGAATTTCTTATTAGCATTTGTAAGATTTGCTTTTAGTCGCTCATTTACTAAGTTGAAACTATGAAGATCAGCTCCTTGAAAACTGAAGATCGATTGTTTATCATCGCCGACTATGAAAACACTATTATTTGGCCTCTCTACAGCATTAAACTCTGTTATTAAAGTAGTAATAATATTCCACTGCGGGGGGCTTGTGTCTTGTGCTTCATCGACAAGAATATGATTTATCTCGCTTTCAAGCTTATGCAGCAACCACTCATGAGTAGTTTTATTATTTAGTAATTTCTCGGTGTAGTAAATTAAATCGTCGTAATCGAGTAAATTATTGTCTTCCTTATATGAATCGTATTTTTTTAAAATAATATGCGCAAGTTTAGTAAGTAAGTTCGTATGATATTCTAGCTCTTCTATGCGACGCAGCTTATCTAATCGGTAAATTTCAGAGGTAATTTTTTCTAGCTCTAGTAATAATTTAGGATATTTCCTTATTAATTCTTTCGATAAAAGGTTTTGTCGTTTTTTCCCGTCTTTGGTAAAAAAAATTTCTTTCGGTACTATCTCCAAATCATATTCGGCAAATAAGTTTTTTACCTTATCGTAGATATTATTTAATTCCCCTAACGCTAATCTTTTATTAGATATTTCTTTGGGAATTTGCTTATTTATAAATAACTTTCTGAATTTAATTTTCTGCTCGATTATCTCGGTAAAAATATCTTGCAGAGTTATTTCATGAAATCGGTTAAGTAAAATTTTAATTAAGTCATTATGTTCAGCGCTTAAGTAAATTGCGTTTCTGATATTTAGGAAGATATCTTGTAATTTAGTTTCTTCAAGGATTTTAAATTCTGGTGTTATGCCGGCTTCTAAGGGAAAAGTTTTAAGGATTTTTTGACAAAAAGCATGAATTGTATAGATATTTAAAAGTTTATTGCTATTTAGTATTTTATCATATAAAGTTTTTGCGTTTGCTGTTTCTTGCGGCGATGGCTTATTGCCGCTCATTAAGAAAAGTGCTTCTTCTAGTTTCTCGGCGTTGCAAAGAGAAAGATATTTAAGTCTGCTATTAATCCTTACTTGCATCTCTATAGCTGCAGCATTAGTAAAAGTAAGGCATAAAATATTGGAAGGCTCTACGCCCGTTATTAACAGACGTAAAAATCGATCGGTTAGGATTTTGGTTTTACCGGTACCGGCAGATGCCGATACCCAAACGGAGTAATTAGGATCGGATGCTTCTCTTTGTAAATCACTCATTTATGTATCAATTTTCTACTGTCACCCCGTGGCTTGACCACGGGGTCCAGTCTTTTTAATTATTTTTCTGGATCCCGCTACAAGCTCGTGGGATGACATCCACAGCCATATAACGACGCCGATAAATTACATATATTACGATTAAAGAAATAGCAAGTCCAAACCAAGTTAGGGCGTATTCTAAATGGTCATTTCTGATTGCTGCTAAATGATTTATTGCAAGAGGTAATAAAATATCTAGATTGCTAATATCTTTTCCTTCCGCAATAATATAAAAATTCTCAAGATCTAAGCCTAACACTTTGGATGTTTCTTTTAAATTTAGCGTTAGCCACACATTATTTTTTATATCGTTAGCAGGTAAGTAGATACGAGTTTTTTCTGATGGCATGGTAACACCGATAATCTCGTGCTGCCGGTCGTTTGTAGCTTGCGTGATAATATTTTTATTGCGATTACTGAACCAACCTCGTGCTACTAAAATAACTTTATCTTCTATGGTTTTAAAAGGAGTAACTAAATAATATCCGTCTTTTTCACTCGACATTGACCTTCTACTGTATAAATATATGTCTTTATTAGGCAAAAATTGACCGGTAATTTTTACTTTGTGATAAGGTAAACCGTCTTGAATTTCTGCTAAATTAATTGCAGGTGAGGTTAGGTTAGCTTGCATTGAAGCTAAAAATAATTTCTTTTCTTTTAAACGACTAAGCTGCCAAAAGCCTAAAGAGATAAGTATTGTAAAGGTTATAAATACAAGAAAATTTGTTTTCATAGATAAGTTTTAAGGGGATTGTTGATAATCGTCATTGCGAGCGACTAAAAGGAGCGTGGCAATCTCATGAAAATAATATAAAATACCTGAGATTGCCAAGTCGAGGCTTTGCCTTTCCTCGCAATGACGTTTTACTAAGCAGTTTTTAAAATCCTACTGAGAAATTCTTTATGTTTTTGCAGCTCTTCTTTTGTAGGTTTAATCACAATAGTAGCTTGCTCTGTTTTGTTATTTACTTGATTAGTTGCTAAATTATTTATTTCGGCAGATTTATCAACCATTTTAAAAGCGGATTGTCTACCACCCATTAGCTCTACATATACTTCTGCAAGTAATGCTGCATCTTTCAAAGCTCCGTGAAGCTGCCTACCTGAATTATCAACTTTAAATCTTTTACATAATGCATCAAGATTATATTTTGAGCCTGGAAACATGCTTCTAGCCATTACTAAAGTATCAATAGTATTTGCTAGTGCCAAGAGTTTAATGTCGGTTCTTTTTAATAATGATAATTCGTGATTTAGAAATTTAATATCGAAAGGAGCATTATGAATAATCAGCTTGCTATCTGAAATAAACTCTAAAAAATCATCGGCTATTGTATGAAATAGAGGCTTGTCTTTTAAAAATTCGCCGGATATGCCATGAATTCTATAAGCCTCAAACGGCATATCTCGCTCAGGATTAATATAAAAATGAAAATTCCTGCCTGTTAATACCTTATTTACCATCTCAATAGCACCGATCTCAACGATTCGATGACCTTGTCGTGGGTCAAGTCCCGTAGTTTCGGTATCTAAAATTATTTCTCTTAAACTCGACATTCCAAATCCTTTATTAGCTTCGCTATTTGTTTTTCCAAGTCTAACATATCAACGCCGCTATTTATAGCAAAATCTGCTTTTGCTATTTTGCTCTCTTGTGATAGTTGAATTTCTTTGATTTTATTATAAATTTCTATATCAAACGAAGATCTCGTTATTGCTCTTTGCATTCTTATTTCTTCAGAGCAGTATATTGTTACGACAAAATCAAAATATTTATCAAATTTAGCTTCATAAAGCAGCGGTATTTCGGCAAAGCCAAATTTGGCATTAGCATTTTCTTTTTTAAATAAAATGAGTTTATCTATTAGTAAGGGGTAAATAAAATTTTGTAGTTTTTCTCTAGCTAGGTCGTTATTGTAAATTAAATTACTGATTTTTCTAATATTGAAAGACTCAAGTTCAGGTAGTAATTTTAAAATCTGCGTTTGCAAAACTACATCTTGATATAATTCTTTTATGCATCTATCGGCACAAAAAGTTTTAGATCCTTTTTCTGCTAAATAATCCAACATAAAAGTTTTGCCCGATGCATAGCTACCGGTAATACCTATTGCTAACATTTTGTTATAAAAATTTTATGTTCATTAGCGCGTTTTATAGTTAATTCTTCTTCGACTATAATGACGTTATTTTTTTGAATCGCTACCCCTTTGTAATTATATTTAGCAAGATTCTTTATAGTATTAGGACCGATCGTCGGCATATCTAGTCTATTATCTTGACCTAATTTCGCTATTTTTACTAATACTCCTCCATGAGGATTTTTACGTAAATCTGCACATCTCGTTATTAAATTATCCGTTCCTTCTGCAGCTTCTATACCAAGTATGTAGCCACTTTCAACTATAACCGATTGTGCGATGTCGAATGAACTTAGATGATTCAATAATTTTATTCCAAGCTCAATATCATTTTTATCTGAACTTATAGGGTTAGTATCGGTTATAATATTGGAGTTACCTTGTTGATTTTTATATATTTCATTACTTGAAATTACCTTGAAACCGTAACTTTCAAAAAAATCCGCTACTGTTTTTAGCAAACTATCATCTCCTCGCATTCTTTGCCCAACTATTTTGAAAAGCAATAAACCGCCTATTTTATCTACGGCTAAATTTTTAAAATTCGGTCTATTAACTCCACCGATAAAAATAATATTTTTTACCTCATGCTCCTTAAAATATTTTATAGCTTCCCCGACCATACCGATTTTGAAAATCTTATATTCAAAATCTTTAATTTGATCTATATCAGCTTCGTCTTTAATTGCTGCTATATAGCAATTACCGCCTTGCTTTGTATAATTACCTGCTATTAAGTAAGGTAATGAACCTCTGCCGGCGATAATTCCAAGATTTGGTAGCATAATTAAGTTTTTAATTTAGAATTCTAAACATTCATTATAAGTCCATTTTTAATATAAATCTAGAATTCTTATTTGACCTTTACATTTTAATCAAATTAAGGTATAATATTTGGTGCTAATATAGCTATAGTAATAAACGTAATTTAGAATAGAGGTTGCGGACTCGGGGGCAGTACCCGACGCCTCCACCAAAACTTTCTAAATAACTTGCTCCTAAAGGTAATTTGTACGTCGATCTGGTACTCGCATCCTCACGTTACTTGCGTGTGCGCTGCGGTTCTGCGTTCCGTGTCGCCTTCAAATTCCTCTTTATTAGCTACGTCATTTAGAAAAGTTTAAATATGTAATAACTCTTAAAGAGTAGACAATACGAAGTTCATCGAGTATTTTTGGGGGGCGAAATAGGATCGACGTGCCTAATAAAAAGATTGCTTTTACTCGGGATGATTCCGCCGATGGCTTGTGCCATATGGGTCAAAACAAAGAAACGCAAACGATAATAATCGTTCTGTAGGTCGTTTAGCTTTAGCAGCTTAACCCTACGCGGCTGGAGGGTGTGCCGGGCAACAGAAAAACCCTCACTTAATATTTGTTTAATTTGAAAAATTGGCATTGCCTAAAAACGCTTGATCTTATCATTGCGAGCGAACGTAGAGAATGTGGCAATCTCATAAGTAGGACTCCTGAGATTGTTTCGTCAAAACTTACAGTTTGTCCTTGCAATGACGTAAACTGTTCAAATTAAACTTCGTCGACCTATTTTTATTTATTTTTCTCGTATGAATATTGAATATAAAAAATTTGTGCATGAATATATGCTAGAATTTGTGAAAAAAATTCTAACAACAATTCAGCATGAAAATTTATATTGGGATCAGTTAATATACATATCGTACAGAACCGATAATCCTGCGGTAATTTTACCTTCAAAAGTTAAACAGGAATATCCGAAACAGATCACAATAGTACTGCAATATCAGTTTGAAAATTTAATAGTAAATGATACGGGCTTTTCTTTAACGGTAAGTTTTGACGGTGTTAAAGAAGTAATTTACGTACCTTTTGATGCACTTATTAGCTTTGTTGATTCCAATAATAATTACAGTCTAACTTTTAATCAGTCGTTAAATATACACGAAAATCCTCAACATGAAGCGGAAATAAGTAATAATAAAAGTTATCAGACTTCATCATCTTCAAGTCCAAATGTTATAATGTTAGATAAGTTTCGTAATTCTTCTAAACCTAGTTAATGCATATTATGGATTCAAAAGTAGTGATATATACTGATGGTGCATGTGCAGGTAATCCAGGTCCCGGAGGGTGGGGAGCATTGCTTCAATTTAATGATACTAGCAAAGAAATATTTGGGTATGAGTTAGATACGACTAATAATCGTATGGAAATTACGGCAGCACTTGAAGCCTTGAGGATTTTAAAAACATCTTGTAATATTGAGATTTATACCGATAGTAAATATTTGAAACAAGGAATTACCGCTTGGATTCATAATTGGATAAAAAATAATTGGTGTAAAAGCAACAATGAACCCGTTAAAAATGCCGATTTATGGCAAAAATTATACGCAGAATTGAGTAAACATACTATTATTTGGAAATGGGTAAAAGGTCATGCAAATAATAGCGGTAATATTGCTGCCGATAAACTTGCAGTGCAAGGAAGAGAAACTGCTATAGAAATTTTAAAATGTCGTGGATAGATAAGTTTTTTATTACTTTTTTTCACAAAAAAGTAGGAGAAGATGAGTTTTTGAATCAATATTATGAAAGCCGTAATATTGATTATTTAGGGCGTCCAAGGAGGTTTATTATTTATAAAAATATAAATGAACCTACAAAAATTCCGCCAAGTTGGCACGCTTGGTTACATCATTTAGTAAATGAGATACCACAAAATATTCAGTTTTTTCCATGGCAAAAGAATAATAAAATAGTTAAAAAGCTGCCTAAAACATCAAATCTTAAATATAATAGATGGCAACCGTAATTAATTAATAAAATATAAAAAACAATGCAACAGAACATTATTGAAACAATTATAGGCTTTGTAGTATTAATTATTGCTTTGCTATTTTTGATTTTTGCCTACAAAACAGGTAGTTCTATAACTAGCTCAAAAGGCTATCAGGTAACTGCTCATTTCCAAAGTGTGGAAGGGATAGCAGTCGGAAGCGACGTAATGATTTCAGGTATAAAAATCGGTAGTGTAAAGAAAATGACTTTAGATCCAAATAGCTTTTATGCAAGTGTATATCTAAATATTAATGATGATGTTAAAATACCTAAAGATTCTAAAGCCCAAGTAGTCACCAGCGGGTTACTTGGAGGTAAATATATTTCAATTATACCGGGTAATGACGATGAAAATTTAGTGGCTAATGAAGAGATAAAATATACTCAATCAGCAATTAATATTGAATCATTAATTAATAAAATTGTTTCTTCATTCGGTAGTAAGTAGAAGTAATACGAAATAAAAAATCATTAAATTTAGCCGAATCTAGTTAGATTCGGTTTTTTTATTGTTAAGCTATTGTAAAGTTCTTATAAGAGGAGTATCGTATAGTTTTGTAGGCAAAATAATTTGCTTAACAAAATGTAAACTAATAAAGGAGTAAATTATGAAAGAATCAAATTCAAACTCTGCTAAAGCAGATGTCGAAGGTATCAAAAAAGATATTGAAAGCTTAGTGTCAAGATTACGTAATTTAAAAGGTAAATCCGGAGATATTCTAGATGAGCAGTTAGGTAATTTTATCATCCGTTATGGAACATTATAAAGATAAAGGAATGGATAAAGGTAAAGCTAATGTAGCGGATTTATGTGAGTCGACACGTGACCACCCTTTGCGAAATCTCGCCTACGCTTTTGGTGTAGGCGTATTGCTCGCTATTCTTATGAAATAGGTAATTCAGTGTTAAAATCTCTAATATATGAATTATTAAAAAGTAGCATTAAGCAAGAAGAGAAATCTTATGGCAAACCATTTGTCTATTTTTTTAATATTCTAGGTTTAGTTTTAATAATTATTGCTAATTATTGTTATTGTTCGGATAGTCTGGAATTTTATTTTCTTATGCAAAGCGGAATAATTTCTATTATATCTTCTATGGTTATTGAAGCTGTTAGATGTTATTTAAAATACAAAAATAGATATCGTACTTTAGATTGTTTAAGATCAAAAAGTAGAGAGTTAGTAGCAGAGCATCAGTACATCGTTTACTGACTTAGTCTCAACTAAGACCTTAATAAGATATTTACCTACGATAATTCGCTATGTTCCAAGTACCGTACTGACATTTTTAGTATGTACTTATATTAAAAGAAAATTCTTAAAAAATGTTACATATCCACTTTTAGGTAAGTAGTAATTTATTTCTCGGTTTAGATAACTCTAAAACGAGCTTTAAATAACTCTGTCTTACTTAAAAATATAGTTTCAATATTAAGCTCTTGATGTCGAATGTTGTAAGATTCGCTTATACGACTTCGTTAAGCTCACTCTTAAATTTGTTATTTGAGTGTCTGATTTTGTTTTTGGGAAATCTACATTATCTTAGCCAAGTGTATGAAAGTGTTTAAGCTTTCTTCGTCGTCTTTGGTCATTATATAAGGCACTTTGACATATATAAGCATTTGATGTGTTTTGTCCAATATTTTATTTTTCTCTAGAAACGTATATAATTTATGAGTATTGTTATGTTCATCTTGTATACTAAACACTTTATTTACTGCAACTGATTTATCGGATTTTGATATAAAATCATCAATAAAATAGCTTAAAGAATCTCTAAATAATTCGCTTAATTGTTTATCATTTTCAAGTTCTTCATATGATAACGATCTTGCGGTTTTCAACTTAAAATATGATTTAATCATTTCAAGAGCAGAATATCTATCGCAGTTATTATTAAGAATTTTATATAACATTTTTTTATCAAAATATGCAGGTATTATTTTAAATCCTTATTAATAATTTGCTGTTTGTAATAAGATAATTGATGCATAAACACGATAACAGTAGCTGTAAGGCCTGTGCAACTAAGATAGAGTATAAATTTAGTGATTGAAAAAGCATATTTTGAATATATTTAATTATAACTACCAATGATAGTATAATATTTTTTGCTTTTCAATCTAAAAATGAACCATTACTGTATATTACTTATTTTTGTCTTTCAATTAGTTTATTTATCACATATCTATCATGCTAATAAAATAAAGTAAATTTTAAAGTACTAATTATTAGTTTGTTTCTTGCTTTTAACGTTACTATTTGATGGGGAGGAATACAGTTAAATCTATATAATTACAACTATAAAAAACATCGCAATATATTATAACTTTTTTCTATCAATTCACAAAATATATTAAGTTGTACTTCCTTTTTCTTATTTATCGTGTAAAGCGAAATTTCCTATTGACTTTTATATAAAGCAGTATAAATTTCTTTACAATTTAATTTTTTGCAAAGAATTTATGCTAGGCTATGAAAAAGAACAGAAAAGTTTAACAAGCGACCAAAAAGAAGCCACGGGCATTTTATCTACAGCTACTTTTCTTGAGTATTTTGATTTAATGTTGTACGTCCATTTAGCAGTATTGTTAAATGAATTGTTCTTTCCTAAATATGATTCGAGTGCAGCTTCTCTTCTCTCTGCCTTTACCTTTTGTTCTACCTTTATATTTAGACCACTAGGAGCATATGTTTTTGGTCGAATAGGTGATAAAAATTAGGGCGAAAATCTACTGTTATTATGACAACTACCTTAATGGCTTTATCCTGTATAATTATAGCAAATGCTCCTACTTATGAACAAGTAGGTTATTTTGCTGCATTAATCACAATTTGCTGTGCAATTCAAGGTATGGCTTCTGTAGGTGAAATAGTGGTAGCAGAACTTTATTTAACTGAAATTACAAAACCACCTATACAATATCCCGTAGTTTCTTTTATCGCCGTAGCATCAGTAATTGTGATAACTGCAGCTTTAGTTATAGTATCTTTAGTTACTACTCAAGGATTTAATTGGCGTCTTGCCGTTTGGATAGGTGCAATTATTGCAGTTGTGAGCGGCTACGCTAGAGCTCATCTTAGAGAAACGCCTGATTTTGTAGATGCCAGTGCTAGACTTTTACGAAAATATGAAAAAGCAAATATCGACAAAAAAGAATTAAAAAACGATGAGATTTTTAACCAAAAACCTAATAAGAAGACAACTATATATTTTTTCATAATGAGTTGTTGCTTGGCCCATATGTTTCTACTATACTTATATTACTTGTGGTGAAGTTTTAAAGAATGCATTTGGATACAGCTCAGGTTATTCATCATAATTTTATTATTTCAATGTTCCACCTAGCTAGTATGTCTTTAATATGTTTTCTAAGTTATAAAATATATCCTTTAAAAATGCTTAGAGTAAAATTAGCTTTACTCTTTATATTTATTCTATTTTCACCATACCTTTTAAAAAGTACAACTACACCTTTCCAGCTTCTTTTAATTCAAATAGGTTTGATAATATGTTCATTTGATACTGTTCCTGCTGTTTCAATCTTTTTTAGGCATTTTTCGGTTTTTAAACGTTTTACAGTAGTATGATATATGCTGTTTCTAGAGCCTTAATGTATATAATCACTTCGTTTGGAATTACATATTTAACAAAATATTTGGGTCAATATGGTTTGTTTATTGTGATGGTTCCATTACTTATAATTTGTATGTTTGGTCTAAATCATTTTCAAAAGTTGGAAAAAGAAGCAGGTTATTCATAGTGAATAATAATATTTGTTTTTGTTGAGAAAATTTATCTTTGTATAAAAACCTATAGCAAATTTCATTAAACTTTTCTTCAATTTCATAACACTCTAAATGTATAGCAACAACTAGAAACTTCTTAAATGTTTCCACAATGATCTGCTTCGCTTTTTCAGGTGATTTAGCTGCTAATGTTTGTACATTATGAACACGATCAAATAATTTTATAAGTGCAGTATCATATCTTTTTTGCTTAATTAATAGGTTTAAGCTTTCCTCGACACTGATTTTTCCGTGAGGTTTAATTCTAGTTAAACCTTCTACATGTTTTGCTATTTCTTTACCAAAAATTTCGATGATCATCTTTTCAGTAAGTTCTGTATCCTCAATAGTATAGTGAAGTAGAGCAGCATTTATCATATTAGCAGTAAAAAGCTTAGGCGCTTCGTTTGCTACAAACTCTGCAAGCATAATCGCTACTTCGATCGGGTGCGAATAATATAGATCGCCTGACTGACGCATTTGTGAACCATGATATTTACGAGCGTAGTAGATACCTTTTTTAACTTCCTCTATATCAACAGGATTTTTTTACTTTAGTGTTTAAATATTTGAGTTTATCAAGTAGCTTTTTAGCGTAAACACAAATTTCAAACTTTTCTTTCCAAGAGCTTATATCTTCCATAAAAGTGATTTTATTTATATTAATAATAGTTGATTACAATTAAAGCACAAGTTAAAAAAGTTACAATAATAATAGCTTTTGGTTACATTGTATTTAAACAACTTCATTTTGTGTTATTATTTATTTTTGCTTCTTGTTCTTGCTGTAATTTATACTCTGCTGCTTTTTCTTCTATATAGTTAAAAAACTAGTGAGACAATAATAGCAAATGTTATTAATATTAACTTAAGCTCTTTCCTTGCATTTTGAGCTTTTAAACGCTTTTCCTCCTCTTCGTCACTCAGAGGTTAAAGTTTCTTCTTCTTTATTTTCCATATTTTAACTCTTAAAAATTAGATTATATTATGAATGAAATAAAATAAGTCAATGACTATAAATTATTGATAGTACTAATTAAAATCTAATTTACCTATAAATATAATTATTTAGAGTTGAAAAGATGATCATTACGCGGGCATGACATCGGAAGGCTAAATTACAGCATAAAACAACTGCTTCTAGGTGATGCCTGCTTTTAATCTTAATTTTTATATTCCAGGATAAACTATAGTATGCTAAGATATTGCTTTTAAAAATAAGTGATTATCAGTGTCAAAATTTTCTTTTAATATTCATCATCAGCATAAAAAAGCTAGAAGCGGTATTATCGTAACCGCACACGGTGAGATGCGTACTCCCGCTTTTATGCCGGTTGGAACTAGAGGAACGGTTAAGGCAATGCTACCTGAATCGGTAGCAGAAACGGGGGCGGATATATTGCTCGGCAATACTTACCACTTAATGCTTCAACCGACTGCCGAACGTATAGTACGGCTTGGTGGCTTACATAAATTCATGAATTGGGATAAGCCGATATTAACCGATTCTGGCGGTTTTCAGGTAATGTCGCTATCGAAGTTACGCAAGATAACCGAAGAGGGAGTAAGTTTCAGCTCTCATATTAACGGCGATAAATATATGTTAACTCCTGAGCGTTCTACCGAAATACAATATCTGCTCGGTAGCACAATCACTATGGCTTTTGATGAATGTACGTCTTACCCTGCAACCTTTGAAGAAGCTAAAACTTCTATGCAGCTTACGACTAGATGGGCGAATAGATCACGTAATGCTTTTGTTAAGCGGGAAGGCTATGCACAATTCGGTATTATTCAAGGTAGCGTTTACGAAGAATTACGTGAGCAATCGGCTAAGGATCTAGTAGAACTTGATTTTGAGGGTTATGCTATAGGTGGACTTGCAGTAGGTGAGGGGCAGGAGCTTATGTTTAAAGTACTTAATTATACTCCTGATTTTCTGCCGCAAAATAAGCCGCGTTATTTAATGGGAGTCGGTAAGCCTGCTGATATTATAGGTGCGGTTAGCAGGGGTATAGATATGTTTGACTGCGTAATCCCGACACGCTCAGGTCGCAACGGTCAGGCTTTTACAAAATACGGTACGGTAAATATCCGCAATAGCAAATATGCCGATGATAACAAGCCGCTAGAACATGATTGCCTATGTCCTGCTTGTAGAAACTATAATAAAGCTTATCTACATCATTTAGTTAGAATCGGTGAAATACTTGGCTCTATGCTAATGACATGGCATAATTTAACATATTTCCAAAATCTCATGAGCCGTATTAGAGCATATATTAAACTAGGTAAAGATTTTGATTTTGATTCTTAAAGTGACTAGTTATAAAACATGCCTTGTTACATGTAAACGTACTTAAGTAGGTTATGTTAGAAAAAAGTTTATGCAGATCACACTTCAGTGATTGTAACTAGACAAAAACAAAAACCGGTGGTTATTATGTCGCTTGAAGATCATAATGCTATGGAGGAAACTATACTTGTTAAAAAGTCCTAAAAATGCTGAAAGACTAAAACGAGCAATTAGCGATTTTGAAGAAAATAAAAATTTTAGGAATTGGATTTAAATTAAAATAAAAGTATGAACTACTAATGCAAAATATTGATTTAATATCTGAAGAGAAAGCACAAAAATTACTAGAAGAACTCGCTGATAAAATAGCAGCGTATAACCATGCTTATTATATAGAAGATAATCCTTTAGTTTCTGATAGCGAGTATGATCAGCTATTTAATACCAATCTCAAGTTAGAACAAAAATTTCCTCATTTAATTTTAGAAAATAGTCCTAGCAAAAAAGTAGGGGCTAAAATAGCAAATAAATTTGCTAAAGTTACGCATCAGGTGCCTATGTTATCTCTCAGTAATGCTTTTGATGAGCAAGATGTGAGAGATTTTGTATATCGTATAAAAAATTTCTTACGCCTTAATGAGTTTGCTCCTATCTTTTGTGAACCTAAAATAGACGGTTTGTCTTTTTCTGCTGTTTATAAAAACGGGGTGCTTACAACGGGAGCTACAAGAGGTGACGGATATATCGGTGAAGATATAACAGCAAATATTAAAACAATCAAAAATTTTCCTCATAAAATAGATAATGTTCCAGAGTTTTTAGAAGTACGAGGGGAAATTTATATTGAAAAACAAGATTTTTTAAATCTAAATAAAGAACAAGAAGAGCAGGGCAAGGATAAATTTGCCAATCCTCGTAATGCTGCTGCCGGATCACTTCGTCAGCTTGATGCTTCTATTACGGCTAAAAGACCGCTCAAATATTTTGTATATTCAGGAGGGGTAACTGAACAGAATCTTGCTTCTTCACAAGATCAATTACTTACAAAATTAAAAGAAGGCGGCTTTAACATTAATGAAATATCTAAACTTGCGAGTTCTGAAGAAGAAATTTTCGCCTTTTACGAATATCTCAAAACAAATAGAGAAGATTTACCTTATGAAATTGATGGAGTAGTATATAAGCTAAATGATTTTGCACTGCAAAATAGAATGGGCTTTATTGCACGAAGTCCACGCTTTGCTACCGCTCATAAATTTCCTGCAATAATAGGACAAACAAAGTTACTTTCTATTACTGTACAGGTCGGTAGAACTGGTACGTTAACGCCAGTAGCCGAACTTGAACCCATAGAAATAGGCGGGGTAACTGTTAGCAGAGCAACATTACATAATTTCCAAGAAATTGCACGAAAAGATGTGCGGATTAAGGATTATGTATTCCTGCAACGTGCTGGTGATGTTATTCCTAAAATCATGGGAGTTGATTTTGATAAACGTCCTAATGATGCAGCAACGTTTGATACTCCTTTATTTTGTCTGTCATGCAATTCTAAGTTGCATTATATGCCTGAAGATATTATTATACGCTGTGATAATGGCCTTCACTGCCCTGCTCAGAATTATGAGCGTATCCGTCATTTTGTATCGAAAAATGCTATGGATATTGAGGGGCTTGGGCGTAAGCAAGTTGAGTTTTTAATAGATAAGGGATTGATTAGTAATCCTTTAGATATTTTCTTTTTAAAAGAAAAAAATGACTCTAGCTTAGCAAAACTTGAAAATATGGATGGATGGGGTAAAAAATCAGTAGAAAATCTTTTTAAAAATATAGAAAAATCAAAAAACGTTAGTTTGCCAAGATTTATATATGCATTAGGCATAAGGCATATCGGTGAACAAAATGCTAAATTACTTGCTAGAGAATTTGGCAGCTATAGTAATTTTATAGCTCAAATGGAATTGCTTAGAACAAATGAGCCTGATATTTATCAAAAACTAAACAATTTAGAAGGAATCGGTGATAAGATTTTAGTAGATATTATTGATTTTTTTGATGTTAAAGAAAATATTGAGCTTATCAAAAAACTTGGTGAAATATTAAATATTGAAGATTATAAAGAGACTAGAGAACAGAGTAGTTTAACGAACAAGATAGTAGTATTTACCGGTAGTTTACCGACGATATCTAGAGCGGAAGCTAAAGCAACAGCTGAGAAGCTTGGGGCTAAAGTTGCAGCTGGCTTATCATCGAACACGGATTTAGTTGTAGCCGGCGTTGATGCAGGCAGTAAACTTAAAAAAGCTAAAGAGCTTAATATTAAAATTATTGATGAAGAAGAATGGCTTACGCTTATAAAAAATGTTTAAAGCAAGGCATTGCTAACTAAATGATAGTAAATAAAAAACTCTATGTTATTCCCGCTTTCGCGGGAATAACATAGAGCCATGCGCGCGAGTTGGTCATAGAAGTGAAATTTATGATTAATTTAAAATAAACTATCGTCATATTTATCATGCAGGCAATTTTACTAATATAGTCAAACATTTAGTCCTAATTAGTATTTTAGAACAGCTCAAGAAAAAAGAAAAACCTTTTGCAGTTTTAGATGCTTTTGCTAGGCCTAGGTCTTTACGCTTTAAGCTCGGAGGCAGCTTCTAAAACTCTAGAAAGCGATACGGGAATTAATAAATTACTGCAAGCTACCGATCCTATTCCTCAGTTCTTACAAACTTTTTTAAATATAATAAATATAGCAGGCAAAAGTCACTACCCAGGTTCACCTTTTATAATTAAACAATTATTAAGACCAAATGATCGCTTAATTGCCTGCGAACTTCATCCAAGCGATTATTTAAGTTTAAAAAAATTATTACCAAATGATACGCATAATATGGATGCTTATAATGCTATCAAAGTTTTGCTACCATTTAAAGAGAATAGAGGATTAATTTTTCTTGATCCGCCTTTTGAAGTAAAAAATGAGTTTCAAAAATTACTTGAAGCACTTAAAAAAATTAAGCTACGGGTTCTTAATAATACTGTCTTAATTTGGTATCCTATAAAAGATTTATCTTTAGTCCGTGATTTTTACCACAATTACAAAAATATCGGATTTAAAGAAACTATGATTATTGAATATGAGCTTTTAAATAGTGATAAAAATATGGTAAAGTGTGGGTTAATGTTAATTAACCCTCCAAATATTAGAGGAGAATTAGAGAAATTAACAGAATATTTAAGTGGCACTCTTAATTTGAAATTTACATACATTTATCTTTAATGTCTTTTAAAAAATATATCTTTTTACTGTTTATAGTTTTTCTTGTTCAAGGTTGTAGCAGTATTAAAGAATCTAGTGATACTACGTTACTTTCTACTACTTCATCTCAATTAAAGCAAAAATATAAAATCAGCCATGCGGATTTAGTAATACAGTATGATTTAACAAACAAAAATAGCAAATGTATATATGCAAAAAACTTAGGTCTAATAATTAATAACCCTAAACAAAATAAGATTTTTTTACACAAATTCCATAATAAAAACCCGGCAGAATTTAATAAAGCAGCCGAAATAAAAATAGCTGATATAAAGGCAGTTGTAACAAAACTAAATTCAAAATATAAGTTTCTCTCTAAACCGGAAGCTAGCTATTTTACAAAAAAACAAACTCATAGGAATAATATCTTGGCATTAACCAAGCTTGATAAAATAATTAGTACAATACCGCTTATGATGCCGGAATATGAGCCGAAAATTACTAGCCATTACGGAACTAGGACAAGTCCTCATAAAAAGAAAAGAAAAAAGAAATGTTTCCATAGCGGTATTGATTTACAAGCTAAAAAAGCAGCACCGATATATGCAGCAGCAAGCGGAATTGTTATAAAAGCCGCTAGAGCACCTGATTACGGGAATTTTGTTGAGATTAAACATGGACGCAAATTTGTTACGAAATATGCTCATTTAAAAGAAATGTCAGTCAAGGAAGGAAATAAAATTAAGCGTGGTCAATTTATCGGTATACAAGGAAGCACTGGTAATGCAACGGGTGAACATTTGCATTTTGAAATTCTGTTAGATAATAAAGCAATCAATCCATTTGACTTTATTTTTCACTACCGTAAATGTTAAACTATGATCAAACTTTTATATCCTGAATTTTGGCAGAAGCGAAATATTATAGCTTATTTGCTTTTGCCTATAAGCTTGATATATCAATTTTTAGGCTATTTACGAGCTAGTTTAGCATGTCCTATTATGATGTTGCCTGCTAAAGTTATTTGTGTCGGTAATTGTAGCGTAGGAGGTACGGGTAAGACGCAGATAGTAATGTATCTAGCCAAATTACTAAAAGCTAGAAATGTAAGTTTTGTAATAGTAACTAAGGCTTATGGTAGCAACCTTAAAAGTGCAACTACCATACATGAAGGACATACAGCATTAGAGGCAGGAGATGAGGGGGTAATACTTGCAAAGTATGGAGCAGTTATTGCTACTAAAAATATTAAAGAGATTGTGCCGTTAATTAACGAGCTTAAACCTGATATAATAATAGTTGATGATTTCCTACAAAATCCTTATTTTCATAAAGACTTTACTATAGTCTCAGTAGATAGCCAAAGGCTTTTCGGCAACGGTTTTCTAATTCCTGCCGGTCCTTTAAGACAATATCCAAATAAAGCCCTTGATGCAGCTGATTTAATTTTTTTAGTCAGTATCCACCAAGATAAAATACCGGATATTTTAACTCCTTATGTCAATAAGTTAATAAATGCTCAAATAGTTCCTTCAAATAATATAGATAAAACTAAAAATTATTTTGCTTTTAGCGGTATCGGTAATCCTGAGCGTTTCTTTACGACTTTAAAAAATTACGGATTAAATATAACCGGTTACAAAATTTTTCCTGATCATTATAATTATTTACAAGCAGATTTAGAAAATTTATATTCATTAGCTAAAGAGCATAACGCTACCTTAGTGACTACAAGAAAAGATCATGTTAAGTTTAATGATTTAAATAATAATATTGTCTGTCTAGATGTAGAATTATCTATAAACAATCCTGATTTATTAAATGAAAAAATTTTTAAAAAAGCTTAGATATTTAATTGAGTATTTGATCGTTGTTATATTCCTGAAAGTAATAGGAATATTCGGTGTAGATAAAGCGGCGGATATTTGTAGTTTTATAGCAAGAAAAGTCGGTATATTATTTGCTGTTAATAAAATTGCTAGACGAAATATTAAAGTAGTATTCGGTGATATGTGTGATATTGAAAAAATCATAGATCAAACTTGGGATAATTTCGGTAGGTTTATCGGTGAATTTACATATGTTGGCAAGATGGATGAAGCCGAGTTAGAGCGTAGAATCGAAATAATCGGCATAGAAAATATTAAAAAACTTGAAGGACAAACTTTTTTATTATTTAGCGGTCACTTTGCCAATTGGGATATTGGTCTTAAGCTTCTTCATAAATTTTATCCGAAAGTTGCCGTAATTTATCGTAAAGCAAATAACCCATATGTTAACAAGTTGGTTAATGAAAGTCGTGCCGGTGATAAATTAAGACTTATACCGAAAGGTCCTGAAGGTAGCAGAGCTTTAGTCAGGGCTATCAAGGAGAGTGAATCTATTGTTATGCTTGTTGATCAAAAAATGAACGATGGAATTGAAGTGCCTTTTTTAGGGCATCCTGCTATGACTGCAAGCGCCATCGCTAAAATTGCTTTGCAGTATAAATATCCAATTATACCTTGCCAAATCATTAGAACTAAAGGCAGTTATTTTAAAGTAATAGTTCACCCGCAATTAAAGTTTGAGCAAACCGGCGATAATAAAGCCGATTGCTATAATATTATGCTTAATATTAATCAAATGCTAGGAGAATGGGTTAAGCAAAATCCTGCTCAATGGTTTTGGTTTCACAATAGATGGAAGAAATGAAACGTCATTGCGAGCAGCCGTAGGCTGCGTGGCAATCTCGTCAAATATCCTGAGATTGCTTCGTCAATTGCTATGCAATTTCCTCGCAATGACAAAAAAATGAGCCACGGTATGACATTTTAAGAAAGCATAGTCCGTAATTTCTCCAGTACTTCTTGAGCGTGGTTTTTAGCATTTACCGACCGCCAAATATGCTTAACTATGCCTTCCTTATCAAGTAAAAACGTAGCTCTATCAATACCTATATATTTTTTACCGAACATTGATTTTTCTATCCATACCCCTAATTGTTCGCATAAATTTGAATTTGCATCAGAGGCTAAATCAAATCCTAAATTATATTTTTCTTTAAATTTATCATGAGAGTCAAGCTTATCTTTGGATACTCCGATAATTACCGTATTAAGTTTATCGAATTCCGGTTTTAGCTTGTTAAAATCTTGTGCTTCAATAGTACATCCAGGTGTATCGTCTTTCGGATAAAAATATAATATTACGAATTTTCCTTTTAAATCCGATAGTTTAATTACGTTATCTTTACCTATGTGTAAAGATAAATCAGGAACTTTTTTTCCTAGTTCTAATGTCATAACACCCTCAAATTTATTTGATACAATAACTATATATTCAATATGTACTTTTTAAAATTGCTTTTTATAATTATATTATTTATGATACCGGTACATAATAATTAAGTTTAATTTTTATTGACTATTTCAATAAAGAGGTTTTATGAGAACTGTAAGTGAAGCACTGGAAGAATTACATCAAAATCTTAAGGACTCTGCTAAAATTATTACTGTAGATTTTAATAAAACAGGTCATGAAGTAGCGGATAAATTATCCGTCAAAATTAATGACTTAGAGGAATATGCTAAGGATAGTAAAGACCATTCTTTAGAAACTATAAAAGAGCAATATAAAAATTTAACGAAAGAGTTACAGGATTATCAGAAAATTAAAGATGATAAAGTGGAAGAATATAGACAAACTCTTGTGAAAAAACTTGATGATTTAAGTAAGAAAGTTGAACAATATAATAATAAACATAAATAATTGGAGAATATAATGAAAAAAATTTTAATAACATTAGGTGCTACCGCTACTTTATTATTAACACCTAGCATTTTTGCAGATTTGCCTACCAAGGATGACACAAAAGCAAATGAAGTGCAAACTGAAGAAGTAGCTACAAGCAGTACAAAAACAATTACCGAAAACTTACAGGAATTAAAAGACAATTTAATAAACCTAGCACAAACGGGAGCCGATAAATTTAATCAGACCTTAAGCAATACTTATGATCAGATAGCCCAAAGCGTTGCAGAGATAAAAAAGAATGTAAAAGATCAGAAAGATAAAAAAGGTGAAGAACTGCAAAAATCTATAGATGCTGTAAAAGCAAAAATGGAAGATTATAAAAAAGCAGGCAGCAAGAAGCAAGAAAAAATACGTCAGCACCTAGTGGATAAATTAGAAGAGCTAAATAAAAATATTAACGAATATAATAACGATAAAGAAAAAGCAAATTCGTAATTTTTTAACGTCATTGCGAAGAGATGCCTAGCATCGACGCGGCAATCGCATAAAGTAGGATAAACTCCTGAGATTGCTTCGTCGAAACTTATAGTTTCTCCTCGCAATGACTGCGGACAATATACCCTTAAAAACTGGTATTATTTATGACTATTACCAAAGAAAAAATTGCAGCTATGTTAAGCTCTAAAGTGGGTTTTTCAAATAATTTATGCGAGGCAATAGTTCATACGGTTTTTTCTAATATTTTAGAAATAGCCAAAGAGCAAAAATTAACTTTAAAGAATTTTGGTAGCTTTGAGGTTAAACAAAAGAATCCACGTTCCGGAATAAATTTTCATACCAAAGCACCGGTAATTATAGAATCAAAAAAGAATTTGCGTTTTGTCCCTTCTTCTAAATTAAAAGCTTTAATTAATGAATCTACTCGATGAACTTCGTTATAATTTGTTGGCTTGTTGCATGTCTCGGAAAATACTTTTTATGTCATTCCCGCGAAAGCGGGAATCTAGTAAAACCTATAAAAAACTTGTTTTTTTAGGTTTATTTTGTTAATAATGTGTATCAATATTAAGGTTATTTTTGGGACTCCTGCCTACGCGGGAATGACATAAAAAGCATTTTCCAAGACATACAACAAAATCTGTATTCGGAGTATATGACAAACAATAAGCTAACAAACAAATATTATTCTGCTAGTGAAGTGATTAAGCATTTAAATATTGCTTTACATCAATTAAGATATCTAGAGACAAAAAACCCTGATTTATCTAATTATAAAATAAATAATAGAAAATATTATACTGCTAATGATATTGATCTACTCCAAAAATCTTTAAATAAAGATATTACATCTCTTTCTACCGCTAGAATCGATATATTACTTACCAACTTCCATAATTTGTCTCTTCAAATAAAAAACATTCTTGCCGCTTTCTCGATGACTCGCGTATAGTACTTGTCATATCACGTTTTAAAGAAAAGAAAGGAACATATTATGACAATAAGACAAATGGTAAAGCCAGTAATTATAGGTATATCTGGTCCTGAATTAACCGATGCCGAAAGAGAATTATTTGAAGAGCATAATCCTTTAGGTGTAATTTTATTCCGTCGTAATATTAGAAAGAATGATAACGGTGCGCAGGATAAAGAAGCCCTGATTAAGCTTATTGCAGATATAAAAGAAGTATTAGGGGAAAATACTATCATCTCTATAGATCAAGAAGGCGGTAGGGTAAAAAGGCTTATAGCACCAACTTTTTATGATGCTCCGGCTGCTCAAACTTTTACTGATCCCCAAGCATGTAAACAAAATTATAGTGATATTGCGAAAGAGCTGAGAGAAGTAGGCATTAATCTAGATTTTGCACCGGTAGCGGATTTGATCCACGAAGGAGCAGACAAGATAGTCGGCGATAGAAGTTTCGGCGGGGAGCCGGAAGTAGTCGTGCCTTTATGTTTAGCTGCTATAGACGGATTACAAGAAGAGAAAGTCGGGGCTTGTATAAAACATATTCCGGGCCATGGTAGAGCGACGGTGGATAGCCATAAAAAATTACCGATTGTCGATGCTGATATAGAAGAGTTAGAAAAAACAGACTTTAAAGTATTTAAGGAGCTAGTGAAGCACGATAATATTAGACTTGCTATGACGGCACATATAATTTACAAAGTTCTTGATCCTGAGAATCCTGCCACTCTATCAAAAAAAGTTATAGACTATATTAAAAATAATATCGGCTTTAAAGGGCTTATTATTTCCGATGCAATAGATATGAAAGCTTTAAGCGGTAGTATGGCAGATATGACCAAAGAAGTTTTAGATGCAGGTGTAGATATAGTGCTTGAATGTACCGGAGAATTTAACAAAATGTCTGAAGTTCTAGTTAGTGTTTCGGAAAGTTCTATAGATAAATTTTCTGACTTGTTTATTGCTTAATGCTATTATTCATTTAATGTCATACCGCGGCTCGACCGCGTTATCTTAGGACACAGTCTGTGATGCAAGATCCCGTGGTCCATTTAGCCACGGGATGACAACGGAACTGCACAACGGCAGGTATTTAGCCGTAAAATGGCTATTAAGGAACTTATCCAATTAACCTAAGTTAAAATTAATTAAATAATTATATTGAAAAAATTTATTTTTACTATTAATCTGTTTTTTAATTTTTAGTTAAAGAATTAATTTTATAAATTTTAAATAGTGTTATTAATAAGTGTTATTAATAGTCTTGTGGATTTAAGTTCTAAAAGCTATAGGTAATATTTACTAAGAATAGAGATATAGAGAATTTGAGGTAGCAGGAGGGGCTTTGATTTGTGATATTATTAATCTGCTTAAAGAAGATTTAAATAAAGCCGATATAAAAAATGAGATATATATGCGTCTTAAAGAACCGTATTCTGTTTTAAAAAAGATGAAAAGGAAAGAAGTGCTGATTGATGCATTGAAAGACTTAATTGCATGTAGGATTATAGTTAAATCTAAAGCTCTATGCTATAATGCTTTGGACGTAGTTAAGAGTTCTCCGCATTTAGATTGGTTATACACCAAAGATTATATCAATAGACCAAAAAGCAACGGCTATCAGTCTCTTCATAATATAATGCAGCTTTTACACTCTAAACGTAATTTTGAAATACAGATAAGAAGTGAAGATATGCATAAAGATGCCGAGCTTGGTAGAGCAGCTCATTTAAATTATAAAGAAGAACAAGACCGTCATTTGCAAAAAGTTTTTGACGTTACTAATGACACGATACTTTCTAAAGCACGTCAAATGGTGCAACAATTTGAAGGATTAGAAGTGCAAATTGTAGAATATGAAAAAGAAATTATGCGTATTTGGCATACTAAATACGACAAAATACTAAAATGGGCAAATACTGCTGAAGTGCTAATATTTCAAGAAGAGTAGGGGGATAATTAGTTCGTCATCCCGTGAGACGAAAATATGTCATCCCGTGACCTTGACCACAGGATCCAGTTCTTGGTGTCATACTGCGAGCTTGTAGCGGTATCCATCTAAAAAAATCAAAAATGTATACTTATTAAGTTATTTTTTTGTGGATCCCACGGTCAAGCCACGGGATGACACTGATAAGGCATAACGCCAATGTGGTAAAAATATAACATTTATTAAAACTTTATAAAAAAACTATAGCGATGCCTATAGCGATGCTTGTAATTATATACAATATATAGTATGCTCAGTCCGTAGTTTAGAAACTATTGAAACAAAATATTAGGTTATTTCCTTATCAAATGTAGGATATCTTGACTCACGTTTGATAAGTTTGTTTTAATACTAGGTACTAAATTTTAACTTAAATATAGGACAAAAATTATGGCTCAAAAACCAAATTTTCTAAAAAAATTAATTTCCGCAGGGTTGGTAACTGCTTCTACAGCTACCATAGTAGCCAGTTTTGCAGGTTCAGCTATGGGTGCTGCTATACAGCAGAATAGAACAACAAACGGAGTTGCGACAACTGTTGATGGTGTGGGATTTGACCAAACTGCCGCTGCTGCAAATGTTGCGGTTGCTCTAAATGCAGTTATTACTGCTAATGCTAATAATGATATTAATTTCAATACTCCAGCCGGTAGTTTTAACGGTTTGTCTTTAGATACTGCAAACAATTTAGCAGTGACAGTGAGTGCAGATACCACCTTAGGGTTCATCACTAATGCTGTTAATAAAGGTAACTCCTTTAACTTTACTCTTGATGCCGGTAAAACTCTTACTATAACAGGTCAAGGTATTACTAATGCACAAGCTGCTGTTACAAACAATGCTCAAAATGTTGTTGCACCATTTAATGGTGGTGCTGCTATTGACAATAATGATCTTAGCGGTGTAGGAACAATAGACTTTGGTGCTGCGGCTTCTACATTAGTATTTAATTTAGCAAATCCTACAACTCAAAAGGCTCCTCTTACACTTGGACAGAATGCTTTAATAGTTAATGGTGTTAACGGTACATTAAATGTTACTAATGGATTTATTCAAGTTTCAGATAAAAGTTTTGCTACTGTTAAGGCAATTAATATCGGTGACGGTCAAGGTTTCATTTTCAATACTAATGCTACTGTCGGTAATGCTTTAAATTTACAAGCAGGTGGTGCTACTATTAATTTTAATGGAACAGAAGGTACGGGTAGATTAGTATTATTAAGTAAGAATGGTGCTGCTACCGACTTTAACGTTACAGGAAGTTTAGGCGATAATCTAAAAGGTATTATCGAATTTAACACTGTTGCAGTAGCCGGTCAACTTATAGCTAATGCAGGCCCTGCTAATGCAGTAATAGGTACTAATAATGGTGCAGGTAGAGCTGCAGGATTTGTTGTTAGCGTAGATAATGGTAATGCAGCAACAATCGCTGGACAAGTTTATGCTAAAGACATGGTTATACAAAGTGCTAATGCAGGCGGGCAAGTAAATTTTGGACACATAGTTGACGTTGGTACAGACGGTACTACTGCCTTTAAAACAGCAGCTTCTAAAGTTGCAATAACCCAAAACTCAAACTTTGGTACTACTGATTTTGGTAATCTTGCAGCACAGATTACAGTTCCTGATACTATGACCCTTACCGGTAATTTTACAGGTGATGCTAGCAATCCCGGTAACACTGCAGGTGTGATAACTTTTGCTGCTAACGGTACTTTAGCAAGTGCTAGTGCAGATGCAAATGTTGCGGTGACAAATAATATTACAGCAATTGAAGCATTAGGTGTCGGAGTTGTCCAATTATCAGGAACACATACTGCCGAGTTACGTTTAGGAAATGCCGGTTCTGTCTTTAAACTTGCTGACGGCACAGTTATAAACGGTAAAGTTAACCAAACTGCTGTTGTCGGTGGTGCTTTTGCAGCCGGTGCTATTACCTTAGACGGTAGTGCTACAATTACCGGCGATATAGGTAACGGTGGCGGTGCTGCTGCGTTACGAGGCATTACTTTAGCTAACGATGCTAAAAAAACATTAACACTTGATGGAGCAAATATTATCGGTGCTAATGTCGGTGGAACGATTGATTTCCAAGCTAACGGTGGTACTCTTAAATTAACAAGCACTCAAAATAATATTTTAGTTGATTTTGATTTAGCTATAACTACTGATCAGACAGGCGTTGTTGATGCGAATAGCCTGACAAATGCTCAAACTTTAACTATTAGCGGTAAAATCGGTACTATTGGAGCTAATAATAAAACTCTTGGACAATTTAATATTGGCTCAAGTAAAACAGCTTTAAATGGCGGTAATGTTGCTATTAACGAGTTAGTTATTGGCAATAACGGTTCAGTACAATTCGCTCATGATACTTATTTAATAACAAGAACTACAAATGCTGCCGGTCAAGGTAAAATAATATTTAATCCTGTTGTAAATAATAATACAACTCTTGCAGCTGGTACAAATTTAGGTAGTGCTGCAAATCCACTTGCAGAAATTAATTTTGGATCTAAAGGGGCTCATGCTGATACTATATTAAATGTTGGTGAAGGTGTAAATTTATATGCTACTAATATTACTACTACCGATGCTAACGTAGGTTCTTTCGTCTTTAATGCCGGTGGAACAAATATAGTAAGCGGTACAGTCGGTGGACAGCAAGGTAATAAGTTTAATACTGTAGCATTAGATAACGGTACTACTGTTAAGTTCTTAGGTAATGCAACATTTAACGGTGAAACTACAATTGCAGCTAATTCTACCTTACAAATCGGTGGTAACTATACTGCAGACTGTGTTGCATCTGCCGATGGTACTGGTATAGTAGAATTCGTTAACACCGGTCCTATTACCGTAACATTAAACAAACAAGCTGTACCTGTTAATAATTTAAAACACATAACGGTTTCTGGTCCCGGTAACGTAGTGGTTAATGAGATAGGTAATGCAGTTAATTATCATGGTGTTGCGACTGATACGATTGCTTTTGAAAATTCAAGTTTAGGTGCAGCTTTATTCTTACCTAGCGGCGTTCCATTCAATGATGCAGGCAACGCAATTCCTTTAACAATTAAAAGTACCGTAGGTAATGAAACAGCTACAGGTTTTGATGTTCCTAAAGTGATTGTTTTAGGTGTTGATAGTGTCATCGCTGACGGTCAAGTAATCGGTGATCAAAATAATATCGTAGGTCTAGGTCTTGGAAGCGATAACGGCATAATCGTTAATGCTACTACATTATATGCAGGTATCGGTACTATAAACAATAATCAAGGTACTGTCACACTTAGCGGTGGTATTCCTAATACCCCTGGTACAGTTTATGGCTTAGGCACAGGTATTGGCGCTTCACAGTTAAAGCAAGTAACGTTTACTACAGACTATAACAACTTAGGTAATATTATTGCAACTAACGCAACAATTAATGACGGTGTAACTGTTACTACAGGCGGTATAGCCGGAACGGATTTTGACGGTAAAATTACTCTTGGAAGTGTTAACGGTAACGCTAATGTAAGATTTGCTGATGGTATATTGTCTAATTCTACAAGTATGATTGTTACTACTAAAGCTAATAACGGTACTGTAACTTATTTAGGTAATGCATGCGTTGGTAATATAGGTGATTCAGATACTCCTGTAGCTTCTGTTAGATTTACAGGTAGTGATGATGGTGCAGGATTACAAGGAAATATTTATTCACAAGTCATAGACTTTGGTACTTATGACTTAAGTATTTTAAATTCTAATGTAATTTTAGGCGGCGGTACTACTGCTATTAACGGTGCAATCGATCTTCTTACAAATACTTTAACATTTGCAAGTGGTACTTCAACATGGGGAAACAATACTTCTATTGAAACTACTTTAACATTAGCAAACGGTAATATAGGTCACATCGTTATCACGGAAGGTGCTCAAGTTAATGCAACAACCACAGGAACTACAACCATTAAAGTACAAGATAATGCCAATGCAAATTTCAGTGGTACACAAACTTATACTTTAATCCAAGGTGGTGCTAGATTTAACGGTACTTTAGGAGGTCCTAACTTTGCTGTAACCGGAAGTAATCGTTTTGTAAATTACGGTTTAATACGTGCTGCTAACCAAGATTATGTAATAACACGTACTAACAATGTAGAAAATGTAGTTACTAATGATATCGCAAATAGTCCGTTTGGAGGTGCACCAGGTGTAGGTCAGAACGTTACAACATTTGTAAATGCAACTAATACTGTAGCATATAATAATCTTCTTTTAGCTAAAAATAGTGCTGATTCTGCTAACTTTGTCGGAGCTATCGTTACCGATACAAGTGCGGCTGTAACTAATGCACAATTCGATGTAGCTAAAGATATCCAAGCTCAACTTGGTAACAGATTAGGTGCTCTTAGATATTTAGGTACTCCTGAAACTGCTGAAATGGCTGGACCTGAAGCTGGAACAATACCGGCTGCGGTTGCTGCAGGTGATGAAGCTGTTGATAATGTAGCTTACGGTATATGGGCAAAACCTTTCTATACTGATGCACATCAAGGTAAGAAAGGTAGTTTAGCTGGTTATAAAGCTAAAACCACCGGTGTCGTAATCGGTTTAGATACGCTAGCTAACGATAACTTAATGATCGGTGCTGCTATCGGTATCACTAAAACTGATATAAAACACCAAGATTATAAGAAAGGTGATAAAACCGACGTTAACGGTTTCTCATTCTCTCTATATGGTGCCCAGCAGCTTGTTGAGAACTTCTTTGCTCAAGGTAGTGCAATATTTAACTTAAACCAAGTGAAGAACAAAAGTCAGCGTTACTTCTTCGATGCTAACGGTAATATGAGCAAGCAAATTGCTGCCGGTAATTACAATAACATGACATTCGGTGGTAACTTAACAGTCGGTTATGATTACAATGCAATGCAAGGTGTATTAATAACTCCAATGGCAGGACTTAGCTACTTAAAGTCTTCTGACGAAAACTATAAAGAAACCGGTACAACAGTTGCAAACAAGCAAGTTAACAGCAAGTTTAGCGATAGAACCGATTTAATAGTAGGTGCTAAAGTAGCTGGCGGTACTATGAACATAACTGATCTTGCGGTATATCCGGAAGCTCACGCTTTTGTGGTTCACAAAGTAAACGGTAGATTATCTAAAACTCAGTCTGTATTAGACGGACAAGTTACTCCGTGTATCAGCCAGCCTGACAGAACCGCTAAAACATCTTATAATTTAGGTTTAAGTGCAAGCATAAGACCTGATGCTAAGATGGAGTACGGAATCGGTTACAATGCTCGGATTGCAAGTAAATATACTACACATCAAGGTACTCTAAAAGTCCGTGTAAACTTCTAATCGCTCCCGATTAGCAAGTTTATAAGTTCCTCAAGAAAAAAGCCCTCTGTGAAAAAAGGGGGCTTTTTTTGTTCGTTCTTCCCGCCTACATACCTTGTTGTATGGCTCAAAAAACCTACTATATGTCATCCCCGCGTAGGCGGGGATCCAGAAAAAAGCAAGATAAGCGTACAAGTAATAATCGAGTGTTTAGTAATATTGCTAAAATAGGTATGAGTAGCTATGGTTGGTTTATGGGTTTTAAGTTACATATAGAATTAATAATAAAGGTCAAATTATGGCAGTCAACATTACCAAAGCAAATAGTAGTGATTTATCAGTAGCAAGCAGTATAACTACCGCATTAAAAGGCAAAATCTTTGGTGATAAAGCTTATATCTCTAAGGATTTATTTAGCATATTAAACTCTAGAGGCTTGCATTTATTTACAGGAATAAGGAAAGATATGAAGAATCTATCTATTAGATTTAGAAGATAAGATACTACTTCGTAAAAGATCGTTAATTAAGTCTATTCTTAACGTGTATTAAAGAAAAACATGAATCTTGAACATTCAAGACATAGGTCACCTAACAACTTTTTAGTTCATATTCTAGCTTGTGTTAATGCTTTTAATCTTACTAAAACTAATAAATTTATACCTTTTTTAAACAATTCACAACTTCCCTTATCCTAAACTGGCGTTAATATGTATTTTGAAGCCGCTAAAGCTAGTTGTACTTTACCTAAGAAATTTTGGTATGAAAAATTCCGTAATAATCAGATAGAACAAATTCAGAGCTGATCATCCGAATAGTATAAAAATTTTAAGCCTTAAATGTGATGGTTCAAATTAGCTAGAATTTTTTCTGATTAGTGCAATAAAAAAACCGGACGCGGTAAGAATAATTCCAAGCCAAATAAAGCTCATCGTTGGCTTGTAATATATTTTAGCATGGATTATATCGCCGTCTATATTACTTAAAACTGCGTAAAGATCATATGATAAGTAAGAGTATATATCACTTTCTTGCGATAAACTCTTTTCAACTATATAAAGCCTATTTTCCGGCTTTAATATAGTTATATTACGGCTATTATCCTCAAGCCAAAATTCAGCGATTTGTCTATAATAATTTTTACCTTGAGCAAACTTAATATTTTGCAATGTTACTTTAAATTCGTTAAATGTTTTACTTGTTCCTACTCTGCCGGTAAAATCCATTTCACTTTGTAATAATGTATTCATAGTAATACTAAAACTAATTAGTGCAAAACCAAAATGCCCAAGGATCATACTAGCATTACTTGCTTTAAGTCTATTTCTACAATAATTAGTTTTAACCAAAAAATAATGAATATTATGAAGCATAAGAAATATAGATGCGATTATAGTTAAAATCGATATAACACTAAATGTTACTTTTAATGATATTAAATAAGTAATTATGAGAGATAATATTAGAATGATAATATGTTTTTTGATAGAGCTTCTGGTAGTAAATAATCCTATGGTACCAAGAATAGGGATAACAAATATAATAAAATTATTAACAAAAAATGTTTCACTAATAATAATAGGTTTATCGTCGAATAAAGAGTAAATTGGCGGATAAAGTGTGACAGCTATTAGCACAATAAGGCTAAGAAGGAGGAATATATTACCGAGGAGTATGGAGTTTCCACAATTCGTCATTGCGAAGCCACGAAAGTGGCTGTGGCAATCTCGGTTAGTTTCCTGAGATTGCTTCGTCAATGCTAATGCATTTCCTCGCAATGACGTGGTAGTATACAACCCAATACTACCAATCCCCATAATCAAAAATATCCCAAGCAAGTATATTCCTCTCTCAGGTGAGAATGCAAAAGAGTGAATTGAGGTAATAAAACCGGAACGTACTAAAAAAGTACTAAATATTACTAATAAAAAAGTAATGATGGATAAAATTATCGTCCAGTTTTGCATACGTCCGGTTTTTGTTGTTACAATTATAGAATGATGGAGCATAATTCCGGATAACCAAGGAAATAGTGAAATATTTTCTACCGGATCAAAAAACCAAAATCCGCCCCAGCCGAGTTCTCTATATGCCCACCAAGAACCAAGGCTAATTCCTATGGTAGTAAATAAGATACCGATATTGGAAAATGTTTTGAGAAGTCTTATGTCATTAATGGATTCCCGCTTTCGCGGGAATGACATAAGTGGGTATGAGAATGACATAGAGGCACAAACAATAGTAAACGGTACTACATAGCTAACATAGCCTAAATAAAGCAGAGGAGGATGGATGCTCAAAGCAATATCTTGTAGCATCGGGTTTAAGCCTAACCCTTCTTTAGGAACGAAAGAAAACACGTTAAAAGGATTGGAGGTAAAGTAAATAAAGCTGCTAAAAAATAATTGTATGGCTGATAGAATAATAATAGATAAAAATTTAAGACGGTTATCTTCAAGTAAAAATATATAACAGCAACTAACGATTTGTAATAAACAAAACCATAATAACATTGAGCCTTCGTGGCTCGACCAACTACCGGCTATTTTATATATTAAAGGTTTTAAAGTACTGGAATTTAAGAAAACATTTTGTAGTGAAAAGTCAGAGATAATAAAAGCATAGACTAGGGTAAAAAAGGCAAGTATAGCACATGAGGCAGCTATGTAGAAGGGGAAAGTAATGAGGTAGTTGTCATTCCCGCGAAAGCGGGAATCCAGTCTATAAAATAGAGATTTTTTATGGATTTCCGCTTTCGCAGGAATGATATAAAAGACAAAAGACAAACCGATAACCGACAAGCACATCGTTGTTAGCAGTAAAAAATTACCGATTTCACTCACTGCTTATTGTTTCCTCGGTAGTAGGTAACACGGTAATTTTTACGCTATCAATCTTATTGGCAATTTTCTTTAAAATAATTACCTTTAAATTAAATATTTCAATTACTTCCCCTTGATTTGGAATTCTAGCAATTTTATGGATTATTAATCCTGCTATAGTGTTTGCATCTTCATCCGATAAATTCCAATCAAGTTCTCGGTTAATATCTCTAATAGTCGTAGTCCCTTTTATAATGAACTCGGTATTAGACTTCTTGATAATTTCATTATTAAGTCTATCATGTTCATCAGTAATGGGTCCTACGATTTCTTCTATAACATCTTCAAGAGTAATAATACCTAGTAAAGTACCATACTCATCTACAACACAAGCAAAATGATTATTACGTTCTCTAAATGCATGTAGCTGGTCTACTACAAGTGCATTCTCAGGAATAAACCAAGGTGGTGTTAGAAGTTTATTAATATCAACTTTTTTTGCATCATTATTATTTTCGTATAATGCTTTAAGCAAATCTTTTAGATTGAAAATCCCTATTATATTATCTCTATTATCTTGCCACAAAGGTATACGTGTATGAGCACCCGATAATAAAGTTTTAATTATCACTTCATGAGGTAGGTCGATATTAAGGGCTATAATACTACTTCTGTGAGTCATAATTTCTGATACCGTCATATTACGTATATCTAATATCCCGCCGAGCATATTACGATCAGATTTATAAACTCCGCCTTCTTGATGGTAATGCTCAATCACGCCTCTTACTTCTTCCGTTCCTGATATTTGAGGATTTAAATTAATACGAAATATGAAGCAAAATATTTTTGTAATGTAATCAAGAGCAATATTAATAGGTTTGAAAAGCTTTAAAAATATTACGATAGTTGAAGCCATTTTTAATGCTAATTGTTCAGGTTTAGCAACAGCTATTGCTTTCGGTACTACTTCGGCAAAAACAATAATTATAAAAGCCATAACGCCGGAAGCAACAATGGGTCCATTATCTCCAAGAAAGCTAATAAAGAGAGTAGTAGCAATAGTGGTACAAACAGTATTGATTAAACTATTACCTATTAATAAAGTTCCTATGACCTTTTCTTTTTTCTTAAGAACCTCTAAAACTGTTTTAGCACACTTATTACCGGTGATTTTAAGCTTATGAATCTTCCCTGGGGAAGAAGCGGTAATAGCAGTTTCGGTAGCGGCAAATAAAGCAGATAAGGCGATCATGATTATAATAACGATCACAAGTACGGTAGTCATTCTTTGTTAAAATATAAATTAACTATAAGTAATTATATTAGTAATTATAGATTTTGCCTAATGTTTTTTTGTTATCAACGACTTCTTTCAGTATCTTTTGTTTTTCGGCTGTTAATAAGATTTTGAAATTTGTTATTTGTAGATGATGTCTTGCGTGATTCATGTCCAATCGCTATTGCTTGTTGCTGTATTAATAATGTATTAGCTTGAGCTTTCCTTAAATTTATACCTTGTTCTTTAGATTCTTCAGTAGTTAGAATTTTTTGCCCTTTAGAGAGTTTTATCGCACTATCGCATACGAAAACTCCGCAATCATATACATTTTCTTGTTGTTTGGTATTTAGGTCTGTTATTTTTGCATCGGGATAAATTGCGGTAATATATTCTGTTACTTTTGGTCGAGATTCTAATGGCTCACCATAGGGATCATTATACATAAAGTTTATATTACCTTTATCATCTTTACTAGCCATTAAGAGTAACCAATGTTTATGTCCTGTATTTAGTGGTATAATTGCAGGCTTATTATCTAGTATTAAACCCTCTACTGTAACACGAAGAGTATCTTTTAGTATTTCCGGCTCTTCTAAAGAGGCATGATGAAATATAGCGAACATATTCTTATCTATATTTGCTTCCAATATATTTTTTATATCATCTTCAGTGTATAAATAAGTAGGTTGTTTTATATTTCCTGTATTATAAACACCAACTTGATCTTCAGTATTTATAACCGGTGATGATTTTTTTTCAGGTATCTGCTGTTTTGGCTCTATTACTGTTTTGGCTAATTGTTGTTCTGCTTTTAGAGATTCCTTATACATTTCCTGTGGAATTCCTAATTTTTCCCATGGTTTTTGATTATTAGCGGGAGCTTGCTGTTGTGGTGGATTTATAGAAGATGCAACAGTGGTTAGTGGTTCTTCTGTTATTGTCGGCTTTGCTTCCGTAGTTGGAGTTGTTGATTCGTGAGTTTTAGGTTCTTCTTTTTTGCCGAATATTGCTTCTTTAAAACTAGTTATTATACCTTTAAAATAGTTAAAAATTCTTTTAAAAAAACCTTGCGGTTGTGATTGTTTTGCTTTTGGAGGTTCATATGCTGTTGGTTGTTCTACTTGTATATCCTTAGGTCTATCATTCATAACTTTCTTTGTATTAAAATTAAAGTCAATAGGATTTACCTCAGTTTTACCTAAATCTTTTTGAAATTGCTTAGATATTTGTGATACATATTTTTTAAAGTTTTCAGCAGCATTATTTGAATCTTTTAGGATTTCATTGATTTCGAGTTTCAATCCGTAAATTTGATCTTCAGAGGTAATACCGAATTTAGTAGTGATAAGATTTGTTGCTTCGTCTGCAGAAAGAGGCCAAGTTTCTATAATCACTCTACCGCCTTGATTTTTAGCGTTTTTTATTATTTTATCTAGCTTTTCTTTATCAGGTATTGTACCGGAAAGTAATTGATCAATTTTACGATCATATACAAGATTGTTAAAAACAGATGTTACTGAACTTATATCTGTAATTGTAGTGGTTTTATCTTTTGGTACTATACCATCGGCTATAGATAAATTTTGATCTGCTTTATTTGTAAAAAAGACATGATCAACTTTTTTCATAATTTGCTTCCAATAAGCTTCTAGTTCAGAATTTTGGGGTAATGAATTATATTGATCAAAAGTAATAGTAGTTTTTATATTTACATTTTGTAAATTAATTAAATCTTGTACCTCAAAAATAGGTTGTATATTATTGTTATTAAGTTGAATATTCAAAATCGGTGTTTTGCCCTTTTTGTGGGATTCTTGTAAGATCTCCGAAAAAATACGTTCTTTATCAGGTATATGTGATGCTTTGTTAACTTCTAGCCTGATAATAGGCAGTTTATTTTGAGCTTCCTGCTTGTTGATTTTCTCTAATATCCGATCTTCATCTCCAAGTAAAAGAGTAAATATAATAGGCTCAGCCATTACTAACCTTTATTAAAAGAATATGAGGTGTGAAAATTTCTAATTGATTTACTATTTTAAGATATTTTTTAGTGAAAATTAATAAGGTTTTTGAAGGAATAGTTATTCATATTTCAAAAAAATCTTATAATTTGCAGCAAAAAAGAGCCAAAATTAAATCTTTTTAGAAATCTTCACAGAATCTACATATAATTATTAGAATTTTTGAGCTTTAAATCAAGCTATATTTAATAATCCGTGCTTTAGCTTATATAATTTATCCATTTTATGTGCTAACTCATGGTTATGTGTTACCATAATAACTGCGGTATTTTGTTCTCTTGCTACTTTTAAAAATAAATTAAATACTTCATCTGTAGTTTTGGGATCTAAATTACCTGTCGGTTCATCTGCTAAAATAATTTTCGGCTTATTAATTAAGCTCCGAGCTATAGCAACCCGTTGTTGTTCTCCTCCCGATAATTCTCCGGGCATATTATAGAGTTTTTTCCCAAGCCCTAAATCATCTAATATCTTTGTTGCATCTTCTATTGCTTCTTTTTGATCAAGACCACTAATAAGCCTTGGCATAATAACATTTTCAAGAGTGGTAAAATCTTTAAGTAAGTGATGTTGTTGATAGATAAAACCTAAATAATGAAGACGAATGAGATGATATTTTTGATACTTGCTATTTGGTATGATGACTTGACCGTTTGTAGGTTTATCAAGCAAGCCGGCAATATGTAGTAAAGTTGATTTACCGCTACCTGAAGAACCTATTATAGCGATTAATTCACCTTCATTAACCGTTAGATTAAGCTCACCTAGTACTCTAACAATAGTTTTGCCTTGGCTGTAATGTTTTGAGATATTTTTTAAAATGAGGACTGTATTATTCATATCTGAGGGCATCCACAGGATTTAATTTTGAGGCTCTATAAGAAGGATAAATTGTCGCAAGAAAACACAATATTATAGATAAAGAGGTAATTAAAATAATATCCTCAGCTCTTACTTTTGAAGGTAAACTATAAAGAAAATAAATAGCTGCCTCGAAAATTTTAGTACCGGTTATACGCTCCAAATAATTCTTGATAGTTTGAATATTATAAGAAAAGGTAACACCAAGGATTACACCTAGTGTTGTGCCAAGTAATCCTATGAACATTCCGTTATAGATAAAAATAAGCATTATTTGCTTAGTGCTTGCTCCCATAGTTCTAAGAATTGCAATATCTGAAGTTTTATCTTTAACAAGCATAAATAAGCTTGAAATAATATTAAATGCGGCAACCGTAATAATTAAAGATAGAATAGTAAACATAGCCGTACGCTCAACAGCAAGAGCACTTAAAAATTGTGAATTTAAGGTTTGCCAATTAAATACATATAGGGTTGGACCTAATAGTGATTGTATTTTATATGAATATGCGAGAGCTTTATCGGGATCTAGACTATTAATTTCGATTAAATTAATATCGTCGCCGAGAGATAAGAAATTTTGTGCTGCGGTAAGTGGCATTAATATCGTTGTCAAATCATAATCATACATACCGCTATTGAAAATTGCTATAACTTTAAATTCTTTTGATCTTGGCATACTGCCAAAGGCGGTAGAAACTGAATTCGGTGAAATTAATCTAATCTTATCCCCAACGGTTATGCCTAAATTGCTTGCTAATTGTTCTCCGAGTGCTATTACGTTTTTGCCGTGAAAATTATCAAAACTACCAAAATGTACATTTTTAAAAATTTCATTTCTTACACTTAGATCCTTTAATTTCATACCTTTAACAAGCACACCGCTATTATTACTTTTGCCAAGAGCCAAAGCTTGACCATGAGCAATGAATGTTACATGCTTTACATAATCTTGTTTTAGGAGTTTGGCTTTAATCTCTTCATAGTTATCAATACTACCACCTTGCCGATTTATCACTATATCCCCATTTAAGCCGATAATATTTTTAGTAAGCTCTATATGAAAACCGTTCATAACGGACATGACTACTATCAATGCTGCAGTGCCGATCATTACGCCCACTAAAGAAAAGGCAGAAATAATAGAAACAAACTTTTCGTTTTTCTTAGCTCTAAAATATCTGAAAGCTATCTTGAAAATAAAATTGTTATTGATCATTTGTTTATTTTTTCTTACATCCGTTTCTAGGTTATTCCTACGTGAATCAGCTTTTTTGTCATTGCGAGCAGCCGTAGGCTGCGTGGTAATCTTATGAAATAATAACAAATTCCTGAGATTGCTTCGTCAAAACTTACAGTTTTTCCTCGCAATGACGACACAATTGATGACATAAAGACATCTACACGTTACTAGAAATCTCAAAGACTTTATCGTACTTAAATAATTTAGGTAATGTTACTAACCCAAATAGCGTAACACTGGATATAGTAATGCCAAGAGGAGTAAAAGTACCGTTATATAAAAATCCTACTAATTGCAGCCCAAATGCTGTTAAAATCAATCTAGCCGCAGTGAAAATAGCCGTCATACGAGCTTTACAGTCCGGAATAGCTTCTAAAAGCAATGGCCATAATATGTTAATCGGATATATCACGCCAAGAGATAATAATAAAGTAACTATTGTTATGGTTAAAGGGTTATTAATATTATATACAACTAATATGCTATTTCCTAGTAGGAATAGTATTATAAATATAACTCCAAAATAGAAGCAATTTTTAATACCGAATTTTTTAAAGCAATAACCGCTTGAAAAGCTCATAATTGAGAATAGAGCCGCCATTGCTCCTTGATAAAGTCCGAAATATTCTAAAGTTACACCTAAATCTTGCATATATAAAATAGGAGCAATCCCAATAAATATCCAATATCCTTGTGCAAGAAATATCATTGTAAGTATATAATATATAGCTTTTGGCGATTTGAAGATAGGTATATATTCTTTTAAAGAAATACGTATTTTTTTATTAACTTTTCTTTTTGGAATAAATAATATACTAAGCATTAGGCTGATCAAACCTACTATAAGCAACAAAACAAAATTGCCACGCCAGCTCCAAAATAAATTGATGTAGCTACCTATAACTGGTGCTATTGCCATAGAAAGGGCAATAGTGCCGTTTAAAGTGCCCATTAATCTTTGCTGTTCTTGTACCGAATAAATATCGGCAAGAACAACATATACTAGCACTGCCACCGATGATATCCCGCATCCTTGCAAAAATCTTCCAAATAATATAACTGCATAATTATTTGCAAATACACAAAATAAACTACCAAGATTAAAAATCAGTAAACCGAGTATAATAATCGGTCTGCGTCCGTACCTATCTCCTAAATTACCGACTATAAGCGAAGTAATACAATAAGCAGTTAGATTAACACCAAGTAGTAACTCTGTCATAAAAGTTGAAAGGTTGAATGTATCTTGTATTTCAGGAAAACTTGGAACGAATAAATCTATTTCTGCTCCAGCGAGTATTTCCATGATGATTACGGTAATAATTAATTTCATAAAGTAATTGTTAGTTTGAGGTTATTTTAGCAAAGTATTATTGAATCCGAAAGCCTGCGCGATGTCATCCCTGCGAGGCATTGTGGCATAGATACTAAGTCGTCATTGCGAGCGAACGTTAGTGAGAATGGCAATCTCAGGAATTCTTCCCAAGATTGCTTCGTCAATTTACTATTATAAATTTTCTCACAATGACGGAAAAACCGATCCATGCAACAACATTTTTGTAGGAATGACATAAATAAGGACGCAGGAATGGCAGCAAAGCCACACAACAAATTAGCTTTCTATATTCTTATAGCTTACAATAATTAGTGTATTGTTTTACTAAAGAAAGAATAAATGAATATTTATGCTCGTCTAGCAATTTTTATTTATCAGGAGTATATACATGACACGATAACAGGAAGACTGAAAGGAAGTGCAAGCAGAAACTTTTAGTGATATATGTTAAGAATAATGATCCCTAACATGTGGAACTATTAACAATAAATTCTAAAGCTAATTAAATTTATTTTTACTGCAAATTATAAGGCTTTTTTGAAATAGGATTAACTATTCCTTCAAAAATCTTATTAATTTTCGCTAAAAATTCTTTTTAATTATCAATTAAAATTATTTTATTAACAGTCCCCTATCAATTTTAAAAATTAATTAAAATATTACTGATTAATTCCTAAAGCTTGTTTTTGAGTATCGGTAGTATTCTCCATTACCCATTTTTGGACATCAGGACTTAACATATTATACTGACCTGCTGTTAAACTAGCAACCCAAGCTTGTTGATCGTCAGTACTCATAGCTTGTATTTGGGTTGTTGTAACTGAAGTTGGGTCAGGCATTTGCATTGATGAAGCAAATACTGGGCTTGCGCAAGCTAGAATTAATAAAATCTTTAATAAATTTTTCATTTTGTAAACCTTTTTTGTTTTGTAATTACAATTATAACAAAGCCAAGGCAGCTTTCAAGCTAAATTATATTAAACATTTAAATTTTTTTTATATTAAGGCACTTTTATTGTAACAAATATATCAATTATATACTTTATTATCATTCCCGCGAAAGCGGGAATCCAGTAAAAAGCCTCAATATCATACCGTGGCTTGACCACGGGATCTTGTATCACAGATTATGCCCTAAGATACCACGATCAAGGCGTGGTATGACATTAAGGTTGACTGGATTCCTGCTTTCGCAGGAATTACCCCTTTATATTGTTAACTGCTCTCTGCAAATATTTCGATAAATTTCTGAGTTTTTAGATAAATCATTATGTGATCCTTCAGCGACTACTCCTCCTTTATCTATTACTAAAATATAATCAGCTGATTCTATACTACTAATGCGATGGGTAATTGATATAATAATATTCCCTTTCATTATTTTTTTTATAGACTCTAGTAATTTCTGTTCGCTCATCGTATCCAAAGCACTCATTGCCTCATCAAGAAGCAAAATTTGCGGCATGCGTAGTAATGCTCTAGCAATAGCTATTCTTTGTTTCTGTCCTCCTGATAATCTAACCCCTCTTTCACCGATTTTAGCATTTATACCGTCATGAAGTTTAGCAGCAAATTCTTCTATTCCTGTAATTTTTATTATCTCATTTATTTCGTCGTCGCTTGCTTCATTATTACCGAATATAATATTTGATTTTATAGTGCCGGAGAAAATGCTAGCCTCTTGAGGAACATAGGCAATTAATTTACGAATTTCAGCAGGATTTAAAAGAGTTATATCTTGATTGTTAATAAGGATAGTGCCGTTTTCTTGCTGGTAAAAACGCAGCAGTAACTGTATCACAGTACTTTTTCCTGCACCTGATCTACCTACAATACCAAGAAACTTATTGGCATTTATCTTCAAAGACATGTTATTAATAATCCTTAAATTAGGCCTTGAATGATAGGTAAAATCGACATTTTTGAATTCTATCGAGATTGGATCGGAATTATTTAATTCTAAATAATTATTATGTGCTATAGGTGTCTTATCTATAATTGTAATTATTCTCTCAAGGGCTGTAATAGGTAAATGCATTTCGCTTAGTAGCTCAAAAATACCGCCACAGCTAACTCCGGCGATAATCGCATAATAAATAAACGAGATAATTTGTCCCGCAGATAAATGACCTTTCACTATATCTGAAGCTCCGATCCAAACGACTAAAGTAATCGCAAGAAATATAACGGCTATTGAAATCGCAAAGAATAAAGCACGAATTTTTAAACGGGTTTTGCAGTATGTTAAATAGTTTTGTAATTTAGTGTCAAAATCGGCAATTTTGTTTATTTGATGGTTAAAAGCATAAATAGCTCTAATATTATTAAAAGTTTCATCAATATCCGATGCTAAAAATGACTTAGATTCTAGAGCTTTTTTAGATAAAACCTTAACATGCTTGCCGAATTTAATTAAAGGAATTAATAAGATAGGAATGGTAATAATTACTATAGAAGCGAGTTTAAAGCTTTCAAAAAACATTAATGTAATGCTGCCAATTAGCATCACCGAATTGCGAATAAAAAAAGATAAGAAATTAACGATGAGAGTAGATATTTGATCTATATCATTTGTTAGGCGTGAAATTATATCGCCGACTTTTAGTTCTTCAAACTCTTCAATTTCATAATTAATTAAATTACTATAAGCTTCTTTTCTTATTTGATTAACTGCCTTTTCAGCAACATTATTGATAAAATATGAACGAAAAAAACTAGCAATACTTAAGATGATAATTAATAAACAAATATATAATATAGATTTATCAACCGATAAAATATGGTCTTTGCTCAAGCCTTTATCAACTAAATTTCTAAAAACACTACCGATTAGTAATAATGAAGCTGATACGCTAAGTAAAGAGATCATAACGATGATCAAATCTTTTTTATAGAACCTTAGATATTTAGCTAGTCTATATAAAAGTTTGATATCCATAAGCAAAAAATGTCATTGCGAGTGACTGTAGGCGTTGTTGTATGGATGTCAAATCGTCATTGCAAGGAGCGAAGCGACGTGGCAATCCAGAAAAATAATAAAAAAGTACTAATTTTAGCATTTTTTTTACTAGATCGCTTCGTCAATTACTTTGTAATTTTCTTCGCAATGATGATTTGGTAACCACACAACAATTCCCAAATATGGGGCGAGTGACGGGATTCGAACCCGCGACCCTCAGAACCACAACCTGATGCTCTAACCAACTGAGCTACACCCGCCATAAATTAACAACGTAAATTTAGATTATCAGAAGGAGTTAGTCAAGAATATTTATTGTATTAACATATATTATTTGACTTATATATTGTAACTATATATAGTTACAATATGAATTAGTATATAAAACTTATAAATAAAAAAGCTAAACATAAAGGATTGAGTTTCTCTGATTCATACTTTAATGACTAAGTGCAGTTGGGTTAAAGAGAGGCAAAAAGGTAGCCATCAGATTTGGTACTCGCCCAAAGGAAGTAGGTTATCTATTCACACTTTTGGAAATATGGCAAAAGAATATCAAGTTCGACAATTTTTAAACTTTGCAAAAGGAAATGAAGATGAAAACAAATGATACATTTGACGGGTTTACTATAGAACTTTTGAAAGATACGGATGGAGATTGGCTAGCAAGATTTGAAGAGCTACCGAATGTATCAGCTTTTGGCAATTCGCCTGAAAAAGCACTGCAAGAATTACAACAAGCTTGGACTTTAATAAAAGAACGTTATATAAGTCATAATCAATCTATTCCCTTAGCTCCGTCTAGGAAAGAGTATAGCGGACAGTTTAATGTTAGAGTAGATAAACGTGTGCATCGAGCTTTAGTACTTGAAGCACTTAGAGCAAAAGTTAGTTTAAATGCTTTAGTATCTCAAAAATTAACTTTATCGGTAAAACAATGAAAAAAAAAACAGTTATTTTATTAAGCGGTGGACCTGATTCTACTACGGTTCTTGAGATAGTGAGCAAAATGGATTATGAAATTTATGCTCTAAGTTTTAATTATCATAGACGCAATAGTCCGGAAGTCCAAAAAATCCAAGGATTAATTAAAGATTATAATGTAAAACAACATAGGGTTATTAATATTGATTTGCAGTCATTTATCGGTTCTGCATTGACTGATGATAATATAGATGTACCAAAATTTAAAAACACAGATCAATTACCAAGTGACATACCGGTTACTTATGTACCGGCACGTAATACAATATTTTTAAGCTATGCACTAGGAGTTGCTGAGGTGATAGGAGCTAGAGATATTTTTATTGGGGTACACACTAATGATTATACTAACTATCCTGATTGTCGTCCTGAATATATAAAATCTTTTGAAGCAATGGCAAATTTAGCAACTAGGGTAGGAGTAAATGGAGAAAAAATTACTATCCATGCTCCTTTAATAAATATGACCAAAGAGCAAATAATTAAAAAAGGGCTTGAGCTTGGAGTAGATTATAGTAAAACAATATCATGTTATGATCCAACAGAAGACGGTTTATCTTGTGGCCAATGTCTATCATGCATTGCACGACTTGATGCTTTTAAAAAGAATAATGTACAAGACCCGATTAAGTATGTATAATTATAGATATATACTCATAAGTAAAATTAATAATAAAATAATATGAAGTAAATTTGTATACAAGGTGGAAACCGTTTTTCACCTTGTATACTCATTATTTAAAAATCTTCTGTATGAATATGCAATATTTATATTATACAGAAAAATAGTTAGTATATATGATAAATAGAGGACATTTGTATGCCCCTTTTCCTATGCTTGATTTAAACGATATAGTTTTACGAGAGTTAGCCGCGGAGGATGCACACGATTATTTTAATTATATGAGTAAGCCGGAAATGGCTATTTATATAACTGATAGCAATAGGCCTAAAGACGTAGAAGAAGCCGGAGAGGAAATACGTTATTGGTCTAGTTTATATAAAAATCATAGAAGTTTTTATTGGGGAATTGCCATTAAAGACGATAATAAATTAATAGGTACTGCCGGTTTTAATATAATAAATCTAGAGCATCATAGAGCAGAAATAAGTTATGATCTAGATCCTAATTTTTGGGGTCAAGGTATGATGCTAAAATCTATAAAGAATATTTTAAAATTTGCTGATGATATTGGTATTATAAGAGTACAAGCAACAGTAATTACTGATAATTTTCGTTCGATTAATCTTCTTGAGAGATGCGGTTTTGCTAGGGAAGGAATTCTTAAAAAATATGAAATAGTTGCAAATGAGCATAAAGATTATTATATGTACGCAAGAGTATTATAGTAAGAATTGTTAAAATAAACATAAGAAAGAAAGTTAATGGTAGTAGAAGCTGAGAAAAAAGAATTGATTTGTTCGTTTTGTAGTAAAAAACAACATGAAGTAAAAAAACTGATAGCAGGTCCTGCAGTATTTATTTGTGATGAATGTATAGATTTATGTACAGATATTATGAAAGAAGAAAGTAAAGTTGCTTTAAAGCAAATTACTTCTTCAATTCCAACGCCGCAAAAAATATGTGGAATTCTAAATGATTATGTAGTTGGGCAAGATCAAGCGAAAAAGATTTTAGCAGTAGCGGTTTATAACCATTATAAGAGGCTTGAATATGTACAATCCGGCAATAATGACGTTGAGCTTAATAAGTCGAATATCTTACTGATCGGTCCTACCGGTTCAGGAAAAACTTTACTTGCTCAAACGTTTGCTAAAATTTTAGACGTACCTTTTACTATGGCGGATGCTACTTCTTTAACGGAAGCCGGGTATGTCGGTGAAGATGTTGAGAATATATTACTACGTTTATTGATAGCAGCTGAGTTTAATATAGCAAAAGCACAAAAAGGTATAATTTATATTGACGAGGTTGATAAAATTGCCCGTAAATCGGAGAATCCTTCTATTACACGAGATGTATCGGGTGAAGGCGTACAGCAGGCATTACTTAAAATTATGGAAGGAACAGTTGCTTCCGTGCCTCCTCAAGGTGGTAGGAAACACCCACAACAAGATTTCGTACAGTTAGATACTTCAAATATCTTATTTATTTGCGGTGGTGCTTTTATGGGGATTGATAGCATTATAACCTCAAGAACTAATCATAGTTCTATAGGCTTTGCAGCTAATGTAAATATAGATAAAGAGAAAAATAATAGTGAGATTCTTAAATCCCTAGAGATTGAGGATTTAACTAAATTCGGTTTAATTCCTGAATTTATCGGTAGATTACCCATCGTTACTACTTTAGATGAGTTAGACAAAGAAGCTTTAATTACAATTTTAACTAAGCCTAAGAACGCTATAGTAAAGCAATATCAGAAACAATTTGAGCTTGATGATGCTGAGCTTGTAATTGACGATTCAGCCTTAGAAGCTATTGCCGAAAAAGCTCTAGCTAAAAAGACGGGAGCAAGAGGACTTCGTTCAATACTTGAGCATCTTTTGCTTGATAGTATGTATAAAGTTGCCGAGCTAAAAAAACAGCGTGTTACTATTACAAAAGAGGTAGTTAACGGCTTAGTTGAACCGATAATGACCTCTCTCATTGCTACAAAATCAAACAAAAAACAACCGATTATTGGAGATATACCGGCGTAAATATTATTTCTTCTCTATGTCATTCCCGCCTACGCGGGAATGACATAAACGAGCCTACAACAAAAGACCTACGACTGCTCGCAATGATGGGTTGGTATCCACACAACAACGCCGGCTTAACCACGGGACAATACTAATTTAGGATAAATTTTATCCTAAATTAGTATTATAGCGGTTTAAATACCATTAAGAAAAAAATAATACTCAAACTGATAAATGTCGGCCAGCCTAGGTAGAACCATAATTTAAATAATTTATAATATTTTCCGGTAGGGGAATTCGCTGTTTTAATGCTTCAAGTGCCATATTTCGTAGTTGAATTTGAATCCATACCACCGGAAGCCAACAACTACCGGCGATTATGTATCTGATATAAGTTAAGGTAAGCCATAAATCAGAATAATTATAGCCAAGCATATTTACTAATATTATGCCGCTAACCGGTTGAATTATCACAGTTGGAGTAGTAAAAAGAAGATCAGCTATAACTGTAGTGCGAGCTGCATATGCCGTTGCATTCAAATCACCGGTTTTATTTGCCCACCACATAAAAAAAGCAGTACCAATTCCAGTACCAAATAAAATGGTAGAGCTAATAATATGAATAGTTTTTATAAAAAGATAATCCATTATTTATCTCGTTCTATCGCCATGAATACTAAAGTAAGTAATATTATTGGAATATTTTTAAATATCGGACCAAGCGGATCTAGCCATAATATTGGCTTAAGATATGTTAATAGTAGAGTATAAGCTAGTATTAATAAAATTTGTAAACTACATATCCTATTTATTTTATTTTTGATAATTAGTAGAATTCCAAGAATAATATCTGTAAAGCAGCTTCCATATAATATGTAAGGTGCTATTTGTTTATCAAATCCTAGTGATATTATAATTTGCATACTAGCATCATAAAAATGCTTGAAATAATTCCTGTCATTATCCAAAATAGTCCTAAGACAATTTTTATTATAGGTTTTAAAAAATAAAGCCTAGCGTGCCATATGGATTGTACGGTTAAAGGTTCGGTTGCAAAACCTTGTTGCAAGTTTCTAGGGATTATAGAAGTAAAATCGATAAAATCTTTTTTATCAGCAATATTAGGTTGAAGTGACATATTATACGCAGTAGAATTAATGGGTACTATTTTTAGAAAATCCCCTAATTTAGCTGCTATTTTAATGAATATTAAAGGAATTTTTATTAGTCTTCCAAGATTGACTCCAAGCCATCTTCTAAATCCAAGCAAGATATCCTTTATGGTCACTATGTCTGGTCCAACTATTTTTAATAATGTGTGGATTTTTCCTTTCTATACAGTGAATAATTACTTTCGTTAAATCATCAATATGCATAGGTTGAAATTGTTGTAAACCATCACCTATTAAAGGAATAAAATACGGTAATGTTGCAAGCGCCCTAAATAGCGAGGTACCACCATAACAACCGCTTGCGTAAACAAGAGACGGTTGTAAAATTATCCAGTCTATATTTTCTAATTTTTGTAAATATTCTTCAGCTGCTTTTTTAGTAAAAGCATAAGCAGTGTTTTTTTCATCATCTATTCTAAGAGCTAAAATATAATAATTCTTTGTACGTTAACACACCTGATACATTAATAACTATATCTATGTTATTTAATCTATTTATCCAGCTTTGTGGTGTTAGGTCTATATTAAAATCACAGTATATCACTTCTGCAGTAGGGAATTTTTTCCTGGTCGATTCAACATCTCTAACACAGCATATTACTTTATAATTATTCTTTAATAATTCAGCTGTAATATATGATCCAATAAAGCCATTAGCTCCTGTTACTAGTATTCTCATTATAATATAAACGATTCAGGTACTGACATTTTTTATATCATTAATCAGATCTTGTTGCAAATAGAAGATAAAAAAGGATATGTTATGTCCACAACTATTGTTTTTTTGGTTAAAAACTTTTATAACCCAATACTCTTCTCTCTTATTATAAACTGGGGTTGCTCGTGTGTGATTTTAATGTTATCTCATAATAAAATAATTAAAGATTATAAATGATTATATATAAAAGATTTGAATAAATATTAAGAGATGTTTATATTTTAAATATTTATTTAATTGAAATTATGAGTAATAAACTAGAAGTAATAATAAAATATTATAATGATATATCAAATTTAGGTGTAAGATTATGGAAAACTACTACAGCACTTGCTAGTTTTAATTTAGGTGAGGTATGGAAAATATGGTTCTGTGATAAAAATTTTAAAGATCTACCGACACTAGATCAAAGTGTGATTTATCCTCAATATTTAGAAACAATGTTAAGTAAAGTAGCTGCTACCGGAAAGTATCAAGATAATAATATTGATCATTCTCAATGGAGCAATTGTTTTGAAGAGCTAAATAATCGCGATCATTTTTTATGTATAAAGCTACAGAAGTTAATAGGAGTAGAAAACAAGAATATCATTGATGCTATGCTAGATGATATAGGGGATATAAATTCATTATTCATTAGAGCAAAGTCTTACTAGAATAGAAAAAGCTACTGATAAGTATAATGAAGATCACAAAGTTGCTTCTTGGTTAACCGAAAAATCAGCTTTAGTTAGTAATCATTCAGGTAAAATAGCCATTACTTATGTTTCTCTTATAGTGGGTGTAATTGCTTTACGTTCATATGTAATTGACGCAAAGGATCCTTGGTATGAATTATGTGCTTTACCGAGCACTAGCCTTGCGATGCTACAAATTTTATTATCTTTTCCCGGTACGGTCTTATCAAATAGACAAACTAAAGAGATTAATAATAATATGTTTCAAGCATTAGAAAATAACAATGACAATGCTGAAGATATTAAATTTTTATTTGATCACACTCCAAGCTTTGCTAATGATACTGTAAATACAACTGCGATTTGTTTTAGATATAATTTAGGGTTGCAGCCTATTGATTTTAAATAATGATACTATTAATCATATAATTGTATATATACGGGCTTTACGATGGTATTATACAGTTGCAGGAGTAGTAGAAGAACAAAGTAAAGTTACAAATTTTATGCAAAATAAATAAATTAAATTTTTGCATGATAAAATTGTACCGGCTTTAATTGAGAATAAGAAATTTACCGCTGAAGAAATTAAACCATATTTTCAGTTACTATATAAACATTCCAAAAAAGATAAGAATACGCAAATAAAACTTCAGGCAATATATAATAAACGTACCACTCAAGATATAGATTTTAACAATATTGAATCAGACATTAGTACCTATCATGGATAGAAGAGTACTGCTATATGTGCGGCAATAGCCACACTGATTTTGGATTATATCTGTTTTTATTTTCGTAATCCAGCATTAGAATTTTATGAAGATCCAATGTTTTATGCATCAATTTCTGTTAAATTCATGCGTCTTGCTTATTTATTAGTATCAACATATTGCGGCAATAAAGTTATAGAAAATATCACCAGCGAAAAATTAACTAATGATGTGTTTTGTCAAAAGTTTTACTATAATGATGCGGCCAAGATTGACCGTAGCGATAGTGCTTTTAATATATATCGGATTTAAATGTCTGCAAGGCAATTATTAGTGCAGGCAAGAATATTGCCGAGAAAGCCGCTACTGCCCTTACTTGGCTTAATAAGGTTGCCTCAGGCACAAACGATGATACAGTTATTGATATTGATCCTACAGAAGAAGTACCATAGCTTAGGTTTTGTGGACACTGCTAATTGATTGGCTATTTTGCAGCAAAATAGCCAATCAATTAGCAGTGTCCACAAAACCTAGATTAAGGTTGTAAATTTACGTTATTTAATGTGCGCTTCCCATTTCAAATATAATTGAATCTTCAGAATTAGGTGTTGCATGTATTAAAAAAGGCGAGGTGACATAGGACTGCACTTCGCTATGCATAAAAGCTTGGTACATTACATTATCAATCTCTAAAGTAAAGTTTTTGCTATATTCAAGAAATTTTTGAGCAGCTTTTAAGTGTATCAAATAACCTGTAGTTGTATTAAAGTAACCACCATGACCTATCTTCTTTAAATACGGATTATTGTAAATATTATAAAATATTTTGTTTTTAGAGTGTGACAAGGACAAATAAATTAAATCCCGGTCGGTAGGTAAATGCTTAAGCATTGTTAAAAGTTTATTACGGAAATCGTCATTTAGTATAGCATCATCTTCTATTATTAGGGCATAAGGTATATTGTCTTTAACCATTTTAAGCCAAATTTCTCTATGGCTACAATAACAACCGAGTTCACCTGCCGTTAAAGTATGATTTAATATTTTGCTATCGGAATAATAATTTATATTTTCCGAAGGACAAAGTACAGTATAACCGTTATCAAGGGATAAAAGAGCAGGGTTATTTTTTACATCTAAACCGGTAAATCTTTTTCCCCCTGCATCTGTTATAGATAAATTATAACCGTCTACTGTACTAAACCTTTCATAGAATAAATTATTATTGTCGCATTGTTTACTAATATTGTTATATCTATCAGTGCTGCGATCTAGGTTTACTATAAAAATTTTAATATCTTTTTCTTCAAGTGGAGTAGAACCTATTTGATAAGTTTTTAAAAATATAAAAAGCAATGATAAACAAATAATTATAATTGATATTATAAAAATAGTTTTTAATTTGTCGCATTATAGGTTATTTAATAAAGGTAATGTTTCTTTTACTGCGATGTAATTATTTTCTGAAGTCGGTACAATTTTATTATTATATATCTTATAATATTTTGCATCATCTTTATCAACAGAAATAATATAATTATATAAATCTTCTTCTGAATAATCTTTAGCAAATATTGCTATTAGGGTTTACATCTTTTATATAACTTTTATCTGCATATATAATAGGTACTGCTCCTGCTAAATAAGCTTGAAAAGGTTTTTCAGTAACATACCCCTCATATGTTTTATTGTCAAAAGCAATAACAAATTTACATTTAGATAACCATTCACGAGTTTTTTCTTTTGGTATAATTGTAGATTCAGTATTTAAATATTTACCGCCGCTTACTACTTTTTTATACAGCGATAATTTATGAAAAAATCGATTTCTTGCTATGCAGCCGTCGTTTGATCTTCTATACCGTGAGAGACTAAGAAACAAGCAAAATACGTTTTGTTCGGATTGTATTTTGAGCGTTTATATTCAGTACTGACGTCATTAGTACAATACATATAATATAAAGGTATTCTTATATAATTTGGATGATCTATATAATCAAAACCTATAGATATATCATAATTTTCTAGCTTTGGTCTAACGGATTCACCGGTAAAAAATATCTTTATACTATCTTTATTACTAATAGTTCTTTGACCAAAAACACTATCAATAATAAGGTTATAATTGTTATGATCTATAACAATTGTTCGTCCGTTTTCTTCAATGATTTCTTTTATCATCGGTAGCTCGTCTATTGTAAAGCCCGGCCACATATTAATAAAGCTCACTCTTATAGCATGTTTGTTTTCTTTTTTAGGAGCTTTAATCTTATATGCTTACACACATAGTAACAATATGGCTATACAAATTATGGAAAGTTTTTTTAACATTTAAATTACCTGATTACGAGAAAAATTTATTTATAATTTTTCTGCTATTTGTGGTGGATTGTCTGTTTCCACTTCAATAATCTCAGATTTAGAGGAAACGATTTGATAACGCTCTAAGGTAGCCGGCATGGCTTTATTCCCTGAATCAATACCGAGTTTTTGAATATTCTTGACTCTTGACATAAAATTACGATTAAACGAGGCAGCAAATTTATCGTAATTAGTAACCATATTATGCAGGTTATTACCGATCTTTTGAGAATAATCTGCCATAGTACCGATGGAGCTTAATAGCTTTCTCACTTCTTCAATGATTACCTTATAATTTTCCGAGCGGCGATGATCGGTAATTTGAAATTTTGCAAATGATAGCATATTCATAAGTCCGCTAGGTCCTACCGGAAAGATATTACAGCCCCAAGCTTTTTGTAAAAATTCAGGGTCGGCTGCAATAACTTTCTCAACCGCTTGTTCAGTCGGCAAAAACATTAAAGTAATAACATTGTTAAAGCTCTGATCCTTTTTGTTTAGATTAGTTAAAATATTTGCGGCATAGTCTTTATTCGCCAAAGATTTTAAATGGTAATTCATAGTTTTATTAAGACTCATGTTATTATCTTGCTCGTCTACAAGAAACTTTGAAGCTTTAGAATCAATAACCATTAAATTACCGGAAGGAAGAAAAATGAGCGCATCAGGTCTTAGCTTTCCGCTATCTGATGTAGTTAGACCGTATTGCATAATGAAATCTAAATTAGGACGTAAGCCCGAAGATTTTAGGATATTCTCAAGGGTAATCTCAGCAAGTAGCCCCGCCCCGATCGGAGAAAGCAGAGACTGTTTTATCAAATCAACCGTACCTTTTGATTGCTCTATATCTTTATTTAATGCTCCCACCATCGTAATTAACCGCTCAAACTCACTATTAAATTTTCCTGAAGCAGTAGCGATATTTTTCTCGGCTAGCTCTCTTGCCGCCGTGTTTTCCATTTTATGTATCGCTATTAATTGCTTAGACAAATCTTGACCTAAATCAAATAACGCAGCTTTAGCCGATGAAAATGACTCTTCTCTTATTTTTTCTGAATCCTTAATAATCTGTTCTTGATATTCTATTTTACACTTCAATTGCTCAATTTTCTGTAAAGATCCTATCTTTTCTTGATTTAATAATTGGTTGTTATTGCTAATTTCTAGATTCTGCTCTGATAAAAATTGTAGCTGTGTCCTTAAGGTTTTAGTTTTTACATAAAACCAAATTATTAGCGCTAATAAAATAAGTAGCGTAGTTATAATAGTTGGTAATAAATAAGGCATAGAATGAAGCAAAGTTTAATGTTCAATAATACTAAAGTACCACATAATTTGCACTCATTATTTTGGCATTGCCTAGAAAAGGTTGATATAGTCATTGCGCGTTACTGCAGGTGTTGTTGCATAGCTCGTTTTATGTCATGCCTGCGCAGGTCTTGTTGTGTGGACCGAAAAACCCGTTCGGTATTATGCCCTGGCTTGACCACGATATCAAAAAAAAACAACTTAAAATACTAAAATTTTCATGTTTTAAACTGGATTCCCGCGCTCAAGTCGCGGGATGACAATTAGGAAACTGGTCCACGCAACAACGCATTCCCGCTTTCTTGGGCATTAAACTATAAAACAACTTTTTCTAGGCAATGCTCAATTTCAATACTACAAGTAAGACTATTTCGATATTAGCCTATAATATTTTTATAAACTTATAGAAATATTATAATGGATAGGTTATATAAAAAGCAAGTTGAAGAATATCTAACAAATTACGGTAAGCTTGTATTTATAAGCGGAGCAAGGCAAGTAGGCAAAACTACAATATCAAAACAAGTAATTAAGCCTAATCTTAATTCAATTTACCTAAATTGGGATTATCTAGAAGATAGAAATAAAATCTTAAATAAACACACCGAACTTTTTAAAAATCTACTTTCTACTATATCCGATAAGAAACCGTGCTTAATATTAGATGAAATTCATAAATATAAAGATTGGAAAAATCTTGTAAAAGGATTTTATGATAAATTCGGAGAAAATATTGAATTTATTATAACAGGTAGTGCCAAATTAAATATATATAAAAAAGGCGGCGATAGCCTAATGGGACGTTATATAAGTTTAACCGTGCATCCGTTATCGGTATCTGAAATAGCTAAAAATTTTGATAATGACATTGATTATATAAAAAGCCCAAAAAATATCACTATAGATGAATTTGAAGCTTTAATAAATTTTGGAGGATTTGCGGAAAGTTATTTAAAAGCAACTGCTAAATTTCATAGAATATGGAGTAATCAAAGATTCGAGCAATTATTTAGAGAAGATGTAAGGAATACTGAAGATATCAACAATATTTATGCGTTAGAATTACTTGCTAGCATTATAAATGAGCAAGCAGGCTCATTTATAAGCTATACAAACCTTGCTAACAAAGTTAGAGTTTCAGACCAAACAATAAGAAGATGGCTCTCTTTGCTAGAAAAGCATTATTATTGTTTTGCTATCAAACCTTGGTCTAAAAATGTTGTAAAAAGTTTGATAAAAGAGCCCAAAATTTACCTTTGGGATTGGTCGCAAATAAAAGATATAGGAGCGAGATTTGAAAATCTTGTAGCTTCTCACCTTTTAAAAGCTGTATATTTTTGGAACGAAACAGGGCTTGGTGATTTTGGTTTATACTATCTTCGTGATAAACAAAAACGTGAGGTCGATTTAGTAATAACAAAAGATAACCAACCGTGGATTTTAGTGGAAGCAAAAGTAAGTGACGCAACCGTTTCTTCAAGCTTAAAATATTTTCATGAATTACTTAAACCTGAGTTTAGTTTTCAAGTAATTCAAAATAAACAAGCTATTTCAGGCTCTTGCTTTGATAAACCGGGTTTATGGATAGTACCGGCTATTACTTTCTTATCTCAACTTGTTTGATATGAATTTTTGCAAAAAAGGTAATCTAGGCAAATGTAAATCATATGACTATTTCGTTGTTTATATCGAAATAGTCATTACCAATTCGACATTTAATTATAAGCTGTATCCTCACATACCACTAAATGTAGCGGAATTGACTATATTCACTTTATCTTCTAGCGGTCCGAGTGGCTGAGCCGGTTTTAACAATTCCGGCGTTAATATAAATTTAGTTTTTTTCTCGATATTCGATAAAAAAGGTAAATGTAAGCTATGAGGGCTGTATATTATTGCATATTTATCCCATTCTAGATATTGTCTATTCAAATTCTCTTTATATTCAGATGGACCATATACTTCTATACTACCAAATTTATATTTTTTTAAAGGATATAGCTCATAATCATACAAAAAATCATTTGGATATTTATTACGCACACTTTGATTAAAATGAACAAATGTATCATTTTCTTTATGAAATACGAAAATATCTAAGCATCTTTCCCCGCAAATTACATAAATTTTATTATGTTTAACACGATATCCTAATTGTTCAAATTGCGGTAATATTTGTTGCAAACGTATTTCGTCTTCATGCATAATGCCGATATCTAAATCATCGTCAAAAGGAATTATGCCTTGATGTCTAACGGCTCCAAGCAGAGTGCCGCCGTCTATCCAATAATTAATATTATTCTTACCAAGTAGCTCATGAGTGTCTTTCATTAACTGATAAAGGGCAATAGCTTTTTTCTCGCTAATCCTGTATTTTTTTACTTGTTCATCACTTAAGGTTACATATCGCCAGTCATGTTCTAATATATAAGCATAACACAATATCCCAGCAAATATAATTAATGTTAAACCTATAATATTTTTAAAGGATAATATCGACTTTAATTTTATCATCTTGAACCTTAAATTACATTTTCCTTGCTGATATAATATTTTTTAATCTATATAAAACAACCGGTTATGACTTTTTTATCTCAATTTGTTTCAAAGCTTATTCTATCCTCTAAAGGACTAAAAGGCTGAGCCGGTTTTAACAATTCCGGCGTTAATATAAATTTAGTTTTTTTCTCGATATTCGATAAAAAAGGTAAATGTAAGCTATGAGGGCTGTATATTATTGCATATTTATCCCATTCTGGGTATTGCCTATTTAGATTTCCTATAGGATCAGCGGGACCGTAAACCTCTATACTACCGAATTTATATTTTTTTAAAGGATATAATTCATTATCATAAAATGAACTCTTTGGATACTTATTTCGAGTCGATAAATTAGTATATATAAATTTGTTTTGTTCTTTATGAAAAATGAAAATATCTAAACAAGCTTTTTTGCATATATTATAAGCTCTCTCATAGGAAACAGTATAACCGAGTTGCTCAAATTGCGGTAATATTTGTTGCAGCAATATTTCGTCTTCATGCATAATGCCGATATCTAAATCATCGTCAAAAGGAATTATGCCTTGATGTCTAACGGCTCCAAGCAGAGTGCCGCTGTCTATCCAATAATTAATATTATTCTTACCAAGTAGCTCATGAGTGTCTTTCATTAACTGATAAAGGGCAATAGCTTTTTTCTCGCTAATCCTGTATTTTTTTACTTGTTCATCACTTAAGGTTACATATCGCCAGTCATGTTCTAATATATAAGCATAATACAATATCCCGGCAAATATAATTAATATTAAACCTATAATATTTTTAAAGAATAATATTGACTTTAATTTTATCATCTTTCATCTCAAATTGTATTTCTTCTGCCGATGTGACGTTTTTTAAATCTTCTGCTAATTCTGCAGATAATACTATGCCGCTAACTTCAAGCAATTTTATTGGAGCTTTTATAGATAGATTCTTCTCAGCTTTGAATTTTCTGACGATATCTAGTATTTCAAGCAGCCCTTCTGCTCCTTTTGCATCGATTTCATAATTTAAGTCACTGTAATTAACCCAGCTACCTTTAATATGAATAGAATTTTCACTATATAATATTTGGTATAATTCTTCGGTAATATGCGGCATGAAAGGTGCAAATAGTTTCAGTAACGTTTGCATAACATGATATAAAGTTAATATGCTACTATATTGTCCTTGTGGATTTTTGTTTTCCTCATCATAGCTTCTTGTTTTGCTTATTTCTAAATAATTATTACAAAATACCACCCAAAAGAATTTTTCCGTCAGATGCATAGCATTTGCATATTCGTAGTTTTGTAACTCATTTGTAGCTAGCTTAACTAATTCCACTAGCTTATTAACCATCCATTTATCAAACTCGTTAGTGATTTTTTCTTTAATATCGAGCAAACTCGCTTTTTTATCTTCACCTTTCAGTTTATCAAAATGTATAGAAACAAATTTAGCGGCATTCCATAGCTTGTTAACAAGCCTTTTGCCGTTTTTCATAACGTCTTCAGAATAGGCGGTATCAGCACCTAGCTTTGAATTTGCCGACCAATAACGTATCACGTCGGAACCATATTGTTCTAGCAGTTTTTCAGGAACTAAAACATTGCCCTTAGATTTTGACATTTTACTTCGATCTTCGGCTAAACACCAACCGCTTACCATAATGTTTTTCCACGGCAAAGTATTTTGGTGTAAATGAGCTTTTAAAATAGTATAGAACGCCCAAGTTCTGATAATTTCATGTGCTTGAGGTCTTAAATCCATCGGAAATAATTTATCGTGCCTATCTTGATTAACAGCGAAATCGTCAGAAATCCCATGAGTAGAAAGTTGAGGCGCAACGGAACTTGTTGCCCAAGTATCCATTACGTCATAATCAGGTTCTACTTCCTCTTTACTATAACCCATAGGTAAATCTTTTAACGGATCGATAGGCAGCTGCGTAACATCGGCATATAAGATTTTTCCTTCCTCACCTACTCTTTTAGAGTACCAAACAGGGAAAGGCACACCAAAATAACGCTGCCTACTTATACACCAATCCCAACTAAGGGCATTAATCCAATTCTCTAAACGAATCTTCATATTTTTAGGATGCCAATTTAACTCATTTGCTCTTTTAAGCAATTCTTCTTTATGTGATATAGTTTTAACGAACCATTGCGGTATAGTTAGTATCTCAAGAGGAGCACCTGACCTCTCGGCACATTTAACGGTATGAGTGATGTCTTCTTGTTTAATAAGCAACTCTTGTTCTTGTAAAATATCTATTATTTTTGTTCGAGCTTCTTTAATTTTCAATCCATCTATAGAAGTTTCATGTTGTATTGTACCTTTTTTAGTGATAATAGTTTTTAAAGGTAGATTATGCGTCTTCCACCAAGTAATATCCGTTTGATCACCAAACGTACAGCACATTACCAGCCCTGTACCTTTATCTTGTTGTACTAGAGGGTCAGCAAGCAGTGGAACTTTCTCATTAAAAAGTGGGGTTATAGCTGATTTACCTGCTAGATGCTTATAACGTCCATCGTCAGGGTGATAAAATACGGCTACGCAAGCCGGTAATAACTCAGGTCTGGTAGTGGCTATAGTAAGCGGGTCTCCTTGCTCGGTTTTAAACGTAATATAATTCATGAAAGAGGTTTTTTCCTTATCCTCAATATCGGCTTGGGCAAGAGCTGTACCATCTACCGGATCCCATAAAATCGGTTGATTAGCACGATAAATTTCCTCTTTTTGTACTAAATCAAGAAAAGACATTTGTGATATTTTTCGTGATAACGGACTAATAGTTTGGTACTCTAAACTCCAATCAACCGATAAAGCTATTTGGTTAAATAGACTTCTAAACTTTTCTTCTTTACTTTCTACTACCTCTTCGCAAATTTTTATAAATTCAGATCGATCCATATTATAAGCTTTGATCTGTTTCTGCTGTTCAACAAGTCTCTCGGTCGGTAGCCCGTTATCGTCAAAACCCATAGGATAAAAGATATTTTTACCCATCATACGCTGAAAACGTACAATAAAGTCGGTTTGCGTATAGCTATAAACATGACCGATATGTAACTGCCCTGAAACTGTCGGAGGCGGAGTATCGATTACATAGGTTTCTTCTTTTGCAACGTTTGGATTATAAGCATAAATTTGTTTCTCTTGCCAAATTTGCTGCCACTTTTTTTCATTTTCGGTAAAATTATAATTTTTTGGAAATGCTTTCATAGATTTTGTAGTTGATTCAAGAATATTATTATAAAGGTTATATGTAATTATGACAATAGATGCTTTGCTTTGGGAGGATATGGATATTTAGGGTTTGTGCAAGTGGTGCTTGCATGCTTAATTACTTATTTACAATTGAGCGAACAAAAGTTTCTTGAAGACCTGTAATTTTGGCAATAACAGGAATTTTAAAGCCCTGACTAAACATTTCCTTCGCTATAATTACTGCCTTATTATGTTCGCCCTCAGCTTTGCCTATCTCAATACCCTGCACCTTTCCTTTATCTCTATAGGTATCAGCGATAGTTTTCATAATAGTATCCTTATCTTGCGGTAATAGATGTGTATCCAATACTTCTACTAATTCCGGTTGTTTGTGTTTTGATAATTTTGTGTCAGTATACCATAAGAACGATCTTAGGTAAATATAACCTTTTTCTTTATCTAATATTATAATATGCTTAAACTCTGTTAAAAACTTCTCCCATAGTTTGATCATATCCTGCATATGGATATGCTGCATCATATATTCTAGCATACCTAAATGTTTTTTCTTGACAATTTCATCATCTGTCATAGCTTGCAAATCTACTAATTGATAATCTTCCGCCATTAATTTCTTTGCCATCACACTATCAGTAAATAAACTCCACAGATTTCTTGGAGCATTATAAATTTCTTTACCGTTGTAAATAACTAAATTATAAACTAGCGGCAATTTATCCTTTCCTTGCTTATGTCTTTCACATAATAATAGTGTATATTTCCATAACCGCAAAGCCGTCCAATAATCAATTGTTGATTGGGCCTCTACTAATACATAAACAAATGCTTCTTCTTTATTATTGGTGCTAATTTTATATGTTATATTACTATATTTCTTATTTAAAGATTCCTCAATGTAGCTTTCTTGTTCTACCGTTATTTTTGATACATATACTAAACTCTTAAAATCATCGGGTAAATAATATTCCAAAAATTCTTGTACTACTCTACCGAGTCGTTCATTATTATTTTTACTAATGAATCATGTTTTAATTTTTTAGCCATAAAAATCTAGTAGCTTTATTTCGTGGCGTATTTTATCTTAAATTATCTATAATATCCATATTTATTTAAATTTAAAGTTTAATATGCTAACTCTAGACAAACTTTTACTTACTTTAAAATTAATGCGTGCAGATAAGCTGGTAGCTTATTTGCTGGTTTTTTTTCCTGCTTTATTTGGGTTACTGCTTGCAAACCCTTCAAGAACGGAGTTAATACATTTATTACCGTTATTTATTTTAGGTAGTATAACAGCTAGAAGTAGCGGGTGTATTATTAACGATATATTTGATAGAAAATTTGATAAGTATGTCGCAAGGACTAAAGAGCGACCTTTAGCTAGCCAGGCTTTATCTGTTTCTTATGCTCTTGTGATACTCTTTATTCTTAGCGTTATCTCACTTTGTATTTTGCTACTTTTAAACAAAACGGCCATATATACAGGTTTTTTTGCGGTAATAATGATTAGCCTATACCCGTTAATGAAACGTATTACTTATTTCCCGCAAATCTTTTTGGGATTTACCTTTAAGTTAGGGGCCTTAATAGCTTATGCGGCAGTTCAGGATACACTTGATATAGCAGCGATTATTATGTATGTAGCATGCTGTTTTTGGGCCATCGGTTATGATACGATTTACGGATATATGGATATAAAAGATGATAAGAAAATAGGAGTGAAATCGTTAAGTATATATTTAGAGAACAAGCATTCTAAGCTTTGGCTTTATATATGTTATATAGGTTTTATATTGTTATTTATTCTAGCAACAAAAATGGCTAACCATAATATCGACTATTTACCTATTTTAGCTGCTTTAATTTTACTGATATTGCAAGTAGCCACTCTTGATATTGAAAATCCTGCCAATTGTATGACAAGATTCAGAGCGAATAATTATATCGGATTAGTTTTGAGTATGGTGTTTTATTAAATTCTTTTCCTAATAACAGTCTTGTTAGGGATTAGATAATGTTCTTGATGTCATTCCTGCGAAAGCAGGAATCCATAACAATAACATTAATGTTGCTGTAAGTATTACATTTCTAGTAAAAAACATATAAGAATTTAATTTTTATATGTTTTACTGGATTCCTGCGAAAGCAGGAATGACATTGACCCGTGCAACAACTCCTCTAACAGCCCATAAAGTTACCATCGATATTGCGGTTATATAAACCGCAATTGATAAAGAGTTGCCGGTTACATACCATAGCATTAGGCAGATTGACGGAGTAAGACGTCCAATTAATGAAGCACCTATACTGCTGCCGATACCGACTAACATATATTTATCGGCAGTTTTAAATAAATCATTTAGCCAGCAGTTCAAAGGTGCCAAGAACCCGACACCGAGTATTATAATCCAAATACGTACAAAATTAACATACCATATAGATGAATTATTCAAGCAGAGCCATAAAGGAATTATGCTTAAACTCATTAAAATAAGAGTACCGTTTAGTATTTTAAGGTAATGTAGCTTTTTGGTTAGATGCCCTATTATCGGAATCATAATCATATCAAAAATCAGAAACTCAATATTAAATTTCATCATTATTTCAAGTGATATATCAGTGATAAGGGGAATAAAACTATTCATAAAGACGAAAGGCACTATATAAGTCATATATGAGAAACCTATGGCAAAACTAATGCGTAAGATACTTAGTTTATAGTGCCAAATTGTAGTTAAGTCTTGTAATAGTGATGATACTACGTCATTGCGAGGAGAGGACCCAGGTGTCATACCGTGGCTTGACCACAGTATCCAAAAATTACGTAAAGTAATTTTATCTTTTTTATTGGATCCTGCGGTCAAGCTGCGGGATGACAATGAAGGCTTTACTACAATATCCTCGCTCTTTCTTAAAAAATAACCTATCAGTGCTGTAAGCCCGCCAAATATGAAACATAAACGCCAATATGTATTATACTCTACATTTAAAACTATAGTACTGATAAATGAAGCAAGAATAATACCGACCATAGTAGATGTTTGATAAAGGTAAGAAGCTTTAAACGCTTTTTTTTCTTCTTTATTCTCTAAAATAAATAATTTAGCAATGGCACATTCACCCTCGGAATATACTCCTTGCAACGTTCTAAGCAACACTAATAATAGCGGTGCAAGCCAGCCTATTTGAGCATGTGAAGGTATTAAACCGATTAGGCTAGTTGTTAAAGCAACGCCGATTAAAGAGTAAGATAAAGCAAAAACACCGCCGTATTTTTTAGCAATTACGCCAAAAAAATAAGAGCCTATGGGACGTGTCAATAAAGACGTAGCAAGAACACTATAGGTCAGTATTAAAGCAACGACTTTATCATGATTCGGAAAAAAAATACCAGCAAGTAGCGGAGCAAGAAACCCATAAAGTGCAGTATCGAAATGATCCATCGCATTACCGATTAGGATCGAAAAATCCCTTTTACTTAATGAATTATTCATATATTAATAATTTAAAATTTATAATGGATTATACTCGATGAACTTGGAGCATTGGTGACAATGTCTTTGTAAGTCCTCGGATGCTGAACGTTTAATATACGCTCCGCTCCTCGGCTTACAGACCGATTACTCTTTCCCAAGTTGATCTTCGTATAACAGCTCTTCATTTTGTAGGAGTATATAAGCATGTAATCTTCCTTGTAAATATTTTTTTAAGAGATATGATTATAAAGTTATAGCTTAAAGTAATTGTAATGAATGAATAATTTGAAACAAGGAAAGTTTATTACATTTGAGGGAGGGGAAGGGATAGGCAAATCTACTCAATCTCAAATGCTCTATGAATATTTACAATCTCAAAATACTCCGGTTATTTTAACTCGTGAAGTCGGTGGTACTATTGTAGCCGAAAAAATGCGTGAGATTCTAGTACATGAAGAATTACTACCCATGTCCGAGCTATTACAAGCTATGGCAGCACGTTATGATCATATGGCACGGAAAATTATACCAGCTCTACAAGATGGACATATTGTAATATGTGATAGGTTTATTGACTCAACTTTATGTTATCAAGGATTAGAGCTAGAAAACGGCATAGATTTAGTTTATAATCTGCACAAAACTTTAATGCCTTCTCTTATGCCGGATATTACGTTTTTTATTGACGTAGAGCCGGATACTGCTATTAAGAGAGTCAATTCACGAAATATGAGCAATAAATTTGACATAAGAGGTATAGATTTTTATAACAAAATCTATGATTGCTTTAAAGAATTAAGTAATAGATTTCCTGAGAGAATAAAAACAATTAAAGCTTCAGATTTAAGTCCACTTGAAGTACATGAGTTAATAAAAAAGCATTTATGAACAATACTTACTACATTACTACCCCTATATATTACGTTAACGATGTTCCCCATATCGGTCATGCTTATACTAGCGTTGCAAGTGACGTCATCGCTCGTTTCATGCGACTGCGAGGTTTCGATGTAATGTTTTTAACAGGTACTGACGAACATGGGCAGAAAGTAGAAAAAGCAGCTATTAATAAAAATATTGACCCACAAAAATTTACCGATCAAACATCCGAGAATTTTCGTCATCTGATGACTGCTATGCATATTTCCAATGATGATTTTATCAGAACAACGGAACACAGGCATAAAGAAGCTGTAGCTGTTTTTTGGCAGAAATTACTAGATAACGGCACTATTTATGAAGGTTTGTATGAAGGGTGGTATGCAGTGCGAGATGAGGCTTTTTTTGATGAGTCGGAACTTACTAGTGACGGTTTAGCACCGACGGGTGCTCCAGTTGAATGGGTTAAAGAGCCTAGCTATTTCTTTAATCTTTCAAAATGGCAGGATAAATTGCTTGAGTTTTATGAAGCAAACCCTGATTTTATCAGACCTATATCAAGGCGTAACGAAGTAATTAGCTTTGTTAAATTGGGTTTAAAAGATTTATCGGTATCGCGTACTACTTTTAACTGGGGAATAAAAGTGTCAAATAATGAAAAACATATAATTTATGTTTGGCTTGATGCACTGGCTAATTATATTTCAGCACTTGGTTATCCTGACAAACAAAGTAATTACGGTAAGTTTTGGCCGGCTGATTTACATGTAGTCGGTAAAGATATCTTGCGTTTTCATGCCGTCTATTGGCCTGCTTTCTTAATGGCTGCAGAAGTTCCGCTTCCGAAAACAATTATGGCTCATGGCTGGTGGACGAATGAGGGGCAGAAAATCTCTAAATCTCTTGGTAATACAATTGATCCGATTAAGTTAATTGATGAATTCGGTGTTGATCAAGTTAGGTATTTTCTGATGCGTGAAGTAACTTTTGGTGCGGACGGCAATTTTGCTCGTAGTAATTTAATTACCCGTATTAATAGCGAGTTGTCAAACAAAATAGGTAATTTATTACAGCGTACTACATCTTTTGTTTATAAGAATAATGACGCCAAAGTGCCTTTGCTTACGCAAGGTGTTATAGATAAAATATATGAGCTACCGATTTTAAAAACCGCAAGTAAATTTGTCGAGCAGAATATTTTATTGATGGACAAAACAGAGATTAATAAAATTCTTGAAAATATTATTAATTTAGCCGAAGAGGCAAATATCTATATTGATAGCGAAGCACCCTGGAATTTGAAAAAAATCGATCCAGATAAAACGTTAGAAGTGTTATACGCTTTACTAGAAGTTTTACGCTATATTGCGATAATGCTTCTGCCTTTTATACCGAATGCAGCAAATAAAATGCTTGATCAGTTAGGGGTAAATAAAGAAGAACGTCTATTTAAGCATTTAATACGTGATTATACTTTAACAGCGGGTAGCAATATTTTAGAACCTACCATAATATTTCCAAAATTTGAATAGTGTGTCATACCGTGGCGAGACCGCAGTATGACACACCTACTAAGAGTATAATATGTTAATAGATTCACATTGTCATCTTAATTTATGTAGTAACTTGTCATCCCGCGACGCGATCGCGGGATCTAGTGAGGGTATTAAAACAACTAATATTAGTTGTTTTCTAGATACCGTAGTCAAGCCATGGTATGACGCAGTGCTTTTAGATTCTGTCATTCAAAGAGCATTAGAAAATAATGTGCAGTATATGCAAACTATCTGCACTAAAATTGAAGATTTACCTATTATTTTAGAGATAGCTGAAAAATATGAAAATGTTTTTGCGAGTGTTGGGGTGCATCCGTGTGAAGTGAATTCTTTTATTAGTCATTGCGAAGCACTGCAAGTGCTGTGGCAATCTCAGGCAGCTTGGACAAGATTGCTACGTCAAGACTACGTCTTTCCGAACTCAGATGTTGAGGCAATTATTATGCTAACCCAGCATCCGAAAATTATCGGAATCGGTGAAACGGGGCTTGATTATTATCATCAGCCTTACGATCAAAAATTACAAAAAGATTCGTTTGTAGCACATATACATGCGGCGTCTAGTACACGCCTGCCTGTTATTGTTCATACAAGAGAAGCAGACGAAGATACTATTGACATTTTAACCTCAGAAATGCGTAACAGCAAATTTCCAGGTTTAATACATTGCTTTACCTCTTCAAAAAATCTAGCGGCAAAAATGCTAGATATCGGTTTATATATTTCAATGTCAGGGATTATAACTTTCAAGAATGCTACTGATTTACAAGAAATAGTCAAATATATACCGCTTGATAGGTTATTAATAGAAACCGACACTCCTTACTTAGCTCCTACGCCTATGCGAGGCAAACAAAACGAACCGGCATTTGTTAGGTATGTTGCTGAAAAAGTTGCCGAACTCAAAAATATAACATCAAAAGAAGTAGCAAATGTTACTACTCATAACTTCAAAACATTATTTTCTAAATTTGAAAAATATATAAATAATACTTTATAAAAACATCAAGTTTGATAATTTAAAGTTGAAATTTTTAAAATAATATGTATATTTTATAGTATTTCAATTGTTAGTATATTTGATATGGAATTTAATCGCAAAAATGCCATCATTGGTTTTTTAAAAGCACATGAAGATCAGAAATTTACCTCTTATGGCATAGCTGAATGGTGTGTAGAAAATCACATTGACGAAGCAAGACTCAAAGCAAATGCAAGTACAAATAAGAGATTGTTAGAAGCAAAGATTCAAGAAGAAAAAGATAAGGAGATTATAGGAATTGATTCAGGTGACATTAGCAGTAGTAAGCTTTCTGCTGAACGAAGACAAGAACCTAATATTAGAATAGAGCTAAAACCTAAGCTAAAGTTTTATTATTCGCAAAACCCTGGTTACTATGTCAATAATGAACAAGCCACAGAACCTAAAATAAATGCAAATAAAGAAGATAAAATAACCGCAGTGCAAGTATGTGATGCACTTGCATTATATCTTCAAAACAAATTGAAGATTCATAATATGCCTATTAAGCATCATTTGTCTTCAAATAAACAAGGAACTAAAGGTAATAATAAATGGTTACACCCAGATTGGGTAGGTATGGAAGTTCTTAATGAAAAGTGGAGTTCACTAATTAAAGATTGTGCTAAATATTATGCAGGAAAACAAGCAAGGTTTTAGTCTTTTGAAGCAAAAAAAATATCAATCGTAGTAATTTACTAGAATCTTTTTTCAGACTTTATCAAATTCCTCATGGGCACATTATGGTTATTTAGTTGCTGCTGATTTAATTGAAAGTAGATAAAATGATACTAGGCATGAACTTGAAATGCTATGTACTAGGCATGGTATAGGATTTAGATATAGAAAATCCTGAAGATAGTAAAATATCAATTCCTGCTAGAGAAAGACCGGAAATAGATTGGAATATGGCTAATAGGTTAGCAGAAGAGAATAAAGATTTTGAAAATTATATAAATAATATTGATACATTCTATAAAAAAACAGAAAGTAAATGATAGTACTTGGTTTAATATTAATAATGACCACGTAAATAAAATTCCTAAGCAAAATAAGAAGAAACATATTGATATATAAGACCATTATTATTACGCATTTATAAAAATTTAAGCCGTGAATCCTAAAATTAATGTACTGAGAAATTTTGAGTGCTAAACTAAATTTATATTAATTATTTTTAAATTTGTGGATAAATTATGATTAACTGTGATTTAAGTACTAATTATACATATTATATGTTAGAGGGGCTTAGAGCACAAATTGCTCCAATGCATTTAGGTATACAAATTCTAAAAGAAGCATATGAACATGAGTCATTAGAAGATAACGGTTTTGCAAGAATTATGCATGCTTATTTAACGCTTTGTGAACGCATGACTAGAAAATATGCAAAACCCGAATTTAATATCCTTGAAACAATTATTGATGATAAAACCTATAACATTAATGAAAAAGTTATACTAAAAAAGTCTTTTTGTGAACTAAGGCATTTTCAGAAAATAGGTTTTAAAAAAGAATTACCTCAATTATTAATAGTAGCACCCATGGCGGGACATCACGCTACTTTACTTAGAACAACAGTACAAGCATTATTACCGTATACCGATATTTATATTACAGATTGGACGGAAGCCAGTTATGTGCCGCTTGAGGCAGGGCATTTTGATATGGATGATTATATTGATTACGTAATGGAGTTTATCAATTTTATAGGACTGAATGTTCACACTATGGCAGTTTGCCAACCTACTGTTCCACTGCTTGCCGCCATTAACTTAATGTCGGAGAGTAATAGTCCAAATGTGCCGAGTTCGATGATTTTGATGGGCGGCACTGTAGATGCTAGAAAAAATCCCACGGCAGTTAATGAATTCGCTCAAAGTAAAAGTTTAGAATGGTTCTGCCAAATGGTTACAATGCAGGTGCCGCCAAACTATCCCGGACATGGTAGAAAAGTATATCCCGGCTTCCTCCAACTTGCCGGCTTTATCAGGTATGGATATGCCGGCAGAGTTTTACTTACAAACTATAGATGAAGTATTCCAACAATTTTCGTTAGCAAGAGATAAATTAGTTTCTGAGAAGCGTCCGATCGATTTAAAACATATTACTAAATGTGCTTTACTTGGTATTGAAGGGGAATTAGATGATATTGCAACGGTAGGGCAAACAAAAGCTGCTTTAAAACTTTGTTCAAATATACCTGAATCAATGAAAAGATACTATTTACAAAAAGGGGCAGGGCATTACGAGGTATTTAGCGGAAGTAAATTTAAACAGTTTATAGTGCCTCTTATCAAAGATTTTATCTATGATTTTGATCAAACTAATTTCAAGCAATCTAAACTTAAGGCAGTATAAAAATAATCATTACGAGTGGGCATTGCCTGCGTGGATTGTTTTTTCCGTCATTGCGAGGAAATTACGTAAGTAATTGACGTAGCAATTCAGTAAAAAATGCTGATTTATAGCATTTTTTTATTATTTTTTCTGGATTGTCACGCTCCTTTCAGTCGCTCGCAATGACGGGGTGGTATCCACGCAACAATGCCTTGCTGGAATGATATCGCAGCCATACAACAAGATCATAATTAAAGGAGAAGTGTGGTAATCTAATATTCAACTCTTATTAGTTTTTTGCATTTCTTGTTGTTGCTGTTGTTTGTATTCTTCCGCTTTTTCTTCTATGTAATTAAAAAAGAAATAAGTAAAAGTTAAAAAACCGGTCAAAATAATACCAAATGTTAGTATTGCTTTAAGTTGCTTTCGTGAGTCTTCTGCTTTTAACCTTTTCTCTTCTTCATCATTTTTGACTTCAGAATTTTTGACTTCAGATATTATTATTTGTTCTTCTGTAGTATTTTCCATGTTGTAACCCAACTAAAATGAACCGCTTTATTACTAAGTTGTTCCTATAACTTACAGATTTTTGAAGTGTATAAGATTAGCTATATTTGAATGATGAGGTTTAAACTCATAAAAATAGGATATATAAGCAATAACGCTATGTCAATAGTCTTGAATATTAGCGGTGTTCAACCAAGGTTATACATATTATTATAATTTGAGTCTCCTAACATTGAAGTATCTAAAGTATCGGAGTAAGCAGCTGATAATATAGTATCATCAAAAGTGATATTAAGCTGTCCTATATAGTCTTGAATAAAATTGTTAACAGCAGATTCAAAGCTTGTATATTTTTAGGATATGAATAAACAAGCTGTGTACATTCTGTATTTCCTAATTTACTTCCAATCAATGTTAATAACATAGAGCTATATTCATCTTGAGAGTTACTATTAATTAATTTAGTAAGTTTTAGCAAGAATATAACAAGCTTCGTTATTTCCCTTCATAGTTTCTAATTTTATTTCTTCAGAAGATAAAATATTATTTAGAAAAGCTTTTTCATATATTTCATAATTCAGTGATGAATCAGATTTTCCGTTAAAAAGAGCAGTAAATAGGATTTTCGCTTTCTCTAGATCATTCATTTTAATTTTGCTCTATTTTCATTACTAATTCTTTGATTTCATTCATTTTTGATTTATCGGCAACCAAAAGACCGTTCATAGTATCGATAATTATTACATTGTCAAGACCTACTACGGTAGTTAATTTATTATTAGAACTAATGCAAGAGTTTGTAGTATTGCTTGTTACTACGTGTCCCTCGCAATAATTATCGTTTATATTCCGGTCTTTTACCTGTAATAAGGAATGCCAAATACCAAGGTCGTTCCAAGCAAAATCGGCTTTTATCATGACCATTCCCGAAATATATTCCATTATGGCATTGTCTATAGCAATTGCTGCGATTTCATTATAAGCCTCATTGTCTATTGCCAAACTATTCTCATTTTTTGCGGCAGTATTAAATGCTTTTTCTGCAATACAGAATAAATCAGGTTGAAGGTGCATTGCTAAGTTTAAGGAGAAGTTAACATCGTATACACAAATTCCTGAATTCCAAAAATATTCATTACTTTGAAAATGTTTGTTTGCTTGCTCTAATATAGGTTTTTCAATGAAATGATCAACTAGATAAACATTTTCTGCAATTGATAATCCTGTGTTTTTATATAGCCATACTCGGCACTTATAACATTTATAGGAATACCTATAGTGCAAATGCCATTAACATAATGTAAAGCTTTATTTATAGTATTAAGATACTTTATATCATCAGCTATATGATGGTCTGAAGGTAGTAACACTACAATATCAAATCCTGGTGCTTTAGCCGATAATGCCGTAATAGTGGCACAAACGGCAGTATTTTTTTGTAAAGGCTCGGTAATTGATGCTATTTCTACATCTATTTCTGCTGCTTGTTCCTTAGTGATTGATTCATATTTTTTGGAAGTAATAATAGTAGGTTGTCCTAAAAATTTATTTCGGTTTAATGTTTGCTGAAGTAAAGTTAGATCACTCAATATTTTTTTAAACTGTCGGTTTATCCCGAGATGACAAAGGCCATAGTCTTTTACCGTTACTTCTTGCCATAATCACCGGCTTTATTAGACTTCTTGCATAACCTCCTTCTAAAGGTAATTTGTATACCTTTGATACTTCAAGATTTGGTACATTAAACTTCGGGATTTGCCTGTGCTCACGTATTTTTATACGCTGTGCAGGCTCACCACTTATTTGACTTCCAACTTTTGAAGTATCTGCGACATACGTCGATCCAATACTCGCATTCTCACGTACCTTTTTGTACGCTGCGGTGCTGCGTTTCGTGCCTCCTTCAAACTCCTCTTTATAAGATAGGTTATGTAAGGAGTCTACCTTCATATATTTTACAATAATTGAATAAATAATAAAGAGCTTTATAAATGGTTTTAAAAAATATGTCAAGTGAATTAACTATATTGGCAAGTTTTACAATAAAAAGTACTTCTGCCTGAATGTTTTGTCTTGATAATAGTGCTAGAGCAGCTTAAACAACTTTGTCCCTCTCTACCGTAAACCTTAAGTTGCTGAGTAAAATAACCAGGTTTGTTATCGCCGTTTACAAAATCTTTAAGAGTAGTACCGCCGGCAGTTATAGCTTTAGTTAACACATCTCTAATCGATTTAATTAAATTTTCTATTTCATCATCCCTTAAATCGCTACCTGATTTGTCCGGATGAATTCTAGCTAAATGAAGACTTTCGGAAGCATAGATATTACCGACTCCGACTATAACTCTATTATCCATAATCAAGTTTTTTATCGGTATTTTTTTAGTTTGTAGCTTATCTTTTAGATATTCTAACGTCAATAAATCAGAACAAGGCTCTATGCCTAAATCATTAAACAATTCTTTTTCTAAGAGATCAGTCTTAAAACTATAAATCATACCAAATCGTCTAGTATCGTTGAAAATTAACTTTTCGCCGTTACTTAAATCAAAAATCACATGATCGTGTTTTTGAGTTTTATAATTAGCAGATTGCAGAGTAAATCTACCGCTCATGCCTAGATGAACTATTAAAGAATAATCATTATTAAAATCTATAATTAAATATTTTGCACGACGCCTAACATCCAGTATATTAGTATTTAAGATTTCTGTAGCTAAAAGCGGGGATAGCTTATAACGTAAATTATCTCTTTTTAACTCTACATTTTCTATAATAAGTCCGATTAGCTTATCTTTTAGAGAGTTTTTAAGAGTTTCTACTTCAGGAAGTTCCGGCATGTGATACTAATATTTATAATAAAAAACTATGAACCAAACAAATTTTGGCCTTAAAAAAGTAGACTACACTAAAAAACAAGGTTTAGTAAATAACGTTTTTTCTAATGTCGCTGATAAGTATGATTTAATGAATGACTTAATGAGTTTGGGATTACATCGCTTATGGAAAGATGAATTTATTAGGCAAATTCCAAATCTTAACTCTCATATATTAGATGTTGCTAGCGGTAGCGGTGATATTGCTTTAAAACTTGCTAAAAAAGCAAGAGATAGAGTTAATAATATCTCTTTAACTTTAAGTGATATTAATGAAGAAATGTTAAAGCAAGCTAAGAAAAAAGCAATAGATCTGAATTTATTTCAAAATCTTAAATTTACTGTAGCAAGTGCTGAAGAACTACCGTTTCCGGATGATAGTTTTGATTATTATACTATAGCATTCGGTATTAGAAACGTACCTGATATAAATAAGGCTTTAAAGGAAGCATGCAGGGTTTTAAAGCCAATGGGCAAGTTTATATGTCTTGAGTTTTCAAAAGTAAAGGAAGGGTACATAAAAGATTTCTATAAATTCTACTCATTTAATGTTATACCGAGTATTGGTCAAATGATAGCGGGTAATAAAGAGGCATATGAATATTTGGTCGAAAGTATAGATTTATTCCCCTCACAAGACGAGTTTAGAATAATGATTAAAGACGCCGGTTTTGAGGAAGTCGGTTATAAAAATCTAAGTGGCGGAATAGTTGCTATCCACAGTGCGTATACTCGCTGAACTTCAAAAATTGGCTACGTCGTTCTACAAGATCTGCGGTACTCCCGTATTAAATATCACTCCTCGACTTGTGAACTCCTTGCTCTTTTTGAAGTTGATCTTCGTATACTACTCTTTATTTTACTTCGGAGTATATAATAGATGATAAGTAATTTTTTTAATTTAATACGTATTGTTCGTATCATCAGTAAAAAGCAAATCTTAATTGATTCAAGAAGCCCTAAATATTTCAGGTTTATCGGTTATATATTAGCCTTATTTTTTGCTCCGGTCTCGTTAATAAAAAAATCACGGGAAGATTACGGCAAACGCTTAATAGATTGTTTAAGTGATCTTGGACCTATTTATATAAAATTCGGACAAACTCTTTCGACAAGAGCCGATTTAGTAGGAGCAGAGATAGCAGGTTATTTAAGGTTACTGCAAGATAAGCTACCTCCGTTTGATGGTGGGGTGGCTAGAAGGTTGATAACGTCATTGCGAGGAGACATTTATGTCGACGAAGCAATCTCAGCAAGTAAACAAAAGATTGCCACGCAGTCTACGACTGTGAGCCATGACGCCCTCCCTTTCTTACACCTCGACGATATCCCCATCGCTGCCGCATCAATTTCGCAGGTACATAAAGCACAACTTATAACCGGTGAATATGTTGCGGTAAAAATTTTGCGTCCGGGTATTCATAAAAAATATAACAGAGATATTAAGCTGCTATATTTTCTTGCAAAAATTATCTCAAAATTTTCTAAAGCAAAAAGGCTAAAGCCAATTAAAGTAGTCGATAAATTTCATGAAACTATGAAATTTGAGCTTGATTTACGTTTAGAGGCGGCAGCAGCTTCTGAGCTTACGGATAATATGCGAAATGATATTAACGTGATAATCCCTAAAATATATTGGGATTTAACATCAGAAAATATACTAACCACCGAGTGGTTAGACGGCACTTCTATATATGATACTTTGCTACTAAAGGAAATGGGGTTAGAGCCTACAAAAATATCTCAGGATTTTGCCGTAATGTTTTTCAATCAAGCCTATAGAGACGGATTTTTTCATGCTGATTTACATGCAGGGAATATTTTAGTGAATAAGCAAGGTAAGATAATTTTACTTGATTTCGGTATTATGGGCAGACTTAAAGAAAAAGATCGTTTAGCCGTTGCCGAAAGTCTATTTGGCTTTTTAAGGCGTGATTATAAATTAGTTGCTAAAGTACATTTAAGAGCCGGCTACATCCCATCAAATACCGATTTAGATTTATTCGCTCAAAGTTGTAGAGCCGTTACCGAGCCTATAGTAGGGACGCCCATAAAAAATATTTCCATAGGTAAGCTGCTTGCACATTTATTTAAAATCACGGAAGATTTCGGCATGGAAGTACAACCGGAGTTGTTGCTATTGCAAAAGACTTTAATAATGGTGGAAGGGATAGGCAGACAGTTGGATGGTAATGTTAATATGTGGCAGCTCGCCGAACCTTGGATTAAAAAATGGGCCGTGAAAAATCTAAGCCCTGAAGCGAAGTTGTTACGATTGGTAAAGCATGACCTAGATAGTCTAGAGGATATTATTTGACATATAAAAATTATTAATATTATAGCCTTATATATTAAAAAATTTTTTATTATGAAACTAAAAGATTTATTTATTAAATATCCTATTACTACTCCTTTTTTGGTTGTGATAAATTAGTATTTCCTTCAGATAAAGAACAAAAATATAAAAGAGACCTAAAAGAAAAAATAGGAGAGGAAGAGTTTGAAAAATTAACGGCTTTAGATAAAATTGTTCAATGCCCCGAAAACTTAGAAAATATAGCTTTAGTAAGTATAGAAAAACATCTCGATAAACCACTTATAGTAGTGAAATTGTTTAATGATGTACAAGTGAATATTATAAATCCATATAGATCCCAATAATATATTAAATCGATTTTGCATTTCTCAGAAATATATTTTATCGGTGATGTAGGGTGAATGCCGGCTGAAGTTTTAAAACGCGAGTATAATGTCGGTACTATACAGCAAAAATCTTTACCGAAAATCATGGAATTATGGCCTGACCCTTACTATTACAACTGCAGAAAAATAAAGAGTATAACAACCCGGATATAGATCCTCAGGTAATGGAGAATATCGTTTTATTGTGTGGAGAGGTTAGTATGGATTTACCGGTAAATGAAAAATTATAGTAAAAAACCATTGCAAGATAACCATGACTTTTAAAATTAACAAAAATTAAAAAGTAAAATTTTATAAACCTTTAAATTATATAAAGGTATTTAAATTTCTGAAAGCCAAGAGCAAGAGCAGGAATCCATTGATAATATAAGGCAACACCTTGATGAAGAATATAAAACCTTTCGTGGGTTTAAGTTGGATCTTTAGCTCTTGGAGCTGAAACAGGTAACAAAAAATATGATGAGTTAAATAAACGATATCTAGATCTTAATAAAGATAATTTAGGTATAATACAAAGTGTTATCCAAGCAGTCGGGAATGTTCCTAGTGCATTGCAGTTTACCTGGGAGGCTTCTCAAGTTTTACCTGATCTTGTACTGGAGCTTAATAACCTCAGAAAAGCGAGAAGTGCTACCACTAGTGTAGGTTCTATTGAAGCTGGTTGCAAGATGATAGTAGATGCAGAATCGCTTATAAAAAAATGTGCTTCTGTTTTACATTCCAAAACTATATCAATAGTTCAAAAGAAACTCTTTTACAGTCTAAAGTTATTCCATATCTTCTCAAGCCTATTTTAAATAAGAGGCTTCGCAAAATAACAAAAAACTTTCAAACTGCCGAAACAGAAAAAATAAATGTATTAGACAAAATAAGTCCTAAATTTATCAGAGAATTATCTACACTAGGAGTAGATTTAATATCTAAAGCACTAGAAAGCGATTTAAACCCAAAAGTACAAGAAATATATAAGAATATTAAACAAAAAAACGCATCATCTCAAGGTGCTATAAAATATACATGACATTATTACTTCAGACAAAGTAAAACCCCTTCTTAATCACGATTTAGTATAATTTTAAAAAATCCTGATAATCAAAAGGGGTTAGTTCAAATTACGGAAAATATAATAAATAATAAAGCACAAAAAATCGCTAAACCTGAATTAATTGCAAATACAGTTGTAAATTCTAGCGAAAAATTAATTGAAAGTACTCCTTCATATAAAAGCTTATAGTCAGCTTAAAGAAAATCAGCGTTGGACTAAAATGAACCTAAATATGGAAGGGTTAGATACTGAAACTAAAAAAGAGTTATTAAAAGGCAAAAAACCTCAAATAGTATAGAGTTAGTTGAAAATGCCAAAAAAATTATTGATAATTTATCTCCTGTTTTAGAAAAAGAATTACCGCGATATTTAGATAGTAATAAACAGGATATATTAGATGTTTTAAAACATCCTAAAGTAACGGAAAGAATAGAATCACAAGGGAAAGATCCGGAGTTGATAAATAAGGCATTAGATGTATCTACGCCTTTTTTAAAAGATGCGCTGCCGTCAATTACTAAACTTGCAAGCCTCGCTCTTTCCGATAGCGATAAAGTTGCTAATATAATACAAAAATTTCAGTTAATTAAGCCACTTCCAAAGGAAGAGAAATCAAAAGAAGAAAAGGTAAAAGAGGTAAAGGAATTGATTAGTCCTTTGATACAAATTAAAAACCATAATCCGGAAATAAGCAAAATAATTGAAAAAGACCTTCCTGAACTATTAACAAAACATGCAAGTAGTTTAGGACCGGTTGTAGATGAGTTTTGAAATAAAACACCTAAGGGTCAAAAATTAAAATTAGACGGTGTAAAATTAGTAAAGATAGCCGGTAAACATGCACCTGAATTAATTTGCCGATAAATTTAGCAAACATGAATACGGTAAAATTATATTGCTGGTGTTAAAATTATTATCAGATCCAAAAGTGCTAGGAGTAGTAGCAGACACTATAGTTAATTTAGGAAAAAGTAAATTTAGTAAAGATAAAGAAGCGGTAGGACCGCATACAAGTAAGGTATTAGAAGAAAGACAAAGAGAGATAGGAAAAGCCGGTAGAGGCGCCTAAGTCCTGTGCACTTTTAATAGAATAATCATAATTATGGCTCTTTTTAGCTGGAAATTATCAAATTTTTTTGAAATATGTATAACTATTCCTTCAAAAATCTTATTAATTTTCGCTTAAAAATATCTCATAATTATAATCATTAATCAAAAGTGCACAGGACCTAGAAACATCTTGCTATTATTTGATTAAAATTATATTGTAAATTCAAAGTGTCATTATGAAATTATAAGGATGATATTATTTAACACAGATCACAGGTGCCCTTGAGATATTCCCTATTTGTGCCATTCTCGGTCCCAAGGCCATGTGGTAAAACTACTTTAGCTCATGCTTATATTAAACAGCTTAAAGAAGATGAAAAGAGCTACTTTTTTGATCTTGAGGATCCGGCGCTCACTTAGATCAATTTAAGAATCTTAAAACAACTCTTGAGCCTTTAAACGGTTTAATAGTAATTGATGAAATTCAAAGACAGAAATTTTTCCTTATTTAAGAGTTCTTGCTGACTATTCAAACAAAAAATTTTTAATATTAGGTAGTGCTTCTGGAGCATTATTGCGACAATCTTCAGAATCATTAGCCAGCCGTATTGAATATACGGAGTTTACTCCGTTCAATTTAATAGTAGAGATAAATGATTTTAGGGAGTTATGGTTAAGAGGTAGTTTTCCTAAATCATATTTAGCAAAAAATTATGTCCAAAGTCTTAGATGGCGTAATAGCTACATCACTAGTTTTATCGAGCGTGATTTGCCTAGTTTAGGAATATCTCTTAATGCACATGTAATGAGGCAGTTATGGATGATGCTTGCTCATAATCATAGGCAATTATTAAATTATAGCGCGTTTGGAAGGTCGCTCGGTTTAACGGACATAAATATTAGAGCAAACTTTTATTATGCGGTTATTAAAACCTTGGTATGAAAATATCTCAAAACGTCAAGTGAAAGCACCGAAAGTCTATATTACGAGATAGCGGAATACTACATGCATTATTAGGGATTCACGAACATGATTGGTATGTTCATCCAAAACGTGGTCTTTCATTTGAAGGGTTAATAGAGGAGTTAATACGTAAATTTAAAACGGATGTAGAGTATTTTTTTTGGCGAACGCAAACAGGAGCAGAATTAGATTTATTAATTATTAAGAATGGTAAGAAATACGGCTTTGAAGTAAAAAATGCTGATGCTCCTAGTATTACTAAATCAATGCATATCGTTCTTGCCGCTTTGCAGTTAGAACATTTATATATTGTTACCGTCGGGAATAATACATATAAAAAAACAGAAAAAATAAGTGTAGTTGGAATAGCGAACTTATCTAATTTACAGCTTGGTTAAAGTATATAAGTTACCATATTGCATTACCTTTAGTCTTATCATTACTTAATAATTCATGATGACAATTAGAATCAGTAATATTATCTAGTAATATATCTAATTCAGATTTTTCGGTGCTAATAACTAAACTGTTATTAATTAATTTTAAACTACACATACGGGTTTTTAGTTTTTACGTAAGTGAATCTAATAGGAACGCCCGGCATGTCAAAAGCCTCACGCATATTGTTTACTAAATACCTATTATAGCTATCGGTAATTTTTTCCGGATTATTGGAGAATAGCTTGAAAGTAGGGGGGCGGGTTTTTGTTTGAGTCATATATTTTATACGCACTCTTCTGCTGCCTTTTTGTAAAGGCAGCAGATGTGCTTTCGTAGTAAAATTAAGCCATTCATTTAATTTGCTAGTAGTTATTTTCTTATTCCAAATTTTATAAATTTTAAGACAAGCATCTAGCACTTGTTCAATATTTTGTTTATTTATTGCTGAAATGAATAGAACGGGGATACCTTTAACCTGAGGCAGATGAGTATTTATCTGATAATAAAATTCTTCCTGAAATGCTTCTTTTGCGGATTCTTTAACTAAATCCCATTTATTTACTACTATAACTATACTTCTTCCTTCATTTACCACATAGCTTGCAATATTTAAATCTTGCTGTTTTAAAGGAGCTAAAGCATCAATCATTAAGATTACAGTATTAGCAAATTTAATACTGTTAATAGTATCCGATGCCGATAATTTTTCTAAAGACTCTGTAATAGTAGGTTTCTTGCGAAGTCCTGCCGTATCAATCAATTTAATATGATTATTTTTATATTGCCAATCAATTTCAATTGATTCACGAGTAATGCCGGCTTCAGGACCGGTTAATAATCTTTCATCATTAATAAGAGCGTTTATAAAAGTAGATTTTCCGGTGTTAGGTCTGCCACTAACTACTATCTGCAAACAATCTCCTTTAATTGGATTGGTTATATTTGTCTCGATTGATTCTTCTTCAGGTAACTTGGCAATAATTTCGTCATATAAATCAATTAAGCCTGTGCCATGCTCGGCAGAGATAGCTATCATACTATCAAACCCTAATTTGTAGTACTCTTTATCAAAATCAAAAGCTTTCTCGCATTTATTAACTAGCAATATAGTAGGCTTATTATATTTTCTAACAAAACTACTAAGTAGCTTATCATCAGGTAATATTCCGCTTCTACCGTCAACCATAAAGCAAATTAAATCTGCCTCTAAAATTGCTTTAATAGTCTGCTCCATTAACCTCTCTCCCATACTATTAGGATTCTCGTCAAGTCCTGGGGTATCAATTAACAAAAATTCAAAAGAGCCGATTTTGCAGTCTGTATATTTTCTATCTCTAGTGACGCCTGGCAAATCGTGAACGATAGCTTTTTTACGTATGCTTAATCTATTGAAAAGCGTTGATTTGCCTACATTCGGACGGCCAACTAAAGTAATAATTTTCTTAGTCATTATTAATATATTATTATGGTTAAGAGAACTAATAATGCCCCAATAAAACCTACTATATTTGCTATTATAATAGGTGTATTTTTTATTAATATGCCGTATATAAGCCAACTACAAAGAGCAATAGCACTTATAGTAAAGGCGGGCATAGAAACAGAAGCCGAAGATTGGCAGGTGCAAATCCTATGAGCCTGTATATAAAACATAAAATTGCCGATTGTACCGACAATCGTCATATATTTTTCGTAAAATGTCATGAATTTTGGAGACATATATTTATTTTTAAAAAGTGGTCTATGTCATTCCCGCGTAGGCGGGAATCCATTAAAATCATATAAAAACTTGTTTTTATATGGTTATTTTATCAAGTTATGTAACTTCTATATCAATATTAAAGCTATTTTTTTTGGACTCCCGCCTACGCGGGAATGACATACGGCATCCTAAGATAGCAACATTCCACATTGACTATCCCTTAAAACTCGCAATTACCGGTATATGATCTGAAGGTTTTTCTTGAGTCCTTAAATTATAATCCATATAGCAATTTTCTAAATAGTCAATAGTATTATTACAACCAAGAATCATATCAATCCTCATACCTTTATTTTGTTCAAAACATCCGGCTCTATAATCCCACCATGAAAATTCTTGTTTACTCGGATGCATTAATCTATACAAATCCTCAAATCCGGAATTTAGAATAGTGCGTAATTTTTTTTGTTCAACCTCAGTAAAACAAGTAGTTTCAGCCAGTAGCTTAGGTGAATATACGTCTATATCGAACGGTGCAATATTGAAATCACCGCCTATGATAGTTTTTTCGTCAAAAGATTTTTTAGTTGATAGATAACTGATAAAATTATCATAAAATGCTAGTTTTGCTACAAATTTATCGCTACCGACAAATGAACCGTTAGGAGCATAGAGCGAGATTATATTACAAAACCCTATAGGTAATGATAATTTTATTTCTAAGAATCTTGCTTGATCACTGCAGTAATTATTCGGAAAATCCTTAATTATTTCATCGGCAGGAAATTTTGAAATTATAGCAACGCCGTTATATGATTTTTGTCCGTGAACATAAGAATTATAAGGTAGATCGGATAATGCATCAAAAGGAAATTTTGCGGTTTCGCATTTTATTTCTTGCAATAATAAAATATCCGGATTTTCTTTAGATAAAAAATTACGCAATAAATTAAGTCTTGTTTTTATGGAATTAATATTCCAAGTAGCTATCTTCATGTTTTTGTTTTTCTATATCTTCTAATTTTTCATTACGGAATCGCCACTCAAGAAAACCAAAATGATAAACTAAGAGACTAGTAATAAATGCTCCGGAAATTACTATACTCATTGAATATTTTATTGTATGATAATTTGGATTACTACTGTACATATCTAATAATACGCTAAAAGCTATACCCCATAATACAGTGATTTCAATACTCACTCCTCTTGGTATCCTCTTAATTGAATTTTCGTTCATAATAAAATCTTGTAATATTGCACCGCAATTAGCCGTAATGAAAGCAAAAAACGGTCCCCAAAAACTTAGAGGCTCAATTTTGTTAATAATAACCATTGCAACTCCTATAATACTATATTATTTAAGGATTGTTCTCAATAATTATCTTCAGCAATCTGTTTATTATAATAGCTGAATAATTTAATAATTGTAAAACCGAGTAAAAACTACTACAAATATGTAATAGAAATAAGAAGGAGTAAAATAGAAGTTTAAATGTCCGTATCATGGTTTGCTATTAAATCTAGCATTATACAGCTACTAACAGACGGTAATACCACAAATAAAAGTGTACCCAATAAAGTACTATTTTTTCTGCTACTCCAAATAATTCCTGAAAAAGCAAAAGCAAGGCAACCACGTAAACCTATAACATAGCACCAACGAGAATCTATAGATTTAGGCAATAGAATATGATATATGTATGTCTTAATAATTTTTTTATACTCGTTATTTACAAGAAAATCATCTATAGCAAAATTAAATTGTTCAACTATATTTAAGATACGGTTTTTTTGCTAAACATTAAATGTATAGGAGTTTTAATATTTAAGGGAACTTCTAATATATTCCTGTCTATTGTTCTTCCTAAAATATTAACGGCACCGACAATTCGATCACTAATGAAACCGTCAATTTCTTTCTTGATTATTCCGTTTATCAATTCCATATTATTGTGATATATTCTAATTATATCTTGATTTTTCTCATTATATAAAAACTCCGTAAATTTAGGATCTCCGTATACAGTACCGTTCACTATTCCTAACTGAAGATTAAATAGACGTATTTGTACTGTTAGTTCATTAACATTGTGGCAAGTGGTTCAATAATAAATAATGATAATTCTTCAAGACGATAAGGCTTTGAAAAATAAGCGTAGTTACTGCTCTCAGTAGTATAAGTAGCTCCTGCTGTCATGTCGGCATGGCCGCTTTGAATATCTAATTGATCTTGATACCAGCTATCTTGATTGTACTCAATATTGATACCTATTTTTGCAGCAATAGCGTTAATTAATTCTATACCCATACCGGAAACGGTAGTATGATTGTTTGAAGCAACAATTAAGTATTGATAAGGCTCATTTATATACCATGCATTTATCAAAGTTGTTTTATCAGCTTTCCCTTCGCATTCTAAAATTGCTTGTTGTTCGTTCGTGCCTATGCTTAAAGCATACAAATTTTTAGAAGTGAGAAGTATAAAAATAAAAAGCTTTAAAATTTTCATGGGCTGTATTTTTTTAGAATTAAAATGTTATCCTGTAGCAATATTTTATCGTCATTGCGAACAATCGTTGTTGCGTGGATGCTAGAGTCGTCATTGCAAGAAGCATTACGCAGTAATGCGACGCAGCAATCTCAGGAGCTTATCATTATTTCATGAGATTGCCAACGCAGCCTACGGCTGCTCGCAATGACGTTAAAAACCAAAGCCTCTAAGCACGAACTACTTTAATTTCACCGTCAGAAAATTTAATATTAAAAATTTTTTCATTCGCAGCAGTAATTTTAGAAGATAAAAAATTACCCGTTTCTCCTTTAACTATAGCAAAACCTCGTTTTAATACGTTGTGATAATCAAGGCTTGCAAGTAACGTACTATTTAATTCTAATTTATACTCAAAGTTTTTCAAAGTATTATTTGCCGCTTTTGATAGGTAAGCTGTTTGATGTGTTAATTCTAATGTTTTGTAATTGATTATTTTAGCAGGGTTAACTCTTTCTTTAGAAAAAGATTTAATCTTTGTTTCTTGTAGTTCAATAAAGCACGGTAAAGCATCTAGTAAATTAAAACCGGTTTCGTCCAGTAACTGCTGCCTATTATTTATATAGTGAGAGAGATATCTGTGTATTTTATTGTAATTTACTATATTTTGTTCGTGATATTTAATTAACCGGCTAGTATTATTCAATAATATTTTTTCATAAGATTGTAGCGTATTATTTAAAATAGATCGTACCGGTACGGCAAATTCTGCGGCAGCAGTCGGTGTTGGAGCTCTTTTATCAGCTGCTAAATCTATTAAAGTATAATCCACTTCATGACCTACTGCGGAAATAATAGGAATTTTTGAGTTATAAGCAGCACGTACTAATATCTCATCGTTAAATGACCAAAGATCTTCTATAGAACCGCCACCTCTAGCAACGATTATAACACGTGGTTTATTTACCTCTTCTAAATTGTTAAATCCTTCAATTGCTTCAGCAATTTCATTGCCAGAATTTGCTCCTTGTACGCTAACCGGCCATATTATTATCCGAGTCGGAAAACGTTCGCGAATACGATGAATAATATCTTTAATAACAGCACCGGTTATTGAAGTGATAACGCCTATTTGATCAGGTAAAAAGGGTATAGGAATACGTATTTTATTAAATAAGCCTTCTTTCTCGAGCCTTGCTTTACGCTCATTTAGAATTTGCAGCATAGCTCCAAGTCCTGCGGGTTGCAAATTATCTACCGATAGTTGATAACGTGAATTACCTGCATAGCTTGAGAGTTTACCGCTAATTACTACTTCCATGCCGTCATTTAAAGGAAATTTGATTTTAGCAAGAATAGGACGCCAGCAAGTACAGGCTAAAATGGCGGTATTTTCTTTTAAGTTAAAATAAGCATGACCTGAGCTTGCTATTTTTAAGCCTGAAATTTCGCCTTTTACCTTAATATAGCCAAAATTATTTTCTAATAGCTCTTTGATTTTATTGGAAATCTCACTAACTGAAAACTCTTTGGTTGCTTGATGAGCAATAAAATTGTCTAGCATTTTATTAGTACTTGGTTTTTTGCGCTGAGGGTAGCACATTATTCGTCATTACGAGGAGAAACTATAAGTTTTGACGAAGCAATCTCAGGAGTTTATCCTACTTCATGAGATTGCCACGTCGATGCTATGCATCTCCTCGCAATGACGGTTATCATCTCCATAGAATAACCTTGCACTACAAAAGAGCAAGCAAAATTTTTTATTATTTGATATATTGCTAATAGCTTGCTATTATTTTATACTATTAAAATATATTTATTAGTATAAATGCTACTGCGAATAATATGTTTGCTTATTATCATAATATTTTCTTTGGTAAGTTTTGCCGCTCTTGCTAAGAATGGTCAAAATATTAAAATAAGCAATATTATAGCTGACTTCGTAGAGTATAATGAAAATCAGGATTTGATATATGCTAAAGGTAATATAAGAATTATTACGGATGAGTATTTATTAACAGCAGATAATTTACTTTATGATATAGAAAACGATATTTTATGGGCAGAAGGTAATATCCGAATTAAGGATAAACAAAATCGGATAATAGAGGGAGACAAAGCGGTTTTAAAAGATGAATTTAAGAAAGGTATCATATCGGAATTCATTTTGCTTTCCGGTGATAATAATCTTTTAATTGCTAAACTTGCCGAAAGAATAGATGAAGATAATCTTAAGCTGCACCATGCTGAGTTTACCCCTTGTGATGTTACTTGTAATAGAAATCCTATTTGGCAAATTGCTGCTAAGGATACTTATATTCATTCCGCAGAGCATAGCGTAGTTTATAAAAACGTGTTTTTTGAAGTATACGGTGTACCGATTTTTTACTTACCGTATTTTTTCCATCCGGCTCCTACGGCCCCTGCAACTTCCGGATTATTGGTACCTGACGTCAAAAATAAAGGGTTTGGCATCCCCCTATATCTACGTGCAAAACCTAATATGGATTTTACTCTCACTCCAAGAATTTTTAGTAAATATCAAACTTGTGAGCTAGAAGCACGTTATCGCCTGAATGATACCAATAATATGAATTTTCAAGTTAGTTACGGTAAATTACCGTATTTTCTAGAAAAAGACGGAAGTGTAGTGAAAAATAAAAAAGTTTCTTCTTATCATTATATAGCAAGCGGTAATTTTATTAGTACCGATAAAGTTTATGATTACGGTTTCAGGGTGGAGCGCACATCGGATAAAGCTTATTTAAAAAATTATTATAATAACTACGCTTCATATTTAACTTCTAAAATATTCTTAAATAAAATTCATGAGGCTGATTATTTTTTGGCGGAAGGATTAAGTTTTCAAGGCGTAGGTAGTAATGATTGTAAATATACCGATCCTCTAGTATTACCAAAAATCAATACAAAAAACGTGATAAATTTGAATGATAATGACAACAGCCATATCGTTGTTGAAAATAATACGTTAATGTACAAAGAAAGAATAGGCAAACAAGTTGCTAGAACCTCTTTGCAACTATCCTTTATGCATAATGTGCTGACTGCTTCAGGACAAATTTTTGATTTTGCTGCTAAAGATAGAGGCGATTTTTATCTTGCTAGACGGGCTTATGTAGATAAGCCGAGAGAAAGTAAATCATTTCAAAGGAATATACCGGAATTGCAAACTTTATGGCGTTATCCGTTAGTAGGCAATATAACAAAAACGATAAATTTACTTATTGAGCCGGTAGTTTCTTTTACTATGGGACGTAAACTATCTAAGAAAGATAACAAATTTGTTATAATTGATCCTGCTAAATATGAATTATCCGAAAAAAATATCTTTTTATCCAATCGTTATAGCGGTATTGATTGCCATGATTTCGGTAATAGATTAAGTTACGGCTTAAATACTAATATTGCTAAAGAAGAAAATTATTTAAAATTATTTTTAGGACAATCCCGTAATACAAGATATAGTATAGATTTGCCGGCTGATGATACGGAAAATGTAGGGCAGATACTAGGTAATCTTTATAATAATTTAGAAGTGTTTTATAGCTTTCGGAAAGATAGATATTTCAGACCTATTAGAGATGAAGTGGGAGGAAATTTTAACTATGATAAGATTAACTTTCTAGGTAGTTTTATTCAGCTTACCAATCTTAACAAATATTATTCCGTAGAAAGTATAATGGTTTCAAATAATAGAGTACGACAATTTTATGGAGACATAAATTATCAGCTAGCGGAAAATTGGACTATAGGTTTTAGTGCACGCATTGATCTCTCTAGACGATCTCCAAATTTACTTACTCGAACTATTAGGATGACATATGCTAAAGATTGTGTTAGAATTACTGCAAAGATTTATTCCGATTATCTAGCCGATGGAAGTAGAGGAATCAAAAAGACTACCTCTTCGCCGACTATTTCTATCGGTTTAAAAGTTTTAAACATGTGAGTATACTCGTTTTATTTGAAAAATTGGCTACGTCGTCTTATAAGTTTTGCGGTGCTCACGTACTAAATGTACGCTCCGCTCCTTGACTTATAGACTCCTTGCTCTTTTCCAAATAAAACTTTGTCTACTTACTGGTCACTTATTCAGAGTATCACATGAGAAAATTATTATTAATCATTACCGTTTTTTTTACTTTTAATGTAGCACAAGCATCATTACCGAATATAGTAGCATCCGTAAATGATGAACCTATTACTCTTAATGAGTTCCGTGCTAGAAAAAAAATGATTATGGCACTAAATAATGTTGAAAGTCTAACGTCTGCTCAAGATAAGCAGCTAAGTGACTTAGCGCTCAAGAGCTTAATTGACGCATCTTTGCTTGTTCAATATGCAGGAGATAGAGAAATTCCGCAAGAAGAGATAGATAACGCTATTAAGTCCATTGAAGATCGTAATAAAATGCCTCACGGTTCTCTTTTTCAGTATCTAAAAAGCAAATCAGTTAATCCTGATAGTTTTATTTCCCAAATTAAATCCGAGTTGATTAAAATGAATATTTTATCAAGTCTATCAAGATCGGTACAAGTAAGTAATAAAGAAATAGATGTCGCAATTTTATCTAGCGATCAAAAAGACGTAGAAATTTCAATGCAAGTATTTACATCTAAAGATGGTGGCAATAAAGCGTTTACGCAGATGAATAATTTGAAAAATCGACTAAAAAAATGTGCGGATGTTAAAAAATCGCTTTATGATAATTTTGCTACTATGCAAATTATTACCGATAAGCTTAGCAAGATAGAAGGCGTAAAACAAACTATTGTAAAGGACTTAACTCCTGATAAAGCAAGTAATGTTTTTGAAGTAAATAACAAATTTGAAATAACATTAGTGTGCAGCAAAAAAATCTTAAATGTTAATGAAGATGAAAATAATTATGTAGTAAATTTCCTAACCAATAAAAAGATTTCGCAAAAAGCACAAAAAATGTTTGAAAATATGCGTAAGAAAGCAGCTATAAAAATAATGCTGCCGTCTTAGTGTGTGTTATTCTATGTCATTCCCGCGTAGGCGGGAATCCAGAAAAATAACCTTGATTATTAATACAGAATTATATTTGATAAAAACAAACATATAAAAACTTGTTTTTATATGTTTTACTGGATTCCCGCCTACGCGGGAATGACATCCCCTATGCTCCCTTCAATTGCAAAACACGCAGCTTTACATCAAGTTAATCCTCTTAAAAAGCACGGACAAAATTTTATTTTTGACAGTAGTCTATGTGAGAAAATCGTACGTGCAAGTAACCTGGCAGAAAATAGCCGAGTATTAGAAATAGGGCCCGGCACAGGAGGGTTAACTAGGTCAATATTGCAGAAAAATCCTGAATCCTTAACTGTTATAGAAACAGATGAGAGATGCCTTCCGCTCCTTAATGAGATTAAAGCATATTATCCTAATCTAAATATTATTAAACAAGATGCTCTTAAAATAAATTTAACCGATTTAAGCAACGATATAGGCGAGTCCAAATCAATTGACTATAAAGTAACTATAATCTCTAATTTACCGTATCATATAGGTACTGAGTTAGTGATTAGATGGCTGAAAGAAGCACGGCTAATTACTAGTATGACGCTAATGTTACAAAAGGAAGTAGTAGAACGTGTTTGTGCTATGCCCTCAACTAAAGCATATGGCAGATTATCGGTAATATGTCAGCTAATCGCTAAAGTGGAAAAGTGCTTTGACGTAGCGCCAACTGCTTTCTATCCACCTCCTAAAGTATATTCTGCGATAGTTAAACTAATACCTTTAGAAAATCCGCCGTCTATTGCTCTGATAAATAAAGTGGAGCAAATAACAAAGCTTGCTTTTGCAGGACGACGGAAAATGATCAAATCATCACTGAAAAATCTTGTACCTAATATACATGAAGTATTAACTCAGTTGAAAATCAATGATAATTATCGTGCTGAAAATCTTGCCCCTCAAGATTATTTGAGAATTGCTGAAATATTATAGCTTGCATCATTCAGCTTTATCTAACTTTTTTGCTTCTGCTGCTTGCTGTAGTTTATATTCTGCTGCTTTTGCTTCTATATAGTTAAAAAAGAAATAACAGAAAGTTAAAAAACTAGTCAAAAAACTATTCCAAGAGTTATTAATATTAACTTAAGCTCTTTCCTTGCATTTTGAGCTTTTAATTTCTTTCTTCCTCTTCATCAATATAAGACTCAGAGGTTAAAATTTCTTCTTCTTTATATTGTAACTCTTTAAAATTAGCTTATATATTAATGATAGAGTTTAATTATCATGTGAGAGAAGTAATTTATAGGGGGGGGGAAGTAAGTCAATAATTATATATTTAATAAATCTATCTTACTCAAAAATACGGCTTTTTCTATTTACTAGGTAAATACAATTTAGTTCTTGAGTCTTATAATAAAGCAATTGCACTTGATCCTACAAATTCTGAAGCACAATATAATAAACAACATTTATTAAAGCGTATGTATTATTAAGTAAAAAACGCTGAAAAGCTTTTACTTATTGCCTTTTCAATCTATTCTGTTTGCTAGATTTCTTTAGCCTAAAATAAGCGAGGCAGTGATGCTATTCGTCTATTGTAATTTGCTTGATTTCGACAATTGTCTTATGCAAATGTTCAGCTAAAGCAAACATATTAAATAGCATTGGCTTGGTGGTTAGTTTTTTGCGGCAATCTCTAAATCAGTTTCGCTCATAATATCTAGTTGCGATGCAAATTAATACATTAGGGTCCCAGCTACGCATTAATTTCGGTTATCGCTACAGGTTTCCTTGATATCAACAGCCTCAAGTGCCTATAAGATATTTAAAAGTTCCAGCGTGAGCGAAAAAAGACGTTTAGTAAATTTAATATTTGGGAACTTAATATTGAAACCTGAAAAGCTTGATTTTATGCTGCGTTTGCCGTTTGATACATTGGTGAATTTGCCTAAAAATGGCGAATGGTACCCGCGGCCGGACTTGAACCGGCAAGAGCTTACGCTCCACGGATTTTAAGTCCGTTATGTCTACCATTCCATCACGCGGGCAGCTGTGGATATTAAGGTTGCATTTGCTAAGTGGACAGACTAATAAAAAAAATACAAAAAAGCAAGTACTTTTATCGTTAATATATTAGTCTGATATGAAAAAGTTATTAACACCTTTAAAATAGTTAGTTTACTCATTAATTGATTAGATAATTAACTTAAATAGTGACAAAATAGTAATAATATGATAGATTAGCTTCAGGAAGTAATACTTTCTCTTGCATGTTATTGACATGTTTATTGACAAATGCCGCAAGGTAAGGTAGTTTTGCATAATGAATGTTTATCGGCTCTTATATTTAAGTAAGGCTTAAAGTAAAATTTAAGTTTTAGTTTTATAAGCGTGTGTTAAGTTCAAATAAGTAATTTCTATCTAATAAAGGTTTTTATGGCTACAAATATAGTAGGTAAAGTTAAGTGGTATAATTCTACGAAGAATTTTGGATTTATTGAACAGGAAAATGGCGGCAAAGATGTGTTTGTACACAAATCAGCCGTAGACGCAGCAGGTTTACATAGCCTTGAAGAAGGACAAGATGTAATTTTTGATCTTGAAGCAAAGCAAGGAAAAGCCTATGCTGTTAACCTCAGAATTAAATAAATATATTTATAATACCAAAAACAGCTATCCAAAATTGTTTATAATTTAGGGTAGCCTAGTTATCTTTATCAAAATAGTAAATATTTTGTCTTATAATAACCTATATAATTTTAAGTATAATAAATTATTTTTACTACAGGGCATGAAAATGCCCTAAATCTCATGATATTATTCTGGCTTGAATAAGATTCTAAAATAGTTTCATTATTCATTATCGTTTTATATATTTAGTTGGTGTTTTGTAATCTAGCTTAAGCATATTTTTTGATTCAGGATAATTATATAAGTCGTTATTTTAATTTACTATAACTTATTTTTTTACAATAGACCTCTTGCATAACTTATCTTATAAAGGGAATAAGAACTGCTACTCTACGCAGCGTACATAGTTAAGTATGTAAGGATGAGAGGGCAGCGTCGATGTCTCATATATCTTTAAGCAATGAGTGATGTTAAGAGGTCTAATCAATAATGTGCATATTTTGATTTAAAACTATATTGGATTATATAATGAAAAATTTTAATTTATCTGAAGAATTAATTATTGCTCTCGAGACAATGAATATAACTGAGCCGACTGAAATACAAAAGCACTCGATTCCGGTTGCAATGGCGGGATCGGACATACTCGCTTCTAGCCAAACAGGTTCAGGCAAAACTCTTGCTTATTTATTGCCGTTAGTTGATTCATTTATTAAAAATAAAACTACTGCTTTAATTCTTGTTCCGACTAGAGAATTAGCAACGCAAATATACAGTACTTTAAATAAAGTAACTACATCCTATAAAATTAATAGTGCAGTTTTGATAGGCGGTGAACCGATGCCTAAACAATTTATGCAATTAAAAAAGAATCCAAAAGTGATTATCGGTACGCCGGGGCGTATTATCGATCACTTAAATAGGGGAAGTCTAAAAATTGATCGTATAGGCATAACCGTACTTGACGAAATGGATAGAATGCTTGATATGGGGATGAAAGAACAATTAGAAGAAATCAATAAATTTTTACCGGAAAAAAGACAAGTTTTAATGTTTTCCGCTACTATGCCAAAACATATTATTGCTGTTTCTCAAAAATATCTAAACAATCCAGTACGTATTACGGTAGGTGCGACTAATAAAGCAGCTGCAGAAATAAAACAGGAATCAATGCATGTTTCTGATCAAGAAAAATTTAGTGAATTAACTAAACAACTTGGTAATAGGGAAGGATCGGTCATTATTTTTGTGAAGACTAAACGTTCTGCCGACCAATTAGCTAAAATGTTGAAATATGAAAATCATACAGCAGAAGCTATACACGGTGATTTAAGTCAGCGTCAACGTGAAAGAGTAATTTTATCATTTCGTAAGTCAAACCATAGAATAATGGTAGCAACTGATGTAGCGGCTCGTGGTCTTGATATTCCTCATACACAGCATGTTATTAATTATGATTTACCTATGTGTCCTGAAGATTATTTACATAGGATAGGTAGAACGGGTAGAGCAGGGGCTACCGGACATGCGTTGTCTTTTATTTCTCCTGATGATGTTATTAGATGGCGTGCAATCAATCGTCTAGTAAATCAAGGAGAATCTACGCTACGTAGTGAGTTTAGAAGTGATAAAAATAATCGTAAAAGATCATGCGGTAAAAGAGCCGGCGGTGACGGTAAAAAGTTTAATTCTTTTGATAGTAGCCGTAAAAGAACCTTTGACGGTAACAGCTACGGTAATAAAAGAAAGAAAGTATCGTAGTTTAGATTTACGTCATTTATATCATTGCGAGGAAATTACGTAAGTAATTGACTAAGCAATCTCAAGAGTTTATTATTATCTCATGAGATTGCCACGCAACCTTATGGCTGCTCGAATGACGATTAGATATCCATGCGGGCAATGCCTGCGCAGGAATGACCATCCATATATTTTAAAGGAGGATAAACTCATAAGTTTGAATTTTTCACGATTTCAATATATATCTAATATTTTCTTTATATTAATAATTTCTTTTCCCGGAGGTTTAATTTATTTACTTACTGGTTCAACTCTTTCTTTTTGGCTTCGAGAGTCTGGTTTTGATAAAATCACTATCGGGCTTTTTAGTTTAGTGAATTTTATTCATATATTTAAATTTTTATGGGGTCCTTTGCTTGAAAAAGTAAGTTTTGCTCCTTTAAGTAAGCTGGGATATAAATATTGTTTAATTATTGCTTTGGTTAGTTGTATTTTTTGTGTATATGTTCTAACAACTTTTAACCCTAACACTCATTTTATACCATTTGCTTTATGCTTAATAGCTGTGGCATTTTGTTTTTCCATTTATGATATGTTACTTCAATCATCACAGATGTTACTGATTACAAATAAAAATTGGGGCATAAGTGAGGCAGCTTGTACTACAGGCTTTAGAATAGGTATACTTATAGCAGGTTCAGGAGCGTTATATTTATCTACTATCATACTCTGGCAAGATGTTTATCGTGTTATGGCAATTTTATGTATACCGTCATTACTATTAATTATAATCTATCCGCTTAAATTTAAAGATAAGATAATTATTAATGATTTTGATAGATTTTGGCATGCTTTTTATGATTTTGTCAAGAAACCTAAATGGCTAATAATTGTTAGTTTTATGCTTCTATATCGTCTTCAAGATAATTTTCTGTCAATTATGCCGAATATGTTTTATCTCGATATTGGGTATACGAAGAAAGATTTAGCTCTTGGATATAAAGCTTTCGGTATGTGTGCTGCAATCCTTGGAGGTTTTATAGGTGGGTTTTTGTGCCGAAAATATGAATATTCTTATTTGCTTAAAAGAGCATTAATATATCATGCTTTATCTAGCCTACCTTTTTTATATCTCTATTTTTATAATCGAGATATTACAAGTTTGTATATAGCGGTCTTTTTTCAAGAATTTACCAAGGGTTTAACTATGTCGCCGTTTTTTTCTTACCAATTAAGATGCTGTAGTTCTAAATATTGTATAACCCAAATTGCTTTAATGACTTCTATTGCTTATATTAGTACCATATTGTTTGGTAGTATTTCAGGCTATGCAGCTACTTATTTAGGCTGGACTTATTTCTTTATTGTAGCAGGATTTTGTTTTATACCGGCTTATATATTAATTAGATATTTACCGCCTTATGTTATTCCTAGCTAAAAGCGGGAATCTAGCAAAATATTTATAGTTGTTGTGTGGATCAATTGCACCTCTGTCATCCCGTGGTCTCAAGCCACGGGATGACACCGAGTGCTTTACCGGTCCCTGCAACAATGCCTTGCGAGGAGCGTAGCGACGTGGCAATCTCTCTTAAATTTCATGAGATTGCTCTTCATCGACATAAATGCCTTCTCGCAATGACGTGGATAGGTAGTACTGGATTCCTGCTGCCGCAGGAATGACATATACAGCTTTTGAGAGCCATGCAAAAATGCCTAAATACAAATATATTGTAAAAGTAGTGCTATCAATTTATAATAATTAACAAACTTATTAGTGTGTTTTAATTATGTTTATTCAAACTGAAGATACTCCAAATCCGGATGCAATAACATTTTGCCCGGGGCAGGAGATAAGTAGTGATCAGCCGGTATTTTTTAGTGAACTTGCTGAAGTAAAAGGAAGAAGCAAACTTGCAGAATCATTATTTCATATTAATAATGTAAAATCAGTGTTTTTCGGTAGTGATTTTATAACAGTAACTAAACAAGCTGAAGGTAATTGGCAAGTTATAAAGCCTGAAATTTTAATGGTTATTATGGATCATTTTGTTTCAGGGTTTCCTGTATTTGAAAAAAACACCAAAGCAGATAATGTAGATCATAACCTTGATGGGCTTTCGGAAATAGAGAAGCAAATTGTAGAGATTATTGAAACTAGGGTGCGTCCATCTGTTGCACAAGACGGCGGCGACATAATATATAAAGGCTTTGAAAACGGTGTAGTTAAATTAGCACTTCGTGGTGCATGCCTTGGATGTCCTAGTTCCACCATCACCTTAAAAAATGGCATTGAGTCCATGCTTAAACATTTTGTACCGGAAGTGCAAGAAGTTGAAGCTGTAGAGGAAGATTTTGAGTAATTTAGTATGCTAACTGCGCGCGACTACGGATCTTGTTGTATAGGTTAGTCTTCGTCATTGCAAGAAGAAACTGCAAGTTTCGACGAAAATTCTGATTTACAGAATTTTTGATTATTTTTTCTGGATTGCCACGCAGTCTACGACTGCTCGCGATGATAAGTGTCATATAGTATATTAAATGTTTTTGAAGAATAGTATAGTCCTATGCTTCCTTTGCAGAATTGATTGTATCATTTTGATGCCAAATAACGTAATGTAGTTCAACATCTTTTGGAGCATATACTACGGGTAGTTTGCTATTATATTTTAAAAATGTTTCATCGCCTAAAAATACACTAACCGGTTGTATGGTTGCTTTTTCGTTTGGGCATGCCATCATTGTACTAGCAGGGTGATCACTTGATCGATTATATAATAATTATATCCCCATCCTTCTAAAGTTTTTGTTTCCAACTTACCACCAAACCAAACACGATTACAATCTTGCATTGCATTTTTGTTGCTTACAATTCTACTTTTAGCTTTTCTTCATTGGACTCTGTAGGTAAATGAAGTACATAACGCTTTTGATTTTCAAGTGGCGTAGGATAGGGGGCAATATCTTTTAACCGCTTATCGGTATCGGCTAATAAATCAGTATTTAAAAAACATGATATAAGAAATAGTATAATTTTATTTGGCATATGATTATTTTTTTAATTAGAATCCATTATCTCGCCTAGAGGAGTTATATAAAAAGAATTTATTTTACCATCGGCTATATCAGCACTAAAGCCTTCACTATAGTCAACATCACCATTTTCGTTTATTTTTGTACTTAAAAATAATATAGAATTTTCAAATTTATTTTCTTTTAATATAGGCTGATTATTTAAACTAAAAACTTTCATGGCAAGCCTTTCATTATTAGGTAATCTAAAATATATTTCTGATCCGTTATTGGATTCAAAAAAATTACATTTATTATAAGCACCTAATAATAAATTATTTAATATATCTATGGTAACTTGTTCTTCAAGGTTTATAATCTTAGGAAATAATATGTAATGATTGTGATTATTTTGTATATTTGAAATAAGAATACTTTGAGAGTTATATTGCTGTTTTTCCAAATATATTTTTGCAAAATTATTTTGTTTTAATTCTGTAAAGATTAGTTCAGCCTTATATTTTTGTTTGTCACTCGAAAAGTTAGGTAGCGTTTCTATTAAATGAAAATCAAGGGAGGTTTCGCTAAATCTTGTATTCAGCATATTATGTTGATTTAATTCGGTAAAATCTAATGCGGCATGGTTGGCTCCGTCAATGTCTAAACTATATATACAGACTTATCTTCCAATACCTCTTCAAATAAATCTTCCCATAGCTCCTGTAACTCTTGTAAAAAATTTTGAGCATGTTCTTTAGTTTTACAAACATCAATTTGATTTGCAAAGCTTTTTTCTATAAAAAACTTTAAATCTTTTTGATCCGATAAAGATAAATCATGAATGTGACATTTAAATGTTTTATCTACATAATTTATTAGTGATGCAGTATCTGCAGGAAAATTTTTAGTTATTTCTAATAATTCTTTTTTATGCTGTTCTGAAATTATATTCATTTTCTAATCTAATCCTGTTTCTGTCTTAAAAAAGCCGGTATGTCATGAATATCAGACTCTTTATTATCTTGATCTAGAGTACTAGCAACAACGTTTTTGCGTTCTAAAGTTTGATTATTTGAAGCACGCAGAGAACCCCATATTTTTCCTAAAAATGATGGTTTGGGTGAGTCATCTTCAGATTTGTTGCAAGTATTTGCATGTAACCCTAGCTCTTTTTCATTTCCGATAAAATTTTGATTTATTGGAGAGTCGGTAATTGCAATATTTTCGGTACTGTAGCTGTTAAAATCAGGAATTTCTTCTATTTGTGTAGGTTGTGCTATAGCTTTATTATAAGTTTCCTCAGGAACTATATTGGTAGTTTCAGCTATTGCGGGTTTATATGTCGGTACTTTATCGGCATCAATACCGGTAGCAACAACTGATACTCTGATAATTCCTTTTAATTCCGGATTAAATGTTGAACCGAAAATAATATTAGCATCAAGGTTATCTACTTCTTCTCTAATTCTATTAGCAGCATTGTCAACTTCAAATAAGGTCATGTCGGAACCGCCGGTAATATTGATTAATACACCTCTTGCACCGCACATTGAGCTATGATCTAGTAGCGGATTTGAAATTGCAGATTCTGCCGCTTTAATAGCTCTCTCTTCGCCACTAGCTTCACCTGTACCCATCATTGCTTTACCCATTTCGCTCATTACTGCTTTAATATCGGCAAAATCAAGATTAATAAGTCCCGGCATAATCATTAAATCCGTTACTCCTCTAACGCCTGCATGTAATACGTCATCTGCCATTTTGAAAGCATCGGCAAACGTCGTTTGTTCATTAGCAATACGGAATAGATTTTGGTTCGGTATTACAATTAAAGTATCAACGAATTGCTGTAATTCAATAAGCCCTTTATCGGCAGTTTTCATACGATGACCGCCTTCAAAATGGAAAGGTTTAGTTACTACCCCAACCGTAAGGATGCCTAGTTCTTTAGCAATGCGTGCAATAACCGGTGCAGAACCGGTACCTGTACCACCGCCCATACCTGCCGTAATGAATACCATATTGCTATTTTCTAGGTAACTACGAATTTCGCTTTCTGATTCTTGAGCAGCAAGTGCTCCAACCTCAGGAGAAGCTCCTGCCCCAAGACCTCTAGTCGTAGAAACACCGAGTTGTATTTTGTTAGTGCATAAGGAATGTTCAAGCGATTGTGCATCAGTATTAGCGACTACAAAATTAGCACCTTGCAGATTAGCACTAATCATATTATTTACTGCATTACTACCTGCACCCCCAACGCCGAAAACTGTAATGGTCGGCTTTAATACTATATTTTCAGGAGCTTTGATATTTAAAACCATGATACTCTTTTATTTTATATAATTAATGTTTAAGTATAATAAAAGATTTAGAAATTTCCATAAACTTTTTATGAAAAATGTGGATTATTTTCTTTTATAGTGAATTAGCTTGAATTAATGCTTTATCGTTAGTGGCCATAATAGGAAGTCCTTCATGCATTGCAGTTAATAAATAAGTTGTATCATATGCAGTAAGATTGTTGGTTCTTGCAGTTTGTATCATTTCATGTATGGAAAAATTAAAATTTGATATATTATTAAGGGGGAGAGAGTTTAAAAAATCTATAATTTTAATAACCTCTACTGATTTTATTCTAGCACGTTTTTCTGCTATTAATATTACATTAGTTACTTCAAGGCTCCAAAGAGGTGGTACTATCACTCTAAACTTATAACAATAATCTAATGTAAAATCTGAATATTTATCACGTTCATCATAAAAGAACCATGAGACAGTTATGGAGCAATTGGCTATAAACGGTTTAGAATTCACCATTTTCTACCTTCATCTCTAAGCTCTTTAATAGTATAAGAAGCTAATTTTGTGCCTTTCTGAATTCTCTTATTTGTTCTACTATATTACCCATTTTAGGTTTTTGAGTTATAATTTTTGCAACCGACGTATTATGCTTACAAATGGTAATTTGCTCTCCGTCTTGTACACGCTGTATTAGATCGGAAAAATGAGTTTTTGTTTCACATAGGTAATATAATAAATAGACTAATTTAATACTATCCTATTTATAAGATTTTGTACAGTAATATTAATAGTTTAAATTAATATCTTTATATAGAATCTAAGATTGACAAACCATTTTTTCAGATACTACTATTTTATCAAATTCTGTTTCCGATAGAAGATTGAGTTTTTTAGCTGCTTCTTTTAAAGTGATCCCGTGCTTATGTGCTTCTTTAGCAATTTTTGCGGCATTATCATAGCCTATATGCGGATTAAGAGCTGTAACAAGCATTAGAGATTGATCACGTAAATCATTAATGCGTGCTATATTGGGTTCTAATCCTTTAACACAGTGAGTAACAAGGCTATTTACGCTATCGGATAACAGCTCTATAGATTGTAGGATATTGTATATTATTACGGGTTTAAATACGTTAAGTTCAAGATGTCCGTTTGAGCCGGCAATAGTAACCGTAACATGATTTCCTATCACCTGACTGCACACCATTGTTAAAGCTTCGACTTGTGTAGGGTTTACTTTACCGGGCATAATAGAAGAACCAGGTTCATTTTCAGGTAAATGTAGCTCACCAAGACCGCATCTTGGACCGGAACCGAGCAGTCTTATATCATTTGCTATTTTCATTAAGCTAACTGCTATAGTATTAAGAGTTCCTGAAAATTCTACTAGTGCGTCGTGAGCAGCTAGACTTTCAAATTTATTAGGAGCCGTCTTAAAGGGTTGTTTAGTAAACTCTGCCACTTTCTCGGCAAATTTTATATCAAAGCCTATTTTTGAGTTAATACCTGTACCGACTGCCGTTCCTCCTTGGGCAAGTAGATAAACTTTTTGTAGTGCATTTTCTATGCGTTCTAAAGCATACTCTATTTGTGTAATATATCCGGAGAATTCCTGTTTAAGAGTTAAAGGAGTTGCATCCTGTAAGTGGGTACGTCCTATTTTTATGATTTTGTCCCAATCTTTTGACTTATCCTGCAAAGAGGTAAGTATATTATTCAAAGCTGGTATCAGTTGCTGTTTAGTTGCAAGTACGGTTGCTATATGCATAGCGGTTGGAAAAGAGTCGTTGGATGATTGTCCTTTATTAACATGATCGTTAGGATGTACCGGAGATTTGCCACCTTTCTTGCCTGTTAATTCTTCGTTGGCAATAGAGGCAATAACCTCGTTCATATTCATGTTTGTTTGCGTTCCTGAACCTGTTTGCCAAACTACTAAAGGAAAATTATCCTCAAATTCGCCTTCTAAGATTCTATCCGTGGCTTTATCTATACTTATAGCGATTTTAGCTTCTAAATCACCACACTCATGATTAACCTGTGCTGCACATTTTTTTAAAATAGCAAGAGCACGAATTAAAATTTCAGGCATTTTTTGCTTGCCTATTTTAAAATTTTCTAAAGATCTTTGAGTTTGAGCCCCCCAATAAAATTTTTCTTCTATTTGAATTTCTCCAAAAGAATCACTTTCGGTTCTGTAATTTTTCATAAATTGTTAAATATTATATAATTATCTATTTTTTTCATAAAATGATCACTTACTGCATTCAAGTCTAATTGCTGGGCTAATTTAGCAAAGCTATAATATAATTTGTCTGTTAAAGAAGCTTTTTTTAGATTCTTAGCAATAAATATTAATGTGCTTTCTATCATAAGATTACGATTAAAACTATAAAATTTTTGCCAATGTGCGTTATATTTAGGTTCGGAAGATGCTATATAATCGGAATATATAGGTTTAGTAATTACTGCTTTACCTTGATATATATCAAATATAGTATCATTAATTAATCTTTCATTCTTGAGGTTATTGATCACTTTATCAAAAAAATTGTTTAATATAGCTGTTGTTATCTCTTTTTCTGTAAGTGCATTTATAAATATGTCTAATTGTTTTTCAAAACTCTCGATAATTTGTTCATTTGGTCCCCTTTTCATGACTTTTCTCTCAAATTAATTGATATAATAAAAGTTTATGACTTTAATTTTAGTAGACTAAATATTTATAGCGAAGTAAATAAAACACAATATTTGATTTATTAAAAATATTATTTATGTAATGAATGAAAAATTATAGAAGCGGCATTTGATACATTAAGACTTTCTACTCTCTGAGAAATAGGGATTTTGGCTAAATAATCACATGTTTCTGCAACTAATCTTCGTATGCCTTTATCTTCTGAGCCAAATACCAATACTATTTTGTCGGAAATTAATTTATCGGTCAAGTAGTCATTTGCAGAACCTGTTAGACCTATAATCCAAAAGCCGTGTTTTTTAAGATAATTCATACATGAGCGTAAGTTAGTAACTTTAATTATAGGTATTAATTCTAAAGTACCGCAAGCCGCTTTAGCAATGCCGCCGCTTTCATTCGGAGAATTATCTTGAGGTAATATTATAGCATTTATATCAAAAGCAGCGGCACTACGAATAATTGCTCCAATATTTTGTGTGTCTGTTATTTGATCAAGAATCGCAATTTTACATTTTGGATTTGTTATATCTATGTCCTCTAAATTGTAAGAAAAAATTGGTCTAATTTTTGCAGCTATTCCTTGATGTGTTTGGTTTTTCAGTAATTTAGATAAAATATCGTTATTAACAATTTCATAAGATCTAGTACCTATTAATTTTTTGTTTGTATCAAAGATTTCCTTAGTGCATAAAATATTGTCAATTTGACGTTTTGGATTATTGAGAGCAGCAAATACAGGATGTTTCCCATACATATAATAACAATGTTTAGAATCAAGTTTTTTATTTTGCATCTTATTGAAAACCGTCAGTAATTTGTTCTTGACAGAAACTACTATTTATTATAGAAAGTTACAACTAAATAAATGTGTAAGCTGCTATTTGTTTATTTGATGATTCGGCAAGAAGTTTTATTAAGTCCTAATACTAATTATATTATTGTATTTTACAGTGAATTAGTCTATTTAATACAGTACAGTTCTTTAGGAGGGGTGGCCGAGTGGTCAATGGCAGCAGACTGTAAATCTGCCCGCGTAAGCGTTCGAAGGTTCGAATCCTTCTCCCTCCACCACTTAAATGGTTCAGGGAAGCATATCATTTTATTTTAAAAGATTTCATGTATATATGTTTAATTTTATTTAAAAATAAAACATAATTGTGTATATTTATAAATCTGAATAAAATTGATATAGCACTGTTAACAAAATAACTTTGAAATTATTTTATTAATAGTGCCACAATGCGGGTGTAGCTCAATGGTAGAGTTCCAGCCTTCCAAGCTGGCTGTGTGGGTTCGATTCCCATCACCCGCTCCAGAGATAGTGGTAACAAATAAATTTAGCAAAAAAATGCACTTATAAAAATTAACTTGTATTAAACCTAAAAAATTGTAGAGAGTAATAATATGGCAAAAGCAAAATTTGAACGAACTAAACCGCATGTTAATATAGGTACGATCGGTCACGTAGATCACGGTAAAACTTCCTTAACGGCAGCAATAACTATAGTACTTGCTAAGACAGGTGGAGCACAAGCTACAGCGTATGATCAAATTGATGCCGCTCCTGAAGAAAAAGAAAGAGGTATCACTATTTCCACTGCACACGTAGAATATGAGACTAAAAATAGACACTATGCACACGTAGATTGTCCAGGACACGCTGACTATGTAAAGAACATGATAACTGGTGCTGCTCAGATGGACGGTGCAATATTAGTAGTTTCTGCTGCTGATGGTCCTATGCCGCAAACTAGAGAGCATATATTACTAGCAAAACAGGTAGGTGTGCCTGCTATGGTAGTATTCTTAAATAAAGTAGATATGGTGGATGATCCTGATCTATTAGAGCTAGTAGAGATGGAAGTAAGAGAATTATTATCAAAATATGGTTTCCCGGGTGATGCAATACCTATTATTAAAGGTTCTGCACTTCAAGCTTTAGAAGGAAAGCCTGAAGGTGAAAAAGCTATTAATGAGCTAATGGATGCAGTAGATAGCTATATACCGCAGCCTGTAAGAGCTACGGATAAACCTTTCTTAATGCCGATAGAAGATGTATTCTCTATTTCAGGAAGAGGTACTGTTGTAACTGGTAGAGTAGAGTCAGGAATAATTAAGGTAGGTGAAGAAATTGAAATAGTTGGTCTAAAAGATACGCAAAAAACTACCTGTACCGGTGTAGAAATGTTCAGAAAATTACTTGATGAAGGACAAGCCGGAGATAATGTCGGTATATTACTACGCGGTACAAAAAGAGAAGAAGTTGAAAGAGGACAAGTTCTCGCAAAACCTGGTAGCATAAAACCGCATGATCAGTTTGAAGCTGAAGTATATGTGCTTAATAAAGAAGAAGGGGGACGTCATACCCCATTTACTAATGACTATCGTCCACAGTTCTATTTTAGAACAACAGACGTTACCGGTACAATAAAATTGCCTGCTGATAAGCAGATGGTTATGCCTGGAGATAATGCTACTTTTACAGTGGAATTAATTAAACCAATTGCGATGCAGGAAGGGTTGAAATTCTCTATACGTGAAGGTGGTAGAACAGTGGGTGCCGGCGTAGTAACTAAAATAAATAATTAATTAATTTTATAAATACCTATTATTAAAAAGTAATAGGTATTTATATTTTAAGATGTCTAAAAAAACATCTTGCTGTTTAAATATTAGGTTTACTGAATGAAAAATAAAATCAAAATTCGTTTAAAATCATTTGATCACCGTAGTCTTGATCAAGCTACAAAAGAGATAGTGAGTGCTGTTAAAAGAACGTTTGCTAACATTAATGGTCCTATTCCTTTACCCAGAAAAATTGGAAGATTTACTGTAAATAGGTCTCCTCATGTACATAAGAAGTCAAGAGAGCAATTTGAAATTAGAAAGCATAAAAGATTATTAGTTATAGGTGATCCGAATCCGGCGGTTGTCGATGCTTTAAGTAAAGTTGATTTAGCAGCAGGTGTTGATGTAGTGATTGAATTAGAGAGTGGGGAATAAATGAGAACCGGTATAATTGCTCAAAAAATTGGGATGACTAGTGTTTTTAATGATAAAGGCGAAAGAATTTCTTTAACATTAGTAAAAGTTGATGATTGTCAAGTAGTAGGACATAAAACTCTAGAAAAACATGGATATAATGCTTTGGTTATAGGTGTAAAAGATAAAAAAATATCTAGAGTAACCAAACCTATGAAACAAGTTTTTGCTAATGCTCAAATATCTCCTAAAACTAAATTAAAAGAATTTAGAATTTCTGAAGAGAATTTTATTGATATAGCAGCAAGTCTAGAAGTAGACCATTTTACGGCAGGACAATTTGTGGATATAACGGCAACTACTATAGGTAAAGGATTTGCCGGTAGTATGAAAAGACATAATTTTAGAGGTCTTGAAGCTTCTCACGGTGTTTCGATATCCCATCGTTCGCATGGTTCTACAGGACAAAGACAAGATCCAGGAAAGGTTTTCAAAGGCAAAAAAATGGCCGGTCATATGGGATGTCACCAAGTGACTATTCAAAATTTGAAAATATTTGCTGTTGATAAAGAGCGTAAGCTTATTATGATTCAGGGTAGTATACCCGGTCACAAAAATTCGTATCTTTCAGTAAAAGATGCAATAAAAAAGATTTCAATAACTGTATAATAGATATTTAGACATGTCTGTTGAGGTTAAAGATTATCAAATTAACAAAACACCATGCAATATTATTTATATAAAAGTTTTATATAAGACTGTATAAGGTTAAATAAAGATGAAAACTAAAATATTAAGTCTTGCTAATGAAGAAGTTGGTGAGATTAGCTTAAATGAAGATATATTTGCTGTTGAATTTATCAGAGAGGATATAATAAAGCAGGTTATTGATTGGCAGAGAGCTAAGGCAATGTCCGGTAACCACAAAACTAAAACAGTATCAGAAGTATTAGGAACCACAAAAAAACCTTTTAAGCAAAAAGGTACAGGTAATGCAAGACAAGGCTCCCTTAGATCGGTACAGATGCGTGGTGGTGGTGTAGCTCATGGACCTAGAGTACGTAGTCATGCAACAACATTACCTAAAAAAGTACGAAAACTTGGTTTAATTCATGCTTTATCCGAGAAATTCGCTGAAGGAAAATTATTAGTAATAGATTCTTTAAAGCTAGATAAGCCTAAAACTGCTGCTCTTGTAAATATATTAAACAAATTTCAAGGGAAAAGTTTCTTTGTAATAGACGGAAATGAAGTAGATATTAATTTTTCTTTAGCTGCAAAAAATATTTATAATACTGTGATTGTTCCACAAATAGGAGCAAATGTTTATGATATAATACGACATGAATATATCCTATTATCACAAGCAGCAGTGAGCGTTTTAGAAGAGAGGTTAAGATGAGTTCTTATAAATACTACGATTTAATTAGAAAACCTATTATTACAGAAAAAACTACAACCCTTTCGGAACAAAATAAATACGCTTTTTATGTAGATAAATTTGCTGAAAAACTTACTGTTAAAAAGGCTATAGAAGAAATATTTAAAGTAAAAGTAAAAAAAGTGAATATTTTAAACGTTAAAGGTAAGAAGAAAAGATTTAAAGGAATTATAGGGACTCAAATCAATAGAAAGAAAGCTATTGTTACATTAGAAAAAGACCATAATATCGATTTTGCTGGAGGAATTAAATAAATGGCTTTAAAAAACTTTAATCCAATTACTCCTTCTCTTAGAGAATTAGTTCAAGTTGATAAAACTAGTTTATGGAAAGGCAGACCTTTAAAATCTTTGACCAGAGGTATATCTAAAACCGGTGGACGAAATAATCAAGGTAGAATTACTTCTTGGCACAGAGGTGGAGGACACAAAAAATTATATCGTATTATTGATTTTAAAAGAAATAAAATTGATATTTCTGCTATTGTTGAAAGAATAGAGTATGACCCTAATAGAACTGCTTTTATTGCTTTAATAAAATATGAAGATGGGGAATATTCTTATATTCTAGCACCGCAAAAATTATCTGTAGGTGATAGAGTAATATCAAGTCAAGATGCTGATATAAAAATAGGAAATTGTTTACCTTTAAAATTCATTCCTATTGGTACTACTTTACATAATGTTGAAATGAAAGTCGGTAAGGGCGGTCAAATTGCAAGGTCTGCAGGTACTTCAGTAGATCTCGTGGGTAAAGATTCAGGATATGCTCAGATTAAATTAAGATCAGGTGAATTTAGGTTAGTACCTTTAGATTGTAAAGCTACTATAGGTAGTATATCGAACCCGGATCAAAAAAATATTAATTTAGGCAAAGCAGGTAGAAATAGATGGCTAGGTTGGAGACCGCATGTTAGAGGTGTAGCAATGAATCCTGTAGATCACCCTCATGGCGGTGGTGAAGGTAAAACTTCAGGAGGTCGTCATCCTGTTACTCCTTGGGGATTCCCAACAAAGGGTAAGAAGACACGTAAAAATAAACGTACTTCAAAATTTATCGTAAAGAAAAGAAAATAGATTTTAAATTAATTAGGTATTAGTATGGCACGTTCAATATGGAAAGGGCCTTTTGTAGACGGTTATTTAATAAAGAAAGTTCAAAAATTAATGGATTCAGGTAAATCTGAAATGATTAAAACTTGGTCTAGAAGATCAACGATTTTACCTATTTTTGTAGGGTTTACCTTTTCTGTTCATAATGGAAATAAATTTATTCCGGTTTCTGTAAATGAAGAAATGGTTGGAAGAAAATTCGGTGAGTTTGCTCCTACTAGAACATTTCACGGTCATGGAGCAGATAAAAAAGTCAAAAGAAAGTAAAGATTTATATGGTACAGGGAAATAAAAATTTTGCTACGGCACAAGCTAAATCTATTAGAGTAAGTTCAAGGAAGCTCAATTTAGTTGCAACTTTTATTAGAAATATGAAAGTATCTGAAGCATTGGTACAATTAACTTTTTCTCCTAAAAGAATTGCAAAAGTTGTAAAAGATTGTTTACAATCTGCTGTTGCAAATGCTGAAAATAATTTAGGTCTAGATATAGATAGATTGGTTATTACTAAAGCGACTGTAGGTAAGGCTTTAGTAATGAAAAGAGTTATGCCAAGAGCAAAAGGAAGAGCAACTAGAATAAATAAGTTTTTTAGTAATCTTTATATAACTGTTACAGAAAAAGAGGATAATTAAAATGGGGCAGAAAGTTTGTGCACATGGTTTTAGAGTTGGACCGACTTTAATTAAAGGTTGGGATTCCGTATTATATGCAGAAAAACATTATAAAACTCTTTTGATACAAGATTTAAAAATTAGGGATTTAATAAATAAGGGTTTTAATCAAGCTCAAATTAGCAGAGTTTTAATTGAACGCCCTTCTAATCAAAGTATTATAATTAATATTAATGCCAAAAAACCAAATATCATTATCGGTAGAAACGGTAGTGAAATTGATAAGTTAAAAAAAGCTATCGAGAAAATGACTTCTTTAAAAGAAGTTTATATAAATATTCACGAAGTTAGAAAATTTAATATAGATGCTGCTATAGTAGCTCAAACTATAGCATTACAGCTTGAAAAAAGAGTTTCTTTTAGAAAAGCCATGAAAACAGCAATTCAGGCTTCATTTAAACAAGGTGGACAAGGTATCAGGGTTAGTTGTTCAGGACGACTTGGAGGTGCTGAAATTGCTAGAACCGAATGGTATATAGAAGGAAGAATGCCGTTACATACTTTAAGAGCTGATATTGATTATTCAACAGCTGAGGCTATAACTACTTATGGAGTTATAGGGGTTAAAGTGTGGATTTATAAAGGTGAATATACAGAAAATAAAAGATATAATTAATTTTAAGTATTAAAATGTTAGCTCCGAAAAAACAAAAATTTAGAAAAGCTCATAAGGGTAGAGTTGCTTCAAAAGCAAAAGCAGGTACGACGCTTGCTTTTGGATCATTTGGTCTAAAATCTATAGACGGTTGGCGTGTTACTGCAAGACAAATAGAAGCAGGAAGAAAAGCTGCTACTAGATGTATGAAAAGGCAAGGAAGATTATGGATTCGCATTTTTCCGGATGTTCCCGTTTCTAAAAAGCCTGCCGAAGTAAGAATGGGTAAAGGTAAAGGTTCTCCTGAATTTTTTGCAGTTAGAGTTTCACCTGGAAGAATTATGTTTGAAATTGAAGGGGTAGAAGAAAATGTTGCACTTAGAGCTTTGGAGCTTGCAAGTGCAAAATTACCTGTTAGAACAAGGATAGTGAGACGTTATGAATAATTTAAAATTATTAAGCAGTAAGTTATCTACTGAAACAATAGAAGAGCTTTATAAAAACCTTAATCTTTTAAAAAAAGAATTGTTTAATTTAAGATTTCAACAAGCTTTAGGTGAGTTAAAAAATACTAGTAGGTTTTCGTTAGTCAAAAAGTCTATAGCACGTATTAAAACTGAATTAACAAAAAGATCTAATAGTGAGGAATATTAAAATGCCGAAAAGAGTGTTACAAGGCGTGGTTATAAGTTCAAAAGCTGATAAGACGGTTACAGTAAAAGTAGAAAGAAAGTTTAAGCATCCTATTTATAAAAAATTCGTGAAAGTATCTAAAAAATATGCTGCTCATGATTCAGAAAATAAATATCAAGAAGGAGATAAAGTTAGTATAATTGAAAGTCGTCCTATCTCAAAAACCAAAACATGGGTAGTGGTCAATGGGGAATAAAGTTTTTTAATCTTTGACTTTATAAGGTAGATTGTTTATTTTATTTCTCATGTATAAAAAATTGGAAGTAGTTTATGATTCAAATGCAGAGCATCTTGGAAGTTGCAGATAATTCCGGTGCTAAAAAGGTTATGTGTATTAAAGTTTTAGGTGGTTCGCACCATATGGTGGCAAAGCTGGGTGATGTTATAGTTGTATCTGTTAAAGACGCTATACCCGATGGTAAGGTTAAAAAGGGTGATGTGTGTAAAGGCGTGATTGTGCGTACAAAGACTGGAGTAGTAAGACCTGACGGTAGTACAATAAAATTTGATAAAAACGCATTAGTGCTTTTGAATAAACAAGATGAACCTATCGGTACTAGAGTTTTCGGTCCTGTTACAAGAGAACTTAGAGCGAAAAAATATGTTAAAATAATGTCGCTTGCAGAGGAAGTGTTATAAATGATTAAATTAAAAGTAAAAAAAGGTGATGAAGTTGTTGTTATTACCGGAAAGTACAAAGGAAAAAAAGGTAAAATATTAAAAGTTTTCCCGGAGGACAGTAAAGTAATTGTTTCTGGAGTAAATTTAGTAAAAAAGCATACTAAATCTAATCAAATGAGTGAAGGCGGGATCATAACTAAAGAATTACCTATACATATCTCAAATATTGCACACATCGATCCAAAAACCGGTAACCCTACCAAGATAGCTTTTAAATTCTTAGAAGACGGTTCTAAGGTTAGAGTAGCAAAGAAATCAGGGGAAATTATCGGTAAGGAAGGTAAATAATGTTAAGATTTAAAGAATTATATCAGCAGAGAATTATTGAAAACTTACAAAAAAAATTTTCTTATAAAAATAAACACGAAATACCGCAAATTAAGAAAATTGTTATAAATATGGGAGTAGGGGAAGCAACAGCCGATTCCAAAGTAATTAATAATGCAGTAAATGATCTTACTTTGATTTCCGGTCAGAAGCCGGTTGTAACGTTAGCAAGAAAATCTATTGCAACTTTTAAGTTACGCGAAAATATGAAAATAGGCTGCAAGGTTACATTACGTAAAGATAGAATGTATGATTTTTTAGAGAGGTTAGTAATTGTTGCATTACCCCGTGTTAAGGAGTTTCGCGGTTTTTCTTATAAAAGTTTTGATGGTAAAGGGAATTTTACTTTTGGATTAAAAGAGCAGATAGTTTTTCCTGAAATTAATTACGATAAAATCGATACAATAAGGGGTATGGATATTACAATCGTTACATCTGCTAAAACAGATCAAGAAAGTAAATTTTTGTTATCAGGGTTTAATTTACCTTTTTATAATTAATTTTTAGGATATATATAATGGCAAAAGTAAGTTCTATAAAAAAGAACGAAAGTAGGAAAAAAAAATCACAAAGTTTACATAATAAACGTTTAGCACTAAAAAGTAAAATTTATGATAAAAATATTTCATTAGAAGAGCGTTTTTCTTTGGTAATGTCACTTGCACAATTACCTAGAAATTCATCATCTACTAGAATAAGAAATAGATGTGAGCTTACAGGTAGACCAAGAGGTGTTACAAGAAAGTTTGGTATATCGAGGAATAAGCTTAGAGAATTAATAGGCAGAGGCTTAGTGCCCGGTGTAGTTAAGTCAAGTTGGTAAAAGTTGATAGGTGAATCATATGTCAATGACGGATAATGTAGCAGATATGTTAACTAGAATTAGAAATGCTTATAAAAGCAAATTGATAAATGTTTCTTTTCCTAGTTCTAAAATTAAAACTTCAATTTTAGATGTTTTACAAAAAGAAGGTTATATAAAAGATTATATAACTACTCAAAAAAATAATATTAGTTATACCGAGGTAGCTTTAAAATACTCTGTTAATGGCGATGCTTCTATATGCGAAATTCATAGAGTATCAAAGCCTGGAAAAAGAGTATATTCTGCTATTAAAGATTTGAAAGGATATTATAATAATATGGGTATATATATTCTTTCTACTCCTTACGGTGTTATGTCTGATAGAGAAGCTCATATTAAAAATGTCGGCGGCGAAGTAATTTGTAAAGTATTTTAAGGTAAAAAAATGTCACGTGTTGGAAAATTGCCGATTACTATACCTGAAGGTGTAAAAATTGGTTTAAATGATTTAGAAGTAAAAATATCCGGACCTAAAGGCGAATTATCAAAAACTTTTAAAGGTAATATAGCAATTTCATTGGCAGAAAATAAGCTTTTAGTAAAACCTTTAGCCGCAAATAAAAATGCACGTGCTATGTGGGGTACTGCAAGAAGCATAATATCAAATATGGTTACCGGCGTTAAAGAAGGTTTTAAGCTTAAACTCGAAATTAACGGGGTCGGTTACAGGGCAATGGTCAAAGGTAAATATTTAAATTTAATGCTTGCTAAAAGCCATAATACAAAAATTGAAATACCTTCAGATATTAAAGTAGAGATGCCTAAGCAAAATATTATTATTCTTGAGGGAACAGATAAAGAAAAATTAGGACAATTTGCTTCAATTATTATAAAACAGAGACCACCTGAGCCTTATAAAGGAAAAGGAATTAAATTTGAAAATCAATTTATACCGCGTAAAGAAGGTAAGAAAAATTAAATTTAAGAGTTAAATATGCGTAGTGCTAAGCTAAAATTTGAAAAAAGAAGAAGTAGAATAAGACATAAAATATCTAAAACATCTAATAGAGTTAGATTATCAATATTTAAGTCAGGTAGACATATATATGCACAAATTATTGATGATTCTAAGTCTATAACGATTGCTTCTGCTTCAACTTTAGATGAGAAAATAAAAAAATTAAAAAAATCTCATTGTAATGTTGAAAATGCTATCAAAGTAGGCGAAGAAATAGCAAAAAAAGCTGATTCTGCAGGGATAAAAGACGTAGTGTTTGATAGAGGCGGATATAAGTATCACGGTGTTGTAAAAGCTCTAGCTGATGCAGCTAGAGAGAAAATAAAATTTTAGGTTATAAGGTTGTAGTAATGTCTAAAGTTAAAAAAAATGATGAGACTTTAAGTGAAGTTTTAGTTGATGTAAATAGAGTTACAAAAGTAGTAAAAGGCGGTAGAAGATTTGCTTTTTCTGCTTATGTAGTTGTCGGTGATAAAGCTGGCAGAGTCGGAGCAGGACACGGAAAAGCTAAAGAAGTAAATGAAGCTCGAGGAAAGGCAAAACAAGCTGCTAAAAAGAGAATGATGAAAGTGCCGTTATATCAAAATAGGACTATTCACCATGATGTTGTCGGTAAAAGTGGAGCTGCTAAAGTGATTTTAAGAAGAGCTAAAGCAGGTACAGGCGTTATAGCCGGAGGATCTATGAGAGCAATTTTTGACTCTTTAGGCGTTCATGATATTGTTGCTAAATCAATAGGTTCAACGAATGTTTACGCAATGATTTCTGCAACATTTGATGCATTAAATAAACTTGCATCACCAAAGTCTATTGCTATGAGAAGAGATAAAAAAGTAAATGAAATATCTGTAAAATCTGCTGACATTCAAGTTAATGAATAATGTTGCGTAAGTAAGGTGAAGTTATGAATAATAAGATCAATAATATAAAAATTACTCAAGTTCAAAGTGCTATAGGTCGTAAGTATGATCAAAAATTGATATTAGTTGGGCTTGGTTTAAACAAAATTAATAAGAGCGTTATTCTTGCAAATACTAATTCAATCAAAGGGATGGTTAAAAAAGTAAAGCATTTGTTAAAAATAGAAAATATGTAATTAGAGTTTTTAAATGAAATTAAATGAATTATATAATAATATAGGTGCTAAAAAAAATAAGAAAAGAATAGCACGCGGTATTGGTAGTGGTAAAGGAAAAACCGGCGGTAGAGGAATTAAAGGTCAAAAATCTAGATCCGGCGTTGCAATAAAAGGTTTTGAAGGTGGTCAAACACCTATGATCAAAAGACTACCTAAAAGAGGGTTTAATTGTATTTCAACTAAAAAATACAATATAATAAATATTTATTATATTGAAGAAGCATTAGCCAATGGGCGTTTAAGTGCTGATGATACTATTACGAAAGAAAAATTGGTAGAAGCCGGAGTAGTTAATAATAAAAATAATAAGAAATTAGTGAAATTACTATCTATTTGTAGTGATGATTTCGCTTCTCCTCTATCGTTAAAATTAGATGCTTATTCTTCTAAAGCTAAGGATTTAATCGAGAAAGCAGGTGGAAAATTATTATAGTATATGGGGCAGCATTTTTCTAAAAAATCCGGTAATGATTTAGTTAGTCGCATTGTTTTTACTATTCTCATTCTTATAGTATGTAGATTTGGGTCTTTTATACCTATACCTGGTATAGATTCAATTGCTTTAAGTAGTGTGGCTGCAAAGAATCAATCCGGAATACTTGGAATGTTTAATATGCTATCCGGAGGATCGCTAGGTAGAATGTCCATTTTTGCTTTAGCAATTATGCCGTATATTACCGCCTCAATTATTATCCAATTAATGTCAGTTGCATATAAACCTTTGGAAAATTTAAAAAAAGAAGGGGAAGTCGGTAAAAGAAAAGTAAATCAGCTATCGAGATATTTAACGGTTCTGCTTGCTTCTTTTCAGGCTTATGGGGTTGCTATAAGTTTAGAGTCGATTGTAACAAATACCGGTCCTGTAGTAATTTTAGCGGGTTTTTTCTTTAGAGTTACAACCGTAATTACTTTGGTTGTAGGCACGATGCTATTAATGTGGTTAGGCGAACAAATTACACAACGCGGAATAGGTAATGGTACGTCTTTAATTATATTTATAGGTATAATTTCGGGAGTACCTAGTGCTATTATTAGTATGTTTGAATTATCAAGAAAAGGAGCATTATCGCCTTTAATAGCGATAGCTGTTTGTATTGGAGTAGTTGTATTAATAGCTATAATTATATTTTTTGAAAAAGCACAAAGAAAATTATTGGTGCAGTATCCTAAAAGACAAGTAGGAAATAAAATTTATGGAGGCGAAGCAACCCATATGCCTCTCAAGTTAAATACTTCTGGTGTAATACCTCCAATATTTGCTAGTTCAATTTTACTATTTCCTGCTACGCTTGCTAATTTTTCTAATAGTAATTCAGAAACTATGGGCATGCTTACTTATTACTTAGGGCATGGAAAACCCGTATATATTTTATTATATGTAGCATTAATTATGTTTTTTAGTTTTTTTTATACTGCAATAGTATTTAATTCTGAAGAAACTGCTAATAATTTAAGAAAATACGGTGCTTATATTCCAGGTAAAAGACCAGGGAAAAATACGTCTGGTTATTTTGATTATATACTTACAAGGCTTACGGTTATAGGTGGGATATATTTAAGTGTAATATGTGTAATTCCGGAGCTATTAATGAATAAATATGTAATCTCTCTTTCTTTAGGAGGTACGAGTTTTTTAATTGTAGTGAACGTGGTACTTGATACTATGACTCAGATTCAAACTTACTTATTTAGTAGTAAGTATGAAGGTTTAATGAAGAAAGTAAAATTAAAAAATTAAAAATGAGCTTAAATAGTGATAGTAATTTTTTTAGGTCCGCCAGGAGCGGGAAAGGGAACACAAGGAAAAAAGATAGCTAAAAAAATTGATTTACCACATATAGCAATCGGTGATATATTTAGAACAATTATTAAAACATCAACTAGTGAAGCAGAGTTAATTAATAATTATGTTAAGCAAGGGGAGCTTATCCCTAATGAAATAGTTAATCAAGTAATCAAAAATTTTTTATTACCCTCTGAATATAAAAACGGATACATATTAGATGGATATCCGCGTAATTTAGAGCAAGCGAAATTTTTTGAATCATTTATTAAAGAAAAAATTAAAATAATATATTTTGATGTTTCAGATGCATTATTAATTAAAAGAATTTTAGGAAGATATAGTTGTAAAAATTGCGGTAAAATATATAACAGTTACTTCTTGCAGCCTAAAACTGATAATGTATGTGATGTCTGCGGTTCAAGTACATTTGATTATAGAAAAGACGATAATGAAGAAGTAATAAAAAAAAGAATTGAAGTATATAAAACAGAAACATATCCGTTAATAGATTATTATAAAAATAGTGGTAATTTTTATATAGTTAATGGAAGTAAAAATGAACAAGAAATAGAAATTGATATACAGGAAATACTAAAAATAAATTGACTTTATCAAAGATTTTTTTATTATTTTCTAGTTACCAGTAAAATTTTGGAGATTATTTGTGGCAAGAATTGCAAGTGTTAATATTCCTGATAATAAACGTTTAGTTGTGAGTTTAACTTACATTTACGGTCTTGGGCCTACTATGGCAGCAGAGATCTGTAATAAAGCAAAAATATCGAAAGAGAAAAAAGTGAAAGAACTGACAGATCAAGAGTTAATAAGCTTACGTAATATTATTGAAAGTGAGTATAAAGTTGAGGGTGATTTAAGACGAGAAGTTACGCTTAATATTAAGAAAAAGAAAGATATAAGATGTTATCAAGGACTTAGACATATACGTAAGTTGCCGGTGAGAGGACAGAACACGCATTCTAATGCTCGAACTAGAAAAGGTAAAGCTATTGCGATAGCCGGAAAGAAAAAAGCTGTAAAATAATAGTTTAAGTATAGAGTATAAATAATGAATCAGACGGTTAAAGTTAAGAAAAAGAAAAAAACTATCACTCTTGGTGTTGTGCATATCCGAGCATCATTTAATAATACTATAGTAACATTTACTGATATCCAAGGTAATACTATTTCTTCTGCATCGGCAGGAGGTAATGGGTTTAAAGGGGCAAGAAAAGCAACACCTTATGCAGCTCAAGTAACAATTGATAGAGCATCGGAAAAAGCAAAAGAATATGGTCTAAAAACTATTTCTATTAGGATTGGAGGACCGGGGGCTCAGCGTGAATCAGCAATGAGAGCTTTATTCGGACAAAATTTTGTGGTTACATCAATTTTAGATGTATCGTCAATTGCTCATAATGGAGTAAGACCGCCAAAAAGAAGAAGAGTATAAGAGAATCATAGGTATTAAATGTTATCGTTAAGTAAAAATTGGAATACTTTAATAAAGCCGAATAAAGTCGCTTATGAAAATTTTCCAGAAACCAATAATAAAGCTAAAATTGTAGTTGAACCTTTAGAAAGAGGTTTTGGTTTAACACTCGGTAATGCTATGAGAAGAGTATTACTTTCTTCTTTACAAGGAGCAGCTATCACTTCTATAAAGATCCCTGCTATAGAACATGAATTTTCTTCTATACCCGGTGTAAAAGAAGATGTATCGGAAATGATTTTAAACATTAAAGGTATTGAAGTAAAAATGCATGTTGCAGAAAAACGTATCATGAAATTAAAAGCAACAGGACCTTGTGTTGTAACGGCTGGTATGATTGAAACAGGTCATGATGTAGAAATACTGAATCCGGATCATGTAATTTGTGATCTAGCTAAGGACAAGCAGCTTGAAATGGAATTAACTTGCAAGGTTGGTAAAGGATATGTACTGAGCACAAATAGTTATGAGGATAATTTACCTATTGGTGAAATAGCTATAGATGCTTTATTTAATCCGGTAAAGAGTGTTACTTATAAGGTAGAAAATACTAGGGTAGGTCAGGTTACCGATTATGATAAATTAATTATGTTTGTAGAAACTAACGGTGATTTATTACCTGAAATGGCTGTAGGTTTAGCTGCACGTATTTTACAGGAGCAATTACAATTATTTATTTCTTTTGAAGAACAGGAAGAAGATAAGCAAGTTAAAACTGATGCTTTACCATTTTCACCTTATTTACTTAAGAGAGTCGATGAATTGGAATTATCCGTTAGATCGGCAAATTGTTTGAAAAATGATAATATAATATATATAGGGGATCTAGTAAAAAGAACGGAATCCGATATGCTGAGAACTCCAAATTTCGGTAGAAAATCTTTAAATGAGATTAAAGAAATATTGGCAAAATTTAATTTAAGATTCGGTATGGATGTACCAGATTGGCCACCGGAAAATATTCAGGAATTATCTAAACGTTATGAAGATTCTTATAATTAAGGACTAAAAAATGCGACATAAAATTAAAGGCGGAAAGTTAAATGTAACAAGTAGTCATAGGCAAGCAATGCTCGCTAATATGGCTGTAGCACTTGTAACCCATGAACAAATTAAAACTACTTTACCAAAAGCTAAGGAATTAAGACCTTACATTGAAACTCTAATTACTAAAGCTAAAAAAGCTGATTTAATGGTAAGAAGAAGCATTTTATCAAAAATAAAAGATAAAAAAGCAGTAGAAAAGCTTATAAATATTTTAGGTACCAGATATAGAGATAGACCTGGTGGTTATACTAGAATAATAAAAGCCGGATTCCGTTATGGTGATTTAGCACCGATAGCATATATTGAATTTGTAGATAGAGATATTAATGCTAAAGGAAATATACAGCAAGATGCTAATGAAGAAATTAAAAATTAAAATATAAGGGACTCGGTGATGGCTAATCATTCTTCAGCAAAAAAAGCTGCTAGACAAACAGTAAAAAGAACTCTAATCAATAAAAAACGATCTAGTGCAATAAAAACTTTTATAAAGAAAGTTGTACATGAAATCAGTCTTGGTAATAAAGAAAATGCTAACTTAGCTTTATCTGTTGCTCAGTCTAAGATAATGCAAAGTGTGAAAAAAAATATAATTAAATTAAATACCGCCTCAAGAAAAATCAGCAGATTATCAAGGCAAATAAAAAGTTTGAACGAAAGTAAATAACACTTTATAGTAATTTAAAAGCAAAAACTAATAAAATTTTGCTAAATTATTTATATACTGCTTATTAATTATAAGTGATGTTATTTTACTAATTCATAAAAAATATGGGCGATTAGCTCAGTTGGTAGAGTATCTCGTTTACACCGAGAGTGTCGGCGGTTCGAGTCCGTCATCGCCCACCAATCAAAAGTTTTTAGTATTTCAACGAAAATATCAAACAATGAATGAAGCTTAAACTTAAGCTTTTCAGTTTTAAATGTTACAATAGTTAAAAACCTATCAAGAAAAACAGTATCTTTGTGAAATGGCATTTCTAACTAAGTATATATTAGTTAATAATTTAATGCCATTGCAATAAAATTACAAAGTAATTGACGAAATAATCCAGTACTAAAATACTAAATTTTAGCATTTTTTAGTACTTTTTCTAAACCCCCAGATTCTTTATAGTTATAGTTTTTTATTGTGTAAATCAGGAAACACGTTCAGTGTCATACAATAGACCTCTTCGGAAACTCTACTTCTAGAGGTAATTTGTACGTCAATCCTTACCACTCATCCTCACATACTAGTATGTACGCTCCGGTTCAAAGTGAAGTGTCTCTTTCAAATTCCTCTCTAAACGCCAGTTTAGGATAAGGGAAGTTGTGAATTGTTTAAAAAAGGTATAAATTTATTAGTTTTAGTAAGATTAAAAGCATTAACACAAGCTAGAATATGAACTAAAAAGTTGTTAGGTGACCTATGTCTTGAATGTTCAAGATTCATGTTTTTCTTTAATACACGTTAAGAATAGACTTAATTAACGATCTTTTACGAAGTAGTATCTTATCTTCTAAATCTAATAGATAGATTCTTCATATCTTTCCTTATTCCTGTAAATAAATGCAAGCCTCTAGAGTTTAATATGCTAAATAAATCCTTAGAGATATAAGCTTTATCACCAAAGATTTTGCCTTTTAATGCGGTAGTTATACTGCTTGCTACTGATAAATCACTACTATTTGCTTTGGTAATGTTGACTGCCATAATTTGACCTTTATTATTAATTCTATATGTAACTTAAAACCCATAAACCAACCATAGCTACTCATACCTATTTTAGCAATATTACTAAACACTCGATTATTACTTGTACGCTTTGTATGGCATATAGATAATTTAGTTGAATCGATAAAATAAACCCCTGTATCTTCACCCCTAAATAATTGTAGCATTATAACAAGCGGTAAAACTAGCCTCGGCCATGGTTGTATTATCCGACTATAACTCGGTAGTTTAAAATAACCTCTGCATTTGTATGATAAATAATATAAATAGTAATTTTTAAAGTCCTTACACGGTGATAAATAAAAATATAATACTATAGTTAGTAACTCGCAGAGTTTTAAACTCCCTTCTCTCTGACGTTGCCTATCTTTTGGTATTGATTTCTTTTGCTCCCATTCCTCATACTATGTTGCAAAAATTATCTAGTATACAGAATAAACTTATGATACATTTCTTCATGTTGAGAGTATATTTTTTGAATAAATCTTATATATCTCAACACTCAAATCCTTGCAACCACTTCTATATTATCATCTCTCTATATCCTTCTTATACTCTAAATGCGCGTTATAAAAGCATCAAGTTTTTATTTTCTCTTATCCTAAACTGGCGTTATAAATCCTTATTTCTGAAGAAGTCTAATAAAGTTTACGTAATGCGTTGACAAGAAGAAAACGAGAAGAGATTGTCTATTTAGAGATTGATATAGATAGGGTTAAAAAAAATGGTATGCTATTAATTTGTCATCCCGTGGTTTGACCACGGGATCCAAAACTTTTTAAGGTCTTCTGGATACCGGGAACAAGTCCTGGTATGACAGTTTATATCTTTTTTATCTCGCTTTAGCCATATTACATTACTTGGCTATTGTTTTTGGAACCTGCGGTCAAGCGAACTAGGATGACATGGGCGGAATCGATCCGCGTAATAATGCTATATCGTGGTCAACAAGCCATGGTATGACACTGAATAAATTTCCTGATCCATACGAGTTTTTAGAATCTTTCATATACAGCATAATTCATAAAGCTTGATACAAGCGAATTTTGTACTATCGTCCTTGCTCACATATTAATATACGCCTAGCTCGCTCGCCTTTAAATTTGTCTTGTTGGAACCTTTCTGAATTCTACTGTAATTCTTTTCCGCATTATTTATTACTTTTGCCGTTATTTTTACTAGATTTTCAAAAAAAATAGCAAAGTATAAATTGCACGAGGAAGTGGAAGTTAAAGCAGCTAATAAAGTAAAATGATAGTTGTTAAAATACAAAATAACCAAAGGTTGCTAACATATTTAAAGTTAAAATATTATTACAATTTTTTAATTTTTGCTTTAATTGTAATCAACTATTATTAACAAAAAATAAAAAATAACTTTTATGGAAGATATAGGCTCTAGGAAAAAAAAGTTTGAAGTATACGTTTACGCTAAAAAATTACTTGATAAACTCGAAAATTTAAACACTAAAGTAAAAAATCCTATTGATATAGAGGAGGTTAAAAAAGGCATTTACTACGCTCGTAAATATCACGGTTCTCAAATGCGTCATCAATCAGGTGATCCTTATTACTCCCATCCGATTGAGGTGACGATTATGCTTGCAGAGTTTGTAGCTGAAGAAGTTCCTAAGCTTTTTACGACCATAATGTTACAAGCTGCGTTACTTTATGATACTATTGAGGATACAGCAATTAACTGAAGAAATGATTAACGGCATTTTTGGAGCAGAGGTAGCGAAACATGTAGAAGGCCTAACTAGAATTAAACCTTACGGGAAAATCACTGCTGAAGAAAGCTTAAATCTATTAATTAAACAGAAAAGATAAAACTTTTTGATAGAGTCCTAATATACAGACTTTAGGAGCTAAATCACCTGAGAAAGCTAAAAAAATTATTGAAGAGACTTTAATAAATTTTGTAACTATAGCTGCGCATACTTTAAAATTCCAGTAATAAAAGAAAGGCTCTTATTTTTATGCTATCAGTATCTATATCCTAAAGATTATCCGCTGGAACGGTCACTAACGAAGTTTGAGGATAACTTTCAACCACTTTATCCAGCTTTTCACAATATAATATTCCCCACGTAAAGCTTATACTTACTGGAATTAATATAAACAATATTCCCCAATTATCAAAATATTTAACTAAAAAAACTAGTCCAAAAGAGGTAATAATATGCATTAAGGCTTGTGATAAAGCAAATAACCAACTTGGATATTAAAACGTTTAAAAATTGGAAAATGTTTTATATATATAGGTACGCAGGAAAAGCATCAGGTCTAAAGATAATAAAAAATGATTGTATAAAAAGAACTGCAAAAGGACTGGCTACAGTTGATAATAAATAAGAATATATAAAAGCAAATAACCAAAATATTAATAACCTAAATTTTATAAGAATTAATGGATATATTTTATAGCATAGATAGGTTCATATTATATATGAACCTATCTATGCTATAAAATTATTATGTATAATCTGTTCACTGGTGTAACCAAAGGTATTTTTTAGTATATTACTACAATGAATATAAGCAAAATAAAACCATACTGGTTGTGCTAGTGGTATTAAAAAATAATAGATTGCAGTCTTCTTATTAACTTTTTCTTGCCATACAGGATTATTTTTTATCTTTGCTACATCAATTATATCTTTTATCGTTTCTTGTATTCTACGCTTAGCATCAACAAAATCCGGTGTTTCTCGCAAAGTAGTCCTAGCAGCACTACCTATTAATGCAATTCCTGCACCTACCCAAAATGCGATACGCCAATTAAAGCCATAGGATGTAACTAAGGTTGCTATGTCAAGGGCCACAGTTAATCCTAAGCTAGCACACACCCCTACAAATGCTACGGCAGGGAAGCGTTTAGGAACTCCAACAGATTCCGTTAAATATAATTCTGCTCCTACTCTTGCTCCCATGGATGACATACCTTGCACTATAACGGCATATTGTTATTATCCAGGCGGCACTAGCACCATAAGTAGGAAGATTAGCCATAACGATGCAAGAAAATGATAATTAAAATAGTGGTGTAATAATGACCGTGGATTTCCAACCTATATTATCTCCTATCCAGCCAAATAATAAAGCTCTTAAGGGTCTAAAAATAAAAGTAGAACAAAAAGAAAAAACTGCAAGAAGTCGATTAACGTGAGTATCATATTGCGGAAAGAAAAGCTCATTAATTAGTACTGCCATATGAACATATAGCATACTATAGCCCGTTTTTGTTCTCTGTTTAAACTTTTTTGTTTTTTTCGTATCCCAACACAATTTTTTCTAAAAAGTTAATTTATAGCAAGGTTATATTGAGAAGATTTCAAGTCAAGGAAAAAGTTACAATGTTTTATGCTTATACTTATTTAAAACTTCTTTGACTAATGAAGTTGTTATTTTTCTTTTGGAAATTAAAGCAAAATAGTTAATATTTTCTAATATTTCTATAATTTTAGAATATTCCCTAGGCAAATTTACTAAAAGAAAATCTATTATTTGTCCGGATATTGTTACCGAAGAAATAGCAAAATGCTTAAATATTAGAATTTTGATTAATTCATCATCAGGTGAGTTTAATAGAATACTAAGTACTGATTTAATACGTGAAGATAAATCGGGTAAAGTAAAATTTCTGCTTTTATCAGATGCGGTAAGTAAAAGATATTTTTGTTTTTCGTTAATAATATTAAATATATGAAGTAATGTCGGCTCTTGCCAGTTTTCAATATCTTCAATGATGAAAGCATTATATTTTTCTAAAATTTCTTCATTAAAAAAAATATCTTTAATAATATAGGCATTGCTTAAATTTTGCCATATTTTGGTTAAATAAGTTTTGCCTGACGAAGAAGGTCCTTTAATTAATAAAGTAAATTTATAAGGGTTAATGCCAAAGCCGTACTGCCAATTTTTTATAATATTATAAGCTTGATCGTTAGAATTAGAAACAATAAATTCATCAGGATGATATTTATTAGAAGTAGTAAAACGAAATATATATTGCTGCACTGTTATAAGAATTTTTTAGCCGTCTATTCGATAGAATTTGCTAGATTTATAAAATTTAATTAGATTCAAAAGTAAAATTTTTGTAATCCCTGCAATCGGTATAGCAAAAAATATTCCAATAATTCCAAATAAACTGCCACAGGCAAAAATTGAGAATATAATCCAAAGAGGATGCAACCCTATTTTATCACCGATAATTTTAGGGGTAAAAATATAAGACTCGCAAATATTTCCAACTAGATAAATTATCATTATATATAGTAATTTGGTAGTTACACCAAAAGTTAAATAACCGATAATTAGAGTTAAAAGAAACGATATAAAAGTACCAAGGAAAGGAATAATAACTAAAAATCCTGTTAAAATGCCAAGTAAAAGAGCGAGATCAATACCTATTACGGTAAATGCAATACTATAATAAGTAGATAATAATAAGCAAATATTTAGCTGTCCTCTTATGTAAGCAGATAACAGATTATTAATTGCCGATAATATTTCAAGGATTTTCGGTCGGGTTTTTATAGGTAATAATGATTTCATGTTTGCAATAATTTTAGCCCAATCACGTAGGAAATAGAATAATATTATAGGTATAAGTAAAAATAAAACAAATATGTTAATAGTTATAATAGTATAACGCCAAAAATTATTAGCAACACTGCCAAGTATAGTAAATATACTATTTATAAAATTGCTTAAAGAATTCTTGATTTTATCGGCAATATCAGGTTCGATCGAATAAATTTTTGCCATTATAGGCGGTAATATTTCTGCCTGTAAATAATTGTTATATTTTGGAATATTATTTATAAAAGTAAAAATTTGTCCATAAATTATCGGCACTAAAATAGTTAAGCTTAAGAAAAATATGCTCAAAAATATCAAATAAATTATGCTTGATGCAAATTTATTTGATATTTTAAATGTTGATGCGATAAAACCTATAGTAGGTTGTAATAAGTAAGATATTATAAATGCGATAAAAAATGGTTTTACTGCGTCTGAAATTAGCATAAAACCGCTTATAAAAAGCCCTAAAAAAACTAGCCAAAATATAACGGTTCTATTCATATTATTTTGCCCATTTTCTATACGAAGATCAACTTCAAAAAGAGCTAGGAGTTCACAAGGCGAAGATCACAGCGTATACTTATTAATACGTGAGCACCGAAGCTCTTGTAAAACGACGGACGCCAATTTTTGAAGTTCATCGAGTATTAAGGTTTTTTAACTACTTGTACAGTAGCAGGACGAAGTAGTCTATCTCTAATTTTATATCCTGATTGCATTAAAGTAATAATACTATTCGGTGCATGATCGGGATGTTCTATCTGCGCAATTGCATTATGTAAATTATAGTCGAACATTGATCCTATTTCCGGCTTTATTTCTTCAATATGATGTTTATGAAAGACTTTGTCTAGCTCGTCTTTAGTCATCTGAACGCCTGCAATAATATTTGTGACTTCTACATCAGAATTTGCTGGTTTATGTGCTAATGCTCTTGAAAGATTATCACTAACATTTAGTAGTTCTTTAGCAAATGTAGCAATTGCATAATCTTTTGCTTCGTCACGTGCTTTTTCTAAACGCTTTCTTGTATTGTCTATTTCGGCAGTAGTTCTTATTAGCTTATCTTTTAGCTCTTCAATCTCGGCTTTTAACGCTGTTATCTCCGGATTTGCCGTTTCAACTATCTCTTCAGCAATATCATTTATTGTTTGTTCATTATTTTCTATATTATCGTCTATCATATTATTTACTTTATATTTATGTTCTTTTTTGAGATATATATATATAATAAAAATTTTTTTCAATAGTATACTCGTTTAATTTGAAAAATTGGCGTCGTTGTTTGGTATTTTTTTATCCTCACGTACTACTAGTATGTACGCTGCGGTCAAAAAATATGAAACGCCTTACTCTTTTCCAAATTAAACTTCGTCTACTATTTATTTTTACTTATGGAGTACAAATTGTATTATGAGACAGTCAGGAAGAAAAAGCAACCAATTACGTCCTATTTCATTAGAATTATCTCCGCTTATTAATGCGGAAGGTTCATGTCTTATTAAAATAGGTAATACACATGTCATGTGTAGTGCTACTTGTGAAACTACCGTACCGCCATTCTTGAGGGGACAAAATCAAGGCTGGATTACTGCCGAGTACGGTATGCTTCCCGGTTCTACATCACAGCGTATTAAAAGAGAAGCGGCACTCGGAAAACAAGGCGGAAGAACGCAAGAGATACAGCGTTTAATAGGTAGGGCGATGCGATGTGTAATTGACGTGAAGAAACTCGGCGAGAGGCAAATTATCATAGATTGTGATGTTATTAATGCTGATGGTGGTACTAGAACTGCAGCAATAACAGGGAGCTACGTGGCATTGCACCTAGCTATTAGGTCCTTGATGAAAAAGAGAGTTTTAAAGGTGAACCCGTTAATTAGTCAAATTGCAGCTATTTCTTGCGGTATATATAAAGGTGAGGCGATACTAGATTTGGATTATTTAGAAGATAGTGATGCGGACGTGGATAGTAATTTTGTGTTTGCAGGTAACGGTAATTTAATCGAAGTACAAGGCACGGCAGAGAAAAATCCTTTTTCCGAAGAGCAGTTTTTAGCAATGTTAAAACTTGCTAGAGGCGGAGCTGCGGAATTATTTAAACTACAAAATCAGGTACTGCTTGGGTCTTAGAAAGTTGCTAAGTGGATCAGTTTTCCCGTCATTGCAAAAAATGCTATAAATTAGCATTTTTTTATTATTTCTCTGGATTGCCGCATCGCTTTGCCCCTCGCAATGACGGTGCATGTATCCACGCAACCAATCTTCCACGAGAATAACATATTTATTAAGCGTATGGATTATCATCAAAAGCAATATGTTCACCTGATAATATAATTATCTTATCTCGATTGGTATTATTTATAAATACCTTATGATTAAGATCTGTTACTTTAACACTACTATGTGGTCCTAAGATTAATTCCGCAACATTGCCTAGGCTTTCAAACGTAACACGCTGATTAGCTCCAATGGTTATTTTATCGGGGGGGGATATATTAATATTTGCTGTTCTACTTTCTTCGGTAAAAGTAATAGTTCTATATTGCGTTCATATTTTCCTCTCCAATTTGAATGAATTTTAAGTTATAAAATCATTACTACTGCAATTTAAATTTTTTTAACCTAACTCTTTACTCAATTTATAATTGTATTATAGTGTACTTTTTAAATTTAAGCGGCTATGGTATTAAGATTATATTATTGTCTAGTATGCCTTATAATTATTTTTGATATTAATAAGGTACATGCTTCGGCATGGTTGTTAGAGCAAGGAGAAGATATAGATATATTGTAGGGGGTAATAAAGTTAATAAGATATCAAAAAACGAGAAAAAGCAAAGAGAAGAAGCTATTTTATACATAAGAGAAAGAGTAGCTTATCTATGGGAATACCTCAAAAAAGTAAGTGATCAGCCGAGTCTTCATACAAAAATCTTACGACAAATAAAAAGATTAGAGCAGAAGATAGTAGAATTATCCTCTGATCAATATGAGCAATTTGTAAGTAGTACTGTAGAATACGGTATTACCAATAATCAAAATATTGGAGTACATTTTTTGTACAAAGAAGATAAATTTTTGAATGAAAAAAACATAAGCACGGATGCTTCTATTTACTATAAATTGAAGCTATTTGAAGATAAAGATTTTGTTATTTCGGCTCAGCCTAAAATTTTAATGAGTAAGAGTAAAAAACTTAGAGAAGATTTTTGAGGCGAGATATCTTTACTAATGGGAATAAGAATAAAATATCCGCCCTGTTACTATTTTTAATCAAAATATATTTAGCTTTGGACATTCAATTAATATTGGTTCTAAGACGATGTATTATAATTTTTCTACTTGTGAAGGGATTAAATTTAAAAACGGTATAATGCTTACAAGTTTTACGAAATACCATACTCGGCAAAATTACAGTTATGTATATGATAGTTCAGTTTATGAGCAGCTAGGAATTGCCAAGATAATTAATTTTGGTAAAGAGAATAGAAACTTGTTAACTGCTCAAATCGGTTATTTTTGGGATTGCAGTCTTTCAAATAAGAAATATAAAATATCAGGTATAAGTTTTTCAGCATGGTTAGTGTATAAATGAAGATAATAATCAGAGATAAAAACTTATTAGGTAAAAAACAAGCTACTAGTTTAAAAGCTATGATCGAAAAAGCAATTATCGATAATGAGATAATGATTGACATATTATATGAAAATAGAATATTGCCGCTAATAAGCAATATTTCTTATATTAAAATTTATCATTATTCTTATATACAAGCCTATGTAGTGAATGGTTATTGTATATATGAAGATGTTCACGGTAATACAATAACTGCTATAAATGATCTAAAAATATTGTTTAGTAATAATAATATTTTTAGATCTATAATGCTGATCAAGAAATATTATTTTTATAAATTATTAGAAAAAAATTTCGCCCATTTAACTAGTATTAAAGCAAAATATGCTCTTGAATTTAAAGTCGAATAATATTAATTATACCAATAAAATAATAATATTTTTCGTCGTGTTTATAGCCACATTGATTTATCTGCCGGTTTTATTTCAGGTTGCTAATAATATAAGCTATTGTTTGCAAAATATTTTAAAATCCCTGTTATTTATAAGGGCAGTAAGAGAATTGCCTTCGGTAGGGTTGCATGGATTGAAAAGCGTATTCGGTGTCATACCGTGGTTTGACCACGGTATCCAGAAAATAATTAAAAATACTAATATTAGTATTTTTAACTGGATCCCGCGATCAAGTCGTGGGATGACAGAGGTGGAATCGCTGCACAAAACAAGTAGTACTAAAAATCATTCGGTGGAATCACAAATTTTTCAAAATGAGGAGAAAGCTTTACCGGTTTATACAGTTTTAATACCGTTATATAAAGCATTAAGTAAGTTAAGGTCGATAATTAAAATATTTCATTAATTGAATTATCCAAAAGATAAACTAGGCGTTAAAATTATTATCGAAGATGACGATTATCTAATGATTAAAGAAGTAGTGTTATATAATTTACCGTCTTATTTTCATGTTATATCTGTTCCGAAAAGTCTACCAAGAACTAAGTCGAAAGCCCTTAATTATGCTCTAGAATATTCACGTGGCGAGTATCTAGTAGTATATGATGCTGAAGATAAACCTGAACAGCTACTTAAAGCTCTAGCAATGTTTAAAAACTTGCCTCTAGAATATGCTTGTCTTCAAGCTAAGCTTAATTTTTATAATAAAAATGAGAATATTTTAACCAAAATGTTAATGTAACAGCAGATGCCGAGCTTGGTATAAGAATTTACTCACAGAACTATAAAGTAGCTATTCTTGATTCCTATATTCTAGAAGAAGCTCCGAATAGTTTAGGTAATTGGCTAAATCAAAGATCACTTTGGATTCAAGGCTTTTTGCAAACATTTTTGGTATTTAAAGCACAAAAAGATAAATACCAAAAGTTTATTTTATTGCAAGTAATAACAATTTATATTTTTATCGGCTTATTTACTTATAATTTTTGGAGTGTACCCTTTATAATATTTTCTATTGTTATAAATAAAAATTCTATAATTAATTATTTATGGCGTATTAATAGTATTTTTTCGCTTTTATATCTATATGGTACAGCTCTGTATATATTAAAAAATTATTTAAAAAGCGGAAAAGTAAAATTTCAGGATATAGTAGCTTTGATCTTATGGGCTAGTTATTTTATATTACATACTGTAGCTTCATATAAAGCAGTATTTGAAATAATTTTCTGCCCTTTGAATTTTTGAAATGGAGTAAAACTAAACACGGCACTAGTTTAGAGGATTTTGAGAAAGAATAGACCTCTAATAAAAAAAATTTTATTCTTGCCCCTTGAATTAACAAAAATAAAATAATATATTAGTATGTACATTTAAAGATTTAATAATTGGAGGTTAAAATGTCTTTTAAACCATTACATGATAGAATTGCAATAAAGCCTATCGAACAAGAAGAAAAAACTAAAGGTGGAATTATTATTCCGGATACTGTAAAAGAAAAGCCGATGCAAGGTGAAATAGTAGCCGTAGGTAACGGTATTCGTAATCAAAAAGGCGAAATTCATCCTTTAGAGCTAAAAGTAGGCGATAAAGTTTTATACGGTAAATGGGCAGGCACCGAAATTGAAATTAAAGGCGCAAAACTGATCGTTATGAAAGAAAGCGACGTATTTGGTATTATTAATTAATTATTTGTTTTAAGGAGAAATTAAATATGGCAACAAAACTTATTAAACACGGCTCAAAAGCTCGTGAGCAAATGCTAGAAGGCATTAATATACTTGCAGATGCAGTAAAAGTTACTTTAGGTCCAAAAGGCAGAAATGTACTTATCGAGCAATCATTCGGTTCACCGAAAATTACCAAAGACGGTGTGACGGTTGCAAAATCGATCGAGTTAAAAGATAAAATTAGAAATGCAGGAGCTCAGTTATTAAAATCAGCTGCTACAAAAGCTGCAGAAGTAGCCGGTGATGGTACTACTACAGCTACGGTACTTGCTAGAGCTTTGGCTCGTGAGGGTAATAAGCTAGTAGCTGCCGGTTATAATCCTATGGATTTAAAGCGTGGTATGGATTTAGCGGTAAACGCAGTAGTAGAAGAAATTAAAAAATCCAGTAAAAAAATCAATAGCCAAGAGGAAATCGCACAAGTCGGTACTATTTCTTCAAACGGTGATAAGGAAATCGGTGAGAAAATTGCTAAGGCAATGGAGGAAGTCGGTAAAGAAGGCGTGATAACCGTTGAAGAAGCAAAGAATTTTAGCTTCGATGTTGAAGTAGTGAAAGGTATGATGTTTGATAGAGGTTATCTATCACCGTATTTTGTAACGAATTCCGAGAAAATGGTTGCTGAGCTTGAAAATCCTTTCATCTTACTATTTGAGAAAAAATTATCAAATTTACAACCGATGTTACCTATACTTGAGGCTGTAGTACAATCACAACGCCCGCTATTAATTATTGCTGAGGATGTTGAGGGCGAAGCTCTTGCAACGCTTGTAGTCAATAGATTACGTGGTGGTTTAAAAGTTGCGGCAGTAAAAGCTCCAGGTTTTGGCGATAGAAGAAAAGCAATGATGGAAGATATTGCTATCCTAACTAAAGGTGAGCTTATTACTGAAGATTTAGGTATGAAGCTTGAAAATGTGAGTATTAAGAGTCTAGGGACGGCAAAAAGAGTAACAATTTCTAAAGAAAATACCGTAATTGTTGACGGTAACGGTGATAAGAAAAATATTGAAGATAGAGTATTACAAATTAAATCTCAAATAGCTGAAACTACTTCTGATTATGATAAAGAAAAACTACAAGAGCGTTTAGCTAAACTTTCCGGCGGTGTTGCCGTATTAAAGGTTGGCGGTGCTACGGAAGTTGAAGTGAAAGAGCGTAAAGATCGTGTTGAAGATGCACTTGCTGCTACAAGAGCGGCAGTTGAGGAAGGTGTTGTTGCCGGTGGCGGTGTAACATTACTTCATGCATCACAACCTTTAACAAAGCTTAAAGTAGAGAATAAGGATCAACAAGCAGGTATTGAAATAGTAATAGAAGCTTTAAAGGATCCGCTAAAACAAATTGTTGAAAATGCCGGTGAAAACGGTGGTGTAGTAGTTGGTAAGTTACTAGAACATCAGGATAAAAATTATGGCTTTAATGCTCAAGATATGCAATATGTCGATATGATTAAAGCAGGAATTATTGATCCGGCTAAAGTAGTGCGTACTGCACTTCAAGATGCTGCTTCCGTTGCTTCGTTAATTATTACCACGGAAACTTTAATTGTTGACGAACCTTCTGATAAGGAAGAGCCAATGCCAATGCGTGGCGGTATGGGTAGCATGGGCGGTATGGATTTCTAAGTCTATACCTCTATAAGATAGGTTATGCAATAGATCTAATAAATGCGTTTTGTTGTATTGCTCGTTCCCCTCATTGTAAGGAGGCATTGTTGCGTGGACCGCAAAACCTGTTCAATGTCATATCGTGGTTTGACCACGGTATCCAGAAAACAATTTAAAATACTAATATTATTAGTATTTTAAACTGGATCCTGCTACAAGCTCGCAGGATGACAATTAAGAAACTTGGTCCACGCAGGCAATGCCTGCTCCGCAATGACGATTTTAACAACGTGCCGTACCACACATTATTAAGTCGCAGTGTGTAGGGACACTGAAAAACTGATTTATGCAACAAATGGGTTTTAAAGCAATTCTTTGCTTGATTTGAAAATAAACTCTTTAATAAAACTCTTCCTCAAAAAATAAAATATAGAATTTCTTGTAATTATTTCAATAAATGATTGCAAATATTTTTTAATTAATTATGATAGCTCAACCTTTGGTGTTTATCCTATGAGACTGTTAACAAAATAATTTTAAAGCTAATTAAATTCTTTTTAACTGCAAATTATAAGATTTTTTTTGAAATAGGGATATTTATTACTGTAAAAATCTCTTTAATTATCAATTAAAGTTATTTTGTTAACAGCCTTATATAGGATGATGAAAAGGTTTAAAGCGGTTTTACGCTTTAATGATTAAGAATAGATTTCTTGTTGAAGCTATAGGCAAGGTTAATCTATAATGTATATATTCGTTTAATTTAAAAAATTAGTAATAACAGTTTCTAGCTTTTGGTCGGTTAAACTATGCTAACTAAAATTAGTAAGGTTTTAGAAAAATTACTATTCTTATTTTAAAAAAATCTTATAATTTATACAGTTAAGAAAGACTAAAATAAGATAATTTAAATTTTATATATAAAACTTAAAAAATTAGGTTCTAAAAGCAATCTAAATAATGTGAATTTAGGATAAAAGATAAAATAATAGGGTAGTGTGAAGCTTTGCCACAAGTTTAATTTTTCCTATTAATATCAACTAAAGCTGGGTTTTATTAATATTTACTAAAAATAGCAAATTAATTAGAAATATTAATAGAACTTAATCAAGTTTATTGCTTTAATTGGTGTTTAGTTATTCGTAAGTATAACTATTAACTGAATTAGTATAAATTAAAGAGGTAGTGTTGCTTCAAAGGGTTATTAAACATTTAAATTATAATTTATCTAAACATGATATGGCTGCTCAAATAACAGGTAGGATCAAACATCCAATATCAATTTTATATAAATTATATCGTAAGGGTATAAAGTTAGAAGAATTAACAGATATTTTTGTGATAAGCATAGTGGTAATAGATGAAGAGAAATGTTATAAAGCTTTAAAAGTAGTTCATGATCTTTATGAGTATGAAAAGGATAAATTTAAAAATTATATTCTTAATCCTAAACCAAACGGCTATCAATCTTTGCATACTATTATCACAACTGAGAATGATTATAAAATAGAGATACAAATACGTGATCATAAGATGCATTATCATGCAGAGAGCGGTGAAGCTGCACACTGGAAATATAAAAATAGTTTTTAGCTGATATACACTTCTTTTTTTTCTAAAGTATATGCCTACTCCTTTGGGAAGAAGTTTGAAATAATGAATATCCAAGATGAAAGACGGCTTCTATCTTGGACACAAATTTAATTTATTTTTTTATTTTGTATTATTTTGAAGTTTAAAAAAGAAATTGCGTAAACCGACTTTTTGAAATATTTCTTTTTGTTCTGAAGGGAAATGTTGCTTGATAAAATTAGTACAAACATTTAATAGATTGTGGTTCTACGGTTCGTATTTCTAAATAAGCTGCTATGAGTAAGAAGCTTTCTATAGTTTCTTTTACTGTTTCTAAAGCCTTGTCTGTAGATTTAGCATTTATAGTTTGTAAATTATGTAGGCGATCAAATACTTTAATAAGTGCGATATCATATCTTTGTTCTTGGATTAGTAAATTTAACATTTCACCGGAGCTAATTTTACCGTACGGCTTAATTCTTGTTAAACATTCTACACTATTGGCAATATTCTTATCAAAAATTTTGCTAATATCAGCATGTGTAAGTATTGTATCCTCTATAGTATCATGAAGAAGGGCAACATTTATCATATATGATTTGTAAAGTTTAGGAGCTGCAAGAGCTGTAAAATCTGCAAGCATGATTGCAACTTCTATAGGATGATAATAATAAGGCTCCCTTGATTGACGCATTTGAGAAGCATGATATTTACGGGTATAATAAAGACCTTTTTCAATTTCTGTTATATCTATAGGTGAGTCTACTAGTATTCAAATATTTAATTCGATCAATTAATTTTTTACTATAATCACAAACCTCAAATTTTTTCTGCCAAATATCAATTATCTTCCATAAACCTACTAAACAAGTTAAACTATATCTTGATTTTTAAATAGGATTATATTTTTGTTAACATGATAAATTGAATATATTACTATAATAATAGCTAGTATCTTAAGTAAAAATATAAAAATAGTTAATAAAACTTAATAAAAAGAAAAGCCTTTTTTTATTTATTCTCAAATATTTTTTCACTTTAGTGGTTTATAACTTCTTGCAATATATTAAAAATTTAGTAAGCATTATTAATTGTAGAGATAGATTATTATTCAATCTATCTCTATATATATCGAAATACAATTTAAATTAAAGGTAAATTATGACTAAAAAACTAGTTGATAACAAAATAGCTCCTAATAAAGCAGAGTACTATAAGAAATTTTCGCATGTCTTAGGTGTTACCCCATATCATGGGGCAGTAACCTTACCGAAGACAATGGTTTGAGTTTGCGAAGAATTAAAGTTGTTAAAGGATAGCTCACAGAAAAATGAGATGGAAGGAGGAAAAAATCCTTTCCTGGTGATGTTGACTTTCCTGATGATACTCTAAGTGCACCGGCAATTAAAGAGGGACATCTTCTTAGCGGTGGAAAAGAAGATGAGAGAGATGCTGTTAATGATACTAATGCAGAAATGCAATTTTCATCTGACAAAACTATTTGTATTGAAGAGATGGAAGCAAGTACCATCATGTTCATAAAGTAAAAGCCGGTGACAAGTTTTATATACATTGGGATTATACCATGGCACATAAAACACGTGGTTATACATATGCGATCACTGATCATCCTAATGACTTTTCTCAAAGACTAACTTTTAATGAGCTTAAGACATTTTTTGAAAATATAAGCCAAGAAAAACCATTTTGGAGCCATCCATTACCTGCTCTACGGGTCATTCAATAATTCTTCCGGAAAGAGAAGCAGGATTTCGCGTTCTTTTAGAAAGATGGATAGTCGCTGATACCAGCATGGCATTTCATCAATCATGGGTTCTTGAATATGAAGCAAGTTTAGGCGGTGAAGGGCCTGGGGGACATGGACACCATCATCATGATACTTAATTAAGCTTTAAAGCAACTTAATAGCGAGTGGTTATGCGCTAAGCGACTCAAAGCATTGTTGTGCGGATACCCAAGTCGTCATTGCGAGGAAAAATTGAAAATTTTGACAAAGCAACCTCGGACCAAAATCTTGAGATTGCCACCCTCCTTTCAGTCGCTCGCAATGACGGTTTAGTATCCACGCAACAATGCTTAAATTCTTGCGTTACTATCTACTCAAAGCTTTTAGGCCTTCCTTTAAGCCGTCTTTTATAAATGAAATTTTAGCTTGTTTGCCGTCTGCGGTAATTAGTTCTATATAATTATCGTTTGATAAAATCATGTCTAGATCGTCTTTTGTAATAATAGCTAAAGCCTGACAGCCGTTTACTGTACAATTTACGTATTTTCCAGCTGCTATTCGTTTGTCACCGCTATTAATAACTGTACCTGCCGGAATTTGAACATTTGACGGGACCATTTCTATTATTTTTAATTCCTGTTCTTCGTGCTCCCCATTGAAATAACCTATGTGATAAATGGCTAACATTTCCTTTTCTTTATCTTTCTCTAGATTATTAATTTGTTGTGATAAGAAGCAAAGTTGTTTTTTCTCATTATTAAGAGTACAATTTAAAGTCCAAGCTCCGTACTTTTTTGGTGTTGTTGATGCGCTGACGTTTCCTATGCTATACAAAACAAAAGTGCCGGTTATTATAAATAATCCACTAAAAACAAAAGCAATTTTTTTTATACAATCTTTCATATAATTTTTAACCTTTTTAAAATATTTTCTTTTCCTAAAATTTCTGCAATCTCAAATATGCTAGGTGATGCAGTCATACCTGTTATTAAAGCTCTTACCGGTTTCATAATGTCATTCAGCTTTAAGTCGTTTGCTGCTGCTATTTCTTTAAATTTATTCTGTACGGATTCCTTATCAAACTGCTCAAGTTCGCTTAAGTTTTCTATAACTTGTTTGATTAAATTCTTATCGCAATTTTCTATAATTTCTTTTGAATCTTGGTTGTAGATGATAGGCAAATCTACTAGATAAATTTGAGCAAGGCGTGTTAGTTCTAGTAATGTTTCACTTCTAACTAACAAGCTTGGCATTGCTTGTTTGATATAACCTATTTCCTGCTCACTAACCTTAAACTTCTTCGGCAACTCTACTGCTAGGGGTAATTTGTACGTCAATCCGGTACTCGCATCCTCACATATGTCTATATACGCTGCGGTGCTGCATTCCGTGTTTCCTTCAAATTCCTTCCTATAAGCGAGTGTCTGAAGAAGTTTATTATAATTTTGTTCCAATATCTCTACAGCCTTTGAAGTTAAACTATCATTGTCAAGCATTCTTAAGTAATGAGCGTTAATGCTATTCATCTTAGCAAAATCAAGCTTAGAAGGTGATTTACCAAGTGAATCGAGATTAAACCAGTCTATAGCCTGAGTCATTGAGATAATTTCATCATCGCCGTGACTCCATCCAAGACGCAGTAAATAATTACACAAACTTTCCGGTAAATACCCCATATCCTTATAAGCTTCAACGCCTAATGCTCCATGCCTTTTGGATAATTTTGCTCCGTCTGCTCCATGAATTAACGGTATATGAGTCATGCTCGGTACTTCATATCCGAAAGCCTGATAAATAGCGAGTTGCCTTGCTGCATTGGTTAAATGATCGTCACCTCTAATAATATGAGTTATACCCATATCATGATCGTCTACTACAACGGCTAGCATGTAAGTAGCAGTGCCGTCTGCTCTTAATAGTACCATATCGTCTATATGAGAGTTTTCAATTACTACCTCACCTTGTAAGGTGTCATGAATTGTTATGCTACCCTCTCTTGGAGTTTTTAGACGTATTACCGGTTTAATATCATTAGGATAGATAGATGGATCTTTGTCACGCCACTCGCTATTAAAAATAAAATGCTGTTTATTGTCTAAAGCTTGTTGTCGCTGTCTTTCTATTTCTTCTTGGCTAGTAAAACAATAATATGCTTTACCGTTTTGCAGTAATTTTAGTGCAGCTTCTTTGTAAAGATTATTACGTTTAGACTGGAATATAACCTCACCGTTCCAATCAAGCCCTAGCCATTTTAGACCTGAGAATATAGCTTCTACCGCTTCTTTAGTTGACCTTTCTTTATCAGTGTCTTCAATGCGAAGCAAGAACTTACCGTTATGGTGCCTTGCGAACAAATAATTAAAAAGGGCGGTTCTTGCCGAACCTATATGTAAAAACCCCGTCGGTGACGGAGCAAATCTAGTAATTACGTTATTAGTCATTTATTATCTTTTTTAAATATATACTAAGAACTGTGTCATACCGTGGTTTGACCACGGTATCCAGAACACAACTAAACATACTAATATTATTAGTATGTTTAACTGGATCCCGCGATCAAGTCGGCTTTGTTGAATGGATCAGTTTTTGCATCATTGCGAGGAAATTGCATAGCAATTGACGAAGCAATCCAGAAAAATAATAAAAAAATGCTAATTTTTAGCATTTTTTTATTATTTTTCTGGATTGCCACGTTCCTTACAGTCGTTCGCAATGACGTTCGATATTCATGCAACAAGGCTGATCAAGTTAGCTAGGATAATAACACATACTCTTTCTCCCCAAACACATAAAATAATTTACGTCTATATCATCGCTTAATTTCCACTCATTTTTAGCCGGATCATATACCAAGCCTTTCAGCTCTTTAATTTCAATTTCGGTATCCGTAAGCATTTCGTAAATTTCCAACGGTTTTAGGAATTTGCTATAATCATGAGTGTTTTTTGGTACCCAACCTAAAATATATTCGGCAACTATTATTCCAAGTATATAAGCTTTTTTAGTACGGTTAATCGTAGAAATTATTGCCATACCGTTTGGCTTAATATGCTTCACCAAATTTAGTATAAATTGCTGTACGTTTTCTACATGTTCAATAACCTCAAGACAAATTACCACATCATATAGCTTGTCACTTTCTAATTCTTCTATAGTAGATTGTAAATAATTTATCTTTACGCCGTTTTCCTTAGCATAAGCAGTTGCCGTTTCAATATTACTTTGCAGTGCATCAATGGCTGTAACGTTAAAACCTTGAGCCGCTAAAGGCGTTGCAATTAACCCTCCACCGCAACCGACGTCTAATATTTCTAATTTAGAAATATTAGACGTCTTCTCAAACTCTACTTCTAGAGGTAATTTGTGCGTCAATCCGCTGCTCGCATCCTCACGTACTTCTATGTACGCTGCGGTGCTGTGCTGCGTGTTTCCTACAAATTCCTCTCTATAAGCTGGTTTGGAAAGGTGTCTATTGTAATGCGTAGTTATTTTCTCTATTATATATTCAAGGCGAATAGGGTTTATTCGGTGTAAGATACCGAATTCTCCGTCCTTATTCCACCAATTATGAGAAATTTTCTCAAATTTTTCTAATTCTTTTTTATCGATTGAAGACATAGTCTATGATTCTTTCCAATGTCATCCCGTGGCTTGGTCACGGGCTCCATAAGTACAGCCTAAGCACTTTAGTGGATCCTGTGGTCAAGCCCACGGGATAACAAGAGGCCATACAACAAACATATATAATATACTCAGATGACTTTAATAATACTAGCCTTAATTTTAATTAGCTGCATATTTGCCCCGCTTGGCTGCATTGCCCTATGGAAGAGATATATTTATTTCGGTGACGGGTTTGCTCATAGTAGTTTTTTAGTGGCTAGCATAAGTATTATAGCAAATGTTCCATTAGTATATTCAGGCATAATAGTTGCAATTCTTTTTTCGTTTTTTGTGTTTATTTTTAAAAATAATTCTGAAAAAAACGCAGTTATTAATTTGATTTCTAGCTTTATGCTAGCTGTTGCTTTAGTTATTAATTATTTTACTTCTTTGCAGAATAATATAGTGAATTTATTGTTTGGGGATATTTTATCCGTATCTTTTAATGATTTGATGATACTTGCAATAGTGCTAATAACTATTATAGGCTTTATAGTATATTTTTATAATCAAATTCTTCTTATCATTATCAATAGAGATATTGCCGTTATAAAAGGCTTAAAGGTTAATATTATTGAGCTAATATTTTTACTTCTTCTCTCATTATCGGTATTTTCTGCTATAAAGATTGTCGGAGTACTTATGGTAACTGCTATTTTACTTATTCCTGCAATGATTGCACGGTTTGTAGCATATAGTCCCTCCCAGATGATTATAATATCAATTCTTATATCTTTATTTATTAATTTTTGTGCCGCATTTAGCTCTTTCTACTTTGATTTACCTTTAACTCCATTGTTTATTATATTAGGTACGTTTATTTATGGTTTGTTGTGTTTAAAGCGATTATTATGAACAAAAATGAATTTACTGAATATGTCAAAGAATTGTTAGAACCATATGGTTCAGTAGCCGTTTGTGCCATGTTTGGTAGATGGTATATATAAGGGTGGTGTTATGATAGGAATTATTAAGAGTAATGAATTATATTTTAAGTCAGACCTAAGTACTTATGAATATTTTCAATCTTGCGGTTCTGAGTCATTTGTATATCAAAGTAAAGGTAAACTTGTAACTCTATCATATCGGAAGGTGTTACCTGAAATTATGGAGGATCAAGAGTGATTAGGTAAGTGGTTTAAATTAGTTTTGAATGCTGCTATTAATAGTCAAAAGAAAAAATAAATGTCGCCCCGTGGCTTGACCAGCATTGTTGTGTGTGGCGTTTTTTTTCGTCATTGCGAGAAGACGCCATAGGCGTCGACAAAGAAATATCAGGCACGATTCCTGAGATTGCCACGCTCCTTGCAGTCGCTCGCAATGACGTTAGAATCTATCCACGTTTTTCATAATCTCAAGATAATCAATTTTGCCGCTTGTAAGTAGAGGTATTTCTGAATCGGTAATAATTACTTTCGGTAAATGTAGTAAAGAAATTTGAGCTTTAGATACAGCATCTGCAAAGTTCTCTCTATTTATATTGGAACCGGTAGTAAGTAAAATAATCTTTTCTCCGTGCGTTTTATCGGGAATAGAAATAGCAGCGTGCAAGGAATCAGGATCAATTTCGCTTGCAAGTTCTTCAATTTTTGTAAGAGATATCATGTCCCCTGCTATTTTAACAAAGTGTTTTAAACGTCCTAAAATGGTTATATATCCTTCAGAATCGATTTTGACTATATCGCCTGTGTCGTACCATTCTTTATAAGTACGGTGACCTTCTAAGTCCAAGTAACCAAGCATGATGTTAGGACCCTTAATGAATAAACGTCCCCCTTCATTTATTCTCTCTACTTTCTCAAGCTTATAATCAATTTTCGGTAATAATCTTCCTACCGTGCCTGCTTTATTATGCATAGGGGTATTGCAAGCTATAATAGGTGAGGCTTCTGTAATCCCATATCCTTCAAAAATACGTATGCCGTACTTATTAAGCCAAAATTGTCTTGTAGATTCTTTTAATTTCTTGCTACCGGCAAATATATAGCGTAATGCGTAAAAATCATATGGGTGAGCGTAATTAGCATAACCGTTTAAAAAAGTATCGGTAGAAATTAATATAGTTGCTCCAATATCGTATATAACTTCAGGAATGCTATGATAATTTAGTGGAGAAGGATATAGAAACAGCTTAATACCGTTTAAAGTTGTAATAATTGTACTACTAAGACCAAAACAATGAAATAGCGGTAGCGCATTAAATACTATATCTTCAGGGCTAAAAGGTACTTTAGCAGTTATTTGATATCGATTAGTTTGTAAATTTCTGTGAGATAATAGTACGGCTTTAGGTTCACCTTCAGTACCCGAAGTAAAAATGATCACTGCCGGTTTTTCGTCATCACGATTACGACAAAAATAATTGTAATAAGTTTGGGCACAATAACTTCCTATTTTTGCTTTTAGTTTTAGAGCTGTACCAATCTGATTTTTCAAATCTTCTAAATATATTATTTTAATACCGCAATCTAATAAGTTAGTTATTAATTCATGTAGATTTACTTTCTCAATAAATTGTTTTGAAGTGTAAACTACTTTAATTTGTGCAAGTTTACAGGAGTTAATAATAGTACTTATGCCGCTGCTCCAGTTAATTATAGCAGGAACATAACCGCTAGATTGCATAGCGTAAAAAGTAATTAACGTATTCGTGGTATTAGGCAACATTAAGCCTAAATTTCTGCCAAAGATATTATTCTTTTTGATTAAATCACCTAGGATAAAAGATTTTAATATTAAATCTCGATAAGTAACCGTATTATTTTCAAAATCATCAACTATTTTTTTCTTAAATCCATGAATTTTAGCAGCTTCTATAAGAGATGAGAATACAGTATTTTTATAGTCTGAACTCTCAAACATCATGTCAGCCATGATATCATAAAGAGTCCTAGATATATAACTGCGTCGTTCTTGATTGCTTGTAGCATCCATATTAGCGAATTTTACCGGCGGTAAAACGGTTATAGTAATTTTAGGAAATATTTTTCTTTTTAATATGTTTTTTAATTTTGATAAATGAGTAAATTGAGTACCGTCTATTCTAACCGGTAAGATGGTAGCACCGGCTTTATCGGCAATCATTCCCGGTCCTTCGTATATTTTCATTAAAGAGCCGGTAACGCTTATTCTACCTTCAGGGAAAATTGCTACTTTCTGATCCTTTTGTACTTCTTTTACTAAAGTCTTTATTGCCATTGGGTTACTTGGATCAACCGGCAAAGTTCTTGCCATACGTAAAAACGGTTTAATCCACCATATTTTTTGTATATCGGGACTAATTGCAAAAGTCATTTCTTCTCGTAAGTAAGTAGCAATTAGCGGCGGATCTAGATATGAAATATGGTTAGCGACCACTACTACTTTTTTACCTGCTTTTTGAAGATTTTCAAATCCTTTAACTTCAACCTTATACATAAGATCAAAACAGATTTGGAATATTCTTCGCAATAGCTTAAACGGAATAATTTTAACTTCAGGTATTAAACGGTAAATATGTATAGTAACGATTATATTAGCTAGGCTAATAAATAATATAATCCAGGGTATAGTGAAATTTAGGTAAAATAATAAAGATAGAATTATTGTTGATCCTACCATGAAAATGGAATTGATAAGATTGTTAACGGCAATAATTCGACTACGATGAGCAGGGTTTGCGTAATGCTGTAATATCGCAAAAAGAGGAACGATATATAATCCGCCTATTGCCGCTAAGAACAATAAATCTATAACTATTCGCCAATTATGTCTTTTCGATAAAAATACTAAAATACTTTTTAGCTGAGTAGGTTCGTAGTTAACTGAGCTAATTCTACTTGCAAAGAATAAATCAATACCGAAAATACTAATGCCTAGGGCTGAAATAAATAGATATTTAACGGTAATCTCATCTTCAAATATTTTGCTACATAAAAACGAACCGACCCCAACACCAAGCGAGAAAACCGCTAAAAATAAATTAGCAACATTTTCATCAGCTTTAAAAGTTATCTTAGCAAGTAAAGGTATTTGAGAAATTATAGCAGCTCCGATAAACCAAAACCATGAAATACCAAGTATAGCTAAATATATCTGTTTTTTTGCTTTGGCATATTTAATCATATTTATGCTTTCATCTATAATATTAAAATTTATTTTAATATCACGATTTGCGTTTTTAGATTTTGGGGAAAAAAGGCTTGTAATAAAGCCAAGAAAAACGATGGTAATTAAGGAATAAATTATAAAATTATTGCTGATTGTATAATAGCTGCCGATTATAGTACCGATAAAAATACCGATAAAAGTTCCGGCTTCAACAAAGCCGTTAGCTCCAAGTAGTTCGTCTTTATTTAGGTGGTCAGGTAATACACTATATTTGATTGGACCGAAAAAAGTAGAATGTATGCCCATTAAGCAAATAGAACAAAACAGGATTAACAGATTATTATGATGAAATCCGTAAATTGCAAAGACAATTATACCGATTTCACAAATCTTAATAATTTTAATAAGATTTGCACGCTCGTATTTATCGGCAATTTGTCCTGCTATGCTTGCGAATATTATAAAAGGTAATACAAAAGTAGCATTAGCAATTAAAACAAGTAGATTATTATATTTACTTAAAGCTCCTGAAATACCATAAGTTATAAGGATTACCAGAGCATTTTTTAATATATTATCATTAAGACAACCGCATAACTGCACTATAAAATTCGGTAAAAATCGTCTATCTTTGAAAAGATATAATTTGTTTGTGTCCATGATATAAAATATTTTAAATGCCAATTTTGTTGGGTGACTCTTATGTCATCCCCGTGAAAACAGGAATCTAGTAATTAAAAAATATAAATACAGTCAGTTTTTAAAACTAAAAATTTGATTTATCTCGCTTTACCCTGGATTCCCGCCTATGCGGGAATGACATAAGCGAGCTATGCAACAAAACCTAAACGCCCCAAATATTAGCAATTTATATTAATATGTCAAATGTGGTGCTTATTTACTTTCTGTTTCTCAGCGTCTTGATTTTATTAATTCATCTACAAGAGAAATTTTGCCGTCCGTAGAATCAGTGTAATTTTTTACTATTGTTTGTAATGCAGATAAAGCTTAGCTTGTAGTATCTTTCGTTTTAACTTTCTTTCTTCTTTGTAAATTCTTTTTTAAGGCAGTTGATAAATTATCAAATTTAGCCGATGATTTGGCTTTTTTCGGTGCTTCTTTGATATCTTTGGTAGATGACATAAATAATTATCTTTTCACATTAGCATTATTATATTATATTGGATATTTTGGAAAATAAAACTATAAATAATCTATGAATCAAAGTAATATAATCTCTCCTGAGTTACTGGATGAGAGAAGAAATATTGCAAGGCAAGGGGGCGGTGAAGCTAGGATCAACGCACAACATCAAAAAGGTAAGTTAACTGCACGAGAACGCATAGAAGTATTATTAGATCCGAATAGCTTTAACGAAACAGGTATGTTTGTATCCCATAGATGCGATAATTTTGGGATGCAGGATAAAAAGTTTTTAGGTGACGGCGTTGTAACGGGATACGGTACGATAAACGGTAGGTTGGTATTTATTTATAGCCAAGATTTTACCGTACTCGGCGGCTCTCTCGGCGAATATCATGCTAAGAAAATCTGCGATATTATCGATCAAGCTATAGAAACCGGTGCTCCCGTAATCGGTATTAACGACTCAGGGGGAGCAAGAATTCAAGAAGGGGTTGATGCTTTGGCCGGATACGGTGAATTATTTCAGCGTAATGTTTTAGCGTCGGGTGTCATCCCTCAAATTACCCTAATTATGGGACCTTGTGCCGGTGGTGCGGTATATTCTCCTGCCTTAACCGATTTTATATTTATGGTTAAGAATAGTTCTTATATGTTCGTAACCGGTCCCGATGTAGTAAAAACCGTTACGGGTGAAGAAGTAAGCCAAGAAAAGCTCGGCGGTGCTAGGATGCATACCACTAAAAGCGGCGTTGCCGATCTTGCATTCAACAATGATATAGAAGCATTGCTTGAAATTCGTAAATTCTTTAATTTCCTTCCGTCATCCAATCGTAGTCCTCTTCCTGTTCGTTCGACTGTTGATCCTGCCGATAGAGTTGATATGTCTCTTAGCACGTTGATACCTAACACTCCTAATAAGCCTTATGATATGAAAGAGCTTGTTGAGCGTATAGTTGATGAGGGAGAATTTTTTGAACTACAACCTGATTTTGCTAAGAATATCATTATTGGCTTTGGTTATATGGAAGGTTATCCGGTAGGATTTGTGGCTAATCAGCCTTTGCATTTAGCAGGATGTTTAGATATAAACGCCTCAAGAAAAGCAGCAAGATTTATTAGATTTTGTGATGCTTTCAATATTCCTATAGTAAGCCTTGTTGATGTGCCTGGATTTCTGCCTGGTACATCCCAAGAGCATGACGGTATTATTAAACACGGGGCTAAGCTGTTATACGCTTATGCGGAAGCTACAGTGCCGAAGATTACTGTAATTACCCGTAAGGCTTATGGAGGTGCTTATATAGTTATGAACTCCAAGCATCTTAGAGGCGATATAAACTATGCTTGGTTTAATTCGGAAATCGCCGTTATGGGGGCAGAGGGAGCAGCCGAGATAATATTTAAGGAAGAATGTAAAAATCCTGAAGCTAAAAAACAAAAAATCGATGAATATCGGAAAGTAGTAACTTCGCCTTTTGTTGCGGCAGCTAGGGGATATTTGGATGATATTATAAGACCACAAAATACCAGATGGCGAATATGTAAGGCGTTAAATTTCCTGCGTACTAAAAAAGTAGAACTGCTTTGGAAGAAGCATGATAATTTGCCGCTTTAGCTGTCATCCCGTGGCTTGACCACGGGATCTCAGAATACAGTCTGTGACACAAGACCCCGTGGTCAAGCCACGGGGTGACATTAGGATACAAAAAACTATGAATAAACCATTATTTGATAAAATTTTAATTGCTAATCGTAGCGAGATCGCCGTTAGGATAATACGTACCTTAAAAAAGATGGGGATAAAGTCGGTTGCAGTATATTCTGAAGCAGATACAAACTCAATGTATGTGCAGCATGCAGATGAGGCTTATTATATAGGTGATTCCCCTGCAACGGAAAGTTATTTATCTATTAAAAATATTATTTCGGCGATTCGTGAAAGTGGCGCAAGTGCAGTACATCCAGGTTACGGTTTTTTATCAGAAAATCCAAATTTTGCCAATATTCTTAAAAGAGAAGGTGTTGTTTTAATAGGACCGAGTGCCGGAACTATTAAAAAAATGGGCGATAAAATCGAAGCAAAAAAGATAGCGATAGAAGCGGGAGTTAGCACCGTTCCGGGTTATATGGGAACTATAAACGATGTTAAACAAGCTATAGATATTGCTAAAGAGATTGGTTTTCCGGTAATAGTAAAAGCGGCTGCCGGCGGCGGTGGGCGTGGTATGAGAGTAGTGAATAATTCCGCTGAAATGGCCAATGCTTTTGAGTCGGCAAAGCTTGAAGCAGCCAATAGTTTTAGTGACGATAGATTATTTATTGAGAAGTTAATTCAAACTCCCCGTCATATCGAAATTCAGCTAATTGCCGATCAATACGGCAATAGTGTATGTCTCGGAGAGCGGGAATGTTCAATACAGCGTCACCATCAAAAAGTAATCGAAGAAGCACCAAGTTCTTTTATTACTGAAGATATAAGGCAAGAAATGTATCGGCAGGTAATATCCTTATCTCAAAAAGTGGGATATTATTCGGCCGGTACCGTTGAGTTTATAGTAGATAGCAATAAAAATTTCTATTTTTTAGAGATGAATACTAGGTTGCAAGTCGAGCATCCTGTTACTGAGCTAATTACCGGTATAGATATCGTTGAAGAGATGATACAAATCGCAGCCGGCGAGAAATTATCATTTACGCAAGATGACATAAAATTAAAAGGTTGGGCATTTGAATCACGAATTTGTGCTGAAAACCCAAGCCGAGGTTTCTTACCTTCTAGCGGTAGAATTATAGCTTATTCCGAACCTGCAAAGAGTCCTAATATCCGTATAGATACAGGGATTGGGCTTGGTGGCGAAGTAAGTATGTTTTATGACTCAATGATTGCAAAATTATGTACTTACGGTGAAACAAGAGAGCAGGCAATTGAGCTAATGCGTTCTGCTTTGAGTTCTTATATAATTAACGGTATTGCTCATAATATCAGTTTCTTAGAAGCGGTAATGCTACATCCACGCTTTGTTAGCGGCGATATTTCTACTGCCTTTATTCAAGAAGAATATCCTGACGGTTTTTCCGGAGCTAGTCTAACTTCAGAAGTAACTACTGTATTTTTAGCAACGGCTATTTTTATTTATATATCAGAGCAAAGACGTGCTTCTTTAATTTCCGGCAATATTAACAATCAGGCTAACAAAATAGGTACAAGGTGGGTAGTAACTATCGATGATAAACTATTTCCCGTATTAATTACACCTGTTGAAAACGGCTATAATATACGTCACGAAAGCGATAGAATATATATTCGTAGTAACTGGAATTTAGGTAATGAACTTTTTACGGCTATAATTAACGGTAAAAAGACAAATGTGAAAATTGAGAATATCAGAACCGGTTATTTATTATCGCATGCTGGTATTAGCGTAAAAGCCTTTGTACGCTCTCCTCGTATATCAGAACTTGAAGCGTTGATGGTCTCAAAAGTAGTGGTGGAAGAAAGTTCCGAACTACAAGCTCCTCTAAGCGGTCAGATTGCTGCGATAAAGGTGAAAGAAGGGCAGGAAGTGACGGCAGGACAAGAAATTATGATTTTAACTGCTATGAAAATGGAAAACCTGATTCTTGCCGAAAGAGACGGAAAAATAGCTAAAATTTTTGTTAATGAAAAGGATAATGTTGTAAGAGGGCAGGTATTATTAGAATTTGCTTGATATACTAGGTTCTGTAAAGGAAAATTCAATTATTTATATTTTCAGATATTTTTTAGCGAAAATTAATAAGATGCTTGCAGTAATAGTTGTTCCTATTTCAAAACAATCTTATAATTTGCAGCAAAGAAGAGCCAAAATAGATTAATTTAATTTTCCTTCACAGAACCTAATTAATATATTGTCTTTTGCTTATAATTCGCTACTACAGTAAACTCAGCTCCATTTTATGACAAGCGTAAAGATAGAGCCTATATATTTAATAGGCAAGACAACGCACAACGAAGTACAAAAGGGAGATCAGTTTACTATATTCATTTATTTAGAATATATCCATATTAATTAAGTCAAAATTTTTCTCAATAACTGAAATATTTGAGCTAGCTTTTTCAAATAGATAATGATTTTTGTTTACCTTATTATATGCCTCTACAGCTTCTATAAATTCTTCTTGATTAAGGTAACACTCTCCTAAATAATATTGTGCTTCTTGATAATAATTAGAGCTTTTGTGTATTTTACTATACATGTCTATAGCTTCTTTATATTTCTCATTCCTAAAATAATTATTTCCTTCCGTAAGATTTGGATGAGCCATGGTTCCTCCATATTTTAATTAGATTTTTTTTATCAAAAAGTATATATTACCATGAAACATAGGAATCATATTTCATGGTAATATATATGTATCTAATAAATGTGCAAGAGGTTTTGTCGTCATTTTGAGGAAAAATTGTAAGTTTTGATGAAGCAATCTAGTTAAAAGTACTAATATTATTAGTACTTTTAACTAGACCCCGTAGACAAGCCACAGGGTAACAATTAGGAAAATGGTCCACGCAACAACGCCTATGCGGGAATGACATAAGAGCAGGCAATGAAGTAATCTTATCGTAGGAATGACATTATTAAAGCTCAGAATCAAATATTTTTATATCACCGACTAAAGACGTTTCTTCATCAAGTCCCTCAAGGGCAAAAGTGCGAAATATACCTGATTTAGAAGGAGTATGTTCTAACCTAGAGCCTGTGTTAGGTTTTTCAGTTTCAACCTTAAAATCCGAAACATAGTCCTCGTCTTCTACTACAGTATTTGTATTTATTGGAATTTTCTTCCCACTAGAATAATCTTCTAACAGTGCTTTAATTTCTGCGAAATTTTGTAAATCTTTAGATAGTTGTTTTTTGAATTTAGAAAATTTTTACTTTCTTTGTTCTGATTATAAATTCTTATATCCGTCATAATGTGATGATATACTTGTTTTTAATATCCTCTCTAATATATATTGGTGGTTAGGATTATTAGCTTTTTCATACAATGTAGAAATCTCAGAGATTTGAGTTAGTTGACACAATACATCGCTATGTAAGGTTATCTTTTGCCCATCCTTTAACATTATAGTTAGCACCGTGTTTAAGTAAATATTTTACTATTGTGACCTGCCCATGCTCTGATGCAAGCATTAAAGGTGATACATCTTTATTGCCGTTAATCTTTGCCCATGCATCTAATAATGTTTTTACCGCATTGAAATTACCGTATATTCTTGCTATTTCTAGAGCTACATCTAAACTAGCATTTTTAGATAAAAGATACTTTGCCATTTCTTTTCTATTTTTTAAATTTGCGGTACTTAATGGTGTGTTAAAACGATATTCAGTATTAACATCAAAACCGTATATTTCAACAAATTTTTTAATTACTTCAAGCTTATTTTCGTTTATTGCTTTAAAAAAGATTTGCTTATGAAGATCGTTTACATTTTGACCACCTTGTGCTGCTTCTTTCTAAGGTTATATTTAAATAAGTTGCTCCTTTTATTAAAAGATCACATGTCATGTCTGTTTTGTAAGGTTCTTCCAAACCGGCAGTAACATTTAGTGTAATTAGAACCATAATGACTAAAATTTACATGCGCTTCTTTTTCTTCTACAAAATACTTTACTAAAATTAAACTTTTATTGTGTATTGCTTGTATTATGCTGGGATTAGGTTCAAACGTAAGATGATTAAGTAAATATTCAGCTTGTGCATTATTGTTTTTAAGTGCAAATTCTAATGCTTTGTATTTATTTGCACCTTGCGATATAAGGCCTTCCATGAGATTTATTTTATTTAAATTCGGATCGTCTAAGTTAGCTATAATATTTAATGCTGTCCCGTCTTTAGGATGAAACGCATCAAAATATTGTTTTAAATACCCTAGAGTTATTACATTTTCTGTTTTAGTAGTTTCCCGGCTTAGTAGTTCTTTTAATTTTAGAACCCCACGGAGCTGTGGAGGAGTTGTGCATGATAATTTACCTTAAATTAATTTATAGCGTGCGTACTATAAGTAAATTATCAATATCTTAATTGATAGTAAAATAATTTACGATTTCTTAACTTTAAGTTGTATTTGATGGTTCTCTAATTCTACTTTACTTACATAATCAGGCGTGAAATTTCTAGCAAACTCGCCTAAAGTTTGTTCTTTAATAAAGTCTCCATAATTATCAATTATCTTAGATAAATCAAACTCGCTTATTATCTCAATTAAAATCCTGTCAGTGATAGAGAAATCGGCATCTTTGCGAGCCTGTTGTATAAAGCGTACAATGTCTCTTGCGTACCCTTCTTCTATTAACTCAGGTGTTAGCTCTAAATCAAGTATTAACAAGCTACTATTATTTTCAAAACTTGCTGTTCCTTTGATATGTGAATACGGCTCTAAAACTAGCTTATATTCGTCACTATTTAAGGTTTCACCGCATATAGCTAAACCGCCTGCGATAATTTCCCACTCACCTTTTTTAGAAGCGACTATAATCTCTTTCATTTTATGCGGCAAACGTTTACCAAGCATTGGGAAATTAATCGATAGTTTTTTGCTTGCGTAATTCTCTAGATCGTCACGATAAATTACCGCCTTAACATTAATTTCATCTTTAATTAAATCTTCAAAATCTTTGAGGTTGTTATTATGTTTACTGATAATAGCTATGCTAGCAAGTGGTTGTCTTACCCTGATATTTTCAGTGCTTCGGATAAATAGGCTATTACTGCAAATATCAAGCACGTTATCCATAGTAGCAACCAGCTCGTGATTTATTTCAAAGTCTGAGAGAGTAGGGTAGTTGCAGAGATGTACACTAATCTCGTCATTGCGAGGCACTGAAAGTGCCGTGGCAATCTTATGAGATACTCCTGAGATTGCTTCGTCAAGACTTGTATCTTTCCTCGCAATGACGTTTGATTTTCCTGAGAGTGCCGTGTCGTTACGCTCCTCACAATGACGTAATCCCTTATATATCGCTTCCGAAGTCATAGGCACTAGTGCCAACATCGCAATAGCCATGGTTTCTAAACATGAATATAGAGTATTATAAGCATTTTGCTTATCTGTATCTTTTTCGCTTTTCCAAAATCTAGCTCGGCTTCGTCTTATATACCAGTTATTCAACACTTCAAAAAATTCTGAAACTGTATGATAAGCTGTTTGCGTATCGAAATTATCTAAGCTCTCTTCAATTTTTTGTACGGCTATTTTAAGCTTAGATAATATATAAACATCAAGTACGTTTTTAGAGCTAAAATTAAGCTCGCCTTTAAGCGAATCGGCATTAGCATACATCGTAAAGAAATGGTAAGCATGCCATATAGGTTTGATAAATAGACGAAGCGTATCAAATACCATTTTGCCGTCTTTATCAATTAATAGCTCCTGACCTTTAACAACATTTGAAGATAACATCGTAACTCTTAAAGCGTCAGAGCCATATTTATCAAATAGCTCCAGCGGATCGGCGTAGTTATTAAGACGCTTTGAAAGTTTTTGACCTGTAGCATCTAAAATTACGCCGTGGCATATACAATTTAAAAACGGTGGGCGATCAAATAAAGCGGTAGATAGCACCATTAAAGTATAAAACCATCCGCGTGTTTGAGCTGAATACTCAACTATAAAATCAGCCGGAAAATGATCCTCAAACCACTCTTTATTTTCAAAAGGGTAATGGGCTTGCCCATATGGCATTGAACCGCTTTCAAACCAGCAATCAAACACGTCTTCTATTCTACGCATTGTTGATTTACCGGTTGGATCGTCGGGATTTGGTCTTGTCAGTTCATCGATAAACGGACGATGTAAATCAGTAACTTTAACACCAAAATCTTTTTCTAATTCCTCTATAGAGCCGTAAACGTCTATGCGTGGATATTTTGGATCATCGGACTTCCATATAGGCAGCGGTGTTCCCCAGAATCTATTACGGCTTATCGACCAATCACGAGCATTTTCAAGCCACTTACCAAATAAATTATCTTTAACATGGAAAGGTATCCAGTTAATTTGCTGATTTAACTCTACCATTCTATCTTTAAACTGCGTAACCTTTACGTACCATGACGGAACAGCCTTATATATAAGAGGTGTATCTGTTCGCCAGCAATGAGGATAATTATGAATATACTGCTCGGTTTTTAGCCAATTTCCTTGCTCTTTCAGTTTGATTATTATTTTGTCATTTGCATCAAATACTTGTAAGCCCTCTAAATCAGGAATTTCTTTAGTGAATTTACCACTATTATCAACAGGACAAACAAGCTCAATACCTTTCGATTCACAAAGTATTTGGTCATCTTCACCAAAGCCTGGAGCCATATGTACGACTCCCGTGCCGTCACCCTCAACCACGAAATCGCCTGCAAATATCTTGAAGCTGTTTGGATGATTCTCGAAATAGTCGAATAAAGATTTATAGCTCAATCCTTGAAGTGCTGAGCCTTTAATTATCTCAAAATTTTCTTCACCACTAAGTCCTAATTCTTTAGCATATTTAGAGACGGAAGAGGCAGCTATTATATAACAAACATCATTTTTAGGGACTAATGCATAATCTATATCACTACCGACTGCTAATGCTAAATTTGATGGCAATGTCCAAGGTGTCGTCGTCCAAGCGAGTATACGGTATTCTTTAAAAGATCCTGTGGTCGTAGCCACGGGATGACATAGTACAAAACTCACCGTTACAGCTTTATCGGCTCGCTCGCGATAAGAATTATCAAGTCTTGTTTCAAAATTAGAAAGCGGTGTTTCGCATGCCCAAGAATAAGGCATTACCCGCATAGATTCATACAATAACCCCTTATTATATAACTCCTTAAATGCCCAAAGTACGGATTCCATAAAATTCTTATCCATCGTTTTATAAGAATTTTTAAAATCCACCCATCTTGCTTGACGAGTTACATATTCTTCCCAATCATTAGCATATTTCATTACTGAAGCCCTGCAATGTGCATTAAACTTCTCTATACCAAAATTAGCTATTGCAAGACGCCCTGAAATGCCAAGTTCTTTCTCTGATTGCATTTCAGCAGGAAGACCGTGACAGTCCCAGCCAAAGCGACGCTCGACTTTCTTACCTTTTACGGTTTGGTATCTAGCATATACGTCTTTAATAAAGCCGGTAAGCAAATGACCGTAATGCGGCAAACCGTTTGCAAAAGGCGGGCCGTCATAAAAAATAAATTCTGACTCTCCGTTCCTATCATCAATAGATTTTTGGAATATATTATTGTCTTGCCAAAATTTTAGTATCTCTCGCTCTAAGCCTGCAAAATCAGCATTCGAGCTAACTTCAGGATAATATTTAGTATTTGTCATTATTTTAGCAATTATTTTAAAAAATATCTTAATTATATGCAAGAGAGGTCATAATACAAGAACTTTTAAGGTATTTAAGAAAGTAATAAGGTGTATTACAGATTAAAAGATGATATAGAAATTTTGTCTAACTCAATTCATTTTACTATTAGTTACTACCTATCGTTTCAGCTTCATAAGCCGATAATATTTGTGCTTCGTATTCTAAATATTTCCACTCTTCATTTAAATATTACTTCCACTCCAATATATTTTGTTAAATCGCTAAGGCACTGTGCTTTAGCATCACTTTCTACTTTATTACTTAATATTTAGTGGGAGCTTTTGTTTTTGCTCTAAATTAATAGTTTTCATAAGAGCTAGAAAATCACAAATTTTAAATATTAAATTCTTTATTGTTATCTTTATACTATTAATATCTTCATTATAGTTCACTTCGTTAAATTTTTTCACTTGAATCCCTTTTATACTCAGGTACATTCTTATATTTAGTAACAGTACGGCTCTTTATCATCTCTTTCTCTATCCGTGCTTTTTTATAAATTGGCTCATAGCCCTTAATTTGTATACATACGTTATAATTTAATAGTTGGATATATATAAATTGGTTTTGCTAAAGAAATATCATCATAAGTTTTTAATTTTTTCCTAGGTGGATAAGTATATATTGGCTTCGGCTCGATTTGTTTAGTTTCTTCTATAAGCTCTTTTTCTCAATATTGTTGTTCTGCGGTATAGGCGATTTCTTTTAAACCTATATATTTCTTTTCTGTTTTATAAGAATAATATTTGTCATCATTTATCTTCTCTTGAAGATCTAAATTATTTTTATACGCTTTAGCAAGTTCAGAGAAAAGTATCTTCAGTGTTTTTGAATTTTCACCGAAATAACTTATAGGGATAACTTGATTATTAACTAATGTTCTATCATGTTCTTTATTAGAACATTCTTTTTTAAATTGAGTTTTCATATTATGTGAATTAGCGAATCAAAACAATATTGCACTTAATTGTAAGCTAGCCCAAGTTTTGTCTGCTGTATATATCGGATAATTTTTCCCTGTCCTTTTTCTTCCGCAAGTAAAGCCATCAAGGAAGAAGAATCAAGAGTTATTATTATGAGAAGACATTATTGGGTTACAAGTTAAAGTTTAGAATTTTCTTTATTTGCTTCTTGATATTTATGCTTTAAAAATTCATCAACAAATGATTCTGATTTAGAACCATGTTGTTTAAACAATGCTTGAGCTTTTTTTACAGTCTTATGACAAGTGATTAAATATAATTCATTTTAACTATTATTTATAAGTTTTATAGCATTTTTATATTTGATATGGAGTTAATATGACCTATTAAGCATATCTACGTAAACATTCTAACTATGGGGATATTTGAAGGGGCGAGTAATTTTTTCATCTGTGAGAAAGTTTTTACTATATTTTCTACGGCAGTCTCAATAAATTTATCGGTTTCAATATAATTGTCCGATTCGTCTTGGATATAAAAAAGAATAGATGAAACATAAACCGAGAGCAACAAGCTTCTTTTGGTATAATAGTTAAAATCAAGAGATTTATCACCGGCATAACGCCAAATAGCATCACAACTACGGAATGCAACTTCAGTTCCTTGTATTGGGTTTAATGCAAAATAAGCGGCATTCTTACTATGAATAATAGGCAGTACAGTTTTGACCCTAATCTTTACGGCTAAAGATATTTTTTCTCTTATTTTTGATGGTTCTGCTATTATCTTTAAGCTTCCTAGCATAATATTATCTAAATACTCTTCCAAGAATCCTACTATTTCGGATAAACTTTCTGGAAAAACTATTAAGCTATAGCCTTTTGCAAAACCGCATTTTTCTTCTGCTTCTTCAAGTAGTTTATTATTCCATTCATTAAACGGTAATAATTCTACTAAAGATTGCACGAAGCTTATTTTTTTGATATGGTGTTCTTCTTGAATGCTCATATTTTTAACCTTGACATATAACTTAATTATAGGGTATAGTTCAATAAACCACAATATCTTTTAAGGAGAGTAATTTTAGTGATACTAGTAAATGTTCACGCTGGTAATTGTGATCATACTCTTAAGAATTTTAAGAAAAAGCTACAAAGAGAGCTTTATTTTCGTAAGATGAAAGAACAGCGTTATTATGAAACACCTTCAGCGAAGCGTGTTCGTAAAGCACAAGAAGCAGCGAGAAGACAGAGAAAATTTGCTCGTAAAAAAATGTTTGATGAATAAAATTTCAAACAATTTTCATACTAAATAAAAAGCTAGAAATATTAATATTTCTAGCTTTTTATTTAGTATGAAAATTGTTTGGCCCCGTGTTGTACGAACGAACGTTCAAGATGTCATTCCTACGAAAGCAGGAATCCAAAAAAATAGCAATACAAAATTACGTATTTGATGAAATAAATATAATAAAAAAACAAGTTTTTATATGTTTGACCGGATTCCCGCTTCCGCGGGAATGACATAAAAACAATCAATGCAACAACACCCCGCTTTTGCAGAAATGACAATAAGGTACTTAAAACTTGAAATATTTCCAATTAGCTTTTTTTATGTTATAAAGAACTGTTATAGTCATATAAACAGTATCTATGCTTAGTTATCTTAAACAAAATTTACGTTCTTATTTTTCTAGTAGAGTACTAATTTTTACTTTAGCAACAGCAGCTATTATTTTTGCTTGTGCTACTTTTTATGTGATATCTTTAGAATCAAAGAATTTTAGTACGATTATTGGCTTTTTATTAGTTGATTTAGCAATTTTTTTAATTGTAGGTGTTTTACTAACTCAAAAATTTTTTACTAAAAATAATAATAACGATAGTTCTAAATTACAAAATCGTATTGTGATTGCCTTTAGTTTAGTTGCAGCTATTCCAACTATAATTGTTTCGGTATTTTCTGTTTATTTTTTTAATCTTAGTGTTCAAGCTTGGTTTGATAAGAAGATTTCTACGGTTCTTGATCAATCCGTGATAGTTGCAGAATCTTATATTGCCGAGCATAAATTACAGCTAAAAGAAACGGCTTTAGCCGTTGCTGAAGATTTAAGCGATATGTATTACGATTTAATTCACAATCCCGCTTTATTTACTAAAACACTTAATACTGAAGCAGAGATGCGTTCGCTTGATGAGGCTATAGTTTTAAACAAATCTACTAATACTATAATAGCTAATAGTTATTTAAGTTTTTCATTATCATTTGCAACTATCCCTGCACATTTAATTAAAAAAGCGGATTTAGGTGAACCGGTGGAAGTAAAATCTGATCCAACCAAAATAAGGATGCTGATTAAATTAAAAGAGTATAATGATGTGTATTTATTAGTCGGTAGATTAGTAGATAATAAAATTATCGACCATGTAGATGCAACTAACGGAGCAGCTGCCGAGTATAATAGCCTTAAAAATGAAATAGATAATATACAGATTAAGTTCTCTATAATGTTTATCTTTATTGCCTTATTACTTCTTTTTGTAGCTATAAGTTTCGGGGTTATATTTACTGCTAAAATAGTAAAACCTATTAAAAAATTAGTTACTGCAACCGACAAAGTGAAAGACGGTGATTTAACGGTACAAGTGCCTGAAAATGAAGTAGATAAAGACGAAATAGGCACGCTTTATGTGGCATTTAATAGAATGATTAAGCAGCTTTCTCGCCAGCAGCGTGATTTAGTTATAGCACAGAGGGCTATGGCTTGGTCGGATGTTGCAAAAAAAGTAGCCCATGAAATCAAGAATCCGTTAACTCCTATTTTACTTGCTTCTGAAAGATTGCTGAAGAAATTTAGCCCTGAAATTAAGGAAAGGGTAGAATTTGAAAATTATTTAAAAATGATTATTCGCCATACTAACGATATTAAAAATATAGTATCCGAATTTGTTCTTTTTGCACGTCTTCCTGCTCCTAAATTTACGAAGAGTGAATTAGTTTATTTAGTTAAACATATTGTTGAAGCACGTAAATTACTTAATGATAATATTTTGTATAAATTTGAGTCTAACGTAGAACAATTTGATTTTATGTGTGATGCTACCCAAATAAATCAAGTTATGATCAATTTGTTGAAAAACGCAGAAGAGTCAATAGAAGGACGAGAATCCGGAAAAATAGAAGTTACTATAGATGCTAAAGACGATTTTATTAGTGTTATTGTAACGGATAACGGTAAAGGATTCCCGCCTGAGCTAATAGGCAAAGCTACCGAAAGCTATGTTACGACCCGCAGTAAAGGTATGGGAGTAGGTCTTGCTATAGTTAAAAGAATAGTCGCAGAACATTGCGGCATTCTAGATATAGCAAACAGAGAAGAAGAGGGAGCAATAATCGATATAAAATTTGATTTAAAAGAATTGGATTTAAAGGCTAAGCGTTGGGAAATGTAGTATTTTACTAGAGGATAAAAG
>NZ_CP015012.1:0-117500 GCF_002078335.1 Rickettsia amblyommatis | reverse complement strand
ACAGTCGATTAGTATGGATATTGATGATTATGGACGTTTATTAATACTTGATAATAATATTAATGATTTGCGTATAGATTATACCAATCTATTAAAGAAAATAGGTCGAAAAGGTGATTTACTTTCTAAAAGCCGTGAGTATTTATTTTCGTTAACTATGGCTATTCAATATATTTTAAAATCTCCACAAATAACTCAAAATAAAGCATCTAAGGATCTATTAGATACATTGCTTCGAGACGTAGACTCAATAATTAATTTTTCACAATTTATATCTAGCGAGCTTGCAAGAACCCTAGACGCAGCACTCGGTATGATTGCAATTGAACAAAATAATATTATTAAAATTTTCTCGTTGGTTACTATATTTTTTCTCCCACCCACTTTAATAGCTAGTATTTACAGCATGAATTTTACCGTAATGCCTGAGCTTAAATCACCGTATGGTTATCCTATAGCCTTATTCTTAATGCTATTATCTACAATTATTACCTATAAATATTTTAAGAAACGGAAGTGGTTGTAAGTTTTTATTGAGAATAGTTCGATAGCATTTTGCATAAAAATCAATGACCGTATTTTATAGTCAATTGATTTGGACTCACCTACATCATTACTCGTCGCTTTCCTATTAGTTATAGGTTTTGCGCCTTGCTCCTTTTATGCAAATCTCATTGAATTGACTATATGACATTGACACTATCTTAATTAATTATTATATTACCAAAAGTTAAAATTTATTAAATTTTAATTTAATAATAATTAGGATTTAAATATGAGCGAATTAGATTTTGAAGTAGAAAAGACAAGTTTTGTAGTAAGCGTTATTGATGCTATTGAAGAGTATATAAAAGCAGAATTTTTATTTGACTATGAAAAGCAAAAAGAAAATTTGCAATATATCCAAGGTGATTTAAATAATTTTGAATTGCCTGAGATTATTAAAAATTCTAGAGTCATGCAAGAATTCTTTAGATTAAAATCAGAATTTAGGAAATATATTTAAAGATAAAAATTATACAATAGAGGATGAATTTTTTGCAGAAATATATAAAAAATCAAGTATATCTATAGAAGAGCAAATTGTAGAAATAGATACAAAAATAGAGCGTATTAAAAACGATCAACCTGAAAATGAAGAAAAAAAGGCTTGTGAGTGGAATCAGAGTAATGAATTAGAGCGAAAAGCAATAGAAGAGGTGTATAAGAAAAAACAAGATAAGGAAAGTATAGATAGTTATAAACAATTAGGAGCAAGGGTACAAGCGGTAAGAGCTAAATCATCAATAGAAAAGATGGAAGATCCTTTTTTAGTTAAAGAGAAAATATTAAGTGCAGAAGAAATAAAAGCTATTATTTCAAATCATGAATTATTAAATACATTAGCTAGTTATAATGATATGGCTAGTGCAAATGCAGTAACAAAATTATTTGAAATTGCTCGTAATTATTATGAAGATGATAAGCACAAAGGCATGAATGAACTTGAAGCAATAAACGATATAAAAACAGCTTATCTTCTTAATGAAAATATTTAAAAATTACTTAAACAAAAGCAACTTAGTTTTAAAGATATTGATTACGTAGTTGGTCATGAGTTATATAAGTTATGTAAGTTAATAGCAGGAAATAGTGCTAGTGCAATCCTTACTTTTAATAATGATCAAATACATAACAATAATGATTTTTTTGATTTAGCAATATTAGAGAGGTTAGAAGAAACGCTCAAAAAGTTAGCTGATGATTTTACGGTAAATGATGAGCGGATAAAATTCTATAGAACACTAACAGAAGAAAATGATAAAAAATTCTTTTTTGAAAATTGGAAGTTAATAAAATGGTGTTCCGATACCATAACTTATAAGGAACTATTGCAGTTGTTACCTAGTAAAAATTTTTATTAGATCTCTTAAAAGATAGAAATTTATATAAATTAACAGAAAAAATGACTATTTCTAAAAATGAGTTACTTGAGATGTCAAAAGAGGCATAAGACAATTATTTAAAAGAAATAAAGGTTGAAGATTGTTTAGATATTCATTTAGGCTCTATGAATACTCTTAAACTTATTATAGCATCAAATGTGATTCTTAGTAATATCTCATTCAATTCTAATACTACCGTGATTATAGAAGCAGGAAGGTCTTTAAATATCGTTGGTACACTAAATTTAGTATCAGGCAGTACTTTAAATATATCTGGTGAGGGTACATTAGGGTCAAATATTGTTTCAAAAGGTATAATAGAAAATATAAATAATGGGCAATCAGTAATGCACAAAGGAATAACTTCTGAAATTCTTTTAAATAATACTATTGCACTCAATTTAAATTTTATGGAAGAAAATACGGATAGTAATTCAGATACAACAATATTGGGAAATACTGATCCGGAGATTTAAGAAATATATATTGCAAGTTCTTTCTAAACTCTATTTTTATTCGCAACTAGGGATAAGATTTAAAAAAAAATCTTATCCCTTTTTTGCCGGTTACTTTATAGCCTTATTTTCAATGCTATTATCTATAATTATCAACTCTCAATTTTTATAAATACTATATAGCTTTATATGATTTTTTCTTATTAAAAACTTAACAGCTATTAATAAAATACCAACCCTATCTTGACTTTTGTAAAAAATTACCATAAAATATGGTAATTAAGTTAATTATATAAGAATATAAATATGCAAAAAATTTTACTTCAAGGCCCAGATATAAGTATGACAAATGAAAATCCTGATATCCAGGAAATAAAAACCTTAGCTGACTTACCTTCAGGTACAGGTAGTGAATATTTTATAAATGCACATGGATCAGAGTTTTTCTATAAACCTACTAATTTAGGTTTATGGGGAAAAATTAAATCATATTTTATGTCTGAGCCTTCTTACTTATCAATGAGTATATTTTCTGATAAAGGTACAACTTCTGTGTTAGATATTACACTGCTTAATAAAATACAAAATAATACCACTGCAAATCAATGTAATATTGTTCATATATTTTCTTGTCATTCAGGCGCCGCTCAACATCATTTAGATTGGGTACAGGGCAATATGGTGTTATGCACTTATAATAAGGCCAGCGATGCAAATATTATACGATTAGCTCAAAATAATTACGATGCTAGAACAAAAAATGACTCTTTATTGATTGAATATGTAAGAGATAATTTTCATTTACTAGTAGCGTCAGATTTTAGTATAAGCTATAAATTAGACGATCAAATTTATAGTTTTTCTTTAAGTGCTAATAAAATTAAAAATATGAAAAGCATAGTGGAGTTGCCGGCTTTTCTACATAAAGAATATAAAGCTTTTGTAAAATTTTATAAAAATATTCATTCGGAATATCATGAATCATATCCTGAAATATTTAACTTAAATATAGAAACAAAGCCGAAAGAATTAACATACGCTGACTTAATCAGGGTATTTAGTAGAGCTTTAACCTTAGAAACATATAATTTTAATAAATTTTCTCTAAGCAAGATAGAGACTATGTTAAATCAGAAAGGATTATACACTGATACTAGTATAGGGCACGCTATAGAGCAAGGGAATTCTGAACTATTAATTTGTTTACTTAATTATGGTAATACTAAAATAAATTCCTATAATCTTGATAAGGCTATAGAGAAAGGTGATTTAGCTATTCTCAAAGCTGTACTTGAGCATAGTACTACAAAAATAGAATTATATAATCTTGATAAGGCTATAGAGAAAGGTGATTTAGCTATTCTCAAAGCTGTACTTGAGCATAGTACTACAAAAATAGAATTATATAATCTTAATAAGGCTATAGAGAAAGGTGATTTAGCTATTCTCAAAGCTGTACTTGAGCATACTACTATAGAGGTAAGTAGCTATAATATTTATAAGGCAGAAGAGACGCATAATTTAGACGTTATCGAATTAGTAAAAAAATATTATAATTCTACTATAAATACTATTACGTCTGAAGAAAATACTATAGATACAACACTTACTGTAGTAGAAGAAGTACCAGTATTAGGAGAGGGGACAGAGGGAGTATAAGTAATAAAATTCAATATTATTCCCGTGGAAGGCTTGCTTGCATGAATATCCAAGTCGTCATTGTGAGCGACTAAAGGCTTTGTTGCATGGTTTGAAAAACCTACTCGATGTCATTCCCGCGAAAGCGGGAATGACATAAAACGAGCCATGCAACAACGCAGCGACTGCAAGGAGCGTGGCAATCTATAAAAAATAGTAAAAAATCTGTAAATCAGAATTTTTTACTGGATTGCTTCGTCAAAATTTTCAATTTCTCCTCGCAATGACGGCAAAACCAATCCACGCGAGTAATGCCAAGTCATGCAATAGACCTCTTCGGAAATTCTACTTCTAGAGGTAATTTGTACGTCGATCCGGTACTCGAATCCTCACGTACTCTTTTGTACGTTGCGGTTCTGCGTTCCGTGTCTCCTTCAAATTCCTCTCTATAAGCGAGTTTCTACAGAGGTAATAAAATCTAAATATTTCTTAGAATTACTTTACTTAATTCATAATTCAAGTGTGAGAAGTTTATCTCTTCAAATCCTTTTCTCGGAATAATAATCATTGCAAATTTTATAGCCTTAAAGCTAGAATCACTAACAATAATTCTAATTAGATGTCGTATACGCCTTTTAATTTTGTTGCGTACTACAGCTTTTTTATTTAGCTTTCTGCTAACTTTGATTCCTAAAAAGGTGTTATATTTTGATTCAAGGAAGATTTTTGGAAGTTTTTTGGCGATTACCAAAATAAAATACCTCTCATGGAGCTTCTTTCCAAGCTTATTTATAAGCTCAAATTCTTTTTGATTTTTTAAAGAGGTAATAGACAATTTGATAAGTCAGATTATTTTAAGCAGATAATTTATGTCTACCTTTAGCACGACGTTTTCTTAAGATTGCTCTTCCAGTTGGAGTAGCCATTCTAGATCTAAAACCATGTCTTCTTTTTCTAACTAAATTACTAGGTTGAAATGTACGTTTCATAATATTTATACCGAACGAAAATAAAAATTAATTATTATAAATATGTCATCCCGTGGTCCAGCCACGGGATGACATTAAATACTCAAATATGTGCTTTTGCTTTTTCTACGATACTTACGAATCCGTCACTGTTATTGACGGCAAGTTCTGCAAGCACTTTACGATCTATATCGATTTCTGCTTTTTTAAGAGCTCCCATAAATTGAGAGTAAACAAGCCCATGTTCTCTTACTGCTGCATTTATTCTTTGAATCCATAAGCCTCTAAAATCACGTTTACGGTTTCTACGATCTCTATAAGCATATTGGAGGGCTTTTTCTACTTTTTCAATAGCTACTCTAAAACAGCTATTTGCTCTACCTCTATAGCCTTTGGCTAATTTAAGGATTTTTTTATGTCGATTTTTGGAAATTTTTCCTGATTTTGCACGTGTCATTGCTTTAGCTCCTAGTTAATTAATTTATACCGTACGGTATAAAATATTTTTTAATATTATATCCGTCTTGAGGACAAAGTATTGTAGTTCCTCTAAGGTTACGAATTTGAGCTTTAGTACGGCGACGCATAAAATGTTTTTTACCTGCTTGAGATGCAATAACCTTGCCGCTAGCAGTAAGTTTAAAACGTTTTTTTACGGCAGATTTTGTTTTTAATTTAAGCATATTGTTCCTTATAATTGGTATTTCTAGGTTTAAACGGTAAAACATTAGGCATACCAAAGCCATATTACCGATGAAACCTAGATAATAGTTTTTTTTATTAGTTATTGCAAGATTTTTTTATAAAAATGTACTATAATGTTTTTAATCAATCGATAATAATTTAAAAATGTTTGGACAAAATCCTAAAAGAAGCATATTAAACGGTGACGGTACTAAGTTAGAGGTACAGTCTATTTTTAAGACTATACAAGGGGAGGGCATTTTTGTAGGTTATCCTGCGATCTTTATTAGGCTTGGAGGATGTAATCTTGCTTGTAATTTTTGTGATACGGAGTTTGAAGATTTTGATTTAGTAGATATAGATAAGATTTTGAATAAAGTAGAAAGCCTGGCATTAAATTCTAAAAATGAAAAATCGATTAATTTAGTAGTAATAACCGGCGGTGAGCCGATGCGTCAACCTATAGAGTTATTATGTCAGAAGTTATTAGACCGAGATGTTAAAGTGCAAATAGAGACTAACGGTACGTTATATCGTTCTTTGCCGAAAGAAGTGTCTATAATTTGTTCGCCGAAGGCAGGTAAAACCGGTTATAGTAAAATAAGAGAAGATTTATTGCCTAAAATTAGTGCGGTGAAATTTATCGTTGCTAAACATATTTTAGAATATAGTCTCATACCGGAAGTAGGGCAAACCTCTTATAATATACCGGTTTTTATTCAACCTATGGATCAAAACGACCAAAGACTTAATGGCGAAAATAATGAGTTAGCAGTAAAATTAGCATTAGAAAGCGGTGCTATATTATCTCTGCAAACTCATAAATTTTTAAATATCCCATAGATTTAGGTCGCCGTATGACCCCTTTTCATCACCTAATAATATTACTATTCCAACGTTACCATTGTCAGCATTAGAAGGGTAAAGCTTTAGAAGGGTAAAGCTCTTTAAAAATTTTAATTATATTTTCACCGACTCCATCACTTTCAGAACGATATAATTTCCCTAATTGTCTTTGTTGTTCTATAGAAGGGCAAGGTAAGATAATTTTGTCAGCATCTATGTTGCTTTTTGATGTTGATGTTATCATAGATTCAATTGAACTTTCGGTACAGAATTGTTGGAGTTGTGCTACATGTAATTACCTGCTTTTCATTGTCTAAATTAGAAACCTCCGTATTTTCTGCTTGTTCTCTAACATTTGCTTAGTAGCACATACGTAATGTACTAACTAAATCTAAGTGAATTTTGCATTCCGGTTCTTTAATTTTAACAAGAGTATTGATGCATAAGAATCGTCATCTTCACTATCCTCACTCTCGCTGTCACTCCCAATATAGTCAGCGTCAGAAGAGTACATAATAGATTCAAGGAGAAAATCCTTATTATATACCTTGGCAGCAATTTCTTCTCCACAGTTTGAAGGATTTGCAATACGCTTAGGTTGTATCTGTTCATAATTGCCTTACAAAATAATTTCGGTTAGAACTAAATTTCTTTATCCAATAAATTAAAGAATTTTAACTAAGGAATATATTACTCCTATATTCTAGTCAAAAATTAATTTACTTGAATTTTTAATTGTACTTAAGTATAATAATGAAGATTTATTATAAGTTAATACGGAGTAATAATGAGTGAAATATTAGAACTTGAAGCGGAATCCCGCACGGAATTCGGTACGGGAGCAGCAAGAGCATTAAGAAGAGCAGGGCGTGTTCCGGCTATTATTTATGGAGCGGGTAAAACACCTGTTAGTATTTCTTTGGAAGAAAAGGAAATAACTAAATATTATAGAAAACCGGCTTTTATCTCTCAGTTAATTAATTTAACAATTGATAAGAAAAAATATAAAGTATTGCCGAAGGCTGTAGAATTACATCCTGTTACGGATATAGTACGCCATGTTGATTTTGTCTTTTTAGGAGAAAAAAACCAAAAAATGGAAGTACCTGTAGTATATGAAGGGAAAGAAAGAGCTTTAGGCGTTAAAAGAGGTGGATACTTTAATATAGTAAAAAGAAGAGTTACTTTATTATGTGATGTTAATAATATCCCAAGAAACGTAACTATAGATGTTACTAATATGCCTATTGCTACTTCGCTAAAATCGTCAAAAATAGAATTACCGAAAGGATGTAGTTTTGTTACAAAAAAAGAATTTGTCCTTGCAACTATTATAGGACGTAGAGGAGCAAAAACTGAAGCTGAAGGGGAACAACAAGCCGCTGAAGCAGGGAAGTAAGATAATGCTCACGATAAGGACTTGCTTAGATACTTAAATCGTTATTGCGAGGATTCGTAGGCGTTGTTGTTTGGCTCGTTTTATGCCATTCCTAGCTAGAAGCGGGAATCCGGTAATCTTTAATTGTTATACTGTGAGCTTGTAGCGGTATCCAGTCTTTATTAATTTTTTTTCTGGATACCGTGGTCAAGCCACGGTATGACATCGAGTAGGTTTTTCAGTCCACGCAATAATGCTGAGCTAAGAATGACATTATTCTGTACTTCTTGCAAATCAATATTTCTTCAAATATTTTCCATTACTATTTATTAGGTAAATTATTATGATTCTTGTTATTGGTCTTGGTAATCCAGAAAAAGAGTATCAATATACTAGGCATAATGTCGGCTTTATTGCTATAGAGAAAATAGCAAACCAATATAATTCATCATTTAGTACAAAGAAAAAATTCAATTGTGAAATTGCTGAAACTATTAGTGATGGACAAAAGATAATTTTTATAAAGCCCACCATCTATATGAACTTGTCCGGTAAGTCAGTGATATCGGTGAAAACATATTATAATATCCACCCCGCAAAAATCTTTGTTATTCATGATGATATTGATTTAGAAACGGGTAGAATAAAATTTAAAACCGGTGGTGGTAATGGCGGGCATAATGGTTTAAAGTCGATTGATGGGGTTATAGATAATAATTATAACCGGATTAGGATTGGAGTCGGTAGACCGCAAAATAATCAGGATGTAGCAGATTATGTACTTAATAATTTCTCTAAACCGGAGTATGAAATAGTAATGCAAGCTATAGATAGAATCACTAGTAACTTTGGTTTAATATTAGAGAATAAGTTAGAAGAATTTAAGAATAAAATAGCTTGATATATTCAATGTTATTCCTACGACTTGATCGGCGTTGCTGCGTGGATACCAACTCGTCATTGCGAGGAAAAACTGTAAGTTTTGACTAAGCAATCTCAGGAATTCTATACTACTTCACGAGATTGCCACGTCGATGCTACGCATCTCCTCGCAATGATGGGAAAACGATATTAAAACTAAACAGCAAAGATTTATGACACAAAATTTTGAAATTGTTTATGCTGATGAAATGGATAGAACTCATAGAACTATAATTATTGAGGCTTTGAACAAAGATGCTAGAGAACAAAAGGGGTGGGTAGGAGATATTGAATCTTTTTCATTTTCCTGTTTAGATCAGGATAAAAATTTTGTTGTAGGAATTAGCGGTATGAGTTGGGGGGATTTTATATTGATTCACTCTTTGTTAATGAAAAATAAGAAACTAAAATTATGGTACTGTACCAATACAAAAGGCTGAGGATTTAGCACGTGAACGAGGCTGTAATTTTATTCATCTTGTTACTATGGACTTCCAAGCAAAATCGTTTTATGAGAAACTGGGGTATAAAATTGAATTTGCTATGTACGGTTACGCAAAAGATTCTATAATGTATTATTTACGGAAAAATTTATGACACTAAAACTCGGAATTGTTGGGTTGCCGAATATCGGTAAGTCGACGTTATTTAATGCCTTAACGGCAAGTCAGGCTGCAGATGCCGCTAATTATCCGTTTTGTACTATTGAGCCTAATAGCAGCAAAGTTTTAGTGCCTGATGAGCGTTTGCGTAAACTAGCAAGCTTAGCCGGAAGCGGTAAAATTATTCCGTCTTATATTGAGTTTGTCGATATTGCAGGGCTTGTTAAAGGAGCAAGCAAAGGGGAGGGGCTAGGTAATAAGTTCTTATCTCATATCAGGGAAGTCGATGCAATACTGCACGTACTGCGTTGTTTTGAAGATGAGGATATAACGCACGTACATAACAAAGTCGATCCGCTGTATGACCTCGAGATTATTGAAACGGAATTAATACTTGCCGATATAGAATCGGTTGAAAAGCGTTTAGCTACAAGTGAAAAACGCTTGAAGTCAGGCGATAAAGCAATGGCAGCGCAGCTAGAGCTGTTAAAAGAGGTTTATAAGGTATTAGGTGAGGATAAACCTGCAAGAGTGCTAAATGCAGCTTTAGGAGTTGATAATTTAAAACAATTGCAGTTAATTACCTCTAAGCCCGTTTTATATATATGTAACGTACTTGAAAAAGATGCAGCTATAGGTAATGAATTTACAAAATTAGTAGCGGAAAGAGCAAAGCAAGAAAATGCTAAAAGTGTCATAATTTCTTCAAAAATAGAAGCTGAAATTGCTTTACTTGAAAGCATGGAAGAAAAGGAAGAGTTTTTAAAATTTATAGGTTTAGACGAAACAGGGCTTAGTAAAGTCATTAAAGAGGGGTATAATCTTTTAAACCTTAAAAGCTTTTTTACTATAGGACCAAAGGAAGCCCATAGCTGGACTTTTAAAGACGGCACACTTGCACCGACTGCTGCCGGTATTATTCATACCGATTTTGAAAAAGGTTTTATCAGAGCAGAAGTTATCGGTTATAAAGATTACATAAATCTCGGTAGTGAAGCAAAAGCCAAGGAAGTAGGTAAGATGCGTTTAGAGGGTAAAGAATATAAAATGCAGGATGGGGATATAGTACATTTTAGATTTAATGTTTAAATAACGATCAGCTATGAAAACAATTTGACCAAAACGGTCTCTTGAAGTTCAAGATAGGCTTGATTATATAGTGCAGCAAATTTTGGCTGTTGCCAAGGATAAAATTGCCCTGATTATCTTGTATGGCTCGTATGCTAGAGGTGATTGGGTTAAAGATATGTATATGGAAGATCATATTACTTAGTTATACAAGTGATTTTGACTTTTTAGTAGAAAAAAAGGTAAATTTAAGGAGCATGCTACTTTAAGGGTAGAATCTAAGATAGAAAAAAGGTTAGGATAAACAGGCTTAAGAAAAGCCGAGGTTTTTTCGCTAGAACCTTGGATATCTATAATATGCGAATCTATAAGTGAGGTAAATGATAAGCTTGAAAAAGGGCGTTATTTTTATACCGACATTAAGAATGAAGGTATTCTTTTATATGATTAGTGGCGTGTTGCAGCTTTCTCGAGCTAAAAATTTACCTTGGAGTGAAGTAAAAGAAATGGCTAAAGAAGATTATGAATACTGGTTTGGTAGAAGCAAGAGTTTTTTATTGATTGTAAATACCCATTAGAAAGAGGTAATTTTAGTAAAAGTGCTTTTGAGCTGCATCAAGCCACTGAAAGTGTTTACAGTAGCATTTTATTAATTTTTTCCCGTTACAAACCAAAAATTATAGAATTAGCAGAGAGCAGTTACTTTACTTGATTGAGAGAGTAGAAAGATTAAAAATGATAACGGAAAAAATTTGTTTGGAGCGGATTAATCGATAAAACTCGCTGAACCGAAATAAAAAAATCATTTATGAAAATTATTGCGAAGATTCCAGCATGGATGCTCCTATGCTTATCTATTTTATCACCGACTACGGAAACAATTTATACTTCAGGATTACCGAGTTTAACCAAATATTTTGGCGTTGACGGCGGTATCACTCAAATTACGTCTACATTATATTTTCTAGGGTTTGCTCTTGGTATATTATCACTCGGCAGATTATCGGATATTTACGGCAGGAGACCTATAGCTTTATTAGGGCTTTTTATTTATGTTGTATCTTCAATTATTAGCATTTTTGCAGTTAATATAGAAATGCTGATGATAGCTCGTTTTGTGCAAGCTTTCGGTGTAAGTGTAGGTTCTGTTATTGGGCAGGCTATGGCTAGAGACTCCTATCAAGGCTCAGAGTTATCATATGTCTATGCTAGCTTATCTCCGTGGCTGTTATTTATCCCTTCTCTCGGTTCATCTATAGGGGGCTATATTATAGAATATTCAAGCTGGCATTATGTTTTTGTATTTTTTAGCCTTACTGGTACTATATTATTAGCTTTATATTATAAAGTTTTACCTGAAACAAATTCTTATATAGATTTTTCCCAAAGCAGTAAATATTTTGAGGTTTTGCAGGTAATTATTAAAGATAAAATTCTTGGGTTATATGCTTTTATCATCGGTGCATTTAACGGCATATATTACGGTTTTTTCATAGAAGCTCCTTTTATTTTTATTGATAAAATGAAAGTTTCACCATCTTTTTACGGTAAATTAGCGTTTTTGTTATCTTTTGCCGCTATCTTTGGAGGCTTTTTAGGAGGGTATTTAATAAAAAAACGCCATGTACACGATAAAAAAGTTATGGGTTTAGGATTTATTTTTAGTTTGTGTGGTTGTATATTATTTGCGGTAAATGCTTTTATATTAGAAGTTATTTCAACGAGTCATAATCTTGCAATTGCTATGATATTTGCACCGATGATGATTCATATGGTTGGGCATAATCTACTTATCCCTATGACGCTTCGTTATGCACTGGAGGATTATGCTAAAGTAACAGGTACAGCAGGATCTATATTTGGTGCAATATACTACGTAGTTATCGCTGCTGTAACTTATTTGGTTTCTAAAATACACGGCGCAACGATAAGCAATTTTGCTTTATTATGCTTCGTTTTAAGTATTAGCTCTGCTATTTCGTTTTACTGTATTTGGATTTTATATAAGAAACAGTCAAATATTCCTAACTAAAAACAGGTGTCGTCATTGTGAGCAGCTGTGGCGTGTGGCATGGCTCGAAGAAAGCGTTCGATGTCATTCCTGCGAAAACAGGAATCTAGGGTAAAGAGAGATAAATCGAGCGTTTAGTTTTAAAAGTCTAGCATATTTATACTTTTTTGACTGGGGATTCCCGCCTGCGCGGGAATGACATTAAGAAAGTTAGAGATAACCTGATACATCATCTGTATGCTCTTCACCCTCAAGAGTCATATCCTCTTTTAAGGCTTCCATACTACAGCTAATAAATACATCAAGGTTATTCTGCTCGGCTTGCCATTTTAAGCTAGCTTCTTTAAAACTAACAATACCGTTTTCAATTTCTGCTAATGTCAAATTTTTTATTTCGTGTAAAAAATTCTCTATATCTGCTTTTGCTTCTGGATTTTTTTCGATGCATGGATTAAGAAACTCCTTGATACCTGCTAATAATTCTTCTTTTCCAGGTTCTATATCTTTAGAATCTAGAGCTTGAGCTATCGGTGTATTAACTGCATCCTCATTGTTTGCTGCTATATCCTCTTCCTTTTCAAAACTTTTATCAAGTGCGTTATTAGAAGTATTAATATGGAATAACTCTTTATAAAAATCGTTCATAACAATTTGGGCGTTAGGGTTATTTGCATTATAATTATTTATTATTTTATCAACAGCTTCTTTAAACTTTTCATTATAAGGTGCATATCTAAAGGTGGAGCTTTCATATATAGATTTTTTAGCAAATTCTTTTAGTGCTTGCAGATTTTCAGTACTAGAATTACTCATCTCAGCATGTTTTTCCGGAATATCAGTAGCTATTTCTATTAATTTATCACCCAAAATGCTTTGAGCAGTTATTTCATCAGCTTGTTGTGTTGCTGCTAATATTTTACTGGGCATATTATTTTGTAATAGTTCTATTATTCCTCCGCCGCAACAAACAGTTTGGTAATTATCATTATTTTCTTCTTTTAATGATAAATACAAAGCATTGTCTATGTGGTAGTTATTTTCTTTTAATAATTTCCATGTTTGTAAGGTTGGGTCATTAGCATATACTCCACCATCAATAATTTTATGTAATTTAGTATTGGTTATATTACTGAAATTGTGGCTGGGGAAATATCCAGGTGCTGCAGTGATGCCTTGTACTATATCTGAAAGGTAATAATCATGCTCTTCACTTTGTCTAGCCTCTATAGTAGAGAAGGTCATAAGAGGATTTTGTTTATTATTTAGATCATAACCTGTAACTATAACATCACCGATTAAATCCTTGAGGGTATAATCCTTACAATATTTTTTCAATAATTTTACTAATGGTTCAGGAGAAAATTTATGGCTGAATAAGCCATTAAAACTCCAAAATTTTCTAAAAGTTAATCCTGTCGGAAAAATATCGTGTGCCATTTCTTCAAACAGTTCTTGAGCTTGCTCTGCACTGAATAAAGGTTTTCCAGGATTATTAGGATCTGGTAAATTAAGCAAAATAGGAATAAGTCCTCCAACACTGGTCCCTCCAGTAAAATCGAATACCTCACAAGTAGGCTTACCGGTTATTTGCTCTATTATTTTTAATTTTTCTAAATGGATATTTCCTTTTACTCCACCGCCTTCAAATAGTGCTAAGCTAATCTTATTATTGTTTATATCGACCATAACCACCTTTCAAAATACTAAAGAGAGCAAAATACAATAAAAATTAACTTTTGTCAATAAATTTATCTGTATAAACTGAACAAAGTTTAACTTATAGTAAAGAAAACTTGATTAATATTATAACTCTAATGGTATGAGATATGCTAAGTCATCCTAGTAATATAGATCCTCAGTTATTAGCTCAAGAAGTAAATACAATGATGCCCTTAGTAGAGAAAGATTTAGCTGATGTTGAAGATACAATAACTTATGGCAAAGAACGATTATTTAAATTTGTTAAAGATAAGAAAATTATGGAAGCTTTGGCATTTATGTATTGTTTTGAGGGAAATACTGGACAAACTTTAGATATTAAAGAATTTTGTACTACAAATAATTTATTATTATAGAGATGATTTCAGCGCCCTTACGGAGACACTAGATACTTTAACCCCCCCTACAGGGATATTTTTGCTAAATAATTTAACACTAATTCTACTATAAATAATAATACTAAAATACGAAAACTTTGATCGCTCCTCTAATGAAGAGTTAAAAGAAAATTATACTTTACCTAATAAGTATCTTATTTTTTACTTAAAAATATACTAGATATTCATTATATATATAACTCTGAAGATTTTAAACTTAAACTAGGTTTAGTATTACATAATTTAGCTGATAGATTTTTTAAATATTCTACTATTAGAAATATTTATAAAAAAAATTAAATCTGAAATATTAGTTGTAGATAATGATTATTACGAAGAAAATTTAATATTATCAAAACTGCTTTTAATAAACATAATTATTTAAAATTATAACAAAGAAAATATAAGTGATAAGGATTATCAAAAGCTATTGCACGGTGTATTTAATCCAAATCACTCTATTCCTAAGATATATGCTTTAGCAGACGGTATTACTGTTCAGCATGCAAAGAAAGTATTATTACAAGAATTGCAAAACAGTAATATCAACTTAAAAAAGTATAAGTAATATAACCCATGAAATTTTACAATACATAATTCTAAAGGACTTTTAGCTTTTGCTGAAATGATTGGCAGGAATAATAAAAATCAGCTAAAGCACCGGATTTTAGAAGAAATAAATAGTGATTTATCTACTATATGTAAGATCTCAAATACTAAAGAAGAAACTTTTACAATTAATCATATAGTACATTATAAAACCGGTAATGTACACACAGATGTATCTGGCTTAGGAAAGTATAATGAAATTTTATCTAAATTTGAGCAAGAACATGAATATAAACATGCTATTATAAAACGTATATTTGCAATTGTGCATGCTAAAGCATCGACACAAAATATAGAAGAATTACCGCGAAAACTAAATTACTTTGCAGAAAAGTTAACACATTTGTTATTTATGTTTGCAACGCATAGAAATAATGCAACCTTATTTACGGCTCCTATGTTTTTAGACCTTATTGATAAAAATAGTATATTTTTATCATATAAGGCGTTTTTTCCTATGTCTGCTGAGCATGCCGTTGCTCAAACAAGAGGTATACTGAAAAACTATAAATATGTGTTACCAAATTCCTGTCCAATAGATTATGACACTACAAATGTACAAAATGGTAATCTATTACCTATTAAAGAAGGTAATAGATTAATAGAATGGCTTAGTAAAAAATTAAATAATTATAAACTAGCAAATATAGCACGAATATTTGACATCTTAGCTTCAATGTAATTTTACAAAAATATGAATAATGTAAAAAGCAATGATATAAAATCTTTTTTAGAAAAAGTTCATCAATTAGAGACTTGTCCTATAAATTTGTTAAATTCATTAGACCAAAATTTAACTGCTTTAATTCTTAAAGTAAACAATATAGGAGAACGCAATTTAAAGCTTACAAAAATTAAATTGCTTGAAAAAAAGGATTTTCTCAAGATTTAAAGGATTTAATTGAAATAACCTACTTGGAATTTACTGAAAGCTTAAAAAATATTGAAGGGTTTTTAGCTCAAAAACAAGCATCTCTCAAGAAAGAAATTAAAAAAATCCTACCTGCAATTCTACAAATTTTATGTGCTAAAATAAAAGAATGGTATGACATTGATGCACCTGAATACGCTAAGAATATATTACAAGATATTACCCCCAAATTTAATCAAACTATTTCTCCTACCTCGTCTCAAAAGAGATTAAAACTTTCCTTTTCTAAAAGAAAAGATATATATGGTGCAAATGATGATGATAATAATTAAACTTTGGAAACAACTGATATAGACAATAGTATGAAAGAATATTTTAAACTAATTGGAGAACATACTAATACTATATACGATTAAAAACAGTATTAATATTATGGTCTTTTTGAAGTCCTAGAACTTGGTAGCTAAGAGTAAATGAATCAGGATTTAAAAATACATAGGTAGCATTATATTGAGCTTAACTACATAGATGACTACCTGTAGTTTGTATACTCAAATGATTTGAAGAATTGTTTCTGCAAAATTTCGGAGGACTCGCATGCTCACCTATTAAGTATAGGCTGTGCGTACTCGCTCCTCGTTTTACATTCCCATTCTCCAAATCATTTGAGTATACCCTGTCTGCATCAACAAATTTTAATTGATAAAATAAGCTCTTTTCAGGAGCAATAAAATATTTTGTAATATTACTATTCTTAAAAATATATCTATATTCTTGATTAGCGTGGATTTGATAATAGTAGTCGTGATAGTGATGTAATTCCTCTTTATAGATTAATTCATTTAAACTTTTAAGTAAGAAAAATATGCTACCCCCTCACCGTAACCATAATTATCTATAATTCTGTTAATTCGGTATTTTCCGGAGAATCTTGAAAAATTTCTTTTACTGAATCATTTTTTGAGAGCATTTGATATATATCTATGTCATTCCTGCGACGTTTTGGCTTTATTGTATGGCTGTGTATGTCATTCCCACGAAAGCGGGAATGACATCGAGTCGGTTTTTCGGACCATGCAACAAAGTCAGTGTTGACCACGGTATGACATTTAGTTCTGCAATATTTTCATTAGCAAATTAATCTCTTCGCGTAATTCTATATCGTTTTCCAGTAATTCTTCTACTTTCTTAATAGCATGCATAACCGTCGTGTGGTCTTTTTTACCGAATTTTTTACCGATATCTGCAAGACTTTTCGGCGTTAATGCTTTACTAAGATACATGGCTATTTGACGCGGTCTTGCAACTTCTCGTAATCTCCGTGATGAAGACATATCGGATAACTTAATATTATAACGGCTAGCTACCTTTTTCTGAATATCTTCAACGGTAATTATTCTTTCATTAGAACGCAGTAAATCCCGCAAAATATTTTGTGTGTTTTCGAGTGTAATTTCTTTTAAAGTAAAATTAGAATGAGCAATCACCTTATTTAAAGCTCCTTCAAGTTCTCTAACGTTTGAAACGATTTTAGATGCTAAAAAATCAATTACGTCTTTTGGTATTTTAACGTTCATCTGCTCAATCTTAGATTCTAGAATACCGAGTCGTAGCTCATAAGTAGTACTATGAACGTCGGCAACTAAGCCCCATCCAAGACGCGATTTTATCCGATCTTCAATATTATCTAAATCTGAAGGCGATCTATCACAAGAAATAACCATTTGACGGTTATTATCAATCAATGTATTAAAAGTATGGAAAAATTCTTCCTGCGTACTATCTTTACCGCAAATAAATTGAATATCATCAATCATTAACACGTCAACCGAACGAAATTTCTCTTTAAACGAGATTACTTCTTTGTTACGCAGAGCTTTAACAAACTGATACATAAATTTTTCTGCCGACATGTATATTACTTTGCGGCTTGGGTTATTCTGCTTGATGTACCAACCGATTGCATGCATTAAATGAGTTTTACCAAGTCCTACGCCGCCATATAGAAAAAGCGGATTAGACTCAGAAACCGCACCTGATGATTCCGCAACCGCTCTTGCTGCTGCATAAGCTAGCTCATTTGGGGCTCCAACCACAAAATTATCGAAAGTAAAACGTACGTCAAGGGTTGAAAAGATATTTTCTGAATTAAGCTCACTGCTGCCGATATCGGCAAAAGTCTTAGTAGGTAATTCTATAACTGTTTTGGTCGTTCCAGGTAACTCTTTAGTAATTATTTCAATTGACTTAATGGTATTATTATAATGTTGAAATAGTTGCAATATGACCATAGAGTACTTAGATTTTATCCAATCTCTAACAAAGTTAGTAGGGGCACAAAGAATAACGGTATTTAATGAAGACTCTATAAAATTGACTTTACTAAACCAGCTATTATATAGAGTTTCACCGTAATGATTGTAAAGATCTTGAGCCACGTGACTCCAGACATTTACATAATTATCACCTTGATCCGTTAAAATTATTTGGTTAGTACTCACTTAAAACTGCCACGGTAAGTTATTTTGTTTCCAGCCTTTATCTTGATTATTTCCTTCAAAGCCGTCACTAATATTATAACAATTTTTATAACCTATATTAGTTATAAAATTTGCTGCGATAAATGACCTATATCCTGAACGGCACAGAAAAAATATTATTGCATGAATTTTATCGTTAACGATAGATAAAAAATTATCTTCAAAATCTTTATTCAATTGCCAACTTAGAAAGATCACCTTATTTTTATTATCTAAATGAGGTATCCCCACTTGCTGCCACTCTTCTCTAGTTCTAACATCTACAAGAAAAGCATTACCATTTGAAATTAGCATATCATAAGCTTTTGTAGAACAGATATTTTGAACCGACATATTTACGCTTTTTTGCTGTTATTGATAATAAAAGTTAATAGAATTTTACCCATGTAGAATGGACTTATTAGAGTGCTGAATTATTAAAGCATTTTAAAATGATCTTGGTATCTGATAATTTTAATAATATTATTATAAAAAAATTTTGCAAGATGTTATAGATGAATAAATTAAATAAAAACTCTTTACAAAAGAAACTTTTTTACCGTAGTAAAAATCGCGGTTGCAGAGAAATGGATTATATACTCGGTAGCTTTGCCGAAAAGTACCTATCCTTAATGGATGAAAAAAAACTTGGAAGCTATTCTTTAATACTTGATCAAAATGATAATGATCTTTATAATTGGATTAATAATAAATCTTCTGCTCCTTCTTATCTAGATGCCGAAATAATTGATACATTAAGCAAAATAGCAAAAATATAAACTCCTGTAGAATGTTACAACAAAAATTTCCGGCGGCTGCCAAATCTTTCTTTGCAATTGATAATTTTACTAAGAATCTTAAGCAAGATTTCATCTTGAGTGCGAGTAATGAAGAGGAGGCGTTGCAATTATACAAGCAAGCTTTATTGTTTTCTTCTAATGAAAATATTTATTACTTTCCAAGCTATGATACCATCCCTTATGACCATACGTCACCAAATGCAAATATCTTATCTAGACGTGCAGAAACATTAACCAAGCTAACAACAAATAATAGTAATAGCAAATTACTCATCACTCATACAGCGAACTTATTAAACAAATTACCGCCGAAAGATTTTTTTTCTAAATATTTTTTGAAATTATCCCCTAAAATGAAATTTACTGCGGATGAGCTTGCTATGTTTCTAGTAGAAAATAGTTTTACAAGAAATGCGATTAGCATCGATGCCGGGGAATTTGCGGTTAGAGGCGAAATCATTGATATAATATTGCCCGGTCCTAAAGCTTATAGAATTCATTTTAGCTGGGGTTATATTGAATCAATAAAAGAATTTAATATTGATACGCAAATTTCAACTAAATCCTGCAGGGAGCTTATTATTAGTCCTGCAAATGAGATAGTTTTAAATAGTGACACTATAAGTAATTTTAAGAATAATTACTTACGAAATTTTGGAGTTAATCATACTGATAATCCTTTATATGAGGCGGTAATATCTGGAAGAAAATTCACAGGATATGAACAATTACTCCCATTATTTTACGATTCCTGCTCTAACTTAATAGATTATTTAAACGATCCTATTTTCATATTCGATAATTTGTCAAAACAAGCCATTTTAGAATTTGAACATAGTTATAACAATTTTTATTCGGCAAGGTCAGAGGCAAATAAACTTAAATTTAATAGTTTCTATCCCACCCTTTCACCGACTAGCCTATATTTTACCGCTTCTGAAATCACGGAATTACTAGAACGAAAAAATAATATACTACTTACTTTTGAAAACTCAGAGCAAGCTAGCTTAATTGAAAATATAGCTGCTACAAGTTTTATAGAAAAGAAAACGGTTTTCGATAAATTATTTGAGGTGATTAAAGCAAATTCTCATAAGAAAATTATTATAGGCTCAAGCGTTTTAAGTAGTGTTGAGCGAATCAAAAGCATAATTCAAAATTATGAATATAAATATAATGAGATAAATAAATTAGATGAGGCTAAGGCTTCAATAATAAATGTCGGGATAATGCCTTTAAATCAAAGCTTTTATACGAAAGAATATTTATTTATTACCGCTAGCGAATTATTAGAAGAAAAACCTAGCTCTACAAACACTAACAAAACACTTAAAAATATCTTGCTGGAGCTTGATAATTTAGCTGAAGGCGAATTTGTTGTTCACAAAGATCATGGAATAGGGCAGTTTTTAAAGCTAGCAGCTTTAGAAATCAAAGGCAAACCACATGATTTTTTAAAGATTTTATATGCCGGCAATGATAAATTATATATACCAGTTGAAAGTATAGAGGTAATAAAAAAATACGGCAATGATAATGCGGAGCTTGATAAGCTTGGTAGCGTTTCATGGCAAAGAAGTAAGGCACAGCTTAAAAGTCGTATAAAAGAGATAGCACTGCATTTAATACAAATAGCAGCTAAAAGGAAACTTAATAGTAGTGCTTCCGTTGAATTTGACCTTGAAGCATATGATAAATTTTGTGCTAATTTTCCTTTCAGCGAAACGGAAGACCAATTAACCGCTATAAACGATATTAAAGAAGATCTAAGAAACGGTATGTTAATGGATAGATTAATATGCGGTGATGTCGGGTTTGGTAAAACAGAGGTAGCAATGCGTGCTGTCTTTATGGTAGCAAAATCTCTAAATGAACATTTACCTCAAGTAGCCGTAGTTGTACCGACAACTATTTTATGTAGTCAACATTTTTCAAGGTTCATAGAAAGGTTCAAAGGTTTTGGTTTAAATATCAAGCAATTATCTAACGTTATTAGTTCTAAAGAAGCAAAAATTATAAGATCGGAGCTTGAAAGCGGTAAAATAAATATAATAATAGGCACTCATTCTTTATTACATAAAAATATAAAATTCTTTAATTTGAAATTGTTAATAATCGATGAAGAACAACATTTCGGTGTCGGTCAAAAAGAATTTCTTAAATCGCTAAAATCCTCTTCCCATGTACTTGCAATGTCGGCAACACCGATTCCTCGAACGCTGCAAATGTCAATGACCGGTTTAAAAGAACTTAGCATTATTGCAACGCCGCCTCTAAACAGGCTGGAAGTGCGTACCTCGGTTATACCGTTTGATCCCGTGATTATCAGAGATGCATTATTACGCGAACATTTTAGAGGCGGAAGAAGCTTTTATGTAGTTCCAAGAATTAAAGATATAGAGGATATCGAAAAACAATTAAAACAAATCGTGCCGGAATTAAGCTATAAAATAGCGCACGGAAAAATGACTCCGAGTAAAATTGATGAGGTTATGAGCGAGTTTTATGCCGGCAAATTCGATATACTAGTCTCAACTACTATTATAGAATCAGGAATTGATATAGCCGAGGCAAATACCATGATCATACATAGGGCTGATATGCTGGGTCTTAGTCAGCTATATCAATTGCGTGGTCGAATAGGTCGAGGTAAAATGCGGGGTTATGCCTATCTAACGGTAGCAAGTTATAAAAAGATGACATCGCACTCCTTAAGACGCTTAGAGATAATACAAAATAGTTGTGCTTTGGGCTCAGGTTTTACTATTGCAAGCCATGATATGGATTTACGAGGTTTCGGTAATTTGATAGGTGAAGAACAATCAGGACAAATTAAAGAAGTAGGTACAGAACTCTATCAAGAAATGCTGGAAGAACAAATAGCTATTTTTAAAGATGAACCGATTGTTTCAGAACAACCCTTTATCCCGACTATTAATTTGGGATTATCCGTCTTTATTCCAGATAATTATGTAGCCGATGCAGCCCTTAAACTTGGACTATATAGAAGAATAGGTAATTTAAGTCATGAGATAGAAGTAGAGACATTTAAAGATGAGATGATTGATAGATTCGGTTTACTACCGATTGAATTTAATAATTTACTTGATATTGTAAAAATAAAACTATTATGCTTTAAGTTAAATATTGAAAATCTAGATTCAGGAGATAACGGATTTGTGATGAAATTTTATAAAAATGCCGATATGACTGATAAAATTTTAAAATTCGTTAGTACTTACTCTAATCAGGCAAAAATCAAACCAGATAATAAATTAGTATATATCAAGAAATTAGTAGATAAAAATATAATTGTTGAGGCAAATCAACTACTTTGGAATTTATTGGAGGTGTAGACTCGATGTCATTCCTGCTCCGTCATTGCGAGCAGCCGTAGGCTGCGTGGCAATCTCATGAAATAATAACAAACTCCTGAGATTGCTTCATCCATTGCTATGCAATTTCCTCGCAATGACGGTAACACGTTTTTAACATAATAAATATGTCCCATAACCTAAAGCAATTATTTCAACAACATAACGTAAAAGGTTTGTCGATTAATTCTAAAACCGTTAAGGATAAAGACGTCTTTTTTACGATTAAAGGGCGGAATACTGATGGAAATGATTTTATTAAGGATGCTTTAAGCAAAGGTGCAGTATTAGTAATTACGGACAATAAAAAAAATATTGTTATAGATAAAGTAATTTACGTAAAAGATGTGCAGGCCGCTTTATATAAAGCCATAGAAATATTCTATCCTAAAAAACCAAAGAATCTAATAGCCGTAACCGGTACTAACGGTAAAAGCTCAGTAGTATCCTATATAGCTCAAACATATTCATTACTTGGGACAAAAGCAGCATCTATAGGTACGATAGGGGTAGAAATATTTGGCTGCGATAATCTTATAAATGATGTACCGGAATTAACAACTTTAGACTATTTAAGCTTTAGAAAAATTGCTCATAATTTAGCTGAAAATGGTATAGAATATTTAGTTTTTGAAGCTTCTAGTCATGGTCTTGATCAAGCAAGACTTAGGGCAATAACAGTAAATATCGCATGTTTTACTAGCTTTAGTCAGGATCATCTAGATTACCACCATACAAAAGAAAATTATTTATTAGCCAAACTGAAATTATTTATAAATCATTTATTACCGAACGGCATCGCAATATTAAATTCTGATATAGAAGAAATAGAGTTTGTTAAAGATTATCTACATAATCATAATATTAAATTTATAACCGTTGGGAAAAAAGGTGATTTAGAAATAACTAGAATTAACGGTTCTTTAAAAGGACAAAATATTAATTTTACATTTAATAATAGAGAATATAATTTTAATACCCCGATAATTGGTAGCTTTCAGGCTAGTAATTTATTAATTGCTGTTCTTAGCATTCATTATACTGGTTTGGCTTTTGATGATGTTATAGATTCTTTAGTAGAAGTTAAAGCAGTAAAAGGCAGAATGGAGAGAATAGATAACACTAATATCTTCGTTGATTATGCCCACACTCCGGACGCTCTTGAAAAAGCTTTAACGGAACTGAAAAATATTAAATTACGTGATAGTAAGCTAAGCGTAGTTTTTGGCTGCGGCGGTAATCGTGATAAGGCAAAGAGAAGTCTTATGGGGCAAATAGCCGCAAAACGTGCCGATACCATCATAATTACAGATGATAATCCACGCAATGAAGACCCAAAGCTTATTAGAGCTGAAATCATAAGAGGTATAGAGAAAGCAGATTATACAGAAATAGCAAATAGAGAAGAGGCTATTAAATACGGTATAAATAATTTAAAACAAGATGATATCTTATTAGTTGCCGGCAAAGGTCATGAAAATTACCAAATTATAGGCGATAAGAAATTACCTTTTGATGATGCTGAGGTTGTGAGGAAGTGTGTAAAAGTTTGTCATCCTGTGGTTTGACCTATAGTACCGGACAGTTTAAAAAAAACCTTGATGTCATCCCCGTGGAAGCGGGGATCCAGAAAAATAACTTCAATATTAATACAGAAGTTACATATTTGAATAAACATATAAAAAGCTTGCTTTTTATATGTTTACTGGCTTCCCGCCTATGCGGGAATGACATCAACAAGCCATACAACAACACATAAATAACAAGAACATATGATCTGGAACTCTAAAACTTTCAGTGCTGCTCTCGGTATAACAATCTCTCATTCTATAAATTGTAATGAAGTGCAATTTAATTCCAAAGACGTTAAAAAAGGTGATTTATTTATAGCACTTCAAGGTAATAGAGATGGTCACGATTATGTTCTAGATGCAATAGATAAAGGAGCAGCAGCCGTAATTATTAGTAAGCGAGTAGAGCTCAATGATAAAGATAAAATTATCTTAGTCGATGATTGTTTTGAAGCTCTACAAAAAATGGCTTTATATAAACGAGAGAATTCAAAAGCTAAATTTATAGCTATAACAGGCAGCGTCGGTAAAACTTCTACCAAAGAAGCACTGAAAGTATTATTACAACATGATTTTCTAGTTTTTGCTAGCCGAGGTAACTTCAATAACAAACTCGGTATGCTTATTAATCTTGCTTCAATGGCTGATGATACGGAATATGCTATTTTTGAGCTTGGCATGAACCATAAAGGTGAAATAAGAGAGCTGGTTCAAATATTAAAGCCGAATATTGCCATGATTACTAATATTTCGGAGGCTCATTTAGAATTTTTTAACTCGCTTGAAGAGGTAGCTGAAGCTAAATGTGAGATTTTTGCAAATTTTAGCAAAAATGATATTGCCGTTATTAATGCCGATACTAATTGCTATAACAAAATATTATCGATATTAAAAAACCTTTCTATCACCGATATACATAGCTTCGGTAGATCATCTAAAACTTCAGCAGAATTAATTTTATATGAGAACCTAGGAGAGCAAGTCTACTTAAAGTATAAGATAAATAATAAAGTCTTAGATGTAACGATACCGTTTATTCCTCGGCATTTTACCGAAAATTATACCGGTGTACTTTTAATTATCGATATATTAGGTAAAGATATAGAGATAGTTGCAAATCACTTAGCAAATATTTCTCCTACTAAAGGAAGAGGGGAAATGATCAATATACAAAATTGTCGTGTAATTTGTGATTACTATAACGCAAGTCCGCAGTCAATGAAAGCTGCATTAGAATATTTAAAACAAGTACCTGCCGAGAATAAAACTGCTATAATAGGCGATATGCTAGAGCTAGGGGAAAATTCTAAACGATTACATGAGAAACTAGTGCAGTACATATTAGATGCCGCTTGTTCTAAGGTCTATTTAGTAGGAGTAAATACTAAATATATTGATGATTTACTACCTTCCAAAATAGCTAAAAGATACTTTAAAAATGTTGATGAATTAATTACGCATATTACGGATTTATTTGAAGGTAATGAGCTTATTCTAATAAAAGGGTCAAGAGGCGTAAAACTTGATAAGATTGTTGATTATTATAAATAAAGACACTAGGATATTCTTAATATTGTGTGTGGTTTGGTTGCCCGTCATTGCGCGGAAATTACGTAAGTAATTGACTAAGCAATCTTAGGATGTTTGACGAGATGGCCGTGTAGTCTACGACTGCTCGCAATGACGGTTTGGTATCTCCATGCACAATGAATAACATCAAAATATACTTTTAAATTTAAATCTACAAATGTTATACAATCTTTTACTTCCTCATATCCATAATTCACATATAGCTAATTTATTTCACTATATTACTTTTCGTAGCGGTCTTGCTATTATTATAACTCTAAGCCTTAGCTTTATCACGGGTCCGATATTAATAAAATTTCTGCGATCTCTTCAAAAAAACGGTCAGCCTATACGCTCAGACGGACCTGAATCGCATCAAACAAAAGTAGGTACTCCGACAATGGGGGGCATTATGATTATTTTGTCTAGTTGTCTTTCTACTTTATTACTTGCTGATTTAACTAATAAATATATTTGGATTACGTTATTTGGTTTTATTAGTTTCGGTATTATAGGATTTATGGATGATTATGCTAAGGTAACTAAAAATAATCATTACGGAGTAAGAGGAAAAAGTAAGCTGTTACTTCAAGGAATTATTAGCTTCATTATATGTGTTTTACTAGAATATCTAGATAAAAGTCCAAGTCATTTACTTAACGTACCGTTTTTTAAAAATTTAAGTTTGGATCTTAGTTATTTTTATATAGTTTTTGCTATATTTGTTATAGTCGGCTCTTCTAATGCCGTGAATCTAACGGATGGGCTTGATGGTCTTGCTACCGTTCCTATTGCCTTTACTGCCGGTTCTTTTGCTTTAATAAGTTATTTAGTAGGAAATCTAATTTACTCGAACTACTTACAGCTAACCTATATACCGAATACCGGAGAGTTAACGGTGTTATGTGCGGGATTAGTTGGTAGCTGTCTTGGATTTTTATGGTTTAATGCACAACCGGCAGAAGTTTTTATGGGCGATACCGGTAGTCTCAGTCTTGGCGGTGTGCTTGGTATTATTAGCGTTATTACTAAGCATGAAATAGTTTTAGCTATAGTCGGCGGCTTGTTTGTTATTGAAACGGCATCCGTAATTTTACAGGTATATTACTTCAAAGCTACTAAAGGAAAAAGAATATTTAAAATGGCACCGCTCCATCATCATTTTGAAAAACACGGCTGGGCAGAATCAAAAGTCGTAATAAGATTTTGGATTATTTCAGTTATATTTGCTCTTATAGGCTTATCATCCTTAAAATTACGTTAACTATATTCGTTTATCTATCTTTTATTTATCAAAAATACAACATAAGTTAACTTTCTCTTTGCTTTTGTACAAGAAATTTACTATAATGCTGACATTAATTTATAGTAGGTGTATGGCGTGGCTAAAGAAATAGATATAAATAAATTATTAGCACAAGAAAATAGTGCTTTAAATACTATATTAAGCCAAGTAAATGAATTATGCGAACAAAATAAGCAGTTGCAAGGTTTAATCGAAATACAAAATGAAACTAAAGAACTGGAAAAAGAACATGATAGATCGCTGCCTTGGTTTAAAAGATTTGTAAAAACAGTTTCTAATGTAAAGTATATTTTTATAAAAAGTGAAGAACAGTTAACAAATGAAGCAATAAAGTATAATAATAAAATATTAAAAGATATTGATAATAAGATATATAATATAGCGGCAAAATCTGCACCTTTAAAGCAAGAATTACAAGAAGAAATCGAAAAAAATTTTAAGGATTTAACAAAGAAAGATTTATCTAAAGATCAAAGAGAAAGATTATCGGAAGTATTTTTTAGTTATAAGAGTAAACCTGAAAGATTCTCAGCTCTACATATGACAAATCCCTTACAATTCATTAATGCTGAAGAACTAGAGAAACAATATAATTCTTTAAATGCTACAAAACAAAACATCCAAAATTTAATATCCGAAAATTCTAATATCAAAGAACTTAAAGAAATACAAAAACAGGTTGCTGCAATTAGGGAAGAAGTACCTTATACATTTTTTGAAAAATTAAATAATATTTGGCAAAATGTTAAAAATGTTTTTGTAAATAATAGTGAGCAGGTTTTAGCAAAAAACAGAGAGAGTAATACTAGAACAATTAGCAAGATTGATGAACAATTATATAAAACGAAGCATAAATTTGAGGAATTAATTGAAAATAAAGAAAGAAATATTAATGATATAATTGCAAAATTACCTGACAATGAGGCGTTACAAAAGATAGTAAGTAACCTTACAAATCACATGGCTTCAAAAAAAGAACCAATATTAGCAAATTCGTCCCTAGCTAAACCTTTGGAAAATAATATAACACCTCCGCCTCCTTTATCACACAATAACATTCCACCTCCACCTCCACCTCCACCACCTCCTTTATCACAAAATAACATTCCACCTCCGCCTCCGCCACCCCCACCTATGCCTACTATGGCTCCGGCTTCGGCTCAGACTGAGACATTATCTAAGCCTGTAGAAGCTACTATGGTTAAAAAACCGGAAAATCAACCACGTCCTGCTATAGATACTTCTGATTTAATGAGAGAAATAGCAGGGCCAAAAAAACTAAGAAAAGTTGAAAAAACGGATGTTAAGGCACAAGATGCTAGAGATTTATTGCTGCAGTCCATAAGAGGTGAACACAAACTAAACAAAGTTGAATTTGATCCTAATACAGGAAAACCGGTTGCACATTCTCATAGTAAGCCTGCTCAGAATGTTAACAAACCTAATGGAGTTGCATCAATTTTAGCACGAAGAGTTGCTATGGAGATGAGTGATAGTAGTAGCAGTAGTGGCAGTGAAAGCGATAGTGGTAACTGGAGTGATGTTAGTGTTAATAGGAATAAATCAAAAATTCTAAAAACTAAAGGAGAACGAGATGCTAAAATGACTACGCATGCTCCAAAAATTCTAAATAATAGGAACTCACAAAAACCATCATTTGTTAGATAATAAATGTCATTCCCACGGAAGCGGGCAGCCAGTTTCCGCGGGGATGACATAAAACACCATATAAATCTACCCTTTAAACTTCTTAGTTATTTCGACTATTCTTTTACCAAAGAAATTAGCAGTTTTTAAATCGCCTTGAGTAGGAGTAATATCAGGAGAAGATTTGTGGTTAGGCGGTTAATTTTATCGGGATCAGGCATCTCATGATCGGAAAAATTTGGAGCAGCTTTAGCTTGCCTGACTCAAATCATACAATGCTGCATAGCGAAGTGCAATAGCTGCTGAATACTGCATAACTTATCACCTGAATAAGAAGCAGAGTTAGTAAAAGCTGCAGCTATTTTATCTTTCCATTTTTGTTATGCCCATCTAGTTGAGGTAGCTTCTATAAATATTTTAAACGATCCGGCTAAACTACCCATATAGGTTGGGACTCCAAAAATGATAGCATCTGCATTGTTTAATAAATCCCAATCGAGATTATCAGGTTTATCTTTATTTATTTGTATAATAGAAACATTTGCTCCTGCTTCACTCTTATTTAGTCCTTCAGCTACTTTTGCAGTATGACCGTATCCACTATAATATACACGATAGCTACTTTAACCATTTTATTCTCCATATTATAAATTAACTATAAACTCGGCTTCAGTTTTAGATTTTATTTCTTCAATAGTAACATCGTCAGCTTGTCTAACTAATATCATTTCATCTTTATCAATATCAAAAATTCCAAGATCGGTAATTACTCTGTTAACTACTTTTTTACCTGTTAACGGAAAGCTGCATTCTTTTAATAATTTAGCACTGCCATCTTTTGCGTTATGTTCCATTATAATAACTACTCTTTTGGTGTTAGCGACCAAATCCATAGCTCCTCCCATACCTTTAACCATTTTACCTGGAATAGTCCAGTTGGCAAGATCGCCTGTTTGTGAGACTTGCATAGCACCTAAAATAGTTAAATCGACATGCGAACCTCTAATCAGCCCAAATGAAAAGCTACTGTCGAAATAGCTGCTTTCAGGAATAGCAGTAATAGTTTGCTTACCGGCGTTAATTAAATCAGGATCTTCCTCTCCTGCGTAAGGAAATGGTCCCATACCAAGCATACCGTTCTCGCTTTGAAATATTACATTCACTCCTTGAGGTATATAATTTGCTACATGCGTAGGCATACCTATACCAAGATTGACATACAATCCGTCTTTAAGTTCCTCTGCGGTTATTTGATAAATTTCTTCTTTGCTCCAAGGCATATCTTATTTTTCCCTGACAGTTAATTGCTCAATACGTTTCTCGTATTTTTCACCTACTATTAATCGCTGTATGAAAATATTAGGTGTGTGAATATTGTTCGGGTCAAACTCTCCCACCTCAACTATTTCCTCTACTTCACAAACTGTAACTTTAGCGGCACCTGCCATGACTGCATTAAAATTTCGTGCAGTTTTATTGTAAATCACGTTGCCGCTTTTATCGGCTTTAAAGCCTTTAATAATAGCAAGGTCAGCTTGAAGGGCAGTTTCCATTATATATTTTTTGCCGTTAAACTCCTTTGTTTCTTTACCTTCCTCTACAATTGTACCTATACCTGTTTTAGTATAAAAAGCCGGAATCCCCATACAAGCAGCCCTAATGCGTTCAGCTAAAGTTCCTTGTGGGTTTAGCTCAAGCTCTAAAACCTTATCAAGATATTGTTGCTCAAAAATCTTATTTTCTCCGACATACGAAGAAATCATTTTTTTTATTTGTGTAGTTTGAAGAAGAAGCCCAAGTCCGAAATTGTCAACACCGCAATTATTGCTTATAACTGTTAAATTTTGAACATTGCTTTTAAAAAGTGCATTTATTAAATTTTCAGGAATACCGCATAGACCGAATCCACCCGACATTATAGTCATGCCGTCATAAAGAAGTCCCTCAAGAGCAGCTTCAGCCGAAGGATAGATTTTATTCATAAATTTTAAATTACTTAATATCTATTATTTAAGAAATTAGGAGGATTTTCAAAAGAAGTCAAGGACATACACAAGTTTGGTATATTAAAAAAAATACTTTATAAGAAATTAAATTTAACCATTGCTGCTTGTTTTTTGTATTCATCAACAATTAGTAACTGCATCAAATATTGATGACGATATAACAATTCAAGAAAAAAATTATAGTTATGTAGTGACTTATTATAAAGATATGCCCTCAAGAGCGAGTAGCGATGTTGCTATGTCATTAATTGAAAGTTACCGTCAATTAGATGATGCTATGTTTGCCGATTCAGATAATATAGTTATGAAGATCTTAAGTTATATTACAAGATTTACTGCTACATCTTGGATTATGGTAGGTAATCATGAAATAGGAGGTCATGGAGCAAGAGCAAAGAATTTGATTTAAAAGTAACAAAATATGAAGTTGATCCTTTTGAGGGTACAACATATTTTAAAACTAAAGATTTTAATTCTTTGCAAGTTCATAAGCAAATTGCTATAGATACAGGGGGAATGCAAGCAAGTTATTTGTTATCTGAAAATATTAAAGATAGATACATGGCAAGTAACAAAATTAATCCTACTTACGGTATAGGTTATTTATGGACAAGACTAGATCAAGCAAGTTATATTTTTAGTACTAAGTTTGATGGCAAAGATAAAAGCGGTAATGATATAAATGCATATGTAAAAGCAATTAACTCCATATACGGTAAAAATTATATTACTAAAAATAAAATTCGTTCATATGCTTATTTAGATTTATTTGATCCGTTTTTATTCTATTCAGGATATTCATTTATAATGAATACTAACTTAAATGATATTCCGATGATTGAATTAGGACCGGTTAAATATTTACCGGCTACTATAGCGATACTTGCTCCATACGGTTTAGAGCGTGGTTTAGTTAACCATTTTGTTGTTGATAACAAATATATTCAAGTTAATATTAATTACGGCAAAAATCAAAAATTTAAGTCTTACGGTGTCGGAGTTAAAGCTAATAACTTAGTCAAAGTTGAATTTATCGGTTTAGGTTTAGAAGCGACATTTTGGAATCAGCCTAAAATGTTAACCGCTACCCCTTTAAAAGAACGTTGTAAGCAAGGTGGACTTGGAGTCGTTAATTTTGAGCTTAGCTTAAATGTTTCATTTAAGCTAGTCGGCTCAGGCGGTTACAAAACAGCGGGATTTATAGAAAGTATGCCTTTAAAATCCTCAGCTATAGTTAGAGCAGGGTTAAAATTAGATTTATAAGAGAAGGCTTTGTTGCATGATTAATATGTCATTCTTGCAAAAGCAGAAATCCAGAAAAAGCGCGATACAGCGAGCTTTTAATTTTAAAAATTTACTGTGTATGCACCGTTTAATTACTGGATTCCCGCTTTTGCAACAATGATATATTAATCATAATTTGTATATTTTGTTCTTCTTCTTTTATTATAAAGTATATATATTTGTATATAAGATAATTATGACTATATATGCTAACTATTTTAGAAAAATTCTTATTCTCTTCTGTAAAAACGTTCATCAATATACGTGAAGATACCGTATCTGCTCTTAAAAGGCTTGGTATTAACAATATTCGTGATTTATTATTTTATCTACCTGTTTCATATCAAAATAAAATATTATCGCCTAATTTAACTGAAGTTAGAGACGGTGACATAATCCAAACAGAAATTGTAGTTGAGAGCATTAATTTACCAAAGAAAAGTAGTCAGCCTTTAAAAATTACAGCTAGCAATGATACTGGTTCTTTGTTATTAGTGTTTTTTCATAAACCCCCACCGTTTATTTTTAATAAGCTGCAAGTTGGTACTTCTCATATTATCAGCGGAAAGGTACAATTTTTTGATCATTACTTACAAATTTCACATCCTGAATTTATTGTAAATCCTAAACTCGCAAAAGAAATAGAGCCGATTTATTCCTTGACATATTTACTTAGTAACAAGCAGTTATATTCATATATCATAAAAGCAATAGAGATATTTGAAGAGAAGTGTAAGAGTATAGAAGATAAAGAAGTAAAAGATTATTTAGATATTATATTGCAGAATTTGCAAATGTTGCATGTTTTCCGTCATTGCGAGGAGGCATGCATGCCGACGAAGCAATCCATTAATGTAAAATTAATAAATTCTAGATGGCCGCGGCCCCTAAAGGGGCTTCGCAATGACGATTTATATACTAACGCCAAAAAACAACTAGCAGCTAAGGAGCTTATCGCTAATCAAATATCTCTTTTAAATGTACGTACGCAAATAAGTAGAAGACAAGGTAATATTTACCCTAAAGCTGTATCTATTCAAGCAAATATATTAAATGAGCTAGGATTTGAGTTAACTTCTTATCAAAAGCAAGTCATAGAAGAAATAGAGTGTGATCAAAGCAATAAAATAGAAATGGTGAGATTGTTACAAGGCGATGTTGGTTCCGGTAAAACTTTGGTAGCTCTGCTGACGATGGTAAATGTGGTAGCCACTGGATTTCAAGCAACGCTTATGGCTCCAACTGATTTGCTTGCCAATCAGCATTATGAGTTTTTTGTTAAAGCTTTAAAAAATACTAATATAAGAGTCGGATTACTTACAGGTAAGATACTGGGGGCAGCTCGTAAAAATATTATGATACAACTTGACAACGATGAGATTGATATATTAGTCGGCACTCATGCTTTATTTCAAGAAAAAGTAAGTTTTAAGAAACTAGGTTATATAGTTATTGATGAGCAGCATAGATTTGGGGTGCAACAGCGTTTGAATTTAATAAATAAAGGAGTCAATCCCGATGTGTTAGTTATGACTGCAACGCCGATTCCTCGAAGCCTTGCACTTACTATGTTTGGTGATATGACTATCTCAAAGCTAATGGGTAAGCCGAAAAGTCGTTTACCTATCGCTACAAATACCATGTCCGTTGATAAGATAGAGCATATTATAGCAGCAATAAATAAGAAGCTTATTGCAGGTGAGCGGGTATATTGGATTTGTCCATTGATAGAGCGGGGAGAGAAAGAAACGCCGGAAGAAGATAGTTTATTGATGGATGTAATGAATCGTTTTAACTCTATCGACAATATCTATCAAGGTTATACCGGTATTATTCACGGTAAGATGAAGAACGAGCAGAAAGACCAAATAATGAAGCAATTTAAGGAAGGTGAAATTAAGATATTAGTTGCAACAACCGTTATTGAAGTCGGACTAGACATACCTGAAGCCACTTTGATAATTATTGAAAATGCTGAGCAATTTGGTCTTGCTCAACTTCATCAGCTTAGAGGTAGAGTAGGGCGGGGTAGTTTGCCGTCATATTGTATATTGTTATACAATCCTAAAAGGCTTAGAAAAGTTGCACGAGGTAGGTTTGAGATAATGAAACAAACTAATGATGGATTTTATATAGCTGAGCAGGATTTAAAACTTCGAGGTGGCGGTGAGATTTTAGGAGTAAAACAAAGCGGCGAAATCGAATTTTTCTTCGCCGATTTAGCGGACGATTATGACCTACTTCTTAAAGCGCATAAATTTGCGGAAATATACTCCAAAGGTAATATAAATTTTGTTAACTTTCAGATAAAGCTCTTCGCCAAATCTCAAGTAAGCGAGTTGGTTTAGTTTGAATATGCTATTTCCGCTTCCTTTGCTGTTGAAGTTAAGAAACAGCTAGAGGTTAAAATGTTAAAGTTTAGTATACTCAAATTTAACCTCTGAACTAGAACTGCACCGTGCGGCTCTCAACAAGGGCAGGTATCACCACAATTCTGTGAAGTACAGAGGATTTAAGAGCTTTTTTGACAGATTTTTATACAATTGGGCAAAGAGCTGCATAAAAGAGACATCTTCAAATTGTTTTACTCATTACAATAATTGTTAAGTTATTAAATTTAGTCAAAAATAGTGTTAATTACGCTAGAAAATCATCAAAAAAAATCCTATGCTCATAGAGCTTTTACTGGCATTTAGGGCTGTTTTCTACTATACTCTAGTAGAAAATAAGAACCTTGAAATAGTAGCTCTATGTCAGAAATAATTTAGAAAAGCCTGGGCCATTTCTGCAATGGGTCGGCGGTAAAAGAAAAATTGCCAGTCAATTAGTTAAATTTATTCCGTCAGGGTTAAATAATTATTATGAACCATTCCTTGGTGGTGGGGCTTTATTCTTTCAGGTAAGAGATAGATTTAAACAATGTTTTCTATCTGATATTAACCTCGAGCTAGTGACGTCCTATAATGCTGTTAAAAAGAATCCAGAGCAGGTCAGTAAATTGTTAGATTCCTATAACGAAAAACACTCCAAAGAGCATGATTATCAAGTAAGAAGTAATAATAATAGTAACGATCCAGCCAAGATTACTGCTAGGTTTATCTATCTTAACAGATATTCTGTTAAAGGTATTTATCGGATCAATATTAACGGAAAACCAGCTCAAACCTTTTCTGGTAGGAATTATAATAAATCTGATATTGCCTCTAGATTAAAACAGTGTAGTCAGCTTTTAGCCGGTACTTAATATTTGTGCCATGGATTTTTCTTTCATTGAACCACAAAAAAATGATTTTGTTTATTTTGATCCACCTGATCATCAATCAGGGGAGAAGTTTTATACTAGATTACCTTTTGATGAACAAGAGCAAATTAGGCTAAGAGATTTCGCTCAAGCACTCGATAATAAGGGAGTTAAAGTGATGATTTCCAATAGTAATACTCCTTTTATTAGAGATCTATATAAGAGTTTTTACATCAATACTATCAAGGTTAAATATTCTATGCCTCAACAAAGAAAAATTTCTAATGAGGTAATCGTAACAAATTATCAGCTACCATAGTAAGATATAAATCATTAAAACTAAACTTCTCTCTTTTTTAATTGTTACTATCCTGATATGATCATAATTCACAATTCCATATTATTCTTTATTTGCTTTAGTTATTATGTTCATAATTTCTTTTAAATCATTTTTAGTAGGGATACCACTGTCATAATGCATCAACCATCGATATTCAGCATTTTTTATTTGCACAATCTCTTCTTTTGAAGCGAGTAGAAGATAATTTTGGATATCTTTTATTTGATTTTTAAAAAATTTTCTCATTGCTTCTTTAGTAATAACTCTGTTAGTACACATAATAGCTTGTTGCCCAATAGAATGTGTACGTGTTAAATCACGTAAATAAGCAGCTGTATGCTCACCATAAAAAGAATATATGTTATAAATTAGCGCTTTTTATCGCCTCGTATAAACACTAAAATCTATTTCCCCAGGTGAAGGAATCGGATTAGCTTCAAAATTACCAAATATTGCACGTAAACACGGTACTATAGGACCATGTTTCCAAGCTTCAATATCTTCTTTAAAAAGTGGCTTGTCAAATAAAGCTAGATTACTATACCGCAAAATTTAAGCTCTACAAGTAGCTCCCATATTCCAACTAAAGAAAATTTACGATCAAATTTTGATAAAAATACCAAGCAGTTACATGATCAAGCTGCTATTAGTAGTATTGATGACAGAAGGAATGATCTTTATGATACAAGTGTAGAACAAATGCTTATTCAAGGTGTAGATAATAATGAAGTAGAAAAAGTAAAGATTCTTGAGCAGTGATCTGCTAAAGTAAAAGATAAGAGGGCACAAATTGAAGATGAGTTTAATAAAACTCCTGAATCAACAATTATCAGAACTGGCAAGCAAATAGCAGATAATATTGGCATTAGCGATAAGGCGATAAAGAAAAGAAATATTAAGCTACCAGGCTATAAAAATGAAAATAATTAAAAGAAATTTATGGAAAACATCAAAAAATTAACATTCATATTTATCTTACCATTAATATTTTTTAACGTTGTTTTAGCACAAAGTGCAACTAATCCTGTTAATACACAACAACAAATAACTCAACAGAGCAAAATTCAAGATTCAAATATTTTAGCAGAAGAATATTTAAATATTGGTAGATCTTTATATAAATTAGGTGAATATAAGGAAGCAGTAAAAAATTTCAATCTAGCAATTCAATATAACTGAAATTGTAATTTTTTATTATCATTTGTTCTTAATGATGATTGAAGTTCAGCTACCTTACTATCTGGTATTAATTTTGCTATTTCAGGCTCTATAAGTTTTCTGACTGATTCAGCTCCTTGTGATTTTAACATATCATTAAAATCACCTTTTTCTGCGGGTTGTATTATTGATACCACAGCTCCTTTACGTATTAATTCTTCTTGAGCCTTAATTACGGTATGCACTGATACTGCGTCTTTGCCATCATTATCAGCAGCAATTATTATTCTCTCACCTTTCAGAGGCTCATAGTTTCTTATATTACTTACACCTAAACTACATAGAATTTTGCCTTTAATCCCAGCTTCCCTAATACTTAAAGACGTCTCAAGTCCTGCTGCTATAATCGTTACATTATTTGTGGAATTATTGCCATCTTTGCTGCTTGGTATGTTTTGCTGTTCTTCATGATTTTTACTAATCTCAACAAAAGAACCTTTAATTTTTCCAAAAGAACGTTTATGAACCTCAATTTCAGCTTTATTATTTGTTTTTTTGTTTAAATAAATTGCTTGTCCTCCAGTAATATTGCCATCTTTATTCCTTGCAAAGGCCATTAAGGCAGGATAATATTGTTTGCTATTACTGTCCCACATCATATTGGTTCTGAGATCAAAGCTTAGTTGGTATTTTGTTAATGCTTCTTGAATTCCACGATGTTCTGATAAATATCTTTTTGCTACATTATTGGACATGACATATTTTAAAGCATCTGATTTTTCATATAATATTTCTGCTCTCTTCATTTTTACTATTTCAGATTCTTGCTCTGTTTGAGTTTGAATTTGTCGCTTTTTGTTTGCTGATAAATTTTCTTTTAAAGAAACAAAAGCTCCTAGTAAACTGTTAGTGGGTAAATCATCAAGTTTAGCTTTAACAACTAAGCCGCCGATTTCAATTAAATGACGGGTGCGAGCTTTCCTTGCTTGAATTTTAAGTCTTGCTTCTTCAGTAATAATTTTAGCTTTTTTTTGTTCTAATTTTAATCTACGTTTTATGACATTCTCCATAGAGATAGTTTTATTTTTGATTGTTATAATCATCATGAATCATCAATAAATTATGGAAGTCAACTCCATAATTATCAGTGTTAAGGAATTCTACAAATTTTTTTCTCAAACAGGTTAGTGCTGTATACAACTTCAAACTTGCAGAGTCTAGCATAGCAAGAAAATAACCAGCCATGCAAAATCAAGATAATCCCATACCTAACTCTGAACCAACAAACTAAGATCAACAGAAATAAGCAAAGATGGTTGCTATTAATCAAACTACGTTGACAATTAGCAGATAGAGAGGTTGGTTTTTGTTTGATAAAACAAAGCACCAGGCAATATATAAACCTAAAGGTTTATTATTTGCTTATTTGTGCTGATTCAATGGATGAGCAAAAAATTTCATGTTAATGTCAATGATAGATTGAAGAAGATTAATGTTAATAAACTATGGCAATACAGTTTGCAAGAATAGAAATAGTAGGTAGCAGCTCAGGAGGGAACGCTTGTCTGAAAGCTGCCTATAATGCCAGACTAACTATTAAAGATGAGAGAATTAACGTTACTTACAACTTTAGCAAGAAAGGCGATAATGTTTACCATGCAGTTTTGTTACCTACTCGTGTAGATCAAAAATTCAAAGACTCAAGCGTCTTGATGAATGAGGTAGAGCGTACAGAGAAAAGAAAAAATAGTCAATTATTAAAGGATGTAGTAATAGCATTGCCTGATGATAAAGAGCTAGATTTACAAGATAGAATAGCAATTACTCATGAAATAATCGAAGAAATGTCATGGGTTAAAAATGGTTTAGGGGTTCAGGTTGATATTCATCAACCACATGATGGAGAGAAGAATTGGCATGCACATTTGCTTGTTACTACCAGAAGATTTACAGAAGACGGTAAATCTTTAGGAGCTAAGGCAGTAGATTTGAATCCTAAATTTGCCAAAGTAAGTGGCAAAGCGTTTATTATCCCAGAAGATAAAATCATTCATGAAAGAGCTAAAGAAGTAATTAATAAATATTTTGCTAAGTTAGATTTGGACATCAGAGTAGACCGAATAAGTTTCGTGCCTCAGCAGCATGTTGGTCCTACTAGAATGAGAAATATTATCAATGAAATATCTGAGCAAAATAAAATATGTAATCTCGCTCATCTTGAGATCATCAAAGGAGCGGATGGGGTACTTGATCGCATTATTCGTCATCAAGCTATTTTTACTAAATTCGATATAGCAAAGGCAGTTAAAGAGATTCCAGAAAAAGAAGAAAAATTAAAACTACTAAGGGATGTATTAAATTCTGATAGATTAATCAAACTATATAATGCAGATGCTACTGATACTAAATACTATACTACTCACTACGTAAGAGAAGAAGAATTAAGGATAGTTAGAATAGCAGATAAGGTAAATAGCCAAATGCATTTTAGTAATGTTCTTAAGATTAAAAGTGATATCGCAAATATTACCAGTGTTAATGAAGCACAAAGAGCAAGCCTGCAACATATTTTAATTAATAGTCAAGGTATTAGAATCCTTCGAGGTAGAGCTGGCACTGGTAAATCACAAGTACTTGCTGAAGCTTATAAAATTGCCACCAATCATGGACAAAATGTTATAGGGCTAAGCCCTACGCATAAAGCAGCATCAGAGTTTAAAAGTAAAGGTTACCGGCAATGTTATACAGTCAAAGGTTTTTTATTTAGATTGTATAATGGTAAAGCTGAGCTACCAAGAAATACTACGCTAGTAGTAGATGAAGCAGGGATGGTAGGTAATAGTGATTATTTGGAATTACTCAAAGTAGCAAGGAACAATAATTGTAATTTAATACTTGCTGGAGATGAAAGACAACTAACTTCCGTTGAGCGGGGAGGAATGCTTGCAATATTGGCCAACAAGTTTGGCTCATATGAACTGAGTAGCATCAGAAGACAAAATAAACTATGGGCAAGAGAAATGGCTTCATGCTTTGCACAATCAGATATTACTGGTGGGTTGCATTTACTTAAGCAACATAACTGTTTAAAGGTTGATCATACACTAGCAGAATCAATGGCAAGATTAATTGATGATTGGAGCAACAGCAAATTTGCTATAGATGAGCGTTTAATAATTACCATGCGTAATGCTGAAGTAGATAGTATCAATCAAGGCATTAGAGAATTACTAAAAGCTCAAGGCTTTCTTACTGGTCAAGAGTATAGACACTATGTGTCATCTGAAAAGTATGAAGATTATATGGCAGGAGATCGTATTTTATTTAAGACAACTAACAAAAATTTACAAATAGATAATGGAGATTTTACAACAATTACTTCAGTAAGTAACGATAGATTTATCGCTAAAACAGATAATGGTAAGGAGGTAGCATTTAATCCTCGTGAGGTAGGCTTTAAACACGGATATGCCTCTACAGTATATAAAGCACAAGGCTCATCAATTAAAGATGTGTATGTGCTACATAATTTAGCTGGCAATAGTCGTAATTCTTATGTTGCAATGACAAGGCATATAGAAGAGGTAAAACTCTACTCGAATAGAGAAACAACAAAAGATATGGCAAGTTTAATATCTCAGCTAAGTAAATCAGATAATAATCTAGCAAGTATTAATTTTAAGAGCTTAGAAGAATTAAGAACTCAGGAAATAAAGCATAATACTGGACTTCCTGGTATCATCATTAAGATAGGCAATTGGTTTAAATGGGTAGTAGAAGATATTCACGATAGGTCACATAGCAATGATAATTACTACCATCCAAAAATATTATCAAATACAGCTAGCAAAATCAAAAACATTTTTGGGAACACTAAAAATCTTTACCAACACCATAACGCTCAAGAAGAGATAAGAACCTCTTCTGATAACCTTAAGCATCATAATCAAAAGGATACAATAACAAAGATTAAGTTGCAAGAGGATGTTATGGCAAAGAATACGATAGACTATAATGCTATTAATAAACAAGAGACAGTAGAATTAAAGCAAAGAGTATCATTTAAAGCTGAAGAAATAGGACGAAATTTATTAGGCAGTCCAAATAAGCATTTATCAAATAGCCAGTTACTCCGCTGGGATCAAGACGGAAAAATAGCAATGAAGATAAATGGCAGTAAAGCTGGCATATGGTATGATTTTAGTAAAGGAGAGGGAGGAGATTTATTTACTTTAGTACAACGAGAAAAAAATTGTGCTTTTGTAGAAGCTAAGAAATATTTACAAGATATGGTTAGTATGTCAACCAAAGTAGATGAAGCTCTAGCAGTAAATTTATCAACAAACAAAAAACGGCAAATTAAGACTCAAACAGAGCAAGAAGCTGAAATAGCAAAAATTAAGATGGCAGAAATGTTATATGAAAAATCAGAGGATTTAAAATATGTCATGCCCAATAATGTAGCAACAAGATATTTATCAGAACATCGTGGAATTCAAGACATATTAACAAAATACCAACTAAGCTTTGATCTTAGAACCAATATGATGTGGGACAGTAATAGCAAACAATATTATCCTGCCTTAATTGCCTTTGCTAGAAGTAAAGATGGTAATGTTACTGGAGGACAAGCAATTTATTTAAACAAAGAAACAAATAATAAAGCTGAAATTGCGATTAATAAACGTTCTTTTGGAAAAATGAAAGGCTCTTTTGTTGAGATTAGTAAAAATCATGAAGAGCAGAAAAACATACCAAGCAGCAATGATAGCAATAATGCGGCAAATAATGTAACAATTATAGCAGAAGGACTTGAGACATCTTTAAGTATTAAAGAAGCTGGGATTAAAGGCAAAATTCTATGTAGTTTAGGGGTAAGTAATATAAGAAACTATGAGCCTTTGAAAGGTGAAAAAATATTAATTGCTGCTGATAATGATGGCAAAGACGCAGTATCAGTTCGTACCGTAATTAAGGCTGCAGAAGAATTAATGCGAAAAGGAGCTGTGGTAGCAATAATACAACCACCAGAAAAAGGTGATTTCAATGATATGTTAAAATCACAAGGAGCGGAATCAATTAAAAATCTTATAGATCCTGAAATAGCAAAATTAATATCAGATAGTAAGGTAGCTGCACTTCAATCATCGTTAAAAGCAAATGATAATAGTAAAACATCATTTCAGCCTATAGAATTATTATTTACAACATTAAAAAACCAAGATAATAGTGAACTAAGTCATTTGCAACAACAGCAAATAAAAGCTCTGGCCAAGTTTGGCACAGCAGAAAATATCAATACTGCCTTACAACTCTACAGAGAAAAAGGCGTAGATTCTTGTATGCTATACAGTCAGAAGATTTGCATAGCAGCAATAGAGCAGAAGATACAGAAAGATTTACAAATCATGAAAAATAAATTTGATCCTAATTATAATCTTGGTAATAACAGATTTTCTGATATAGTAGTACGTGATTTTCAAGGCAAAAGTCATCTTCTACCTGAAGATTATTTAGTAGCTATTGGCAAAGATAAGCAAGTCATGCAGTATATAAATCCAGCTTCTGAAATAGATAAAGCAATAAAAGCTGAGATTCAAAATGCTGCTGAGATCAAACTCAATCAAGGAATAAGAGTTTAAAAGTACCATAAGTGGTACTGCTATACGAATCAAATAATAAAAGTTATATGGCAAAAAAATTAAAACATGATGCTTTAGTAAAGAAGATTCTAACTGAGAAGATAGCAGCTCAGGAATTTTTAGAACATTATTTGCCCTCAGATTTTAAGGAGTTAATAGATTTAAGAGAAATAACAGTAGAAAAAGAGTCATTTGTTGAAGATGAGCTTAAAAGAAAATATAGTGATATCATTTATTCGGTAAAAACTAGAGATCAAGAAAAAGCATTTGTGTATGTACTAATAGAGGCTCAGTCTAGTTGTGATTATTGGATAGCACTAAGATTATAGAAATATATGCTACTGCTTTGTGAGCGTCATGAAAATAATAAGAATAAATTACCATTAATTTGTCCATTGTTAATATATAATGGTTCTGAAGTATATAATGCGCCAAGAAATTTCTGGGAATTATTTACAAAACCAGAGCGAGCGAAGAAACTAATGGTACAGGATTACCAACTAGTAGATTTGCAAAATCAGTCTGATGATGAAATAGAGCAGAAGAAACATCTTGGCATGATGGAGTATTTTTTAAAGCATATACACCAAAGGGACATGCTGAAACTATGGGATGAGTTTTTAATTAGATTTAAACCAAGTATAATAATGGATGAGGAATCAGGATATATTTACTTAAGATCATTTTTATGGTATACTGACGCTAAGATCTCCGAAGAAAAGCAACAGGAATTAGAACAAATAATAGTTAAACATTTATCAACGGAAGAAAAAGATAATATTATGAGAACAATAGCGCAAAAATATATAGATGAGGGCGTTCAGCATGGCATAATTCAAGGTATACAACAAGGGATTGAAAAAGGTAAAGCTGAGGGTAAAGCTGAGGGTAAAGCTGAAGAAAATATCAGAGTAAAAACAGAAATAGCAAGGAAAATGCTATCCCAAGGTTGTGATTTTTCTTTAATTTCTAGTGTTACTGGTCTTGAAGAAGCTTTTATTCGTTCTTTATCGTAAAATATTGTTGATAGGATTTACTATAGTAGTATGTGTATTTTAAATCGATAAAATTTCGTAAATGCTCAATTAAAAAAAAGATATTTTTATAAAATTTTTTGATACCGTCTTAGTTACAAAGTTTACAATGCTAAATTAGCGATTTTAAGTGGTGTTATAATAAGATTTCTTGTGTTCAGTTAATTTCCCCTATATCAAGTAATAAAAATCTTTTAAAAATACTATTAAAATGATTTTTATATTTTTGGATTAAAATCAGTCGGTAGATTCATTTGCAATTTAGTAATAGGAACATTACCGACAAGTTTTACATAGCATGTAAGATCTGGTAGATTCATGATTTCAGATGGCATGACTAGTAATTTTTTCTTCTCAAGGTGATTGATATTGACTCCGTCACGCATAGTGTTAGCTCCATAAGATAGACTTTCTTGAGTTTCAATAATTTCTTGTTCACCAAGCATTAAAGCTGATCTATGAGCTGTTTGATAATCACTGACACGAAAAATAAACTTACTTCCAAATAGATCAAGCATTGAAGCTGCTCCTGCAAGACCATATATTTCTTCTAACTGGTAAATATTTTGCACTCCAGCAACAAAACAACCACCATATTTTCGGCCTTCCGCTAACGCTACTGACAAAGCCGGTATTTTTTGTAGTGATGGTAGTTCATCAATAATAAACCACATATTCTGGTTAATATTATTAATGTTTCTATCCATTAATGCTTTTATCACAATACTAATCCACGCAGCAATCAGTGGTCTTAAAGTTACCCTTTGATTAGAAGAAGCTGTAATAAACAGCCAGCCTTCTTCACTATTAAACCATCTTCTAATGCTAAAATTACCGTTAGGCTGTAAATGTTTTAATGCAGCAATATTCTTGCTAATTGTTGCTTGAATGCTAGAAGATGTTTCAGGAGCACTACTGCTTATAATACTTGATACAGCGGTAGATTTAAAAATTCTAGCAAATTCTTTATTGCTTGAGTAAGCTAAAGCACTAATTAACTTTTGAATATCTCTGCTATCTTGATATAGTTTTAATCCTTCAGCTAACACTAATTCAGCAGTTTTAGTAAAGAAATCATCTATCTTAAGGGTATAACTGCTAAAACTACTAGCTATATCATCAAAGTCAGCAATCTCCTTACAATCATTTCATGGTAGCCAGTACTCACTCCCTATTGCAAATGGATTAAGCAGTTTATCAGATTTAGGATCAAAAAACTTACTAAAGCTACCTGTTAAATCAACAATAATCGCTCTACCACGCTCTTTCCTAATCTGTAAACCTTCAGATTTGATCTGACATATTAAGATTGAAATTAGACGAGTTTGTGGGTATGTAGATCACTAAGGAGTTATCTATCATATCCACGAACTAAATATAAAACTCAATTAATAGGAACAATATGTCAAATTATGATCAAAAAATAATCAAACCTAAATTAGGATTATTAGAACTTGCAAAACAACTAGGTAGTGTTAGTACTGCGTGTAAAGTAATGGGCTATTCAAGAGATAGCTTTTACCGTTTCAAGGAACTATATGAGATGGGCGGAGAAGCGGCTCTTGTGGATATGAGTCGTAAGAAAAACCTATAGTAAAGAATCGTGTATCAGAACATATAGAACAAGCAGTAATAAATCTTGCTATAGAGAATCCTGCTCTTGGTCAGCTTCGTGCGGGCCAAGCACTAATAAAGCAAGGTATTATAGTGTCATCCAGTGGTGTACGTTCTATCTGGCTACGCAACGATCTTGAAACTCTAAAGAAACGACTCAAAGCTTTAGAAGCTAAATCTGCACAGGACGGTATCTTACTGACAGAAGAGCAGATATCTGCTTTAGAAAAAGCAAAACAAATTAAAGAGGCTCATGGAGAAATTAATACTCAGCATCCCGGTTATCTTGGTGCACAAGACACCTATTATGTCGGTAAATATGAAAGGAGTAGGTAGAATATACCAACAAACCTTTATTGACACTTATTCTAGAGTGGCTATTTGCAAACTCTATACTGATAAATCTGCAATAACATCCGCTGATATTTTAAATGATAAGGTAATACCTTTCTTTAATAATCATGATGTACCACTACTGAGAATCCTTACAGATAGAGGAACGGAATATTGTGGTAAGGTAGAACATCATGCTTTTGAGTTATATTTGGCTATAGAAAATATTGATCATACTAAAACTAAGGCACGTTCTCCTCAAACTAATGGAATATGCGAAAGATTACATAGAACTTTAAAAGATGAATTTTATGATATAGCTTTCCGTAAAAAGATTTATAGCTCATTAGAGGATTTACAGATTGACTTAGATCAATATTTAAACAAATATAACAATACTAGACCGCATTCTGGAAAGTTCTGTTATGGAAAAACTCCTATGCAAACTTTCAAGGATAGCATTAAAATTGCTCAAGATAAGTCTATTAATTCTTACTTATCTGACAGCACTTTTGCTGCTTAATCAATCTCTACCTGTCAGATCAAGTGTAGAGTTTTACACCTAATCTGTGGTAATAGCTCATTTAACATATTAGTTTTACCACTACCCGTAGTACCAGTAATTAAAACATGTTTTCTTTCGCTATCTTTTACTAAAGGTAATCCTGAAAATCTAATCTTTGAAGCTTTATTGGATTTTTTAAGCATTTTAGCCAGCAACTTTGCTTCGATCAAATCTGAACCTCTTACTTTATCCTTGAGAACAGCTTGTCTGCCTTTAAAAGTAAAAAAGATTATAGCAAGTAACGTTGCTATAACAAAAACAATAATAATTTCTTCTAAAGAATCATATAATATAAAAGTCCACAATTTATTAATATTAGACCCATGAGGTGTAATATGCCAGAATTTATAAATAAACTCTTTAGCACTGCGATAAACCCAAGCTTTTTGTTCTAAATAATAGAATTTGATTCCTATTTGCTCTAATGGATAAAAATGCTCCCCTATTATAAGTTTTAATTGTGCATATTGCTCTATGATAAAATAATATAGACTTATTCAAGATAATTGCTTCAATACTCTGAATATCAGCCAAATTATTGAAAATATTAATCCAGCTATGACAGAATTAATACTTCCTTGCCCAAGCATTCTCATTTGATGAGCAAAAATTTGAGAGCCACGAGTAAAATTATTTTGATTGTAACGGCTCATATCAGTTGCGACTGCTGATAAGATTATTGCAGATGCTAATTGCTATAATCTCAACTAAGTTCAAGTTTATATATTATTTTTTAATATTTGTAATTTTTCTTCAAATTCATTAGCAATCAGATTATTACTGAGTTTTCTTAAAGCATGAATTATCGCTTCATATTCTGTTATAAGATTAAGCTTATATTTAATAGCTAAATGAAAGTTTTCTTTCGCTTCTTTATGTTTATTTAAATGCACTAAAGTAATACCTTTTTCTAAATAACTCTCTGCATAATCAGGTTTATACTTAATAGCTAAATCATATACATTTATTGCTTCCTTTATATTTACCTAATTTTCTAAGAGCTATTCCTTTTTCTAAGTATGATCCTATATAACTAGAATCATACCTGATTGCTAAGTCACAATTCTCTATTGCTTCATAATGTTTTTTTAATATGTTAAAAGACATAGCTTTGTTATAATATGTTTCTACACAATGAGGATCATATTTTAGAGCTATATCACAAGTATTAAGTGCTTCTTGATATTTTCCTAAGTTTAATAAAGATCCACATTTGTTATTATAAGCATATGCATAATTTACTTTATATTTAATTGCTAAATCAAAATTCTCTATTGCTTCTTGATACTGCCATAAAGACATTAATGATATTCCTTTATTATAATAAGCTTCTGGATATCTTGGGTTGTATTTTAAAGCAAGATCAAAATTCTCTATTGCTTCTTGGTATTTTTGTAGGATATTTAATACATTTCCCTTGTTATTATATGCTGATGCAAAATATGGATTATATTTTATAGCTATGTTATAAGCTGCAATAGCTTTTTGGTATTTTCCTAATTTTTTATATGCTACTCCTTTGTTATTATAAACTTCTGGATATTGTGATTGATACTTAATAGCTAAATCATAATTTTTGATAGCTTCCTGATATTTACCCAATTTATAAAAAGATTTACCAATATTGACATATTCTTCAGCTAAAATATTTGGATCTTGAATCATGCTCTGTTGATCTATTTGTTGTTGTCCACTAACAGAATTAGTTGCGTGTGATGCAGAAGTAATGTTAAAAAACATTAATTGTAAAATAAATAAAACTGCCAACTTTTTAATATTTTTCATAAACTGATGCTTACTGGTTTTTATTTTTATAATTTCGTAATTTTATGTTTCTTTTTTTTATAGCCTTATCGCTAATACCAAGATTATCTGCTACTTCTGCAGCCGTCCTGACGATAGTTGATTCAGGAGTATTATTAAATTCATTCTGAATCTTCATTTTCTTATCTTCCACTGTAGCCTATTATCATTGTTATTACTCACTTCTGTTAAGTCTACTTCTAGAACCAGATTTGTTGTTATTTTGAGTAATTGAATTTGTTTGCTTATCTAATTCTTGAAAAAAAATCATCGACGTAGCAAAATATTTCTGTAAAATCTATTCTCATAGGTTATTGCTCTTTATGTTGCTTTTCAATAACCTATAAACTTTTTCTAATACTGTAAAGACACTATTTTAATTCGAAACTCGCGTTAATTAACAAGATAAAAGGGATTGATACATGCCTAATGATTTATATTATTTTTATGAAAGTGATTTAAACAAAGGAAGCTGGACAGGTTTTGTCAATAGTTTACCACACCATTTACAGGAAATGTTTAAAAATTCAATGGGAGAGGGGGTTGTTGGTAAAGGTCCTGCTAATGTGCTGCAAGGCTATCGTGGTCCTCATAATAATGGAACTAGCGGAGATAGTGGATATTTAGGTGCTAGTAATGGTTTACAAGAAGTAAGATATTGGTGGGGAGCATCAAAGCATATGAACTGGGTGCCTATAAGTGGATGGATAGCTTATGGTACTTGTAGAGCAATAGGAGATACCAATTGGCACAGTCTTTATTTTGACAGTAAAACTGGGGAGTGTTTAAGTCATAATAAAAATCAAGCGACTGAAAAACTCAATAACAAAGGTTGGCAATTATTTCAGGAGGGAAAATACAGTGAAGCTGCTGAATATTTCAATAATGCTTATCAAGCCTGTTCTTCTGGCTATCAAAATGAACAAACATTTAAAAATAATATAGACAAGGCTAAAGCTGAACTAGATGCTATAAACTTAAATTCCCAAGGCGATAATTTATTTAACCAAGGCAAGTACCACGAAGCTCATAGTAAATATCAGGAAGCTTATGATAAATCTCAAGTTAGTACACAGTATAACAAATATAGCACTAATAGAGATAAGGCAAAAGCCGAACTAGATGCTATAAACTTAAATTCTCAAGGCGATAATTTATTTAACCAAGGCAGGTATCACGAAGCTCATAGTAAATATCAGAAAGCTTATGATAAATCTCAAGTTAGTACACAGTATAATAAATACAGTACTAATAGAGATAAGGCAAAAACCGAACTAGATGCTATAAACTTAAATTCTCAAGGTGATAATTTATTTAACCAAGGTAGGTATCACGAAGCTCATAGTAAATATCAGGAAGCTTACGATAAATCTCAAGTTAATACACAATATAATAAATATAGTACTAATAGAGATAAAGCAAAAGCCGAACTAAATGCTATAGGGCTAAAAGAATTGGGAGATATAGAGTTTAATGCCGGTAGATATGATAGTGCAAAAGTCAAATATCAAGAAGCTTACGATAAATCGCAAATTACAAAAGAGAAAAACAAGTATGCGGTTAATCAAGAAAAAGCCCAAACTATCATAAATAAATTATTGAAACTTGAGACCTTATGGGACAACGCTTGGAAAGCTGAAAACGACACAGAAGATGATAGATCTGAAGAAGCAGGAGGATTTTTGCAAGAAGTCCTGAGAGAATCCAAGGATGGTTTAAAAATAGTTCCCAATGATTCAAAATTTAAACAATATGAAATCCTTGTTTCTTTAAAAATGGAAGGAAATGCCCTATTTAATGAAGGCCTTGAATCGCAACAAGATGGGCTTGAGTTGCTACAAGAAGCACACAAACTAAAACAACAACAAAAATATGATTTAGCTAATGTAAAATTTTATGAAGCAAAAGAAAAATTTTCTAATGCAAAAGAAAAATTTGAGATAGGAAGTAATGAAGATCAACGATTTGTATCTTGTGTTGAGTTTGTGCAGAAGCAACTTCATGAGGTTATGGCATCACTAGAAATCACTGAACAACATACTCTAGCTTCAGGGTTATCTAACTTAGATATCAATATTAGTAATATCAGTTATTTAGAAACCGATTCTCTTGAGACTAATATAGTTGGAGATCATAATAATTATCATGCACAAATGTAGTGGAGATCACTTATGAAAAGAAATTTAGCACGGAATATTAATAAAGATAATAAAAAAGTTAATGAACAGATAGCAGAAGCTAGTGTAAAGGTAAGTGATGTTGGTAACAAACTCTTAATAGGTGATGCGTTAACTCTTGAAAATATTAATGAATTAGGACAACGTATTGCCGAGCAACAAGAATACGATAAAAATCAACTTATTGTTTGTGATATTACCGCATTAAATGAACGGTTAGAGTTACATAAGGATGATAATATTAATGAAAAACCAATTTTTATTATTTGTCATAGCAAGCACAACGTTAGAGCTACTTTTTGTATTGTTAAACAATTGGATAAAACTATTTGTTTATATCAGGATTTTTCAAATATACAAATTCCAGAAAATATCAAAAATATTTTAGCACAGTATTTTGATAAAGATATAGAGTTTAAGATACATGCTAAAATAGCAGAGATAAAAAATCAAAAAGATGAGGATATTTTATCTTTAACAACTCTAAAAACTATGATGGTTTATTTAAAGTCAGATAACAAGAAGGATTTTATTGAAGGTTTTGCTAATCCTAAAAAAACATTTTTTGGATGGTTTAAGAATGGAATTACAAGTTTAAAAAAAGAGTTATTTTCCCTAGTGGAAGAAGGTTATTATAAAATAATTGCTAGTGATATTGATCAACTATCAAGAGAAACAGAGTTCAAAAAAGCAATTAAAGAACTTATTAATAATATTCCATTAATAGAAGAAGTTGATAACTTCAAAAGCTATCAACTTCTTTTGAAAGAATTCGTAGAAATGGAAGAAAATGAAATCGATACTGATACTGTTAAAATCAAAGAACTGGAGACAAAACTAGAGGAGGCAAGAGAAAAGGCTTTTAGCAAAACTAAGGCACTAAAAATAGGGGTGTCTAAAAATAAAGAAGGTAATCAACAATTAGACATTGTCAAAAATTTTCCAACTCAAATGGATAAATTTACAAAAATTTTTGAGCCACTTACAAACTCTACAGTAGATGAAAAGTTAGATAAGGCACTTGAAGAGATTAGCTCAAAGTTAGATCTTGAATATGACAAGTTAAAAGGTTTTTTTAGAGTCACAGAAGAAAAAAAACAAGATGATAATTATAATACTTCTAGTGTCAGAAATATTGAAGATGTTATTAGTGTTTTACCAAAAGCTAAATCTTACGATACTAACCTGATAAATACAAACAAACCGTTTGAGAAGTTATTATCAGAGATAGGAGAAGAATCAGATGTTTTAAATATTAAATCTTCAAAGGAAGGTTATAACAAAGTCAAAGAGTTTTATGAATTATGGGAAAATAAGGAAGCATTGGAAATTAATCAATGGGCAGTTTCTAAGAAGGGACAACTTGCCGACACTGAAATTTATGAAGCATTAGCTATAATGGATAGGGCTAATGAGCTTGTGACGGGAGGACATAAACTGCGCGATACTCAGATTTTAGCTATACTTACATTTTTACAACAAAAAGATAAGGGACAATTATCTCAAATTCAAACAGGAGAAGGAAAAACTACTATTGTATCAATACTTGCAGCTATTAAAGCTTTGCAAGGTGGAGCTGTAGATGTTATCACTAGTAATCCTGTTTTAGCATCTGATGGAATTAAAGATAAAAAGCTCTTTTATGACTTATTGAATTTGAATGCGACAACAAATAATTTAGATGAAAACTATAAGAGTGGTGAAAGAGAATGTTATAAATCTGACATTGTATACGGAAGTATTAGCAATTTTCAGTTTGATTATCTAAAAGATTCATTTTTAGGTCTTGGAACACGTGCAGGTAGGGCATTTGAGAGTATTATTCTTGATGAAGTAGATAGTATGATTATTGATAATGCAAGTCATATTGCTAAATTATCTGGACCATTAGCTGGCATGGAAAGCTTAAAATATGTTTATATAAAGATATGGCAAGCACTTTATAAAGCAGAAGAAAAGATTGTAGAAGAATTTCAAAAAGAATTAAAACGAAAAGCTCAAGAATTACAAGAATTACCAGATAGTGAAGAAGCTCAACTATTATACGAACAATTTAAGAATGAATTACAAGACTCAATAATTCCAAAAATCAAAGATTATATTAAATCATCTAATCCAACAAAAATTGATATTATTCCTTCACATATTCAAGAATATGCTGACAACTCGTTAGATAGATGGATCAATAGTGCTATTGATGCAAAATTTAATTATCATGAAGATGAACAATATATTATTCGTAGTAAAGACGGAGAGGAAATAATACAACCGGTAGATTATGCAAATACAGGCATTACTTTAAAAAATACCATATGGCAATATGGTCTTCACCAATTTTTACAACTAAAACATAATTTACACTTAACTTCCGAAAGCTTAACTAGTTGCTTCATTTCTAATCTTAGTTACATTAATAAATATGGGAAGAAAATATTTGGTCTGACAGGTACTTTAGGTTCTACAGCAGAACAAGAATTATTATCTTCAATTTATAATGTAGGTTACGCAAAAATTCCAACTTATAAAGAAAAGAAATTTATCGAAATTGATGGTGAGGTTGTAGATGATGAAATCTTTAGTAAGAAAGTTGCAGATGATACTATAGCTGAAATAAAGAGCGGGCGCTCTTCTTTAATTATTTGCGAAACAATAAAGGATGCAAAAACAATACAGGAAATATTAAAAAGCAAAAATCAAGATATCATTATTAGGACTTTTTTTGATGAAGAAAATGCACATATTACTAAAGAAGAAATAAAGCCCGGTGAAGTAGTTATAGCAACAAATATAGCTGGGAGAGGAACGGATTTTAAGACTTCTGTCGAACTTGAAAATAATGGTGGACTACACGTATGTGTTGCTTTTTTACCTTGTAATAAAAGAGTAGAAGATCAGGCTTTTGGTAGAACAGCACGTCAAGGTAATAATGGTACTGCTAAATTAATGATCAAGAAAAGTGCAGTTGAAAAATTAGGTATTAATTCTTATAGCTTTACAGACATTAAACTTGTAAGAGATTTAAGAGAAGAGGACAGAATTGCACAAATTAAAGAAATTAAAATACTGGAACTTAAATTTCAAGATAGATTATTTGAACTTTTTTCTGATCTGTATAGAAAATTAAAAAGAGAGGGGCAAAGTAAAGGAGAGTATAAATATGTTTTGGATGATTTAAAAGAGTTTTGGGCTTTTTGGTTAGAGAAACAGAATTTTAAAGGATTGGAATTAGCTAATAAAAGCCCGGAAGAAGAATTTAGAAATTTCGAATCTGAAGCATGTAAGACAATTAGTGGAGAAATTAAATTTAATCCATATTACAGTATACAACAAGCTGAACACTTTATTTCAAATGAAGAATTAGATAAAGCAGAACAAGCCCTAAACCATGCAATTGTAATAAGTAAAAATCCAGAAATATTACACAGTGCTTATATAAAGCTTTTTGAAATTGCGATTGAAAAAGGCAGAGTGTTTATAGAAAAATGTCAGAAAGCGGTAGGAGATGTTTTTGTTATTCCGGCAATTGGTAAACCTGATGGGGGATATAAAGAAAATGCTAAAAAATATTTAGAACAAGCAAAGGCAGCATTGAAGAAGGAGCTAGATTACATTGAAAATCTTTTTAAAACTGAAGAATTTACAAACATTCTGAAAAGTGATGATAATAATGAATCACGAAACTTATTTATAAAGCACATAGTGTCAAAACAGCAAGCTTTAAATCTTAACATGCAGCATGCAGATAGCTTGGTTCAGCAAATTGATAATCATAAAGGAGGTATTTCTATAGGCGGTCGTGTTTCTGATTATTTTGCTAATTTGAAACCACAAAATGATCATGAAGAGAAAATAAAAGATACCATTGCTAACTCTGAATTATCTGAGCTTGCGGCTGTTGGTACAAATACAACTTATACTCTTAGAGAAGTGCATGATGTTTGTCCGGAAATAGCTCAAGGAGCACAAATTCAAATAGGAGGAGGAATTGCATTACTTGCTACTGGATTTTGTTTTCCGCCGGCTCTGCCTATAACATCTGCAATCGGCGGAACAATGATTACGGAAGGAGTATGTGATGTTGCAATTGAATTAATTAACAAAAATAGTGACGGTAAATTTCATAAAGAAGCTTATATTAAGGGTAAAGTCATTAGTTATGGTGTGTCTATTCTGACTATGGGTATTAGTGCCGCTATGCAATGCCCTAAGATTTTAAATACAGCAAAAAAAGCATGTAGGTGGATATCGGAAACTTTACGTAAATGTCCTTTTTTACAGACAGCATGCGAATTTTTAGCAACTAAATTTGATAAACTTGGTAATTGGTTCGAGAAAATGGAAACTATAGCTAAGTTTAGCAATATGAGTAAAGTTGAAAAGTTAAAATATGTGCAGGATTTAGAAAAATCCAAAGATTTAACACAATTAAAATATTTAGGGGAAAATATAAAACAAATTCAAGATTTAATGAAAGAATTAAAAGAAGTGGGTAGATTAACAGAATTAACTCATTTTGAAAAATGTATATCAACTCTGCAGCAAGTGGCAATTAGTACTGTTAAAAACGTAACAACTAGAACTGTGGAAAATGCAATAATGGGTAAAGTTGTTACTCCAGCCCTTAGTTCATTAATGTCAGGATTAAAACCAACAATCAAAAAACATGTTGATAAATCTATAAGAGAAAATATAGACCAAGAGAAATTAAAATCTAGCTCTTATGAAGATATGCAAAATATAATTAAAGAAATAAGAGAGTCTATAGATTATGAAACTGTAATGGGTATTTTTAAAGACGCCGTCTTAGGAATAACTAAGTATTGTAGTAATTGGCAAGTTCAGCTAGGGGCTTTAGCAGTAGATCAATATATTTCCTGGAAAGAGGTTTATAATTACGCTAAAGATCTATGTAAAAAAATAAATGATAAGTTAAAATCTACTGGTAAGTCTATAAATCAAAATATTGATGAGCTAATAAATCAGCTCATTGAACAGCTGTCAGAAGAGATGTATTCTCAGGTTGTAAGTACTACAACAAAAACATGTAAGGATGTTTATTTGGTAGGAAAATCAGCATACACAAATTATAAACAAGAAAAACAAGAAGAAGCAAAATGTCTTGAAGTAAATAAAGATTTTAAAGAAGGTGGGTTAGCAGGGCAAGAACAAGCTAAAGCTTTAAGTGATGTGATCAAAAGACCTGTTCATATTTATGAAGAAAGCGGTAACATAATTGTTATAGGAGAGCAATATTTAGGTACCCCTATAAAGGTTAGTTATTTTCCTGCAGATGAGCACAATCCTACTGGTCATTATGTTCCTTATGGCAAGAATGAAAACTGGTCTTCAAGCAATGGTAAAAATAATTGTCTTTTCGATGCCGTAGGATCACAAATTGGGAAAGATTCAAGTGAATTAAGAACACAAACTATACAACGAATAGAATCTGATGCAACAAGTTATATAGTTTCTAATGTTCTTGGCGTATTTGGTACAGAGCTGTTATTAAAAGGTGGTACTCCACGTCAATATGAAGAAGACAATACTTCTAGTGATGCAGGAGAAATTCTTGATGGATCTCAGTACAAACCAAGCCAATCTCAAGTAGATGTAGCAAAAAATAAAAACATCAAGCTTGCAAAAGGACATCCAAGAGCACATGCTCTAAGCAATTCTCTTAATATAATACCAGCAGAGGAAGATTTCGATTCTGAAGACAAAATCTCATGTGCTGAAAATATTACCAAAGTAACACAAAGTACAAAAACCGCTTTTATTTCACGGAAACAACAAGATTCTATTGCTAATGAAGTCCTGAAAATGTCAGAAAGCAGAGATGCTATAGAGCGCCTTAATCAAGGTGAACTAGAAGTAGTAGTATCAGTACCAACTAGTAGACTTGAAAAAAATAAGGATCCAATGATGTATAAAGTTAGTGAAGGTAATGTTAAACAACTACAACAAGCAAAAGGAATTAAAATAATATTAGGACACCATGAAGGAAAACAAGATGATCCAGATGTGTATCCCCACATTAAGACAATGTATCCTACCAATAAAGAACCTCCCAGCGGTTTGCAAGGTATAGATCCAATGAGTTCTAATATTGGTTGGATTTGTTCTTATTTTGGTGAGTATACCATTAAGGCTATTGAAGAAATATTAAAATTAAGAATCAATAACGTCAGTCTAGAAGATGTAAACATAGTAAGAGGTTATATATTGCAAGAAAATTGTAATAATCTACAAAGAATGATTGCTGATTTAATCCAAACTAAATCAAAAATTACACTAGCTCCACTAAATTTGTACAATAAGCATGCTGTTGGAGTTATATGTATTAAAGATCAAGGAAATAATTTGCAATTGTATTATCTCGATTCGTCAAATGAACACATACCAGAGACGTTAAAGCAAATGTTTATAGACAACAGCTTGCAAATCATACAACTACCGACTAAACAACAAAGTTATGCTAACTGTGGTCCTGAATTGATCGAAAATTTTATATTATATTTAACTGGTGATAGGGCTTCAGAAGATAAAGCTATAGAGCTGCACTCAAAATTAGTTGAAAATGAACTACTTGAAAAAGGTGATTTAAAATCGTACTTATTATTTGGACAAAGTACTGAGTTATTAGGAGGGATTAGTAGCGGCACTGTCCCAGAATTTGCGTAAAAATTTCATATAACATTAAATTTTTATGTCAAAGGTAAATCATATTTCATTTCAGAATTATTCTAAAAAGCAATAAATAAGATAAAGATTTTACCAAGACAAAATTTTACAATTATAATTTTAGCATCTTACTAACAAATAGATTAATAAGTTTTGCCAATTTCTTTAGTAAGTAAGCAAAGATTAGGATTTTTGGTTATCGAAAGCACTTGTGCCAATCTGAGTCCATTGATTTTGTATATTTGGATGACTGGTTAATTCATGTTGCAGCGAAAGCAAAGCACCAAGTAAGCTGTTAGTAGGCAGACAGTCTAATTTAGCTTTAACCACTAAACCACCCATGCTAATTAAATGGCGAGTACGAGCTTTTCGTTCGTGAATTTTAAGTCTTGCTTCTTCAGTAATAATTTTAGCTTTTTTTTGTTCTAATTTTAATCTACGTTTTATGACATTATCCATATAAATAGTTTTCATTTTTGATTGTACAATCATCATGAATCATCAATAAATTATGGAAGTCAACTGCATAATTATGAGTGTTAAGAAATTATTAAGATAATCCCCATACCTAGCCGAACCAATTAACAATAATGACGCGAGATTTTAGTTGTAAAGTAGAGTTTAAAAGCACAGAGATAGGAAAGTTCAAGTCTACTCTTTAGAGTAGGCAGACGCAATATATAAACCTTACGGTTTATTTTTATTGTTTGCTAATTTATTGCTGATTCAATGGATGATGAAAAACATTCATGCTAATGTAGTGCAGGATTGTAATAATCATAAGAAAAAGAATCATGGCAATACAGTTTGCAAGAATAGAAATAGTTGGCAGAAGTGAAGGTAAAAATGCTTGTCTGAAAGCTGCTTATAATGCCAGGCTGATTATTAAAGATGAGAGAACTAACATTACTTATAATTTTAGCAAAAAAGGCGATAATGTTTACCATGCAGTATTATTCCCTAATTATGCAGATAAAAGATTTAAAGACCTAAGAGTTTTGATGAACGAAGTTGAACATACGGAAAAGCGCAAAAATAGTCAATTATTAAAAGATGTAGTTATAGCACTGCCTGATGATACGGAATTAGATTTACAAGATAGGATTGCCATTACTCATAAAATCATTGAGGAGATGGGGTGGGTAAAAAATGGACTTGGAGTTCAAGTTGATATTCATCAGCCACATGATGGAGAAAAAAATTGGCATGCTCATTTGCTTATTACTACTAGAAGATTTACAGAAGACGGTAAATCTTTAGGAGCTAAGGCAGTAGATTTGAATCCTAAATTTGCCAAAGTAAGTGGCAAAGCGTTTATTATCCCAGAAGATAAAATAATTCATGAGAGAGCTAAAGAAGTAATTAATAAATATTTTGCTCAGTTAGATTTAGACATCAGAGTAGACCCAATAAGTTTCGTGCCTCAGCAGCATGTTGGTCCTACTAGAATGAGAAATATTATCAATGAAATATCTGAGCAAAATAAAATATGTAAGCTCGCTCATCTTGAGATCATCAAAGGAGTAGATGGAGTACTTAATCGCATTATTCGTCATCAAGCTATTTTTACTAAGTTAGATATAGAAAAAGCAGTCAAAGAGATTCCAGCAGAAGAAGAAAAATCCAAACTACTAAGGGAGGTATTAAATTCCGATAGATTAATCAAACTATATAATGCAGATGGCACTAATACTAAATACGAGTGTTCTTTAACAAGTTTTGGAAATGGAAATCGATAAACCATTTCCTTAGTACTCCATCCCCATTTCATAAAATATTTCAAACTTAATATTTTACGGTTTATTGTATTGGGCTTAAATTCATTATCTATTAAAGATTGTTTATATAACCTAATATCTGTTGGAGTAATTTTATTAATAGTAAAAGAATAGTGATTTACTTTATTAAACCAACGAGCAAAAATAATAAGATCATTTTTATAACTAATCAATGTAGATTCTGATTTACTAAGATTTTTTTGGTACTTTATAAAATCTTCAATTTCCTTTATTTTGGACATAACTTATTATACGATTAGTTTTTATATAGATAATTCTATAAAATACTATTTATACGATCAATTTGGTGATATTACAACGTATAATAATACTTATACGATAAGAAAATTATAAGATGATTTCAGAGGAGTGCATGAAAATTGCCAAAAAACGCCTTTTAATGTCTGATTTGGCCCGCATTTGTCATATTACCCAATATGAAGAAATACAAAAATGTGCATAAATAACTGTCTGAAAAAGTGTTGACACATCAGTTTTGTTCTACTTAGTCCTTAAATTTTCACTTTACGGAGCTCAATCCATTCACTTTCATTGCGCGGTCTGCTTTATCGCTAACTTGAGCTTTACAACCCTTGTTACCGTATGCTGTATCAAGTTAGGTTCTACGCTGTTGGCTATTCTTTACATAGGCTGGATTTTCACCAACTGTTCCTTACGCACTTTGCTTGGCACACTGGCGGAGCTACTATGTAATAGTTGAGATACAGTCTTGACTGTCAACAACTTTTTTTACATTCCGTATCAACTACTATCAGTTAAATAAGTATATACCCTATTTCATACGAGTTATTTCTAATATATAATGTGTGTTACCATCATTGTGTATATCCTCGCCTTTAAGTATCTTACAATTTAGTTGATACTCTGAGCATAATTGCTCTATTCGTTGAATTTTTCTTAGTGATGAAGTAATAAATATTCTTCCTTGATTTGATAATAAATTAAAACCTTGCAACATAATATCTTTTATGAGTGCATTATCAACATCATAAAAAGCACGGCTGATTGATTGTCTTGCAGGTATTATACCGTTAAATTCATTTTTAGATAAATTATCCCAAGGCACCCCTGAGACAAGTATATCTATCTTACCGAGAAATTTTGGTAACAACGGTAATACACCTTCTCCATTAAATAAATACATATTTTTTGTAATACCATGAAGTATCAAATTATCTTTTGCACATTGTATTGCATATTCACTTATATCACTACCAATAATTGTATGAGCCCCGTTCTTTGCAGCTATTATACCTAAGGCAAAGCATCCAGATCCTATATCTGCAAACACCTTATTTTTTACTAAATTGTTGTCTATTAAAAATTTTGCAAACATGGCAGTTAATTTTCCAGGAGGATAAGCGTTAACATTATTGATAATAAAATTATTGTTAAGAACACTTACCTGATATGGTACATGTTTATTAATCATGCTTGATATATATCGTTCTGCTTCTGGATTGAGCGATGCCATAGATTTTGTACTTAAATAAAATAATATTATAATATAAAAATAATACTTTAAAAATTTTAGCATCATTTATACTCCTTGATATGACATATCATCTGTATTGATAAGTAGATTGACAACAAAAATAATGCACTAATTCATAATTTAAATTCCGTCAATTTATTCAATAGACTTCTTTCGGGCTTGCCCCCGAGATTTACTCTACGTAGTTAAAGGCACAACTCCTAAACATACTTCTTGCATAATTATTGTTACAGAGATAATATATTATTGTAAGAAAATATTATAATGGTACCCAAAAACTGGACAGTAAAATTATAAAATGAAGTATTAATACAACACAAATATTGGAGTACATCCATAATAGAAATTAGAGAGTGCAGAAATGATGGAAAATCAGCAAGAAGCAAGAGAGCTTACTGTGAGGCAACGGATGGAAGCTGTTGGCTTATTATCTGTAGGCACATTCTTAGAGTATTTTGATCTAATGATCTATGTGCATATGGCAGTGGTCATTAATGAACTTTTTTTTCCAAAAGCTAATCCTGACACTGCAGCTCTTTATGCAGCAGCAGCATTTTGTTCTACTTTTGTTTTTAGACCCATTGGAGCATTAATTTTGGGTTGGATTGGTGATCATATTGGACGCAAAATCACAGTAGTTATTACTACTTTTATGATGTCTATAGCCTGTATAATTATGGCTACTCTCCCTACATATGCTCAAATAGGTATTACTGCCACTGTGATAATGACTATATGTCGCGTTGTACAAGGCATGTCTTCGATGGGAGAACTGATGGGAGCACAACTTTACCTCACTGAAATTACTAAACCACCTGTACAATATTCAGTTGTAACATTAATAGATGCTGTTGCTGCTGTGGGAAGTGCCGCCGCTTTATGTATGGCATATATTGTTACCTCATTTGCATTCAATTGGAGGATAGTGTTTTGGATAGGAGCATTAATTGCGTTCATAGGAACGATAGCTAGAACTGCTCTTAGAGAAACGCCGGAATTTGCAAATGCAAAAGCACGAGTAAAAAAAATACTGCAAGATAATGATATGCATCACAGAATATTACAAGATGACCCTATTTGGTCTGAAAAACCTGACAAAAAAAGCATTTTAGCTTTATTTTTAGTAGATTATAGTTGGCCATTAACTTTTTATTTTGCTTTCATTTATTGTGGCAATATTCTTAAAAATCAATTCAGTTATACGCCAGAGGAAGTTATTAGTCATAACTTTTTGGTATCAATCGCTGCAATGATTAATATGCTATCAATAGCATATTTAAGCCGTAGAATATATCCACTAAAAATACTAAAAATAAAAATAATGACTATGCTTATTTTTATTCCATTTTGTCCATATATATTGGAGCATGGATTAATAACGCCATTTTGTGTGATGTTATTACAACTGTTTTTTGTGATATTTGGTCCATCTAAAGCACCAGCATTTCCTATTTTCTTCAAATATTTTCCAATATTTCAACGATTTACTTATAGTAACTTTTCATATGCGTTTTCACGTGCAATAGTATATATACTAACCTCTTTCGGTACTATTTATGTTATAAAATATTTTGGTAATTGGGGATTATTAATTATTTTGATACCAGTATATTGCGGATATAATTATGGATTATCGCATTTTGAGCAGTTGGAAAAGGAAGCTGGTAATTATCCTTAAATATAATTGTTTGATTCTGTAACATATGTTTTGTGATAGGTGAATAATAATGGCATAGTGCGACTATTTTGTTTGATATCTTTAATACTCCATGTGTCCGATCTTCAAAAAAGATACTCAGGGTTATAAATCTTTTAAGAGTTTCATCTATAATCTTTCTGATTTTTTCAGGAGGTTTAGCACCTATTGTCTGTATATTATGCAGTCTATCAAATAACTTTATCAGAAGTACATCATATTTTTTCTCCCTGTACAGTAATTCTACTGTTTCTGCTGAACTAATCTTTACTCCTGCACCTTTTATCCTCGTTAAATCCATTACTTGATTTGCTACTTGCCACCCAAATGCTGCAGCTATCTCTTCTTGGGTGAGTTCTGTATCCTCTATAGTATCATGCAGTATTGCAGTCACTAAAATATCGGTTCTAAACAGATAGTCTGACACTAAATACGATACCTCTAACGGATGACTATAAAATGGCTCTCCTGATTGACGCATTTGACTTCCATGATATTTCCGAGCGTAATAGATTGCTTTTTTTACTACCAAAACATCTACTTTAGGTACTTTTACTATGCTATTTAAATATATTACTTTATCCAGTAACCTCTTAGCATATATACACATCTCAAACTCATCTTGCCAATTTTCTAAATTTTGCATAATACTTGATTTATATTAACTTATCTTACTATAGCTTTGTTTTTTTGTGTTAATTTTTGTTGTTGTTTTGTTAGAGAAGAAAATGTTCCCTCATTGTGTCTAATATATTCCAGCATGTATAGATTTTATTTACAAACTATCTATACAAGAGTAATACTGGTTACTTAATTTGTCTATTTTTTTTAAGATCATTTACATAATTTATTATACAGATAATTTTTTTATGATACTGTATCATTTTTCGACCGGTGTTGACACTAAGTTTTGCTTTTGCCTGTTTATGTAATTTTTTACTACTGCATTTAATTCTTCACGTTTTTTTTATAATTGTAGGGAACTATGTTATCTATTTTTGCATCTGTGTTTTTATCAATGATTGTGGCATTATGGTATAAGTGCTGTGATTTCATATTGGCCCAATACTAAAGATCGTGCAAGGAGCGGCAAAGTTATAGAAAGTGCCGAGTTAAGAAACGACTTTCATAGTTAGAATAATTGTGTTATAAAAGCTTTTGTATTTTTTGCAGTTTTGGTTAGAAATATACCGAGATTGGGAATTATAGGAACTTTTTATGAAACGATTAAATTCTAAATTTACAGACTCACAACATAAATTAATTTCTTCTACCCAGAAGAAATTTCGTTTGTATTATGCAATAATGCTAAAATATTATGAATCTCATCATAAATTCTTTGATGACTTCCCAAAAATATCAGGTTCATTATTAACTAATATTGCGGTTAAGTTGGATTTAGAGACAACAAGCATTATCATCCCTTCAGCTAGATATTTACACACTTATTTGGACAGAGCCACATCAGGATTGATCCCTCTTTCCTTCGCTAAAGTAAGCATATCACAAAAATGCGCATTCTTTGTTTTTCCATCAGTGTCTTTATCATATATTCTATAATCTACAGGAGTAGATTGATCAATTTTAGTATTGTAATGCAGTAAGTTTACCATTCCTATACCAGGTATAACATCATGTACAGCTCCAGAATATTGATAATGTACAAGCTCAATCTTCTTACTGTATTGCTTTGACAATAATGTGTCATCTCCCACTAATAAACAAGGATCTTCCAGATCAATATATTTTGATACTTTGCTATAGATTTCGCTAAGGCGAAAATCCTTACTCTTTAACCATCGACTCGCACTATCGTGCGATAGATCTACTGGACTTACTTCAGATAATGCTTTACCAGTATATCTTACACTACTTGCTTGTAAAAATGATTTATATAAGTCTTTGCTACATTTTGATCTTGTCATTTTTATCTCAAACTATTTTTCTCTAGATTAGCATATTTTTTGCTAAGTGCGAAACTCCTGCTTATTGTCATTTCAGCTTTTATTGTTTCTAAAACTATCTTTGTTTTTTCTGCTGCACTATATTGTTTTGCTTTTTTAGACATATATTTTCTCTTTTGTATCTAGAAATTATATCTCATTCTAGCATTTTAGTAGTTCAGTTTTTGGGTACCATTATATTATGTTGTAGAGTATAAGGAGGCAAAAAAAACAAAGAAATTTTATCTTTATGCTTATTTGTCCAATTGTATACTTTGGTACTATGATGTACTTTTAAATTGTCTAATATTAAAAAGATCTTCCTTTTTGCATATTTAACTAATCTTCTTAGAAATTCTATAAATATATCTGTTTTTAGTGTATCTTCATATAACATGAACCTTAGTTTACCATTGTTCGTAACAGTTGATATCATATTTATAGTCAATCGTTTTGATTTATGAATAACTACGGGTGTTTTGCCTTTTAATTAAAGAATAGCTTTGTAACATCTGACATTCTGATTTTATTCCCACTTCATCACCCCAGTGTATTTCTGCTTGTTCCATTTGTGCTTGTTTTACTATTGCAGGATATTTTTCATCTAGCCATACTTGAACTGGTTTTGGCTGTTGTTCATAAGCTAATTTCTTTGGTTTTTGTGCAGTATATCCCCATCTTCTTAAATATTCTCCAATCGTGCTTAATGGTAAAAAGAAACCACAGTATTTTTTAATTAGGGCATTAATAGATTTTCTTGACCATAGTGCAGATTTAATATTGTGATCTTCTGGTCTAGAGTTCTTTATATAATCTTGTATTTTTTTACACAGCATTTCGTTTATTATTCTTTTTTCTCCTGTCTTGCTTCCTCTATACTTCCCAGTTACTGCATATTTATCACCTCTTCTTCTTTTGCTCACCCAGTTATTAATAGTCTGACGTGTTACTCCTATAAGACTTGCTACATCTAATTGTTTTTCTCCTTTATCAATTGCTCTTAATGCAACTTTTCTTAAAGCTGCTTGTGCACTCGTTGATAATGTCCTAAAATCTTCTTTTTTTAGCATAATTTTATTCTAACATTATACTTTAGTATTTGCAATTATTATGTCATGTATTTAATTGATGGGTTAATATCTGCCGTAAGACTTCGTAATTACATATTACACTGAAGCAGTGTTTTTCTAATTGCTTCATCACCTTAGGTATTTTTAAATACGCCGCTAAAGCTAAAAATATTTGTAAAGTTTCAGATGTGGTTTTCCAAATTTTGTCAAGAGATTTAGCTCTAACTGTTTGCATATTATGCAATCTATCAAATAGTTTAATTAATAATAAATCTTTCTTCTATTGCCTATATAAAATTTTAACCATTTCTACAACACTAATCTTATGATTTTTCTTAATCCTAGTCAAACATTCAACATCATTAGCTACCTTATGGCTAAATGCTTCTGCTATCATTTCTTTAGTTAACTCTGTATCTTCAATAGTATCATGTAAAATAGCAGTAACAATAATATTAGTGTTAAATAGAAGGGACTGCACTTAATGTTAGTGAAAAAGTATTGAAAACCAAAATTAATAAGAGTTGCTGTGAAGGGGTAGAATTTGAAGTAGATATTATCAGAAACCTCATACTAGATGCTGAATTAATAGATAAATGGGGAGATTGGCAGGATCGAAATATAGCATTTTCAGGTTCTGAGATAAGTAACAGTTATCGTCACTGGCTTTATCCTGTCTTTTGCAAGAAGAAAAGACGTTTAGGTAAGCGTAAAACAATATACAGCATGCATATGCATAATAATCAGATCATAATGGAAGAAGTGAGAGCAGCTATTGTTGCTAAGTTAAATACTTCCCTTGATCATATTGATACATATATAGGAATTTCTCCTCAAGGAGAAGGAGCATTAACTGAAGGCTGGGATGGTGATATAGTAAAATGGGATAGATATGTTTTTACTTATAAATATCGTGATAAAATCAAGGAATTTAGAGAAAAAGGTGAATACTTCCAAATAGTAAATGAGGTTTCAGAAGCTTTGGTTGAGGAAAATGAATGCCATGAAATAAATCGCATATGTCTTGAAGCTGGTAATAAGTTGTTTTTTAATCAATATAATGTTAATCGTCCATGCTGGAGCGAGCAAATTAAATATCAATGTAGTAGTGAGCCAAAATATGGGTGTGATCATTTAAAGAAGCAAGGTTGTGAACTTGCAAGGAGCAATTGCATTAGGCAAGCTGCTAGTATCTGTTTGCAATGGCACAAAGATTACATATGCTCTAATGAGAAAAAAGAGCTTAGCTCCTCTATAGCAGGATCGAAAATGTTTTGTTTAGGAGGGAATTGTCATACTGCAACTATTGTGCCAAATAATGATATTGCAAGTATTGGGCACCTTGCCATGTTAAATGAAATGAAAAAAGATATGCAGACAAATCCAATTTCAGTATTTAAGGGGCATGCCAACAGTTGCCGCAAAACAAATATTGGCAATTTTCTTAATTGTTGCTCTGGATTCAAAGGTTGGGGTAAGGATTTAGGGCTGAGCCAGTGTAATGCAGAAGAAAAAGCCTTAGCCTTAAAAAGGGCAAAAGGTCAGTGCTACTATGTTGGGACATATTGTGCTAAGAAAGATAAAATATTTAAGACATGTATTACTAAAAAATCTACTTATTGTTGTTTTTATTCAAAACTTGCAAGAGTATTTCAAGAGCAAGGCAAAAAACAATTAGCTATTAGTTTTGGCACAGGGCAGCAGGCTAATTGTCGTGGGTTTACAGTAGAAGAGTTACAAAGAATAGATTTTTCTAAATTTGATTTAGAGGAGCTATTTAGTGATTTACTTGATCATGCTAAAAGTAAAATGCATAAGAGCTTTCCACAGCAACTAAAAAACCAGATGCCTATAATGCAACAGCAAAGGTTTAATAATAATCATACTGATTCAAATTTATCCTATTAAAATGATGAAGTGGCTAGTAAACACAATAACTAAATCATCACTAGCCATTACATCACTAGTAATTATTTTATTGTTACTAATCAATGATTGGTCAAATCATGCATTTGCTGGTACTATGGACTTAAATGCTAATAGTATAAATAAAATGATAGGATTAGATTTAGCCAGCAACAATGAACTAAAAGATAGCACTCAACCAACAGGTTTCCTTTGGTATAATGAAGATTTGTTTCAAACAAGAGAAGTAATAAAGCTAGATTCAGTAGTTACAAAACAGGATTTTACTGAAACACCTTATGATCAAAGAATAAATAAATTAAAGCAGGAATTTTCTAAGGCTCAACGCAGAGCCCTTGATAATCCAACACTTACCAATGTTATTATTGCTCAAAGGTTACATAAACAAATTTTAGAAAAATCACATAAATTTGCTACTATGTGGCAGCTTGCTACCTTACTTGATTATAGTCTTACAAACGAGAATATACCTGCAAATTCATTGCATAAAAAATTATACGAGATAAGACAAGATAAAGACAGCAGCCAAAAACTAAGATTTTTAGCTAAGAATTGGGGATTAATTATGCAAGTAAATCAAGAATGTAATTACTGCCAGGCATTTACCCCTATTGTAAGAGAATTTGCAGATAAATATGGCTTTCAATTAATTTTTGTAAGTAATAGTGAAACTAGATTTCAAGGGATGCCAACCATTAAAGATACTGGTTTGTTACAAACACTAAATCCTGCAAAGCTTGTACCGGTATTATATTTAGTCGATAGCAGCGGCATACAAATATATCCAGTTGCAAGAGGAATTATTAGTGAAGATAAAATTGCTGAAAATATTTTATTGGTAATTCAGCACTATAATAGACTAAAGGTTAATGATTATGATCAGTAACAATAAGTTTAGAAGAGTAATCTACATAAAGCATGTGATGCATATTCTCATGATAATTTTATTGTTACAAACAACAACAGCTTATGCTTGGGATTTACAGGATGTATTTCAAGGCATGAGCGTTAATGTCACTAAACCTGGTGCGTATCAGACTCAAGCAGCTGGCTATTATGCGGCAGGAGGACTATCAATGCGGACAGGTAAAACATCTTTTAATCCTATTTCTATTACTCCGCCATCTTTAAACATGAGCTGTAGCGGTATAGACGCTTATCTTGGTAGTTTTTCGATTATCTCAGGAGACGAGCTAGTACAGCTGATGAAAAATATTGGTACGCAAGCAAAAGCTTATGCATTTTCATTGGGTCTTAAAACATTCGCTCCACAAATAGAAAATGCCTTAAAAGATTTACGAAATCTTGCTATGGAAATGAATCAATTTGCTAAGGGAGATTGTGAAATGACTAAGGCTCTTTTTGCTTCCATTTTGCCTAAAGATTCAGCAATGAGAGAATCAGTTTGCAAAGATTTACAATCCAGCTCTGGTTTGGATTATTTTGCTGCCGGCAAAAAATGTCGTAGTGATTTAGAGCAGAAACAAGCTTTAACGAATGTCCAAAATCAAGATCCAGAATTAATGCTTACTGATTATAATATCTTTACTAAAGCAGCAGAAAAAGCAGGGATTCCTGAAAATATGAGAAGTGCCATTATGTCAATGACAGGAACTATAATAGTTCGAGATAATAATGTATATTTTCTTGCGTCACTTGCTCAAGATGAAAAGAGCTGGATTACTCATTTAAAAGGCGGAGAATCTGCCTCAATTTATACTTGTGATAATATTCATTGTTTAAATCCAGTAATAAGACGCAATATTAGTATTGCTCCAGATCAATCATATCAAGGCAAGGCTAAAACAAAACTAGATGAATTAAAGAGCAAACTTACAAGTAATAACGAGTTTAGTAATGCCGATATTACTTTCCTATCCTCAATAGGGGAGGCATTTCCAATATATGACTATATTACTTTAGAAGCAATATCTGGGGTGACTATTTTAGATAGCTCTTCAGAATTAGTTGCTAGTTATAGTTTACTGCAGCATTTAAAGGAAGTAACCTCAGAGGTAAGAAAAGCAGTTACTATGCTCAAATCAAAGCAAGTAGCAGATCATCATTTAACTGCCTACTTAAAAGCTTTAGATCGAGTGCAACTTTTTGCTCAGGAGAAATGGAGTAATATGCTAACCAGTAGTGATCAGATTGATAGAAGAGCAAGATTAATAGAGCAACATTTGATCGCTAAAGAGAGGGCTTAAAAATTAAAATTAGATGAGCAAGCAGATAAGCAGGTACAAAAATAAGCAAAGAAGATAAAATATAAAAAGAATATGACAGATTACGTAATACATACATTTGGTGGAGGAGATATATTATGGCAAGTTTTTAATGGCATAGGAAGAGTCTTTGCCTCAAATAGTGAGTATTTTACACCGGTAGGTAAATTTGCTTTGACAATTGGTGGAATTTGGGCAGCAACTCGTGCTATTTTTAGAGGTAATATTGGTATTTTTGCTATGGAATGGTTTTTTCCATCCTTATTTATTTTTATCTTTTTATTTGCTCCAAAAGCAAATGTGTGGCTTAAAGATGAAATATCAATGCAGGCTCCTGTGAAAATTGATAATATTCCAATAGGCATCGCTTTATTTGCTTCAGTATCATCTAAAATAAGTTATTTAGTCTCAGAAATGCTGGAAAAACACTTGTTACCTCCTGATGAAGGGTTATCAAGCAGGAAGAATGGGATTATGTTTGGAGCAAAAGCTATTGGTAAAATCAAGGACATTCAAATAGAGGATCCGGTAACTTTGACCAATACAAAAGAATTTTTAAGACAATGTTTTATGAAACCTTATATAATTGGTAATATTTTAGGTAAAAAAGCAGAAGCACAAAGAGCAAGTGACATCATTGCTTTTATCGAGCAAAATATGCCCAATAATTTTGGTATTTATTATAAGGATCCAAGTAATTCTGCTATTTCGTTTAAAACCTGCATGCAGGTCACTCCTTTAATTAAGGCAGCTTTTAATAAAGAATTAAACGAAGGCTTGTTGACTCAATTTGCAAATGGTATAGGTATTAGTTCTGATAGGCAAGAGCTATTAGCAAGTAGATTAAAAGCTATAACATCTGATACTTTAAAATATCTTAAAAAAGAGCAAACAGATATTCACCAGTGGATGAGGCAAGCAATGCTATTAAATAGCTATCGTGAAGCTTATGATGATTTAAGAGAAAAATTCTCACTTTCTAGAATATATCCTCAGTTAGTTAGTATGAATGCGACTCGTGGATTATTTCAGCAATCATTTTCTTACCTGGTTGCAGGAGAAATGGCAGCAAATATAATGCCTATCTTACAATCAGTATTTTTTGCTTTAGTAATTTGTCTTATTTTTGTAGTATTTCCAATGTCGATGTTGCCCGGTGGTTATACTATCTTTAAGACCTGGATAACCTTGATTATCTGGGTAACCAGCTGGCCAGTGTTTTTTACTGTAATTCATTGTTTAGGCATGATTAGCCTAGCTAGTAAATCAGGTACTAGTCAATTTACTGGTTTAAATATCTTATCACAGGGGAGTTTTTCAGAAATTCTGTTGCATGAATTTGCAACATTTCAGATGCTAGCAGCTTCAGTTCCGATGTTATCCTGGGCAGTATTAAAGGCTTGTGCTCATGCAACAACAACATTAGCTAATCAATTTTCTCCAGTACCGGTTGCAAGTAATATTGGTGCTAATATTGCTGATAATAACCTCTCTATGGATAATTATAGCATTGGTAATAGAACAATTGCTCAGCAAAATCTTACCCCAACGCTGCAATTGGCAGGAGGGATTATTGATGATGGAGGAATGAGAGTGACTAGCACAGATAGCGGCAGGCAGGTACTGACTCAAGCAGTGGACTCCTTAGTTAACAATTACCGCTCCTCTAAATTATTGCAAGATAGTTATCAATCTCAGTTTATGAGCTCACAAAGTTATCTTGACTCATTAAATGATAGATATAGTGATTTAACTACTACAGGAAATTCTATAGCAACTGAAATAGGCAAAAGATTAAGCTACGAAGAGGCAAAGTCCATAGGTATTACTGATAACCAGTATCTAGCATTGCAACAGATGAATTCAGATAGCATCGCTGCTACTGATCATACCAGTAGCAATAATAGAAAAGGAACTAGTACTAGTGCTGAAGGGGGTATTGGTGTAAATACTATGGTTGGTCACGCAATGACTAAAGTTGGATCAAGTAATGAGCAAGGAAAAGAACGAGGAAAATCAGTAAATCAACAGCAATCATATAACGAAGCATTATCTAAAATTAAAAGTGCTACTAAAGATGGCAGATTAGGTCACACAAATAGTGATCTGCATTCACTTAGCAATAATTTAAATAGTAATTTCTCTGAACAACAATCCGTAGGGCAAGAAATAACACAAACTAAACAAAATATCGAGCAGTTAAACTATAATATGAATTATATATCACAAAACTCTGCTTCTATTGATCGGAATTTAAACGAACCGGTATTAAATAGCATAATTGCAAAAAATATTCCTGGAGTAAACAGTAAAGAGCAAGCTGCTACCTGGGCCAATACTCACAGGCAGGAAGCAGAACAAATAGCTTTAGATATAGCTAAAATTAATAACACTATACCGCAAAACTTAAGCTCTACAAGTAGCCTCCATATTCCAACTAAAGAAAATATACGATCAAATTTTGATAAAAATATCAAGCAGTTAAATGATCAAGCTGCTATTAGTAGTATTGATAACAGAAAAAATGATATTTATGATACAAGTATAGAACAAATGCTTATTCAAAGTGTAGATAATAATGAATTAGAAAAAGTAAAGCTTCTTGAGCAGTTATCTGATAAAGTAAAAGATAAGAAGATGAAAATTCAAGATGAATTTAATAAAACTCCTGAATCAACGATTGTCAGAACTGGCCAGCAAATAGCATATAATATTGGCATTAGTGATAAGGCAATAAAGAAAAGAAACATAAAATTACTGGATTACAAAAATAAAAATAATTGAGGATAAATTTATGCGAAATATCAAGAAATTGGCTATCATAGCTATTTTGCCATTAATATTTTTTAATAGTGTTTTTGCACAAAACTCTACTAATCCTGTTGATACAAAACAACAAATAGATCAACAAAACCACATTCAGGATCAAAATATCTTAGCAGAAGAATATTTCAATATTGGTAGAGCATTTTATAAATTAGGTAAATATAAGGAAGCAGTAAAAAATTTTAATCTAGCAATTCAATATAAACCTCACTACGCAGATGCTTATAATTATCAAGGAATGATTTTGGCAAAATTAGGTAAATATGAAGAGGCGATAAAGAATTATGATTTAGCTATTAAATATGAGTTTGATTTTGCAGAGGCCTATAATAATAAAGGAGTATCATATAAAAAATTAGGAAAATACCAAGAAGCGATTGCATTATATAACATAGCTATAAAATACAAACCAAATTTTGCAGCAGTATATAACAATAAAGGAGATGTATTAAATAGCTTAGGTAAATATCAAGAAGCAATTAATAATGTTGATCTAGCTCTAAACTACAATCTAAAATATCCAGAAGCATATTACAATAAAGGTATATCTTTAATAAACTTAGGACAGTATCAGGAAGCAATAGAAAACTGTGATCTAGCTGTAAAGTATAAACCTGATTATGCATACGCTTATTATAATAAAGCCACGTCCTTAATGCAGCTAGGAAAGTACCACGAAGCAATTAAAAGTTTTGATTCAGCGATTAAATATAAACTTGATGATGAAGCAACATATGGTTTAAAGGGATATGCATTCAGTATATTAGGTAATCATCAAGAAGCAATTAAAAATTATGATTTAGCAATTAATTACAAGCCAAGCGATGTAGCAGCATATTGTAACAAAGGCACATCTTTAAGAAAATTAGGTAAATACCAAGAAGCCATTCACAGCTACGACTTAGCTATTAAGCGTAAATCTGATTATGCTGAAAGTTACTTAGAAAAAGGCATTACATTAATTAGCATGGGAAAACATAAAGAAGCTAAAGAAAACTTTAACTTGGCTCTTAAATATAAACCTAATCTTATAGAGGAATATGAAAGAGCAATTAAAGGTCTAAGGAAATTAGGTAATGATCTGATGGCTAATGAGTTTGAAGAAAAATTAAAGATATTGAAAAATAATTTATAATTGGATGCAACAAAATCAAAATAATTTTACTCGTGGTTCACAAATTTTTGCTCATCAGCTACGAATGTTTAGTCAAGGAAGTATCAATGCTTTAACTATTGGATTAATATTTACTGTAGTTTGGCTAATGTGGCGTATATATCAGAAATTATCCTTAGTAAGCTTATATTATTTTATTATAGAGAGATATGCGGGGTTAAAACTTGCTATAGGAGAACATTTTTATCCTACAAATCAAATAGGTATTAAATTCTATTATTTAGAACAAAAAGCTTGGGTTTACCGTAATGCTGAAGAATTTGTTCATAAATTCTGGCATATTACACCGCATTCGCATAATATCAATCAATTTGGGCAATTTTTATTGCATTCAGCTTGGCAAGAAGGTATTATTACTTTTACTGCTTTCATGTTTACTGCTATCATCTTTTTTATGTATCGAGGTAAAAAAGCTGTTATCCAAGATAAGATCAGGGGAGCAGATTTTGTCGAAGCAGGTATTTTAGCAAAAATGCTTCATAAAAACAAGCAAGCTGCTAATATTTGTTTTTCTGGATTACCATTGGTGAAAAATAGTGAGAGAAGACATATTCTTATTACTGGTACTACAGGTAGTGGTAAAACTAACATGTTAAATGAGCTATTACCTCAGATTAGAAAAGAACGAGGTAGAGCAATTATTGTTGATTTAACAGGTAGCTTTACTGATAGGTTTTTTGATCCCAAATGTGATAAGTTACTTAATCCTTTACAAGATGGTACTGAGCATTGGCTACCATGGAATGATTGTCATGAAATTTGGGATTATAGTGATATGGCAAGTAACTTTAGTAATTATAATCCAAAATTAGATGATTTTTTTGCTAAAAGTGCTGAGTTAGTATTGGCTGAAGGATTAAAATTATATCAGGATAGTAAAGACATCAAAAAGCTAATAAATACTATTCTTTATGCAAATAATAAAGAATTTGTTAGGATCTTTAAAAATAGTGCAGTGTCTGGTATAATTAGCAGTAGTGCACCTGAGACTTCTTCAGGTATTCAAGCAACTGTTAGTAAAAACATTGAAGCTCTGCAACATTTAAAGCCTGATGGTAGTTTTAGTATTAGAAAGTGGTTTACTGCGGACAAAGGTTGGTTATTTATCACCGCAACTCCTAATCAAAGAGTAATGCTTAGACCACTTATTGCTGCATGGATTAGCATAGCGATAAAAGCATTAATGAATAGGAACATCAATAATACTCATAGTAATATGTGGTTTGTGATTGATGAGCTGCCAGCTTTACACAAGATATCTTCTTTAGGGATAGCTTTAGCTGAAAGCAGAAAATATGGTGGCTGCGTTGTTGCAGGCATGCAGAATATTCATCAATTAGAGGAGATATATGGCCATGCAGGAAGTAGTTCAATGCTTGATCTATTTGGTAGCAAATTTATTTTTCGGGTAAGTGATCAACAAACAGCACATAAATCAGCTTTAATGCTTGGTGAGCAAGAAATTATTGAAACTCAAGAGAATCTCTCTTATGGTGCTAACTCCATGCGTGATGGAGTAAATATGCATAGCTTAGAGAAAAGAAAATTATTAGTAATGCCTTCTGAAATCATGAATCTACCAGATCTCACCTGTTATGTAAAACTTGTGGGTAATTTCCCTATTACTAAATTACAAATGAATCTACAAACTTGATTTAAATCCAACAAATATAAAAACCATTTTTATGGCATTTTTAAATAGATTTCAATTGTTTGATAGGGGGGGGGAATACCTTATAAAGAAAAGTCCTATTATAACACCTCTTTAAATCGCTAATTTAATATTATAAATTTTAGAGGTAAGCTATGTATAAAAAACTTTTTTGTTATTTCAGAATTTTTATAAATGATTTTTCAAACAGCAGAGTAAATTTTACAAGAAATATGTTTACTCTAAAGAACTAATAAAAGCTTCATCAAGACCGGTTACACTAGAAATTAAAGAAACATTACAACCTTGAGTTAACATTTTTTTTGCTATCTCTACTGCTTTATTATATTCCCCTTCAGCTTTTCCAATCTGGATACCTTTAGCTTCTCCAACTTGTAAACCTTCAAGAATACCTAATTCTTTTCCTTCTTGTTGCCAATGTTCTGCTAAACTTCTCATAAGCCTTGTTCCTATTTCCGGATTCAACTTTGTTGATAACAAATTCTCTAATTTTATTTTATCAGCTTGCTCTATCTTTGTCAAAGTATAATATAATATCATTTCTAGATAATCATATCCTATCGTTATTTTAGTTAATTCCGGCAGTATATCTGATATTTCTTGCCATCTCTTTAATAATTCCCTCTCATGTATATGCTTGAGAAAAAATTCTAATACCCCTGACCATATCCTTTGTTTAAACTCTTCATCTGGTATTTCATGGACATTCACTAATTGGTAATCATTAATCCATAATTCTCTTGCTAATTTATTATTGGCAAATAAATCCCACAAATTCCTTGCAACATTATATTTCTCCTGACCATTGTAAAATATCATTGGGTATATTAATGGTAAAGTCTTAGCTTTAGGATTTTGTATTAAATATCGCTCACAAATATTAATCATATATTTAAATAGCCTAAAAGCCATAAAATGATCTGCTTTTGATTGATGCTCGACAAGTAAAAATAAGTATCCATCTTGTTTATCAAATTTGCATGAGAATAAAACATCAGAGATAGAATCTTTTAAAGAGCTTTCTACAAAAGTGGTATTTTCCATTGCTAAACTAGGAAAATCTATTAAACTTTTAATATTTGGGGGCAAATGTGCATTAAAGAACTCATGGGCAACTAGAGGATTCTCAAGTGCCTTACGAAATATCTTATCATGCTTAGCTTTCTTCTTATCCTTCTCTGGATCACCAAGCAGGTTTCCTTGTTCACTCATATATTTACATTTTTTAACTTGATAAAATATTATTACATTACATCCTAAACTCTTATTCCTTGATTTAGCTTGATCTCAGAGCAGTTCTTTACCGCACTTCTTATTTCTTTAGCTATTTCTGAGCTTGAACTTACATACTGCATTACTTGTTTATCTTTTCCTATGGCATTTAAGTAATCTTCAGGGACTAGATGGCTTTTGCCTTGAAAATCATATACTACTATATCAGAAAATCTTTTATCACCAAGATTATAATTAGGATCAAATTTATTCTTCATAATTTGTAAATCCTTCTGTATCTTCTGCTCTATTACTGTTTTGCAAATTTTGCTACTATAGAGCATACAAGAATCTATACCTTTTTCTCTGTAGATTTGTAAGGCAGTATCGATATTTTCTGCTGTGCCAAACTGTGCTAAAGCTTTTATTTGCTGTTGCTGCAAATTATTGAGTCCATTATTATCGTTATTTACCATTTTTGAAAATAGTAATTCTATAGACTGAAATTGTGATTTTCTATCATCACTTGTTTTTAATGATGATTTAAGTGCTACTGTTAATTTCTCTATTTCAGGCTCTAGAAGATTTCTTACTGATTCTGCTCCTTGGGATTTTAACATATCATTAAAATCACCTTTTTCCGGTGGTCGTATTATTGTGACTGTCGCTCCTTTGCTAATTAATTCTTCCTGAGCCTTAATTACAGTATTAACTGATACTGCTTCTTTGCCGTCGTTATCGGCAGCAATTATTATTCTTTCTCCTTTGATAGGCTCATAGTTCCTAATGTTACTTACACCTAAACTACAAAGAATTTTGCCTTTAATACCAGCTTCCGCAATGCTTAAAGCTGTCTCTACCCCTTCTGCTATAATCGTTATATTACTAACTGAATTATTGCCATCTTTACTGCTTTGTACATTCCTGCTTTGTACGTTCTGCTGTTCGTTATTTTTATTAATCTCAACAAAAGAACCTCTGATTCTACCAAATGAACGTTTATTAACTTCTATACTCACTTTTGCCCCTGTTTCTTTATTTAAATAAATAGCTTGACCTCCGGTAATATTGCCATCTTTATTTCTTACAAAAGCAATTAATGACGAATAATATTGTTTGCTATTACTGTCCCACATCATATTGGTTCTAAGATCGTTACTTAGTTGGTATCTTGTTAATACTTCTTTAATTCCACGATGTTCTGATAAATATCTTTTTGCTACATTATTGGGCATAGAATATTTTATAGCATCTGATTTTTCATATAATCCTATAGCTCTCTTTATCTTAGATATTTCAGCATATTTCGCTTGTTGATCTTGATTCTTAACTTTTTGGTCAAATTGCTCTTTTATCTTATCTTCTAATAACTTGCTATTGTTTGATATACCAACCATATCTTGTAAATATTTCCTAGCTTCTACAAAATCACAATTTTTTTCTCTTTGTACTAAGGTAAATAGATCTCCTCCCTCTCCTTTACTAAAATCATACCATCTGCCGGCTTTACTGCCACCTATCTTCATCGCTATTTTACCATCTTTCTCCCAGCGTAACACTTGACTATTTGATAAATGCTTGTTTGGACTGCCTAGCAAATTTCTACCTATTTCTTCCGCTTTAAATGATAATCGTTGCTTTAATTCTACTGCTTTTTGTTTATTAATAGAATTATAATCTATTTTTTTCTTGGCCATAATATCCTCTTGTAACTTAACACTTATTGTTGTATCTTGTTTATTACAATTCGTAAGGTTATAAGAAGAGCTTTTTCGCTCTTCTTGGGCTTTATGGCTTGTGGCAAGATTTGTGCTGGTGTTTCTTAGGATTTCTGCTACTTTAGCAGGTGGCCTTGAGCTTACTCTTAAGAGGTAATAGTTATCATTACTGTGTAATCTATCCTTAATATCTTCTACTACCCCTTTAAACCAATCACCTACTTTATCTATAATATTAGGACTCTTATTTTCTTGATCTTGAATCGCTACTAATTCTTCTAAAGTTTTAAAATTAATGCTAGATAGCCTATTATCTAATTTGCTAAGTTGCGATATTAAACTGGCCATATTCCTGGTAGCCTTCCTATTATAGTAGAGTTTTACCTCTTCTATGTGCCTCGTCATCGCTACATAAGAATTTCTGCTATTTCCTGCTAGATTATGTAATACATAGACATCTTTAATTGAGGCTCCTTGTGCTTTATATACTGTAGATGCATATCCATGTTTAAAGCTTACATCTTGAGGATTAAATTCTATTTCTTTCCCGCTATCTGTTTTAGCAACAAACTTATCATTACTGACGAGAGTTATCGTTGCAAATTCACCATTTTCTATTTGTAAATCTTTATTAGTGGCCTTAAATAAAATACGATCTCCTGCCATATAATCTTCGTGCTTTTCAGATGAAATATAGTGTCTATATTCTTTACCGGTAAGCAAGCCTTTAGCTTTTAATAACTCCCTGATCCCTTGATTAATACTATCTACTTCAGCATTACGCATGGTAATTATTAAACGCTCATTCAGAGCAAATTTGCTGTTACTCCAATCGTTAATTAATCTTACCATTGATTCTTCTAGCGTATGATCAATCTTTAAACATTTATGCTGTTCTAGTAAATGCAAACCATCAGTAATATCTGATCTTGCAAAGCATGAAGCCATTTCTCTTGCCCACACTTTACTTTGTCTTCTAATGTTACTTAATTCATATGAGCCAAATTTACTAGCCAATACTGCAAACATTCCTCCTCGCTCAACGGAAGTGAGTTGTCTCTCATCTCCAGCCAGTATCAGATTACAATTGTTACTCCTTGCTACTTTCAGTAATTCTAAATAATCACTATTACCTACCATCCCTGCTTCATCTACTACTAGCGTAGTATTTCTTGGTAGATCAGCTTTACCATTATATAATTTAAATAAAAACCCTTTTACTGTATGACATTGCTGGTAGCCTTTACTTTTAAGCTCTGATGCTGCTTTATGAGTAGGAGCGAGTCCTATAATATTTTGCCCATGATTGGTGATAATTTTATAAGCTTCAGCAAGTACTTGTGACTTACCGGTGCCGGCTCTACCTTGCAAGATCCTAATCCCTTGATTATTAATTAAAATATGCTGCAGACTTTCTCTTTGTGCTTCATTAACACTTGTAAGATTATCGATAGCACTTTTAAGCTTAATAACGTTATTAAAATGAATCTGGCTATTTACCTTATCTGCTATTCTAACTATCCTTAATTCTTCATCCCGTATATCTATAGTAGTATAGTATTTAGTATCTGTGCAATCTTCATTATATAGTTTTACCAGCCTATCTGAATTTAATATTTCCCTTATTAGTTTTTGCTTTTTTGCTTCTTCTGGAATCTCTTTTACTGCTTTTTCTATATCCAATTTAGTAAAAATAGCTTGATGACGAATAATACGATTTAATACTCCATCGCTATTCTTAACAATCTCAAGATGGGCTAGCTTACATATTTTATTTTGCTCTGCTATTTCATTGATAATACTTCTCATTCTAGTAGGGCCGACATGCTGCTGTGGCATAAAACTTATTGGGTCTACTTTGATTTCTAAACCTAATTTAGCAAAATATTTATTGATTACTTCTTTAGCTCTCTCATGAATAATTTTATCTTCAGGGATAATGAATGCTTTGCCCTTAACTTTGGCAAATTTAGGATTTAAATCTACTGCCTTAGCTCCTAAAGATTTACCATCCTCTGTAAATCTTCTAGTGGTAACAAGCACATGGGCATGCCAATTCTTCTCTCCATCATGTGGCTGATGAATATCAACCTGAACTCCAAGCCCATTCTTTACCCATCCCATCTCTTCAATGATTTCATGAGTAATGGCTATCCTATCATTTAAATCTAGCTCTTTATCATCAGGCAGTGCTATAACTATATCTTTTAATAATTGACTATTTTTTCTTTTCTCTGTACGCTCTACCTCATTCATCAAGATTCTAGGATCTTTGAATCTTTTATCTACATAATTAGGCAATAATACTGCATGATAAACATTATCGCCTTTTTTGCTAAAATTATAAGTAATATTAGTTCTCTCGTCTTTAATAATCAGCCTGGCATTATAGGCAGCTTTACAGCAGCTATTACCTCCTGAACTCCTACTTACTATCTCTATTCTTGCAAACTGTATCGCCATGGTTCTTCTTATGATTATTACAATCCTGCATTATATTAGCATGAATGTTTTTCATCATCTATTGAATCAGCAACAAATCAGCACGCAATAAACGATAGTTTATATATTGCGTCTCTCCCTGTTTTTACAAACAAGGAGAGAACTCTCCTCTCTGCTACTTCTTTATAGGTTACTTCTTTATAGGTCTTGAATAATGGTAATCATCTTTATTTGTTTTTATTGATTTAGTTTTACTGGTGCGGTTAGGTATGGAGATATTTTGATTTTAAATGGCTTTCTATTTTACCACTATACTGGACTTTGCAAGCTTAAAAATTGTATCCAATATTGATCTGTTCAAGAAAAAATTTGCAGAATTTCTTAGCACTTATTATTATGCAGTTGACTTCCATAATTTATTGATGATTCATGATGATTATAACAATCAAAAATGCAAATTATCTATATGGATAATGTCATAAAACGTAGATTAAAATTAGAACAAAAAAAAGCTAAAATTATTACTGAAGAAGCAAGACTTAAAATTCAAGAACGAAAAGCTCGTACCCGTCGTTTAATTGAAATCGGCTGCTTAGTTGTTAAAGCTAAACTTGATGATTTACCCACTAACAGTTTACTAGGAGCTTTTGTTTCTTTAAAAGAAAAATTAATACAAAATCCTAATATCCAAGATCAGTGGACTAAAATCGGCAAAAATATTTTTGATAATCACGAATTAAGATAATTTAATATTAATATCATATATAAAAATTTTTAATATTTAAATTAAAGAGTAGATAAATTGTATATCATCTGATACCATTATATGGTATTTAAAACAGTTAAGTAATGATAGAATATATTAAACATAATGAAGGAACATTTACTTCATTAACAACAGAACAAAAAAAAGCTGTAGGATTATTATCAATTGGAACATTTTTAGAATATTTTGATTTGATGCTCTATGTTCACATGACAGTTTTACTTAATGAGTTATTTTTTCCTAAAGCAGACCCTCATACTCAAGCTATTTACTCTGCTTTTGCATTTTGTTCCACTTATGTGATGAGACCTGTTGGAGCCATAATTTTTGGCTTAGTTGGTGATATGATTGGTCGTAAAGCAACTGTAATTATTACTACATTCTTAATGTCGTCTTCATGTCTTGCAATGGCTCTTGTCCCAACTTATGCTGAAAAAGGACTCATTGCTACTGTGATAGTTATAACATGTCGTATTATTCAAGGTCTATCTTCTATGGGTGAAATAGTTGGAGCACAACTATACTTACTAGAAATAACAAAACCTCCTATACAATATCCTATTGTTTTAATGACATCAGTATTTGCTAATTTAGGAGGAATGATAGCCTTAGCTGTTGCATCTTTAGTCACCTCATTTGGATTTAATTGGCGTATAGCGTTTTGGCTTGGAACTATAATAGCAGTTGTTGGAGCAGTTGCTAGAACTGCTTTACGAGAAACTCCTGAATTTGCTGATGCAAAACGTCGTGTTAAGAAAAATATTACTTTAATACAAAAAACTACAGATAATCCATTAAAAGATAATCTTATTTACAATGAAAGTGTAAATCTAAAAACAGTCTTCTTTTTATTATTAATATCATGTGGTTGGCCAATATGTTTTTATTTTACTTATATTTATTGTGGTGAAATTTTAAGAAATTCTTTTAATTTTACAGCAGAACAGGTTATTCATCACAATTTCATTGTCGCAATAGTAAATTTTTGTGCTTATTTAATATTAACTTATTTAAGTTATATTATATACCCATTAAAAATTCTTAAGATTAAATTAGTAATATTTTTTATTTTTGCTCTCATTTGTCCTTATTTACTAAATAATATTACTACTTCTGTTCATTTGTTCTTAATTCAATCATTTGTAATGTTATTTTTTCTTAGTGCCAATCCAGCTATGCCAATTTTTCTAAAACATTTTCCAGTTTTTAAACGCTTTAGAACAGCAAGTATAATTTTTGCTTTATCGACTGTTTCCATGAATATTATTATATCTTTTGGTCTTGTATATTTAACAAAATATTTTAGCCATTGGGGAATACAAATAATACTATTTCCAATAATAATAGGATTTACACTTGGATTAAATTATTTCAATAATTTAGAAAAAAATAAAACATCATGTTTATTTTAGAAACAAAAATAGAAGAATTTATTTTAAATAATTCAGATCTAAAAGATGTTCATGCTGCGACCATATTTGCTTTTGATGATAAAAAATTAATAACATCATTTTTTGGTAAAACACGATCTGAATCAGGTAAGTCAGAAGAAAATAATAGCATTTGGATTAGTTTAGGATTTAAAAGTAATAATCATTATCAATGGACTACTCCAGAAAGAATCGTTTCACCGCAATATTTTCGTGATCATCATATTCCTCTTAAACAAGATAATGGGATAATCAGTTGTGGAAATCCAGTAATAACTTTCTTTAATAATCAGTTGCTAATTTTTAGTAAAATTGGACCTTATCCAAGAACATGGAGTGGAATACTATCTCGTTCTTATGATCGAGGATTAACATGGCAAAAACCAGAACTATTACATGGTATTCTAGGACCAGCACGTAATAAGCCACTAATTTATAAAAATAATATTTTATCTCCGTGTTCTCGAGAAAGTTGTATTGATGATTTTTCATATATAGAATATTCATCAGATTTACATACATGGAATTTAAGTAATCCTATATTACCATCCAACCCTAAAATTTTTCAAAAAGGTTACAGAGGTTTTATACAGCCAACTTTAGTTAGTAGTAATTTACCAAATAAAATCATAATGTTAGTAAGACCTAGAAAAACTGATGCCTTAATGTCTACTTACATACACAGATCAATATCCATAAATAAAGGAATATATTGGAGTAATTTAGAACCAGTAAACTTATTAAACCCTGATAGTGCCATTGATGCCATTAATTTAGGTGATGATACATTACTACTTGCATATAATCGAGTAATCAATCATCTCAAATCACGTAATATATTAAGCTTAGCTATATCCTACGATGAAGGATTAAACTGGTACCCTATCGTTATTAAAAATTCTACTTATCCGGAAGGTGATATCGAATATAGTAACATTACATCTGAAGAATATTCATATCCTGCTATTATTATTATGAGTCCTGATAACAATGAAATTCATGTAATATATACATTTAATAGAATTAACCTAAAGCATAAAGTATTTCAATTACTACCAAAATAATCTATTCTATAAATAATCAAGTAGTATGCTAAATTATATTTATAGCTTCAGTGTTGTGTTTAAAATAACTCCAAAATTTTCTAAGATTATTAGTGAACAATGTATTTTCCTTTAATCTATTTTGATGTGTAGCATTTAAACATAATCGATAAAAGTGTTTTTCTAATGATGAAATTCCAAGGTAAGGCATCAAAACAATAAAACTTATTAAAGTTTCAGTTATAATTTTTTTAGCTTTTTCAGGAGATTTAGCACCTATTGTCTGTATATTATGCAGTCTATCAAATAACTTTATCAGAAGTATATCATGTTTCTTCTCTTTGTATAACGTCTCTACCATTTCAGCAGAACTACTCTTTATACCATTCTCCTTAATCCTAGTCAAATCCATTACTTGATTGGCTATCTTCTCTCCAAATTCTTGTAATATTTTCTCCTTGGTAAGTTCTGTATCCTCTATAGTATCGTGCAATATACTAGTTACTAGTATATCTGTTCTAAATAAGTAATCTGATATCATATATGCTACTTCTATCGGATGTGAATAAAATGGTTCTCCTGATTGACGCATCTGACTACCATGATATTTCTTAGCATAGTATATAGCTTTCTTTACCTCCAATACACTCACTGGTGGTACTTTTACTACACTATTTAAATATATTACTTTATCTAATAACTTCTTAGCATAAATACATATCTCAAAATTTGTTTGATAACCTTCTATCTTTTTCATTAATGCTTATTAATTATTTTCAATACTTTTTACCTAAATTTTCCAAGTAATCCTATATCTTTTGATTATATAATTATATGTTATATATAACAGCTGTGATTTCTCCACCAGCATATGATCCAACAAAAAAGTCAGTTTTTCATACCTACCACTATGCTCGTTCAGCAACATTGTTATCAATCTCTATTTTACCATTATCTAAAAACCTCATTACAGAGTTGCCTCATTATTTAGAGAACATAAGCAATAGCTCTATTCTTGGCATTTTTTTTAAGTAGTATATGATACAATATCTCCTGTTAACTCTGTTGGTTTTATAAAAAAGTTATCTTGTTGAACCGTAAAAACAAATTCATTATTAACAAAACAGTTATTTTATTGTTGTTTATCTTGTATACCAACATCATAATTACTGAGTCTTGTTAAACCATCTATTGGTATAACAGCATCAAAGGATTTTATTATATTAGATCTCTTGCGAAACTAGAGTTTAAAGAATAAAAGTTAGTTGTAACTTCATATACTTTGATCTTACATTTATAACTATGTCTATAAATCACACATTTTCCCCACTATATTCCACAATTTAACTGATACGTAAATCACCGCACAAATTGATTATACTGTCTGTCTGATCATCTGGTAACATTGTTGCTAAATTAATGTCTGCACCGCCTAATATGAAAGATTTTAAAATATTACAATTGTTAAACTCCATAATAATGTTTAATACTGTTTCACCACTATTATTTTTAGTACTGACATCAGCACCATTGTGAATTAGCAAAGATACTAAATCTAAGTTACCAGACTCAACAGCATAGTGTAATGCTGTTAGACCATTATCGGTTTTAGCATTAACATCAGCACCATAGGCAATTAGTAAGTATACTAAATCTGGGCTACCATAATCAACTGCAGAACATAATATTGTTTCACCACTATTAGTTTTAGCATTAACATCGGCACCATAGGAAATTAGCAATTGTACTAAATATAAGTTACCATCATAAACTGCATAGTGTAATGCTGTTAGACCATTATCAGTTTTAGCATTAACATCAGCACCATAGGCAATTAGTAAGTATACTAAATCTGAGCTACCAAAACTAACAGCAAAGTGTAATACTGTTTCACCATTATCGGTTTTAGCATGAATATTAGCTTGATTTTCAATCAACCACTTTACTGAGTATAAGTTACCAGACTTAACAGCATAGTGCAATGGTGTTTCGATACGATCAGTTTTAGCATTAACATCAGCACCATTTTTAGCTAATAATTTCGCTAAATCTAAGTTACCATTCTTAGCAGCACAGTGTAATGATATTACACCATGACAATTTGTAGCATTAGGATTAGCACCATGTGTGATTAATAATGGCACTGATTCTACACAGCCAAGTTGAAGTCCAAGATGTAATAACTGGTCCTTATTACTATCTGATATATCATTTATTCTCTTATTCAGCTCTGATGGATCTACTAATAAGGTTATTATAGGAAGCATTTGAGTAATGTTTGTGTTTATAGTAGTTGATAAAAATTCCTTTTGACCATATTGTTCCAAAACAACTTTATCGTTTATGGTAGCCAATAATGTATTGTATGTTGTGTTAATTATATCTGTTTTTGGTGAGGGTGGCTTAAATATTGATCTGATATTGGAATCTTCATATCTCTTTGTATAAGTTATAGTTGCCGGAAAAGCACATTCAGCTAATATTGATTTGTAAGTGATGTTAATAAAAACACTATTATGTTCGAATAATAGATTACTTGCCGGAATCTGTACTACTGCTAAAGGTACTAATTTATATTCTAAAATATTACGCAAATTGAGATTTATATTTAGAGAAAAGTTGTAAGGTATAGTATTAGTGTCTTTTATCAAAAGTGATAAATTATTATTATAATACGTTATATATTCTGGGGTGGTGGTATGAGACAATGTGCATGTTGTAGTGTTATTGATAACAAAATGAGTACTATGTTGAGTGTGGGTAAATGAAGCAAAAGTATTATAAGTACTCACGTTATTGATTATTTTACTGGTAATAGTTACGATGCTTATATCAACATTGAGTATCCTATTACTATAACTTAATGTAATATTACATAATATTACACTGACATTATTATTAGTACGAGATATATAATACTTATTTACTTTATAAGTGTGATGTGCACTACCGTATTGTGTTTGCCTATGCATAGTGGTAGAGCGTATTTGAAGTTCAATATTACCTTTATTACTACCACCTGATATGACTAAATGTATTGATTGATATCCATTATTCTTGGGATATCTAATATAATCAACAAACTGTGATGTTATGGTATTATAATGTAGATGAATTAATTTAGAAAAATCGTAACATGCTTTTTTATTTGGTACAATTGCTCTAAAAGCCAAAATATCATTAAGTGCTGTAATATGGATATCTTTAACAAGTGTTTTTATCCATATAGAATATGGGGACTTAATTCTGTAGCTTAGGCTTGCTTTTATATTTAGTTTTCTAAATATATTTCTGAATTGCTGTTCTATATTGTGAATTATATTATCTATGTCAGGATATAGCCAATTCATATAATGAAGAATTCTATTACGTTCTTCAGGATATTGAATCTTAAAACATAAATCTTGTAAAAGATAAGCAAGGTCATTGTGTGCTGTATATGATAAAAGATAAGGGATATAATAATTAGTGATGATCTCTGATATATGCTGAGCATCGGTATTATTATACTCAAGGTTAAAGATACTCACCTTATGTAATAATGGAACAAGCGAAGTTAATATTGCCGTTTCCTGTAGTTTGGGATTAATAGTTAGTAACAGCTCATGAAAATGAATATATTGCTCAGCATATGGTTTATAGTGAATAGTAGATAATTTATTAATAACATCAACTAGATATATAATATTATTATTAAAATGATTATAATCTTCTAGATTAAGATGTTGTATATTTTTATGTAATAGTACTGCTGTGAATGAGGAAGAATCTAGTTGTAATGCTTTTGTAATGGTATGTATTTGGTCAGGATAGGTTGTTGTTTTATCAGAGCAGTATTGATGGTATAACTCTAAAGCTTGATTAATGCATGAATTATTGGTGATATTTTGATATAACATTATTTAACTTAAGCATCTGTGAAAGTGTTGCAAGATAAAAAATTTTTAACCACACTATAAAATCTATATCCTGAAATCATAATACTTTCATTCTGAAATAAAAATTTTATCTTGCAACACTCTCAGTACATTTAATTTTTTGTAATTTGCAGCTATATTTAAGCAATGTGTATATAATTGTCTTGCAACTCTCGGTACCTTAAGATAAGTAGCAATAGTTAAGAAAAATTGTAAAGTCTCTAAAATTGTTTTCCATCCTTTCTCAGGAATTTTAGCTCCGACTGTTTGTATATTATGTAATCGATCAAATAATTTAATTAATAGCAACTCTTCTTTCTTTTGCTGATATAATATTTTAACTATTTCTACTGAACTAATTTTTTTATCATTTTTAACTCGTGTTAAATCTTCAACTTGATTGGCAATTTTATAACCAAATTCTTTTATAATCATTTCTTTAGTAAGTAACGTATCTTCAATACAGTCGTGCAATATGCTAGTGACTATGATATCTGTTCTAAATAAATAATCAGACACCATATATGCTACTTCTAAAGGATGTGAATAATAAAATTCTCCTGTTGCTCGTTTTTGCCCACCATGATATTTTTTAGCAAAATAAATTGCTTTTTGAATTTTACTAAGATCAACTTTGTTCTTAGAAATCTTATTAATAAGCATGATCTTCGTTAATAACCTTTTACTATATCGGCAATTTAATAAATCTGTAATTTTTATTTTGTCTAGCTCAAGATCTATACCTTTAGGTTTTAACTTTCCTATAATAGGATCTATAGTTTTTTGATGATTTTCTTGACTTCTTGCCATATATCCTTCCTTACTATAATTTGCTTAAGTGTAACAAGTAAAGAACAATAATCAAGAAAATCATCATTATTCGTTAATGCATAATCATCAAAACCTTATCAATATCAACATTATGTATCATAAATCAGATCATCAAGAAGAGGTAACTTAATTGGTATATTACAGACGATAGTAGTACTTTTACCTTTTTCACTTGTTACTTCAATCTCTCCATTTAACTCACCAATTAGACGTTTTACAAAACTTAATCCTGATCCAAGCCCATGATATTGCATAGCAACATCAAATTTATCAATCTTTTCATGAAGATGTTGCCTGATTTCTTGAGACAGACCAATACCACTATCATGCACCATAAGTTGGAATACCATCTCTCTATTTTGTTGTTCTGATTCTGAAACGGCTGGACTAATAGCAAACATGTTCACTGTTACCACAACTTTGCCTTCTTTAGTAAATTTAATAGCGTTATCTATTAACTGCTCTAATATTGCCCCTATTCGATAAGTATCACTAATTATAGCATTTGTTAAATCATACTGAAAATTACAAGATAAATTTAATCCCTTACGTTGAGCTATTGGCATCGCTTTATCAATAATCTTATTTACCAACTGTTTTGGATCAAACTTATTTAAAACTATAGGAGGTAATCCAGAATTATTCTGTAGATAACTAAATATGTTGTTATAATAATCCAGTAATTCTTCAGCATAACTTACCACACTAGCTAAATAATCCTTTTTTTCAGGATTATCTTCTATTTCATAAAGAGCTGTTACTAATGAAAAAATTCCGTTACATGGAATCTTTAATCCATGTACTATATTTTGCATAACATCTCTTTTAAATAACACAGATTCTTTCAATTTATTATTTGCTTCTTGTAGTTCTAATTTATATTTAATTATATCAGTATAATCTGTGATCGTCGAGTTAATGATATTCTCTTCTTGTTGATATGGTATTAATGTGACAGATATGGGCGATAATTGAAGGTTCCAATTTGTTTTAGTAAGATTAGTAATATTATGATTATCTTTTGGTTGATTTTGATTATTAATTGTCATAGCATTTCCTTGCTGTTAAAGTTAAGAAAACAGCTCAGAGGTTAAGGAGATAAAATCTTGTAGTTTTTAACTTAGCCTCTGAACTCAGAACTGCACTATACAGCTCTCATCAAGGACAAATATCACCACAATTCTACGAAGTACAGAGGATTTAAGAGCTTTTTTGACAGATTTTTATACAATTAAACAAACAGCTGCACAAATGAGACACAGCTAAATTACTATTGTTTATTAGCTTAATTCTTTAATTTATTACATCTAAATCCAAAGTAGCATTAATTATGCTACAAAAAACATCAAAAATTCCCTTGAATATGGTATTTTGCTGGCATTTAAGCATACTTTATACTATAATTATTAGTATAAATATTTTAATAATAATTTCATGTCAGTAAACAACTCAAACAAAACACAACCATTTCTACAATGGGTTGGCGGTAAAAGAAAAATAGTTGATCAATTAATTAAATTTATTCCTGCAAAATTAAACAACTACTATGAACCATTTCTTGGTGGTGGGGCTTTATTTTTTCAAGTTAGAGATAAATTTAAACAATGCTATTTATCTGATATTAATCTAGAGCTAGTAACGTCCTATAACGCAGTTAAGAAGAATCCAGATAAGGTCAGTAAACTATTAGACTCTCATAAAGAAAAACATTCTAAAGAGCATTATTACCAAGTTAGAAGTAATAATGACAGTAATGACCCAGCGAAGATTACTGCAAGATTTATCTATCTTAATAGATATTCATTTAAAGGCATTTACCGGATTAATATTGATGGAAAGCCAGCTCAAACTTTCTCTGGTAGGAATTATAGTAAATCTGATCTTGCCTTTAGATTAAAACAATGTAGTCAGCTTTTAGCTGGCACATCTATTTGTGCTATAGATTTTTCTTTCATTGAACCACAAAAAGAGGATTTTGTTTATTTTGATCCTCCTTATCATAAATCAGGTGAGAAATTCTATACTAGATTGCCCTTTGATGAAAATGAGCAAACAAGACTGCGGGATTTTGCTTTAGAGCTAAACAATAAAAATGTTAAAATAATGATTTCTAATAGTAATACTCCATTTATTAGAAACTTATACAAAAATTTTAATATTAAGATTATTAACGTTAAATATTCTATGCCTGAGAATAATAAAATATCTAATGAGGTAATAGTAACAAATTATCCATTACCACAATAGCTTAGTTATATTCAAATTTGATTAATTCAAAGCAATAATCTTGAGTCTTAAAAGTTTCTTCTAGATCTTGCATATGACGATTCCTAACATAACAATCATTAAAAGCCGTTGTTGATTTAAGGATTACCTTTTTGTTGACTATATCTTCCTCTACCACTACTAATTTACTTAATACCCCAAAATCAATATATTGGTTATAACGTTCAATAAGAAATTTCCTCACTTTATACCATACTGAATCAGGATTTAATTGTTTGCTTAGCTGCAATAGATAATTTTGTTTTTCATCTTCGATATTATTCTGCTTCTCTTCAAGCTCAGCAAATGGTATGATTTTCAACTTCCCAATACTACGACCATAGATCATTTGTACTTGCTGTAGTATTTTATCTTGTGCATTTTCTGAAAGCATAATATTTTTAAGTAGTTTTATTTGGTATTGATTATCAATTGTCCCAATAAAGCAGCAAGAGCTAAGTAATTCGTAAGCTATATCAGAATCAAAAACGCTGATTATTTTACGTTTTAACTGGACTTGTCTGCTAGTATTGTTACTGCTTTCTATTTTATCTAGATATTGCTCCTGAACTTTATACACATTGCTAGATTTAAACTGAAACTGCTGACAATTAGCTTGAGTAGTTTCTCTTAGTTCATTAGCTAAAGCTTTAGCCATGTAATTTAAAAATACTTTTTTATGACCAAAGTGATGTTCTGGGTATTGTTCTGCTAGTTTCAATAAGAGCTTGTTAATAAAAGTAAGATTAAATTCTCGATTTGATTTTATCTGTAATAAATCAGCCTCTTCTTGGGTTAATGGATGGAAATCTGTTAATTTTTTTCTTTTGAACCAGCTTTTATGATTAACAGCATTAATTACTGAATTATTGCTATTTGATGGTGTAGAGTCATATTTTTTAGAGATTTTATTAATAACTACTTGTAGTGCAGTATTAATCCTTGTAGCACCTGTTGTGATATTAGCACTAGATAAACTGGTATTATCAGCTTGTTGTTGATCATTGGTTGAGCTTGCTGTTTTGGATTGTAAATTTGTTGCACGTTTTTGTTGTTGTAACTGACCTTGGTTATTATGATTAAATATATTTTTTTCATTTTGAAAAATTGTAGATTCGCTAGATCTAGATTTATTAGATATATTTTTATTATTATCTATATATATTGTCTCATCCAAACTTTTTTGGGGTTGAGGCCAAATTTCTTTGGGCTTGACCCCAAAGTTTTTTGGAGTTGGTGCAAAATTTTTTTCATTTTCAGGTGGTATTTTGCTAGAAGCAGGTTGGAAATTTCTAGCCAGCTTAATACAAGTAGTATTGCGGCATTTAATACCATATTTAATAATAGTTGCTTTATAAAACTTAATGAAGCCACTCTTTTCTAATTCAATTAGGCACTGTCTGACACGTTCTTGACAAACTCCCAAGTGTTCTTCAAAGAAATGATAGGTTTCCTGAAGTTCATCGATATTATTGTTATAGTAGATTTGCAAGCGAAAGACTATTAAAGAGAGAAGCTGCCTTGCAGTTTTACTTAATATTTTTCCGTTATGAGATAAGAGATTACTCCATTCAGGTGGGATAAAATTACCAACAAAATTATAGAAAATGATTGAATTTTTATCATCAAAATTACGTGTTGCACAATCGGAAGTAAAATGTGATGAGCATATAGTGTGCATAAGACCTCAACTTAAACATCAGGTTTAGTCAAGGTAGTAAGAGAATTAGAGTACCATTTTTAAAAACGCGATGAGCATATAAGCAGCATATGGAGTAGGGAGGTAAAATTATCAGATTAAGAAAAGCTTGATTTTATGCTGGTGGGCGATAGGGGAATCGAACCTCTGACCTTTACGATGTCAACGTAATGCTCTAACCAACTGAGCTAATCACCCTTATAATTTTTGTAATCTTTATGTAGTTTTGGCTTTATCGAATTATGGACCTTATAATATTTACAATTAAGATAAGTGTCAATTGATTAGTTCAAGTTATATGTTAAAAAGATTATATTGATAAAAAATAGTTGTATAATATATCAAACTTGATATATTATACATATGACAAAGTGGATTATAAAATTTATCAATAATGCTACAGAGAAAAAAGTACAGAAGCTTACTTATGATCTACAAGCTGATTTGTACATCTATGTGAACTGTTTATTAAGTTTAGTCCACATAACGTAGAGGGATGCCCTACACAAAAAATATCGAAGACAAACTTTGGGAACTATTATTTAGCTATGGATAAAAAAATAGTTATATTGCATACATTTAAAAAAAAAACAGAAAAAACTCTTAAAACAGCTATTTTTCAATAGCTAAAACTTAAGATTAAAGGAAGGTTTTAATGAAAAACTTTGATGAATTTAAAAAAGAGTTATTATCAAACCCTGAAGTAAAAAAAGCTTATGAAGAACGAAAAATGGAATTTGAGATAGCAAGCACTTTAATAAAGGCTCGTCTTGCAATCTAATATGACTCAGGCGGATGTTGCTAACAAAATGTCTACTTCTCAAGCTCAAATAGCAAGAATGGAAAGCGGACATCATATTCCTAGTTTCTTAAGCCTTCAAAAATACGCTAAAGCTGTAAATCAAAAAATTAATTTGTTGATTACCCCATAGGGTGTACTACTAAATCTATATGTAGTTTTTAACCCTTGTTTTTTAAAATTCATTAATGTACTAGATTAAGCTTTATTTCTATTATTTAGTCTATAATTTTATGGTGGATTTAAAAACTAAAGCCTTTGATATTTCTCAAAATTTCACTATTTCTCTTGACGGTCCTGCTGCTTCAGGTAAAGGGACCATCGGTTTAATACTGGCCAAGAAATTTTCTCTTAAATATTTTCAGTCAAGTATTGTTTATAGGCAGCTTGCGTTTGACTGTATTAGTCAAAAAATAGATGTCACTGATATAGATGCGGTAATTGCTTTATCTAAAGAATTAAAACTCGACAATAATTTTGACTTAGAGAATGAGAATATAGGAAATATAGCATCGCAAATTGCTGTAATAAGTGAAATTAGAAATAATCTAAACAAATACCTGATTAATCTAGTAAAAACAACACCTAGAATGATTATGGAGGGTAGGGATATAGGCACCGTTGTTGCACCTGACTCCGATTTAAAGATTTTTATAACCGCAACTCCTCAAATTAGGGCTGAAAGACGATATAAGCAGTTGCAAGCAAAAGGAAAAACATGTATACTCGATGAGATTTTACGGCAAATAATTTTGCGAGATAAAAGAGATAAAGAGCGAAAAGCTGCACCGTTATTACCAGCTTCAAATGCTTTAGTTATCGATACTTCAAAGCTTTCGGCTATGGCAGTCGTAGCAGAAGTAACAAATTATATACAGACTAAAATAACTTGAAAAAGTGCTAGGTTATTTTATTCGATTTTATGGCGTTGTTGTATGGCTAATATGTCATGCAAGAGCATCCAATTTTATTAACCTTTCAAAAAAATTTTATTAGCCTAGGCACTTTAGCTAATATTATGAGAAAAATATGTCAATAAAACTAAAACAACGATTTGTTCCACAACTTGCAGCAATGAATCACGAATTTGAAGAAGATTTCTCTAAAATGCTTGAAACCGTTGATACAAGTCATATAAAAGAAAAAACGGTAGTTAAAGGTCAAGTAATCGAAATAAAAAACGATATGATTATTGTTGACGTTGGATTAAAAAATGAAGGTAGAATACCTAAGTCTGAATTTTTAGCTTTACCTGAAGTTGGGGACGTAGTTGAAGTTTTCATCGAGAAAATTGAAGGACGTAACGGCAGAACGATATTGAGCCGTGAAAAAGCAGTTAAAGAAGAATTATGGGGACAACTAGAAATCATGTGTTCCAAGGGCGAATTTGTCGACGGTACGATTTTCGGTCGCGTAAAAGGAGGCTTTACCGTGGATTTATCCGGTGTAGTAGCATTCTTACCGGGAAGCCAAGTTGACGTTAGACCTATTAAAGATCATAATTCTATAATGAACATCAAGCAACCGTTTAAAATTTTAAGTATGGATAAAAAGCTTGGTAATATAGTAGTTTCAAGAAGAGCTATTTTAGAAGAATCACGTTCCGAAGCGAGAGATGAGATGCTATCTAAAATTAAAGAAGGCATGGTATTAGAAGGAACCGTAAAAAATATTACTGATTACGGTGCGTTTATCGATCTTGGAAGTGTTGACGGTTTATTACATTTAACCGATATTTCTTGGGTAAGAGTTAACCATCCTTCAGAAGTGTTAGAATTTAACCAAAAGGTTAAAGTAATGGTTATTAAGTTTGATGAAAAAACCAAAAGAATATCACTCGGTATAAAACAACTTGATTCTAACCCATGGGAAGCAATTAAAGAAGAATTCCCCGTCGGTAAACAAATGACCGGTAAAGTTACAAATTTTGCTGATTACGGCGTGTTTATAGAATTAAAAGACGGGCTTGAGGGACTTGTTCATTCAAGCGAAATTAGTTGGTTAAAATCTAATCAAAATCCTAGAAAAACTCTAACTATAGGACAAGAAGTAGAATTCGTAGTTTTAGAGGTCGATACTGAAAAGCATCGTGTTTCTTTAAGTATTAAACAATGCCAAGAAAATCCTTTAACAAAGTTCGCTGAAAATAATCCTGTCGGTACTATAATTAAAGCACCGATTAGAAATATTACGGATTTCGGTATTTTTGTTGCACTCGGTAATAATATGGACGGCATGATTCACGAAGGTGATATTAGCTGGGAAGATAAAGGAACGGATCTATTAAAATCATACAAAAAAGGTGACGAAATAGAATGCAAAGTTCTAGCCATTAATATTGAAAAAGAACAAGTTAGTTTAGGTATAAAACAATTGTCGCCGAATCCATATCAAGAAATCAGTGATGAATATAAAAAAGGCACAATAGTTAAAGCCCTTATAACAGAAGTTAAAGATGAGGGACTCGAAGTATTATTAAACAATAAAGTAGCAGGTTTTATTAAAAGAACTGAACTATCGGATAAAAAAGACGAGCAGAAGCCTGAAATGTTTCAAATAGACGAAGAAATAGAAGCAAAAGTTGTTTCTATCGAGAAATCAACAGGTAGAATTTTATTATCGGTAAAAGCTCATAAAATAGCAGAACGTCAAAAAGCTCTCAAAGAATATGGTTCTAGTGATAATACTACCAATATGGGGGATATACTTGCTAATGCTTTAGAAGATAAGAAGTAATAATCTATAAGTCATTGCGAGGAAAAACTGTAAGTTTTGACGAAGCAATCTCAGGAGTTCTATGCTACTTCATGAGGTTGCCAAGTCGGTTATTAAAATAACCTCCTAGTAATGACGAAAAACTATTTAATTCATCAATTTCAGGAGAAAATATTAATGTCGTATGTACCGATAGTAATTGAACCAACATCACGCGGTGAACGTGCTTATGATATATATTCAAGATTGCTAAAAGAACGTATAATCTTTGTATGTAGTACTGTTGAAGATCATATGGCAAACTTAATTGTTGCACAATTATTGTTTCTTGAAGCAGAAAATCCTAAAAAAGATATATATATATATATCAATTCCCCCGGAGGAGTTGTAACCGCAGGCCTTGCGATTTATGACACAATGCAATATATAAAACCTAAAGTGGCTACATTATGCATAGGTCAAGCTTGTTCTATGGGTTCACTTTTACTGTGCGGGGGCGAGAAGGGGATGCGTTATAGTTTACCTCACAGTCGTATTATGATCCATCAACCGTCAGGAGGTTATAAAGGGCAAGCTACCGATATAGAAATCCACGCTCAAGAAACCCTAAAAATCAAAAGGTTACTTAACGAATTGTATAGTAAACATACTGGACAAGAGTTAAAACATATCGAAAAAAGTATGGAACGTGATAATTTCATGTCACCGGAAGAAGCAAAAAAATTTGGATTAGTAGATAATATAATTTCTTCTAGAGATGCTATGGCATTGTTAGCAAAATAAAGATTAAATTTTATAAAAAAATCTTATAGCTTTAGTTTTATTATTATAGTATAAGGGAATTAATTTGTTATAGTCAAGTCAGTGGGATTTGCACACCAGGAGCGAAACGACGAGTGACAATGCAGGGCGAATCCAAATCAATTGACTATATTGGGGTCATAGCTCAGTTGGTAGAGTGTTTGAATGGCATTCAAAAGGTCGGGGGTTCGATTCCCCCTGGCTCCACCAGTTAAAATAAGGGTTCCCTCTATTCTATTCTTGCTTAGCACACTCCATATGCTGCTCATATTTTACTCCTGATTGTGTAACACATGATCATAGAGATAATAATCCTCCTATATTTTATAATTTTGTTGGTCATTTTATCCCCCCTGAATGGATTAATCTCTCATCTCATAATGGTAAGATACTAAGTAAGACTGCAAGACAGCTATTGTCTCTAATAGTATTTCGCATGCAGATCTACTATAATAATAGTATCGACGAGCTCCAAGAGACTTATACCTTCTTTGCAGAAAACTTAAGAGTTCTGTCAAGAACGTGTAAGACAGTGCTTACTTGAGTGAAAAAAGAGTGGCTTTATTGATATGCATAAAGCAACGATAATTAACCATGATACAGTCTAAATATACAATCGGGTATATTCTATCCAATACTCGTGCTTGCCACCTTGTTACCTCATCCATAACTCCATCGGTTATGCTGGAAATAAGCTCTTTGGATACATCTGTATGATACATTTCCTCTAAATGAGATTGAATCTCACTCATGGTCATACCTCTTGCATAAAGAGCAATAACGCTATCATCAAATCCAGTGAATCTTCTAACTCCCTTAGGAATTAATTGAGGCTCAAACCTATTATCTCTATCTCTTGGAATATCAAGTTCTATCTTTTGACCGCTGTCATCTATTATTGTCTTCGCACTCGTCCCATTACGACGATTGCTATCTTGCTTTGATGCCTTGCTATGCCTTGAATAACCTAATTCATGACTTAGCTCATATTCTAGTATTCTCTCTAATACCTGCTTCTTTAATTGTTGAAACAATCCATCCGTACCAAATAACTCATTAGGATTAGATTGTGATAATATTTCCTCGACTAGCGTATTATTTATATCTACGCTTCTAGTGCCAGCTGCTATTTTCTTAGCCATATTTATTACCTTTGTTTATATTGTATTTTAAAAGTAATGCTTTCTCTGTTTCTTTACAACTTACACAAATTATATGACAGACTCCGATTTCCTATTTTTTTATTTGCCAACTTGGGAGTACAAATCACATTTTAAAACTAGTTCGCCAAGTAAATTGTTGGTAAATTCTTCAGTTACAGTTCATAATTGTACAAATTATGCTCATCTGCTCTAGTGCTTGACACCACACCATGTGGCATCTACTCCCAATTCTGTAAATCACAAAGCTGTAGTTGTTTTTCTTCCAAGCAACAGCTATGTAACCTATTGATTTTCATGCACTTTGATCTATTAAAGTAAATCCTAATTCTTTTGCTCGTTTTTCTAAGCCATATACTAATTTTGCTTTATAAGTTTGTTCGTAGCGTGCCATACCCTGTTCAACATATACCTGACCCAATTTCAACAACCTATAAAATAAGCAAGCTATCTTTCAGTTGCCGTAATAGCTTTAGGAGATCCTTTACTGATTTTTATTCTACGCATAAATGATCCAATGGCAGTATTGGTTTTACCTGCCGCCGCCGCAATCCTGAAAGCAGTAGAAGCTCTGTTGATTACTTTTCTGCTTTTAGTACTAAAAACTTTTTCACCAGTGATTTTATTAGCAGGGCTTAAACCCAGCCATGAAGAAAAATGGTTTTCTGACTTCCATTGCGACATATCCGTGCCGACTTCAGATATGATTGTTTGGATAATACATTAAGACCAGGTATTGTACTAAAATCAATGCCTGTCATTTTATAGAGTTCTTGTTTAAGATTAAATTTAGGTCTGTTACTACGAGATCTCTTTGAATCATCTTTTATTACTTCATTCCCTTTAGGGACCAAATCCTTATAATGCTCTTCTATTTGAATATCGATTTCTTCAATTTTTTTCAGATAACCCATATATAATTCAAATTCTTGCTTCAGTACAAAGAGATGTTCTTTACGATATCGCCTTGAAGTGACTTAACTATAGTCTCTTTACTACTTTTGATTCTGTCATCTCTCAATTTTGCTATATTTTACTGGATCATGCTCACCATCTATAATTGCTCTGATAATTGCCATACCTGTTGTACCTGTAATATCAGTAATTACATTACGTAGTTGTAGATTCATTTCTGTTAAAACTTTTTGCATACGGAGTACATGCATTGTAGAGTTTTTGATCAGACGCTCTCTTTGACGTATATAGCTTCTCAATATACAAATATTATCCTCAGGTCGGAAGGAAGCATGTAACAAACCACAACTATGTAGTTTTTGCAACCATTGCGAGTCTTGCACATCACTTTTGCGTCCAGGAACATTTTTTACATATTTAGCATTCACTAAATACACTTCAAATCCCCTTTGTTCAAGTATTTGGAATACTGGTATCCAATACACACCGGTTGACTCCATAGCTATAGTTTTAATACCGCATTTCTTTAGCCAATCTGCCATTTTATATAAGTCATCAGTAAAACTGCTAAATTTTCTTACACATTCTTTATCCCGATCTTGTGGAACGCAAACATAATGTGATTTTGATCCTATATCAATCCCTGCAGCGTCAGGATTGATAATTTGCAATGTACTTGTATTATTATCATTGTTCATAATAAAGCTCTCCTTGTAGTATAGTTGCACATTAATCTTAGTTGTGAACCTGATACAAGTCAGCGGGGTTTAAAAATTATACTCTTCCAAACGAGGTATCAATATCTGATCCATCAATGTACAAACCATCATCCTTCAAAGTCACGCTCCTAATCTGGTACTAAAGACGCCATTGAGTGTACCGACCATAACTCTTGTAACAGCTTCATCGCTCATTTTAAGGCATTTTGCTTGTTTCTTCCATTATGAGCTTGATCGCTCGGTATCAAGTGTTAGTTCCTAATATAGTGTTAAACCACAGACAAACTACCAGTCAGTTTTTTGTCGTGGATATCTCGAGCTTTAATTAACAACTCTCCTATTTCGTTACTAATCATTCTTTCTGCAAAATCTATTGTTATTTCGCTGACAACTTTATTAGACTCTAGAATTTTTATTAGTTCCATTGTCCTATCATTACTCATATCCACGTAACCAAAATCTATCTCTTTGATGGTTCTGTTAATTTCTAGAGCTTTAACAAGTTGAACAATACCAAAATCACCGATATTATTACCCTCAAGATCTATGTACTTGATAGTGCTATTATTTGCTAGAAACCATGCTAGTGTCACTGCTCCATAATAATTTATATTCAAGCTTTATATAATCCAATGTGCTATTAGCTTTTAACCCTTTGATAAGTAGACTTACTCCCTCATAACCAATATTGTTGTTGTTAAGATTTATTTCACTTAGAACTTTATTATGTCGTAAAGCTTTGCTAAGTAGATCCATTCCTTCTATCCCAATGCCATTATATGCAAGATTTATGGAGGTTAGAGTTTCGTTATGCTCGAGAAGATTGCTTAACAATTGTACTCCTTCTACACCAAGATTATTACACGCAAGATCCAGTATCTCCATAGACTTATTATACTTTAGTGCCTTAGCAAGTAGTCCGGCTCCTTTTACTCCTATATTATTTTCAGTAAGACATAGTCAATATATACTATTATTATTCTCTAGAAACATAGCTAAGCCTTCTACCCCACCATCTTCAATATTATTCCCATTAAGATTTAGTACAGTTATATTATGGTTTTTTAAAGCTTCTGCAAGTCTACTAGCTCCCGTGTCACCAATATTGTTATTGCTAAGATGGCACTGTTAACAAAATAAATAATAAGCTTTAGTAAGAGCAAGAGCGATAAAGCTAAGGCAAGTACAGTCAAGTTTGTCAAATCGCATGGCAATACGTTTATTTTCTTTAAGCCTACCAAAAATTCTCTCAATAATGTGTCGTTTCCGATAAAGTTTAGTATCATAAAAATCTTCTGGAGTTAAGGTAGACTCATTAGGTAAATAAACCCCTTTTAATGGTATGACAGGCACCGCTTCTTTTGATTTAATGAAATTCCTAATACTACTAGTACTGTATCCTTTGCCTGCTACTACAGCCCCTATTTCTTTCCAAGGCCACTCTTGCTATAATTGTTCTATAGTTTTGCAATCTTGTCGTTGTGCAGGAAACAGTTGACAATTAACTACGCTCTATTCTCACTAAATAAGATATCAAAAAAGCGCTAAAAGCGTTTCAAGTTAATGGAATAAAAGAAGAGTTAATTCTGAACAAATAAGTTTTAAACAGGATATATATCAATAGTATATCAAGGTATAATGAATCTCAATTAAAGATGTTTATGTACTACATAACTTAGCTGAAAATATCAGGATTCTTATGTAGTAATTAGAAGAGGAGAAGTTCTACTACAAAGATTCTTTTTAGAAATTAATAAAATAACCTTAAACATTCAGCAGTTGCTGCCGACAATTATGAGGAACAAGCACAGGGTAAGAAACCTAAACATGATAAAATAATTTTGTAAAGCATTAGAGAATTCCCTATTACCTGCCTAATAGATTCTCCTAATTTAGAAGTGGAAAAAACACAGCTTTTCGTGGAAGCATCCTTAAATGGTTTTATCTCAGATATTTTATTTTCACGCAAATCTGATGAATAAGATAGAACCTATTACATAGGATTTAGGCTATTTGCGATCAATATTAAAGGTAGAATCCTCAAGTTAAGAGTTTATTGTTAACCGCTTGTATTTTCTAATAGTAAAGAAACACTAAAATGTTTTGAAGAATTTATGGGATTTATTTCCCAACAATAAATTAGTAATAGGTATATTAAGGTATTAGAGTTTTTTCTAAAGCATATACATAATAGGAAGTTATTACAAAAATAAGGTTGGAATTAGTAAAGGTGATGCTAGGTTATGATTACTTAGAAATGGTACTATGTTACACTTTGACAAAGATAGAAAAAAGTGATAAATAAAGCCGGAGAAATTATTGTTAACAAGACTAAAACAGAAATAAGAACAAGGCTTGTGACAAATTTAGCAGAGCATCAGCATAAGATGATAAGGTATTCAATTAGGTAAAACTAAAATTGCAAAAAATATGTTGTCTAAGGGTTTTGCTCTTGAGCCTACTTCTGAGGTAACCAGTCTTGACGCTTTGAACATTGTTTAGAGCAGTTTTTTCCTATTTATTACCATGACTAAAAGCTCTTAAAAAGACATAAAAATGGCCGCAGTTTCCCTACAGAAATTATATATTGAAAATTTTATTGTGCATCTATTAAACATAATGAAGTAATGCAAGCAAACTAAGTCGCTAAGACGTAGTGCTAAATCATAGAGGTGATGACATTTCCAATATGTATTTGATAGTGTCATAAACGACAAGAGTAGTAACATTAGAATAGGTGAAATAACACTGTTGTGTTTGACTAGGCAATTGTTTTATAAGTTAAAGCTTAAGTTATCAAACTCTATAGCATTCTATAAATTAAACATGACTTATAATTGAGTTATTTACTAAATTGTGGTTAAATAGGTATGAAACAAATTGATTCCTGTTTTTGTACTAATTTTTTAATCAATTAATACTTATTTTAAGAAAGCATAAAATGAAATTCTTAACTAATATATATTAATATTTTGTTTCTCTACTAGTGTTAAGGCAAACAATTCAAATAGCACAGTACTTGTTACAGCAGCGACTGGACAGATTGGAGAATCTATGTGTGATTTTTTGGGTGTAGAAGGATATAATTTATTAGTAGCAGGAAGAAACAAGGATAAATTAGCTAGCTTACAAAAGAAATTACAAGGAAAGTATCCCAATATTATTGTAAAAATATTGATAATTAATTTTTCTGACATCGAAACTATAAAGAATTCTGCAAATACAAATTAATGATGGAACGATTAGCGGAATTGTCCTTATCGGTCCAAGACCATCCCTAAATCAAGATACTCTTCCTAGTCTACAGGAGTGGGCTACAGTGTTTGCTGAGACTTTTATTGCTCCTCTTGAAGTAGTGCGTTATTTTGGACCCAAACTTCATGATAACAGTAGTATCGTAGTAATTTCAGGCAGTAGTTCTAAAAATTATTCGTCCGATTATGCTAATACTAATGTTATACGCCTTGCTTGGAGTGGAGAAATAAAAAATCTGATGTATTTTTTTGCCGACCGCAAAATGCGGGTCAATTCTATCTCACCAGGAATAGTTTTAACGCAGCATCATGAAGATAGAATAAGAGCACAGGCTATTTCTAATAATATTTCATATAAAGCTCAATTATCACAAGATACCTCTGCTATCCCTTTGAAATCATATGCTACAAAAGAAGATGTTGCAAATTTAGCAATATTTTTACTTTCAAATAAAGCTAGTTCTCTGAATGGTATAAATGTTTTACTTGATGGAGGAGAATCTAGTGCTTATTGATAAAGAGACTTTATCTCTTGTGACTTTATTAGTTGTCACCCCGTGTATTTTAATCGTTGATTAATTTTAAGCTGGAGAGCACCTGTTATGAGCCGTAGGCCTCTAGTATTTTCTAGTTTATACTGTGCTCTCATTCGCTAATTTTTTTCTGTAGATAGAGAAAAGATTCATTATGTATTTTGTTATCCAATTTTTTTAGAATTGGTAAAAAATTTTTTTCATTGCCATTAGGAAATTTTTGAGAAGCAAGTCAGAAGCTTTTAGTAAATCCAATATAAGGAGTACTACAGCATTTAATACTATATTTCATAATTATTGTAAAGATTACAAAACTTTCTTTTTTATAAGCTTAAGCAAACAATGTCTTATAAGTTCTTGACAAACTCCTAGAAACTGTGCAAAGAAGTGATAAGTTTTCTGAAGTTCATTAATACTATTGTCATAGTAGATCTGTAAGCGAAAGATTATTAGAGGTAGCAGTTGTCTTGCAGTTTTACTTAAGATTTTACATTACTAGAAGTAAGATTACTCTTAACCACAAGATTTATATAGAAAAACCAAGTGTTATAGCAACACTATTGATATACATGCTTTTAATACATTATTTATTTAGCAATATCTAAAGTTTTTAGATATAATTAATATAATGGTTTATCATTGTAGTAATTAATTTAATAAAAGTGGAAGGATATTATGAGTAAGAGAAAGTCAACAGATGATAGCAATAACAACATAAAACAACAAAAGCTTGACCTGGAGAGGTTATCGCTACAACATATGTTACTTGTCGCCATAGCAGTCAAGTTGTGGAAAAATGAGGATATTCAGCAAAAAATAGGAATTATAGCTGCTTCTAGCCAATGGATTGATAGCAATAAATGGCAAAAAATTGAGAACAAGGTAGCAGATAAAGCTGCTTCACTACCTTTACCAAACCCTATAAAAGAAAAAGTGCAAGCTTATGTTGGTCTAATAGGTAGGGAAGTATCTGATTTTATTAAATACAATGCACAATACACTTTTTTTTCATTATCAGAGACAGTGAACTATATTAACAATATTTACTGGGAAAAATCTGGCTTAATTAATTACAAAAAAACAGCCCAAGCTTTATTATCCAGAAATGCATTGAATAATTACGATAAGTACAGGCTAGCCTGTACTTATTGTTTAGAAGATGAGATAGTAATTATAGTGCAACAAGTCTCTACATCTGATATTTATTGGCAAGATTGTTTAAGGAGCAACAACATTCTTGTAAATTTTTGGAGTTCTGCTCTAGCTGGTAACATACAAGACTCAAATTTTTATACAAGATTAATAAGACATAACCATGTCAATCAAGTTGATAGAAGTTTATATGAATATATGTTATTAGAGGTAATTAGCATTAATAATGCGGTTGCAGTAGAATATATCTGGAATAAACTTAGTGATATGGAGAAGCTTGAGAATATAGTAAAAGCGACAGAAATAGCATTGCCTTACAAAAATAGCAAAATCATCACTTTTTTACTGTCTCAAATGGAAGAAAAGCAACAAGCTTACATACTACAAAACCATGCTTCTGCGATACTTAATATCATTATTATGGACTGGCCATGGAGAGATTATTTTTGGCCTGCAATTCATAACATATTAGATATGATACATAGTAAAGATTATTTTAATACATTAAAAGTAATAGCAGATAAGATAGGAAAAAATTCTGAAGGAAACTATAGGCAGGGTGAATATAAAGAGATCTTTAGGCAACTTTGGCAGGATGCTCCCCAGCACTTAAAAAAATATATGTTTGAAATTCAATATCATAAGCCTAGGTATGAAGATGTATTGCTTGCTATGACCTATAGAAAAAATATAGACCTGCTTCAGTTAATACTCTCTGAACCTAGCATTAGTCTTGAACAAAAGAGAGAAATAATATTCTCAAGTTATGGTCTTGAAAAATGTGCAGGTTTTTTAATGCATAGCAGATGGGGTTTATTAGAAATATTTATGAAGTATGCTCTTACATCTCCTGAAGATGTCGAGAGCTTTAAGGAAATACTAATAAAAAAGAAAGGTGGTGACCTTAGTTCATATTTTGTAAAGCGAGAAGAGTGGGATAAGTTAGATGAATTCTTAAATTGGAGTTTAAAATTAGAAGAAGAAGCCAACAAATTCAAATTACAAGAATTAGTATGTAGTTATGCTTTTATAGAACTATTAGAGCACTCTGTTACTGGCGATAAAGCAGATTTTACAAAAGTAGATCATTTCTTACAACAGTGTTTTAAATCAACAAATGAATTATATCAGTATAAAACAGCAATGTTCCAAATTGACTTTCTAAAAAGTCAATTTGTAAAATTAGCTTGTCAGTTGCTTCAGGAAAGCAAATTTGAATTAGCTGAGCAAGCATTGAATTGGGGATTTTTAAATAATCAAGATGCAATCAATAATTTTAAAGCCATCTTATTATCTAAAAAATATGCTGTATATAATACTGAGTTAATAGCTCATTTAATATGTAGAAACGATCAATTACAGTCTTTAAAAAAGCTAACTCATTGGTGTATTCAAAGTGAAAATGAAATAAATGATTTTAAAAAGGAAATATTGCATAGCAAAGAAGAAATGTTAGGCATATGTGGGAGGTTGTTATATCGCAATGAATTTAAGTTGGCAGATAATTTTGTCAATTGGTGTTGCAGTGCATCACAAGAATTAGTTAATAAATTCAAAAATCAATTTATGCTCTACAATAATATCAGTGATATTTTTGATGAACTTGATCTTGAAAATAATAATCCAGCTGAAGTTATCAAATGGTTCAATCCATCTTTAGAGACGATCGAGAAATTTAAAGAAAAATTTAAAAATGAATGGTGGTTTGAAAATGTTTTAAATCAGTTGGATGCATTTATCCAAAGACAAAAAGATAAAAAGAATATAGAAGAAGAGCAATTAATAATTGTAAGCAATGTACAAAATCATTTAGAACAAGGTGCTATATCAAACGACTACGCTGTAGTGTATGCTGACAACTCCACCTTAGAATTAGGACATGCAAATAATCTATCATATGATTTTATGTCTACAGATTTATAATAATACTGTTTCCGGGAGAGAAAAAATGACAAAAAATGTAGAGCGCTGTGAACTAATAGAAGGATTTTTAAACGAACCTGAACAGTTTAAGCAAAGATTTGAACGTGTTTTGCAAAGTACTCCTAATAATGGAGCACCAAATAAAACTGAGTTTTGGCTATATTTTTTTCTTGGTGGCGCTCTAGCTGTTCAAAATATAGGTACACTAAAGGAAAAGATTCTAGATGTGTGTTTTAGTTTAGAAATAGATAAAGGCATTAGTGTTTTAAAAATAGCTTTTAAGATGGACGGAAACAAAGTAGTATTTAGATCTATTCTTGTTGTTAGGGAAGATAGCAATATCACTTTTCATCAATATATTAAATATGTAAAATATACAAGTGCTGAACTTGAAAGTGTAGGGAAACAATTTAACTTGAAAAATGACATAGATATAACAAATGCTAACTCTAAAATGTTACTTTTTAATATAAAGAAAAAAGATAATATAAGATTTGATGACAATAACACATTAGGGGATAGACTAAAAAAAAGAACTTCAAATTTTATTAGGGTCCAACCATTACAAGAAATAATACAAGATGATGATCAGTCAACCAGTGTCATATTAGATGAAAAATTAAATTTAATTGTTGATTTAAATGACAAAGATTTTACTAATGATAGAAACAGCCAAGGAGAGAATGAGTTCGAAGATAAAATTAAGAAAGAAGTAAATCCTTTTTTTGAGCAGTTGATAGAATTGTACAACAATCATCCAATACTTTCTAAGAGTTCAGAGGCATCATATCACGGTTTTGTTTATGGGTTGTTTGTACTAAATTATAGGGATAAATATTGGATAGATACTAGTGTTGAACAAAATTCTGGCAGAGGAGTTTTAGACCTTTCTTTGTTATTCAAAAAAAATAGTGATGGTGTGAGGGCAGAATATGCCCCTCATATAATATTAGAATTCAAACAGGGAGAGCAATTATGTCAATCTGCACAAACTGCAATAAGGCAAATTAGGCACAAAGGTTATGCTTATAAACTAATAGGTAGAACTAAATCAAAGTATGCAATAGGAGTCGGAATTAACTTTAATAGAGAAGATCCAAGAGAAAGACTAGAAGTAACAGCTCAACCAACCATTGATAATCCTGAAAAGGATTTATTTTCTGCAATAACAGAATTAGACCAATTAGATAAAGAAACAATTAAAAAAGGGATAAGAGAAATATACTACCTAACTCATCCACAGGAGTTATTGAGTAGAGTATTGATAGGTGGACTATTATCAAAAGATGACATTTCATATAAAAAAATATATGTAGTCAGGGGGATTCCTGGAAATGATAAAGCAACTATATTTTTGTTGAAGACCCATACAGGGAATATAATAGTAAGTATTATGGAAACAGAAGAAGATAAGATGTTTACATTATATTCACCAAAAGATTCATTAAGACATTTGACTAGATCTAATCCTTCTACAGAAGTCATAACAATAAAGAAAGAGGTAGATAGTGCTATTGCTAGTATTCTAAAAGAAGAAGATATCAAAAATGGAAAAAAAATTTATATTAAAATTAATCCTAAAGGAAAAGAATTTGAGAATTCAGCAAACTCTTACTATCAAGATATTCAAATACAAGATTTGCAGTCTATTAACAGTGCTGTAGCTATAAATAATTATGAAACATGTATTTTAGGAGAAAGTATAAAAGTAAAAGAATTAATAAAAGAATTACAAAAGATAGCAAATTCTGGAGAAGAAAGCCCTAAGTCACTTGAAAAATTGCAAGATGCATTATTCAAATTACGAGCTTCTATTAGCTCAGAAAATGACTTTAAATCCGTGTTATATGGTATGTTTTTATACAACACATTAGGGGTTATTCCTATTACAGAAAAAAGTTTAGGTACAGGAAAAGCTGATCTAATATTAACTTTTCTAGATAACCATCATCCACTATTACTAGAGTTAAAATATAGTAACACTAATTTGGGTTCTCATAACGATCAACAATTAAAATCATACATAAGACATTCCAGAGTCCTTACTCATAAGAGTCACCTTGACGGTATTATATTAAGATTTAACAATAAAGCGCAAGATCAATTAGATATAATTCAAATTAGAAGTGTTTCTGACACAGTACAACATAGTCCTGCTATAAGCCCTGACTCAAGTCCTTTAAGACAAGAAACAAATAATAAAATGGTAGATCTTTCTAGGGGCGAAAGCTCAGCAACAAATCAATTATTGCCTCCAGTGCAGCTTGCTAGCCCTAACAAAGGTCCTATGCAGCAATTACAAAGACAAATCACCATAAATCAATCACCCCAAAGGAAACATCCTGCTGCTGAAGAATTGGAATTGAAAAATAAAATTCCGAAATTGGAATCTTTATCTCAAATGTTGAAATCAGCAGATAGTATAGAGCTATCTAGTAGGCATGTATTGTCACATACCAGTAGCTGCAACGGGCCAGCAAATCGTCACAAACGTGCTAAATGTGCTGTAGAAGATAGGTCAGAAGATGATTTATTCTATCCTATATCACTAGAGGCAGGAGATAAAAGGCTAGAGATAAAGGCAAGACTACATGCCCAAGTAGTGATGATGATTAATTGGCAATACAATATAAATGATAGAGAGCAAAATTTGCTTAATATTGTAACTTATAATAAGCATGTTGGAGATATAATTAGACAAAGTCATAAAAGTCAAAAAGAACAAAGAATACTAACTGATCGTTATATTGCTGCTCAGCAATTTAGTAATTCATATAAGGATGTCTTAAAAGAACAAAGAAATGGCAAAAATTGGTTATTTGATAATGGAAAGTGTAATTTATTAGTATTAAGCTATGACAATAAATATTTATTATATAGCCCAGATTTAAATTATCAAAAAGTATTAATTACCAAAGAATTAGTATCGGTCAAAGAAATCGAGAGATTTATACAAGACTTTTTTAAATGGCACAGTGGTAATAACGACTATAAAGTCTTTACCTTATCTGCAAATGCAGAGATAGCTGCAAAAATAATTGATTTGCAGTTGAGTTTTTTTAAGCCAAATCTTGCTAAACCAGATATTGATTTGTTACTTGAAAGAGAACAGAGCATTTCGGGTTTATCGGCTCAAACGGTATTAGCATTATTTTTGTTAGATAATAAAGTAATAGGACAAGAAAAGCTAAGTAGTAAACTTTTTGAATTATATCCAAATCGCCTTACTATTAGAATAGATCAACTACATAAAGCATTACCTTCATTAACCAATGAAGAAGCGAGGTTATTGTTCTTGGCAATAAAGAAACATAATATTGCTGCTGATAATCAATACGTTAATGTTGATCAAGCAAATAGATCACTTTTAGAATCTTATAATCAAAAAATTATAGAGAAGATACAATCATCTCTGGAAGTAGGTATTGATGATTTATCTCAGATTTCGTGGCAATGTCTAGAAGAAAGCATGGAAGAGAGGAGTATTCCTAATGCTTTAAAAGTAGATTCGTTAAAAAATAGTAAAACCTTGTTTACTAATGTTAGGAAGGTAATGGGTTTTGCAGGTCAAGGGTTATTTTTTCTTCCTGATATCATTCGTACAGCTAATAGTGGTAATGCTGTAAGTTTATTAGAAAATATTGGCATGGTAGCAGGAGATATAACATTAAATACTCTTTATAGTAATTTAATCGGAAAATTAGAATCTTTATTATCAGAAAATAGAATAGTGATATTAAAAACTTTACCTTTTACTAGCCCAATATTTAAAATATTGGTTATACACTCCATAGTCGAGTTATCAGGTAAATTATCAACATTACCAGCTAATTCACCAGAAAGAGATATAATAAAACATCAATTAGAAGAACAATATTTCACTATAGGTTTAGTAATGGCTGAAGTGTGTGGATTAGAGCTTGGACCATTATGGATAGCCTTAATGATAGAACAACTAGTTTACAGTGCATTTGTGTTTAAAGAAACATATAAATTGGACGTATCGTTTTGGAAAGCGCTTAAAATGAGTTTAGGTTTTGATCACGATGAGTTAGAACAGATTTTAGAGAATAGACACTTAGTTGATATGAATTTACGGATATTTAATCAAATAAATAATGCATTTTCTCAAAAGAAGTGGCAGGAAGTAAAAGAGGATGAGGTTCCAATAGAGACTCGAATAGCAGCTAATCAATATAAACGATCAGATTGTTCCCGGCTAATTGATAAATTGTTATATGAGGGTTGTAGAAAAATTGAATTTGTGAATTATAACTTCAAACTAACTCAATATCTTAAAGATAAAGTAACTTTACGCTCAACTGTAATATATACAGACCAATTTATTAAAGAGCTACAAATGAAAATATGTAGAATATTGAGAATTACGCCGGTTAGAAATTATGTAATTAATATTGATAAAATAAAAAATACTTTTGAGAAATTAAGTATGAAACCTGAACCTGGGTTAATTTCTTATCATTTGGATAAAGAGATATGTGGTAAGAGTATTAGGCGAGAATATTCTTTGAATAGAGAACAAAAAGAAGATATTTCTCAAATCATAGAAGAAGTTATGTGGTTTGAATCTGAAAGTAGGAAATGGGAAAAAAAGATAGATGATAGCAATCCAATAATTGGTTGGAGTATAATAAGAGTTCCTAAGATAGTAAGTAGTGATTGGCAGCCAGTAAATGAAATAGATGTTCCTCAAGATATTAAATCTAAATTTACAGGTTATGCATTTAGTGCTCCATATTTTCTTTTATCTCCAGAAATTGTATGTAGTACTGAAAAAGACTATCCACTGGTTGAAATAGAAAATTTTAGGGGTAGAATAAAGAGTGGTATTTACACTAATAAGACCTATATAAAACCAAATATTGGGTTACATGCAAGACCTATATTATTAGCCTGCTGTAAACCAAAAAACATTACGGATTGGGAGCAAAAATTATATTATACAAACCCGGAAGAGCAGGTTAACATTGATTTAACAACTCATTATAAGAAGAAATGTCAGGATAATAGTATTTTCTTAGATAACATTCCCAAGATTAAAAATGAATATCAAGACGAAGCTCATACTAATTCTGACACTTATCGCAATTGTCAGAACCATAACTTAGGTAGCCTTCAAAAAGAGAAAGATGGTCTTCAAACAGAAAGTTACAGTAGAATACCAACAGTAGGAGATGATAGAATTGTAGCAAATATTAGCCAATACAATATGCTCCCTATTTTGATGGGAAATACACTACATAATTTATATACTATTGTAGATAATAGTATAAAATATGGTATACCAACACCTATTTCATTATCTGAATATCATAAATGTGCAGTAGATATCTCAAGAGAATTCACAACCTTCTATGCAGATAGGCAATCATTTAATAATTCTGCAGCACAAAGAAAGTTCTTTGTCGCTTTTGACCCAAAGGAAGGTAATATGAGTCTAGCCCTACATAGTCTAGGTTTAGAGGTATTTGACCAACTAAATAAGGGTAACAATCCATATTATAATCTTAACGATGTCAATAGTCATTACACAGTGATTGTTTGGGTAGCTGATAAAGCTTACCCAAATAACATTGTCTTTCCTCAAGCTAAACACAAAGCCAGCACGTTTATATTGCAAGATGATAGCAAGCTAGTAAAAACTCAGTATCATATAAGCAATACTAGCAAAGAGTTTAGCATTCGAGATAACTCTAGTGATACAAGCATTATAATTAATAACGAACAGCTATATGTTAACGGTACAGGTAATCACATATATCTTTATTCTAAAACTAATAGAATAGGTCATATTTTTTTTGAGAATATAAAGGATTATTTAACATTACACCTAAACAGCAACCTGATCAGTGGTACATTAGAAATTAATGTAAAACACTTAAAGGTTTTATATGCAACAGCAACAAAAATTGACTCATTGTTAGATCAATACCATAATACAATAAAACTACTTCCTAACGTTCAAAGCTTTTTTATGAGATTAGCAAGAGATATTGAAGTTATTAGTGAGTGTACTACATTTAATTTAATGAAACATCAAGCTGGCTCTATTCATACTGTCGATTATGAATGTAATAAAATATTAAATCACGAGACATGTACTATTGATTTAGGTACAGAATTTAAAACAGCAATAGAGAAGTTAAAAGTAACAAATATGCCATACCCGATGATAAATACTCTAAGAGCAATAGAATTTATTACTAAAGAATTTCACGGTACTTGGTCAACTAGTGCTGTTACACATAATATTTTTGAGATCAAGGGAATCATAGATCAGAAGCCAGCTAATTTGAGAATTATGTCAGATAAAAGTATTTTATTTGTATATACTAGCGATAATAAATTAATAAATCAGGAAATAATCTATTATTATAGTAAACCAGAATTATCACTAAATATAGCTCAATCAGAATTAGCATTTACTGGTGTATTATCACGAGGACAATACGATCGCTCATATTATTACAATGACCACAAGAGTCAAAGGATCGATTGGTCACTATGGCGATATCACAGCTTAGAGTTTCAATCTATAAAAGGCTTTAGAACATTATATCATTTTAATATTGGAGAAAGTATTAATATTAATAACATATCTTATAGGATGTATGCTGATAGAGATAAACATGAAATGCTACTACCATTAGGTGATAACGCTATTTGTGCTCTCCTTACTAATAGTACAAAACTAGACGGTAGTAACATGCTAAGATATAATTTTGAGTATGATAGTAACACAAGAATAGTTCCAATATGTGTAAATAGTAGATTAAAAGATAGTACTATATTGAAATTACCAGGTTGTTTGAAGATTAATAGTTCATTACTGTGTAATATCACTAATAAAACAAGATTGTATTTTAATGATTTGTCTTCCCCTGTTTCAGTAAAATTATTGCAAGATACACTTAAATCTGATACTGATAGTGATAATGTTAGTATAACAAGTACTGATGCATCACCTAAAGCCTATGATATTATTAATCATATACATTTCAAATCTAAAGATAGAATTAGCTCAAAACCGTTAACTACATCATCTCACACAATAAAGGATCATATCAGGCATGCCAATCATAAAGCCCTACATAGTATCAACCAGCAGCTGGATAAGTTAAGCCCTGAGGTAGTCAGTGCTGTGAAATATTTTGCAGGTAGAGATCTAAGAACTATAGATGATATTCATGATCTTAGAAACCTAAAACAAGTAATAGACAATGATAAAAACCAAGCTACAATAGCTTTGGCTTGTTTAATAGTCAAAAGCTACTATCAACAATCACACCAAGTTTCAAATAAAATCCACCTATTGACAATAGTAAGTCAATTTTTTGGGATTGAACAAAAAATCACTAATAGCTTGATTAAAAAAGCTCAAAAAGGAGAGGATGTTTTCTTAGATTTTATTAATCAACATCAACAACCGCTAGAAGAAGTACTACAAAAAACAGTATTGGACAACATACTCAATGATAAGCATCATCATGTTATACGCGCAGCTGATAAAACTTTAGAAATAAATGAATATGCAACTAGCGGTGCCTCTTCTAGTATTTTGTCACCAATAAATAATATATGTAATTGGTTAAAGGAAGGTATAATTGAGTTAGCGTCACACATACTAAAGTTACCGAATATATTACCTACTACTGCTGCAAACACAATACCTGAGTGTAATGATGATTATACCTATTACATACAGGAAAGCTTAGCTGAAGCAGATACATCAGAAAAAAAAATACCTGTTATTACTGAGAAAATAATGGATGATGAGTATTATGATGCATTAGAAACTTTACCTCAAATAATCAAAGCTATTAACTCAAATACAAGTGAAATAATACCAGCAAATTATCCTAAAACAAGATTGCAAATAACTCCTGGTGTAGGAAGCAAAGCAATGTTAGTTAACGATGAGATTATAAATTACTGTGGTTATCATAATAACAATAATACTCCAAAGCTACTTTTATCTCATGGAGAAAACAATAATACTCAGTTTATTCAAGATCTAAAATGGTGTGAGTCATTAATGCTTGCTGAGGTCATTACTAGATCAATTACAGGAGAGAAGTATAGGCAAACAATACTTTTATCTCCAATACAAGAAAGAGCAATCGAAATATATCAGATAGAACAAAAAGTACATGCAGGATTACAAAAGATGACAGCTCTTTTTGGAGATTATGATAGCGAAGATCAGGATAATCAAGATATTGCACAACAGTTTTATTTTGAAGATTTAGATGACGATTATAATGTATATTTAGATGGAGACCAATATATTCAAGATATTAAGTATTTGTTTCATTCTTAAAATTCTTTATATTTTAGGTAGTTATAGCCCTACCTGACTATAAGGAACTGGATTTGGAAGGTAGAAAATAGCCATTACTCGTAAAATGATAAAAAAACCCCATAAAGGAGAAAAGAACTAGCATGCCTATGTTCTTGTTACCACTAGAAGAGTTGCGAGGGATGGTAAAGCACTAGGAGCTAAGGCAGTAGATTCAAATTCTAGGTTTAAGTGAAATTTAAGTGAAAATAGTATAGTACCTTTCTTTGCTTTCCCTAAAGAGATTAGAAAGGTCATCTATACTACCAATACGATTGAATCGGTAAATCGTCAAATCCGTAAAATTATCAAAAATAAAGGGGTTTTTCCAGATGATAAATCTATCACAAAAATCGTCTACTTAGCTCTTAAAAATGCTGCAACAAAGTAGACCATGCCTATTAAAGAATGGTCCCTTGCTTTGAATCAATTTGAGATACTATGTGAAGATTTTAAATATGAATTATTAGAAAATGATTTTTAACAACTTACACAAAATTTATGATTGACTCGTAAATCGCCGAAAGCCTAGTACTTAACGTTATTACAGAGTGTTGTGAATTTTCCGTATGGCACTACAAGTTTGGCTTTAGCAATCAATCCCCCCAGTTCAATTAAGCGACGAGTACACACTTGTCTTTCTATAATTTTAAGTTTAGCTTCTTCAGTAATCATTTTGGCTTTCTGTTGCTGTAATTTTAATCTTTGTTTTATGACATTATCCATATAAGTATAATATTTTAGACATTATTGTTTACATATCATGAATGCACAATAAATTTAAGAAGTCCAACATATTATTTAAGTACCAATAAAAAATCCTTCATATTTTTTTCTGAACTAGGTAATTGATACACCAAAAGACTACAAGTGATAGTAAGATAATAAATGGATAAGAAAATTTTACAATCCCAGTTGCCCACCAAACCGTAAAATTAATATAAACAAAGATAATTACCATTATTTGAAGTAACATCTGAGAAGCTAGGGAGGGAGAGGTTATTAACCTAACTTTAGATTAGGTTAAAGCGGGTAGGTAGGCACCCTATTGGCGCTTTCCTCCCAAAGAACCGTACAAGCGAATTACTCCGCATACGGCTCAAGCAATTTACTAACATCTGCAATTTGTTGTCCACGCTTACTATGTACTTGCCTATGACAGTTTGTATGCAATAAGCACAAATTATTAATATGGTCAGTGCCATCATATCTTATAGGTATTTTATGATGTACTTGCACACTTTCGCCATTATCTATTGAATCTGAGCAGACAAGGCATTGACCTTCTTGTTTATGCCAAAGAATCTGCCTGGTTTCAAAGAAGTACTTTGGTTTATTTCTGGTAGGTTCATAATCTCAGAAGGCATGACTAATAATTTTCTCTTCTCTAAATGACTCATGTTTACTCCACCACGCATGGAGTTAGCACCATAAGAGAGATTTTCTTGAGTCTCAATGATTTCTTGCTCACCAAGCATTAAAGCAGATCTTTGAGCTGTTTGCTGATCACTTACCCTAAAAATAAACTTACTGCCAAATAGATCAAGCATTAAAGCAGTTCCTGCAAACCCATAGATTTCTTCTAGTTGATAAACATTCTGCACGCCAGCAACAAAGCAACCACCATATTTTCTGCTCTCAGCCAAGGCTATCCCTAGTGCAGATATTTTTTGTAAAGCAGGTAGCTCATCAATAATAAACCACATATTGTTATGAGCATTATTGATATTTCTATCCATTAATGCTTTTATAGCGATACTAATCCAAGCAGCAATAAGTGGTATAAGCGTTACTCTTTGATTAGGAGAGCTAGTTATAAATAACCATCCTGTGTCACTAGTAAACCATTTTCTGATGCTAAAAGTCCCATCAGGCTCTAAATGTTTCAAAGCAGCAATATTCTTGCCAATAGTTGCTTGAATACCAGAAGATGTCTCAGGAGCGCTACTGCTTATAATACCTGATACGGCAGTATCTTTAAAGAGCCTTACAAATTCTTTATTGCTTGAATAAACAATAGCATTAATGAGTTTTTTAATATCTCTGCTATTCTTCTTATATATCCTTAATCCTTCAGCTAAAACTGCTGAATTAGTTTTAGCAAAGAAATCATCTATTTTAGGGCTATAACTACTAAAACTACTAGCTATATCGTCAAAATCAGAAATCTCGTTACAATCGTTCCATGGTAGCCAATACTCAGTGCCTACTTCAAAGGGATTGAGCAGTTTATCACATCTATAATCAAAAAACCTATTAGTGAAGCTACCTGTCATATCTACAATAATTGCTCTATCCCTTTCTAATCTGAAGTAATAGTTCATTTAACATATTGGTTTTACCACTGCTTGTAGTTCCAGTAATGAGTATATGTTTTCTTTCGCTGTCTTTTACTAGGGGCAGACCTGAAAATGTAATATAGACAGTACTGCGCCTATGGTGAAAACTACGATCATTTCTTGCCAAGCTGAATTTAATAGAAACTGCCAAAATTGATTGATATTATGGGAATACGGTGTAACATGCCAGAATTTATAAACAAATTCTTTAGCGTTACGATAAGCCCAAGCTTTTTGTTCTAAATAATAGAATTTAATTCCTATTTGCTCTATAGGGTAAAAGTGCTCTCCTATACCGCTACAGCTCATGTTAAGTGTTGGAGGAGTAGTTGCAATAGGATTAAAAGCTGTTTTATTAGTTCGCACTGATAATCCACCTGCTGCATAATAGCCAGCGGCTTGAGATTGATAAGCTTCAGGTTTAGTTACATTAGCACTCATTCCTTCAAAGACATCCTATAAATCCCAAGCATAGGAGGTAAGTGATTGCAGAAATAAAACGATTATTACAATATGAACGACATATTTTATACAACACTTGGTATTCTTAAACTGATAATTATTGCTCATAATCAACCTTTAATCGATTATGGTGCTGGATTATTGCTAAAATATTTTCAGCTAGTTTGTCTGTGCTAATAATACCTCTGGCAACTGGATATATTTGCGCTCCACTACTTGCTACTAAGTACAGTACTGGAACAAGATTTTCAGGATTTAGTCTGCTTAATAACCCAGTATCTTTAGTAGTCTTGAGATCAGCAAAATCTGCTCCATTATTAGAGACAAATATTATTTGGAACCCATACTGACTTGCAAATTCTTGTACAATAGGTGCAAATGCATGACAATAACTACATCTTTGATTTACCTGCAAAATTAATCCCCACTCTTGAGATAAAAGTCTCAGTTTTGCCCTATTTGCTTCTTGCTTTACTTCATATAA